>JAKFCX010000044.1:0-14901 GCA_036676415.1 Chitinophagaceae bacterium
CTGTCATAGCTACTGCTGCAGCACCCTTAACAGTCATGGAGTTTACCAGAGCTGTTTGCTTGTCAATAAAATAAGTTCTCTCGTCCTTATCCTTTTTTAACCTGATCTTGTAGGATGCTTTGCCGTTTGACTTTCCATCTCCAATATATTCTGCTGAATACCCTTTGGCAGTATAATTCACCAACTCTGGAAAATAACCTTCACATGCCATTTCAGCCTTCATAGGCTTATATTCTTCAGGCTTCAGTTTTTGGCGAACCTCTTCCGTGCCGGTAAACTGGTTTGGAGGAATTACTATCCAGCCAGAAGTATCTGTGAAAAGCGTAAAGGAATTACCAAACATTTCAGATGATACGTTGGTACGTGACAGTTTATTCTCGACTTTAATATTCGTCATGGTTATCTGGACCTCTCCCATCGGAGAACTAAAGTTGATCATTCTCACATATTGAAGTGAGTTGATTGCCTCAAGTTTAGCTTTTCCCCCTACTGCAGTAATATATTTATTGATCACCTCGTCAGCAGTCTGAGCATGTAACGAAATAAACGCAATACAAGCCACTGCAACGCTAAAGAATCTTTTCATAATTGGTAGATTGAGAAATTTGCTCAAATTTAGCTGAGTATTATGGAGGAAAGCTTTCCATTAAAACAATTTGTGACCAATTTAATAACTGCAGATGCCTTCTGAATTTAGCGTTAAAGGGAACCTGGTGGATGTTTGGAAAAAAAACATCTATCCTGCCGAGATTTTGGTGAACGATGGAAAGATCGCTTCCATTAAACAAGTTGATCAATCTTTAGATCAATCTTTATATATTCTTCCCGGTTTTATAGACAGTCACGTTCATATAGAAAGCAGCATGCTGATACCCAGTGAATTTGCAAGATTAGCTGTTGTCCATGGAACGGTTGGAACAGTTAGCGATCCACATGAAATTGCCAATGTGTGTGGATTGGAGGGAGTAGAATTTATGATAGAGAATGGCAAGAAAGTTCCGTTCAAATTCAACTTTGGAGCACCGAGCTGTGTACCAGCAACCATATTTGAAACTGCAGGAGCTGCACTTGATGCAGATGCTGTAAAAAAGCTGTTGGAAAAAGAGGAGATAAAATACCTGAGTGAAATGATGAATTTTCCTGGAGTGCTTTTTAAGGATGAAGAGGTGATGAAAAAGATCGCTGCTGCTCATGCTTTAAACAAACCGGTTGATGGCCATGCACCAGGATTGAGAGGTGAACACGCAAAGCAATATATTGATGCAGGCATCAGCACAGATCATGAATGTTTTACTGCAGAAGAAGCTTTAGACAAGCTGCAGCATAATATGAAAATTTTGATCCGGGAAGGAAGTGCTGCGAAGAATTTTGATGCATTGATAGAGTTGCTGAGTGATCATTCAGATAATATGATGTTCTGCAGTGATGACAAACATCCTGACAGTTTGCTGGAAGGTCATATTAACCAGCTATGTGCAAGAGCTGTTTCGAAAGGGATTGATGTATTTAAAATACTACGTACAGCTTGTGTTAACCCGGTTTTACATTACAAATTAGATGTTGGTTTATTGAGAGAGGGTGATCCTGCAGATTTTATCATGGTAAAAGACCTTGAGCAATTCAAAGTAACACATACTTATATTGATGGCGAATTGGTGGCAGAAAATGGAAAATCTTTTATTCAATCAGTAAAAGAAATACCGATCAATCAATTTGATTGTAGCGAGATAATTGCATCTGATCTTGCTATAAAAACAAACGATTATCCAAACACAGATGGAAAAATTCCGGTTATAGAAGCACTGGATGGACAACTCATCACTAATAAATTAATATTGCCGGCTAAAGAAAAAGATGGAGCATTTGTATGTGATGTAGCAAATGATATACTGAAAATGGTTGTTGTTAACCGTTACAAAAACGCTCCAATTGCCAAATGTTTTATCAGGAATTTTGGATTGAAGAAAGGAGCGATGGCTTCATCTGTTGCACATGACAGTCATAATATTGTTGCAGTTGGTGTTGATGCTGAAAGCCTGGCAAAAGCCATTAATCTTGTAATAAAAGAAAAAGGTGGAGTGAGTGCAGTTGGAGATAAGTCAATGGTGCTGGGACTTCCTGTTGCAGGATTGATGAGTGCTGATGATGGCTACGAAGTGGCCAAAGCGTATACTGAAATCGACAGGATGACCAAAGAGGAATTGGGTTCTACTTTAGGATCTCCTTTTATGACCTTAAGCTTTATGGCATTGCTGGTGATTCCGCATTTAAAACTGAGTGATCTTGGTTTATTTGACGGAGATAAATTTGAGTTTGTAAAAGCTCAGTAAAGTTTAGAACGTACAAGAGAGTGACACAACGAAGTTTAATAGTAGTAATACAGCTAAGTAAATCAACCTTCTACTTTAGCATCTAAAACTGTCATGGTCATGCTATCAGTTCCTTTCGGTGCAAAGTATTTGCTCTTGAACTTAACATTATTATTCGGTGTAACAATTTCGTAGATCGTTTCTTTGTTTTCTTCTAACAACACACCTGTTTTACTGAAGAAAGCAATCTTCACCTGTACATCTTTATAAACACAAACAGTAGCTCGGTTACTGATTGTTCCCCTGATAACAGTCTGACCAATCAGATTCTTTTTATCTGTACTGGTAACAATCAGGAACTGCTCTGGATTTTTTCTTTCTCTTTCTTCAAGACTTTCTTTTGCTTTTTCGTAAGTATTGGTATCGAATTTTGTTTCTGCACCACCACATGAAACAAAGATCATAACAAAGACAGCAAAAACTAAACGGAACATAGCAGCGGTTTTATTACTTAAAGAAACAAAATGGCTTTGATTATTGTTGTTAAAATTGTTTAAGCCTGCCATAAATAAAAAGACCAGCCTGGAAAGGCCGGTCGGTTCACCTTATTGCTCACCATTTACCGCAGATTTGCAATTTTTTGATCTTTCGGATATGTTACCGAGTAACTGAATTTATATTTTTTGCTTTCGCCTGGTTTTAAGTTGATCTTCCAGTTAAGTGTGCCGAGTTCTTCATTCACTTCTGCATCACCTCTTTCTTCCAATTTCACCACCACATCTTTCATTTTACTGATAGGGTATTGATCTTTCAACAGCATGGAAACATCTTTACTTTTATTATTCTTAACTGTGATTTCGTATGTGAATGTTTCTGTCTTAGTATCGCCCCTCACTTTGGATTTACTGAACTCCTTCACCAAAACTCTCTTCACTGCCATTCTTTTATCTCTTCCGAGAGAAAGATTTAATGTGTCCATTGTCGTATTAGGATCGATGAAAGATTTTCCGAGATAAACATTATCCATGATGATGTTTGCATCGCCAGGCAACAGATCAAGATTTTCCCAGTTGCTGATCTCGGCAAGAAGAAAAGCATCTTTGTCCAGCTTCGGAACAGCATAGTGCTTATACGTTGCATCCAGTTTTTCTTCTTTTATGGCTACGCTGTAGCTCTTACCGTCACTTGGAATATCATAAGGAAGATCAATCTCAAAACTGGTGTTTAGCTGGCTTTCATTTAGGGTTAGATAGTCACTTACATCATCTTTTGTTTTATTATTTCTACCATAACCTGTTACAACAACTTCATCAAGCTCAACCTTCTGCATGCTTTGTGCACGATTGTAATTTGCTGCCGCACTTCTTGTTGCCATTTCTTTATACACCTGTGGGCTGTACATCTGAAGAAATAAAGGGCTTAGGGTTGGATATACATTTCCCTGGTTTGGATTGCTAGTACTGAGCGTTAGTTTTACCTGCTTCCAATCCAATCCTGTAGTTTGTGTTACCGCAGCTTTATAAGCAAGTTTGAAAGAGTTGTCAATCGATTTCACCCTCATATCATAAGTTGGTATCCATCCTGCTCTTTGAGTAAAATATGAGATGCCGATATCTGCAGAAGTAACTTGCTGAGCCATTACCTGCAGAATCATTTCACCTACAACTTTTGATGCGTTACCACCATTCTCTTGTCGGATTTTATTCATCCTTGTACTCAGATCTGTTAACTGCTCTGTGATGTTTTCTTTTTTTATTTGAATAGCATAAAGGGTATTTCTATATGATTGTACTTTCCCGGTATAGAAATCAAGCAGTTTGATCAATTCTGCAGTTGTAAGATTTTTATTGGGAGATGATGAATATGTTTCAATAAGCCTTGATGTTTTATCTAACAGGTCTGAAGTGATCACTCCTTCATTGTTTGCAGCAGCCAAAAGTTTTTGAAACATCTTAATACTGTCCTCTACGGTCTTTATCGCCGGATTTGGCTTTGTTAGCACAATGGTTTTTGTATTGAACCGGTAAGAAAGCAGCACAAAGTTTTCGGGTACAGATATTTGTATGGTATTTGGATCGATGGAGTTGCTGATATTCTCTATGATTATTTCCTGCGAACCATTTTGAACAGTTGCTTTGGCGGTATGCGTTAATTCAGCACCAAAACCGTAATACACATTTGCATTTGTGAGTTTGGAGGCAACAGAAATTTCTTTTTGTGCCGAAGCTGTAAATACTGTTGCTAATAAAACTGCTACAATTGATCCCTTCATTTCCTGGTTTTGGAGAAGGATGTAGATTTTATAGCAATTACATAAAGAAGGAAAAAAATTTTTAACCAGCTTTAGCCTGTCGTGGCATCGTCTGTTGCTACGCTCAGTTCACAGTTCTTCTTTATGGCAACGGAGCGTGGCAGTTTAATCCTAAAATTATTGAAGAATTGGACTATTTCAGGGTTCTGAACTCTTATCAACTATAAACTAATAACTATAAACTAAAAACTCACTACGCCTCCTGCCCAATCCAAACAGCACCACCAATACTGTCTCTCGTAGCTCCGGTAACAGATGAAAAGACGGTATTCTGTTCTCTCCATCGTAAAATACCCAGCAAAGCCATTACCAAAGCTTCTTTATAATCAACCAGATTCTTCTCAGGAACTACAACGGTGATATTCAAAGGAGCGAGTACTTCCTTTATCCTGTTAACAAGAAAACTATTGTGAGCACCACCACCTGTAATTAAAAGCGAATAGTTTACAGTGGAGAGTGGAGAGATCAAAGATTCGATGGAAGCCTTAATCTGCATGGCAATATGTTCAACGTAAGTTCTTAATGCATCTTCAATGTTTTCTTTTGGCAGCAAAGGGAAAACTTCATCTGTTCCAAACTCGTTGGCCAATGATTTTGGATATGGCTGTTGATAATAATCCAACTGGTTTAATTGCTGTAGCACATCGTCTAATACTTTTCCGCCTGAAGCCATATCTCCATTTTTATCAAACGATTTTCCTTGTAAAGCACTGAGCATATTTAAAACCCTGTTTGCCGGGCAAATATCAAAAGCTATGTATTCATCATCCTTTCTGTAAGAAACATTAGCAATTCCTCCGATATTCATCAGTAAAGGATATTCTGACAACAACAACTTTTCACCCATTGGAACAATTGGTGCTCCTTGGCCTTTTAAAGCAACATCTAAAGCCCTGAGATCGCTCACCACGTTAATTCCGGTTACTGCAGCAATGGCAGCACCATCACCTAATTGTGCTGTCATTCCCTTTTGTGGAGCATGAAAAACAGTATGACCGTGAGAGGCAATGATCTGAACCTGGTGATGCAAATGATTAGCATCAATGAACCTGTTCACCTGTTCTCCCAGGTATTTTCCAAAAGAAGTATGCAACAAGAGATAATCGTAGGCCGAAAGTACTGTTGCTGACTTCAATTTTTCACTCCACTCCTTCTCAAAAGGGTAACAATCAGCAGCTTTTATCTCGTAAGTCCATTTTCCGGCCTGCTCGGTAAACTCAGCAAACACAATATCTAACCCATCTAAAGAACTGCCACTCATTAAGCCGATAGCCCGGTAAAACATAAATTTCTAATTACAGGTTTCAGGATTTAGTTTTGACCCGCCAAAACTACTTCAATTACATCTTTGTTATGATCGTAAACTTAAGTGAACAACACAGCCTGGTGAGCAACTGGGTTTCTGAATTGAGAGACATTAATGTGCAGAACGACAGAATGCGTTTTCGTCGTAACCTTGAACGTATAGGTGAAGTTGCTGCCTACGAGATCAGCAAAATTCTGCCTTATACAGAAAAAGCAATTGATACCCCACTTGGTACACATAACAGCAGGGTGTTATTGGAACAACCTGTTTTAGCAACGATCCTCAGAGCCGGACTTCCTTTACACAACGGCATGCTGAATTATTTTGACAAAGCTGACAATGCATTTGTATCGGCTTACCGAAAACATCACAGGGATGGTTCTTTCGAAATCAGTATGGAATACATGAGTTGCCCTGATCTTGATGGCAGGATCGTTATTATTAGTGATCCTATGTTAGCAACAGGGGCTTCACTTGTAAAAACAGTTCAGCACATGAAAGAAGAAGGTTCGCCTGCTGAAATACATATTGTAGTGGCAATAGCCTGCACGGTGGGTATTGAATTTGTGCAAAGAGAAGTAGGTGATAAAATCAGGATATGGTGTGGTGATATTGATGATGAATTAACCGCCAAAGGTTATATCGTTCCGGGTCTTGGTGATGCCGGTGACCTGGCTTTCGGGCAAAAAATACAATCCTAAAAAGTTAAAATAAGAAGCAGCGGATTTGCACTTTCTTATTTCCTTATCTTAGTATTTCCTCACATGAAAAAGACACTGCTTTTAATATTGATCTCATTTTATTGCTTTGTCGGCAATGCACAGGATCCTCATTTTTCACAATTCTATGCCTCACCGTTGACTTTAAATCCGGCTTTTGCAGGAAAATTTGATGGTGATATTCGTGTGGCAGGCATTCATCGTAACCAATGGCCCACAATCAACAAGGCTTTTGTAACTACAAGTGCAGCTGTTGATTTCAGGATCATGAAAAACCATATAGCAGAAAACGATACCTGGGGTGTTGGATTGATGGGATTCAGCGATCAAAGTGCAAATGGTGCAGTGAAATTCAACTATGCATCAATAGGTACCGCTTTTCATAAAGGATTAGATGAAGAAGGTTATCACCAAATTGGTGCTGCTTTCCAGGGTACATATGCCAACATGCTAATCAATGTTACCAATCTAAAATTCCTGGACCAGCTAACTCCATATGGTTTTACAGGAATCACATCAGAGGTATTCAATAACAACAGTCTCAAGAATAGTTATTTTGATCTCAATGCAGGTGTATTGTACAATGGAAGTACCACTGATCAGAATAATTTTTATTTCGGCGTTAGCATGTATCATATTAATCGACCGAAACAATCTTTCACTGGTGCATTCTTTTTATTAAATCCGAGAACAACTATTCATGGTGGTGGCTATTTTCCTGTTGGGCAAACAGGTACTTTGCATTTAAGTGGTTTGTATAGTTCACAAGGAAAGGCTTCAGAAGCTTTGGTCGGTGGAGCTTACCAATTTCTTGTTTCTGAGCAAACCGACAAACCGACTTCATTTTATGTTGGAAGCTGGATGCGTTTTAATGATGCTGTGATTCCGTATGTTGGTTTGGAGTTTGGCAGCTTCAGGTTAGGTGCTACTTATGATGTGAATACTTCTAATTTAAAATCGGCTTCTAACAGTCGTGGTGGTATGGAAATATCGCTTATCTATATTAAGAAAGACCCGGAGAGTACTGGAGTGAATTGTCCGAAGTTTTAAGTTGATACAGCAGCTTGTTTTGAGCAGAAACTCAAATAGATTTACTAAAGCTGTTCATTGATCTATTTACTATGTTTTATAAACTGTTCCTTCTTTCTTCTATTATCGTACTATCCCAATGTGGTATTTCTCAAAAGAGATTAATCTTCGAGTCAATTCCTTATTTAAATCGAATTGATTCTCTTATAAGTAAAGACACAGTAATAACTAAACAAGAATCCTTTTTAGTCGAAAATTTTATTGACAATTCTGAAACAGAAGGCTTAGTAGATAAGTTTGTTCAAACACATATTAAAAGTAATGATATAGTCACTATTGACTATTTGATTACCTTTTATAAAAAATCAGCCAAAACAAATCTTGAAAATTTAAAAAAGAACCCTAGGGATCTTGACAGGTATTCTCAACAGCATGATCTTATTTATCAATACAGTTGGAGTAAAGGAAAGTTTATTGCTCGTTATAAATTCAAAAATGGTAATATTATCAGCCCGGAAGGGGATATTAAGGTTGAGGATGTAAAAATTGAATGACTTGTTAAATAAAGTTCAGAACGTACAAGTGAGTGACACAACAGGCTTTGAGTAAAGATTTGAAGCCGGTAAAATAAAACTACACATTCACCTTCTCAGCCATCAACTGCTGAATAAGCTTTTCCAACTCCCAAACTCTTTTTTCCAATTCAGGAAGATTTCGTGTTACAGCCTGGCTTCGAAGTGCAGAAGTATAATCTGCTGCCGGGGAACCTGTGACAGATGTATTCGGATCTTTTATTGATTTACTTACACCACTCTGTGCATTGATCTTTGCACCATCGGCAATTGTGATATGACCAACAATTCCTGCCTGGCCACCGATCTGTGCATACTTTCCAATCTTGGTACTTCCACTAACACCGGCCTGGGCTGCAATAACAGTATGGTTACCTACTTCAACATTATGGGCAATCTGGATAAGGTTATCAAGCTTAGCTCCTGACTTAATTAAAGTTGAACCCATTGTAGCCCTGTCAATCGTTGCATTAGAACCGATCTCCACTTCATCTTCTATAACCACGTTACCGATCTGTGGAACTTTTTTATAAGTACCGTCAGGTTGTGGTGCAAATCCAAAACCATCACCACCGATTACAGAACCTGCATGTATGGTTACATTTTTACCAACAATACAATCATGGTAGACTTTTACTCCAGGATGAAGTATTGTATTGTCACCAACAGTAACATTATCGCCAATAAATGTTCCGGGGAAAATTTTTACGTTGTTACCAATGTTTACATTCTCACCAACATAAGCGAAAGCACCTATGTATACCTGTTCACCTAAGCTTGCTGTTTTAGAAATATAACTTGGCTCCTGGATACCACTCAACTGCTGTGTGGCCATTTGCTGGTATTTATTCAACAAGATGGCGAAAGCACTATAAGCATCTTTAACCCTGATAAGTGTGGCTGAGATTGGCTCTCGTAATTCATAAGTGTTACTAATGATAATTACAGAAGCTCCGGTGGTGTACAGAAAATCTTCATATTTGGGATTGGCCAGGAATGCAAGATGACCAGCTTTAGCCTCTTCAATCTTGCTGAAAGAAGATACTTTAGCTTCAGGATCCCCTTCCACCTTACCATTTATTAAAACTGCTATCTGAGCTGCACTGAATTCCATACGTTTTAAAAGTCATTTAGTCATTTGTCATTAGGTCTTTATAAAGGTCCGGTTTAGTAAAAGCTAATAACCAATGACCATTGACTTTATAACTCTCAATGACTATCCCAATGAACAAATGTAGAATTTTTTTACAGGCAAGGAAAGGTTTTGACTAATTAATGCATTATCAATGGATGTTATATCTTTTACTGATCCATCCTTGAACAGGATGTTGATACGTTCATCCGCTTTCTGATAAGTTGTATTACTTGCCTCACCTGTAAAGCAAAAATAACCGGCCTCTTCCTCTGACAAGTTATGGGTCTTTTTTGTTGCCTCTTGTTTTTCTTTTATGAATTCTTTGTTAAACGGTTCGGCCTGGAATTTTGTTTTATACAAAACACGTTTAAGCAGGTTTTTGCAAAGCAGGCTCAGCACATGATCATTATGCCTGCTCCAGACTTTTACGGCATGCATCACATCATGGTCGTCCAGCATACAGAAATTCTCCAGTACAAGGTCTTGATCGGAGTTGCTATATCCCGAAAGAAAGAAATCAAGCGTAGAACCTGTGACGAGTTTCCTGTCTTCAGTCGTATAGATTTCTTTTACCCGTTCCATAATCTTCACCAGCATCATTTCGGCAGAAAGTACCGTTTTATGCAGGTAGACCTGCCAATACATTTGCCTTCTTGCCACCAGGAATTTTTCAACGCTGTAAATTCCTTTTTCTTCTACCACTAACTGGTTATCGTGCACACAAAGCATTTTTACAATACGATCGTAGCCGATCACACCTTCACTAACACCGGAATAAAAACTGTCTCTTGTGAGGTAATCCATCCTGTCTACATCTAATTGCCCACTGATGAGCTGGTGCAGGAATGGTTTTTCATATTTATCTGTGAATATGTCTATAGCCAATTGAAGTGCCCCATTCATTTCTTTGTTCATTTGCTGCATGATCCTGAGTGATATTTCCTCATGATGCAGATCCCTGATCAATACATTTTCCAGTGCATGAGAAAATGGACCGTGACCGATGTCGTGTAACAGGATAGCAGCTTTTGTAGCTATTTCTTCGTCTTCTGTGATATTAATTCCCTTTCCTCGTAGTTCTGATATGGCATTACACATTAAATGGTATGCTCCCAAAGAATGATGAAGCCTTGTGTGGGTTGCTCCTGGATAAACCAGTTGTGCCAATGCCATTTGACTGATCCTTCTTAATCTTTGATAAAAAGGATGAGCAATTATTTTAAAGATGAGTGGATGGTTAATGGTGATAAAGCCATAAACAGGGTCATTAATGATCTTGCGCTGCTGCATGTTTGGGATTTGTTAAATAAGCCGCTATGGCTGTTGGCAAATGTACTAATGCTAACGGATAGTGTATATTCGGTTTCCTGTCCACTTAAATACTACCAAATAGAACTAACTTCTACTCTTTACTTTTTCGGTTGAATTATTGATAATAAGTTTGTGTTTCACGCAAAGGTGCCAGGGTTGCAAAGCTGGTTCCTGACCATTACTGTTCAGAACGCTGAAGTGAGTGACACAACTATAGTTTAATAGTACCGCGAAGGTTTGTTACCAAATCTCTAAATGAATTATTATGTCGTTAGCAAAAATTTTATGGGTAGATGATGAGATTGAAAGCCTGCAATCGCAGAAAATGTTTTTAGAGAATAAAGGTTACGATGTACAAACGTTGACGAATGGTTTTGATGCAGTCGAATTTGTGAAAGACAATGTGATTGATGTGGTGTTGTTAGATGAATCGATGCCAGGCATTACAGGTTTGGAAACATTGGCCAGAATTAAAGAGGTAAATTCTTCTATTCCGGTGGTGATGATCACAAAAAACGAGACTGAAAATGTAATGGATGATGCGATCGGAAGCCAGATCAGTGATTACCTGATCAAACCGGTAAATCCTAACCAGGTATTGTTGAGTTTAAAAAAGATCATTGATAATAAAAGATTGGTTGCTGAGAAAACAACAACGGCTTACCAGCAACAGTTCAGGAATTTATTCATGGCGTTAAACAGCAATCCTGATTATAACGAGTGGATGGAGATCTATAAAAAACTCGTGTATTGGGAGCTGGAGATGGAGAAAAGTGACAGCCCGGAGATGATGGAAATACTTGCTTCGCAGAAAGAAGAAGCTAATGCAGAATTTTTCAAGTTTGTTTCAAAAAATTATGCAAAATGGGTAAATCCGAAAAGTGATGAAAGCCCGATCATGAGTCATAACCTGATGCAGTTTAAAGTATTTCCACATGTTGAAAAAGGCACACCTACTTTTTTTATACTGATAGACAATTTGAGATTCGACCAATGGAAAGCAATTCAACCAATGTTTGCTGAGAATTTCAGGATACAGGAGGAAGATAGCTTTTATAGTATACTTCCAACGGCTACACAATATTGCCGTAATGCCATCTTCGCAGGATTGCTTCCAATTGATATTGAAAAACAATTTCCCAACCAATGGAAAAATGATGAGGAAGAGGGTGGAAAGAATTTATACGAAGAAGAATTTTTCAAAGGACAACTGAAGAGATTAAAAAAAGAAGACATCAAATACAGCTATACAAAAGTGTTGAACCATAATGATGGTCAACAGCTGGTAAATAATATCCATAACCTGCTAAACAACGATCTTAACATAATCGTGTACAACTTCGTTGACATGCTAAGCCATGCGAGAACTGAAATGGAAGTATTGAAAGAACTGGCAAGTGATGAAATAAGTTACCGGAGTATTACGAGAAGCTGGTTTGAACATAGTCCATTAAACCAGGCTTTGAAAAAAATTGCGGATAAGAATATCAAGATAATTTTAACAACAGATCATGGAACAGTTAGGGTTAAAACACCATATAAGGTAATCGGCGATAAACAAACGACTACGAATCTTCGTTATAAACACGGCCGTAACCTGAATTATGAGCCGAAAGATGTATTGGCTTTCAGGGATCCGAAAGAAGCTGGATTACCGGTGCCGAATGTGAATTCTTCTTTCATCTTTGCCAAAGAGGATGGGTTTTTATGTTATCCCAATAATTATAACCATTACGTGAACTATTATCGTAATACGTTTCAGCATGGTGGTGTGAGTATGGAAGAAGTGATTGTTCCATTGGTGAAAATGACGAGTAAGTAATGAGGCAGGAGCAGGTAGACAGGAGGCAGGAGGAATTTGTGAATAAAATGAGTGTTTGGGGGCCGTTAAGCTTTTCCACTAAGTGTAAATTTGCCTGTTATAGGAATTTGACCATTGACCATTGACCATTGACCATTGACCATTGACCATTGACCATTGACCATTGACCATTGACCATTGACCATTGACCATTGACTTTTTGAATTATGAAGTACACACAAACAAGCCTCGATAAACTGGAAGATATATTAGGAGAATCTGATTACAAAGTTCGCTATGAAAGAGGAACTTTCCAGAGCGGTTATTGCATTCTTGAGCAGACAAGAGTGGTGGTATTGAATAAATTCCTGGATACCGAAGGACGTATCAATACCTTGGTCGAACTGATCCCACAACTCAACATCGATATAGATAAGCTGACACATGAAAGCCAGAAACTTTATGAGGAAGTACTGAAGAGTTCTACTCCTGAAGTTGAATAACAAATTACATTCTATACTTTTGAGATGTGTCTTCTCCATCTCTCACCATAACTTTTCTTGGTACAGGAACCAGCACCGGCATTCCGATGATCGGCTGTGATTGTGAGGTCTGCCTGTCACCCGATAAAAAAGACAAAAGGCTTCGCAGTAGTATTCTTGTACAATCAGCCACTACAACATTGGTCGTTGATACTACCCCGGATTTTCGTTACCAGATGTTACGACTCAATATCAAACATCTTGATGCGGTAGTCTTCACTCACCCACATAAAGATCATATCGCAGGCTTGGATGACGTAAGAGCCTACAACTTCTTCATGCAAAAGCCGATGGAAGTGTATGCCAACACACTTACCGAAGAAGCGTTGAGACGTGATTTTTATTATGCTTTTGCCGAATCTAAGTACCCCGGAGTACCTGAGTTAGAATTAATTACTATCGATAAATCTCCTTTTCTCGTTGGAGATATTCCGGTAACACCCATCCTGGTCTGGCATCATAAAATGCCGGTGTATGCTTTCCGTTTTGGAGATTTTACTTATATTACAGATGCTAATAGGATTGAAGCGGAAGAAAAAGAAAAGATTAAAGGCTCAAAGATCCTGGTGGTAAATGCCCTGAGAAAAACCCAACATATCTCGCATTTTACACTGGATGAAGCAATCAGCTTAGTAGATGAACTCAACATCCCGGAAGCTTACTTCACTCATATTAGTCACCAATTAGGATTTCACCAACAAGTCAATGCGGAGCTACCGCAAAACATTCACCTGGCTTACGATGGTCTGACCTGTAAGCTGTAAATGTTATTGTATGAGTTGGTTAAAAGATTATTTCTCTTTTACGAGAAAAGAACGCAATGCGTTCATTGTTTTGTTGTTGATCATCGCAGGTTTTATTTACCTGCCAAGTTTGTTTTCGCCTAAGAAAACCACAGCAACAATGACTGAGCAGTTCAAAAAAGAAACTGCAGTAGATAATCCTCAAAAGAATCTTTCGTCTGAAGAAAATGAAAGCTGGCAAACTCCTTTCTATGATCCGCAAGAAAAGAAAAAAGCCAGGCTATTTGCATTTGATCCGAATACTTTGGATGAAAATGGATTTATCACACTAGGTATTCCTGAAAGAACAGCCAGGACCATCATCAACTACCGCAATAAAGGAGGAAAATTTCGTACACCGGATGATCTGAGGAAGATATACAGCCTTAAAAAAGAAGATGCAGACAGGATCATTCCTTATGCAAGAGTTGAATCAACTGAGCCGAACTACAATAATTATCCTTCATACAAAAAAGACGAATATAAGCAGAGCAGGAAAACCATTGCACCTATTGACATCAATACTGCTACCATTGAAGAATGGAAATCATTGCCAGGCATTGGTGAAGTGTTGAGTGCAAGAATCATCAAGTTCAGGGAAAGCATTGGTGGGTTTTCATCCATCAACCAGGTATCAAAAACTTATGGACTAAGAGATTCTACTTTTCAGCTGATATTGCCCTACCTAAAATTAGCAGCACCCGTAGCAACCAAGGTCAACATTAATACTGCACATGAAAATGAACTGATGGAATGCTCGGCAATAACGAAAGATGTTGCCCAGGCTATCGTGATCTACCGTAAACAAAAAGGGAAGTTTCAATCAGTTGAAGACCTGAGAAAGATCGTTTTCATTACCGAAGAGATGTTCCAGAAAATGGCTCCTTGTGTGAAAGCTGAATGATAAAAAAAATAATGCAACAGTTATTTTGCATCCCCTACATTTGCAAAACTAACAACCGTTCGCTTTTATGAATTTTCAGCCTACAGAGATCACAGAACAAGTAACACAGACAGCCAGGGATTTTGCCAACCAACATATCAAACCACATGTAATGGAGTGGGATGAAAGCCAGGAATTTCC
>JAKFCX010000045.1:0-24959 GCA_036676415.1 Chitinophagaceae bacterium
TCGTGGAGGAGACAGTGTTCAACTCATTAGACCATTCGTGCAGGTCGGAACTTACCCGACAAGGAATTTCGCTACCTTAGGACCGTTATAGTTACGGCCGCCGTTTACTGGGGCTTCAGTCAGGAGCTTTGGCTTGCGCCGAACACCCTTCCTTAACCTTCCAGCACCGGGCAGGTATCAGGCTCTATACGTCATCTTACGATTTTGCAGGGCCCTGTGTTTTTGTTAAACAGTTGGTTGAACCATTTTACTGAGACCATCCGAGGATGGTACGCTTTATCCCGAAGTTACAGCGTCAATTTGCCTAGTTCCTTCTCCACGGCTCACCCGAGCGCCTTAGAATACTCATCCCGTCTACCTGTGTCGGTTTGCGGTACTGGCTGCTATACTCGCTTTTCTTGGAAGAAATTTTATGGTTTCGCTTCCCCCGAAGGTTCAGCTGAACGCCCTATTCCGTCAGGACGTAACCACCACGTTTCTCCGTCACTTTTAATGTATAGCAGGTACTGGAATATTAACCAGTTTTCCATCAGATGCCCCTTTCGGGTTTTCCTAAGGACCAGACTAACCCTGATCCGATTAACGTTGATCAGGAACCCTTAGACTTTCGGCGAAGGAGTTTTTCACTCCTTTTATCGTTACTTATGCCTACATTTTCTTTTGAAATCGCTCCAGCATACGTCGCCGTACACCTTCGATGCAGATTTCAATGCTCCCCTACCAATTGTACAAGTACAATTTTAGAACTTCGGTTAGTAGTTTGATGCCCGATTATTTTCCGTGCAGGACCTCTCGACCAGTGAGCTGTTACGCACTCTTTAAATGAATGGCTGCTTCCAAGCCAACATCCTGGCTGTTATAGAAGTCCCACCTCGTTTGATCAACTTAACTACTTATTAGGGACCTTAGTTGCTAATCTGGGTTATTTCCCTCTCGGCCACGGACCTTAGCGCCCGCAGCCTCACTGCCACAGATATTTATTAGCATTCGGAGTTTGTCAGGGTTTGGTAGGCGGTGAAGCCCCCTAGCCCAATCAGTAGCTCTACCTCTAATAAACTTCAATATGTGACGCTGTTCCTAAAAACATTTCGGGGAGAACGAGCTATCTCTCAGTTTGATTGGCCTTTCACCCCTATCCACAGGTCATCTCAAGACTTTTCAACGTCAACGAGTTCGGTCCTCCAGTTAGTTTTACCTAACCTTCAACCTGCCCATGGATAGATCACAAAGTTTCGCGTCTACCCCGACTGACTAATCGCCCTATTTGGACTCGCTTTCGCTTCGGCTCCGTTAAAAAAGAACTTAACCTCGCCAGTCAGGAGTAACTCGTAGGCTCATTATGCAAAAGGCACGCCGTCACAGCTTGCGCTGCTCCGACCGCTTGTAAGCACACGGTTTCAGGTACTATTTCACTCCCCTGTTCGGGGTGCTTTTCACCTTTCCCTTACGGTACTGGTTCACTATCGGTGTCTGAGGAGTATTTAGCCTTACCAGATGGTGCTGGCAGATTCACGCAAGATTTCTCCGGTCCCGCGCTACTCAGGATACTGCTCGTCCCTCTCAATTTGTACTTACAGGGCTATCACCTGCTATGGCTCAACTTTCCAGAAGATTCAGTTTGATGAGAGTTTCTAAATGCAGTCCTACAACCCTCAAGCGGCACGCCGCTTAAGTTTGGGCTCTTCCCATTTCGCTCGCCACTACTCAGGGAATCATTATTATTTTCTTTTCCTCCGGGTACTTAGATGT
Source organism: Chitinophagaceae bacterium (assembly GCA_036676415.1). Classification (GTDB taxonomy): domain Bacteria; phylum Bacteroidota; class Bacteroidia; order Chitinophagales; family Chitinophagaceae; genus JAEZDC01. The sequence goes on from JAKFCX010000045.1 coordinate 1,750, forward strand.
TTCAGTTCTCCGGGTTGGCTCTCTTTCGAGTGCTATGTCTTCAACATAGCGGGTTGTCCCATTCGGAAATCTAAGGATATAACGCTTGTGTGCAGCTCTCCTTAGCTTATCGCAGCTTACCACGTCCTTCATCGCCTCTCAGACCCAAGGCATCCACCGTGTGCCCTTATTCGCTTTAAAAAATTTAGAAATTTAGTGATGTTTCCATCACAACTTTTGATTTTGATACTCAATTTAATGAGATATCTTTTCCAATATGTCAAAGAACTTGATACTAGCCTAAGCTAATAAAAGTAGATGTTAAGGTTCCGAGCCTAATAGACCTGATGTCTACATCTTAATGTTTGAAAGAACTTTTTTTGTGGAGGATATCGGAGTCGAACCGATGACCCTCTGCGTGCAAGGCAGATGCTCTAGCCAACTGAGCTAACCCCCCAAAGAGAATTAGCCACCAGCTAATTTGCTAATTGCTAATTATATGGTAGACCCGACCAGAGTTGAACTGGTGACCTCTACATTATCAGTGTAGCGCTCTAACCAACTGAGCTACGGGTCTGTGATCGGGAACCAATAATAATTAAAAGAACTAAATAAGTTTGAAAGAAAGAGAAGCAACAGTGTGTAAGTCTAAAACATACTCTAAAAAGGAGGTATTCCAGCCGCACCTTCCGGTACGGCTACCTTGTTACGACTTAGCCCCAGTCATCGATTTTACCCTAGGCAGCTCCTTACGGTTACCGACTTTAGGTACACCCGACTCCCATGGCTTGACGGGCGGTGTGTGCAAGGTCCGGGAACGTATTCACCGTATCATTGCTGATATACGATTACTAGCGATTCCAGCTTCACGCAGTCGAGTTGCAGACTGCGATCCGAACTGAGAAGAGGTTTTTGGGATTAGCTTCACATCGCTGTGTTGCAGCCCTTTGTCCTCCCCATTGTAGCACGTGTGTAGCCCTGGGCATAAAGGCCATGATGACTTGACATCATCCCCTCCTTCCTCACGTCTTACGACGGCAGTTTCTTTAGAGTTCCCAGCATTACCTGTTGGCAACTAAAGATAGGGGTTGCGCTCGTTGCGGGACTTAACCCAACACCTCACGGCACGAGCTGACGACAGCCATGCAGCACCTTACTGGCGGTGTATTGCTACAAAGTGAGCTTTCACCCACGGTCCCCCAGCATTCTAGCCCAGGTAAGGTTCCTCGCGTATCATCGAATTAAACCACATGCTCCACCGCTTGTGCGGACCCCCGCCAATTCCTTTGAGTTTCAACCTTGCGGTCGTACTTCCCAGGTGGGATACTTAATGCTTTCGCTCAGACACACACTGTGTATCGCGTATGTCGAGTATCCATCGTTTAGGGCGTGAACTACCAGGGTATCTAATCCTGTTTGATCCTCACGCTTTCGTGCCTCAGCGTCAATATTTCCGTAGTGAGCTGCCTACGCAATTGGTGTTCTATGTCATATCTAAGCATTTCACCGCTACATGACATATTCCGCTCACCTCCAGAACATTCAAGATAGATAGTATCAATGGCAGTTTCCGAGTTAAGCTCGGAGATTTCACCACTGACTTACCTACCCGCCTACGCACCCTTTAAACCCAGTGAATCCGGATAACGCTTGCACCCTCCGTATTACCGCGGCTGCTGGCACGGAGTTAGCCGGTGCTTATTCAAATGGTACCGTCAGTTGATCTAGAAAGACCCATTTTCGTCCCATATAAAAGAAGTTTACAATCCAGAGGACCTTCATCCTTCACGCGGCATGGCTGGTTCAGACTTTCGTCCATTGACCAATATTCCTTACTGCTGCCTCCCGTAGGAGTCGGGCCCGTGTCTCAGTGCCCGTGTGGCTGATCATGCTCTCACATCAGCTACTGATCGTAGACTTGGTAGGCCGTTACCCTGCCAACTATCTAATCAGCCGCACACCCATCTTTAAGTGATAAATCTTTAATAATAAAGAGATGCCTCTTCAATATTTTATGGGGTATTAATCCAAGTTTCCCTGGGCTATTCCCCGCTTAAAGGAAGGTTGTGTACGTGTTCCGCACCCGTTTGCCGGTCGCCATCAAGTATTGCTACTCATGCTGCCCCTCGACTTGCATGTATTAAGCCTGCCGCTAGCGTTCATCCTGAGCCAGGATCAAACTCTCCATTGTAAATGTTGTTTGATCTGACTATTAGTCTCAAATAAATTGAAATTAACGGTCGATTTTAATTTCTGTTACGTTTTAACCTTACCACAAAAAACTAGTTTTTGTGTACTGTTGCTTCCAAACTTTCAAAGATCTTTCGGCGTTATTTTGCCGCCCCTTTTTTGTTGGGGTTGCAAAGGTAAGAGCCTTTTTATTTTCACCAAATTTATTTTCGAATTACTTCGATAATTTCTGGAGTTTTTATTTCAGTATTTCCTGTAGAACTTACCGCTTTTTTGAAGCGGGGTGCAAAGATAAGAGGCTGAAGTTAACTGGCAAATTTTATTTCAAAATTTCTTCAGCTTTTTGCATTTTATTTTGAAGAACAACCTCGTTTTTTAAACGGGAGTGCAAAGATAAGTGGTGAAAGTTTTCTACCAAATTTTCTTTCGAAAATTCCCTGCTTTTTACATTTCTTTTTTTCAGAGCTATCCTGCTTTTTTACAAGCGGACGGCAAAGATACTGTGCTGAGTTTTAGTGGCAAATTTTCTTTCGAAAATCTCTCAGCTTTTAGCATTTTATTTTAAGAACTAGACCGCTTTTTTTCATTTGCGGGGTGCAAAGATAAGGGTGGAATGTTTACTGCCAAATGTTTTTTGAAATATTGTTTGTTAAAGGACAGAAACGTAGTGCCAGTATGGATTTGAAGGGAAAAGTTTTTTTAGGGAATCCCTTGCTGAAGCAAATACAACAGCAAAAGAGTGCGACGCAAGGGACGATGAAGCACTTCCTGGTGCCAGTAATCCTAATCAATCCTCTCTAAATAGCGATCTGGATACCTTACTTCGGTAAGAAACAGGCCATGTGCCGGTGAGGCGAAACTTGCAGACGACTGTATATCGCTATTCAGTAATTCCCGGAATGCATCAATGGTCATAGTTTCTCTTGCTACTTTTAGCATGCTGGAAACCAATGCCCTGACCATTCCACGCAGAAACCGGTTTGCCTTTACTTTATATATAACACAACCATCTTCTTCTAACCACTGAGATATCTCTATTTCACATTTAAAGTTGTTTACCTGTGTTTTCTTTTTGGAGAATGCAATGAAATTATTCTGATTCTGAACCATTTGTGCTGCCTGATGTAGTAATGCTTTATTGATTCGGAAAGGATAATACCATGCACGATCATTGAGAAAAGGATTCTTTTGATGATAAATGAAATACTTGTATTCTCTTGACAAGGCATCAAAACGGCAGTGGGCATCATCGCTTACCTTATATAAACCATTTACAGCTATATCGACCGGAAGGATCGCATTTACATTGTATAGCTCTTTTGAACTCAGCTTTACGTTTGTATCGAAATGGAAATAATTCTGCAGGGCATGTACTCCTGCATCTGTCCTTGACGATCCGGTGAGGCTGAGGTGTTGTTTATAAACGAGTTGCAAAGATCTTTCCACCTCGCTTTGAATGGTTTTCGCATTCTGTTGAACCTGAAAGCCACTGTAGTGGGTTCCTTTATAGCTGATTTCTAAAAAATACCGGGGCATAGATCAAAACTAAGATTTGTAACTAATTGCCTCTCATAAAAATTGAGGTATATAGTTTGCTGTTCAGGGTAAATTTGCAATTCTTAAACAACAACTTCTACATGAGAAACTTAGCGTTGGCAATTGTCTGTCTTTGCAGCAGCGTAACACAGGCACAGGTACACGAAGAAAAGGTTCAGGACAGCTCCTGGAGAAATTATTACCGGGCTTTTGCTACCAAAGTAAACGACCTTGTGCATACTAAGCTGGATGCAAGGCTGGATTATAATCGTTCTTATTTATTAGGTAAGGTCTGGATCACCCTGAAGCCGCACTTCTATTCTACCGATAGCCTTACGCTTGATGCAAAAGGAATGAACATTAATACTGTTGCAATAGTAAGAAATGGAAGAAATATTCCGCTCCGATACCGTTATTATGATAGTTCAGTATTGTATATACAGCTGGACAGGACTTACAAAAACAACGAAAAGTACACTGTGTACATAGATTATGTTTCAAAACCCGATGAATATACCAGTACCAAAGGAAGTGCTGCTATAAAAAATGCGAAGGGTCTTTACTTCATCAATCCAAAAGGAACAGAAAAAGACAAGCCTACACAGGTTTGGACACAAGGTGAAACAGAAGCATCATCTATGTGGGTACCTACCATTGATAAACCGAACCAAAAAACAACGCAGGAATTCAGCTTTACTGTTCCTGCTAAATATGTAACACTTTCCAACGGAAAGCTCACCACCCAGAAAAAAAATGCCGATGGAACAAGAACCGATACATGGAAAATGGATCTTCCCCATGCACCTTACCTTTTCTTTTTAGGTGTAGGGGATTATGCAGTGGTGAAGGATACTTATAAAGGAAAAGAAGTGAGCTATTATGTTGAGAAGCCTTATGAGAAAGTAGCCAGGAAAATATTCGGTCTTACGCCTGAAATGATGGGATTCTTTTCCAAAATCCTGGGCTATGAATACGTGTGGAACAAGTATGCACAGATGACAGCAAGAGATTACGTGAGTGGTGCCATGGAAAACACCACTGCTGTTTTACACCAGGAAAGTGCACAGCAAAATGCAAGGGAACTGGTTGATGGTAATCGGTGGGAAGATGTGATCGTACATGAATTATTTCATCATTGGTTTGGCGACCTGGTTACTGCAGAAAGCTGGAGTAATCTTCCCATGAACGAAAGTTTCGCTAACTACAGTGAATATCTCTGGAGAGAATATAAATATGGAAAAGATGCGGCTGATGAACATGGCCTGAATGAGTTTTTAGGTTACAATAGAGGCGATAATCCTTCACGAGACCTGATAAGGTTTTATTACAAGGATAAAGAAGATATGTTTGATGGTGTGAGCTATAATAAAGGTGGAAGAATATTGCACATGCTAAGAAACTATACAGGTGATAGTGCTTTCTTTACATCACTGAATCTTTATCTCACACGTAATAAATTCGGTACGGGTAATGCAGATAAGCTAAGGCTTGTGTTAGAAGATGTAACCGGTAAAGACTGGAATTGGTTCTTTGACCAGTGGTTTTTTAGCAATGGTCATCCTGAACTGGATATCAGGTATAACTATGACGAGGAAACGAGAGTGGTTTCTGTATATGTTGACCAGTTGCAGCAATCAGATAAAGTTTTTCGACTACCCATTGCTGTAGATATTTATGATGGTGCGAAGAAAGTTCGCTTCCGGGAAGAACTTAATGCAAGGAGAGATACGTTAAACTTTGTCGTGAATAAAAAACCAGACCTGGTTAATGTAGATGCGGAACGAATATTACTAGCTTCAAAAACAGATAACAAAACACTGCCGGAATATATTCACCAGTACAAGTATGCAAAAACATTTTTAGACAGGAATGAAGCCATAGATTTTGCTATTGGACACATGAGAGAACCTTCAGCGGTTCAGTTAATAAAGGATGCTTTGAAAGATCCTTATTTCCTTATCAGGAGAAAAGCTGTTACCAATATGTACGATTCCATTATGGATGCTGCCACAAGAACAACGATCGAGACAATGGCTGTGAAAGATCCAAACAGGATTGTAAGGGCTGATGCCATTGACATGCTGGGCAGTTTAAACGATACAAAATATCGAAGTCTTTTTTTACAGGGAGTTAAAGATTCATCTTATACCGTAGCAGCTTCTTCGCTGCTTGCTTTACTGAATGTGGATGAAGATGCAGCAGTAGCTTTATTGCCGGAGTTAAAAAAAGATGCAAAAGGTGCATTAGAAAATGCTTTGTCGGTAGCGGAAGTTTTTACAAAAACGGAAGCTGATTTCGAGGAGATGTATAATGATTTTGATAACGCAGCAGTGTTTGAAAAACTCTCGAAGTTCAATACGTTTTTACTTTACTTAACCAAGGTTGATAACACGACCAACTTTAAGAAAGCTATTGACATGCTGGTACAATTCAGGGAAAGACTCGCTCCTTTTGTTCCCGGTTTTAAAGAGGCAGTGAATAAAGAATTTTCTTCCTTAAAAATGAAGAAACTTGCGAGGAAGAATAAAGGAGTCGATGCCGCTGTTATAGATGAACAGGTAACTTACCTGGATAAAGTGATAAAGTAATACAGTACCAAAAAAGAATGGGCCGGAGTTGAAACTCCAGCCCGATTTTAATCCGTACCCTATGAAAACTTTTTCAAATATATAGTTGTTATTAGATTTTATTCTAATGCATCGATTAAATCTGTAATGATTTTTTTTACTACGTATTTTTACTGAGGATCAGTTAGAGTCTTTCCTAAAACGAACGTCATAAAATTTTATTACAGCTACCGCCTAATTTAATACCCACAACTGCCTTTCAATTTTACCTCATGACGCTGATCGATACACATTGTCATCTCTACCTTCCTGAATTTGATGCTGACCGGGAAGCCATGTTGCAAAGGGCTACCAGCAAAGGAATCTCGGCATTTTACCTTCCCGGTATAGACAGCTCTGTAATAGATTCAATGCTGGCCATGGAAGCTGCCTGGCCGGAACAATGTTTTCCTATGATGGGCCTGCATCCTTGTTCTGTAAAGGAAAACTTTAAAGAAGAGCTTTCGATAATTGAAGATTGGCTAAGCAAGAGAAGTTTTGTTGCTATTGGTGAGATAGGCCTTGATTTTTACTGGGACAAAACGTTTATTCAGCAGCAGTATGAGGCTTTTAAACAACAAATGGAATTGGCCTTGCTGTACAACTTACCTATTGTAATACATTCCAGGAATGCGATGAAAGAATGCATTGATACGGTGAAACCCTACGCTGCCAAAGGACTGAAAGGCATTTTCCATTGTTTTGGAGATAGTCTTGACCTGGCAAATGAGATCATCAATATGGGTTTTTACATAGGTATCGGTGGTGTCATCACTTACAAAAAAAGTGGCGTTGCAGAAGTAGTAAAAGACATTCCATTAGATCTTATCGTTCTGGAAACTGATGCTCCTTATTTAGCACCTGTCCCTTTCAGGGGCAAACGAAATGAAAGCAGTTACATCAGCTATGTTGCTGAAAAAATTGCGGAAGTAAAAGAGATGAGCGTGGATGAAGTTGCAGCGGTAACAACAGCAAATGCCAGGAATATATTCACTGTTTAATTTATATATCGCATTGTATTGAATAAGCGAAGAAACCAATCTTCACTCCAAAAAATTCTATCCATATCCTTATAAGACTAATTCACGTAAATGCACGAGGAGAAAATACGAGTCTGCAATTTTTCATGATTAAGATCGTTTTCTATATTGGAAAAACACTTTTATTTTAAGTTTTTAAAACCTATCCAATATGAAAAATCGCTACACCCTTACGGTGTTATTGTGCACCTTTTGTTTATCGTCGTTCAGCCAGCAGAACAATTATCCAATGGAAACCGTAGGCACTCCAACCACTTCCTGCGTTGTTAATTCCTACACGGGCTGGGCTAATAACGGACTTTTGACTTTTTCTGGCACTTCTGAAGTTCAAAATGTAAATGCTTCGAATAATCTCAGTGCCAGTGGTAATGGAAATGTATTTTTTAATAACGTTGTAGGTACTACACTTGAAATTTCAGGATTTGCACCTACCTCCACACCTCAAAGTCTTGACATTACATTTTCAATGTTTGGATATGATCCATCAAATCTCACTGAGCTGGTATTGGAATACACCACTGACGGCGTAAATTATACACCGTTGCCATACAAAAGATTATTCAGAAACTATTTACCACCCACACCGTGGGATGTAATGGTGAGTGATGCTGTACCTGGCACAGTGAATTTTTCAACTCTTAAGATCCGTTTCAGGCAATCCAGTAATGTGCAGACTTTCCGAATCGATGATATTGCTGCCAGTTTCTATTTTACTTTACCGATCAAGCTCATCAGCTTCAGTGCATATAGTGCAAAAGAACAAAACCAGCTTGAGTGGAGAGCCAACTCTACCGATGCAAATGAATATTTTGTTGTTGAAAAAAGTGATAACGGCAGGTATTTCACACCTGTTGCGAATGTCCAGGTGAAAGGGGTTGGCGATTATAGCTATCGTTACGCTGATAACGCTGCAGGTAAAACATTTTATCGGCTAAAGCTGGTTGATGTTTCAGGCAGAACCACTTATTCTTCTATCATTTTTGTAAATGAAAAAGCTACCAGTAACGAGCTTATTCAAAAAATATATCCTGTTCCTGCAACCCAGGTACTGAATTCACAATTATTAAGTTCTAAGCAGGAAAACGTAATGCTGAGCTTATCGGATATGAGTGGAAGAATTGTACTGAACAGGAGTTTTTCACTTACACAAGGCATGAATAATTGCGCCGTGAATGTTGAAAAACTGACTGCAGGAATGTATATACTTAAAGTAGTTACTGCTGGCAACATCACTGAAACGAAAACAGTAATCGTACAATAAGATTCCAGTTATTTTATGAAAGAGATCGGCAGTAATGCCGGTCTTTTTTGTTTACATGCTTCCCCCTATCTTTATTGCTTTTAAGAACCCTATATATGAATACAGTTATTGTACCGGTAGATTTTTCTGAAACCTCATTAAATGCAGCAAGATATGCAGCCCAGTTACTGGTTGGCCATTATGGCGTAACCATGCTTTTATATCACCACTACAGCAGAAGTTCCGAGGCAGAAGAATCAGAACGTACGCTTGCAGGGTTAAAAAAACAGTTGAATGAAAAATTTGCTGTGAATATTGATACACTGGCACACCGTGGTGATGACTTTATTGAGGATCTTGAAAAAGCGGTTAGGCATAGAAGCTCTGACCTGGTGATCATGGGAATTACCGGCAGATCACCTTTGGGCCAGGTACTTATCGGAAGTAATACGCTTAAATTTGCGGAAACAAGGGCTTGCCCGGTACTAATTGTCCCTGAAGCATCTACTTACAGGGAAATCAAACATGCAATGCTGGCCTCTGACTTTAAAGATGTATTCAATGCCACACCATCTGCACCGATAAAAGAATTTCTGAAGACATTCAGGGCCAAACTGCATATTGTAAATGTAGACCCGGAACATTATGTAGCGATCTCTGAGCAATATGCTAAAGAGCAGGTCGATTTTGAAGAGATGTTCAGCGAATTGAAACCAGAGTTCTATTTTATGCGTTTATTTGATATCGATGAAGCCCTTGGTTTGTTTGCAAAAGAGAAAAACATTGATCTGATTATTGCAGTACAGAAACAACATTCCTTCTTTGATAAACTATTTAAGAAGACAGGCACTACCAAGAAATTGTCTTACCAAAGTGAAGTACCAGTGTTAGTGGTACATGAATAGTTAGCTTTTGCGAAATTTCATTGTTAGCTGCATTTACTGATGTTGCACAAGTGTGCGACGCAAGAATGATTAACTGAAATACCAGCGCTGGCTCAGAAAAAATCCCATTATTCACAACAAGGGTGCATAACCCTGTGTAGAACCGTAAAGTCCTTTAAAGACACATATCATCTGCAATACAAACCAGTATTGGATTTCAGCGATATTTCATCATTTCCCCTTATCCACAGTATTTGTGCAAAACCCGGTGCTAAACACGTGCAGAACAACAAACCCAAAAATTTGGAAACTGCTGTAACTGTAAACTACCTTGGTGTTGTAATTGATGATTGGGGTAGTAAAATACAACTCGTCAATTAAAAAAGAAACGGGCTAAGGAATAGATGCTTCGGCAAATAAATCTGAACCGTTTCGGTGAAACAGGATCCTTCAACAGAACCTAGACACTAAATCCCGGAGATAACATTGACTTCGGTTAATGAAACAAACCAGGTGTAAGTGCAAAGCCCCTCAAAAGGTGAAGCCTTATAAATCCAGCGGGAAACATCGTTACGCAAGTAAAATGTAACAAGCTGGTGTAAGTGAAACATCCTTCAAAAGATGTGAAACTTACAAATCCAGTTGATAACATACAGCTTCGGCAGGTATGATAACAAGGCTGGTGTGAGAACAATATCCGTCAAAAAGATATCGATCTCACAAATCCAGTTGATAACATCGTTACGGGTCAAACCGGAACATGATAACAACACTGGTTAGCGTTGAACCCGTAACACGGTTTGGCACTAAGTACCACGAGGAAATCACAGCTTCGGCAGGTGAGGAACAAGCGGTACGTTCAGAAGATACGTCCTCACGGACTATGCTGCTGAAAAAACTTAAAAAAGCATTGGGTTAGTAAGTATGCGAAAGCATAAGTGCAAAACCTGATGCTTTTTTATTTGCACTAAACCATGTCTTCATTGCTGTTATGTATCTTAGGTGTATGAGAACCAATTTGTTTTTTGTTTTACTATTGATAGCTGCAACATCTTCTTCCCAAACGATTATTCAAAGAGATCCGGAAATTGAACAGATGGTGAAAGAAGTTTCACCGGATTCTCTACGATCGTACATCACAAGCATGGTGAGTTTTGGAACACGAAATACTTTAAGTGCTCAAACAGGTAATAAAGGAATTGGTGCAGCAAGGAACTGGGTGCTCAATAAGTTTAATCAATTTGTTCCGGGTTCAAATGGAAAGCTAACAGCATACATAGATACAGTTATAATAGCTGCTGATGGTAAAAGAGTAAACAAACCAACATTACTTGGTAATGTAGTAGCTGTTTTAAAAGGAACTGATGCAAATGATAATCGTGTGTTTATGATCAGTGGTCATTTAGACAGCAGGGCCAGTGATGTAATGAATGCTACGATCGATGCTCCGGGTGCAAATGATGATGCCAGTGGTGTTGCTGCGGTAATAGAATGTGCGAGGATCATGAGCAAAAGAAATTTTCCTGCCACCATCATCTTCGTTGCTATGAGTGGAGAAGAACAGGGTTTACTTGGAGCAAATTTTATGGCTGAGAAAGCTAAGAGAGAAAAATTGAATTTAGAGGCATTGCTGAACAATGACATCATGGGTAGTAACCACAGCAATGAAACAAATATCATTGAGAATACAAAAGTCCGTGTCTTCAGTGAAGGACTTTCTACTACAGATACCGGAAGAGTAGCGATGAACATTCGTAACCTCGGTCTTGAGAATGATGGCAGAGCAAGACAACTTGCCCGTTATGCAAAAGAGATTGGCGAACGCTATGTAGATAATCTTGAAGTGGTGATGATCTATCGGAACGACAGGTTTTTACGTGGTGGAGATCATACTCCGTTTGTGAACAGGAATTTTGCTGCAGTAAGAATTACTGAAATGAATGAAAACTACAATCACCAGCACCAGGATATCAGGAAAGAAAATGGTGTGCAGTATGGAGATTTAATTGAATACATGGATTTTGAATACCTGAGAAAAAATACAGCAATGAATCTTGCCAACCTTGCCAATCTTTCAAAAGCACCGTCAGTTCCACAGGAAGTAAAAGTTGATACAAAGAATCTTACTAATTCAACTGGCCTTTCCTGGTCTGCACCAAAAGCTGGAAAAGTAAAAGGATATTATATTTTGATGAGAGAAACCACCAGCCCGGTATGGCAAAAGAAAATTTTTACAACAGAAACATCTGCCAGGCTTCCTTATTCAAAGGATAATTATTTCTTTGCTGTTCAATCAGTAAGTGATACTGGTAACGAAAGCTTGGCAGTAGTACCGGTTCCCATCAGATAATTAACAGAACACCAGTAATTGCAGGTATAATTTTGTAATACAACAGTCGATGAAAAGAGTATTTATATATTGTATGGCTTTGATGGTTACAGGAAGTGCATGTAAAAAGAATGAAAGTGAATCAACACTGCCTGCACAGGAATTGCTGAATGTTTCTTATGGAGCAGATGCACAGCAGAAGATGGACATCTATCTTCCTGCAGGAAGATCCACAACAGCAACAAAAGCATTGATACTGATTCATGGTGGTGCATGGGTCAGTGGTGATAAAGCAGAAATGAATGATGCCATCAACACCTTTAAAACTTTACTACCTGATTATGCTTTCTTCAACATCAACTATCGACTTGCTACTACCGGTGGAAACCTATGGCCAACGCAGTTAAATGATGTGGATGCTGCAGTTAACTTCATCATCAACAGGTCAAGCGAATACAAATTCAATGATAAACTGATGGCAATTGGTGGTGCAAGTGCAGGTGCTCATTTAGCATTGCTGCAGGCTTACAAAAGCAATAACGGAAACTTCAAAGCTGCTGTTGACCTTTTTGGTCCTACAGACATGAAAGACCTGTATAATTTCAGCCCGGCCAATACCAAATTTGTACTGGAATTATTTATGGGTGGAAGCCCTTCGGCAAATCCAACTGGTTATACAAATGCAAGTCCATTGTTTGCTGTGAGTAGCAGCTCAATTCCTACTATCATCTTACATGGAACATTAGATAATATTGTTCCGCTTCACCAAAGTGATAGTCTTAACAATCGATTAGCTGCATCAGGTGTTACAAAGCAATATGAAAAATACACCGGTGAAGGTCATGGTATATGGAGCACTGCAAATACGATCGATGCTTTTACTAAGATCGCTGCTTTTCTAAAACTGCATGTGAAATGATAAGGTTTGAATGCAGGAAATTCAGCGAACTAACTCCTCATCAGTTGTACGAAATCATTTACCTGAGAAACGAAGTGTTTGTTGTAGAGCAAAATTGCGTTTTCCAGGATGCCGATCATAAAGACCAGGATGCATTTCATTTAATGGCTTTTATTGATGATGATCTTGCAGGATATACACGTTTATTGCCAAAAGAACTTTCATATGATGAGATGAGTATCGGAAGAGTGGTCACTTCACCTAAATATCGCCGTACAGGAATTGGAAAAAAATTGATGGAAGCATCTATCAACAAATGCCATGAGTTGTTTGGTGAAGGTGCAATTAAGATTGGAGCTCAACTTTACCTGAAACATTTCTATGAATCATTCGGATTTAAACAGGAAGGAGAAGGATACCTGGAAGATGGTATTCCACACATCTACATGATAAAAGACTGATCATTCTTTTTCCTGGCAATAAGAAAGTAATTCTCTCACCTGTTCCACAATGCTGCCATATTTAATTGGCTTGATCACCACCGGAACATTATGGCTGGAAAAAAATGTATTGCTTTTTTCCATGGACGATGTTGTAAACACCACAATGGGAATGTCATTCAGGTCTGCATCCCGTTTAATTTCGGCAAGTGTTTGCTGACCATCCATCAATGGCATATTAAGATCGAGAATGATCAAGCAAGGAATCTGGCCTATCTGTTTCAGCTGTTCAAGAATATACATTCCTTTGATGCCGTTATCCCCATTGATCACTTTATAAGAAGAATCAACATCTTTTATGGCACTCATCAGTAAATCCCTGTCATCAGGATCATCATCCAGGCAAACGATCAATTTCTGCTTAGTCATATAAGTGATAAAGATATTTTATTTGCAATTTGCTGAATATCTTAAAGCAAATAGCATGCAGTCTTATTTATTTCAATTCAAAGGCAAGAAATTTAGCCGTATGACTTTTCTTATTCCCCACCATTTCTTCCGGTGTACCCTCAAATAATATCTCACCACCACCATCACCACCTTCAGGACCGAGGTCAATGATATGATCGGCAACTTTTATTACATCAAGGTTGTGTTCTATTACTAAAACGGTATTGCCCCGGTCAACCAGTTTTGTTAATACATCCAGCAAATGCTGGATATCCTGGAAATGAAGTCCGGTAGTTGGCTCATCAAGTATGTAGAAAGTTTTGCCGGTATCTTTCTTCCCTAATTCGGTAGCGAGTTTCACTCTTTGAGCCTCACCTCCACTTAAAGTAACTGCACTTTGACCGAGAGTGATATAACCAAGCCCAACATCCTGCAGCACTTTTATCTTCCTGAACAGGTAATGTACAGGTTGAAAGAACTCGCAAGCTTCATCAACGGTCATGTTCAGTACATCGCTGATCGATTTTCCCTTGTACCGGATCTCCAACGTTTCCCTGTTGTATCTTTTACCATTGCATTTTTCGCAATGAACATATACATCCGGCAGGAAATTCATTTCAATCACTCTTAATCCACCTCCTTCACATACATCACAACGACCCGTTTTTACATTGAATGAAAAGCGGCCAGCATTGTATCCACGAATCTTTGCTTCGGGAACAGATGAAAATAAAGTTCTTATTTCGGTGAAGAAGCCACAATATGTTGCAGGATTACTTCTTGGTGTTCTGCCAATCGGTGACTGATCAATTTCTATCACTTTGTCAATATGCTCGAGCCCTGTAATTGTTTTATACTGCATACAGGGGTACTTGCTGTTGTAACAATGCTTAGAAAGTATTGGGTACAAAGTTTCGTTGATGAGTGTACTCTTTCCACTACCACTCACACCAGTAACTACAATGAGTTTCCCCAGGGGAAACTTAGCAGAAACATTCTTCAGGTTATTACCTTTTACACCTTTCAGGTCAAGTGATTTACCATTACCCTTTCTTCTTTCAGCTGGAACTTCAATACTTTTTTCGCCACTCAGGTAAAGTGCAGTTTCGCTTTTGCTGTTCAACACTTCCTGTGGAGTTCCGGCAGCAACGATTTGTCCACCATGCTTACCAGCTTTCGGACCAATGTCTACGAGATGATCTGCAGCCATCATAATGTCTTTATCATGCTCCACCACCAACACACTGTTGCCAATATCACGAAGATTCTTTAATGCTTCAATCAAACGTTGATTATCTCTTTGATGCAAACCAATAGAGGGTTCATCCAAAATATAAGTAATGCCCTGTAATTGAGAGCCAATCTGAGTAGCTAGTCTTATTCTTTGAGATTCACCACCACTCAATGTTCGGGATGGACGATTGAGTGAAAGATAGGTAAGTCCTACATCCAACAGAAATTGTAAACGTTCCCGAATCTCTTTCAATACATCTTTTGCAATGGTATTTTGCTTTTTGCTGAGTCTTTCCTCTACTGATTGAAACCATGCCATCAGTTTATCGAGATTCATTTCGCTTAGCTCTGAAATATTCTTCTCTCCTACTTTAAACCAAATGCTTTCTTTCTTCAGCCTTGCTCCATTGCATGCAGGGCAGGTTTTCAACTCCATATATTTTTCGGCCCATTCTCTAAGGCTGTCGCTGCTATTGCTTCCGGTAAACCATCTTTTCAACATGGGAATGATGCCTTCAAACTCACCTTCATAAACTGCAGATGGGTTTTCTTCCGTAAACTCATCACTCTCTTCCAGTTCACCCATTTCATTTCCATACAAAAGAATATTCAATCCTTTTTCAGTAATAGAACTGATGGGTTTATCAAGACTGATCTTATTTTTTTTACACAGCTGTGCTACATGCTGAAACATGGCAGCTTCTCTTTCTTCACCCAATGGTGCTACACCACCTTCTTTAATACTCAGATTTTTATCAGGAAGTATCGCTTCAATACTTGCGGAATACACAGCACCCAATCCTTTACAGGAAGAACATGCACCATATGGGGAATTAAATGAAAAGCTATTGGGTGAAGGTTCTTCATAAGAAATGCCGGTATCTTCACACATCAACTGTTTACTGTACTGAACAATTTTATCAAGATCATTTATCTGGAGGAACATGAGATCTTTTCCTACTCTCAAAGTTTGCTGAACACTCTGACTCAAACGAACCTTCATATCATCAGTAACAGGTAAACGATCAACCACCACTTCAATATCGTGAATCTTATAACGATCCACCTGCATCTTTGAGGTGATATCTTTTACTTCACCATCCACTCTTACTTTTAAAAATCCTTTTTTACGGATCTCTTCAAATAACTCACGGTAATGTCCTTTTCTACCACGAA
This sequence comes from Chitinophagaceae bacterium, assembly GCA_036676415.1. Classification (GTDB taxonomy): domain Bacteria; phylum Bacteroidota; class Bacteroidia; order Chitinophagales; family Chitinophagaceae; genus JAEZDC01. Next base: position 17,751 of record JAKFCX010000045.1, read on the forward strand.
TCAATGGAGCCAGTAAAGTGATCTTCTTGCCTTTGAACTTTTGAAAAATATTTTCGACGATCTCTTCCTCACTAAACTTCACCATCTTCTTTCCAGTATTGTAACTGTACGCTTCACCTGTTCTTGCAAATAGTAAACGCAGGAAATCGTAAATCTCAGTTACGGTACCAACAGTTGACCGGGGATTTTTGTTGGTTGTTTTTTGTTCAATGGAAATAACAGGAGATAAGCCACTAATCTTATCTACATCAGGTCTTTCCATATCACCAATGAACTGTCTTGCGTAAGCACTGAAGCTTTCCATGTAACGTCGCTGACCTTCATTATAAATAGTATCAAATGCCAAAGAAGATTTACCGCTTCCACTCACACCGGTAAAGACAACGAGCTTGTTTTTTGGAATCGTTAGATCCAGATTCCGAAGATTATGTTCCCTTGCACCAATAACTTCTATTGTCTCAGATGTTTCATTCATATTTAAGGATGCCGAAGTTAAGAAAGGAAAACTGAAGTAGCTAAGTCTTATGTATGCATAGCAGTAAGGTCGTTCACAATTCTATAACACTTCTTTAATACGTATGAAAATGAATAGATTGAGCCAGGCAACAATTTGCATGGCATGGTGTTTGGCTTCTTACGGCAAATTGGAAATGATGAAAAGAATAATTGTAGGTGTTATAGCGGTTTCTCTTCTTACCGCTTCATGTAAGAGTCTTAACAGATCACAAAAAGGTGCAGTAATCGGAACTGCCGGAGGTGCTGCAACAGGTGCAGTAATTGGTAAAGCTTCAGGTAATACAGCTTTGGGTGCTATCATTGGTGCCACAGTTGGAGGTGTAGCAGGTGCCATTATCGGAAGGCAAATGGATAAGCAGGCAGAAGAAATTGAAAAAGAAGTAAAAGGAGTAAAAGTTGAGAGAGTGGAAGAAGGAATTGTGGTAGAATTCAGCAACCAGGTTTTATTCGGATTCGACAGGTCAGATCTTACTTCATCAGCTCAAAGTACATTGAATGACCTGAAAACCGTATTACAGAAATATCCAGACACAAATATCGAGATTCAGGGTCATACAGATAGTAAAGGTGCTGATAGTTATAACCTCGATCTTTCTGAGAGAAGAGCAATAGCAGTTGCATCATACCTGAAAAGTGTAGGCATTGCTTCCGCAAGAATTACTACCAAAGGATATGGCGAAACAGCTCCGGAGTATTCAAATGCAACGGAAGAAGGAATGGCCCAAAACAGGAGAGTAGAATTTTTGATCACGGCCAATGAAAAAATGAAAGAAGAAGCAAAAAAACAAGCAGGACAATAAACAAGTATCAATAAAACAGGAATTATGAAAAAGACGATTTTAAGTACAATGGTGTTAGGATGTTTATTAACACTTGGAGAGGCTAAAGCACAAAGTTTTGGTTTGAGAGGCGGAATTAATTTTCAAAATCTTACTGGCAGAGACAATAACAACAATGATTTCAGCAACAAACTCACTACACGTTTTCATGGTGGTGTGAATGTAACGATTCCAGTTGCTACTGACTTTGTAGTAAGACCCGAAGTTTTGTATGTAGGTAAAGGAGCAAAATCTCCTGCAGGAAATGATTACCGCATCAATTACATTGAAGTACCGGTTAACCTTATCTATAAGCCAAAACTGGGAACAGGTAATCTAATGCTGGGCTTTGGACCTTATGTAGGTTTTGGTGTAGGTGGTAAAGTTGAATTTACTGACGGAACAGAACATGACGTGAAGTTTGAAGAGAATGTAACTATACCTGAACCTGGTGTAGCATATTACAGAAAAGTAGATGGTGGTGCAAACGTTTTAGCCGGATATGATTTTGGAAGATTTGCTGTACAGTTAAATGCACAGTTAGGATTAACAAATATGTATCCTGAGTTCAATGGCATGGAATCAAATGCTAAATTAAAAAATACCGGTTTTGGATTGAGCATTGGTCTTGATCTTTAATCAAATCATTGATTATATAAAAAACAGTCCTGTTTCGCAGGACTGTTTTCTTTTAAGTACTACAGTATTATTTAGCTACTGCTGTCCAGTTAAGTTTATATGAATCGCAACCAAGATTGTTGATGTTCATCCTGAATGTTCCTTCAGCTTTATTACCATTGATCGTTGCATCAAGATCAAAACGCCATGCAGTTGATCCACCGTTTGGTGGTTCAGATATATGGCCAGAAACTTTTCCATTTACAATATCAAAAGCACCATCAGGACCAGTAGTGGTTGATTCAAGTTTTCCGGCACATCTCCAGTAACCTGTAAAAGTTAAGTTCTCCAGTTTCTTACCATCGGCAGAAATATCAAAACTGATCTTATCACCCTTCATACCGTTAGATATTACTCCCTCAAAATGTTTGGCCTTTCCTTTTGTAGACTTTTGTTCTGTTTTGGAAGGTGCTCCACCTTTTTTTGTGGTCTTTTGTCCATCACTGTCACATGAGATGAATAACAATGATAATGTAACTGCCAGGCCATAGATTCTTTTCATCGGTACGTATTTATTGCAAATAACGAAAATTCAATTTATCTTGAATCAAATCATTTTATGTTTTCATTCTTCCGGAAGAAAGAGTCAGCTCCAAAAGTGAATGATGTGGTTTTTGCTACCAAAGCAGCAAAATTCAATGGACTTAGAGATACACTGAATCAAACACCCAAACCTGTTTTTGTTGCCTGGTTCCAGGATTCCGCAGAAGAATTACAGAGATACTTTCATCAACAACAGGTACAGGAAGAGGTCATACCCTATCGACAAATTCATGCTGGCAGTTTACAAACCAATTCGGTGATCTTTATTGAACACTACCCCCTGGCTTCAAAAGAAAAGGAATTATTTACTTCACTGGAAGGAAAAACAATTACTGTTTATTCATCCTTAGACGAACCGCTTTTCAAGTTCTTTGGTGGTGATAATATCGCAGCTTTATTAAACAAGCTTGGTTTAAATGAAAATGAAGCAATCAGCCACTCCATGATCACCAGGTCAATAATAAATGCCCAGGAAAAACTACAAAAGAAAATGATCACTGAACAATCGGCTACAAGCATGGAAGAATGGTTTCGGAAAAATGCCACTTCATCTGACTATTGATGTTCTACTCATTGGAAAAATTTTTTCGAAAATTATTCACGTTCCTTATCTTTATCCCAGTTCTTAAAAACACTTATCAAGAAAGGCAGAGGGAAATGGCCCTATGAAGCCTTGGCAACCCTTACAGAATCGCTATCTGTAAGAAGGTGCCAAATCCAATTAGATAAGTCAGCGTAAGTTTGAAAATAAAATCTCTATATTCAAGCTCACCTGGCAAAATGGGTGAGCTTTTTTTATGCTGCTCCTGCTCTCTTTCTTGATGGTTTTAGAGAACAATGTCTAATCATTGGTTAACAAAAAACTGTTTAAGCATGAGCATCATTCACAACACCATCAGCGTCTACCACTCACTCGATCAGGAAGAAAAAGTAAAAAACTACAGTTCATCTCCAGAACTTGTTTATGCAAGCCTTACCACCTTCCCACTTATTATCAGGCAACTTGAAAAAGAAGGAATGGGGATTGTTTTTTGTCATCATCATTCTTCCATTAAGACCATAAGAAAATATGTAGGCTCGAAGAAACTGGCGGCACTTAGCTTGAATGACCTAAAGCTAAATCTGCGGCAGCACGTTTCAAATACAAGCATCATTGCAGTGGTAACAACTGCATCAGAGGTGATAAAAATCTCCGAGCTGCAGTTAATTGCACAGGATATCCAGGATTCAGGAATTGAACTAAAATGGATATCGATCCTCCGGCAGCCTTCATTTGATCAATTAATTAAGTGGGAGCTTGTATCTAACTAAGAATGTCAGCTCAGCTTTAATCAAATGAAATTTTTATAGTTTCTTTGCTGCACACCATGCCCAGCCAGAAAGTAAAAAATGTTCTGAAGGTTTCTTTGAAGATAGCGGTTACCGCTGTATGTCTTTGGTACATCAGCACAAAAATAGACTGGTCGCATACGCTTGATTTACTCAACACAAGCAATAAATGGTGGCTGGTATTGGCTACATTGCTGTTTACCATTTCAAAACTGATTGCTTCATTCAGGCTGAATGTTTATTTCAGGAACATGAGTGTGCAGCTTACGGAAAAGACAAACCTGAAGCTATACTGGCTCGGAATGTTTTACAATTTGTTTCTGCCAGGCAGCATCAGCGGTGATGCTTACAAAGTGATTCTTTTAAAACGCAGGCATAATTATTCTGCCAAACTTTTATCGGCTGCCGTATTGCTCGACAGGATCAGTGGGGTTATGGGTTTGGGTATTCTTGCTGTGATCTATTATTTTATTTTACACCAGGGAGCACATTATTCAGGCTGGCTGCTTGCAGCTTTGGCACCGGGTATTGTTATTTATTATTTTATCGTAAAAAAGATATTCCCCACTTTTTTACCCGGCATCTGGAAAACATTCTGGCTGGGTTTATTGGTACAAAGCATCATTGTTTTGTGTGCTTATTGCATCATGCAATCCATCAACATTACTGATTCGCAAACAGCTTATATATTTATATTTCTCGTTTCCAATGTAATAGCCATTCTTCCCTTTACCATTGGTGGATTGGGTGCAAGGGAAGTTGTGTTTGTCTGGGGCAGCGATATCTTTCACCTGAACCATGCTGCTGCAGTGTACATCAGCCTGCTGTATTATTTTGTAATCGTCATCAACTCTTTCTTTGGCGTAAGATGGGTGTATAAAGACCCGTTGGAATAATTTTATTTAGCCGGCAGCAGAATTATTATTTAGCGTCTGTTGTGTCACTCACTTCAGGTTTCGGAACATTACTCACCTTAACTTTACCTCATGGCAGGGGCAACAAAAGACAAATTGAGGCTGGATAAATACTTATGGTCAATCCGACTTTTTAAAACAAGAAGCCAGGCTTCTGAAGCCTGTGAAAAAGGCCGTGTAAAATGGAACGGTGATTCTGTAAAGCCATCCAAAACAGTAAATGTTGGTGATGAATACGAGGTGAAAACAGAAGCAAAGAAATGGGTGATCAAAGTAGTGGAGCTTTTACATACCCGTGTACAGTATGCTGAAGCCATAAAATACTATATTGATCTTACTCCTGCAGAAGAACTGGAAAGAGTAAAGTTCCTGTCAGAGAGTTTTCATACCGGTAAACGATTGAGTAAGGTTGGAAGGCCTACAAAAAAACAAAGAAGAGAAATGGATGGGTTTATGGATGAAGAATCAAACAACTGATCTTTCTACCAATCATTTTTTATCTTTATTTAAAACACAAGAATGAAAAAACTATTTATACTTTTTCTATTTACATTTTCCTTTTATGTTTCATTTTGCCAGTTAATTCCTGATGGGAGTCATTCAGATACAACTATTGAATTTGCAACCGTACAGGTGGAAGCTAAATTTCCGGGTGGACTTCCTGCATGGAGAAGCTACCTTGAGCAAAATCTCAACATCGGCCTTGCTGATTCTTGTTTAGTTATTCCTAAAGGAAAAAAAAGTGTAAGGCAAACTATTATTGTGTCGTTTAGAGTTGATAAAACCGGCAAATTAACAGACGTAAAAGCCGAAAATTACAAAGATGTTCACCCTTTATTGGCTGCTGAAGCAGTGAGAGTAATTAAGAACGGGCCTGACTGGATTCCTGCAGAACAGAATAATATGAAAGTAATTTATCGGCAAAGACAAAACATTACGTGGGTTGTATCTGAAGAGTAAACTTTCGAAAGTACAAGAGTGCGACGCAACTAAACCTCAATAGCACTATAGGCCTCTGCTCCATAATTCTCTTCTATCTTTGCCCCATGCAAATTGATATTATCAGTGTGGTTCCTGAATTAATGGAAAGTCCTTTTAGCCATAGCATCTTAAAAAGAGCGAAAGAAAAAGGGCTACTGGAAGTAAGAACACACAACCTTAGAAAATGGGCCATCAATAAACATGGACAGGTGGATGACTATCAGTATGGTGGTGGTGCAGGTATGGTAATGATGTGTGAGCCTTTGGCCAATGCCATTGATGAATTGAAAAAAGAAAGAGCATATGACGAGATCATTTATATGACACCTGATGGTGAACAGTTCTCTCAGAAAAAAGCCAACCAGTTATCGCTGAAAGATAACATCATCATCATTTGTGGTCATTATAAAGGAATAGATCAAAGGTTGAGGGATGAATATGTGACCATGGAGATCAGCATTGGAGATTACGTTTTAAGTGGTGGTGAACTTGCTGCAGCAGTTGTGGTAGATGCCATTGGAAGATTACTTCCAGGGGTTTTAAATGATGAAACATCTGCTTTATTTGATTCTTACCAGGACAATATGCTTGCTCCTCCTGTATATACAAGACCCGAAAACTGGAGAGATAAAAAGGTTCCGGAAATATTACTATCCGGTGATCCAAAAAAGATCGAAGACTGGCGATATGAAGAAGCACTCAGGAACACCCAAAACAAAAGACCTGATATGCTTGATCTTTAAATCAACACTCGTTTTAGCCAATTTCTGTCCGATCAGGGCATTGTTAAAGCTTTAACAAATAGATTATCGGTATTGCTGCTGTTACCTTTACCGTGTACGAAATCCAATCCATGAAATCCTGTTTTTCAAATCCAATGTCAACAGAAAAACCAAATCCTAACCTACCTAACACCAGGCTGTTTAACAGAAAATGCTGATTGAATAGCTAACCAGAAAGACAAACCGATTCAAATCCCGCTAATTTTTTAGCGGGATTTGTTTTTCATAAAAGTCGGAACAAAGATTTTTCTTGTCTGATCTGGTTATACTCCAGTCCATTTTAACAACGATATTTTAGTATTAGCCCACATCTTTGTAAGGTCGACCGTTGCAAACAAATGAAAAACACAGTTTCCTTTAGCTAACCACTAACACCAGAGGAAGCAACTAACAAAAAAGTCCCATAAAAGGGACTTTTTTCATTGTGATATACATCTAATAATTAATCCGCTCTATACCATTTTGCATCTACAGGTTGATTAACCGTTACAAAGCTGATGGTAGATTCAATAACACCCATAGGCATGTCTATTTTTAATTTTCCCGGAAATTTCACTCCTGCGGTTTCTTTATAATCTGAAAAATCAAGTGTCACTTCCATTTTGTCTGCTCTTCCACCTGTTGGTGCCATTGCTCCTAATCCTGTCA
>JAKFCX010000046.1:0-57847 GCA_036676415.1 Chitinophagaceae bacterium
AGGTGTGGTGGAAGAAAACTCTTTATTATGCTGCAGCCATTCTTTAATGAGTACAACATGACCATAGGTAGAGACCGTTTCTTTGATATGCTGAAAAGAAACAAGCTACTTGTTCGGAAAAGAAAAAGAAGTGTACACACAACAAACAGCAAGCATCATTTTCGCCGGTATCCCAACCTGGTAAAGGATTTTACACCACTAAAGGCTCATGAAATGTGGGTGGCTGATATTACTTACATTCCATTGACTCGTGGACACTATCAAAAGACAAGAAAATGATTTTAGTCAAGGGACAAAACGATAAAAATGGCAACAAAAAATTTGGAAATGGTGACGATCAACTGATTTACAGAATTGATTTAAACGACGATATTTCAAAAATTCAGTGTTATCAAATTGGTATCTAAGCAGGGTATGCATACAACAAGGTATTGCCGAAGGCGGGGCTGAAGGAGTAAACATCAACAATTTGTTTCGCCTATGAACTTTAGCTTCGGGTTGACTTGCTTCGCTCGGTCATTTTTGGGTGATTGAACTTTGGTAATTCTATTTAACTTTAGTTGCCAGGCTGAACGTTAAAAAATATCCCGCCTTCGGTAATACCTGAACGTTAGCGGTGATTGTTCAACCTTCACTTAATGCAAGAGAAAACGTCGAAAGTGTTTTTACACGACAGCTAAACTATGATTGAAAAAAAATTCAAGTTAAAGCCAGAAGATTTTGTTGACTTAGTACCACCAATGGGTGGCTGCATTGCGACCGAGAAAATAACTGTAGAAGGGCTAAAAGTAGGTTATATGTATCGAGAGGAAGCTGATGAAGAGTTGGATTGTGGCTGGAGGTTTTTTTCAGGTACAGAAAGTCAAGACTATGTTGATGACCCTAACAATTCAGCGATTTACAATGTGAACACAATAGCAAACTACGATAGGGCAATCATTCCTTATTTGAACTTGCCATATGGAACAGAACTTGAACGGATTGACGGAACAGATAAATTTCAAATAGTCTCTGGCTGACCACCGCTAACAGGGTTTTGCTGCAATGCTGGCTGATGAACAAGTTTTGAACAATACCAATTCTATTCTACATTAGTACAAGGTTGTGTAAGCTTCCCCCCAAAGTTCAGCCATTTAAAAGTTGACAAAGTCACTGATTTCAAGCTTATATCCTTTGCCACGTATAACAGCAATTTTGATAGTTGGATCAGGTTCCAGTTTTTTTCTAAGTTTCGATATGAACATATCCAGACTGCGGCCTACTATAACACCTTCATCTTCCCATATCTCTTTCTGCAGCCGGCTTCGTTCTATAGGTTCGTTAGGAGACGAAGCGAAAATGCGTAGTACACGGGTTTCAGTCCTGGTTAAGTCTATCGTTTTTCCATTTATTATGAGCTTACGAGCCTCCGTGTTGAACGACATGGACCCTAAAGTGAAAATATCAGTATCATCACTGTCAAGTAAGGCCTTCCGCGGCTTAGCAGGTCTTAAAAAAACAAATCCAATAAATGCTAAAGCGGCCAGGCTGCCCATGAGATATCCATTCTTTGCTGTAATTATTCCTGTGGGTTTAAATGAAATATTAATCATGTAACATGCTATGGGTTGCTTTCTTCCTATACAGGCTACAATGTCATCTTTCTTATTTTTTGATATAGCATATCCATAGGCTATGCTGGCATTGGAACAGTTCAGTACATTAACAACATAATCACCTGCAAGCGGATCTTTAGTTAATAAACGCTGGGTAGTATTCACCAGGGATTCGGGTTGAAAAGTGAACGCATTCTCAAAACTTACCTGGTATTCATTTCTGGTGATCTTTTTTACCGGTAGTACCCGTGATGTACTGTCTCCTGACTGAAGGAGTATTTCATGCCCGATCCGGCGAAGTAAAATTTCCCTCCTGGCATTATTAAAGTCGTCACTGCCCGCTATGCTGAAAGCCACGCAGATCAAAGAGACAGACATAAGCAGTAGCGCTCCGTACAGGTATTTTCGTTTCCCGGACAGGATATCTCTTCTTACAAACATAATGTCAAGATATTATTTACAAAGTTTACACTATTAATTACAATCCAGGCTCTTCCATATGAAGACAGGCAAAGTATTTTTGTTGCACCAACTTATTATGACCTGAAAAAGGAAAGAAATGCCTTAAACGGATCTGATATACCAGGAGATAGCTCTATTTAATTAAACCTACAAAAAAATGAAAAAAGTTGTTTATACACTGATCTTAACGCTACTGGTGGTAAGCGGGCTAGTGTTTGCTAACAGGGAAATCAAGGATGACATTTCTAACAAACCAACCACAATACCGCTCTCTGCTGCTGAAATAAAAGTAGCATTGAGACAATGGGAGGCTACGCCTGATGGCATAAAGTACAAAGAATGGGAAGCTTCTCCGGAAGGGAAAAAAGTGTATGCCGCTGAAGCTAAAATAAGGAAGCACCTGAGTGTTTTTACCAATATGGAGGCTGTTGTAACCTCTCTTTCTGTTCCGCCAGGATCAAGATTAGGCTTCGGTGTGATGGCCAGGATTGATGGTGAAGATTACATTCTTAGTTTTGGGCCGCTAAAGTCTAATGAATTTCAGCAATTGCATAGCCTGAAGGTTAACGACAAAGTAATTATAAGAAGCCATAATGTATCACACGCTCCTAAGTACTCATACCCGATAATATCGGGGGAATATGTAGAACGGGATAATAAAGTAATTTTTAAACGTGTGCCCCGAAAAGGTGGATGCTGAGTAGTGTTTGGAAATTATCAGGTGATGAATGCCGAACAAAATTTCAGCACCTGAAGTGTGTTCCGATAGCTATCGGAACAACAGCAGCTTCATTAGAAAACCTGATAGCAGGCTAACAAAAATTAATAGTTCAACATTTTCTCAATTCTTGCTACTACTTTATCCGTCGTTGGTAACATGGCAGCTTCTAAAGAAAGATTGATTGGTACTGCAGGTAAATCCAATGCACCTAATACTTCTACCCTTGCATCAAGAAAATGATAACAGGCACTGGTGATACGATGTGCTAAAGCTTCGGAGAAAGAATTGTTCTGTTGCTCTTCAGTAAGTACCATTACCCTCCCATGTTTCTTTGCACTTTCAAATACTAATTCTTCGTCTAAAGGATACAATGTTCTTAAGTCGATGATCTCTACCTGGCCGGCAAACAGTTGTGCTGCAGCTTTTGCCCAGTAGACACCCATTCCATAGGTAACAATGCAAAGCGATTCGCCGTTCTTTATCTTATCGGCATCTGCATGTAAAACAATATTGCCTTTACCCAATGGAAGAATGTAATCTTTAGCAGGTTCAATTGTTTTTGCATCTTCAGTACCTGGAACTTTACTCCAGTAAAGGCCTTTATGTTCAAGCATCACTACAGGATTAGGATCGTGAAATGCAGCTTTCATCAACCCTTTCATATCTGCAGCATTGGATGGATACACTACTTTGATTCCTTTGATGGTAAGTAAGGTGCTCTCAACACTCCCACTATGATATGGACCACCACCACCGTAAGCACCAATCGGAACTCTTAAGATCATTTGAACAGGAAACTTACCCATAGACAGGTAAGAAGATTTACTGATCTCTGTTACGAGTTGATTCAAGCCCGGGTATATATAATCTGCAAACTGTACTTCAACAATCGGCTTCATACCTAAAGCAGATAAACCAATGGTAGAACCAACGATATAAGCTTCCTGTATAGCAGTGTTGAACACACGATGATCGCCAAATTTCTCTGCTAATGTTGCAGCTTCTCTGAACACACCACCTAATCTTCTTCCTACATCCTGTCCGTACAATATTGCTTCGGGATGATCATGCATGATCTCTTCCACTGCATGCAAAGCAGCATCGACCATGATGGTTTTTTCTCCATTCTTTGGGTAACGATTTCCTTTCTCCTCCCTGATTGGTGTAGGAGCAAATACATGATCAGTAACTGTGGCAGGATCGGGATCAGGTGCAGCCTGTGCTTTTGCAAAGGCATCAGCTACTTCAGTAGCAACAGCAGATTCAATATCATTCAATTCATTTTCTGAAACTCCTGCATTGGTAAGTGCTGATCTTAGTTTTGGATAAGGATCATTCAAACTATGTTTATCAAGATCTTCTTTTGACCGATAAAATTCTTTTCTAACACCACTGGTATGATGACCTAACAATGGAACTGTTGCATGAACCAAAATAGGCTTACGCTCCTTTCTTGCATAAGCAGTTGCTTCTGTTAATGCCTGGTAGCTTTCCATAAAATCACTTCCATCGCACTGCATTCGTGCCATGCCTTTGAATCCTTCCACATACTCAAAAGCATTCATCGCTCTGGCTTCATCAACACTCACACTGATGCCCCATTGATTGTCCTGCACCAGGTAAACAATTGGTAACTGTTTTAGTACAGCAAACTGGAAAGCCTCACTCACTTCACCTTCGGTGATGCTGTTATCTCCAAAAGAGCAAACAACTATCGGTAGTTCTCCATGCTCTCCCTTCTTTAATAAACTGTGATTGTATTTCTCTAAATATTGAATGCCTTGTGCAAGACCGGTTGTAGGAATTCCCTGCATACCTGTTGCACTGCTCTGGTGAATGATGTTTGGTCTTTTACCATCTTTATTGGAGGGATGACAATAGTATGAACGTCCACCTGAAAAAGGATCGTCTTTTTTAGCTAAAAGCTGGAGCATTAGTTCGTATGGGGTAAAGCCGATGGACAGCATGATGCTGTCATCACGATAATATGGACTAACCCAATCAATATTCCTGAGCTGTAAACCTGTTGCTATCTGTATGGCTTCATGACCTCTTGAAGTAGAATGAACGTATTTGCAGATGGGCCTGTTGGCATCATATATCTCGGCCATTGCTTTGGCAGTAGCCATGAGCTTCCAGGCCTTTAATAAAATATCCGTATTCACCATGGGGTGCAAATATCAGTAGCTATAGTGAGTTTGAAAAGAATATTTAGACTGGAGAAGATAAACCGCAGAGAACGAGAGAAGCGGAGTTTCGCAGAGAAGTAGATTCCTGTGCGTTAACTCTATTTTTCTCAAAAGCTCAGCGGTTGGTTTTGAGATTTACCGCACAGAACAAGAGTTAACTCTATTTCTCTGCGGCTCTGCGGTTGGCTTATTTAACTTCTAACTCAAACATTTTCTCCTTCTCCAGAAATCCTTCCAGCAGATCACCAACCACACATTCACCAACTCCTGCCGGTGTCCCGGTAAAAATGAGATCACCGATATTCAATGAGAAATATTGAGAGATATTTTCAATAACCTTGTTGAAACTAAAGATCATCTGAGACGATATGCCCTGCTGAACTACTTCTCCATTCTTCGCAAACGAGAAATTAATAGGTTTCTTCAACATGTCTGGTGTAAGATCAACCCATTTACCAATAACGGCTGAGTTATCCCAGGCTTTTGCTTTTTCCCAGGGCAAACCTTTTTTCTTTAATTCAGCCTGGATATCCCTGGCTGTAAAATCTATTCCTACGGTAATGGCGTTGTAATATTGCGATGCATGTCTTTCCTGCACATATCTTCCGTTTTTAGAAATACGGAGTACCAGCTCAGCTTCGTAATGCAGCTCATTGCAAAATTCGGGATAATAAAAAGGAGTATGAGATTGAAGCAATGCAGACTTAGGCTTCATAAAAATGACCGGTTCTTCAGGTACCGCATTACCTAATTCTTTCGCATGCTCAGCATAGTTTCGTCCTACACAAAAGATCTTCATGAGCTTCAGTTTTAAAAAGGGTGTTGGCAACCCAGAATAGGTTATGATCCCTACATTGCCAAGGTCGTTTGGCTAATGTAAGAAACCTTTCCTGAATTTGCTAATGGGTGAATTCTAACTTATTCACTTCGGTCATTGTTCTGTCGATGCCGGCAAAAGCAAAGCTTTCAATCACCTCAACGCATTTTTCGATTTTCTTCCATACAAGCTCCTTTTCTTCGGGGTTCCATTTACCAAGGACAAATTCTGCCTGCATTCCTTTTGGATAGTTATTTCCTATTCCAAATCTGAGTTTAGGGTATTTATCGGTTCCCAGTACCAGCTGAATATCTTTTAACCCGTTATGTCCTGCATCACTGCCTGAAGCCCTTAATCTTACTTTACTCAAGGGTAAAGCCAACTCATCTACAATGGTCAACGTATTCTCTATATCAACTTTCTCCTTATCCATCCAGTATTTAAAAGCTTTTCCACTAAGGTTCATGTAAGTAGTAGGCTTTATGCAGATGAACAGTCTTCCTTTGATCTTCACCTCTGCTACTTCAGCCAAACGGTCTGACCTGAAAGTACCACCGTGCTTCAATACAAAAGCACTCACTACATCAAAACCAATATTATGACGGGTGTGCTGGTATTCTGTACCAATATTTCCAAGGCCAACGATTAGAAATTTGTTCATTGCTCAAAAATAAACTTTTGTTGCTCTCGCGGAAATCGCTGAATACGCAGTAACTCTACTTCAGGGCTCAGGCAATTTCCAGAGAGACGGATAAAAAAAAGTCCCGCCAAAGGCAGGACTTTCTTTACTTTTTCAACTATTACTTTTTAGCAGGAGCTGCTGCAGCTGCAGATTCTTCCTGTTTCAACTGACGAGTCATTACAACAGAAGCGATAGGAATTCTTGGAGAGTTTAATATCTCCATTCCTTCAGTTTTCACATCTTCCACACGAATGTTTCCATTCAGTTCAAGATTTGTAATGTCTACTTCAATGTTCTCTTTAAGATCTTTTGGAAGTGCTTTAATTTTTAAAGACTTCATTTTGGTTACCAGCTTACCGCCGGCTTTTACACCTGCAGCAGCACCAGTGAACTTCAATGGTAAAGTAGCGATTACTTTTTTGTCATCAACCAACTCAAGCAGATCTACGTGTAGCAGTTCATCAGATACTTTGTCGAACTGGAGATCTTTCAAGATGCACCTGTAAGATTTTCCTTCTACAGAAACCTCAGCCACCTGGAATTCCGGTGTGTACACTAGTCCTTTAAATGCTTTTACAGGAGCAGAAAAATTAATTTCTTTTTCACCACCGTAAATTACACCAGGCACCAGTTCCTGAGAGCGAAGTTGGCGGGTGGTTTTTTTTCCGCTTTCGGTCCTCAGTTGTCCTTCGATTGTAATTGTTTTCATTTGTTATTGTTTATTGTTATCAAAAAGGTCAAATGCAGTCGGCTTCGCGTCGTGTCATTTGTTATTGTTTATTTATTAATTGACTAAACTTTTTGTTCTTCCCTCATCGTCTGTTGTGTCACTCACTTGTACGTTCGGAATACTATTCACCAGTACCACACCTACGGAGCGGAATTAAAAACGTATGTGTAGCTATTAAGGTAATGCTCCTACGGAGCAGATAAATAGCGAACAGAACTCTGAACAGTGCGACGCAAGTAAAGCTTGATCGGAGTTACTGAACTTCTGTTACAACAACTATCTCCTGTCTTTCAACTGCGAATGAATAAAGAGGCTGGTGATGCTTTTATTTTCATACGCATTCCGGATAGCGATTGCAAACAGGTCGGCTACAGAGAGTGCTTTGATCTTCTTGGTTTGTCCTCTTAGTGGAATTGTATCACAAACCACGAGTTCTTCCAAAACACTATTTTCAATGTTCTCGTAAGCTTTTCCGCTGAGAACAGGGTGAGTACAAAGTGCCCTTACCGTTCTTGCTCCTTTTTCCTTCAGCAAACCTGCAGATTTTGCAAGTGTGCCACCGGTGTCGCAAATGTCATCTATAAGAACTACATCCCTGTCGGCTACGTCTCCAATCACCACCATGCTGGCTATTTCATTTGCCCGTTTCCGGTGCTTGTCACAGATCACCATTTCTGCGCTGAAATAACTGGCCACTTCACGTACACGATTGGTACTTCCCACGTCAGGGGCGGCAAAGGTAAGGTTCTGCAACTTAAGTTGCTCTATATAAGGTATAAAAATAGCTGAAGAATCGAGGTGGTCGACCGGTATATCGAAAAAAGCCTGGATTTGTGGAGCATGTAAGTCCATGGTTATCACCCTGTGAGCACCTGCAGCCTCTAAAAGATTGGCTATTAGCTTAGAGCCGATGGCCACCCTGGGTTTGTCTTTCCTGTCCTGTCTTGCAAAGCCATAGTAAGGAATTACCGCCACTACCCTGTGAGCCGAAGCTCTTTTTGCTGCATCGATCATGAGCAGCAGTTCCATCAGGTTATCTGTTGGAGCAAAAGTGCTTTGTATAAGAAACACATAATCACCACGGATGCTTTCCAGGAAAACCGGTTGAAACTCACCGTCGCTGAACTTCTGAATATTTACTTTTCCTAGCCTTGTGCCGTAACGTTTGGCAATTTTCTCAGCCAATGCTTCCGAGCCTGTACCTGAGAATATTTTAACGGAGGGATTCATACTCATAGATGAGAATTACGGCGAAGATATAGCACTGAATTGACCGGCAAAAACAGATTTTCCTGCAACAGCCCATTGCATGTGTAAAAAATCTGTACTACCTTTTAACCTCAAACCCTACCTATGGCCGCTATTAAAAGCTGGAACACGGACGATCGTCCGAGAGAAAAAATGCTGCTCAAAGGCATTGAAAGCCTAAGTAATTCGGAACTCCTGGCAATCTTAATTAATAATGGAACGAGAGATAAAAGTGCTGTAGATGTATGCAAGGAACTCTTATCATCCGTGAATAATGATCTGCAGAAGTTGGGAAAGATGAGTGTAAAAGAGATCATACAACTTAAAACAAAAGGCATTGGTGAGGCCAAAGCCATATCAATTGCAGCAGCACTCGAATTAGGCATCAGGCGGAATACTGAAGAGAACAGGAAGTTTGTTGTTACACATAGTAGTGATGTAGCCAATTACCTGAGAGCGAAGCTGGAACACAAGAAACACGAAGTATTTGTTGCCGTTTATCTAAACCGTTCCAATAAGATCCAGCATCATGAAGTGATCAGTTCAGGAGGAATCACCGGAACAGTAGCCGATCCGAGAATCATTCTAAAGAAAGCATTGGAGCATGATGCAACGGCTATCATCCTGTGTCATAATCATCCGAGCGGAAGTTTAAAACCGAGCAAGGCAGATGAAGATCTTACCTACAAAATAAAAGAAGCAGCGAGGTATTTTGATATTGGCATCCTCGATCACATTATAGTAAGTGATGAAGGTTATTATAGTTTTGCTGATGAAGGATTGCTGTAATTACCATTTAAAATCATGCTTCTTATGTTTATCCCAGGCAGCTGATACTTTTACTTCTTTCGCAAACCAGGGATGCATATAAATGATCCGGGATCGATGACTCACTGATCCTGATTGAAAAGGAAGCAATACCACGGTATCTCTCATTGTTAACTCATAACTGCCCGGAGCACTATAGGCATCCCATTGTATAATCACATAAGATGTATCGAGCAAAGCCCTGTCTACAGTAGCAATAGATTTCCAGTATTTAAAAGTGCCTGAACTGGTAACCACGGTATCTTGCGTTACTGCTGCTGTTACATTCACTACAGGTTTGGCGAAAGACGCTTTTTCAGTTTCCTTTTTGCAAGACACACAGCTTAGGGCCGCAATGAATAAAATTAGCTTCATGGTAGTGGAATTGCCTAGCACGCTACAAATCATGTGCTGGAATAGACCTGTTTTACAGATTCTAATCTAACTAGTGCCATTTACTTACTTTTGACGGCAAACTGTTATATGAACAGACCTATTCGTGTACTGGTAGCAAAAGTTGGATTGGATGGCCATGACAGAGGAGCCAAAGTGATTGCCACAGCCCTGAGAGATGCAGGAATGGAAGTGATCTACACTGGCCTTCGTCAAACACCGGAAATGGTGGTAAATGCTGCTTTACAGGAAGATGTTGATGCAATTGGCATCAGTATATTATCCGGAGCACATATGACTGTCTTTCCAAAAGTGATACAATTGATGAAGGAAAAACAGATGACCGATGTATTACTTACTGGGGGTGGCATTATTCCGGAAGATGATATGAAGCAATTGAATGAAATGGGTGTTGGGAAATTGTTTGCACCTGGAACGGCTACTACTGATATTGCTTCCTATATCACTGAATGGGTGAAAGAAAACAGGAGCTTTTAGCTATACGCCACAAGCAAAACCCTCATATGAGAAACTTTTGAAACAGATGTTCAGATCAACAAAAAATGTTAACCGGGTTTCAATCAAAACTTAACCAATAACGCAAAGCTTATGCTTTCAGCGTAAAGCATAAGCTTGCAGCAAAATTTTATACGTATGTCTTTTCAAACCTTACTTACCTCTTTGGAGAACGAAATACTTATTATCACAATCAACCGTCCCGATAAATTAAATGCGCTGAACAAAGACGTGATCAGTGATCTTGGAAAGGTGATGGATGAAGTGTACAGCAATGCAGAAATCAGGTCAGCTATCATCACTGGTGCCGGACAAAAAGCTTTTGTTGCAGGAGCAGACATTAGTGAGTTTACATCACTTTCTGCAAACGAAGGTGCAGATTTAGCAAAACGTGGACAGGAACTGGTTTTTGATAAAATAGAAGCTTCACCCAAACCTGTTATTGCAGCTGTAAATGGTTTTGCTTTAGGTGGAGGATGTGAATTGGCATTGAGCTGTCACTTTATTATTGCAAGCGAGAATGCAAAGTTTGGTCAACCGGAAGTTAATCTTGGATTGATCCCAGGCTATGGCGGAACTCAAAGACTTACCCAGGTTGTTGGAAGAAACAGGGCCATGCAATTATTAATGACCGGTGATATGTTCTCTGCAAAAGATGCAGCACAATATGGAATGGTGAATGAAGTAGTTGCACAGGATACATTAATTGACCGATGTAAAGAGATTTTGCAGGTGATACATACAAAAGCACCCTTAGCAATAACCAAGGTGATCGAATGTGTTAATCATTTTGATCACACACAAAATGGTTATGACTTTGAGATCAGGAAATTTGGTGAGTGCTTCGCCACTGAAGATAAAAATGAAGGAACAACTGCATTTTTAGAAAAGCGGAAAGCCAATTTCCAGGGAAAATAGTTGCAGCGGATTCATTTGTCAGGAGTGCCCCGATAGCTATCGGGGCAAGTAAAGCGTAACATATATTCTTAGCTGGTTTGATTAATTACGTTCATTCTGCGGAAATATTCTTGCTGTTCTCACATACCTGCTGAGATAATAACTACTTAACGGTGTAATGGTAACACCAAACGCTTTTCCTGAAGTGGAATGAATGAACTCTACCACTCCGTTTGTATTGGAAACAATAATACCCATATGGCCAACAAATCTTTCCGTACTATCTGTCCCGGTAAATAAAACAAGATCACCTGGTTTTGCAGAATCCCTGGGAACCGTTCTGCCCACATCGGTAAAATCAATAGAAGACCTGGGAACCTGGATCTTGAAATGATTAAAAACATGTGTAATAAATCCTGAACAATCGAAGCCCTGGTTGGGATCAGTTGATCCATATTTATATTTTACGCCTATCAGGGTTTTGGAGAATTCAATGACATCATGGGGTTGAACATCACCCGTGTTGATCACAATTTTATTTACCACCAATTCCTCACCGTCCTCAGCAATCACAAAAGAATCTTCCTGCGTTAGTGTATCGGTAGGCAATACTACTTCAAGGCTATCCTCAGCTTGCTCATTTCCCCGGATCATCTCGCAGCTCATGAGTCCCCCGGTAAGCAAAAAACCTAACATCCATTTATACATACTGATCTTTGTTAGTTTACCTGCACAATTTTCGGGCTAACTTTGCCACGCCAAAATCATTATGATCATTTAAAATCACTGGTTCATGGATTACCGGATAGAAAAAGACACAATGGGTGAAGTAAAAGTGCCTTCTCATGTTTATTGGGGAGCGCAAACCCAACGCAGTATTGAGAATTTTAAGATTGCCCAGGACATTAATAAAATGCCCAAAGAGATCATCAAAGCTTTTGCTTACCTGAAAAAAGCTGCAGCCCTTGCCAATAACGAATTGGGTGTTTTACCTGATGATAAAAAAGAGATGATCGCACAGGTTTGTGAGGAAATATTGGATGGTAAACTGGACGACCAGTTTCCATTGGTTGTATGGCAAACCGGAAGTGGAACACAAAGCAATATGAATGTGAACGAAGTGGTTGCTTACCGTGCACATGTAATAAAAGGTGGTTCTTTAAACGACAAAGAAAAAATTGTTCATCCAAATGATGATGTAAACAAATCGCAATCATCGAACGATACTTTTCCAACAGCAATGCATATTGCTGCATATAAAATGCTGTTGGAAACAACCATCCCGGGAATTGAAAAACTAAGGAATACACTTGCAGCCAAAAGCAAAGCTTTCATGAACGTGGTGAAGATCGGCAGAACCCATTTTATGGATGCCACACCACTTACACTAGGACAGGAATTCAGCGGATATGTTTCTCAACTTGATCATGGATTGAAAGCGATTAAAAATACCTTGTCTCATTTGAGTGAACTGGCATTGGGTGGTACAGCTGTTGGAACAGGAATCAATACACCAAAAGGATATTCTGAATTGGTGGCAAAGAAGATAGCAGAATTAACAGGACTGCCTTTTATCACTGCAGAAAATAAATTTGAAGCTTTGGCTGCACACGATGCAATTGTTGAAGCTCATGGTGCATTGAAAACAGTTGCTGTAAGCCTGATGAAAATTGCAAATGATATCAGGATGCTCTCTTCCGGACCAAGAAGCGGTATCGGGGAAATATTTATTCCTGATAATGAACCTGGATCTTCGATCATGCCAGGGAAAGTAAATCCCACACAATGTGAAGCGTTAACCATGATCGCAGCACAGGTAATGGGTAATGATGTAGCCATTAGTATTGGTGGAGCCAACGGTCATTTTGAATTGAATGTTTTTAAGCCGGTGATGATCTATAATTTCCTTCACTCAGCAAGATTGATCGGTGATGGTTGTGTAAGCTTCAACGACAGGTGTGCCGAAGGCATTGAACCTATAGAAGCAAACATCAGGAAGCATGTGGAAAACAGCCTGATGCTGGTGACTGCATTAAATACAAAAATTGGTTACTATAAAGCTGCAGAAATTGCACAGACAGCACATAAAGAAGGAACCACTTTAAAAGAAATGGCAGTAAAACTCGGTTATGTTACACCAGAGCAATTTGATGAATGGGTTATTCCGGGAAATATGGTGGGGGAATTGAAGTAAGATGTAGGAAGTAAGGACGTCTGATGTAAGATCTCTGATATAAATGGTAGAGCCGCTTTTAATTGATAAAAGCGGCTTTATTTTTGCTCATTATTGAACCAAAAGTACAAGAGTGTACCGATAGCTATCGGAACAAGAAAGCTAAATCTCTGGTATCGAACCATGGTTCATAATAAATACAGAAAGGCAGCGTTTGAACAAAGAGGCACTATCTTGTATAAGTATTTAAACACAGACCTAATGAAGCAACTGACATTATTATTTTTCCCGTCTTTGATGTTTATTTTTCTCGCTTGCCAGAAAGAGCAGAGTTTTGAAACAGGATTTACATCTGCTGCCGTAGGTACGCTAAAAAATATTGCGGGTGATTGTGATTCGATGTCTGTTAATGGAACATACACCGAAAATCAAAGTCTTACTCCTTCAAATACTGTTACGGTTACATTGAATATTACTACTGCAGGTACTTATAAAGTTTTTACCGACACAGTTAACGGTTTTTCTTTCCTGGACTCTGGGTTCTTTGCAGCTCCTGGCACTTACCAGGTAACATTGAAAGGTAGTGGCAAACCCATCCTTCCGGTCACTTCGGATTTTACAGTAACATTTGGAAACAGTTTCTGCAATTTTTCTGTTGACGTTGTTCCTGCAACTTCATCAGGAGCTGTTAATGATGCAGATACTGCCTGGATGTTTGATGAAGGAACGAGACATTACCAGGGTCATGTTGATTCGGCTCTTGTAAAAATGAGTGGAACCATTCCTTACCTGAATATTTACGGTAAACCTGCAACAAACGACACCACATTTTATGTGCAGTTACAGCAGACCTCACCTACACCAACTGGAACATATTCAACCACAAATGGCACTGCGGTATTTGAATTCAAAACTCCAACAGGAAGTATTATTTATGATTCCCGCCAAACTGATGGAAGCAATCTGACTTTTACCGTAATCGGTTATAATACCACCACGAAAGTTTTAGATGCAATTTTTTCAGGAACAGTAAAAGACGGTGCGGCAGGTACAAAGACAATCTCTTCAGGAAAGTTGAAAGTGCAGGTGCAGTAATGTATTAAGTGAGCTGATACACTGCACCAATCTTTCGTTGCGTCGCACCCTTGTGCTGAAGAATGTTATTCAGCTATTCGTGATGAAGAAGGATCTGTCACTTCAACGTTCGAATTATCTTCAGCTTTAACCACCGCTGTTGTTTTCTTCTCATGCTTGAAGAACTTCTTCTGGAATATGAGAATCGCAATTACACCAACAGAGATAGATGCATCAGCAATATTGAAGACTGGTCGGAAGAATTCAAAATGCTCTCCTCCCCATATCGGGAACCATTTTGGAAAATATCCATCAGCCATAGGGAAGTACAACATATCTACCACACGACCATGTAAGAAAGATGCATATCCACCATTCGGCGGAAAAAGTCTTGCAACATTCTGCGAATAAAAATCGCTGTTCTCGAATATCATTCCATAGAACATACTATCGATCAGGTTTCCTAATGCTCCGGCAAATATCAATGCAGCACAAATAATAAATCCTTTATGTTCTTTGTTCTTTATGATCTTCCTGATATAGAATACACCAAATATCACAGCAGCAAGGCGAAATAAAGTCAGCGCTATCTTTCCAAAACTCCCACCAAAACTCCAGCCCCAGGCCATGCCTTCATTTTCTACAAAATGCAGCCTGAACCAGTTACCAATCACATTATGCTCTTCACCATAATGGTAATTGAGCTTTATATAAAATTTCAGGGCCTGGTCAACTAAAATGATCAGTAATATGATGAGAAAAACCTGCCTTCCTTTCACTGCTTGATTTTTTTTAAGATTGCCAAAGATAAACACACGAGTTACACGAATTGAGACGAATTCACCGAATTATATGTTATTAGTATAAGAACATTGTTTTTAATTACGTCATAGACTAAAATTCACTCCTCAATGTAGATTCGTTTAACACGCTGGCTCACACTTGTTAAAACTTCATATGCAATGGTGTCTATCCATTCAGCTACCTGCGATACTGGTATGTTTTTACCGAATATCTCAACTTCATCTCCCTCAGAAACATTTGCAATGCCTGTAATGTCTATCATGGTCATATCCATACAAACATTCCCAATGATTGGAACCATCTTCCCTTTCACAAACATTTTTCCCCTGCCATTTCCCATATGTCGGCTTAAGCCATCGGCATAACCAATTCTAACAGTAGCTATAAGACTGTCCTGTTTCACCACTCCTTTACGATTGTAACCTACGGTTTCACCTGCTGCCACTTTTCTTACCTGTGAAATAGTTGAACGAAGTGTTGCTACGGTTTGTAACTGTTGCTGCATCGCAGCTGAACTGTCAGCACCATATAAACCTATACCGAGTCTCACCATATCATACTGCAAATTCGGATGACGATTAATAGCCGAAGAATTACCTACATGTTTGATGAATGAGTAATTCAAAGCTGATTGTATCTGCCCACATGCTTCATCAAAAATGCTTGCCTGGTGTTTCGTAAAATCATCATGTTCTGCAGCTTCACTGGCAACGAGATGTGAGAAGACAGATTTTACAGCGATGCTTGTATGCTGCTTCAGCTGGTCACAGAGACCAGGTATTTCTGCCTGCTCAAAACCTAACCGGTGCATGCCCGTATCAATTTTTATATGCACCGGGAATTGCTGTAAGCCCTGTGCTTCGATGAAACTGGTAAAACTTTTTAAAATTTTAGTTCCGTATATCTCTGGCTCAAGGTCATATCCAACAATTGCATCAAAGCTCACTTCATCAGGATTCATCACCATTATTGGTAAACTGATACCAGCTTTTCTCAATTCCACTCCTTCATCTACATAGGCAACAGCAAGATAATCTACCTTATGAAACTGCAGCACTCTTGCCACTTCTGCAGTTCCACTTCCATAGCTAAAAGCTTTTACCATTGCCATCACTTTCGTAGTTGGCTTTAATAAATGCTGGTATGTTTTCAGATTATGAACTAAAGCAGTAAGGTTCACCTCCAGAACTGTCTGGTGTACCTTCTGTTCCAGCCAATGACTTATTTTCTCAAACTCGAACATGCGTGCTCCTTTCAGCAGTATATGTTCGTCTTTAAACTGGTGAGTTGTGATGTTATCAAAGAAGTCATCCGCTTTTTGAAAGCATGAAATCTTGCCTTTAAATATCGAGGCAATCTTTTTCCTGTAAGCAGTAATGTCTCTTCCGATTCCAATAAGCCTTGAAATTTTCCGTTGCTGAAGGCCTAATGCTACATTCTCGTATAAACGAATTTTGTCTTCCGCCGATTGAATAAAGTCGGAAAGGATAACAGTTGTTTTATTATCTCCTGCCTGTTGTTTTAAATAATCTAAAGCGATAGACAACGAATAAGGATCATTACTATAACTATCATTAATGATGTAGCAGTTGTTAACCCCTTTCTTTTGCTGCAACCTCATTTCAACAGGTTGTAAATTGCTCATCCTTTCAATGATCACTTCTGCTTTATAAGCTAACTGCAGCATCAAACAGCAACAGGTGATGGCATTCTCTATACTCGCATCATCGCTGAAAGGAATAAGAAAAGAAAAGGTTTGTTCGTGGCAGGAGATTTTAATGGAAGCCTGCTTGTCTTCTTTTACTATTTCCTCAATGATCAAATCATTTTCTCCTGCAAGTCCCCAGGTGATAAATTTTGTGTTTAACTCTTTCTCAAGCACATCTTTACCCACATGGATCTCTTTTCTTCTTGAAATTACAAATTCACAGTCCCGGAATAATTTCAGTTTCTCAGAAAGCTTTTGTTCGTAATCAATAAAGCCTTCGTTATGTGCTTCACCAATATTTGTAAGTATTCCAAGTGTTGGTTGAATAACTTCAGCCAGTTTTTCCATTTCAGAAGGAACAGAAATTCCCGCTTCAAAAATGGCCATAGTATGATGCTCATTCATCTGCCAGACACTTAATGGCACACCGATCTGTGAATTATAACTACGTGGACTTCTTACAATATTATGATCAGGAGAAAGTAGTTGGTAAAGCCACTCCTTTACAATGGTCTTTCCATTACTTCCTGTGATGCCGATAACAGGTATAGCAAATTGTTTACGGTGATGTGCTGTAAGCGCCTGGAGACTTTTTAAAACATCACCCACTTTCAAAAAAGCAGCATCATTAAAAGGAGTAGCGTCGAATGAATCATTCACAACAAAATTCCTGATGCCACGTTCGTATACCTCAGTAATAAAATCATGTCCGTCTCTTCGTGGACCAGGCAACGCAAAAAATAACGAACGACCAGGGAAAACGATTTTACGGCTGTCAACCAGCAAATATTCTATTACGGCAGAAGATTTACCAGTGATTTTAGCGCCAATTACTACCGCAATATCATTTACCGTGTACTTCAAAAGATAATTTATAGATCAATAGAGCCATCTTCAACTTCTTGTGGTGTCCCTTTCTTCACATGTTTGGTAGAATACCACATGGAACCTAAAATGCAAACGATAATCACACCTAAAGAAATAGCTGTCATCGTACCTTTATCTATATAGTCTTTAATATAATCTTCTGCCAGCATCTTTACTCCAATAAATACAAGCACTATAGCAATTCCCTGCTGGAGGTAATCGAATTTATCAACAGCTCCACGTAAAAGGAAAAATAAAGAACGCAATCCTAATACAGCAAAAATGTTAGAGGTATAAATAACCAAAGGGTCTTTTGAAATACCCATCACTGCAGGGATGGAGTCCACTGCAAAAACAACATCAATAGCAGCAAGCATCACTACTACTACAAACAATGATGAATAATAACGTTTACCGTTTTTACGAACTACATATTTTCCATCACCGTCTGATGAGTCGAGTGGAAGAAATCTTTTAAGAAATCTGTATATTTTACTATTATGAGGATCAAACTGCTCTTCCTTATTCGGTGTAAACATTTTGTAACCGGTATAAATAAGAAAAGCTCCGAAGATATATAACACCCAGTGGAATCTTTCTACCAGGGCCACACCTAGAGTAATAAAGACTATCCTTAATACAATAGCCATCACCACACCTAAAAACAGCACTCGTGAAATATATTTTTCTTTAACTGCGAATGCACTGAAGATAAGAATGAAGACGAAAATATTGTCGACACTCAGGCTTTTCTCCATTACATAAGCACCCAGGTATTCAAAAGCCAGGATCTCACCTTTCTCAAACCATACAAAACCGAAGAAAGCCAAACCTAAGCTCACCCAGAATACTGCTTGCCATAGAGCAGCTTTAATAGTGATTGATTTATTTTTCTTTGTAAGAAGCCCAAGATCAAATACAAGGGCAAGTACAAGCACGACTCCAAAAACCAGATAAGTAACCGCTGTTGTAGACATTATTTAAATTGTGTGTGCAAAGATAACAGGTCAGGCAGTATACTTTCTTTTTCTCATCCATTGAAGTAGCATACCCACCAAAAGAACTAATACAACCGGCAGGCCAATATTGATGAATTGCCATTTGTTACGGTCAGATTCCACTTTCGCTTTATCCAGAAGTCTTAAAGTAAATTCCTTGCTCCGACTCTCAAAAATGGCTGAATTGCTCACGAGGTAATCAATACAATTGAGGAAAAACTCCCTATTGGCAAAACGGTAATTCTCATAAGGGATCATGCCCATTGGCAATGGACCATTGGTTTGCGACACATAATTGGTAACAATATCAGCATCACTCACCACGATCTGTTTGGTAGAAGGAGAGTTCTGAGCAAAGGCAAATCCTGACGAGGCCTGTACAGAATCTTTTACAGGCTGTGTTAACCTGTTGGCATAAAGCGAGGTAAAACTTCCTTCGAGCAGAACGGCTACCGGTAAATACGATTTATTAAAGCTCTTGAAGTCTTCTTCTGATCTGACGCTGTTTAATGTTATTAGTGCAGGTGAAGACATTGTTCTGCTGGTAGTATCTGAGGTGAGCAGGATGGTTTTTTTGATGCCTGCTGCTCTTACAGTATCAATTGTTGAAGGAAAGATCGGCAGCACCCTGTCCAAGTTTT
Organism: Chitinophagaceae bacterium; assembly: GCA_036676415.1. GTDB lineage: Bacteria > Bacteroidota > Bacteroidia > Chitinophagales > Chitinophagaceae > JAEZDC01. The sequence goes on from JAKFCX010000046.1 coordinate 19,323, forward strand.
TTGAAATGGGATTATCGGAGGTACCTGATAAAAATGGATAATACGGCCATGGTACTCTTTGCATTCTGGGGCTGCCATCAGCATTTTGACCGATCACCAATGGAATTTTACTTGCATTGAGATCCTGAAGCAGATCACCATTAATTCTTACGCCATACTTAAATAATAAATCATCAAGATTGAGATTCCTGTCGAATGCAACAAAATCTTTCTGGCTTCTCATAAGGCTGTCATACTCTGCATACAGTTTATCGATAAACCAGATAATCTTACCACCGTGCATCACATACTGGTCAAGCTTCAATTTATCTTCATCGGTAAAAGGGATATTCGGTTTTACAATGATCAATGCACCAATTTGTGTAGCATCAGGATATCCTGACTTCAGATCAAACACACCTAATCGGTACTCGTTTCTCAAACTCTCGCCAAGATCATTGATTGTGTAATCTATCGGTTGTCCATTTCCCACTAAATAAGCTACTACCGGAATATTTTTACGGGTGAGTTTATCGATTGCATTTGCAAATTTGAATTCTAATAAAGCCTCCGCTGCATTTCTTGTTGCCTCCACATCTTCTTCAGGGTTCTGGTTGATGACGTCGTAAGATTTAAACACCGTTTTACTGCTACGCAGGTCAATAACAAATGGTCTCCGGTTTCCATAGCTCACCAATGCCGAAGGAATGACATATTGATCAACTATGTCAGTGTTTTCATCTACTGTAGTATTCTTCTGTTCAAACACCACACCCATTCTTTGCAGGCTATCAAGTAACATTAACTTCACTGAGTCTACCGAAATATCCTCTCCCGGTTTTTCAAATTGTATATGTAAATTTCCACCAGCATACCCCTTGAACTCATCCAATAGCTCTTCAGTAGCAATGCTGAGTTTGCGATAGTCTGATGAAAGATCACCTGTGAGGAACACCTGTATAGTGATTGTAGAATCAAGATTCTCGAGCAACTCCTTTGTTGAATTACTTAAGCTGAATCTTTTCTCCTGTGTAAGATCGGCTCGGTAGTGTACAAAAGAAGAAAGATAGATCACCAGTGCAAAAGCAATGACCAACCCGATCCACCAGAATTTATTGTTCAGTAAACGGTTCATTCGTTATCTGTTATTTGTTCTTTGTCGAATGGAATGCCTGATTAATAAGCCTTTTTTAAAAACATTTTTGAGACGGCATTTCACTTGTGTTGTAATATTTTTCTTTCGGTGATCAATAAGAATAAGATGATGAATGCAGCAAAGTAGATGATGTCCCTGCTGTCTATCACACCTCTGCTGATGCTGCGATAATGAAAATCGATACCCAGCATTTCAATATAATAATCGGCCCCTGCTGTAAAAACTGGCAATTGACTTACAGCCTGGAAGCCGGTGTACAACAGGAAACACATAAATGCACTTGCCACAAAAGCAATCACGGTATTATTAGTAAAGCTGCTTGTACAAACTCCGATAGCAGTATACACTCCACCCAACAAAACAAGACCAATATAACTTCCGATGGTTCCGCCAACATCAATTCCAGCATTAGAACTTAATGCCTGTAGAGAGATGGGATAAATGATTGTAGGAAGCAATGCAGCAATAACGATGAGCCAGGCTCCAAAGAATTTGCCCCAAACAATTTGCGATGAACTCAGTGGTAATGTTCTCAATAATTCAAATGTGCCGGCTTTGTATTCATCTGCAATACTTCTCATGGTGATGGTTGGCACTAAAAACAACAACACCCACGGAGCAAGATTAAAAAAACTGCTTAAGGAGGCATAGCCAAAATCTAGCACGTTCGATTGGGGGAAAACAAAAAGATACAAGCCTGTAAGTAATAAAAATATCACCAGGGCAATATAACCGGTAAGACTATTGAAGAATTGCTGCCATTCTTTTTTGCAGATCATCCACATGGGTCAAATCTACTATAATTCAAAAGGAAAAATTCAAAAGTGAAAACGTATAGGGAATTTTGACTTTTATGTAACCACAGAGAGCTGTAAAGTCAGCAATCAAGAAGACAGGAAGCATCACAAAGTTTTAGTGCCTCTTTGTGTCTCTGTGCCTTTGTGGTTCAAAAACAAAAAAGCCCTGTCATTAAACAGGGCCTTTCAATGTTATTTGAATACTCTACACCGCAAAACTCTCACCACAACCACAACTCCTGCTGGCATTCGGATTATTAAAATAAAATCCTTTACCGTTCAATCCATCAGAGAAATCAAGCTCGGTATTCACCAGGTATAAAAAGCTTTTCAGGTCAGTAACAATCTTCACTCCATTATCTTCAAACACCTGGTCCATTGGCTTGGTCTCGTTATCAAAATCAAGTTTATAACTCAATCCACTGCAACCACCACCAACAACTCCTACTCTTACAAAATAAGATGGATCATCAACCACACCAGCCTCAGTCATCAACTGTTTGATCTTGGCTTTAGCTTTCTCACTAATAAATATGCTGTTTTCTGTACCTACCATACTAATTCCTTTTACTAATTAACCAATGACTTTCTGTCCATTGACTTCTTAGTGAACTCCTTTCTCTTCAAACTGTAAAGCTTCCTTACCGTTCTTTACACGATAATCGTTGATGGCAGCTTTGATCGCATCTTCTGCTAATACTGAACAGTGAATTTTCACTGGAGGAAGATTCAGCTCCTCAACGATAGCCATGTTATCAATTGCCAGAGCCTGGTCAACTGTTTTACCCTTCAGCCACTCTGTTGCAAGTGATGAAGATGCAATAGCTGAACCACAACCAAAGGTTTTGAATTTAGCGTCTTTGATCACACCTGTTGTATCGTCTACCTCTATCTGAAGACGCATTACGTCTCCACATTCAGGAGCACCTACTAAACCAGTTCCTACATTCTTAGCACCTTTATCAAGGGTACCAACGTTCTTTGGATTCTGGTAATGATCAATTACTTTTTCTGAGTATGCCATGTTATTTCGATTTATGTTCGTTAATATTTATCGTACCTCGTATTTCTTACTTCGTACTTCTTAATGATGTGCCCACTCAATAGTGTTCAGATCAATTCCTTCTTTATACATTTCCCAAAGAGGGCTCATCTCTCTTAATTTCAAAACTGTAGTTCTGATCGCATTAATGGTATAATCTATCTGCTCTTCGGTAGTAAATCTTCCCAATCCAAAACGCAGCGAGCTATGTGCCAGGTCATCACCCAAACCAAGTGCTTTTAACACATAACTAGGTTCCAGCGAAGCTGAAGTACAGGCAGAACCTGAAGAAAGTGCAATAGCTTTGTTAAAGCCCATTAACAGTCCTTCACCCTCAACGTATTTGAAAGAGATATTGCTCACATGTGGCAAACGGTGTTCTTTATGGCCGTTTACATATGCTTCTTCAATTTCTAACAATGCATTTTCGAGTTTATCTCTCAACTTGCTCAGGCGAACAGCTTCTTCAGCCATTTCCAGTCTTGCAAGCTCACATGCCTTACCAAAACCAACAATACCCGGAACGTTCAAAGTTCCACTTCTCATTCCTCTTTCATGACCACCACCGTCCATTTGGGCAGTAACTTTTACACGAGGGTTTTTTCTTCTAACGTATAAAGCACCAATTCCTTTCGGACCGTACATTTTATGAGCTGAGAATGCAGCGAGGTCAATGCCATCTTTCTGTACATCAACAGGTATTTTACCTACTGCTTGGGTAGCATCAGTAAAGAATAATATGCCTCTTTTTTTAGCCAGGGCACTGATCTCCTGCACTGGTTGAATTACACCAACTTCATTATTGGCATACATGATAGCAATAAGAATCGTAGTTGGCTTGATAGCAGCTTCGAGTTCAGCCATGTCTATCAAACCATCTTCTTTAACAGGAAGATATGTAACCTCACCACCACTTCTTTCTATATGCTTACAGGTATCCAAAACAGCTTTATGTTCGGTAACACAGGTAATAATATGATTGCCTTTCGTAGCATACATTTCAAATACACCTTTAATAGCAAGGTTATCAGCTTCAGTTGCACCGGAGGTGAAAATGATCTCTTTTGGATCAGCACCGATCAGTTTTGCTACTTGCTCACGAGCATAATCTACAGCTTCTTCTGCCTCCCAGCCAAAAGGATGGTTACGGCTGGCTGCGTTTCCAAAATGTTCTAAAAAATAGGGTGTCATAGCCTCCAGAACCCTTGGGTCCATTGGAGTGGTAGCATTGTTATCTAAATAAATAGGAAGTTTCAACATAAAATAGTCCTCTCAATTGAATTGTGTGGATGGCAAAAATACTGTAATCTGGCCGATAAACAGGTATGCCTTTTAGCAAGGGAAACTTAATTTTCTCAAATCGAAAGCCTTTCTAAATCCTTGATAATGCCCGTTATTAGAACTTGTGCGGCATTTTATGGGGAAAGCCTGGCTCATTTTACCGAGATCATGGCAAGAAACACAGGTTGCTCAATATCCAGCTTCTGGCTTGCTTCTTCCAGCAATCCGAAATTGGGATTGATCGCAAAAATCTGGACTGTATTGTTGTTTTTGCTCGCCACCAGTAAGAACTTACCGGTAGGATCGATAGTGAAGTTTCTTGGATGCTCATTTACTTTCTGCTCACCGGATTTATTGAGTTTGCCTTCTTTAGATAACAGGTAAATAGAGATCGTATTCGATTTACCCCTGTTGGAGGTGAACAGGAATTTGGCATTTGGAGAAATATGAATGTCGGCACTGCCTTTTTCATATTCGCCACCTGCTGTGGCCGAAGCAATGGTTTGCACTTCTTTCAACTCGCCATTCTCATAATTGTAAACAATTATATCACCCTTGAGCTCATTTAATAAATACGCTGTTTTACCATTTGGATGAAAAGTAAAATGCCTTGGCCCCGAACCATCAGGCAATGAATAATAGGGAATAGATGCAGACGTTAAAGGTGCAGCTTCATTTGGATTAAATTTGTATTGATACAGCCTGTCGTTCCCAAGATCTGCAGCAAAAATATATTGCTGGTCTGGCGAGAAAACAACGGAATGCACATGGCTTTTATCCTGTCTTTCATAAACAATGCCATATCCTTCATGTTCTATTGTTTGCACTCTTGGAAGCAGCGAACCATCTGCATTGGTTTTATAAACCCCGATGCTGCCACCTCCGTATTCCGCAATCACAATAAATTTTCCTGTTGAATCGATGGTGATATAGCATGGCGAATTACCTGCAGCCTGTTTATTCAGCAGCTTCAGTTCTCCCTTTGTTTTATCAAACGAAAAAGCACTCACTTCACCAGCTTTACCTGGATGTTCATTTACTACATACACAAACTTTTCATCAGGCGACACTACCATAAAAGAAGCATTTTCAACACCCGGCACCTTACTCACCAATGTGGCAAAACCTCGTTGTGCATTGAATTTATACACATGAATGCCTTCATTCTTACCGGAAGTATAACTCCCCACCAACATATAATAAGAAGACTGTGCAAACGAAATGTTGGCTACAGCAATTGAGAGACTTATTAAGAGATAACGCATATAAAAAATAATTGTACTCAAATTAAGCAATTGATGCTTTATCAATTTGCTAAATCTCATCATTACACAGTAATGATCTCTTTTTGATTAGCGGTTTCGAATAAAAACTTCTGAAACGCTCTACATACGCTTTATAAAAAAGGGACACCAATATTCTCTGCGTTAGAAAAAAACTCACAAATTAAACCCACTATGCTGAGCCGGAACCTCAACGATCTTGAAACCTTTTTTCAATAACCTTCGCTGGAACTCGAGTTGCACATCATATTCTCCATGCACCAGGAATAAGTTCTTCACCAGTGAAGGATCCTGGCAGGATAAAAACTGGCAAAGGTCTTCATAATCGCCATGTGCACTCATACTTCTCATGATGCCGATCTCTGCTTTTACATCATATTCTTCCCGGAATATTCTTACACGTTTTGCACCGTTCATCAATCTTCCACCTAAAGAATTGGGTTCAGAATAACCAACAATTAAGATCGTGTTTTTAGGATCACCGATGTTATTTTTTATGTGGTGTTTGATCCTTCCTGCATCAGCCATTCCGCTGGCTGAGATAATGATACAAGGCTCAGGTTTGAAATTTAGTTCCTTACTCTCTTCAGCAGTATGTACAAATTTCAATCCCGGGAAATCAAATGGATCGCTGTCTGTGAGCAAAAGCTTCCGGATATATTTATTAAATCCTTCCGGGTGACTTTTCACCACTGCAGTTGCTTCCCGGCTCAATGGGCTATCTACATACACCGGCACTTTTGGTAGCCTGCCTTCTAACTGAAGCTGATTCAGGAAGTATAAAAGTTCCTGTGTTCTTCCTACACTGAATGCGGGAATGATGAGCTTTCCTTTTTTTTCTACACAGGTTTTTATTGACCATTGAAGAAAATGCTCTGCCGTGCTGATATGGTCTTCATGCAAAGAACTTCCGTAGGTACTTTCAAGAATGATATGATCTGACTGGGGGAATTCTTCAGGAGATTTCAGAATAACATCACCATATCTTCCCACATCACCACTGAAAGTGATCTGTTCAGTTTTACCATTTTCCGTAATCCTCACGTGAACTGCAGCACTGCCGATAATATGTCCGGCATCGGTATACAAGACCTCCATATCTTGATTTATCCGTGTCCATTTTCCATAAGGCACAATCTCCATCAATGGAAAAACACTTTTTGCATCGTCAACTGAATACAAAGGTTCAACCAAAGGCTCACCACGTTTTAATCGCTTCTTGTTAGAATATTGCGCATCATCTCTTTGTATCTCGGCAGAATCTAGTAGCAGAATATTAGCAAGATCTTTTGTTGCAGCAGTACAGAATATCTTTCCGTTAAATCCATCTTTCACCAGCTTTGGTAACAAACCGGAATGATCAATATGAGCATGTGACAATAATAGGTATTGGATGGTAGCAGGATCGAAACCCCAGTTTTCATTTAACGGAATTGTTTCCTGGCCAAGCCCCTGAAACATTCCACAATCGAATAATATTTGAGTTCCGTTTTTTAACTGCAGTAAATGTTTTGACCCGGTAACGGTTCTTGCTGCTCCATGAAAAGATATTCTCATCTTATTTACATTATTAATGCGTAAGATAACCCAATCAACCATGCCATCAACCGGCTTTCATCATTCAACCAATCACCTAATTCCCTAATTTGCCAATAATATGAAAGTATATATCGAACCACCGGAAATAGACATCAACCCAATACAAGATCGATTAAATGAATTGCCTGCCGAGTCAGAACTCAGGCCCATTCTCCAGAACGTGATATCGCTTCAGCAAAAGTACCTCGAAGTGGTTCAGCAAAATCTCCAATACCGCATCATGTGGGCTTTGCGTTCACTGGAAGCCGAGATAACAGAAGCAGGTGGAATGATCATCCTGGGAACAGATGGACAGTTAACACTCAAAGAATTTTCGCAGGAACTGTCAGATAAAATAGAACTGTGCATCAAGGAGAATATGGGATGATGTTATTCAGCGATGCATTTCAACAATTCATAAAAGATCAGCCGATTAAAGATTGTGGTTTCAGGTTGTTAGAACAAATTAAACAATCAGATGGATATTATCGTGATATTGGTGGATACTATACCCTATTTGAAAATGGTTATTCAATTGTTTTCAGCGGAGCTTCTTTAGGAAAAACGGCTATACAGGAAGCTATAATACTCGACAATAACAATAATATTATTGCGAGAGACACAGAAGACCTCCGCTGGCCTACAGGAAAGGATCCTTACCAGTAAAAAAGCTCTTTGCGAATCGCTACATCTCTAAACTTAAAAAAGATGTTCGCCTCTTTGTGATACTTTGTGTTGTTGTGACTTTGTGGTCCAGGTAAATCTCTGCGTGAACCCTGTGGACTTTGCGGCTCTGCGGTTAGCCTTCACGTCATAAATTCCCATGCACTTATATACCCATCAATCGATTGTGCATACTGAACCAAATCGTCATAAAACTTGTGTTGAGATAAAGTACTGCTGTCACCGATCATCACCAGTTTCTTCTTAGCTCTTGTCATAGCAACATTCATTCGTCTTACTTCACTCAAAAAACCAATCACATTATCTGTATTGCTTCTTGTAAGACTGATATAAACAATATCACGTTCCTGGCCCTGGAAACTGTCTATGGTGTTTACGGTGATCACAGCTTTTGTTGATCGAAGCATTTCATCTTCGGCAACCAATGTTTTCAATAATTCTACCTGGTGCCTGTAAGGTGCAATTACTGCAACTGAAAAAATGTTTTCGGTATTAAGCGATGAAATATAACCACGCAAATGTTTTACAACAAACAATGCTTCTTCTTCGTTCGATAAACCAGACCCTTCCTGCTTCTCTTCAAAGCCACATCCTGCCGTATCAATAAACAAAAATGGATCATCACCTGCAAACATCAATTCACCTGAGACAGATTTATTTGCGATCAGTTTATCTTCATAAAATTCTTTTGAAGAAAACTGCATGATCTTTTCATTCATCCGGTATTGCTCTTGCAAAAGCACCACAGATTCGGAATGTAAATGCACCAATTTCTCCATCAATGTGATTCCCAGTTCTTTTGCAGCTTCATCAGATTTTATTGTAGGTGGTAATTGATTATGATCACCAGCCATGACCAGTTTCTTTGCTTTCAATATCGGTATCCAGCAGGATGGTTCTATTGATTGAGCGGCTTCATCAATCACTATAGTATCAAACCTTCTTTGTTTAATGGTATAATGGTTAGCACCCACCAATGTTGAGGTGATAACCTGTGCTTTACCCAGCACATCGTCTGTTATATATTGTTCGGTTCTTTCTATTTCTATTCTTATATTTCTTGCCTCTGTAAACAAAGCCTTTCGTTGTTCTCTTTCTGCCGGGCCAAAATTCCGCTTGTACTTATGGGCCATATCACGATATTCACTGGCCTGTCTTTTTAATCGTTTGATCTCTTTTGCAGAAGGATGGTTTGATATCTTACTATCAAGTGCCAGGCTTAATTGTTTCTCATTTATTCTTGCCGGGTTACCGATACGTACAACATTCAAACCTTCATCCGATAATTTTTCGGTCAGCAAATCAACAGCAGCATTGCTTGGTGCAGTAACAAGTACTTGTTGCGAATGTTGCTTCAACAATAATTTTATAGCCTGTACCAAAGTGGTGGTTTTTCCGGTACCTGGCGGACCATGAACAATAGCCAGTTCATTTGCCTGTAGAATATTATTTACTGCTTGCTGTTGCTGGATGTTTAAATGAGGAAGTGTTATTGTTGCAGCATTACGATTGAATGTTGCCGGTTTATTGCCCAATAATACTTGTATAAGATGTCCCTCTTCTCTTTTCTCTGCAACAACAGGAGCAATTCGAAGAGCAGCTTCCATTTCGGTATAACTGTTCTCGTCAAATACAGCGTCAATACCAAGTTTTCCATCACGACTCCAGCCTGGTAATTCATCTGTACGCAAACTTAGTTTTAAACGATTACCACTAATATGAGATATGGTTCCTTCTACCCTGTCAGCTTTTGGATCATGATTACTGAATAATGCAGCCGTCATCCCAAAACGTAACTGATGAAATATGTCCTGGTGTGTGGTTCTTTCGAGTTCAACTGTGATGTAATCTCCTCTTCCAATTTCTGTATCTCTTATCGCAACTGGGTACCATGTCAGCCCATTTTCTCTCCTGTCGTTTACAGAAAGCTTAGATGTTAATTCCCTGAACGATCTGCGATCTTCTTCTTTTTCGATCTTCAGTAAATCCTGCAGTCGTTTAAAATACGTCATCGGTCAAAGTTAATCGGCCACGCATTCAACACAAATGAATATCAAAAAAAAGAGCGAAGCCAAAGCTTCACTCCTTTCACATGAAAAAGTCCGGACCTGCGAAAGGCCCAGGCTTCACCTACCTTATATCATTAATTTCTCCATGATTAGTTTTGCACAGGCTGGTATTTTAGAACCAGGACCAAATACTGCAGCAACTCCTTTTGCATATAAATAATCGTAGTCTTGTTTTGGTATCACTCCACCGGCAAAAACAAGGATATCTTCTCTGCCCAATTGTTTGAGTTCATCGATAAGTTGTGGTATTAGTGTTTTGTGTCCACCTGCAAGTGAAGATGCTCCAACAAAGTCAACATCATTTTCTGCAGCCTGTCTTGCAACTTCTCCAGGTGTTTGAAATAAAGGACCCATATCAACATCAAATCCCATATCGGCAAAAGATGTGGCAATTACTTTTGCACCACGATCATGACCATCTTGCCCCATTTTTGCAATCATGATCCTTGGTCTTCTGCCTTGCTGTTCTTCAAACAGGTCTGTCAGTTGAACCACTGCTCCAAAATTGGGATCGTCCTGAGATTCTTTAGAATAAACGCCTGAGATCGTTTTTACCGTGGCCTTATGCCGGCCAAACTTATTCTCCATTGCAGTCGAAATTTCTCCAAGTGTTGCCCTGTTTCTCGCTGCAATAATGGCAAACTCAAGGAGATTTCCTTTTCCACTGGTGGCACACGATTCAAGTGCACAAAGTGATTCCTGCACAGCAGTATTATCTCTTTCAGCTTTTAGTTGGCGTATTCTTTCAACCTGGCCTTCCCTTACAGCCGTATTATCAACCTCCAGTACTTCAACATCTGTTTGTTCGGTAGTCTGGTATTTATTTACACCTACAATAACATCTTTACCTGAATCTATTCTTGCCTGTTTTCTTGCAGCAGCCTGTTCAATTCGCATTTTAGGTACACCTGTTTCAATGGCTTTGGCCATTCCACCCAATGCTTCCACTTCTTCAATTAATGTCCATGCTTTTTTTGCAAGTTCCTGGGTTAGGTATTCAACATAATAAGAACCACCCCATGGATCTACGACTTTGCAAATATTTGTTTCGTCCTGTAAGTATAACTGTGTATTTCTTGCAATTCTTGCAGAAAAATCTGTTGGCAATGCTATCGCTTCATCCAATGCATTGGTGTGTAATGATTGAGTATGGCCACATGCTGCTGCAATTGCTTCTATACATGTTCTTGCAACATTGTTGTATGGATCCTGTTCACTCAAACTCCAGCCAGATGTTTGGGAATGTGTTCTCAGTGCCATTGATTTTGGATTCTTAGGATCGAACTGCTTTACGATCTTAGCCCATAATAATCTACCTGCTCTCAGCTTGGCTATTTCCATGAAATGGTTCATGCCTATACCCCAGAAGAAAGAAAGCCTTGGTGCAAACTCATCAATGGTCAACCCTGCTTTCAATCCTGTTCTTATGTATTCAAGACCATCGGCAAGTGTATAAGCTAATTCAATATCAGCCGTAGCACCAGCTTCCTGCATATGATATCCTGATATGGAAATAGAATTGAACTTAGGCATGTGTTCGCTGGTAAATCGAAATACATCGCTGATGATTCTCATGGAAGGTGCCGGTGGATATATATAGGTATTGCGCACCATGAATTCTTTTAAAATATCGTTCTGTATGGTTCCACTTAATTTATCCATGCTCACACCCTGCTCTTCTGCTGCAACAATATAAAATGCCATAACAGGTATCACAGCTCCGTTCATCGTCATGGAAACCGACATCTTGTCGAGTGGTATCTGGTCAAACAATATCTTCATATCCAGCACCGAATCTATTGCCACACCTGCCTTACCAACATCACCAGTTACTCTTGGATGATCAGAGTCGTATCCTCTGTGTGTTGCAAGATCAAAAGCAACAGACAATCCTTTTTGTCCTGCTGCAATGTTCCTGCGGTAAAAAGCATTGGAGTCTTCTGCTGTAGAGAATCCTGCATACTGCCGAATCGTCCAGGGCTGCAAAACATACATAGTAGAATAAGGTCCTCGTACATATGGTGGTAACCCTGCAGCAAAACCAAGATGTTCAGCATCACGAATATCTTCGGGTGTAAAAGATCGATTTATACTAATGCCTTCAGCGGTTTCAAAGCTATCTGCCAGGTTAGTTTTTACGTTTATTACAGGTTTCGGTGTAGCTGTTAGTTCAACATTCATAACATATGTTTTATTATACCAGCAGTTTACTTTGAAAAGCAGTGATCACTTCAACGGCATCGCAGGTTCTATGAATAAAGGCATCAATACCTGCAAACCTCAATGCTTCCACAATGGTTTCGGGGTAACCGGCAAGCACTAATATCTTTTGCTGGTTAAGTTTCCTGAATTCATTTGCAAATACAGCAGCATTCAGTGCATAGTCCTCATCAGAAGAACATAGCACAATAATGTCAGCATCATTCGCTGATGCTGTTGTTGCTGCATCTTTCATATCGTTAAAATAGTCTTCGCCATACATTTCAAAACCAGCCATAGCAAAAAACTCGGTGGTGAATGAACTTCTTGCTTTTCGCATCAGATCGTTTCCAAAACCCACCATATAAACTTGTGGCACATACCCTGTTCTCTTTAAATGCACAATGGTCCTGGTTCGTATGGCTTCTATCGATGCTACGGCAGATTGTTCCGGCAACAACTCAAGATTATCCGGAGCGGAAATAGTTTCTTGTGTTTTCAGGTAAATATTTTTATCAGAAGGATCCGGATGTTTGTTTACACCGATATAAACTTTTTTCCCTGTCCTCACTTTTCTTTCCTTCATCTTACGCTGCTCAGCTATCTTAGACTGGATAGCACCGTTTCTGAAAGCAAGTATATAACCACCTTTAGATTCTATCTCTTTAAAAATGGCCAGTGTATTATGTACGATCTGGCTGGTAAGATTCTCAATATAGTACGAGCCTGCAGCAGGATCAGCAACAGCATCAAAATAAGATTCCTCCCGCAGGATATTGGCAATATTCAATGCAATTCTTCGGCTGAAATCAGTTGGCGTTTTTATATGTGCATCATGCGCATGAATAAGTAAGCCATCACAACCTCCGGCTATTGCCGACATTGCTTCAGAAGTATTCCGTAGCATATTCACATTCTGATCGTAGGAAGACCTGGACCATTTAGTTGTTGAGCTGATAACAGGCAGGTGATGATTTTCACAGCCATAAAACTCAAGTATATCCTTCAACAAGATTCGCAGGGCACGGAGCTTGGCAATTTCAAAAAAATAGTCACTGCCAATAGCAAAATGCAAAACAACTTCGTTTAGAATGTCAGTTATCTTGAGACCTTCTGCCATCAATGCTTCGATGTAATCCGATAATTTGTGAAGGGTAAAGGCCAGCTCTTGTGTGATGTTACAACCTGCATTTACAAATGAGTGCGAACGAATAACAAGACAACGAAATTCAGGGTAAGGTTTCGATCTTACCAGGAGCTCAGCCAGTTGATGAAATTTTGGCTTCTCTCCTTTCATTGACCAGTTCTCAACAATATCACACTCATAAAACCCTTTTACTTTCTCGGCTCGTATTACACTTCGGTTAAGGTAAACGAGATAATCAGATAAAAAAGTGATGGATGGTTCTGCCAGCGAAAACGATATTTCATCAGCAGTTGCATCCATTCCCTTCAACAATATTTCGAAATTGTGATGTTGCGGGTTTGAAAAGCTGAAAAGAAAAGCATCGGCACCAGACCTTTTTAATGCAAGCGCAATGCTGTTTGCCTGGACATCATTTTCCACTTTTATCTCTACATAGTTCTTACGTGTTTTCCTGGATGGTTTTAGATTTTTATACTGGCCTTCCAGGCCTTGCATATCTTCCATTGCATAATATGGCTGAACAGGAAAGCCCTCATCGGTTTTCCAGATAAGTTTTTTTTCAAAATCAGCACCCTTCAGATCTGCTATCGCTTTTGCACTCCATTCATCTTTTGTTACAGGTGAAAACATGGAGAATAACGGTTCTTGCGTATTCATAATATGAAAATTCAAAGATCAACGTGCATATCCGGCACATTACAAACCTTGTTTCTTTGCAGGCTGTTCACATAATTCTGTTAATACACCGAAGGTTGACTTCGGATGAAGAAAAGCAATCTGCAATCCTTCTGCTCCCTGTCTAGGTGATGTATCAATAAGCTGAATACCTTTTGATGCAGCATCGGCTAATTGTAATGATAATCCGTTCACAGAAAAAGCAAGGTGATGAATACCTTCACCTTTCTTTTCAATAAACTTCCCGATTGGTCCGTCAGGTGAAGTGCTTTCCAGTAATTCAATTTTGGTCTCACCTATTCGGAAAAAGGCAGTTCTTACTTTCTGGTCTGCCACCTCTTCTGTACGATAGCATTTCAATCCCAGCACTTCCTCGTAATACTTAGCAGCTTCTTCAAGATTTTTAACTGCTATGCCGATGTGTTCTATGTAATTCAGTTGCATAATAAAATGTTTTATTCTTCTCTTGCAGCCTTACCGGGAAAAGCTTTATCAATTAACCGGATGGAAACATAAAATATGAACATGAACAGGAATATACCTGTCATTCCGATCAGGCTCACTTCTAACGCAGCATTAAACAAACTCATAAAAACCTCCTTTTGTTATAATAAGAATAAAGGTATCAGTGCCAGTATCAAACCACCGGCTACCACCGAACCGATTTGCCCGCCAACATTCGAACTAACAGCATGCATCAATAAAAAATTAAACTGGTCTTCCTTCTGTCCCATACTGTGAATAACACGAGCTGACATCGGAAATGCAGATATACCACAGGCTCCTAACATTGGATTGATCTTTTTTCCCTGAGGCAAGAACAGGTTGATCAGTTTTGCAAACATTACACCTCCAAACGTGTCAAACACAAAAGCAATAAGGCCAAGGCCAATGATCATTAATGTATCTAAACGAACAAACCGATCAGCAGTCATGGTGCTGGCAATACTTATTCCCAGTAAAATTGTTACAAGGCTGGCCAGTTCATTCTGTGCACTCAATGATAATTTATTTAATACGCCACATTCTCTTATCAGGTTTCCAAACATCAGGAAGCCGATCAATGCAATAGATGATGGTGCAACAACACCTGCAATGATGGTGACAACAATGGGAAAAAGTATTAGTGCTGTTTTTGATACAGATTTCGTTTGTGCCTCCATGCGGATCAATCGTTCTTTCCGGCTGGTGAGCAACCGTATTACCGGTGGCTGAATTATTGGAACAAGGGCCATATAAGAATATGCAGCAACGGAGATCGGGCCCAGTAAGTCTGGTGCAAATCTAGATGCTACAAAAATCGAGGTTGGCCCATCTGCAGCACCGATAATTCCGATTGATGCAGCTTCTTTTAAATCAAATCCCATAAATGTTGCAGCTACCAGCGTAAAGAAAATTCCAAACTGTGCTGCAGCACCAAATAATAAAAGGAACGGCTTTTTAAACAATGGAGAGAAATCGATCATTGCACCAATAGCAATAAATATCAGCAATGGAAAAACTTCTGTTGCAATCCCGGCCTCATAAAAAACGGAGAGTGCTCCTTCAATTGCTTTACCCGTTTCAGGATCAACCTGCGTAATGGCCGATGTAAGTGGAATGTTCACCAATATTGCACCGAATCCCATGGGCAACAATAATGTAGGCTCATATTCTTTTGCAATGGCCAGGTAAATAAGTAATAACCCAACACCGATCATTAATAAATTCTGCCAGGTGATGGTAAATAATACAGGCAATAGATCTTGAATACTGTTCATAATAAAATAGATTAGATCGTACTAGTGTTTAATATTGATGTGACTCCAGCTCTTCTGCTTCCAGTTTATGAACTTCTTCTTCGAGTTCTTCTACCTCTTCTTCCAATTCCTCTACAGCTGCCTCCAGTTCTTCAATTTCTTTTTGCTCAGCTATGATCAGCGATAAGAGAATAGACATAGAAAGTGTTGTAATGATAACAGCAAGAGATATCCAGCTATGATTAGAAAAGAAATGTTCAACGGCAGGAATTGCACCCAGCAGCATCTTCACTCCAATGAAGAAAAGAATAAAGCTCACACCATGTTTTAAGAACCTGAACATACCCATGATGCCTTTCAGTGCAAAGAATAATGATACCAAACCCATCACTGCAAATACATTGGAAGTGATGGCAATAAAATCTTCTTCGTTTGCAGTGAGCACATTGGCAGTACCTTCTTTTATCACACCGATAATAGCAGGTATAGAGTCTACTGCAAACAATACATCCGTAGAACCGATCACAAGAAAAACAAGAAAGATGCTGGTGATATGCCATTTACCATTGATGCGATGCATGAAATTCGGAGAATCTTTATCAGGATCTACCGGGAACAATTTAGAAGCAGACCTGTATAATATATTCTCTTTCGGATCTACCTGGTCTTCTTCTGAAGTGAAAGCCATTTTATATGCAGTCCATATTAATATGGCGCCAAATACATAGATGATCCAATGAAACCGCTGTACCAGTTCCATTCCGGCTACAATGAATAATATCCTCAGTACAATGGATAACAATATACCGAGTTTCAACAGTTTTGGTTGGTTCTTTTCGTGTACCGCCATCAATGAAAAGATCATGATGAAGACAAAAAGATTGTCAACAGAAAGTGAATACTCGGTAAGATATCCCGAGATAAACTTTAGCATCATCACCGTAGATGTATTAACGGTACTCTCAGGATTTTGCGGAAAAAACAAATAAATAGACAAGCCAAACAATAAAGCAATCGAGATCCAGAGTGTTGTCCACCGCAATGCAGATTTTACACTCACTACTCCTTTCCGATGACTGGTTGCATACATGTCAACAAAGAATACGATAAAGAACAAAGCGATAAAGGCAAGCCAGAATATGGTAATTGAATTCATTACTGGAAATTTTAAATTATCCGATCTCGATCAGTTTATCCCCTTCCAAAACGGTATCACCTTTTTGGGCATGAATACCTACCACCACACCTTCACGATCGGAATTGATATTGTTTTCCATCTTCATTGCTTCAAGACAGATGATGGTTTGACCTACATGAACTTTATCACCCTGCTTCACCATGATGTCAAGTATTTTACCCGGCAGTGGGGATTTGATAATACCTGCACCAGCTCCTTTTGGTGCTGCAGGGTCAGCAGTTCTTGCAGTTGAAGGAGTAACGTCAGTTGAAGGAACAGCATTTGGTCTCACCAGTGTTGGTGTTTTGGTAACCTTTAACGGGCTTTCCATCTCCACTTCGTATTCGCTGCCGTTCACATTCACTTTAGCAGTAGTGTTATCGATCGAAACAATATCTACTTCGTATTGCTGTCCGTTTAATTTGAACTTATAGTGCTTCATTGAATAATATTTATGTTATCCTTTTTTGTTTCCGTTGCCTGGCCTGTACATTGGCACTTGCCTTAAGCCATATATCTTCGAACTCCATGGTGAATATGGTTTCATCAGTTGCTGAAATGTGATCATATTGTTTTCGTATTC
Organism: Chitinophagaceae bacterium; assembly: GCA_036676415.1. Lineage (GTDB taxonomy): Bacteria > Bacteroidota > Bacteroidia > Chitinophagales > Chitinophagaceae > JAEZDC01. The sequence goes on from JAKFCX010000046.1 coordinate 36,712, forward strand.
CTGCAGCCTGACCATATACAAATGAACAGCCAGTGAAATAGCTACAGCAATATCATCTGTAGTCTTATCCCTTGACACTTGCTCAATTGGTACTGGTGCCGCTGTTGTGTTTTGCTGCACTCCTACATTGTTCGATTTCTTCCAGGAAAATAATTTCATCACTACATTTTTATAATGGAATATTGCCATGCTTCTTCGCAGGATTCGTTTCTTTTTTTGTTGATAATACCTGGAGGGCCCTGATCACTCTGAATCTTGTTGAACGGGGTATGATCACATCATCAATAAATCCATGCGATGCTGCATCATAAGGGTTGGCAAATTTGTCCTGGTATTCTGCTTCGTAATCTTTCAATGCTTTTTCACGCTCTGATGGATCTTCTATTGCAGCGAGTTTCTTGTGATGCAGAATTTCTATGGCTCCTTTGGCTCCCATTACTGCGATCTCTGCAGATGGCCATGCATAGTTAATATCACCACGCAGATGTTTAGAACTCATCACATCATATGCACCACCATAAGCTTTACGTAGTACGATTGTTACTTTTGGAACAGTGGCTTCACCATATGCATACAACAGTTTCGCACCATGAATAATGATACCACCATATTCCTGTGCTGTTCCTGGCAAAAATCCTGGCACATCAACCAATGTGAGAATAGGAATATTAAATGCATCGCAGAATCTTACAAACCTTGCTGCTTTTCTTGAAGCATTAATGTCGAGTACGCCGGCAAGGTAGTTAGGCTGGTTGGCTACAACACCAACAGACTTTCCATCAAACCTGGCAAAACCTGTTACCATGTTCGGAGCAAAATACCTGGCGGTTTCCATGAATTCATAATCATCTGCTATGGCATGAATGATATCCTTTACATCGTAAGGTTTATTCGCATTCTCCGGTATGATGGTATTAAGTATTTCTTCCTGCCTGTCTACAGGATCGCTGCAGGCAAGTATTGGTGGGTCTTCTAAATTATTCTGTGGCAGGTAGCTCAATAGTTTTCTAACCAGTAGAATTCCTTCTTTTTCATCTTCTGCCACAAAATGTGCAACACCGGATTTTGATGCATGCACCATTGCACCACCAAGATCCATATCGGTCACTTCTTCATGCGTTACAGTTTGCACCACTTTTGGTCCTGTAACAAACATGTAGCTGTTTGTCTTAGACATCACGATAAAATCAGTTAATGCCGGGCTATACACTGCACCACCTGCACAAGGACCAAATATCATTGACAGTTGAGGGATAACACCTGAAGCAAGAATATTGCGTTCAAATATTTCTGCATACCCTGCAAGACTCTTTACACCTTCCTGTATCCTTGCACCACCTGAATCATTAATACCAATAACAGGTGCACCCATCTTCATAGCCTGGTCCATCACCTTGCATATCTTTTTTGCAAACATTTCTCCAAGCGATCCGCCAAACACGGTAAAGTCCTGCGAGAACACATACACCAGTCTTCCATCAATGGTACCAAAACCGGTTACCACACCATCGGTAGGGTACTTTTCTTTTTCTATTCCAAAGTCACTACATCTATGTGAAACAAACATGTCAAACTCTTCAAAGCTGGCATCATCTAATAAAAGATCTATCCGTTCTCTCGCCGTGAGTTTATCTTTTTTATGCTGTGCATCTATTCGTTTCTGGCCACCACCAAGTTTTGCTTCTTCTCTTTTATCGATCAGTACCCTGATCTTATCTTCTGCTGTCATAAAAATTTATTTAGTGTACAACAGGACATAGTATAGCACCATGCCTTGCATGCCTTGTTAGATAATCTTTGAATTCGTAAGAGTATAGTTCAGACCAGCCTCCTGGCTGATGCGGTAAAAAAAAATCAAATGTCTCTGGGATGGTACTGGAGGTTGCAGTAAAAATATTCGTAGAATGATCGGTTCTGAAGAATGTTTTTGTTGCTTGTTGCTCTTCTATATCCGGTGGATCATTTATCGATCCTGCGGATCTTTGTTGGTAGTTCCGGCCATCATCCGGAACTTTTAAAGGCTTCCAGATTTCTCTGCTATTACCAGGCTCTGACACCATTTTATTTTTAACTTTGAAAGTATAAAGCTGAGTCTGACAGTTCAACATCCTCTCTCAAAATCTAACGCAAGGTAGCAGCGTAAAATATTTCAAACGCTGACAATTATCATTTATAAAAAAGACTTTTCTCAATGAATCAGTCATTCAGAAAAAAGAGATACGCAATAGATAATTATGTAGATGGAATACTAAGCGGTAACAGGATCATGCTAAGCAGATCCATTACACTTATTGAAAGTAAACTTGCAGCAGATAATGAATTAGAGAACGCCATTATTCAAAAGATACTACCTTTTACAGGAGCATCAATACGAATAGGAATATCAGGAATACCCGGTGCTGGTAAGAGTACTTTCATTGAAGCCTTTGGCAACCATCTTACTGCTGCAGGAAGAAAAGTAGCAGTACTTACCATAGATCCTTCCAGCCAACAAACACGTGGAAGTATACTGGGCGATAAAACCAGAATGGAGCAACTCTCTAATAATCCAAATGCATTTGTGAGGCCTTCCTCTTCCGGTGCAACGCCTGGAGGTGTTCATTCAAAAACAAGAGAGAGCATCCTGCTTTGTGAAGCTGCCGGCTTTGATGTGATCATTGTTGAAACGATTGGTGTAGGGCAAAATGAGATCACTGTAGGAAGTATGGTTGATTTTTTTATACTCTTACTCATCGCTGGTGCAGGTGATGAATTGCAGGGCATAAAACGAGGCATTGTAGAAGTGGCCGATGCCATTGTAGTAAATAAGGCCGATGGAGATAATCTTGCCAAGGCTGCGTTAGCAAAAATGGAATACCAGAATGCATTGCACTTACTCGCAACAAATACAAATGGATGGCAGCCTTTGGTTACCACCTGCTCTGCATTGAATGGTGAAGGTATACATGGAGTATGGGAACTGGTATGCCAGTTTGAAGAACAAATGAAATCAAATGGCTTCTTCGAAAAGCAGAGAGGCGAACAGAATATTTCATGGATGCATGATATTATCACTATGAGAATTCAGAACCTGTTTTATCAAAACCCTTCCATAAAGCAATCACTTGATACACTTGAAGATTCAGTAGTAACAGCACAAACAACCGCAGCAGCAGCTGCTGATAGACTGATGAGAATATTTACCGATAGTGCGGAACGCTGATTACGCAGATGATTATGGTCCATATTACTGATGTAAGCCTCACATTTCGCGAACTTATCACCAGATTGCTTCGTCGAACTAGCTTCAAATAATAAACTACTTCCTATTGAATTACACCTCACATTCCTATTAAGTCTACCACAGCTCCTCGCAATGACGTAAACATTATGCCCCAATGCGAACTAAAGACAAGCCTACCAAATAATCCCTGCAAATGGTCAGCCTTCTACCTTGTTAACCGCCACTACAATGCATCAAACGCCTCAGTTTATCCGGTCACGCCATCGGCGAGATTGAAAAGAATCCTCAGGAATATTCTTTTCAAAGGATAAAGTGAAGCGTGTAACGCAACGCCCAACTCAATATGATTACTCGCTCCGTTAGCATCAACCATGCAATAACGGAAAGCTCTGCGCATTCATCAGGATACACAGGGGGAGGCGCTTGCCCGAACAACTGGCGGAGCATTTCAGTTGTTCTTGATCTTTTGGTTCTTTTGCATCAAGGCAAAAGAACGAAAAAGCCTGACTGGCGAAGTCAATACTCAATATACCCGAAGTAAAAGAAAAGGAAAGCATCGATCAACCCAACTCATTATCCCTAAGTTCCCGTGTAAGCTTAGTAAAGCCAACTACAGTACCATCATCATCATGCAAAGCTGTAATTACGATACTACCCCAAAAAGTTGACCCGTCTTTTCTTACCCGACGCCCGATATGTTTTGCACGACCTTCCTGTTTGGCCAGGGCCAGTAATTTTTCTGGCAGGCCATCTTCTCTGTCGGAGGGTAAATAAAAGATACGAAAGTTTTGCCCGACAATTTCCTCCTGGGTGTATCCTTTAATGGATTCCACGCCTTTATTCCATGAAAGGATGGTGCCATCAACATCTAAGAGAATGATTGCATAATCCTGCACCTCGGCAATCATCCTGCGATGTAATTGTTCAAGTTTCAGTTTCTTCTCCATGGCCCTTTTCGAATGGCGAAAATAAGCGGATGTGGTATATGACAACATTAAAAATAAGAAGCATAAGACCTGTAAAATGCATGACGCAGGCAGGCATAACTTGTACAAATGTTAAACTGTACAAATTGGCTCTTTGTATTAAACCTTCCGGGAAAAAACCCTCTAACCACCTTATGAACAAAGTCTACCTGCTTAACACCATCACTACGCTTCATCTTGAACTAACTAAAAGACTGGCCGAAGAAATTGCTACAAATAATAATCCCCTCAAAATATCAGAATACAAACGGCAGTTACAGGAAATAGAAACCGAAATAGACCGTATAAACAAAGAAAGGCATCGCCGGGCTCAATGATTCTCACCAGGCCAATGAACTTAGGTAGCTAATATTGATTAATGTGTAAAGCCTGTCTTTACATACTTCGTTTGGGTAGCGTATCATTTCAGTGCAGTTAATAAAGGTCTCTCCTGTTATGCAATTACCGGCAAAACAAACCTGTGCAGGTCATCAAGGCAGGATTGTCTTGTATACCTTATACCTTTTGGAATTACCGTTCATATAATCCCGCTACATAAAAAACTGCTTTCGATTATATTTATCATTCTTCAACCACTGGCAGACCGGCAGCATACTTCTTCGAAGATGCTATAACGTTCCTGCCTTCCAATAACATTTATTGTATTAACTCAACGGCAAACCGGGTAATTGGTGTATGATGACCAACCCTGACAAAACATATGAAGAATACGATTATCAGAACAAACGGGCTTTCTTACAAGTATGCGAAAGCCGTACAAACCTTGTCCGACATTAACCTCGAAGTTGCACAAGGCGCTGTTTACGGTTTCCTTGGACCAAATGGCTCCGGTAAAACAACGACGCTGAGTTTATTACTGGGCTTGCTCAACAATCAACAAGGCACCATAGAAATATTTGGGAAAAACATTCGGCAGCACCGGATGGATATACTTAAACGGATAGGATCATTGATTGAAGTTCCTTCACTTTATGGTCACCTCACCGCTAAAGAAAATCTTGAAGTGTATAGACCAATATACGGTGTAAAGAGTGACCGTATTAAAGAAGTACTAAAGACTGTTGGGCTTGAAGACACCGGTAAAAAGACAGCAAAAAAATTCTCACTTGGAATGAAGCAGCGTCTCGCCATCGCACTGGCCCTGTTACCCAACCCCGAATTACTCATACTTGATGAACCCACTAACGGGTTAGATCCAAACGGCATCATAGAGTTACGACAGCTCATTAAAATGTTAAACGAACAACACGGCATGACCATTTTGATCTCGAGCCACATTCTTTCCGAGGTAGAAAAAACCGTGAGCCATCTTGGTATTATTTACAAAGGCAAAATGTTGTTCCAGGGTACTTTACCTGAACTGCACTCATTCCAGCAGCGTGATGCAAAGCTATGTATCAACACGTCTGATAATGAAATGGCCTATCGGGTGCTTGGTACATATCAACCTGAGCGAACGGAGGATACAATCCTGGTTCATTGCTCAGGTAATAACGAGATAGCAACGATCAACCGCCTGCTCATTCAAAACAACCTCGATGTGTACCTGCTGCGTCCACAGGAAAACAATCTTGAACAATTATTTATCAACCTTACAACTACTGCTTCATGAACCTGCTGGTATCGTTAAGATCGGAGACGCTCAAGCTCAAGAGAACACTTTCTGTTTACCTGTGCATCTTAGGTGCAGCGTTCGGGCCGCTTATGTCTTTCCTGGAGAACCTTCATCCGCATCCTAACCAAAAAAGAGGGCAATCATGGACGATCCATTTCCTGGAAGGAAGAGAACCGGTGAGCATCGCCTTGTTACCATTATATACTGTGCTGGTATGTACTTTATTGATGCAGATCGAATACCGCGATAAAGGATGGAAACAGGTGCTTACATCGCCACAGCGTATGATTGATATATTTCTTGCGAAGTTCCTGTCGTTGCATGCAATGATATTTTTATTTCTTTTTAGTTATCTCTGCTGCCTTGGAATAACGGCTTTTACAACAGAGTTGGTGCAGCCGGGTTTATACAATGGAAAGCCAGACATCACTGCCATACTGATTGCGAATGTCCAGGTATGGATACTGGTACTTGGGTTAAGTGCGATACAGTTCTGGATATCGCTGCGGTTAAAAAATTTCATTGCACCCGTAGGTATCGGTGTTGCATGCTGGTTTTTGTCCCCGATGATGATATTTGAATTCAAGGCTGATATTGTGCAATACTATCCTTATGCATTCACCATATTAGGCGTACTGCCCGATCATAAAGCCAATATTGTTACCTACCAATGGTATTCAATAGCCACTGCTGTTATATTTCTAAGTATAGCATTCCTGGAATTCAGAATAAGAAAGGTAAGAATGTAAACATATTGATTACATAATCCCTAACCCGCACCGGGGAGAGATCGGGTAATTGAACGCTGATAACGCTGATTGTTATGATTGCCTTGATGAAGAACTGACCTTCTTATTCAAAACTCCTTATATCCTACCAGGGTTTCTATTATCCATAAAAGATCCTCGCAATGACGACCAGTTGCAACGTCATTGCGAGGAACGAAGCAATCTCCTGGTTAGAACTGCGAACTTATGATGGAGATTGCTTCGTCGTACTAGCTTTGATAAATATAAAAATACTTATTACTGAATTAGACCTCTCACTTCTCTTAAGCACACCACAGCTTCTCGCAATGACGTAAGTATTATCCATCATTGCACCCTAAAGACAAGCCTGCAAATAAAAAGGCGTCCACCTTTGTTAACCGCCACCACAATGCATACAACGCCTCAGTTTATCCGGTCACGCCACAGCGTGATTGAAAAGAATCCTCAGGATATTCTTTTCAAAGGGTAAAATGCAGCGTGCAACGGACCGCCCAACCCAATATGGCAACTCGCTGTCCAGGCATCAACCCTGCAATAACATCAAGCTCCGCAATAACATCAGGATACACAGAGGGAGGCGCTGGCCCGAACAACTGGCGGAGCATTCAGTTGTTCTTGATCTTTTGGTTCTTTTCCATCAAGGGAAAAGAATAATAGACCCCACCGGCCAGGTGTACAATCAGCAGATTGCTTCGTCGCACAAGCTTCGATAATATAAAATACTTATTACTGAATTAGACCTCTCACTTCTCTTAAGCACACCACAGCTTCCTGCAATGACGTACTAATTATACCCGCAATATTTTATCTTCAACGAACAGTAAGCCCTCCAATGAAAAAAACAACACTCTTCCTACTTGCCTTTATTATAATAAAAATCATTTTACAATACATCCTCATCCACCCTGCCTACGACCTGCAACGTGACGAATACCTACACCTGGACCTTGGCAATCATTTAGCCTGGGGATATATCTCCGTTCCACCCGTTACAGCATGGATAGCATTCATCATCAACTCACTTGGTGGTGGTGTGTTCTGGGTGAAATTCTTTCCCGCATTATTCGGATGCCTTACCCTTGTAGTATTATGGAAGATCGTTGATACACTCAAAGGCAGTTGGTTCGCTTATATCTTAATGGGTACTGCTTTCCTCCTGTCACCAGTATTAAGACTCAATATCCTTTTTCAACCCAATACACTCGATGTATTTTCGTATACACTGGTATATTATACACTCATCAGATATTTCAACACCCTCAGCAACAAATGGATCTATGCCACAGCCATTGCAGCTGCTATTGGTTTTCTCTGCAAATACAATATTGTTTTCCTGGTGGCTGCACTTGCACCATCGTTACTAATAACAAGCGAAAGAAAAATATTTACCAATAAACATCTTTATATCGCAGCAGCACTTGCGTTGGTGCTTGTAACACCTAACCTGCTATGGCAGTACAATAATGGCTTTCCTACTATTAAACAATTAGAAGAACTGCAGCGAACACAACTGGTACATGTTAACCGTGCAGACTTCTTTAAAGACCAGCTACTCTATTCAATCGGTTCATTCTTTATCATCATTGCTGCAATAGTAGCACTGGCTGTATGGAAACCATTCAACCGTTATCGTTTTGTATTGTTCAGCTTTGTGTTTGCATTGCTGCTGTTTGCTGTCATGAAAGCCAAAAGCTATTATGCCATGGGGCTCTATCCTGTACTACTTGCATTCGGATCAGTATATCTCGCACACTTCTTCAGCAAAGGATGGAAACGTTACCTGCGACCTGTATCAGTAGCTATGATCGTAATACTGGCTATTCCATTTATCTGGCTGAGCTTTCCTTTGCAGCATCCTGTAAAGCTGGCCGCTAATGTATCGATGCACAAAGACATTGGCCTCTTACGCTGGGAAGATGGAAAAGAACATAACCTGCCACAAGACTTTGCCGATATGCTGGGCTGGAAAGAGCTGGCCACAAAAACAAGTAATGTATATGCTGCGGTAAAAGATAAAGCACACACCATGGTACTTTGTGATAATTATGGACAGGCCGGTGCCATCAATTACTACTCGGCTATTGATAACATTAATGCCGTATCGTATAATGCAGATTATATTAACTGGATTGATCTGTCAAAACCCATCCATACCATCATCCGTGTATATGAAGCAGGGCAGGCAGCAGAAGACATGCCCAAGCTGCAACAGTTGTTTGGCGTGGTAAAGATCATGGCAAGTGTTGAAGATAAAAATGCCCGGGAGTATGGCACTACTGTATTACTACTGGAAGCGCCTCGTATTAACATAAACGATTTGATTGCACAGGATATAAGGGATAAGAAGTGGTAAATGTCTTTTTAGAACAATAGTATCACAAACGCAACTTTACCACAACAAAGTTCTGCCACCCGTTGGGCAAATAAAGCTTTGGTACCTGGTGGTTCTTTGTAAGCGTACGCACTCTTTGAATAACATAATTGCTTAATGATTCTACATCAACACTGCCCGGCTGTTCAGCGCTCACGGCTTTCTCAAGTCCTTCAGCAATTGCATGGCTGAATACAGACCCCTGGAATTGTTCACTTTCAAAAACAAACTGGTTTTCTGAAGTTGCAGAGAGTACCACTACATTGTTGCGGGGTTGCACCAGGTTATTTGCCAAAGCACTGCCGGCCTCCGTTCCGCTGGCTGCGGCATCCATAAATAAAAGTGTTTTACAAGGCAGGTCTGCCAAAAGTGATATGATTATTTGCTGACTAATGCCTGTTCTTTCAGCATTAGTAAATGTCGCATCCGATGGCATCAGGTAAACAGATCCATCTTTTCCGTAAGCTGTATTCCCATTATAATAAACGAAGATCAGATCTCCCGGCTTCGCTCTCTTCTTAATATTTGTAATACTGTTTTGAAAGGCATCAAATGTAGCATCCTTATCCGTTAGCAAAATGGAATGAACAGAGTCGTAAGTACTCCCGGAAAACCTGCGGAACATTTGTTCAAAATCCCTGGCACCCTTACTGGCAAACCTAAGGTCGTAATTTGAGTCATCATAGTCACTGATGCCTGCACTGAGAATATACAGATCCGGTTGTACTTCTTTTCTTTGCCTGAAGTAAAAGTCGCCTGTTAAAGTTCCTACTACCTGTGGTGTTTGCCTGTCGTTTGTTTTCTGCTCTACTTTCCTGGTTACCTGTTTAGCGATGTACATTAATTCCAGGGTATCATTCTCAATGATACTCTCGATAAGTGATTCAGTGAAAGGACTGTTATCGCCGGCTCCATCTTCAGCAACGTCATTGGCTGAAGTTGCAAAGAAAACAAGCGTGTTCTTTACCTTGCCTATAGAGTAGGTAAGCCCGGGGGGAATGCCATCTAACCTTGCAGGGTAAGGACTATTGCGGCAGGCATCGAGTATTACAATGTTCATTCCATTCCTCGAATAAGACATCTCATCCAAAACCTTGTTAATACCCACGGTGGATTGTGTTACCTGGGCAGGCTCCTGTATGATCGTATGAGAAGGCACCAGGAAATTCTGGCTGTTGTATTGCAACCCATGCCCTGAAAAATAAAAAACAGCCACTGCTCTTCTTGCTCTCACTTTCCTGCAGAATTCAGTAATCGCATTATTCATTTGTTCACTGCCCGCATTATTCACCAGGGTCACCTCGAAACCATACCGTTTAAACATAGCAGCAACATCTATTGCATCGTTTACCGGGTTCTTCAACTGCCCGGGGTCATAGTCTTCATTGCCTATTACCAAAGCCATTCTCAGTGCACTATTCACCGGCAGCGTATCCAATACCCTGGTGGTATTTGCGGATTTTATGGTAACGCCTTTTGTTTGAGCGATTACAATATTTCCGGTGATAAAAACAAGTGTAATAAAGTAGAGTACCCGTTGCATAATCATACGATGCTAAAAATAGCATATTTACCTACGGCGAAAGAAAAATAACGCCTGATACTTCACCACCAACAGGTTGCTTCGTCGCCCTATATACGAAGCAGGAAAGGCAGCAGCAGACATGCCTAAACTGAAACAGTTGTTTGACGTGCTAAAGATCATGGCCAGTGTGTAAGATAAAATGCCCGTGAATATGGCACTACTGTACTGCTACTGGCAGCGCCACGCATCAATGTAAATGAAGTGATAGCGGAGGATATACCGGAAAAGAAATGGTGACTATCTGTTTTAGTCCTGCAATCAAAAAATTTAAGTTTTAAACACTGCATACAGTAATAGCTTAGACGAATACATGTAGCCATACGGATTACAAACAATATACTTTTATATATATTCGTTGCTAACCTTTTTTCTATGAAAAAAACACTACTTGCCTTACTGTTTGCCAGCGTGTTCAGCAGTTTAGCGGCTCAATCAGATACAGCCACATCAACCGACACGATCAATACCGCGAAAATATATGTACTCAGATCTACTGGCCATGTAGGTAGTGCTGTAAACCTCAGGATACTGGTGAATGATTCTATGTACTGCAAGATCAAAAACAACAGGTACGCAATATTTTATATGACCCCGGGCGAATATACATTCTATGCCACCTCGTGGGATTCTAAAACAGATGAGAAGCTAGGTCTTAAGCTTGCAGTTGAGGCGGGCAAAACCTATTATCTAACCATGCGAATGAAACAACGTTTTTTTAAGAACGAGATCTTTGTAGAAGAGATCACCTATAACACCGCAGCACCTCACCTGGAACGTTACAAACAGGACGATTGTAAATAACTGCTAATAACTCGTGTTAAAGATGTGGCACCGGAAAGCAATCTAATCATGTACACTGCATCCCGATCCAGCACCTGTCGAACCTTTTATTCAGCAGGTCGTCTTTTTTTATCCAGTAGTAAAGCCGTCCAAGATCTCCCCACATCATTTTGTTTTCCTCGTTGCTATCGATCTGTAACAGCAGTTTCCATTGCGAAGCGTTTGCCTCCAGTGCTTTTGCTCGTGGATCGTTATAGCCTGTTGCATCACCACAATACAGCCCGTTCGTTACAAGCTCACAATCCAGTTCCATGTCGTTTTGAATAGGGTCTGCATAACCCAGTAGTTTGTTCAGGTTGCCGTCCACATACACTTCTTCCCAGAATTTTTTGTCTGCTTCCTCGTCGAAGTCTTCGTACACTTCATGACCATACGATGGTAAACTGATCTCCGGTCTTATTGTTACAGTAGCAGGTTGGTAGCATGAATATTCCGGAAGGTCTGGTGGAAATTCGGTTCGCTTTAATTCAGCAATATCTCCGTCCCAGTAGATCACTTTGAATTTGTTCTTGTCTGAAGGATCAAAGCCCGAGGCTTCCTGTTCTGCTGAATAGAAAAAATATAGTATTCCTTTTTCCGGCAACAGCTTGTCCTTGTCATACGCAGCAGTCTCGGAAAGGTTTACCTGGGCGATAAAGGATAAAGGTTTGGTGATCGTCTCCTGATTCGTGGTTTTGAATATTAAAAACTTTTTCTCCGTCGTTTCAATTGTATTCGTTTCTGTAACCCAGCTGATGGATGAAGGCAGGTCTGGCCTGCCACCAATTTTGGTTTCACCAATAGCAATTTCATCTTCGATTGCTTCCTGCTGGTATAGCCTGATGGTATTTCTAACCAATGGTTGTAGCCTGCTGAAATATATTTCAAGATCGTTCGATTCCAGTTTACGGTAGAGTTCTTCTAAGTTCATTATCGATTGCAGGTTTTAAAAACAAGATAATGAAAAAGAAGCCAGGTGGTCTCACTGTATCCTAAAGGTAGAAGGCTCCCGAAAACAGGTCTACAAACCATTACCTTCCCCCTCCTTCACATTCGGTATTCGTATCACGAACATACTCCCCTTCCCTTTTTCTGTGTGCACAGAAAGCGTTGCATTATTTTTCTCAAGAAAATCATGTACCATCACCAAACCTATCCCCGAGCCCAGTTCACCGTTGGTGCCCTTCGATTTCCTTTTTCCTTTACCCTGCAGTATCTCATCCAGGTATTTTTCATCAATACCCGTCCCCGTATCTGCAACAGAAAGTGATACAGCATCCGTTGATGCATGGGCATCTATCACTACCATACTGCCCGGGTAAGAAAATTTTACCGCATTGGCAACGAGATTACGGATAATAAAAGACAACTGGTCTTTATCAAACCATACATCCTGCACCCGCGATATTGCATTCATGATCTTTATTTCTTTGTTCAATGCCGTTGTCTCGTAAAGATTTGCCGCCTGTTCGGTAATATCATGCAGGTTCACCTGCTCTTTCACCGACGGGTGATCCCTTAACTGGTTATTGGCCCAGAATAAAATATTCTCCATCGTATCGAGCGTTGATGCCGCTGAAGAGCGTAATTGTGTCCTGATCATCATCCGCTCTTCCTCCTTCAGTTCCTCCTTACCCATCATATCTATTACGCTGATGATGCTGGCAAGTGGTGTGCGCAGGTCATGGCTCAGTATAGAAAAGAACTTATCACGCACCTGGTTCATTTCCTGCAGTTTCTTTCGTTGCTCGTTAAGAACTTTATTCTTCTTTTTTAACTGGTAATACAAAAAGGCCAGTACCACTACTACCACCACTCCGAATATGGCAAGCAATAAAATCATATTGCGTTGTGCGGTCTTTGCAACATTTTCCTGTTCCAGCAATTTGATGGCCTGTTCTTTCTTATCCAGCTCGTAACTATGTCTTGTGCTGGCCAGCAGTTCTGTTTTATCTGCATTATAAATACTATCCTTCAATACCAGCAGGCTATCACTGTATTGTAATGCTTCCCGGTAGTTGCCAGCCCTGCGGGCCGCATCTGCCAGTATATCGTAATTATCGTACACCAGCCTGGTATTGCCGATCTGCATCGCAAATACATTACTCTCTTTGGCGGCCTGCTCTGCAGCGATGATATTATTATTGTACAGATGATTCTCGCCTATCGCACTAAGTGTTCTTGATATACCCAGCGGAAAATTTACTTTCCTGTACCAACTGAGTGCCTCCGAGAGATGCGTATTGGCAGTTGTATATTGTTGTAATCCTGTATACACTTTACCCGTATTCAATGCCACATCACCCAGCACCTTGTGCATACCCAGTTCCGTTGCATAAATTTTACCTTTCTGTAAAACTTCCAATGCTTTTTCGGGTTGCTTTGATTTTCCATAGAAAATTCCGAGGTTATTATAACAGTTCAGCATACCCCGCTTATCACCCATTGCCCCGAATGCTTTCAAAGCATCGTGTGTATACTGAAGTGCTTTTGTGAGATCACCCGATAGATCGTACACCAGCCCGATCTTGAGTTTGATATCTGCTATCTGCGGTTGTTCTTTCAACTGCTCCCTTAACCGGAGCGATCTTAAAAACCACTGTAGTGCTTCTGCAGGCAGGTTCTGGAAGCCGTTGTTAACACCTTTCATCGCGTACGCCTGTGCTACACCCGAGCTATCACCAAACGACCTGTAGGCTGCAATCGCCTTATTATAATGATCCGAGGCTTCGCCGTAATTACCCAGGTTCATATGGGCTACGCCGGCAGAGTTATAAGCTTTTGCAAGCCCCGCAGTGTAGTTGATCTTGTTCGAAAGATTGATCGCCTGCTCAGCCAGCAATAGCGAGCTGTCAATATTAGTGGTGAGCAATGCACGGCTGCGCACCAGCATGGCATTGATGGAAGCGGTGTCTGCGGTTTGTGAATTGGCTGCAATGCCATAACACAGCATTAGCAGCAAGGGGGTACGGGTAATGGTTTTCACGGCATGAAAATAACAAGTGATTAATAATAACATTTCTACTCACCAGGTTGGTAAATCACAATTAATACAAATCTAACTTTGATGCAGTTGTACAAAACGGCACAAGATTACTGAATGATCACCACGTAAAACAAAATAATCGTCAGCAAATAAAATACAGCAGGTGGGGGTATCTCCTCATCATAAGACCGGAAGAAGGATCTTTTAATAGGCATGTCGTTAAGTTTTGATCTTGGTTGCGCATACAAATTAGCAATTCAATAGCATGGTAGAAATTATAAAACGGTAAAACAGAATTAATTTCCGGCAAAGACACAAGAGAAGCAATGCCTCCTGATATGGAATCATACTCCACGACCCAAAGATGACAAACAGAAAACACCAATAAGAGCCGGCCCTCCGCCCTGCAGGGTATTTACTCGCTGTAACCTGTGCCGGCAGGCCCCTGCGTTGCGCTACCAGGCAGTACAACTTAAGGTGGGCTTTAGGGTAGCTTTACCACCCGGTTAACCAAATACAACCACAGGCAAATTTATTAGCCATGCTAGCCAAAACGTAATTCTACGCAACAAGCTTTCTTTTCCTTCCTGTAAATTTTCAGCAGCGATCCATGAAATGCATACCGGCGAATCTATACAGGCAAGAGTAGCTACCGTGTACCAACAGATACAGGACCATCCCGCCGGCAGCTATTATATAAACGATCTTGCAAAACAGGCAGGCCTTACCGCGGAAGTTTTCAATAATAATTTTAAAGCGATGTACGGCCTCACCGTACCGCAATGCATCACGCAGGCAAAGATGCGGCTGGCGGCTACTATGTTATCGGAGGGAAGTTCTATTAAACAGGTTAGCGCTGCATTACAATATAAACAGGTAATCAATTTTCATAAAACATTCAAACGGGTAATGGGTATTACACCAAAACAATACTACCTGAAAAATAATAAATAAGGTACGGATCTAAAAACGGGCTGTTATCACATATACCTTCAAACAAAACAACAGTTCTTATCCGGCGATCACCACGTAAAACAACAGGCTCATCAACATATAAAATAAGACTCCGTTCGTTGCATCATCTATCATTTCAAAAAAACAGTTCCGGTTTATGCCCATGGTTGAGGTTTGAATAATGAGCAACTAAATTATTTGACTATCATGTACGAACATATTAGAAAATGATTAACCTTGATTAATATCATTTAATCTTCTGATGGCTCATTGCTCATTTATGCACAATGCCCCTGCGTTCTTTGCGTTTCAACATCTTCAACTAACATTCATCCTACTCTCCCGGCAGCGTTCCGCAAAATTCAAAAGATAAAAAATAATCTCTGCGGTAAAACTTCTTTTTCAACTCTCCACTCTCAACTATAAACTATAAACTATATTCTTAGCCAGGCATAGTTTAACTACCCTAAAAGTTTCTTTTCCTTCCCCAGCTTGCAGACATTAGTTCCTGCAATGAGATCCACCATCCATACTATCATCACATCACTGCTCATCTTCCTGTATGTATATACTGCCGTAGCTAAACTTATAACACTTGATAAGAACGAGGCCGTGCTAAGTCACCTGCCATTCATAGGTAGTTATGCCGGTGTATTAGCATTATCTATACCCATTGCAGAACTATTGATCGTTGTGTTACTCCTCGTTCCGCGTTATAACAAAACAGGTCTTTACTTAAGCCTGATACTACTGGTAATATTTACTGCTTACCTGTTGTACATGTTATCAAGCGGCGAAAAACTTCCCTGCACCTGCGGCGGCGTACTGGAAAAATTGACCTGGAAACAACATGTGTTTTTTAATCTGGGTTTTATTGTACTAAACATTGTTGCAATTACTAACCGGCGTTCAAAACAAGCTATTCTTTCATCATTCACTACTCACCATTCACCATAAACTTATTCATGCATGAACCGGGAAATGCCGAACACCTGTAAACAAAGTAGGCGCTTAACAAAAAAACAATGATTATGAAAAAGATGATTATCGGTTTTTTCGCAGTGTTACTGGCAGCAGCTACTGCATGGGGTAACTACCAACCTGCCACGGCAACTACTGATGATGAGTTGCATTGGTTTGAAGGAACTGTATACAAAGGAACCGGCACCATTGAAGAAAAGGAACAGATATGTAACGGTGAAACGGAAGATATCTGCCTGGAAGGTTTCATGAGTGCTCCAGGACAGCAAAGACCTAATGTGCCTCCTTCGTACACGTTGTACAGGGAAGAGTAAATGCCTAAGTGTTCTTCAAAAAAGATAGCCGCATTTTGCGGCTATTTTTTTATTCTATTACCAGTTTCACCATTTGTCTCTGATCTTCTACCAGTACCAGCCCGTATCGTCGTAGATACCTTCTTACGATTTCAACATTCGTCTTGTCTTTCGGCAACTCGATATTATGGTCATAAGTAATACCCGCCTCGTTCACTACCGGAAGGGGCAAGCGGGTAAGTACATTCTCTATAGGATAATTTGCAGCGAACCCATGTAACTCCGAACTATCGGTGTATACTTTCGGCTCCCTGCTCTCTGTTATTCTAGGAGTATTGCTTTTGGCGTAACGCAATACATAGCACTTCTGCCATTCCATCACCATCCTGCTTTGCACACGCAAATGCCCGTCCAGGTCCTGCTGCATTTTTTGTTTTGCGGCATCAAGCGAATTCCCTTGCAGTATCATGTCGTAACAAACCTTTTCTTTCATTCTGCCTGCAACATTGCTGTCTGCCATATATACCTGTGTTGTATGAAACTTTGTGCCATAAGCGGTTTTGTACAATTCAATAAAACTCCAGTTTATTACTGTAATCCGTACACTATTCTTCTTTTGTTTAATACTGTTGTTGTTTAAAATACCTTCCCTCGGCGCAGTAAAAAATGAGTAACTCAATATCTCATCCTTACGATCCTCGTAATCGTACAGGATGATCGGGTCCATACTCCAGAACTTCCTCGTGTCTCTCTCCTCGGCTTTTAACGGCAACTGCAAGGGTGTATGTGCGGCAAATAAAGCCATGGTAGAATCATTGAAATGTTTGCTATCGGTTATTGCTTCTACCTTGCCACTCCTGTTGATCCATACAAAATGTGGTACGCTACGGTGCGGAAACCATTTTCGCATTTGCGTATCCCCTGTCACCGTAGGAACAAGAAAACCATTGAAACGTTTCTTTCTGTATACGTCCTCTATTTCTTTTGTTTTCTCAGAAGTAACCATCAGCACGTTAACACGGTCTCTGTACTTTTTAGACAAAGAATCTGTTTTACCAATGCTGCCCATGCACGCACTGCAGGTACTTAACCAAAACACCACTACCAATGGTTTATCATTAAATGCTCTCAGCTTAGCAGTTGCTTTTTTATTATTTACAATACCTGCCAACTGCATATCACCAATCGTTGCACCAATACTGTAGGGTTGTGCCATACCAGCTTGCACCATTATAATGATTGCGATAACAAAATATATCTTCTTCATACTTATGTTTTTAGTACCCGGGGTTTTGGGTTAATGCAGGGTTTCTCTCCAGCTGGCTTTGCGGTATAGGGTATAGCGTATCATGATGCTGCCACCCCGGCTTTAACCCTTGCAATAGCATACCTGCACGGCCTCTTCGTTTCAGGTCGAACCACCTATGCCCCCATTCGGCAAACAACTCAACTCTTTTTTCTCTTTCTATGGCTGTAAGTATGGCATCTTTCGTATTGGCTGTTGTAACAGGTAGCGATGCTCTTGCCCTGAGTATATTGATATCCGCTTTCGCCTCATCCAGTTTATTTTGTTCTGCTCTGGCTTCCGCCCTTAAAAGATATTGTTCTGCCAACCGCAGCATCACGTAGTATTCAGTAACCGTACTGCCTGTTCTTACTTTATACTTAAATGGATAATACCACTGTTGCGCAGACACCGTATTAAATTTTGTCCATGCAGTCTTCCGCTGGTCGCCTGTTTCAAAAGCATTGAGTAATGATTGCGTGAGTACATAGGCAGGCTTTGCAGTAGCAGACGAGGGTATAAATTTGTTCCCTTCCGTTGTATTAAAATTGTTTACCACAGGCTGCAATTGCCAGATGGCTTCGCTGCTGCCTGAAAGAAATACATTATTGAGTACTGGCAATGTAAACGTTGACTGGCTTATCACTACCGAAGTTTCCTGCTCTGCCAGTTGCCATTGCTGCAGATGCAGGTAAACCCTTGCCAGCATCGCACCGGCTGCCCATTTAGTTGCCCGCACCTTACCTGTGCCGGTATAGCCTACCGGCAATACAGACTTAGCCTGCTGTAGATCTTCAACGATCAATTCATACACATTAGTAACCGGTGCCCTTGGCAGTAACATATTTTCCTGGTAGGCCGTGCCCTTTACAAGCGGCACTTCACCATAAAAGTTTACCAGGTAATAATAAATAAATGCACGCAGGAATTTTGCTTCCGCTGTTAATTGCTGTTGCAAGGCAGGTGTTAGACTACTGCTATTCTTCAACCCTTCTATACATGCATTAATATGGTAGATATGCGTGTATGCCCTTTGCCATATATCGCCGCCCAGTAAACTATTATTGGGTTGCACTGCATTGGTATTAATACTTAACTGGTCGGCTACAGTGCCTGTATAATCCAGTTCATCTGCAGAAAGCCCTGCATAGATTGTTGTACCGCCCGATGCGATCGTAGCAGTAGTAATATTCATCTGTGCATAAATGCCCATGATTGCTGCAATGGCCGACTGGTCATTACTGAACACCGTTTCTGTGGTGATCCGGTCTATCGGTGGTGGTATATCAATTAGTTTTTTGCAGCCTGTTATTGTTATCACAGCAACTGCTATCAATATTTTTTTCATGACTGTTTATTTAAAAATTTAAAATCAATCCTGTCATCCATTAACTCTCCCTATTATCTATCTATAACTCCACTCTCAACCCCGTAGCAAAAGTTTTCAGCAGTGGCTGTTGAAAAAGGTTCTGCACCTCGGGGTCTGCCCCTTCGTATTTTGTTAGCACTGCAATATTGTGTGCCTGCACGTAGAGTTGCAACATCCTGATGCCGGCTTTGTTTAGCCATTTTGATGGCAGCGTATAAGAGAGTGAAATATTCCTCAGCCTGGCAAAAGATGCATCGGTATAAATACCATCGCTGTTCATTAATGTTGCAGTACCTGCTTTGTATGCCGCACTCGCAGCGTTGGTGGTAAGTCTTTGCAGTGGCACCAAATCTCCCGGATTTTGCCAGTAGTTCAATGCCAGTTGCGGCAGGTTGTTCATCATACCCGGCACGTTATAAGTGCCGTACAAGCTCCAGAGATAATTACGGCCACGCTGTTTCTTAAAATCTATGAACACATCCAGCTGAAGACCTTTGTAGCTAACACTGTTCTGCAGGCCGCCATAGAATTCGGGATCTGTATTACCATTCACCTGGTAGTCTGCCGTAGTTAGTGTTCCGCTTTTATCAAGATCTTCAAAACCAAACACACCTGATTGCGGGTCTACACCTGTATAACGGTAACGATATATAACGCTGAGCGGTTGGCCCACTACGTAAGTGTTGGAATAAGGTGATAAAGCAAGACCGGGAAAACGTATCAACCTGTTACGTGGCAGTGTAATGTTGAAGCTCGTTTGCCATTGCAGGTGCTTGTTATTAATATTCTTCGTAGCCAGTTCTATTTCTACCCCCGTATTCTGCACCGTTGCATCAAGGTTACGCAGTAAAGCGGCAAAGCCTGCCTGTGCAGGTAAACGAAAATTTACCAACTGGTTGCTGCTACGGTTACGGAACCATGCCGTAGTAAGCAAAATCCTGTCCTGCAAAAAACCAAGTTCCAGTGCAGCCTCCAGTTTACGGTTCACTTCCCAGCGGTAATCGGTATTAGCTATGTTGGTAGGGTATAGCGTTGCATTACCGGCATAGGGTTGTGCAGCAGTCCAACTATCGAGGTAACCGTAATCACCTACCTGGTCGTTACCGCTACTGCCATAACTGCCACGCAGCTTACCATAACTTAAAAAGCGCAGGTGTTGTTTAAACAACTGTTCATTACTGAATATCCATCCCGCACCCGCGGCGGCAAATGTGCTGAACTGTTTGCCCTTACCAAACCTGCTTGATCCATCGTTTCTTGCTGAAACATTCAGCAGGTACTTACCCGAGTGTATATAGTTTACCCGTGCAAACACGCCGCTGTAACGGTAACGGCTTTCGTTATTGCGTTTGATGAGTATGGTGGGCGCAGCAGCAAGCGAGTTCAACAAAAGATCACTGCTGTAACCGCTGGCTGTTATCTGGTGCCCTGTGATCATATTGCTTTGCAGGCTGCCACCCGCCAGCAACTTCAGCGTACCACCCATTAACCTTGTATCGTAATGCAACTGTGGTTCTGCTATCCAGTTCTGGAAATGACTGCCCGCCAGTTCCAGTTGCCCTGTAGCCATCCATGCAGGGTCTAACGAACTTAAAGGGAACAATGATGTTTCATCGTTACGCAAAGCGCTGTAGCCAAGGCTTAGTGAAACACGCAGCCCGTTTGTTAACCGGTAACCCAGGTCTACACTACCCAGCAGGTTGGCAACCTTTGCCGTGTACTTACGGTGGCGGTAAGTAAACGGGTTGGTAAATGCAATGCCGTTACCCTCCCATTTAAGGTTGCCTGCACTGTCGAACAACGTCGGCACGTTTGGTGGCAGTGTACTATGCCCTATGGCATCTGCCGTAATATTATTGCGGGTATGGCTGTAACCTGCCGATGCATCAATACTAAACT
>JAKFCX010000047.1:0-116289 GCA_036676415.1 Chitinophagaceae bacterium
ATCCGTGTTGCATACTATACGGTCTGTTGCGTCTCCACCAGGTTTTCCTTAGTCCAATGAACATCATTTATGAAGAAACTTCCAAATGGCCTGTCAAGCCAATGAACTATTCGCCCATCGTTCTTAATTTGAAACAAAGGATAATCTACCAGTACATCATAAGAAAGCCCACCGTTCTCAGGAGATATCGCTAACGTGGCGAAATATTTTCCCGGAGCAAAGTTGTTATTCCTGAAACTAACAGTCAATTTGTGCATGCCTTTCTTAAACTGATTGACAAATCCATAATCATGCGATGCGACCGTAGTTGCAGTTTCGCCGTCGGTGTTTTTTATTATCATATTAAGTATGGTGCCCGCAATTTCCTTTTCTACCTTCACGTGCATTTCTATCGTGATTGTATCATTCATAAATATTGAAGCGAATTCATTTTCCGCTCCATTTACTTTAACCGACAGGAAACTGGCTAACGGATTTCTATTAGACCTTCTATAAACATCGATCTGGTTTGTTTTAGAGGCTGTGGTAATGTTATCCTGGAAATAAAGATCAATGATTGAATTGGTATTACCGATGGCTTCAAGATTGCCGTTCTTTAAATAAATTGACTTGCCTGTAAGATTTCTGATGGCAGATATGTTATGGCTTACAAACAGAATTGTTCTGCCTTCGTTCCTGCTCACATCTTCCATCTTACCTAAACATTTAGCCTGGAATTGTGAATCACCCACTGCAAGCACTTCATCTATGATCAATATCTCGGGTTCTAAATGTGCAGCAACAGCGAATGCAAGTCTTACATACATTCCACTGCTATACCGTTTTACAGGAGTGTCAAGAAATTTTTCTATCTCGGCGAAGTCAACAATCTCATCGAATTTCCGCCTGATCTCAGCCCGGCTCATCCCAAGAATTGCTCCGTTAAGAAAAATATTTTCCCTGCCAGATAATTCAGGATGAAACCCAGTGCCTACTTCCAGCAGAGAAGCTACCTTTCCCCTGATAGTTATGCTTCCTGTAGTGGGCTCCGTGATTCTACTGAGCAATTTCAATAATGTGCTTTTACCAGCTCCATTTCTGCCAATGATACCCAGCCGCTCTCCTTTCTCTACTGTGAAGCTCACATCATTTAATGCCCAGAAATCTTCCTTTGCAGGATATTCTTTTCGTTTACGTTCACTTGTAATAAGTCGCTTCGATGTAGTGAGAAGTTTGGTTGCCTTATCTGTAATAAGATCACGAAAAGTATCTTTTCTTGGTGTTTGCTTATGATCGATAACAAACTTTTTACCCAGACCCTGAACTTCTATTACCGGTAAACTCATTCTTATTAAATAATATCAGCGAATGTTTTTTCCATTTTCCTGAACTGGTAAATACCTATTGTCAACATTGCAACCGCAACAGTTGAAGATATCCATATTCCTTCAACATATATTACCTGGTCACCTCCAAGCAAACACCAACGGAAGCCATCAATGATTGAAGCCATTGGATTCAGGTAATAAAAAAACAGGTGCTTGTCTGCAATAATGCCACTGTTAAAACCAACAGGTGAAATATATAATCCTAACTGTACAATGAATGGTATCACAAAACGAAAATCACGGTATTTAACATTTAGCGCAGTGATATATAATCCTAATCCTAAACTGGCAATCAAGGCACCTAATAACACCAATGGTAAAAATATTATTTGCCATGATGGATAATAATCAAAATAGACAAAGAGTACCAGCATCAAACCTAGTGAGATGAGGAAATCGACTATGCTTGTGATGAAAGAAGAAGCAGGAATGATCAGTCTTGGGAAATATACTTTTGATATCAATCCTGAATTCCCAATAAGACTATTACTGGATTCAACCAATGCAGTAGAAAAAAACTGCCAGGGAAGCAATGCAGCATACACCATAATGGCATAGGGTGCAGAAGTGTTAGAAGGCAATTTGGCTATGTGGCCAAAAACAAAAGTAAACACCAGCATTGTAAACAATGGTCGTACAATACTCCACGCAGCACCTATGAAAGTTTGCTTATAGCGTACTTTAATATCCCGCCAACTGAGAATATAAAACAGCTCCCGGTATCTCCAGATATCTCTCCAGTAATTCTTCTTGCTGAGCCCTGGCTTGATAATAATTTCCTCAGTTTGCATATTAGTTGAACAGGCTGTTTGTCAAACGTTCTTTATACCGGTTGAATGAATAATGCTGCAATACTTTTTGCTGAAGTTCCTGCTTATTTTGTTTACCAAGCTTAAGTATCTGAACAATTGCTGAAGATATTTCCTGAATATTATCAGGGTTAACCAATGTACCTAACCTTCCGTTTAACAATGCATCAACCGTTCCATCCTGGTTACCACCGATTACAGGAACACCACACGCCATAGCTTCTACGAACACAATTCCAAAGCCTTCATGTTTGCTGGGCATCACAAATACGTCTGCAAGCAGGTAATGATCTGTTACTTCGTCTTCATCAATGTATCCTGTAACGATCACATTATCCTTTACATTGTATTGGTTAATCAATGCTGCGATCCGCTTGTTCTCAATCTCGTCATATTTCCCGCCTAAAATGTATTTGCAGCCAGGCACCGGCTTCAGCACTTCAGGTAATGCAGCAATCACTTTATCATAGCCTTTATACTGTTCGGCACTGCTTAATCTTGACAGCGTAAAAATTACGGGCTGATCAACCTGCAGTTTATATCTCTCTAAAAGTATTGATGGTTTAGTGAATGTTGCAGGAAGACGGAAATAAGGATCAACTGCATTAGATAATAAGGTAATCTTCTGTGGTGATATTTTATTTCGTAATACCAGTTGATTTTTGGTGTATGTACTCACAGCCAAAATATGATCTGCCTTATCAAGGCATTTCTTTTTAATACCAGTCTGCTTTTTCCATATCTCTATTCCATGAACAATTAAAATCAATTTACATGATGGACGCAGCAGTTTACAAATAACCCCGGCCACTGCCAAATTGATATGGCCAAGTATCAATACATCCTGCTTATAGATATTCCTGATGACATGCAGAACAGATAGGGATTTGTTTTTTTTAAATCCTTTGTATGATAAAGAGCCAATATATCTTTCATCTGCAGCATCATCATAAACACTTACCACTGAAACGGTGGATGCAGCAACCTCGTCTAAGGCCTTAATAAAACATCTATTAAATTTTTCAATCCCACCTGACTGGCTGAATGCGCTTAAATAATAAAACAAAATATTCGATCTCTTCAATGACTCAATCTCCTGTATCAATTAAACTTTTCCGCTCCAGCCACTTTAAGAGCCCAATACCTGCTCCAATGCACTTTATTGTTTTTAAAATCATTGAAAACAGTATGCTCGTTGTTTGTTCCAGGCATAAGATCAGATGACTGCTTGAGCCACTGGTTAAACGGAAACGTAAATCCCTGCTTCTTTCTATGCCATATTTCTGGTGGAAGCATAGTAGCAAACGACTCGATCAATAACTTCTTTGGCAGATCAGAGCGAAACTTCACTGAGGGAGAAATTGAATTGACAGCACTGGTTAACTCTTTATCTAAAAAAGGAATTCTTATTTCTATGCCATGCCACATAGACATATAATCGGCATCTTTTAATAACTGGTTCTTCATGTAAAGGTCCGTTTCCATGATTGCAGTTGTATTCAGGCTACTGTAATCGGCTTTTGAAGAAATCGAAACCTTTTCCAGCATGCACTCTATTTCCTGCGCTGTACAACCGGTAAGCCTTGCTGCTTTTGCCACAGTGAAAAACCCCCGGTTGATGAGATACAAACTCAACATCGGAGAAAGGTTATCAAAAGAAAATTTTTCAAGTTTATTGTTGCTGAATTTGCCGATACTTCGTTTTACAAATGATGGTATGCGTTGTAAATATTTCCACTGGTTAAACCGGTAAAACGAAGGATAGCCACCAAAAAGCTCATCTGCACCAATTCCACTCAACACAGATTTCAATCCGCAATCTTTTGCATGCCGGGAGATGAAGTAAGTATTAATTGCATCAGTGCTTGGCTGGTCCATAGCATTGAAAATATCTGGTAAAGCTTCTTCAAAATCTGTTTGTGATATTTTGCAAAAACTATGTTTACTTCCTGTAATGCTTATAATCAACTTTTGAAATCGCTCTTCAGAAAAAGTTTCTTCATCAAATTGGACAGATAATGTTTGTAATTCATCTTTTAGCGTTGGCGATGCAAGTAATGTTAACAAACTGCTGTCAATTCCACCACTTAAAAACAAACCTATAGTAGCATCAGAGATTAAATGTCTTTTTACAGCCCCTGGCAAAATGCCTCTCACCAATGCAACGGCATCATCTTCATTAGTAATTTCCGACGTATATACTTCACTATCATAAGTGCCCTTCTTTACAATCATTTTCGGCAAACGAACACTTATCCATTCTCCCTTACCGAGTGTTGCCACATTTTTGAGTGTAGTGTATGGTTCAGGAAGATGGCCAAACATCAGGAACAATGGTTTCCATGAAATGTCTGTGGGCCACTGTGGAAATAAATTATTAATACCGCGTATTTCAGAAGAGAAAAAGAACAAGTTGTCACTTATGTGATAATATAAAGGCTTGATGCCTGCGTGATCTCTTGCTAAGATCACCTCTTTGTTTTCTTCGTCCCAAATTGCCAGTGCAAACATGCCATTGAAACGTTGAAAACATTCTTTACCCCAGTGCTGATAGCTGTAAAGGATTACTTCCGTATCGGTTTCAGTTTTGAAAGCATATCCTAACTTCTTTAACTCAGCCCTGAGCTCTTTGAAGTTGTATATTTCTCCGCTGAAAGTTATCTTGAGTTTTCCGTCCAGTGTTTGCATTGGCTGGTGACCAGCACTACTCAGATCAAGAATGCTTAATCGGTTATGTCCGAAAGCTATATTTAGATTTGAATGAATGAATAATCCGTGATCATCCGGACCACCTCTATGCATTGCATCACGCATTTTCAACACATCAGCCTGGATGTTCTGAGATTGCGGATTATAAATACCAGCTATTCTACACATTTTTTACCGGTGATCCCTCGAAACTATAACCCAACCATGTCTTTTACTTTACGAATAAGCCCCTTCTTCTCAGTTTCTCCATAGCCATAACTGTAATGATAATTATAGCCGTATCCAAAACCATAACCATAGCCATAACCATAATATGAATTATTGCCACCGGTTTTTACATCATTAATAATAAGACCCATGTTAGGCAAAGCTTTGTTTAAGTAAAGCTCATCAATATAACTAACCTGTTTTTTAACGGTGTAGCGTTGACGAACAACATACAAAGTAGCATCAACAAAACGGGAAAGTATTTTTGAATCACTCACCAGACCAACAGGGGCAGAATCAATAATAATGATATCAAAGTTTGCCCGTAGATAAGTAAATAGTTCATCCATCTTACTATCCATTATAAGTTCAGATGGATTGGGCGGAATTGGTCCAGCTCCTATCACATACAAATTTGGTATATCTGGTAAACTTTGCGGAAGGGATTCCTTTTTACTGTTACCGATAATGAAATTGCTGATACCAATATCCGTTTGCAAATCCAGGGCTTTGGATATTTTAGGTTTTCTCAAATCCAATTCTATGATCACTGTTTTCTTTCCGGCAATAGCCCAGGCAGCGGCCATATTCATTGAGCAGAATGTCTTTCCTTCTCCTGAAATAGTTGAGGTAACCAATACAACCGGGTTTTTTGTAGGAGCATGAGCCAAAAGAAACTGCAAATTTGTTCGCAGTATCCTGAACTGCTCTGATAAAATGCTCCTGTCTTTTACACCTACAACAAATTGTCTCATCATACTACGATGATGTGCCACTTCACCTATGATCGGCGTTTCAGTTACCTTAGTAATATCAGTTCTAACAGTTACTTTATCATTCAGCAGATCTCTTATATAAATAAATGCCGCAGGAACTAAAAGTCCTATGATCAATGCAAGCCGGTAAATGCCTTTACTATCAGGACTGATAGGCCCACCACCAGAAACTGCTTCATCCAATGGTGCTGAATTAGCCACAGCAGAAGCTCTTGTTATTGCAGATTCTTCTCTCTTCTCTAAAAGAAAGAGATAAAGTTTTTCTTTGATACCCTGCTGACGCATGATCTCTGCAAATTCTCTTTGCTTTTGTGGAATTGACCTGATATTTCCCTGTGTTGAACGATATTCGTTACGTAATCTGCTTGCAAGCGATTGAGACGATCTTCGGATATTGACCAGGTTCTCAACAATGCTCGTTCTTATTTTCTCTATCTGGTTATCTATTGCTGCAATGTTAGGGTGTGCAGCAGGTGCGATTTTTAATTCGGCTTCACGCTTTAACTGCAGTTCATTGTACGAATTAATTAACCCATCAAGTGTTCTATCACTGAGCCCAAGAGAAGAAGGAACCAATTGAAAACGCTTTGAAGGATTGTCAACATAATTGGTGATCATATCAATGACCTGCAGCCTTACTTCTTCTTCATCTAATCTTCTTCTTACTTCAGTAAGTGAAATGATCTCCTGTTCACTCTGACCCTGTGGATCGATGAGATTATTTCTTTGTTGAAAGTTTTGCTTCCCACCCTCCACGTCTCCAAGTTGAGCAGAAATAAGATCTAATCTTTCATCTATGAACTG
Source organism: Chitinophagaceae bacterium (assembly GCA_036676415.1). Taxonomy (GTDB): domain Bacteria; phylum Bacteroidota; class Bacteroidia; order Chitinophagales; family Chitinophagaceae; genus JAEZDC01. The sequence continues at coordinate 6,673 of JAKFCX010000047.1, forward strand.
AATGGTGTTATCTACAACTTTATTTTTATCATCTATCCCTATTTGCTTATACTCTAACGCAAGCTGGTTTAATATATCCTTTCCTTTTTGCGGAACTTCTGTTGCAATACTTACACGGATAATGCTGGCTTCCCTATTTAACTGGCTTGCACTTACTGCACCTGCCAAACCCATTGCCGCAGAACGAACAGGTAACCATTGAATGTAATATTTATCTGATTTGTCTAATCCCGGTGCAAAAAAGTGAATTCTCACTCTGCCGTTAGACGTAATAATCTCGTCACCTGATTTCACTAGCGTTTTTTTGCCATCATACCATGCAAATACATTTTCATCTTCTTTTTTCAAAGAGACCGTGAAGGCTAACGAAGAATCTCTGATATTCGAAACCTCGGCCTTAAGTGAACTTCCATATAATTCTCTTGTCTTTACCTTTCCTTCGTTGTAGTAAACCAGATTCAAACCAAGGCTGGTAACAACTCTTTCCATGATATTGACGCTCTTCAGCACTTCTATTTCGTTAGCAAGGTTACTTCTCTTCTTGTATAACATTACATCATCCAGCATCATATTCTCATCGCCTCCCAGGTATTTGCCACTGGCATCTTTATACAGCAATGAAATTGATGACGAGTAATATGGAACCTTATAACGCAAATAGATATAAGCCGTGGTGATGGCAATACCAACACATACAATAAACAAAGGAAGATATACTATGTACTTATAAAATATCTCTTTGGGTGTTAACTTATGTGAATTGTCTTTGATGACCATTTCTTTATTGGAGGGTGTTGTCATGTCAATCTGAATTTTATGCAACGGAGCAATGCTATTTTGTTAAGTTTAATACCAGTAAACCCACTGTGCTTATCACGGCAAGAACAGATGTAATAATTGATAGATTACGAATGAACACCTGCTCATTTTCTGTCTTTATCTTCTTCTCATTCATGGGAACATACACAACATCATTCTGCTGCAGAATGAAGTAGGGTGATTTAAACACTTCATTACTTAATAAATTAATGTGGCCGAAAGATCTTATGCCACCAACCTCTCTTATCACCAATATACTATCTCTACGGCCACTTGATGTAATATCACCTGCATTACCTAAAGCCTGTAATATGGTTAAGCTTTCGTCTGTCATTTGTATAGGGCCTTGCCTGTTCACTTCTCCCAGCATGGTCACCTTCAGATTTACAAAATCAACCACTACAATCGGATCATTCAGGTAAACTTTTAACCTGTTTAATAATGTATCCCTGAAGGTTCTCTTTGTTAAGCCGGCTACTTTAATAAAACCCAGTTGAGGATACCATATTCTTCCGTCAGGTTCTACAGTAACATTACCAGCAGTTGAAGGCTGATCACGATTAGAAGATGGGGCATTCGTTAAAATATATGGCTTTGCAGATTCAGGATTCAGTGCACTTACAAAAATGGAAAGCTTATCACCCGGTTGTATTTTAGCCTCGTAATTCTGCCAGATTCTATTATGTGAACTGTCTCTTTTTTCATAACTGAAGTAATTCAGATTTTGCTGCTGGGTTTTGCAAGATGAGAACACCAAAAACAAACAACAAATGGCCAAAAAAGAAGCAATATTTTTTTTATAAATCATGTTTTGAAAGTTAAGAGCCTAGCTTCGCTTTTCCCAGTCCCATTTAAGGGTAAGCGGGGGCAGTTAGTAGTATATAACAAAGGTAACATAACAGTTTCGGCAGCTAATATCCATACTCATCAATGCCTATAACAAAATCGGCATACATTCACTATAACTATATCAGCCGACAGCAATAATTTTCATCCCGTAATCTCCAGGGGATACTGACAATATTCCATTTCTTCTACAACTTACTTTTAAAACGGCGATCCATGGATGCTTTACTAACGGAAAGCTGAAACTGCACTCCCCATGTCCTTCAAAATTCAACTGGTATACTTCGCTTTTCTTACTTTGTACTACAAGACATTCACTATCACTGCAATTTCCGCTTATAAAAATTACTTCTGCAAAATAATCTGTGATAAGATCATTGCTTTTTGAAATCGTATTTCGATGTACTGGCAGCTTTATAATCAAACCTTCATTACTTGTTTGAACAATGGGCGGAGCCGATAAAAGCTGTTCGAGCGGATGATCAGGTTGAAGATCCAACCCTTTTAAGTAAGTATAATCAATTTTGCCATTTCTGTTATATTGCTTTCGCAGATTCCCTGATATCCTGACGGTTATTCTACCAGTTGCCAGGTTCTGTAAATAGGGCTTTAGTTTATTTACAATATTCTTAGCCGCTGGTGCCGTTAAGCCCATTCCTTCTGCACTTATCCTAAAGCTATTATTTAACTGAACTCCTTTTGGACCAAGGCCTCTTTTTCGTCTCCAAAAAGTACCTTCTCTCGTTTGTACAAGTATATAACTTGATGGATCCGGACATGGTGGTATGGAAAGGGATTTTTTCATTTTCAATAACGGTCAGCAAGTTACATTGGTTTTGCTGCCTTATACCTAAGTTATGCTTAAGTTACCCTTAAGTTAATCAAACTGATGGGCTAGATTATATAGGTTTTAATTATAAGAGGCTATCCATTGTCTTGGGGGATAATAGCAGAAATATTTAAATTGTCGAAGATTTTCTATCATGATAAAAAGTTCACCGCCAAGGTATTATTCGCTGGATGTTTTTAGAGGAGCTACGGTAGCTTTAATGATTCTTGTGAATAATCCGGGAAGCTGGGGTTTTATCTATCCTCCACTTAAACATGCTCCATGGCATGGATGTACACCAACAGACCTTGTGTTTCCCTTTTTTCTTTTTGCTGTGGGAAATGCGATGTCGTTTGTAATGCCTCGTTTTGAACAGCAAGGCCCTGCATTTTTCTGGAAGAAAGTGATCAAAAGAACGCTACTCATCTTTGCAATCGGGTTGTTCCTGAATTGGTCACCTTTTATTAAATGGGATGGAGAAAATCTTGTTGGCAAACCCTGGGAAACTATTCGAATTTTTGGTGTACTTCAGAGAATTGCCTTAGCCTACTTTTTTGCTTCTGTGATTGTGTATTATGCCAAAGCAAGAGGTGCTTTTTTTATCGGTGCCCTGATACTTTTATTGTACTGGTTCATTTGTTGGTGGCTTGGAAACCCTGCAGATCCTTATAGCCTTGAAGGTTACTTTGGAACGATTATCGACAAAAATATTCTTGGAGAAAATCACATGTATAAGGGAGAAGGTGTTCCTTTTGATCCTGAAGGAATCACGAGCACTTTACCAGCAATTGTTCAGGTGATCTTTGGCTTTTTAGCAGGACAATACATTCAACAAAAAGGCAAGAATACAGAAATGCTGAGTAACCTTTTTGTTTCGGGTTTGATATTGGTGTTGGCAGGACTTACCTGGGATTACGCTTTCCCCATCAATAAGAAGATCTGGACCAGTAGCTATGTGATCTATACAACAGGACTTGCTATATTAACTATCGGAGTAATGATCCATTTGCTGGAATTTAAAAAAGCGGCGGGAATCTGGAGTCGCTTTTTTGATGTATTTGGCAAAAACCCTTTGTTCATTTTCGTTTTGAGTGGCTTTCTGCCAAGGGTACTTGGATTGCTCAGATGGACAGATCATTTTACACCTGAAGGAAAGCCCGTATATACTTCACCTTTGCCGTGGTTGTATGAAAATGTTTGTAAACCAATTGCCAACCTGATTACTTCTGATCAAAGGCTAAGTTCTTTTATTTATGCTGTTCTCATGATAATGTTTTACTGGCTGATTATTTATGTGCTTGACAGGAAGAAGATTTATATTAAGGTCTAGGTGATTGTTTTCACGACATTTAACTACCTGTCAAGTCGTTATTAGTCTACAATTTCATTTCTTTGCTTGCGAGATGCAATTCAATGAGATCATAAAAAACCCCGGCTTTATTTTCATAGTAAAGTTTCTTGTGCTGTTCCTGGGGCTTCATTTTTTTAATGAATTTTATATTGGCATCACAGCTCCGGGAAATCTTTACATTCCTTTCCTCGAAGAAAACCTGAATTATGTTGCCTGGCTACGATCTTCCATTTTACATAGTGCTGACTTTATCTGTCAACTCTTCGGTTATGAAACGGTTGTAGAAGGACCATACCTGCTTAAGTCCGTTACCACAGGTGTTAGTGTTAGAATGGTATATACATGTATTGGTTTAGGAATAATGAGTTTTTGGGTAGGCTTCATCCTGGCTCATTCTGCAGGATGGAAAAAGAGTTTGTTCTGGATTGTACTCGGTAGTGTAATAATATGGATCATTAATTGTTTTCGTGTTGCCATCCTGCTCATGATAAGCGAGCATCAATGGAATCCCAATAAGTATATGGATCATCACGATACCTTTAATATCATTGCTTATATCCTGATCCTCGTTTTAATAATATTGTTCCTGAGAAAACAAGGTCTTCATCGAAACGATGTTGCATTAAGCTAAAAACAACTGTTCGGCTTTTTGTATGCTTTCCGGTTTACCCACATCTATAAACCTGCTGGTTGAATGATCAAAGGCCTGTATAAAATGATCTTTTGCAAGATCCAAATACACATCAACCATTGAAAATTTTCCTCCTAAGGAAAGATGATCTAATAATTTATTACTGATAACATGAATACCGCTGAATGCTTTTTGTTTCAGGTCAATTGACTCCTTTGCAATCTTTTCTTCACCGGTATTTACATTTCTCCAGCCACACAATTCATCTTTGCCGTTGAATAAAAAATATCTTGATGTTGACCTTTCTGTTACTGCTAAAGTTGCCAGCGCCTTACTGTTTTGCTGTTGTTGAATCATCGCTGCGAGATTAAGGTCAGTTAATATATCAACATTCATCAGCACAAATTCATTGGCATCTTTCAGGTACCAGGCAGCTTTTTTCAACCCTCCACCTGTCTCTAAAACCGCTGAAGTCTCATCAGATATAGTAACAGTACTTCCCCAGCCTTTATTGGTTTCAATTGAATTTATAATTTGATCCGCAAAATGATGAACGTTAACGATCACCTCTGTGATTCCAAATTGCTGCAGGTATTCAATGTTCCTTTGCAGCAGGCTTTTCCCTCCTACTACAGCTAAAGCTTTAGGATGATGATCTGTCCAGGGTTTTAATCTTGTTCCCAAACCTGCTGCAAGGATCATTGCTTTCATAATTCTTTTCTCCAGTTATGTTCGTTGGTATGATTTAATTCTACCGTTACTCCATACTTGTTTTTTAAATGCCTGGCTGTTTGTTCGGCAGCATATACACTTCGGTGTTGACCACCTGTACAACCAAAATTGATCATCAGGTGTTTAAATCCTCTCTTTAAATAATCTTCCACCGAGATATCTACAAGATCGAAGACACTGTTGAGAAAGTCTTCCATCTTCGTTCGTTGCTCTAAAAAATCTATGACAGATTTATCCTTTCCGCACAGCGTTTTATATTCATCAAATCTTCCTGGATTTAAAATGCCCCGCATGTCAAAAACAAAACCACCACCATTATCAGATTCATCAACAGGCAATCCTTTTTTATAAGAAAAACTATTGATCTTAACCAACAGCTGAGTATTCTCATCGGCCTTAACCGTTTCAAACTTTTGTATCATCTGTTCGCTAACAATGATCTTTAATACTTTGTTGAACTCGGGGAGATCAATACCAATATTCATTTTTTTCACAAACCACTGCAGGTTATGCAAAGCCAATGGTATACTGCTTAGAAAATGTGCTTTCCGTTGAAAGAAACCCCTGAATCCATAAGCACCCAGCACCTGCAGCAACCTGATGAGTACATACCCATTATACTGGTGAACAAACGTACTTCTGTTTACTGGTTGTGGCAGCAATTTATCTACTTCATCAATATAATATTCAAGCAGGCTTTTTTTCCATTCATCACTCAGTTCAGCTTTTGCCTGCCACAACATAGAAGCCACATCGTATTGCAAAGCACCATGCATTCCTCCCTGGTAATCGATAAAATAGACTTCCTCATCCTTAACAATAATGTTCCGGCTCTGAAAATCACGAAACATAAAATATTTATGCTGTGTTCTGGTGAGGTAAGTACTCAGGGCATCAAAATCATCCAGCATTGCCTGTTTGTCATAAGGCAGCTTTAGCGTGTCAAGAAAATAATATTTGAAATACAACAGGTCACTCATGATGGCCTGCTTGCCAAACTCCTTTGCTGTTAAGCACCAGTCATAGTTCAATGCATGATCACCCAGTATTTGTATTCTTGCTAATTGCTTCAGGCTTTTTTTGAATAAGCCATAGGAGTAATCGCCATGTCCGTGTTCGATCAATTTTTCTAACAGGCTTTCTGTTCCCAGGTCTTCCTGTATATAAATAGAAACATCATCGCTGATCGCTAGTATTTCAGGTACGGGAAGGTCTCTTTGTTTAAAATGAAGGCTGAAATTTATAAATGTACGGTTCTCCTGTATGTTCAGGTTATAAGTAGCGATAAAAGTTTCTTCTCCTGAATAAATTCTGAAATAAGTTCTGTCGCTACCACTTTGTGGAAGTTTTTCGATCCTGTCGGCTGTTTCGTTTTTAAATTTTTGAAATAAAGACGTTACACCTTCAATTGCTCCTTCCATCTCGAATAGTTTCCAACGAAAATAGAGTTTTTATAATACTGCTGAGGGATATAAATTCCAGGTGAATGAGAGCCGTTAACCCTGCAAAAAAAAGCAGGAAGTATTATCAGAGATTGATATCAACTTCATTCTCCCAATTGGCCCTGATAGAAAGTTTCCTGGGCAATGACTGAACGATCTCTGGTTGTCTTTTCAATTTGAAATTACCGGTATCCCATTTCCCATTTCTATTTGCATCAAAAAGAATTCGCAACTCATACTCTCCCGGCTTGAAAAGATTTTTTCTCCATTCTCTGGTCGTAAGCGGAACAGATTCTACCACCACATCATTCTGAACGATCTGGAGCACCGGGTTTTTTGTAAGATCAATATTATTAAAACGCAATCTCACCTGGCCATAGTCTTCAGCATCTTTAGTTGCGATGGTGAGTGTATCAGATTTTAACAGCGTAACTCCTTCAGCATCTGCAACAGCATCCTTCAGAATGACCAGTTTATACATCCTGTTTAATTCCCATGAATGTTGAAGGGTAACACGAGTTGCATTACTGTCTAACATCATCCTGTAATTAACGATAGGGCTGTAATTAGTATCAGTCAAAATAAACTTCGTACTATCAAATGTTTTCAACTTCCGGTTGAAGTCAAGATGAAGTGGAGTAAGCACGTCTTTGTTGCTACTTCCTTCTGAATTAGAATATCGCAATCTTCTATCCTGGTTACGTGTATTGGTTGGAGTTGATCCGGTTGCCGGAGCCGGTTTTGGTTTCGCCTCTCTATAAGCATACAGTACAACAGGAGAAGTGTTTGCAGTAACTGTAACAGGATTATTTAAGAATGCAAATAATTTTGTGCTGTCATCATAACGTTTTGAATAACTGTTCTCCACTACATACACAGCAAATTCTCCTGCCGGGAGATTGTAAAAAGTAAAATTACCGGAGCTATCTAACCTTGTATAATAACGTGGCCTTTGCTTGATGATAGCAGAATCAGCCAGGTTCTGATGCAATACAGCAATGAGTATGCTATCTGCTTTTCCTGTTTCTGCCAGAATCACTTTTCCACTCAAAGTATTTGCATCGATGGTTCTTCCTGTAGAAAAAATATAAGTAAAATCTTCCAGTACATTTCCTTCATTCACATCCCTGATGGCTTTGCCGAAGTTGATGGAATAAGTAGTGTTTGGCTCAAGCGTATCTGTGAAACGAACGGTTACAGTTCTTAACCTGCTGGAGATAACAGGTGAATTGGGAAGTGTTGGCGAAACGATCACATTCTGTAAATCCTGCAATTGGTCCACATATTCATTAAAGGTTAGAACGATCCTGCTTGGCCTAACATTTCTAGATGAATCAGGAGGTGTTGCAGAGATAAGCATTGGTGGCAAACTATCTCGTGGTCCGCCTGTTGGCGGAACAATATTGGCACAGCCTGTAATATTGAACATAAAGGCTGCAAGAACAGTAATTAAAAACAGGTATTGAAACGTTACTTTCATTAAAGTGGTGCAAACATAAATTGTTTAACTGCACAAGAACGCAAAACATTTACTAATAATCATTTAAACCATTTTCTTCTATTGCTTCGGGTTCGGCCTCATTCATATCATGTAACGCTATCGCAAGATCGTTGCTCTTTACAAAACCACACCAGTGACATTCTTCTTTGCCACAGCCAATATAGAATTCACGGTTCTGTATCTTTTCCCAAACATCCTCTATCTGCTGGGTGACGGTTGTAATATCCTGCTGCCTGATGAGAACTTTTTCCCTGCAGTAATTTTTCTTTTTATCTGGTTCTATAAAATCAAATTCACTACTCACCACGGTCCAGTCCTGCCTTGAATTATCTACCAGTAATTTGTAGAACACAGCCTGTCTCCAGTAATCACCACCATTCGGATCTTTATCGTTCGGTGGAAGCAGTTTAGATTTTGCATTGTCTGGATTGCCCGTTTTATAATCAACCACGTTTACCTCTTTACCCGAAAACTCCAGTTTATCAAGTTTACCTTTCAGCGGAACTCCATTCACCACCACGTTACGAATGTTTCTTTCAATGGAAACAATCTTATTCCATTGACCGTGATATTTATCGTAATATTTTGAAAGCACCTCCTGGCCATATTCCATTCTTCTTGCAAACTGTTCTTTGGTGAAACTTTCCCTGTGTCGTTTCATGAACCATTCAAAATCGCTGATGAATATCTCTTTGGAAGGAAAAGTATCTTTACCACTATCCTGCATTTTCCTGAATAATTGTTCCAAAGCATGGTGAACAGCAGAACCAAATTCGGTTGATTCATTCTTCGGAGAAGGAATACGTATCAGGTTCTTGAAATAAAACTCTAAAGGACATTTCAGGTAGTTGTTCAAAGCTGTAACGTTCATCACAAACTTATCCAGCAATCTTGTGATCAAATCCTTTTCTATTTGTTCTATCTCTGGTGCAATTGCATCACCAAACTGCAAGGACTGGAATTCTGCAATCACTTCAGGCATGAGTACTGCTTTCTCAACAGGCAGCTCATGTTCATCCTGTATCTCAGCAATGAACATGGATGGTTCCATTTCTTTACCATCATTCCTGAATTTGCTGTAAGAAATATGAAGATGTTGTTCCGCTCTTGTAAGTGCTACATAAAACAATCTTCTAAGTTCCTCCTGTTCCAGGTGTTTTGGTTGCGAGGTAAACATCGTATCAGGAAAAGTATAACCACCACCAGGTTTTCTTTTCTTCTCCCAGAATACTGCATTGCAACCTACGAAGAATACATGCTCAAATTCCAATCCTTTACTTCCATGAGCTGTAAGCAGGTTCACACCTTTATCACTACCACTCACCTGTACCAAAGGAATGGAAAGACCTTCTTTCTCCATCAGCTCAAACATGTTCACAAGGTCCTGGAGTTTCATTGATGGATTACGAGCCGTTTCATCTTTTACAAAATCAAACAAAGCCGTAAGCACTTGTAAAAGCCAATGTTTCTCTTTGCTTTGCATGATCGTCTTTAACACACCAGCTTCCCGTATGATACATTCAAACAACTGTTGTAATGTAACATTAGAAACCTCACCCACTAATCTTTCAATTACTGCACTGGCATTTTTAAGATTCTCATTGATGCCCTGGCTGAAGAGATCTTTTGGAGGTGTTGTTGCCTTCTCATGCAATAATCTTCTTAATGATTTCCTGTTATCGCTGAATTGCGTTTCTGCAGAAGCAATACTCAGCTTCGCAATTTCAATTGGTGGAATATTGAACCAGTCGAAATGCAGTATCTCGAACAACATTTCATCTCCACTGTATGCTATGTCATGTTCCGTGCACAAATAACGAAACATGAGGATGATCTTCTGTGCAAAAGGAATATTCAGCAGGTTCAAACTTCGTTTACTGTAGACGGGAATATTCCGAAGCTTGAAGTATTGTGTAAGTTCTTCGCCGTATTTATTTTCTTTATAGATAATGGCTATCCTTCCGTGATCTACCAAATGTAAAAGCTTTTCCACCTTCAATACCACATCGATCATCTCCTGTCTTTGGGTTTCATATTCCCGAATTACAGGATGATGATGCAGGTTATTGATTTTGATATTAGCAGCCAGCAGTTCTTTACTCAATCCATCGATCTGTTTTACCAGTCTTTCATTGTTTTTATCGATGAGTGATTTGGAAATATTTAATATGGGTTGAGTTGAACGATAGTTGTTGGTGAGCACTACCGTCATCAGATCTTTTTCATATTGATTCCAGAACCGCATCATGTTTTCGACATTTGCTCCCTGGAAACGGTAGATACTCTGGTCATCATCACCCACAACAAAAACGTTTGGTTTATCCCAATAATTGATGAGTAATTCCACCAGCCTGTTCTGTGTACCACTGGTATCCTGGTATTCATCTACCAGTATGTATAAGAATTGTTCCTGGTAACGACGAAGCAGGTTTTCATTCTCAGAAAAAGCAGTGATGACCCAGTTGATCATATCGTCAAAATCGTAGCGGTTCTTCTTACGCATCAATTGTTGAAAATTGCCGAATTCACAAACAGCAGCTTTCAGTTTTTCCATCTTCTCAATTTCCTCTGCAATCTTATCCAGACGAACATCACCTTTCTTAAATTCTTTAGTTGCTCTTTTGGCAATGTACTCTTCTCTTGTATGAAGGCTATCGATATACTTTTGAATATTATCACAAATAGAATCACTTGTCCAGCCTTCTCTTTTCATGGTGCTGAAAAGTGATTGGAGGTTGTTGATTTCGTAATAAACATCTCCACGATATCTTTTTAAAGGATGATCTTTTGGAAATGCATCGATCAACTGTTTGAATAATTCAATTTTCTCCAGTTCAGATATCGGATCGAGTGAAGTTTTCTCAAATAGTGAAAGATTCTCCTGTATCACATCATTACAAAAAGCATGGAAAGTGTAGATGTTCACTTTATAAGCATCGGCACCAATAAAGTTTAACAACCTTTTACGCATGGCAACCACACCAGCATCGGTATAGGTAAGACAAAGAATGTTTTCAGGAAGTGCATCGGTTTCCAGCAATATCTTCCCGATTCTCGCACTGAGGATCTGCGTTTTTCCTGTGCCGGGACCAGCAATCACCATTACAGGGCCATCAATGGTATCAACAGCTCTTTTTTGTTGCTCATTCAGGGTGGAATATATCTTCTGGAAATTTTCGTGCAGCTTCATCTCTCCAAAAATAACAAAGTGGCTGCTAAATCAGTGTTAGTTTTGGCTGAAGTTATACAAAGAATATTGAGCAATATGTCAAAGACTTATGTATTAAAGTTTGTTCAGCAGATACCGTGTTCGTTAGATGCAGCATGGAATTTTTTTAGTGATCCTGCTAATCTTGTTAAGATAACGCCGGATAGTTTTGGTTTTAAGGTGATCAGTGAACATCATGGTGATGTGATGTATCCAGGGCAGATCATTGAATACAAAGTAAAACCGCTGCTGGGCATTCCTTTATACTGGATGACGGAAATAACACATGTAAAGGACAAAGCATTCTTTGTTGATGAGCAGCGTTATGGTCCTTATTCATTATGGCATCACCAGCATTTATTTAAAGAGATAGAAGGTGGAGTTGTGATGACAGATATAGTTCATTATAAACTTCCGATGTGGTTTATCGGGGATATTGCCAATACATTATTTGTAAAGAAAAAATTAGATGGAGTATTTCAATACAGGTTTGCACGGGTGGAAGAGATGTTTGGGAAATTTACCACATAGGCACAGCGATCACAAAGAATTCAGAAAAACTATGTTCCTTTGTGTCTATGTGTTGAGAACAGATGCTATGAAACCAGAACTGTGAACTGAGCGTAGCAACAGACGATGCCACAGAGTAATTCAGCTGGTTCAATAAAATTTAGCCGGGAATTCTCGAGATATACTTCTCTATTTCCTTGATCTGCTCAACCACTTGTTTGGTAGTTGGCTTGCATGCCTTGGCTCTGCGATAATAATCTTTGGCTGCTTTTAAAGAACGCATATCACCTTTATTCATGAAGATCTGGCACATGCTGAGGTAAGCAACAGCTTCACTTTCTTTATCCGGAATTCCTGATCGAAGTGCAGCTCTGATATAACCTTCTCCTTCTTTCATGTTACCTCTTTGCAAAGCCATCATTCCAAGCTGCAGTTTATTGGCACCTTCTGCTTCAGGCATTGGAGAACCAAGGCTCGAACTTTTCTTCAGGTGTTTTTCAGCAGTATCAAAATCCTGGTCCATCATAGCAAGATTGCCTTTGATGGTATAATAAGTAGAGCGAATAGGCTTGATAAGGATGTTAGGAAACCATATAGAGTTCAATATTCGTTTTACTTCATCAATATTTCCCTGCTCCATTGGTTCCTGTATCAATCGCATAGGACCGATAAGGAAATGACTCAACAAGCCAATCAATGCCAGGAAATATAAAATAAAAGCCGGCCAGAAACCGCTGGTATAGTGAACAAAAACAGCCAGGGCAATTGCCAGTAAGCTTAGCCAGAAACGATATTTGATGATGATATTATAAAACTTCATATTCCACAGTTACAAGGCGGCAAAAGTACTGATTAACGAACAAAGTATCAGCTTATTTGTTTTATAATATCATTGTAACATTTGCCTTTTAAAAAGGTATGTAACTTGCAGTTATACATTTTAAAATTAATTACATGAAATGTCCGAATTGCGATGAAACATTAGTAATGTCCGACAGGCAAGGAGTTGAAATTGATTATTGCCCAAAATGTCGTGGTGTATGGCTAGACAGGGGTGAACTGGATAAGATCATAGAACGATCTGCCGAGTTTGAGAATAATCAGCAGGCTCCACAACAACAAACTCCACCACCTCCTCCAAGTTCATATCCACAACAGGGTTATGGATATAATAAAGGATATGGACATGATCCGTATTATCATAAAAAGAAGAAGAAAGGTTTCCTGGGTGATTTTTTTGATTTTGACTAGGATTCCGATAAATCTCAAACTTTTTCAAAGTTTAGCACTTTGGAAAAGTTGTATCGAAGGATAGTATAAAAAAACCCTGCAATGCAGGGTTTTAAGTTTTATGTCAGCGCTAACGATTAATTATGTCCGCAACCACATGTTTCGCTATGTGATTCAGTTTGTACACTTGCGGGCCAACCGAATGCTCCTGCATTTTTAGCGGTTTCCCAGTAAAATTTACCACGTGGTTTATCATGATTGCCGATCTCGTTCATTGTTTCTGCATCATACAATCTTCCGTTTACCATTGTATATCGAATGCTTTCAGTGTTGCGGATATTCTCCAATGGATTTTTATCCATTACAATAAGATCAGCCAGTTTACCCGGAGCAAGGCTTCCGATCCATTGATCAAATCCTAATGATTGTGCAGGATTGATTGTTGCGGTTTTTAATACTTCATGATTGGTCATTCCACCCTGTTGAAACATCCACATTTCCCAATGTGCACCAATTCCCTGTATCTGTCCATGAGCACCCATATTGATCTTAACTCCGGCATCATTTAATTTCTTCAGATGCTTAGATACTAACATGTGACCATTTTCATATTCTTCTTCCGGCAACATGGTTCTATGCCTTGATCTTGTATCTATTTCAGCTCTTGGTGTAAAACGCAATAACTTTTTATTCTCCCACACATTGGTATGCTGGTACCAGTAATATTCTCCGCTAACGGCTCCGTAGCCCACAATAAGTGTAGGAGTGTAAGCGGTTTTACTGTTCTGCCACAACTTCACCACATCGTCATACACCATTGATACAGGCATATTATGTTCGATGGTTGTGTGACCATCTAATATCATGCTCAGGTTATGATTAAAGAACGAGCCACCTTCAGGCACTACTTCCATTCCTAATTCTCTTGCTGCAGCGATCACCTGTTGTCTTTGTTCACGTCGAGGTTGATTGTAGCTTTTCACAGAGAATGCACCAAATGCCTTTGTTCTTCTCAATGCAGATCTTGCATCATCAATATTATTGATCACTGCTTTAAAATCTCCATCAGCACCATAAATAATTGTTCCGGTACTAAAGACTCTTGGCCCAACAATTTGTCCTGTCTTTACTAATTCACTTTGTGCATGTACCATTTCACTATTGGCTGAGGGATCATGCATGGTAGTAACACCATAAGCAAGGTTAGCATAATATGCCCAATGTTTCTCAGGTGTGATACCTGCACGAAAATGATTTCCATGAGCATGGGCATCAATGAATCCAGGGGTAATCGTCTTTCCTGTTGCATCAATAATGTGTGCTCCTTTTGGTGGTTTCATTTCGGCCGACCTGCCCACTGCTAAAATAGTATTACCCGACACGATGATCGTTCCGTTTTCAATTACTTCATCCCCATTCATTGTAATGATCCTTGCATTGGTAAATGCAACAACACCTGTTGGCTTATCGGCTTTTGCAGTGAGGCCGATGCTAATTCCTTTTTCCGGCAAAACAAAAGATGAATCGGGTTTACCGGCAACAAACTCAAACCTGTCTTCAAGGTTGATCGTATAATATTGATCGCCTAAAGTATAATGCAGAGTCTTGTTATCATTTCTCCAATGAAGATTCAAACCAGCATCTTTTGAAACTTTCTTCACCGGAAAATCTGCAGTGGTGCTTCCCAGGTCTATTGTTTTTCCTGTTAAAGGAAATGAAGCTATGTATACATTATGCAGATCAATAAATGCTACCCAATTTTCATCAGGAGAAACAGTGAACTGGCTTCCATAAGTTGATTTAAGATGTGTACGTTCATCACTACCATCAGTTTTAACGCTGGCAAATGTTCTGTTCATTCCACCACCGGCAATGTAGAATATACGATCGCCTTTTTTATTGAACCTCGGCATATCACCTCCGGCTCGTACAAATTCTGCTTTGCTTCCTGCCCCGGTTGCTATTGTATAAATTCCTGGCTGTGCGGTATAACCCAAACCCAAAGCATCACTACTTCCTTCTCTGCGAAAAACGATCTTCCTTCCATCGGGTGAAAAAGAAGGCTGACGATAGATTCCTTTGTCGCCCGTAATTCTTGCAGCTCTGCCATGTGGCTGCGTCATATCAAATACATAAACAGCACCACCATGTTCATCCGTCCATGTTGTATAAACGATCTTATTTCCATCAGGAGAAAAAGATGGTTCAAATTCAAATGCTGGTGTAGATGTTACTCGTACAGGAGTTCCGTTTGGCAATTCCTTTTTATATAAATGACCTAAGGCATTGAACACAATATATTTTCCATCAGGTGAAGTGACAGCCTGCCGAATAACATTTACTTTGAAAGTTTCAGGGTTGATGTTCTGCTGAAATCTTACAGCATCTGCAATTTTCTGATTTACCTGTATGGTGAAAGGAATTTCAACCGAACTGTTTGCCTGGCTGAGATCTATCTTATTGATCTTTCCATTACTCCAGATGATGATATTTTTATCATCAGGTGTAAAATCAAACCCTGTGAAAGAACCAAACACCGTCCACGCTTCCTGCTGGTCTTTTGATAGTTTATCATACACAGGCCATTCTTCACCTGTTTCTAAATTTCTGAGGTAGAGAACAGACTTCGTTCTCACTCTTTTAATAAATGCAAGTGTCTTACCGTCGTTGCTTAATTGTGGACGAACAGCACCACCTGGTCCTCCTGTAACATTCTCGACTGTTCCTTTTTCCCTGTCGAATCGTCTGATCCGGAATATTTCATTGTTCGGATCTTTATTGTACTGGAAAAATCCACCGGGATACATGTCTTCACTGAAGTAAACATATCTTCCATCAGCCGAAACCACTGGTTCATTTACATCCTGTTGATCGTTTTTTCTCGTGGTTAGTTGAAGCCCATTACCACCACTGGTATGATACATCCATATTTCGCCTGCACCTAATGATCTTCCGGAAGTAAAATGTTTTCTTGCAACAATGTATTGTCCATCTGGTGTCCAGGCTGCATTATTCAGCAAACGGAAACTCTCTTTGGTGATCTGTTTGGCATTACTTCCATTAGCATTCATCATCCAGATATTATCTCCACCACCTGCATCAGAAGTAAAAAGCAGCTTCTTTCCATCAGGTGAAAATCGTGGCTGCACTTCAAATGCGATCCCTGTTCTTAATGGTTTTGCATTTCCACCGGTGATCGGCATTGAATAAATATCGCCCAACATATCAAACACAATCGTTTGACCATCAGGTGAAACATCAAGGCTCATCCATGTTCCCTCATTTACGGTAAATGAAACTTCTTTGTAGTTGGAATTCGGTGGATTGTTTACATCCCATTTCTTCTTGTCTTGCGATAATGCTGAATTGGCAATCATCAAACCCATGGCAAATGGGGCAATCAGGAGTAGTCTTTTCATAGAGGCAAGATAAATATTTCAGCCTTACAACTTAACGGCAGGTTATTTTTTGAAAATATTTATTCCGCTTTATGCAAAATGGTACTTCCCGACATCATCATCAATCGGGCTTTGAAAACCAATACATAACCTGTAAAATTTAAGTTTATGAAAAACATTGCAGCTTGCCTCCTACTGATACTTGCACTTGCTTATACGTCTTCAGCCCAGCAGTTGAAACCAGAAAATGCAAAAAAGATACAGGTAGCCATACTATTAGATGTAAGCGGTAGTATGGATGGGTTAATTGAACAGGCCAAATCTCAACTCTGGAATATGGTAACGGTTCTTGGGAAAGCACAATGCAATGGAACAGCTCCGAAGATTGAAATTGCCTTGTATGAATATGGCAGGAGTTCTAATGATGAGAAAAAAGGATATATAAAACAACTCAGTGGTTTTACAACAGATCTTGATCAGCTATCTGCAACACTTTTCCAGTTAACAACCAATGGAGGTGATGAATATTGTGGCCAGGTGATCAATATGTCTGTAGGCGAATTAAATTGGGATGCGTCTCCAGGTAATTACAAAGTGGTTTTTATAGCAGGGAATGAAGACTTTCTTCAGGGGAGCATTAAATTCACTGATGCCTGTGCATTAGCAAAACAGAAGGGCATCATCGTTAACACAATTTATTGTGGCGATAGAATGCAGGGCATCAAAGAACACTGGAATCTTGGTGGCGAATGTGGTAATGGAAGCTATACCAACATCAACCAGGATGCAAAAGAAGAAGAATTTGATACGCCTTACGACAGTGCTATGTTCGTTTTCAACAATAAATTAAACCAGACTTACATTGCTTACGGTGAAACAGGCTATGCCAATGCAGAAAGACAGGAAGTAATGGATATTCAAAATGCAAGGCTTAGTAAAAAAGCAGGCTTAACCCGTGCTGCGGTAAAAGCTTCACGTGGTTTATATGATAACAGGAGCTGGGACCTGGTTGATGCTTACACAAGTGATTCTACTGTCATTGCCAGGCTAGACACAAACACGCTCCCGGAAAACTTAAGGAATAAAACCAAACAGCAGGTACTTGCAACGGTGAAAGAGAATGCAACACAAAGAACGGCAATTCAAAAAGAGATCGGAAGGTTAAACGATCTCAGGAACCAATACATCATCGAAGAAAAAAAGAAACGTTCTGCAGCAAATGCAGCAATAACTTTAGAAACGGAAATGGAACGCATTATCAGGGAACAAGCCAAACGTTATAACATGATAATACAATAATTGGATGACGGAATAAGCCCTTTCCTTTGTCGGTATTGCCCAGCAGTTTCGTATTTAATTGGCTGATCTTTGTAATACAAAAGATACATCATGCAAAAGATCACTCCTTTTCTCTGGTTCAACGATAATGCAGCGGAAGCAGCAAAATTGTATACTGAGTTATTTCCTGGCTCAAGGATCAATTCCATATCAAAATATCCTGATGCTGTGCCTGGATTGGGTGGCAAAGTAATGACCATTGGTTTTGAATTATTTGGTCAGCCATTCACGGCCCTGAATGGTAATTCGCAATATAAATTTACCGAAGCAGTCTCTTTTGTAGTGCATTGCAAAACACAGGAAGAAGTTGACAAATACTGGGATGCCTTATTAGAAGGTGGACAGGCACAGGCTTGTGGATGGCTCAAAGATAAATTCGGAGTATCGTGGCAGATCACGCCGGATATTCTTATAGATATGATCCAGGATACAGACAAAGAAAAAGCGGGAAGAGTGATGCTGGCCATGATGCAGATGATAAAGATCGATATACCCACATTACAAAAAGCTTATAACGGAGCAGAATGAAAACTGATGTAAAACCTGCTAAAACGGTCGATGAATATCTCGAAAGACTTCCTGCAGAGGTGATGGAAGTTTTAGAAAACCTCAGGCAACTCATTAAATCTGCTGCACCAGGTGCTGAAGAACTAATCAGCTACCAGATGCCAGGATATAAGCTCAATGGTCCGCTCGTTTATTTTGCGGCATTCAAAAATCATTGTTCATTTTTCCCCGGGAAAAAAATAGCCGACGAATATGCAGCCGACCTTGCAGGATTTAAAGTGTCGGGCGGCACCATTCAATTTACTGTAGCAAAACCATTGCCTGCTTCCCTCATAAAAAAGATTGTAAAACGACGGGTTAAAGAAAATAATGAAAAAGCATTTTTGAAATTGAAAAAGAGATAACTGGCGAACCACCTGCCATCAATTATTGTTTTCAGGATTTAGCTTTCTATATTTATCCAAAAACTACCATGCCGCATCTTCTGAATCGGAATTCATTTGGAGATCCTGCTAACAAGGGAAACCTTCTTTCGCAGGAAGATGCAAATCAATTATTAAACAACTGGGTTCCCAACGAAAGATTACAGCTTCATATGAAACAGGTAGCTGCTGTAATGAAAGCCTGGGCTATAGAAAAAGAAAATGCAGATGACCAAACAGCTTTAAAATGGGAGCAGGCAGGATTGTTACACGATGCTGATTGGGAAAAATATCCTGATGATCATTGCCGCATCATCATCGAAGAACTGGAAGGACGAAATATTGATCCCGAAATCTTGCATTGTATTGCTTCTCACGGGCCATCTTATTTTGGAGTAGAACCAATGACTAAAATGGATAAAATGATCTATGCGATTGATGAACTTTCAGGTTTCATCCACGCTGCTGCATTGATCAGGCCCACAAAGTATGAGGGAATGGATGTAAAAAGCATTCAGAAAAAACTTAAGACACCTTCTTTCGCTGCACAGGTAAACAGGAATGATATCACCGATGCATTTTCAAGAATCAATCATTCATTAGAGGAAGTGATTGAGTTTATCATTGAGCATCAGAAGAATGTCGAGTAAAGATTCGTCAAAAACTATTCACTTTTTACTGCGTATCATCAGCCTTATCTTTGTTGCATGCAGCTTCCTTCTTCACTTCTTCAAAATGCAGTGGCTGAGTTTTCCAAACTTCCCGGTATCGGTAAAAAGACAGCGCTGAGATTAGTGCTTCACCTACTGAAACAGGATGTGAATGATGTACAGCATTTCAGCGAAACGATCGCAAAGATGAGAGAAGAGATCAGGTTTTGCCAAAGATGCTGTAACATAAGTGATGGCGATATCTGTTCAATCTGTGCCAACTCAATGCGAAATCAACGAACCATTTGTGTTGTAGAAAACATCCGTGATGTGATTGCAATAGAAAGTACACAGCAATACAGTGGAACCTATCATGTATTGGGCGGAATCATTTCTCCATTGGATGGTGTTGGACCAGACCAGTTAAACATAGAATCACTAGTTGGTCGGATACAGAAAGAAGAAACAGAAGAGCTCATATTTGCACTCAATCCTAACATCCAGGGCGACACAACAATCTACTACATCCAGAAAAAACTGCAGCCCCATTCGTGTCGTGTTACCACTATTGCCAGGGGAATTGCTTTTGGAGGAGAACTGGAATACGCAGATGAAATGACATTGGCAAGAAGTATTGCCAACAGGCTACCTGTTCAGCAGTATGTTAAAGGATAAAGAAACAGCCTGAGTTTTCCAAACTGTCTCCTGTCGCTTTCAGATACTGAATCTCCCTGTTCAGTCAGCTTTAGTAATGCAAACTGGTTTTGATGAACTTATTTTGAACTGCAAACCATTACTATGAGAAAATGGCAGAAAATACTATTATGGTTATTTGTAATTGCATTGTTAGGCTTTGGAATAGTAAAGGGTTATTTGTATTACCTGAATAACAAACCGCATAGAGATGTAACTAAAGAACAAGGTGTACAGGTAACAGCACAGCAAATATTTGATGAGTTTATGACGAATGAGACAGCTTCCAACCGTAAATACCTGAATAAAGCAATACAGGTTACAGGTGAAGTGGCAGAAGCCAAAAAGAACCAGGATAATAAAACAGTGGTGCTGCTAAAGACGTCAGATCCCGTTTTTGGTGTTAACTGTACTTTTAAAGAAGAGCCTGGAGAACTTCAACCTGGCGGTACCATAACTTTCAAAGGTATTTGCACCGGTTTTTTGAGTGATGTAGTGATTAATGAAGGAGTGATAGTGAAGAAATAAGAGATTATTCCTATGAAAAAAATTATGATAGTGTTTGGGGTATTTGGAATGATTGCTTTGTATGCATGTAAACATGAAGTGCTTAATCCAGGTACTCCAGCTACCGGAGGTGGAACAGGAACCGGAGGAAATACAGGCGGAACATCTAATGAAGTTTGCTTTGATGATGTACTTCCTATTTTCAGAAGTAGTTGTGCAAAAAGTGGCTGCCACGATGCTACTACCAAACAGGAAGGTTACGTATTTGATTCTTACGCCAACATCGTAAAGAAGGATGTAAAACCTGGTAACGCTGCAGGAAGTAAAGTGTTTAAAGTACTGATCGAACAGGATGAAGAAGACAGAATGCCAAGAGCTCCATATCCAAGATTATTACCTGCACAAATTGAATTGATAAAAAACTGGATCAACCAGGGTGCAAAAAATACAACCGGATGCTCAACAAATATTTGTGATACTACCGTGTTTACTTATACGGCGATAAAAAAGATCATAGATGCAAATTGTATCAACTGTCATAGTGGTGCTTCTCCTTCAGGTGGCTTAAATTACAGCACTCATGCAGGGTTAAAAGCAGTTGCTGATAATGGAAGACTTTTGGGTGCTGTAAATCATGCAGCAGGATTTACAGCAATGCCAATGAATAATCCGAAACTGTCTGATTGCAACATCACTCAAATAAGAAAATGGGTACAGGCTGGTGCACCAAACAACTAATTGAAACTGCAATGAAGAAAAAACTCATCATCGTATTGTCCATTGCTTCTTCAGCTGCATTATTTAATGGCTGCTATTATGATAAAGCTGAACAGGTATATCCTCAGCCAACTGTTTGCGACACGGTGAATATGCGATATAGCACAGACATTGTAGGTATACTGGCTGCTAATTGCTATTCCTGTCATTCCGGAACCGCTTCTGCAAGTGGAGGCAGGAAGTTTGACCAGTATGACCTGCTAAAGAACAATTATATCAATACAGGAGTTTTTAAAAAAGCAATTACGCATGCACCGGGTGCTCCTCCTATGCCGCAGAATATGCCAAAGCTTCCTCCTTGTACTTTAAATAAGATCATAGCGTGGCTTGACAGAGGTGCACCAAATAATTAACTATAAAAAATTAAAATCATGATAGGTATGAAAAAGTTGTTTGTATTGATAGCGTTTATGGCAGCAGGAACGATGTCTGCTTTTGCCCAGGATTATTTAACAAGAAACGGAAAGATCACATTTCACTCAAGTACTCCCATAGAAGATATTGATGCCGTGAATAATGAAGTAGTAAGTACATTGAACACTTCAACCGGTGAATTCAATTTTCGTGTGGCGATACTCGGATTTAAGTTTGATGCAGTGGACATGCAGAAACACTTTAATGGTGAGACTTATATGAACAGTACTAAATATCCAAGAGCCAGCTTCGGTGGCAAAATAACCGATCTTTCAAAGATTGATTTCAAGAAGGATGGCACTTATAGTGTTACTGTCCAGGGTAATCTCACTATCAAAGACGTTACAAAACCCGTTACAGCAACCGGAACCATTACAGTGAAAGGTGGTAAAGTAACCGCTAAATCAGAATTCAAGATCAAAAGAGCTGAGTACAATGTTAGTGGTGAAGCGATCCATGAAAAAAAGATTGGACAAGTGATCACTATCAAAGTAGATTGTACCTACGATAAAAGATAAACACACAGCATTGTTTTGTTGCAATCGATTCTCCAGCACAAGAGTGCGACGCAACAAACGATGCTACCAGTATTTTCAGCCCGGTAAATTACCTGTATTATGAGAACATTGAAACTAACGACACTTGCTTTGCTGCTTTCAACCGTTGCATGGTCACAGACAGATACACTTGATCTTGATAAGTTGCTTGATGAAGAGATGGATCAAAAGAAAAGTGCAACTGAACTGGTGGAAGCAACCTTTAAAACCAACAGGATCATTAATGGCCATTCTATTGAGAACACAGCAAGAGGTATTCTGGATTTAAAAATATCACACAGGTTTGGCACCATTAACGATGGTTTTTACCAGTTATTTGGTTTGGATAATGCTACCATGAGAATGGGTCTTGACTACGGCATCACTGACAGGTTAATGGTTGGCTGGGGAAGAAGTACATTTCAAAAACAGTACGATGCTTTTTTTAAATTTCGCGTACTAAGGCAATCAACCGGAGAAAAGAAAATGCCGGTATCGTTAAGCATTATGTCTACCGTAATGTTATCGACTGATACAACTTCTATTAGAAATAACTACAATATTCCTTTGGGTGTAAAGATGAACTTCAGTGATAAACTTTCTTATGCCTGGCAGCTGATCATTGCAAGAAAATTCAGCACCGATTTTTCATTACAGTTGATGCCTACTTTGGTGCATAGCAATGTTGTTCCGTTAGCAAACGACCCCAACGATCTTTTTGCGCTAGGTATTGGAGGAAGATTAAAGCTCACACAAAGGCTTAGCGTAAATGCTGAATATTACTATAACATTCCGGGGAGAAGATTAGAAACAATGGCAGGAGCCAAACTCTACAATCCTTTATCTATCGGTTTCGACATTGAAACGGGTGGCCACGTATTTCAACTACATTTCACAAATTCAAGAGGGATGACTGAAAGGCAATTCATTACAGAAACACCGGGAAGTTGGGGTAAAGGAGATATACATTTTGGTTTTAATATTTCAAGAGTGTTCCAGATAGGCAGGAGAAAGTAATTAACAGGCCAACCCCATTGAAATTTTGTAATTTGGTGGCATGTTCCTGAGATCATTAGTTGCATTGTTTGTTTGCTGTTTCACTCTTGTTGCTTTCCAGGTAGTCACCAACCTGTTTCATGCAACAGAAGGAAAGATCAGTTTCAGATCAGAAGCTCCAATGGAATTGATCAAGGCATCGTCGAATAGCCTTGTTGGGTTGATGGATACGGTAAAGAAGAATTTCTCATTTAAAGTTCCTATCAGTTCATTCGAAGGGTTTAACAGCAGAACACAGCGTGAACACTTTAATGAGAATTATATGCAAACGGAACAATATCCTGAAGCTTCATTCAAAGGAAAATTAATTGAAGACATTGATTTTTCTAAAGACGGCACTTATGAAGTAAGAGCCAAAGGGATGTTGAATATTCATGGTGTGGAGAAAGAAAGAATTCTCAAATCGAACCTAACCATCAAGAATAAGATCATCAGTCTTCGGAGTAATTTCACCGTTTTATTAAGTGATCATCATATACCTATCCCAAAAGTTGTATACCAGAAATTAGCTAACGAGATAAAGGTGGAAGTGAACACTATTTTGCAACCAAGATAACTGATGAGGATACCTGCTACAGTTCTGTCACTTTTTCTGTTGATCGTATCTCCTGCTGCATTAGCACAAACCAATTTCTTTAAGACTTATCATTTAACTGCCGAGTCGTCTGTTCCTGTTATCAATGCTTTGTACCAGGATAAAAAAGGATATCTTCTTGTGGCTGCAACAACAGGACTCTATCGTTTTGACGGATTAGCCTTTCACAAGTTTTCAAAAGACGAAAATGTGCCTGATAACGTAACTGCCATTTGCCAGACAAAAGATGGCAAACAATGGATAGGTTTTGCTGATGGAAAGCTTGGATGGTTGCACCAGAATAAACTCTCATTGCAAAACCCTGAAGAGGGGTTACCAACAAAAGCCATTAAAAAGATCATACAGGATAGCGTTGGTGTAGTCTGGATCGCCACTGCCGGAGAAGGTATTTACTATTACACGAATAACAGCTTTTATAATATCAATGCAGATGATGGACTAAGCGATAACTACGTATATGATATAGAAGCTACTCAACAATACATTATCGCAGGAACTGACAGAGGTATAAACAGATGTCATTTAAGCAGCGGAAAAAAAATAATCTCTTCCTTCACTTCGAGAAATGGTCTGCCAGATAACATTGTTAGTTCAATCGAAGTCATTGGTAAAGAAGTATTAGCTATCGCTATGCAGGATGCAGGAGTTGCAGCTACCGGTTATGAATTTCGCAAGTTTTCAACTGTTGCATCATGGCAATTTGGCCAGGCAAATGACCTCCTTGCCAGCGGCAACAAATTGTATGTTGCATCGGAAGATTTTGGACTGGTGAGCTTTGATCGGGTTAATGGCACCTCCTTTTTGAATCCTCAAATCATTAATGAACAAAAGGCAACCTGTTTATTACAAGATAGTGAAGGCAACATCTGGGTAGCAGGTAATGACCAACTCATCAGAACAAATGGCACCAAACTACGTCCACTAATTCAGCTTCCAGTGAATGAAGCATCTAATCTCCATGCTTTACTAATTGATAACAATAATCATGTCTGGTACAATTCACCCACAGGATTAAAGCATATAGAAAAGGCTGCCGATGGAAAATGGAAAGAAAGAATATTCTCCTTACCTGTTTCCATCAACGCACACATCACTGCTTTGTACGAAGACAAGTTTCAGAATATATGGATTGGAACAATGGGTAACGGTGCTTTTGTTTTAGACGCCGTATCAGGTAGATTCAGGAAAATCACTGAAAACAATTTGCTCATATCTGCCAGTGTATTATCAATTACCGGCAAAAATGACCATGTTTGGTTAGCAAGTCTTGAAGGTGCTGTGCATTGCAGGCTTTCTGAGAAAAATAAAAACATTGATGAACAATTAAACCTAAAAGACTTTACTACTTTAAGTGGCATTGGTACAAATTATATCTACAACATATTTACCGACTCCAGGAACAGAACATGGTTCGCCACCGATGGAAAAGGAATTGCTTTGTATGATAATGGAAAGTTCACCAACTACAATCAGAAGAATGGATTGAAAAGTGAAGTAGTATACCAGGTGGCTGAGGATAAACAAGGAAATATCTGGTTCACTTCTTTTAATGCAGGTGCAGTAAAATTTGATGGAAAACACTTTCGTTACTTTACTAAAGCTGATGGATTAAGCGATATGAATCTCACTTCTATTGCCGCAGATAAAAACGGAAACATCTACCTGGGCCACAAAAAAGGCATCGACATTATTAACTCAACCACCAGTATCATTACTTACCTGGATGAAGAACAAGGGCTTGAAAATATAAATACAGATCTCAACACTATTACTACCTGTAAAGAAGGTGATGTGTATTTTATTGCTGATAATGTAATTTACAAGTATGCTGCATCACAGGTCAATACTCAACCAAAAGTGGTGATCGATCGTATCCAACTTTTTCTTAATGATGTACAAGTAGAGAATGGGCACACATTTGCTTCCTCGGAAGACAACATCAGCTTTTATTACACTGGCCTATACTATTCTCAACCCCAAAAAATACAGTACCAATATAAACTCGACGGTTTCGGAGACCAATGGATCACTACCAATGACCGGAGAAGGGATTTTCCGAAACTCGCTCCCGGTACTTATACTTTTAAAGTAAGAGCATCACTGAACAGGAATTTCGAAAATGCTGCTGAATCAAGTTTCACTTTCACCATAGCAAAGCCACTGTGGATGAGGTGGTGGTTCATTGTATTACTTGTTCTGTCTCTGGGAATGATCCTGTACTTCTATATAAAAGGAAGAGAGAAACGTTTAAAAAATCTGGAACGGCTCGAAAAAGAAAAAATACAATCCCAGTTCGAAACGCTGCGTAACCAGGTAAATCCCCATTTTCTCTTTAATAGTTTCAATACGCTCATTTCTGAAATAGAAGATGATCCCAAAAGAGCTGTTCAATATGTAGAACATATGGCTGACTTTTTCCGAAGCATCGTCACCTACCGGGAGAAAGATATTATCACCCTTGGCGAAGAGATCAGCATTATCAAAGATTACCTGTTTATCCAGAAAAAAAGATATGGCAATGCATTCCAGGTACATATCAGTGTAACCGCAGAAGAAGAAAAACGTTATTATCTTGCACCATTAACTTTGCAATTGCTGGCTGAAAATGCCATTAAGCATAATTCGGTCTTAAAGGAAAAACCTTTATTACTTGAAGTATTTGTGGAAGCAGATCAATTGGTAGTTCGCAATAATATCAGCCCAAAAATCCGTCCTGAAAAAAGTGCAGGTCTTGGTTTACAGAATATTCATAAACGCTATCAACTGCTTACAAATAAAACAGTGGTGGTAAGTAATGATGATGAATACTTCACCGTAATTATTCCTTTAATTCAGCAAGATGATACGAGTTCTGATTATAGAAGATGAAGAAACCGCTGCAAAACGGTTACGGAAATTGATAAGTGAGGCCTTACCTGAATCTGAGATCATCGGTGTACTCAGCAGCATTGCCTCGTCAATAGATTGGTTCAAAAACAACAACCAGCCTGATCTCGCTTTCTTCGATATTCACCTGGCTGATGGTAGTAGTTTCGAGATATTTAAACGTGTACAGGTCACTTGTCCTGTAATATTCACTACAGCGTACGACCAATATGCCTTAGAGGCTTTCAAAGTAAACAGCATTGACTATCTTTTAAAACCAATAAAAAAAGATGAGCTGGAAAGAGCCATCACTAAATTTAGAACCCTTCATTTCAAGCAAGGAATCCCTATTAATATCGAAAGCCTCCTTGCAACCATCAATCAAAAAGCAGCCTATAAGGAACGGTTCGTTATTAAATATGGTGATCATATGAAAACCATTCAGACAGCAGATATTGCTTATATATGCTCAGAAAATCGAATCAGTTTCGCCGTATTAAAAGAAGGAAAGCGTTATGCCCTCGATTTTACAATGGACCAGTTAGAAGAAATGCTTGACCCTAAATTATTCTTTCGCATCAATCGCCAGTTTATCATCGGTTTCAATTCCATAACTGAAATGCTTTCCTATTCCAAATCGAGAGTATTGGTAAAACTGAATCCCCCTGCAAAAGAAGAAACCATCGTCAGCACAGAACGCTCATCCTCTTTTAAGGCATGGCTTGCAGGTGAATAACCTTTGCCCATAACCATTTTGTTGTTACATTTGCAGCTTAAGGCGGATTTGTTTATTGTTCGGCCCACAGAACTAATAAACGCTAAGAAACTCACACATCGTTGTTTCCCACACGTTTTATTAGTTAAGAGTATTGCACCAGCTATGTATTTCATGGCATCACCTGTTGTGTCACTCACTTGTACGTTCCGAACAAAAAGCACCAATGCTGTCTTCAATTAAACGGTTTAGTTATGAAAACAATTCAGCAACTGCTCAACGAACGTATACTCATCATCGACGGAGCAATGGGAACAATGATCCAGCAACGTAAACTGGAAGAAACAGATTATCGTGGAGAAAGATTTAAAGACTGGCCCTCAGACATTAAAGGCAACAATGATCTTCTATGTTTAACACAACCTCATATCATCAAAGAAATTCATCTCGAATATCTGGAGGCTGGTGCCGACATCATTGAAACCAATACATTCAATGCACAAAAAGTATCGCTGGCAGATTACAATATGCAATCACTTGCCTATGAACTGAATGTTGCTGCTGCTAAGTGTGCAAGAGAAGCGGTGAATGAGTTCTTAGCAAAATCAGCAAGGCTTGCCGGAGAGCCAGGTCCTTTTGTTGCAGGAGCCATTGGCCCGTTAAATAAAACATTATCACTTTCACCCGATGTAAATAATCCTGGCTACCGTGCTTTAACTTTTGACGAAGCTGTTGACGCTTACCACGAACAGATCAAAGGATTAGTTGATGGTGGTGTAGATCTCATCATGATCGAAACAATTTTTGATACACTCAATGCAAAAGCAGCCATTTACGCTGCAAAGAAATTCTTCAGGGAATCAGGTAAGGAATTGCCGGTAATGATCAGCGGAACAATTACAGATGCATCGGGAAGAACGTTAAGCGGTCAAACGCTTGAAGCTTTTTATACTTCAATCATGCATGCAAAACCTTTAAGCGTTGGTTTGAACTGTGCATTGGGAGCAAAAGAAATGAGACCACATATTGAAGAGCTGTCACAGATTGCTTCCTGCTATACTTCTGCTTATCCGAATGCAGGTTTGCCAAATGCTATGGGAGAATATGATGAACATCCTGCAGATACTGCTCATTTCATTGAGGAATGGGCGAAAGAAGGATTTGTAAATATTGTTGGTGGGTGTTGTGGTACTACACCAGATCATATTCGCCATATTGCTGAACATGTGAAGAAGATTAAACCACGGCAATTACCGGTTTTAGAAGAAGTACTATAAACCACAGAGACACAGTGACACAGGGAAACACAGAGAAAAAATTTAGACCATTATCCGACAGAGAAATCTGGCTATCAAGCCAGGTAATGGATATCGCAATAAATATCCACAAATCATTGGGGCCTGGTTTGTTGGAGAGTGTTTATCAGAAATGTTTTTGTTATGAGTTATCAAAACGAAATATCCCATATTATAAACAGGAAGCTGTTGCCATTATCTATGATGATTTTGTAATTGATGAAGGTTTGCGGATAGATATATTAATCGATGATCTAATTATCATTGAACTAAAAGCACAGGAAAATTATCATCCTGTTTGGGAAGCTCAATTACTCAGTTATCTTAAGCTTACCAATAAAAGATTAGGCTATATACTCAATTTCCATGTTCCATTAATGAAGGATGGAATAAAAAGAATGATACTATAATCGCTGTGCCACATTGTGCCTTTGTGCCTCTGTGGTTCAAACTAAAAATAAAATGAACACTATCAAACCTTACTTACGTTTAGCCGGACTAGAGCCTTTAGTAGTTCGTCCTGAAACAAATTTTGTAAATGTTGGTGAAAGAACAAATGTTACCGGCTCAAAAAAGTTTGCAAGACTTGTAAGAGAAAACAAATACGAGGAAGCATTAAGTGTTGCACGTCAGCAGGTAGAAAGTGGAGCACAGGTACTTGACGTAAACATGGATGATGCGTTATTAGATGGTGTACAGGCCATGACGACTTTCCTGAACCTGCTACAAGCCGAACCTGATATTGCTAAGATCCCAATCATGATCGACAGCTCAAAGTTCGAGATCATTGAAGCCGGATTGAAATGTGTGCAAGGCAAATGCATTGTGAACTCTATATCTATGAAAGAAGGTGTAGAGAAATTCAAAGAACAGGCTTTTGTTTGCCAGGCTTATGGTGCAGCAGTGGTGGTAATGGCTTTTGATGAAGCCGGACAGGCAGATACATTGCAAAGAAGAGTTGACATTTGCTCCAAAGCCTACGAGATACTTACTAAAGAAGTAGGCTACGATCCACAGGATATTATTTTCGACCCAAACATTTTTGCTATTGCTACTGGTTTAGAAGAACATAATAATTATGCAGTAGATTTTATTGAAGCCACAAAGATCATTAAGCAAAGAATGCCGCTGGCCAAGATCAGTGGAGGAGTGAGCAATCTTTCTTTTTCTTTCCGTGGAAATGATCATGTAAGAGAAGCCATGCATGCTGTGTTCTTGTTCCATGCCATTAAAGCTGGAATGGACATGGGTATTGTAAATGCAGGTCAGCTAGTAGTATATGACCAGATTGAACCATCGTTAAGAGAACTCTGCGAAGATGTTATCTTGAACAGGAACAACGATCAGAATCAATCGACTGAAAAACTGATTGCTTTCGCTGAAACAGTCAAGGCAAAAGGCAAAGTAGAAGTAAAAGATGAAGCCTGGAGAAACACGTCTGTTGAAGAGCGATTGAAACATGCTTTGGTAAATGGCATTACTGATTATATTGATGCAGATACTGAAGAAGCCCGTCAGAAGTATCCAAAACCATTAGATGTTATTGAAGGACCATTAATGGCAGGAATGGATGTAGTGGGTGATTTATTTGGCAGCGGTAAAATGTTCTTACCACAGGTAGTTAAGAGTGCAAGGGTGATGAAAAAATCTGTTGCCATTCTTACACCGTACATTGAAGCAGAAAAAGAATTAAGAAGACAAGCTCATATTGCTGCAGGCACAGTGAACGAAGAAGGTGCAGGTGCTGCAAAAATTTTAATGGCAACGGTTAAAGGTGATGTGCATGATATTGGAAAGAACATTGTTGGTGTTGTACTAGGTTGTAACGGATATGATGTGATTGACATGGGTGTAATGGTTCCAACAGATAAAATTCTGGAAGCTGCTCAAAAAGAAAATGTTGATATTATTGGTTTGAGTGGACTCATCACTCCTTCTTTAGATGAAATGGTGCATGTAGCCCATGAAATGAAAAGAAGAGGAATGACACAACCATTACTTATTGGTGGTGCCACTACTTCAAGAATGCACACAGCAGTAAAAATTGCTCCTGCTTATGATAATGGTGTGGTGCATGTGTTGGATGCATCGAGAAGTGTCACAGTTGCAGGTTCGTTACTCAGCAAAGAACAAAAGCCAGATTTTCTCACACAAGTGAATTCTGAATACGCAAAGCTGAAGCAGGATTT
This sequence comes from Chitinophagaceae bacterium, assembly GCA_036676415.1. GTDB lineage: Bacteria > Bacteroidota > Bacteroidia > Chitinophagales > Chitinophagaceae > JAEZDC01. The sequence continues at coordinate 37,729 of JAKFCX010000047.1, forward strand.
TGAGAATAAGAAAACCGTTAAACAATACCTGTCTTTTAAAGAAGCACAGGCAAATAAAGTAAAAATCAACTGGAACGATTACCAGCCACCTGTTCCAACATTTACCGGGACAAAAGTCTTTGACAATGTTGACCTGAGTGAACTAAGAGATTATATCGATTGGCAACCTTTCTTTATAGCCTGGGAAATGCATGGAAAATTTCCAGCAATTCTGAGTGACTCCATAATCGGCAGTGAAGCAACAAAACTTTACAATGATGCAAATGCTTTACTCGACAAGATCATCAGCGAGAAATGGTTAACTGCAAAGGGTGTAGTTGGTTTCTATCCCGCAAATGCTACGGATGATGATTCAATTAAAGTACGAAATACGAATTCGGAAATACGATTAGAATCACTCAGGCAGCAGATCAAGAAAGCAGCAACTCAACCAAATATTGCATTAACTGACTTTATTGCTCCTGCATCAACCAACAAACAAGATCATATCGGTGCTTTTTCAGTAACGATCATTGGAATTGAAGAACACATCAAGCGTTTCCAGGAACAACATGACGATTATAATAAAATCATGTTACAAGCTCTGGCCGATCGATTAGCAGAAGCTTTTGCCGAATACCTCCACGTGAAAGTAAGAAAGGAATTGTGGGCTTACCAGAAAGATGAGCAACTGAGCAATGAACAACTGATCAAAGAAGAATACCAGGGAATAAGACCAGCTCCTGGTTATCCTGCTTGTCCTGATCATACTGAGAAGTACAAATTATTTGAACTATTGGGCGGTGAAGAAACAACCGGTATTCATTTGACTGAATCTTTGGCCATGTATCCTGCAGCTTCTGTTTGTGGATGGTATTTTTCTCATCCGCAAAGCCAGTATTTCGGTGTAGGTAAAATACAGAAAGACCAGCTGGAAGATTATGCTAAAAGAAAAGGAATGAATTTAGATGAGGCAACAAGATGGTTACGTCCTATTCTTGAATGATCATTGCATTGATTCTCCTTTCGCAGGCTTCTGAAATTTCTTAAGCTTTTTCTTTAGCCACGGCTTGGATACCTTCTCCATATAATGATGGATGTGATTTATTGCTTCATCATAATCATCCGTTAGTAAAACAAGCTTCAGGTCTTCAGGAGAGATCGTTCCTTCATTGGCCATAAAGCCAATATAATCCATCATAGGCTGGTAATATTCTTTACCAAACAATACTACCGGGAATTGAGTTACCGTTTTTGTCTGCACCAATGTCAGGGTTTCAAACAATTCATCCATTGTTCCAAAGCCACCTGGCATGATCACAAATGCATAAGAATATTTTATAAGCATGGTCTTACGCACAAAAAAATACTCATGTGTAAATGATTTATGCAGGTAAGGGTTCTCATGTTGCTCAAAAGGAAGTTTAATGTTCAACCCAATTGACATACCACCATTCTCAAAAGCTCCACGATTGGCAGCTTCCATAATACCAGGACCACCTCCAGTCATTGTCGTTAATCCAAGCCCGGCAATTCTTTTCCCTATCTCTCTTGCCGCGATATAATATTTATGATCTTCTTTGAATCTTGCAGACCCAAACACCGTTACACAAGGCCCAACATTCTGAAACACTTTAAAGCCTTTTACAAATTCCCAAAAAACTTTGTAGGCAAACCGAAGCTCGAATTGTTTGGGTTTGGCTCCTTCCAGGAAGGTTTGCTCTTTTGCAGGTATTAACTGGCTGTCGGGCTTTTTATTTTCATCCATAGTTGTCAAAGTTCGGGTTTATGTTCTCAACTTTCGTGCAGGAATTTGACTTCCGTTGCGTCGCACTTTTCAGGTTCCGGAACCCTGTTGAGCAAACAGGCTTCGGCACAAGAGTGCGACGCAAGTAAAGCATCAACAGAAATACTGAAGCTGGCCTCCAAAAAATAAATGCTATGGTTAACTTGCATACTTATTTCCATAGTATGAGGATCATCTCTTATAACGTTAATGGCATACGTTCAGCTATATCGAAAGGTTTTATCGACTGGTTAAAGACTGATCCTGCAGATATTGTTTGCCTGCAGGAAGTAAAAGCAGAGAAAGAACAAATAGATGTAAAGCCTTTTAATGAACTTGGATTTGAAGTGTACTGGTTTGCTGCACAGAAAAAAGGATACAGTGGTGTAGCAGTATTTACTAAAATAGATCCAGAGAATGTTTTTTACGGAAACGGAATTGAGCAAAGTGATTATGAAGGAAGAGTGATTCGTTTGGATTTTAAAGATGTTACATTGCTAAATGTTTATTTTCCTTCAGGCACAATGGGAGATGTGAGACAAACTTACAAGTACCAGTGGCTGGATGAATTTGTAGCTTACCTGGATGAATTGAAAAAGACAAGACCAAAGCTCATCATTTGTGGTGATTATAACATAGCCCATTCAGAAATAGATATTCATAATCCAAAAGGGAATCAGAAAACTTCCGGTTTTTTGCCTGAAGAAAGAGCATGGATGACGAAATTCCTGAGTAACGGCTTTGTTGATAGTTTCAGGTGTGTTCATCCTGACCGAAAAGATTGTTATAGTTGGTGGAGCAGACGTTTTCCAACCGTGCGAGCACAGAATAAAGGCTGGAGAATCGATTATATAACTACTACCGATAACCTGAGAAATGCAATTGTTGATGCACAGATATTTCCTGATGTTCAGCACAGTGATCATTGTCCTATTTATGTTGAAATAAAAACAAACTAATGTTTATCTATAACGTAACGATCAAATTAGACCACAGTATTCATGAAGCCTGGGTAAAATGGATGAATGAAGAACACATTGCCGAGATCATGCAAACCGGATGCTTCGAGAAATTCCAGTTTGTACGATTGCTGGATGTTGATGAAGAAGAAGGACCAACCTATGCTGTACAATATTATGCCATCAGCAAGGCACAATACAACAGGTATATTGATCTGTATTCTCCAAAGCTCCGCCAGGCATCAACTGATAAATGGGGTAATAAATTCATTGCTTTCAGAACACTGATGGAAGTGGTTGGCTCATAAGATTCATTGGGAAACTCTCCAGTAAAACTTATCGCCATCGTCTCCCATGAACATCAGGTATGGGCCATTCTCAGATTCTATCGCTTCCGAAACATAAAAGAGATGTTCAACAGAAAATTCTTTATTGTCTTTACCAATTCCAAAAGTCAGGTAAAGCCTGAAGGCAAAAGGAGTTGAGTCCTGGTTATACTTCGTTGTTCTGAAAGTAACTTTGTTTCCTTCGTAATCTGTTTTTTGTGCAGGTATGGATTTAGATACAGCCGATAATACCGGAGTAACGTGTAGGAGGTTAATCTTTTCTTTTGTAACATAGGTTTTAGGTGGCATAAAATCTGACCCTTCAGGAAGCGTAAAACTTGCTTCTGTTAACCCATAGGAAACAGAACGGCTGATCTTATAGTTAACAGCCTCACCAGATACGATCACATTAGGATCATATAAACTCAAAGATCGTTCACCTATTATAAGGGCACTTTTCTTCCAGTTGATCAAGAGGTTGTCGTCACTTTTATTATAGGCCAGGATATTCATTTGACCCCAACGGCCATTGAAATTATATACTAATCTCACCGAATCGTTTTCCCATACAATCTCCTTCTTTTCATTTTTCGTGGTTCTTTCAGCATCTAATGTGAGGTATTGATAATTGGTGCAGGATGTAAGAACAAATATCATTGCCATAGCAGGTAGAAAAGGTTTCATAGATTATCTTTTATGAAAAATTACAACTGCCTGCATCTCTAAAAAATGACAGATGCTGTATTTCAACATAATTTAACACTGCTGCTCAATGCTTTTGAATCCATTGAACAGATATTGCAGGGAACTCAATTCTTAAAAAATTATTAAAAGACTGCATGCTACCCAACCCTTTTTACCTGTTAGTGGGTATTCTTATAAAAGCAATTGATCAAAAGAATTTCTAACCAACTTTACATCCCCATGAAAAAGTATTTATACATACCCTTTATTGCAGTTATACTCACATCATGTAGTACAGCAAAGCTGGCCGTACCGGATAAGTTCACAGCAGTAGCAGAAAAAATGCCCATAAAAGGCGTTAATAACTGGGTCTTCAACCAGAAGCTCAGCTTCGGAAAATACAAGACAACGAAAGTAAAAAGAGGCTGGACTTCCACTACAGAAGACCGTTATTATTCGTTTGAACAAAGGCTGATGAAGATCTTTAATGTTGACAACTTTAACAGCGTAACGCAACAGAAGAATAAATATCGCTACACCATCCAGGATGGAACAGCAGAAGCACAGGTGTATTGCCTTGAAAAGATGACCCGTGAAGAGATCACCATTAAAACACATACAAAACTGCTTGGCGACTTATCAAGAACAACCAATTCCCAGTATTCTTTCTGTGCTGCAATTCTTCCCATGAAAGACACCACCACTGAACCCTGGCAATTAGTAGTATATAATACCTACGACAGGTCGAAAGACACTGCAAGAAGATTATTCGATCTTCCTTATGTTGAAGAAGCAGGCTATGTTACCAATGGAAAAGAAACCATCACCATCAAACCTGTTCGTGTTGCTAACATGACTTCTAAGAGTGGGAAAGAAAGTAAGTTTCCGGTTAAGATATTAAGTGGATATGAGTTGAGGATCGATGATGGTGTAATTGCAATCATCGATTCATTAAGTAATCAACTGTGGGTATACAAAGAACTGGATGAGCCTACAAGACTCATCGTAGCAGCTATTTCATCTGCATTATTACTAAGACAATTAGAAGATACCAACGGTTAATATAAGTGATAGCTGTTGCTAACGATATCACCCTTTTAGATGGCTGCTTAGCCAATGATCGCAAAGCACAGAAGCTGTTGTATGAACAGTTCTATGAATTTGCTATGACCATTGCTTTGCGTTATTCACGTGATGAAATGGATGCAGCCGATATCATGAGCCATGCCTTTGTAAAGATCTTCAAAAGCATTCGCAGCTATGACAGTACCAAAGGTTCGTTGCATGCCTGGATAAAAAGGATCATTGTTAATGAAGGATTGGATCATATCAAATCAAGAGAACGATTCAGCGAGAATGTTGAGCTGGAAACAGTAGCAGAGCCTCCGATCAATAATACGGTATTAGAACAAATGGGTGCTGAAGAGATCATGGAATTAGTAGCCAAACTTCCACCTGCAACCCATGCTGTGTTTGTTTTGTATGCTGTGGAAGGTTACAACCACAGGGAGATAGCAGAAAAGCTGGGCATCAGCGAAGGCACTTCAAAATGGCACCTTAGTGAAGCCCGGAAAACACTTCAACAACAATTGGCACATACCAGGTAAAATCATCAATGAACCAGAAAACCACATACGAAATATCAATAGCCGAAAAGCTCGGGCAACTTTCAGTGCCTGATATGCGTGACGCTATCTGGAGTCGTATAGAGTGTGACCTGGATATGGATATGCCTGGTGATGATACACCAAATGATCCTAAAGGTTCTTCCGGACCATCCAGCTGGATCAGCATCACCAAGCGTTTTGGAACATTTGCAGCTATCGTAGCTATTGCAACCATATTTTTCATCAGTCAAAAGCAATCAACACCTAAAATAAATACAATCAACGAGCCTGCTTCTATCCAGCATATTACTCCTGTAAATGATCAAAGCAAATCTCCACCAGGAAAAAATAGTAACACCCAACCAAATAACAACAGCAATGACATTACAACAGGTGTTTCACCCATTAACGTGAGTGATTCTGTTATTAATATACCTTTTGTTGCTAACCCAGTAATAATTGACACCACACCTCCTAAAGTTTTTGCTCCACCAATTACCAGGCTTGCAGATCCTGTTAAGCAGGATACTGTTCCAAAAAAGAAACCGAGAGGTTTTAAAGGAATAACGGATGATGATTACCGAATCAGTTTAAAAAAAGATAGTGTGCCATAAGCACACTTTTTTATTTAAGCCCCTTTAGCAATTCAAGGTTATAATTCCCAGTTAAGATGACATCCTTTTGAAGAAGATCATAGTTTGTATATAGTCAGCTGACATTCCAAAGTTTGACTGGCATTACAAATTCAACAGATTTCTTCTTCGATAAATTCAACCTCATTCAACAGTTGCAAAAGATTTGTTAAACGGATTTTTCTACCCAACCCTTTTCTCTTCACCGAGGGTATTATCTCTAAACAACCGATCATATAAGATGATCATCACTCAAAAAAATTTAAAACAATAAAAACCAAACAACATGAAAAAGTATCTTACCCTCGTTTGCTTAGTAGCTGCAGCATTCACAACCCAAGCTCAGTATGCACCCAAAAATGCACTTAAGCTTAACCCTGTTTCAGTACTTGTAAAAACAGGCAACGTATCGTATGAAAGAGCCATCACGAAAAATCAGTCAGCACAATTGGGTGTTTTTTATTCAGGGCTGGGATTAGGTGATTTCAAGTATGAAGGTTTCGGTCTTACTCCTGAATACCGTTTCTATATTGGCGGAAACAAAGAAGTATTAAATGGAGGTTATGTTGCACCATTTGCACGTTACCAGCAATTTGAGATCGGCGATAAAACAAATGATGCAAAAGCAAAGTTTGAAACAATGGGTGGTGGTGTTGTTTTAGGCTGGGCAAAGACATCAAAAAGCGGATTTGTGTTCGACATATTTGCAGGGCCTTCTTATAATAACATCAAATTCAAAAGCGGCCAGGAATCTGATTTTGATATCAAAGGAGGCATTAAAGGATTCGGCCTGAGAACAGGTATCAGCATCGGCTTTACATTCTGATAAAATATTTTACCCTGAACCCGGAACGAGCTGCTGGTCAGCTCGTTTCTTTTTTTCATGCTTCCAAAATCAATATCCCAAAATTTAATTTTATCAATTATAAATAACCCTACATTTACAACGTCTCAATTATAGCCAGCCTGCACTCCTGATTATTGTATCTCGCAGGTTCGCTTTACAGCCTCGCTTCAGTTTTTGTTTTTTAGTATTTAGTCCAGTTCAGTTAGTATCATTCATTGTTAACATCAAAAAATGAACGTTATGCAACTATCGGATTTTATTTTACTTGATGAAGCCCAGATGAAGACCACTGTTTTACATGAAGGGGTTTTAGTGGCAAAAAGAAGAAATAGTGATTGCCTCGTTTTCCTTTTCCAGATGGATGATTATTATGTAGAGACTTACTGCAATATGCAAAATAAAGCAGTAAACGAGTACAGGGTTTTCCGCAATATCAATGCACTTAATCCTTACCTGGAGACCATTGCCATTGACCAGCTGTTAAATTAACTAACCGACATTAGAATTAATAAATTGGTGTGGATAGGTAATAACCCTATCTTCACCATGTTATTATTTGAGCCTCGCATTAGTATTCAACAATTATTCTGCTCAGCAATCTGCATCTTAGTTGATTTTTTTACTCCTTGCCTCTCAGATCTTTTTTATTTTTTTAATCGTTTTTATGAACATTTACGTTTCGAATTTGAGCTTCAACCTACAGGATGAAGACCTAAAACAATTTTTCACTCCTTATGGAGAAGTAACATCAGCAAAAATCATCAACGACAGAGAATCCGGCAGATCTAGAGGATTCGGTTTTGTTGAAATGTCTGATGAAGCTGCTTCAAGAAAGGCTATTGCTGAACTTGATGGTAGTTCTGTTGATAACAGGACCATTACCGTTACTGAAGCTAAGCCAAGAGAAGAAAAATCAGGCCGCAACAACAGGAACTGGTAATCCATATTGTTCTTACGTACTTAAAGGCTCCCAAAAGGGAGTCTTTTTTTGTTTCACAACACCATAAAAAAAGAAAAGGCTGCAGTTTTGCAGCCTTATCAAAATCATAGAAATCGATTATTCTTTTACCAGCTTCAACACGCCTAAAGTATTTTGCTCGGTATAACATTTCAAAGTATAAATTCCCCGGCTGAATGATTCCATATTCACCGTAGCCCTGTTAATGCCAGCCATTGCATTGTATGTGCTCCGGATCATTAACGATCCTTTGCTGTCATACACTTCTATATTGATCTTACCTGCTTTATCAGCCATAAACTCGATAGTTGTATTATTTCTTACAGGATTCGGGTATACACTTAAGAAAGTTCCTTTATCAAAATAAACAGAAACCGTTTTACTATATGAATATCTTCCATCAATATCCAATTGTTTTAAGCGATAGTAGTTCCATTTGTTTAAAGGCGATTGATCGTTAAAGCTGTAATGTTGTATGGTTGTACTGTTTCCTGCTGCAGCTACATTTCCAAGCTGATTATTGAATTCCAAGCCATTCGCAGAACGTTCAATAACAAATTTATCACTGTTGGTTTCTGTAGCAGTGCTCCAGTCAAGATCAACTGTATTTCCTTTCTTAGTTGCTGTAAAGTTCAGGAAGGTAACAGGCATTGGATGAGATACAAACACCGGTTCTTCACTTATGCTGAAGAACACATTGTTGCTACCCCTAACCATGATTCTTCCGGTTGAAGTGTTTACACCAGGAATAACAATGTCGTGCTGTCCATCATTCGGTGTGGCTGTAGCAAGAACAGTTGGATAAGTTAATCCACCATCAGTAGAGAATAATATATCCACATTGGCACAATTTATCGGAGCAACATTTGTTGATGCCACATCCCAAACAATAGATGCAGTGTTTGTTCCTGTAAGTTGAGCCCAGGTATTTGTTCCCCAGCCTGGTGCTGTAACTTTAAATCCAGATGATGCATGAACATTTAATGTTACATCCACTTCTGCAGTACAACCACCGAGAGAAGAATTATCTCTCACTGTTCCCCTGAAATTCATTGTTCTTGCCACAGAAGGTAAAACCTCGTAGGTTGGCGGAAGATTATTGATGATACTTTGAATATTAGGAAAATATCTTGTTGAATTATTTGTTGGCGGATAAGACCGGAATAATGGTCCCTGAGTATTACTTCCCTGTGGTGGTAGCGTATTGTTATTAGATCCAACAGTCGGATTCATTTGTTCCCAGGTGTAAGTTAATCCATCACCGTTTGCATCTGATGCATTCATCGTTAGTACAAATGGCGTGTTAGCAGGAATATTGAAACTTGTTCCCGGAACGCTATTTACATTTGGTGCCTGGTTAGCTGTTGTAACAGGAGCTGCACAAGTTGCACCACTTGCAATAAAATTCTGCATCTGTGCAATGCTACCGGCATGAAAATAATGATCCTGTATAGCCTGGTATGAATTTCCGGTACATACATTTCCGTAAGACATTAATGTTGATCCACCACCAGTTTCCCATGAGCTTGCGATCATAAAGTTGCCACCACCACATTGCCCATTGGTTGCAGAGAAAGTATGGCCTGCTCCGAACATATGTGCTAATTCGTGAGCGGTAGCACCGGTAAACCACTGACCTTGCGGGCCAGGTGTTGGATTTGCTCCAGCACCGTCATTATCTCCTACAGCACCTCGTCCTTTAGAACCATTTGAACAAACTACACCAAGACTTGCTATACCACCACCACCGGCTTTAGTAAAAACAATACCCACATCATAATTTCCTGCACCAACCAACCCATCTAATGAGGTTTGATTTTCACTGAGCATTGTAGAGGAAGCTGACCCTGCAGTATAAGGGTCAGAGGTAGCATCAGTATGGATGATGTTAGTATTATTTACAAGACTGAAGGTTACATTCACATCTCTCAAGTACATCGCATTCACAAGATTCATTGTGATAGTGATATATCCAACAGCATTTGAAGTACCACCAGCCCATGCAGTATATTCTCCTGTTGCTGCAACAGCAAGCCTGTATGTTCTTTTTTTACAATCACCAGCTAATGTTCTTCCGGCAAGATTAGTCTCATTAACGAAAGGCATATCCTCCACCAAACATTGGATAACATCGTTGCCGCCATCTTTCATGTAATAAACAATATGATCTCCTGAATTATCTACATTCAAAGGATTGATGTTTACAGTGCCTTTTGCAGAGTACATTACACCTGTAACGCCATCATTCCATACAGTAATGTTTCCTTCTATAGCCTTTGTCTGTGGATTGATCATTGTATAAGTTTTCAATCCAATGTTATCAGTAATTGATTTATCAGCCCAAAGTGATGTTTCTACGATAGTGGTTGTATGAATACTTCCATCAGGTAAAGGCAATTGAAAAGGAGTTCCGTTTACCAGAATGTTTTCCTGCATAAACGGAACAGCTGTTTGCACGTTCTTCAACAATGCAGTATTCAACTTCATTAATTTATATGCTGAGGGAAGTGTTGCGTTACTTCTTGCAGAAAAATAACTGGTTTGCTTATTAGCACTTTCGGTCCAGAGGTTTTGAGCTGAAGCATTGAATGCAAAAAAAATGAACACAAACGATACAGCTGCACGTACAATTAATCTCATTGGAGGATGATTTTTTAGCGGAACCGAAAATAATTATATATCAGCGGAAAGCTGATTAAAAGTTATTAATCTATTTCACTACTTCTGCAAGCTTCTGAGATAATGAAGCACCTCTCAGGTTACTGGCTATGATCTTTCCCGTAGTATCTAATAAAACGTTAAAAGGAATGCCATCAAATTGATACTGCGTTACCACACTACTATTCCAGTACTTCAGGTCACTGATTTGCGGCCATGTTAATCCATCCTGCTGAATGGCTTCTACCCAGTTTTCTTTATCCTGGTCAAGCGATACACCTAGTATGGTGAAGTTTTTATCTTTAAACTGGTTATAGGCAGCAACTACATTGGGATTCTCTCTTCTGCATGGACCACACCAGCTTGCCCAGAAATCAATCAGAACATATTTACCTCTCAGGCTGCTTAGAGCAAATGAATCACCGGCCGGCGTTGGCAGTTTTATTTCCGGAGCCAGTTGATTCATTAGTGCATAAGATGACTTTTCCGGTGCCTGAACAGTTAGTAATGATTTGAATCTTGCCAATCCACTGTGCTCCGGAAATCTCGAAGCTGCATCATCGGTGATCTTCTTCAAATCGGCAGGTGGTAAAAATTCGTCAAATTGCCCCAGTGCATAACATATTGCAGCCGGACTTTTAGACCTGCGAATAAACGTGGTGAGTAGTTTTCTTCTCTCCTGCAGTGCCTGTTCTCTTTTACCCGATATCATGATCTGCATGCTATCACTAACTGATCCTGCAGCAATGCTGTCTGCATTTTTCTTGAAGGCGAAAAAGGCAGAGTCCTTTACAAAAAGTGTTTCGAGCAAAGTGTGCAGGTCGGTTGATGCTGTTGATCCTTCTATGGAGTATTTCCTGAAATTGTTGATATCAACTCTTACACGGATATTCTGTGCATCATTCACCAATAAAAGTTCCTGGCCAGTAGCAAGCACCAGCCTGTAAAGGCCTTCTTCGTTGGCTACACCCCTTAATTCAAAACTTCCATTCTTTTTTAGTGTTGTTGAATCAATGATCACGGGTGACTCCCCGGTAAAAGGAATTTCTTCCAATGCAATTAACTGCTGTGGACTATTTTCAATCTTGCCCCCTATAACAAAAGCACCGTACTTTTTTGGCCCACATGAAGCCAGTATCAAAACAACCAAAGCCAGCGAAAAAATGTTTTTCATACAAATTATTTTAGCCTTTCCTGCAACAATTCCGTAACTGCTTTCGGATCAGCTTTTCCTTTACTTAGTTTCTTTACTTCACCTACAAATAATCCCAGTAATCCTTTTTTACCTTTCCTGTACTCCTCTGCTTTATCCTGCAACTTCAATAATACTTCATCAACCCAAACCTGTAGCTCACCTGTATTCTTTATTTGAGAAAGGTTGAACTGCTGAATAATTTCGGCTGGATGTGTTCCTGTTTGTAACATCCGTGGAAGCACTTTTGATGTGGCTGTAGAAAAACCGATAAGGTCTTCGTTCACCACATCTGCCAACGCAGCAAAGTTAACAGCGGAAAGATTAAGATCATTCGCATTCTGCTGGTGCTCATTAAGATATTGTCGCACTGGACCAATCAGCAGGTTAGCTATGACCTTGTACTGTTTTGTGTGATTGGCTGCCTGTAAAAAAAGTTCTGACAGTAGTTTATCTTCTGTTAACTGTAAAGCATCGTATTGTGATAGTGAATATTCAGTTTGCAGCCTCACCGCAAGGTTCTCCGGCAATTCAGGAAGATTGTTTTTAATGCTATTGATGTATTCTTCTGCAAGAACAAAAGGTGCAATATCAGGGTCTGGAAAATACCGGTAGTCATTCGCTTCTTCTTTATCTCTCATGGCGAAAGTGGAATCGGTATTGACTTCATAACTTCTAGTCTGCTGAACTACATTTTCTCCATTTTCAATCAGCCCAATGATACGATCTCTTTCAATTTCTATTGCTCTTTTCAGGTTTCGAAAAGAGTTGAGATTCTTCACTTCTACTTTGGTTCCTAATACATTCGATTCGTGTAACCTTACCGATATATTGGCATCACACCTGAGGCTTCCCTCCTCCATGTTTCCATCAGAAATATTTAACCATCTAACGAGTTTTCGTATATTATATAAAAACTGGTAAGCTTCTTCTGAACTATGTAAACAAGGCTCTGTAACAATTTCTATTAAGGGGGTGCCGGCCCTGTTCAAATCTATACAAGATGCAACATCATCTAAATCATGAATACTTTTACCAGCATCTTCTTCTAAATGTATCCTGTTGAGTTGAATGAATTTTTCTTTGCCCTCAACAACAACTCTAACAGATCCTCCTTTGCAAATCGGAACAGTATGTTGTGAAACCTGGTAGCCTTTGGGTAAATCTGGGTAGAAATAGTTCTTTCTTGCAAAAAAGTTGGTAGTAGTTATTTCACAATTACAGGATAGTCCCATTTTAACAGCAAATTCAACGGCCTTTTTATTTGTTCGTGGAAGTGTTCCGGGATGTGCCAGGCTGATGACGCTTGTTTGTGTATTGGGTTCTTCATTAAACAGGATACTGTCGCCACAAAAAAGTTTGCTGGCTGTGGAGAGTTGCACATGCACTTCCAGTCCTATCACTAATTCATATTTATCTGCTGCGAGCATGTGATGCAAAACTAATGTTTAAACGAAGGGGAAAGTGTTGGATATAAGGCAAAAAAAAGAGGCCCGAGAGCCTCTTTTTATAAAAAACAATAACTTATTTCTTAGTCATGTTTAACGTGTACAATTGACCATTGTAACCAACACCCCAGATACCTATATTGCCATAGAGTGAAAGCGTTTTGCTACAGAAAGAGAATGTACCGATCTGACCACTTGAAGCAGGCCGGATTGCATAAGGCATACCATTGTAAGCTGCTCCGAAGCTGGCACCGGCATTACCACCAACACTTTGTGCAACGAATGTAACCTTCCTGTTAGCCATGTCAGTCCAGTCAAGTGTAACAGTCATTGGGCTCCAGCCTGCATCAAACACATTCGTAATAACTGCTGTAGCAGTTGTAGGGCTTGTTTGTGTAACAGAGCTGATGGTTGTGTTGTAAGGACCATAAGGAGAACCGAAAGCAATCTCATTTGCTGTGTAAGCCCCAACAAATTCCTGGAGAGCTCCTGCATCATTAATTTCTAATTCAGAGCAAGGCCCACGCATATAAAGTTTATATGTGTTGTTAGTTTCGAAAGCCGCTACACTACTTCCTTTATCTGTACCGTTGATAGTAAACACTAAGGTGTCTTTTCTACCAGCTGTATACTGAGGGAAATTACCGGTTACTACGATAGTATCAGTAGCTTTTCCTGCCGGAATTGTGAAGGTGGTTTTGTTTACTGTATAATGTGTACCCTGAACAGCACCGGTTGGTGAAGTAATGGTAACAGAAACAGTACGATCAGTACCTGAAACTGCAGTTAAACCAATAGGCACTTTATAAGTTACACCGGGAGCAGTAATGAAATAATTACCGCCTGTTTGAAAAGTAAAGTGAGCCTGCTCAGCCGGTATGGTTAAAGGAGTTTCCTTTTTGCAACCATACCATGTTACCAATGCAGCCAGGAAGGCAATTGGTAATAAACGGCTTATGTTTTTATTCATAAAATTCTTTTATTAAAGTTAATTGATTTAATTAATAGCCTGGGTTTTGAGTATAACCTGGATTTGTTCTAATCTCTGATGATGGGATAGGAAGTACAAATCTATAGTCTGTTACAGGCAGATTTTGCCATTGAGTACTGGTTACATCAGAACCAAGACGGTTAATTGGTAAACCACGACGCTTAAGGTCGAAATAACGGAAACCTTCAAATGCAAGTTCTTTGAAACGCTCATTCATGATCTCTGTTATAGCAGTTGCTTTATCAGTGAAAGTGATTGGCGTATAACCAGAGATTCTTGCCGCTCTTAAAGTATTGATATCTGCAGATGCACCAGCTAAATCATTTAATTCAGCTTTTGCTTCAGCTCTTATTAAATACATTTCTGCTACTCTCATCAACTTAACGTCAACAATTTTAGGACCACGGCTTGAAGTAAAGAATTTATTTACCAATGCTGTGTCTTGTGCCGCAGGATTGATAGTGAAGTATGCATTGAACCTGATATCAGTTGTTCTGTTGTACTGTTGTTTCAGTTTGTCAGAAGGTTCAAAAAACACATCACCATTTGTATCCTGCCACAATGTACCAACACCTGTTCCTACTCTTCTCAATCTTAAGAAAACTTCAGGTTCAGTTGTAGTGGCTGCAGCATCAGTCCAGATACCTGTAAAGGTTGCACCAGTAGCTAAAGTTTTACCAGATAAAGTGATCGCATCTGATGCAGCAGTAGAAGCAGCAGCCCAATCTCTTTTGTATAATGCAACTCTTGCTTGTAAACCAGCAACAAAAGCTTTGCTTATTCTAATAGCACCATAGTTAGGCGTTACCTGTGGAGCATTAGGTAAGCTGCTAGATCTTGCACTTGCTAAATCAGCCTCAATACCAGTTAAAGCTTGTGCTACCGTTCCTCTTGTAGGTTTTTCAACAGGCGTTAAAACAGTGTTTACATATGTTATACCTAACCCCGCTGGAACATATCCTACTGGACCGAAACGCTGCAGTAATTCGAAATGTGCAGCTGCTCTTAATGCTGTCGCTTCAGCAATTAACTGCTCTTTTCTCGTTTGTTCAGTCGCATCAAATGCTATAACTCCACCGGCAGCCTGTAGCACTTTATTAGCTCGGTTAATCATTTGGTAAAATCCAAAGAAATTAAAGGATTCAGTTCCGCTTGAATATTGCCATTTAAATTCGAACTGCCCCTGACCACGATTTTCGTTAGACAACTTTACTTCGTCAGATAAAATTGCGTTGTTATACATTGTATTTTCACCACCCCAAGCCTGATAAATCCCTAAAACCCCCTGCTCAAGATCTGTAACTGATTTAAAAGTAATAGACTCCTCAAATATGTTTGTCGGAATGATCTCTAATTGCTTTTTACAACCAACCACAGACGCTGCTAAAAGCAGGCTGAATAATGATATTTTGATTGTTTTCATGTTTCTTTTGTTGGTTTAATTAAAATGATACGTCGATACCTAAAGTATAAATGCGAGGAATAGGATATTCGTAAGCAGCGATGTTGTTGTCATCTTCCGGATCGAAACCTGTCCACTTAGTCCAGGTATAAAGATTCTGAGCCTGTCCATAAACTCTTACACTGCTGATGAACTTCTGCTTGCCTAAGATAGAAGCAGGAAGGGTATAAGAAGCTTGTAAGTTTCTGAATCGCAAGAATGATGCATCCTGTATATCTTTCGAAGTAAATTGACGCTGCGTTACCGGAGACTGGATATCAGTAACCTGGCCCGGAGCCGTCCACATATTCAGCATTTCCCTTCTTAGGTTGAAGCCTTGTAAAGCAAACGCGTGATTTAACTGGAAGAAGTCCTGGTTGTTAAACCTGCTGAAGCCTTGCTGGAAAGTAAAGAATGCGGCCAGTTCAAATCCTTTGATACGAACAGATGTATTAAAACCACCAATAAATGGAGCATTAAAAGTTCCGAAATCTGCTACCGCATCTTCATCGCTGAACGTAGAAGTTAACTTACCATCTTTTGTATAATATAAAGGATTACCTGTAGCAGCATCAACGCCACCCCATCTTACCACATAGTGAGAACCTAAAGGTAAACCTACACGGATAATAGACGTTCCTTGTTCAAACTCACGCTCAGTTCCTAGACTAAGAATTTCATTATCATTGTATGCGAGGTTTGCCCCAATGTTCCAAGTTAATGTGCGATTACGAATCACATCATAATTTAATGCTAATTCCACCCCACGGTTTCTCATTTGTCCACCATTAAGCTGTTGAGGCTGATACCCTGTTTGCAAAGAAGGGTTTAAAAGAATGAAGAGACCTTTTGTTACTTTATTATACACATCCAACTGGCCAGTCAATCTTTCCCTGAAAAAACCAAAGTCTAAACCCACATTCGTTTGAGTAGTATACTCCCAGTCCAAATCTGCATTTCCGGGACTAGCTGGTAGTAATGTTGGCAATCCTGCATAACTACTGTTAACATAAGTTGGATAATAAGCACCCGCAGCTATAGGGAATCCACCCGCATTAGCTGAATTACCCCAGCTTGCTCTTACTCTTAAAGTAGATACTTTGTTCCAGTTATTACTGAAATTTTCTTTTAATACATTCCAGTTAGCACCTACTGAATAGAAAAACTGCCCCCTATTCTTTTCTGGCAATAATGATGACTGATCATTTCTGACAGTTAAGTCAACTGTATATTTTTCATTATATGTATACTTAGCCAATCCAAAAATGGAAAATAGCGTAGTTTTACCATTTCCTCCTGTGAAGGTTGGTATTAATTGATTATTTATTGAACCTGCCGTTAAAGATGAAGGGCTTGCAGGAAGTTTATCATTTAATCCAAAACCAGTAAAACCGAAATTTTTATTACGGTCTTCAATGTATTCGGTATTCAAGTTTACATCAATATTGTGCTTCTGGGAAAAAGTATTTTTGTAACCAATGAATGCACGTGAATTATGAACAAAACGTCTTGCCATCGATTCAGTATAAGAACCTCTTGCCAATGTAGTATCATTTGGTGCCGTTGAAGGGGGGCCTACCGGGAATGCAGATACAAATGCTGTATGCGTTCTTGGTTTAGTTACTGTAACTGCATTTGTTTCGCGAAAATCTAAACCTATCTGTGCACCAGCATAAATGTTCTCCGTTATTGCATAGGTAAAGTTCAAACCTAAATTACCTTTTAACTGGTTGTTATTTACATCACGATCAAAAATTCTGGCGTAAGCGTTAGGACCAACTTTACCACCACCCACATTAATGTTACCAAAATACCTATTAGGAGTAGTTGTGTATAAACTTTGGTAAGGTAATGCCAAATAAACAGCAGCAAATGGATTCGCTAATGTAACTGAGTTCTCAGACTCAATAAAGTTTCTTGTTGTATAACCTAATCCTGATGTAAGTGCCATAGTTAGCTTACCGCTGTTATGATTTAAATTTAAACGAAAAGTTTTTCTGTTCAAATCCGATCTTAAAGCGATACCTTCTTCATCATACATACCTACAGAAGCAAAGTATTGTGTGTTTTGGCTACCACCGCTGATATTAAGGTCGTGGCTAGTGAAAACACCGGTACGGAAGAAAACATCTTTCCAGTTAGTGTTAATGCTACGAACACTATCCAAGTTTCTATCTCTTTGAGCTTGCTGAGCTGGAGTAGCTGCAGCATAACTTGGATTCAATCTTGAATTATCCCATCCTGGAAAACCGGCGGCAAGGTTTGGACCAGTAGGATTTCCAGCAGCAGTATTTTGCTGTAAACTGAAAGCTCCGAGTTTTTCCTGCCACTGTAGTAATTCAGCAGAGTTCATCATTTCAAATTGCTGTGTACCGGTAGTAGTTGTACCAACCTGGCCACGGTATGATAGAACCGTACGACCCGCTTTACCTCTCTTAGTAGTGGCAACAATTACACCGTTTGCTCCACGACTTCCATATAGAGCATTTGCTTGTGCATCTTTCAATACATCCACACTTTCAAAGTCATTTGGATTAATGCTTTGAAAAACTCCAGACTCAACAGGAATACCATCAATTACATACAACGGACCACTTCCACCACTAATTGAAGTAGCACCTCTTAACTGAACTCTTGCAGAGGCACCTGGCTGACCTGATCCTGCAGTGACTAATAAACCTGGCACTCTACCCTGTAGAATCTGATCGAAGGAAGCCATAGGAACCGTTTCAATGGCCTTTCTATCAACTTTAGCAGCAGCTCCAGAGTAAGTAGAACGTTTTGTACGTCCATAACCGGTAACTACTACACCTTCCAAATCTGAGGAAGGAACCAAACTAACATCAACGGTTGTTGATGTTGCCGTGATAGGGGCAGAAAAATCTGCGAAACCTACATAACTCACTGTCAGTGACCGTGCAGTAGCAGGAACATTGATAGAAAAACTTCCGTCTGCCGCGGTAGCTGTTCTAATGTTGCTATTTGGTACGGAAACTGTTGCTCCTGATAGTGGAGCTCCCTTGTCATCTGTAACCTTTCCGGTTATCGTTCTTGTTTGTGCCCATAACTGGGTGGCGGTCAAGGCCATGCACAAAACAAGCAGGACTAGTTTTCTCATAAAGTCTCTAAGTTTTTAATTTAAGTGTGCAATATTAACAGAAAAGTAAACTCATTTGACATCTCGTTAAGAAATATTGCTGCATTAAAATGTAACCAAACTGTCATTTTGCCGTTTACTGACGGTTTATTACACAAAAAAGGCTGCCCTTCCGGGGCAGCCTTTAAAACATAACTGTTTTGTGCTTAGTTGTCTGTCATTAACTTATTCAATGATAACTCATCAGATGAAATTGGCCAGATATAACCAGCACCTGTAGGTGTTACAGCAGGAGCTGAACCTTTCGCAGGAATGGTTTGCAATAAACGCATCAGGTCATTATTTCTTAACCCTTCACCAAGAAATTCAATTTGTCTTTCCAGCAAAATAGCATCAATTAATGATTGCTGTGTTGCTGCAGCTATTGTTACAGCAGGATCAGATCTTTTACGAACGGCATTTACTAAAGCCAATGCTCTTGCATCTACACCTGCATTTGTTCTAGCTAATGCTTCTGCAAGGTTCAGCATGACTTCAGAATAACGGATCACAGGAACATAATCAGTATAAGGACTTGGCGTTTTATATTTAGCCAAGAATACTTTTGCTCCATTGGTTAAAGTCAAGGCTGTTCTTCTTGCATCCGCTGCAGTCCAGTTGGTATTTCCAAGAATTCCTGCTGGATTTAATCTATACTCTGCAGAACCGGGTGCACTTCCATTCTGGTAAAAATAAAAGGCAAGCTGATTTTGAGTTCCAGGAAAATCACCAGCCGTAGTTGTCATAGGCATCGAAAGGATCGATTCGGTTGTAGTATAGCTAGAGAATACGTTCGCAATATTAGACTGCAAAGCATGAGGCACACCTGTTGCTGCAGTAAATGGCGCTGCTGCAGAGACTATTTTGTTGGCCTCAGTTATAACTTTAGCATAGTCTCCTATACTTAAGTAAACTCTTGTTTTTAAGGCAATTGCTGTATTTCTGTGTGCACGAGTGGTTCGAAGCGTTGCCTGTGTAGCACCATAATCTAAAGGGAGGTTAGCTTCTGCAAAATCAAGATCAGCAATAATTTGAGCATATACTTCAGCTACACTACTTCTAACAAGGTCAGAAAATCCAGGAGTGTTAATACCTTTCAATCGAAGTGGTAACCCAGGTTTATTTCCATTGCCGTCTGCATAAGGCCTCGCATAATATTGCAGCAAGCTATAATAGCTAAGAGCTCGTATAAATCTAGCTTCGCCTAAGTAATTATTAGATAATGTACCCCCGACTACTGCTGTTCCTTTTGCAGCCATCCCATCAATAAATAAATTGGCAGAATTAATAGTAAAATAAGCTTGCGACCAGAGGTTTTTAACTGAGTTTTGAGATGTGTTGGTTGCATTCAATCCCCAAACGTCAAAACCGGTAACAAGATTACTTGTTTCGTTAAGGAAATTCTCGCCCCTTATGTCTCCATAAACTACATATCGCCCACCATAAAAGTTACCGTTTTTGAATGCTGCATACATGCCGCGAACCTGGTTCAATACTCTTTCAGGGGTAGCAAAGGATACTTCCGCTGCAACTGTAGCCTCTGGTAATGGCTCAAGTAATTCTCTTTTGCAAGAGAGCAGTGAAACGCCCATTCCCAGGCATAAAATATATTTCGAAATTTGTTTCATTTTCTTTGATTTTAAATTGAATATTAGAAGCCAAGGTTTAATCCAACAGTGAATGTTCTGGCATTCGGCACTGTATTTCTGTCAATACCCTGGTTAGTATTACCATTACCATTAGAGGATACCTCAGGGTCTGGTCCTGGGTAGTCTGTAATAATAGCAAGGTTCTGACCGCTAACATATACTCTTGCACTTCTGATGCCTGCCCTGTCAAGTAGTGACTTAGGAATCGCATAACCGATAGAAAGATTCTTCAGCTTTACGAAATCACCCTTGAACACATTGTAGGACATTGGTAAAGCTGAACCGTTCGATAAGTTGTCATTATAAACTGGTCTCGGAACTGTTGTAATATCACCTGGTTTCTTCCATGCAGTTAATACATCTATATGATTATTCCAGAAACGCTGATCATGTAAACCCGCATTTGTACCATAGTATACAGAGAAACCTAACTGATATGTCAACAATGCATTCAATTCAAATCCTTTGTAACGGAAAGTATTATCCCATCCACCAAACTGCCTTGGAAGAACATTCGCAAACATTACCGCATCAGCCGCCTGGGTAATTGACCTTGCAGTACCATTCGGATTATTATACCGTGTTCCATCAGTGTTGGTCCAGTTGAACTGGCCTGTCGGTGGTGCGAACTGATAAAGTATTTGCTGACCAGCCTGGTTCAATAGTATTCTTCTGCCTGTGGCTGGATCTACACCACCATTTCTAACTACCCAAAGATAACCTGGTGAATAACCAACTGCAGTACGGCTCACTGTTTCCAGACCTGAGGTCGCAGTTAAGATTTCATTCAAACCTGGAGCAAGAGACGTTACCTCTGACTTGTTTGTAGTAAGATTGAATGTCGATGTCCAGCTAAAATCTTTGAATTGTATAGGAGTGGCACTAATCTGGAACTCAATTCCTTTGTTGAACATGGTGCCTACGTTAAGAGGGATTGCATTAGGCAACCCGGCAGAAGGCGATTGAGGTACAAACAAAATCAGGTCTGATATATCATTATTATAATAAGCCATATCAACCTGTATCCTGTTCTTTAACATGCCAAAACTTACACCAAAATCTGTTTTGTAACTGATTTCCCATGTAAGGTCTGGATTACCGGCCTGGTTGAATGATAGAGTTGGATTTCCTCCATATAAGCTAGATCCGTAAAGGGATAGTGATGGAAAATCACCAATACCTAAGAAGTTACCTACTTTACCATAACTACCTCTTAGCCTGAAGTTTGTAAATAATCTATCCAATTTGGCCTGTTGCCAGAATTTTTCTTGTGCAATTTCCCATCCAAGAGAAGCTCCCCAAAATACTTCGGCCTTATCAGCAAAAGCAGAATATTCATCCTGCCTAACATTCGCACTTAGATAATACTTTTTATTATAGTCATAATTCAAGCGACCAAACATTGATAACAAATAATTTTCTCCGGAGCCCATTCCGGTTGGATTATTTGTTACATAACCAGCCTGAACTGATGTAGCCGCAGGGTCAGAAAGCGTTTGGCGGTTAATTCCGTATCCTTTAAATGTACGCCTGTCCTGCTCATTACCGATCAACAAGCCAAAGTTATGTTGATTCCGAAAGCTATAATCTGCCTGTATGGTATTAGACCAAGTCCATCTTTTATTCTCACCATAGTTTACAAATGCTTGTCCGCCTGCGGCGAAACCATCACCGTGAATAGGATTCCAGAAGATATCATTATCGGCGAATATGTAATCAATGCCGTATAGAGATTTCAGAGTTAACCAGCTAAATGGCTTAGCCTGGATATAAGCACTTGTTTGAATGTGCTGAATTTCATTATTAGAACGATTGAGGTCAAACAAAACCTGTGGGTTTGAAAAACCAACCTGTGCTACAGAATTTGCTCCTGTACCAATCGTTCCGTTGGCAGCAATATTGTATGTGCCATCATTTTTGTAAACACCAACATTGGGAGCATTTACTAAAACAAGACGGCCAACACCTGCTGTAGAGAATCCTTCACCAGGTAAAGATCCAGAGCTTGAAGCAGCTAAGTTCTTTTCATTAGAATAAGATATTTTACCACCAACAGACAATACTTTATTGAACCTGCTGTCGATGTTGAATAAAACGTTTGTACGCTTAAATTCATTTTTCCTGATGAAACCTTCCTGGTCTGTATAACCTACAGAAAAATAGTAAGTGGTATTATCATTACCACCAGACACATTCACATTATGGTTGTGTGAAAATCCTGTGCGATAAACAACATCAGCCCAGTTTGTATTCACCGGCTGACCATCAGGACCATTCATCATAGCAAACTTGGTATAACCAGCACCTGCAGGATTAGTAGTATTGAGATTCTGGTTGTTTGTAGCAGCCATGTTCTTGTAATCAGTGTACTGCTGAGCATTTAACACTTCAGGCATTCTGAAAACAGAAGTCCAGCTAACAGAACCATTATAGCTAACCTTTGCAGGGCCTGAACGGCCTTTCTTGGTAGTAATGAACACAACACCATTAGCAGCACGGCTACCATAGATAGCTGTTGCAGCTGCATCTTTTGCGATGTCGATATTCTCAATGTCGTTAGGGTTGATGCTTGCCAATACGTTACCGGCAGCATTCGTGCTACTTACATCTCCTGTAAATGATGGAACACCATCAACAATGATCAAAGGATATGAGCTGAGAGAAATAGAGTTGGTACCCCTGATACGAAATACCGGAGGTGCATTCAATACACCATTTGGAACAGTGATCTGCACACCTGTTGCTCTACCAGCCAAAGCCTGGTCGAAACTCTGTACAGGCTTGTCAGCCACAGCAGCCCCTTTTACAGTGGCAACACTTGCTGTTACATCTTTTCTTCGCTGTGTACCATAACCAACTACCACTACCTCTGTAAGCGAAGCATCTTCCGCTTTAAGATTAATGGTAACATCTACTGTTGAGGCATCAGCAACGGACACTTCCTGCAGGGAAAACCCTACATAAGAGAATTGGAGTGAACGTACTTTACTTGTGATTTCGATAGCGAAATTGCCATCTTTGTCTGTTGCAACCTTACGGTTGGTTCCAACCGCCGAAACGGTTACTCCTGATAATGGGAGGCCTTTTTCATCTGTAACCTTCCCCTTTACAGTTCGGTTACTTTGTGCTGCGAGTTGCCCACATAGCAGGACAATCGCTGCAAGCAGCGTAAAAAGTTTTCTCATGTGCATTTAAGTTTAAGTGAAAACTAAGATAGGCAACATGAAAACACAAAACGCTGTTTCTGTTAAAAAAATTTTAATTATTTCTGTCGGTGAACAGCTTTCCCTGACCTGTGAATACCTAATATTAAAACAGGTAATAATATAAGATTGGTAAGTGTGCCTACTAAAAGTGTAAGTGAAACCAGCCATCCTAGTGCTTTTGTTCCACCAAACTCGCTGAAGCAAAAGATGATAAAACCTGCTATCAATACGAGTGAAGTATAAATGATACTTAGTCCTGTATGACGTATGGTTTGAACCAGTGTATGCTGCACATTATAATTATACAAAGGAAGTTCCTGTTTGTAGTTTACAAGGAATCGAATGGTGATATCAATTGCAATTCCCAGGGCAATACTAAAGATAAGAACAGTAGATGGCTTTAACGGAACACCGATCCATCCCATTAATCCTGCGGTAAGTAACAGCGGAATTACATTCGGAATAAGTGAACAGATAAGTATTCTCACTGACCTGAATAAATATAACATACAAACTGCAATCAGCACAAAAGCCCAGAAAATACTCTCACGCAGTCCTTTGATGATGAAACTCACTCCTTCTAAAAATGTAACACTGGTGCCAGTAAATGTTACATCATACTTTGAGATATCAAAAGTGGAATTGGCAACTTTTTGAAGTGTATCTAAAAAAACAGGCAATCTTGCACTGCCAATGTCTTTCATCGTAACACTGATTCTTGCTACACTTAAACTATCTCTGCCAACAAAAGACGTCATTAATTTAGTGAGCCCCGTTTCTTTTACAGAATCGTTTTTGGCTCGCAGTGCATTTCGCAATGATCCTGGAATGGTGATCGGTAAAGCATAACTCGAACTGTCATTATCATAATAAGCCTGGTTAAAAAATTTCAACCCCTCCACTAAACTCAAAGGCCTTGCAGTCTCTGGCATCTCGCCCACAATAGAAGAGAACTCTTCAATATCCAGCAATACTTCCATATCACTAGCCAATACGCCATTCTTTTTCTTTGTATCAACTACTACCTCTAAAGGCATCACGCCATGAAAATTGGTTTCGAACCATTTCAGGTCTGTATATGTTTTATCGTTCTTTGGAAGATCATCAACAATAAAACCTTCACTCTTTAATTTGAACAAACCTGAAATGGCAAACAAGACGAGCACTGTTGTAATTCCATAAACCGTTTTCTTGTTATTAATTGTCCAACGCTCAATTTTGATGAGGAATCTTTCGAGCAATTTATTATCAAGATATCTTGTATGCCTGGGTTTTGGTGCAGGAAGATAGGCAAGCACTGCAGGAATAAAAATCAGTGATATAAAGAACAAGGCCATAATGTTGATACCGGCTACTGCTCCGAATTCATATAACAATGCACTTTTTGTTAGTGAAAAAACGGCAAAGCCCACAGCTGCAGCAATATTGCAGAATAAGGTAACAATTCCCATTCTGCCAACCATCGTTATCAATGCCTGCTTTTTATCATTCGTTTGCCTGTAAGATGAATGGTATTTATTAAGAAAGTAAATGCAATTCGGCACTCCAATCACAACAATCAAAGGTGGTATCAATGCAATCAGCAGTGTGATCTTGTAGCCCAACAAAACAATTGTGCCCAGGCTCCAAACCACACCAATCAATACAACCACAAGGCTGATCATCATAGCACTGAATGAGCGAAAAAAAAGTAGTAATGTAACGGCACTCAATAAAAGAGAACCGATAAGGAACCAATTCATTTCATCTTTGATCCTGTTACCTACTTCTGTTCTGATAAATGGCAACCCGCTCACTTTGGTTTCAATGCCGGTTTCTTTTTCAAAGGTTTCAACCTTAGCCATCACATCATTCACCAGCCTCGTACGACTCTTACTGTTGATGGTATCTTTATTAACCCTTACCCCCAGCAAATAAGCACCGGTTTGGGCATTATATAATAAACCATTATAAAATGGAAGATTTTCGAAAACGCTTTTGGCGCTATCTAATTGTAGTTGGGTGGTAAACGGATACGAAAATATTTTTACGGGGTTAAGCTTTTCTGCACTGTCTTTCATTAACACTACAGCTTCGGGAATACTTAGTATATCTTCAACCCCAACAATAGTTTTCAATTCTTTATGCAGCTTTCCAACAGCATTAAAAACCTTTACAGTATAAAACGAATCACTTTCAACTCCTATGGCCAGGGTACCACCATCATCTCCAAATCTTTCTTTAAAAGACTGGAAATCCTGGTACTTTGGATTATCAACAGGAATTGCCCTGGTGAATTCATAGCTTAGCTGCACTTTTGATGCGAAATAACCCATCACCGCAGTTAAGGCTAGCAATACTATTAATAAAGGAAGCTTATACTTTAAAATTAGCTGACCGATCTTATGCCACATTATCTCGTAGTTCTGCCGGCAAAGAAACATAAAAGCAGTTTATGTTTCGGAAAAGCTGCAGTTATTAATCCCTATAATAATTTAAATACACAATAGGTTACACCTTTCATTCTATGCGATCTAACAGACAGGAGTATATTTATAATATGAAAAATACAATACTTTTTGTAATGGTATTGTCAACATTAACCGTATCGGCACAAACCATTAAAAAATATTATACCTACGACTGGAAAGAAACAACTATAGCATATGCAAGATTTTTATCCATAACCGAAAGAGAAGATTCAGTATGGCATCGCAGAGATGTTTATATAAGGGAGAAAAAGCTTCAGATGGATGGTTACTTTAAAGACAGTGCCTGCAGCATAAAGGACGGAAAGTTCTATTATTTTCATTCGAATGGAAAATTGTCTTCGGCCGGAAGGTACTCAAACAATAAAAAAACGGGAATATGGAGACGATATCATTCCAATGGCCGTTTAAGCGATTCAACAGTGTATATTAAAGGTAATCCAGCCGGCATTTCTTTAAGTTGGTATCCTGATGGACGACTTTCAGATTCTGCAGTTTATCAAATGGACGGCAGTGGTTTTTATATCAACTGGTTTGCAGATGGAACTGTTTCAGCAACCGGATCATATTCGAAAGGCAAAAAAAATGGTAGCTGGAAATATTATCATACCAATGGAAAACTAAGTGCTCGTGAAGAACATGATCATGGAGAACTGATATCTGTTTCCTATTTCACAGAAACAAATGAACATGATGATACAATCGATGTAAATAAGCCTGCAGTATTTCCCGGTGGAGAAAAAGCGTGGAAAAAACACGTTCGAAAACACCTTCAGTTTCCTGATGATTACAAAATAGATAATGCGGACAGGGCTGTCGTTGTAATTAATGCAACAATTGATGCAGATGGGAATATATCAGCGGTAGATGTAAACACACCATTTCATCCGGATTTTGATAAAGCAGCAATACAAATCTTCAAGAAATCACCCAAGTGGATCCCTGCAACTGAGCATAACAGGAGAGTTCAATATACCATTCGGCAAACAATAACTTTCTTTGACATGGAATAATTCTCATCACTGGTTGAGCATTTAATTACTCAGTAACAAATCTTTTACTGAAGCATGCTTAGGTTTTACTAATTCTCACCATTTTCATCATCTAATTTTATTTTAATTACCCTTAATGGCTTGTGAATTATTTCAACCTTTGACCAATCAACCAGCTTTTTTAGCGATGATTGCACCGGTTTTGCAGCAATCGGCAATACTTCAATTCTTATTATGCTACGATTTACTTTTTTAGTATTAGGATGCCTTACCATTTTTATTGCTTATTCCCAGGAGGAACCAGAAATTCCAAATCCCTTGACGCCTGTTATTAAGGCAACAAGTAACCGTATTTATGGAAAGATCGTTGACAAAACAGGAAAAGCTGTTGAAGCAGCTTCATTGCAATTGTACATTGTAGCAACCGAAAATTCAGGAAACAAACCCGACAGTTTAATTCGTGCAAAAGTAAGCCAGGTAAATGGTGACTTTCAATTCACAGACCTTCCATTTGTTGATAGCTTTCGTTTATTTATTGCTGCAATAGGCTTCGGCAGTGCCAACCATTTTGTGGTTTTTGGCAAAAGGGAACAGGGAAATTTTATTGAAAAAGACCTTGGAAATATTGCTTTGCTGGAAGATGTACAGCAGTTGGCCGAAGTAACGGTTAGTTCAACAAGACCTGCAATGGAAATGGCAGTTGACAGAAGAGTTTTCAATGTTGACAAAAGTCTAACTGCTGCAGGTGGAACGGCCGTTGATGTGATGAAGAACATTCCTTCCCTCACTGTTGATGTAGATGGAAATGTTTCACTACGAAACAATACACCACAGATATTTATTGATGGCAGGCCAACCATCTTAACACTCGACCAGATACCTGCTGATAATATCGAAAGAGTTGAACTGATCACCAATCCTTCTGCGAAATTTGATGCAGCCAGTACAGCCGGCATTATCAACATCATCTTAAAGAAAAACCGCAGAGTAGGATTGAATGGTATTGCATCTGTTGGGGCAGGATATCCTGATATATTAAATGGAAGCGTAAACCTCAATACAAGGCAGGGCAAGATCAATGTTTTTCTCAGCGGAAATTTTAACCAGAGTGGTGGAATTGCCGAAGGAAGAACATTAAGACAAAACAAAGAAAACGGAGTGGTATCAGATTACTTTAACCAATACTCAAATGAAGAACGAAACCGTAAGTTCATGTCATTTCGTTTTGGCCTCGACTATTTTCTGGATAATCGGAATACAGTTTCACTCTCCCAAAATATTGTAGACGGCAGGTTCAGAAATTCTGAAACCCAGGACCAGGAATATCGTAACATTAATAACGTATTAGAAAGATATGGCGACAGGTTATCTGAGAGCAATTCTGAATTCAAGCGATATAATACACAGCTCAACTTCACCCATAAATTCCCTGAGCAGGGAAAGGAACTGACTGCCAATGTCAATTACAATTATGGTAGGGGCAATAATTTTTCAGACATATATAATGCATTCTTTTTTCCCGATGGCAGCCTTTATAACACGCCAACAACAGTCAATAATTCCGGAAGTAATAATAACAACCAGGTAACGTTTCAATTGGATTTTGCAGACCCTATTGGTGAAGATGGAAAATTTGAAACAGGTGTTCGCAGCTATATTAACAACTTCAGCAGCAGGTTTATGGCTGTAGCAAAAAATGGTGGCATTGAAACAATTCTTCCCTTAAGTAATAATATCGAATACAGGGAAATAGTAAATGCAGCTTATGTTACCTATTCAAATAAATTCTCAAAAACATTCTCATACCAGGCAGGGTTAAGAGCTGAAGCATCTTCCTTCAACGGAAAGCTGCTGAATAGCGGCGAATCATTTGGGTATAATTATCCTGAAAACTTTAAAGGATTGTTTGATGCCTTGTTTCCAAGCTTATTCCTAACGAAAGCAATCAATGATAATACAGATGTACAGTTAAATTATTCAAGAAGAATACGCCGACCTAATTTCTGGCAATTAAACCCATTTCTCAATATCAGTGATCCGGTGAATGTAAGTATTGGTAATCCTGCACTTCGTCCTGAATTCACCAACTCCTTTGAATTTAATTACAACAGGAAGTATGAGAAGGGAGATTTTCTAACATCCATTTACTACAGAAATAACCAGGGAGATATCACCAGGTATAGCGATACGATTACTGGGGCTCAATACCAGCAATTAAATAATGCAGCAGTAGATCCTAACGCTGTTCTCAATACATTCATCAATGCAACTGCTACCAATCGAATGGGTGCTGAGTTTATTTTGCAGCATAAGTTCACAAAGAACTTCGACATCACCCCTTCAGTTGATCTGCAATACAGGAAAGTAATTGCCGGGAACAATAAATTAAACCTGAATAATGAAGGTTTTAACTGGGAGGCAAAGCTTATTGTAAACTACAAGATCGAAACGGAACGTTCAAAACTCTTCAATAATCTTGGCTTCCAGGTGATAACGGAATATGAATCGCCTGAGATCATTCCACAGGGAAAAAGGGTGGCTCAGTATAGTACTGACCTGGCTATAAGAAAAGATTTTCTGAAAGAAAAAAAAGCTTCACTCACTTTTAGTGTGAATGATGTTTTCTGGTCGAACAAATGGGGATCAGTGATAGATACGGATCGCTTTTTCCAGGATTCATACAGAAGAAATGTAAGAACATTTCGGGTAACCTTCAGTTATAAATTCGGCAGTTCTACTTTCCAGTTGTTCAATAGAAATAACGACAGAGGTGATGGTGATGATTAAGTAACTTTATCTACTGCATTGTGAATTTAATTTGCCTTTTAACAAACCGACAATAATGCGGCACAAGTTTTAGGCTATTAAAGAAAACAAGATACCATGGCCAGAATAAATACAGGTAAAACTGAACAGCAGAAGACAAAAGAGAATGAGCCTGTAAAAAATACAGATACAGATCAAAACAATAGTGAATTTCCAGGTTATCCTCATTACTCAAAAACTGAAGATATCATGGACAGTAGAAGTGATGCGGAAAGAGTAAATGTAGATGTAGAGAACCTGCCCAATTTTCACAATGCTACTACAGCACATAGATTGAATCCCGGAATGGAAGCGGAAGGAACAAACGATACTTTACCTGTGAGTACAGAGGGGGAGATGGAAACCGATCTGGGAATTGAAATGGGTACTGAGGCCGATGTTACTGCTGAAGAGAAAAAGATGCTGGACGATGATATGTATTATCCAACACCCGATGAAGACAGTCTCAGACAAGCGAGATTAGATGATACGGATTTTGATGGTGAGAAATTGAATGAAGAAAGTTTTGGATCCGGCCAGGTAGAAAGTGGTGATGATCTGGACATGGACATGGTAGAAGAGAATAAGAATGAGGCAATAGGAGAAGGTGATGAAGAAAATCAGTACTGGAGCAGTAGCGACAACAATGATGAAGATGTATCAGAAGGTGCTTAACTGGACGCTTTTTAACAAAATGTGGATTTCTCTCCACTCGCTCAATCAAAACTTTACCAAAAAATGTTATAGGTAAGGCTTGCAATATTTTTGCATGCATATATATTTGCACTCGCAATGGCAAAATTCTTAATGACGATAATGATCATCTTTATGGCCGTGGGTCCTTTGGCTCATGGGTATTTTGCTTTTAAATTCAACCTTACTCAATCGTTAGTTGCAGAAGAAGAAACACACGATGAAAAACCTACTGCTAAGGCTAAACAGGATCTAAAACATACTTATTTTTCTTCCATCTCTTTTCATCAGCATAGTACCGCTGATCTTCTGAAGGCTTCACGCCAGCGTTATCTTATTTTTCTTTCGAAAGGTTATGTAGGCACACCATTTTTGCCGCCCGATATGATATAATAATGTTCACTTTTTCTACGAGGCAAAAAACCTCGGGGAAGAAGCATGTATTTATTATTTCAATCTAAACATAATCTTTATGAAAAGATCTGCATTTGCAAATCTTAGAAACGATATACCATCGAGTATCGTGGTATTTTTAGTGGCAGTTCCTTTATGTCTTGGTATAGCACTGGCTTCCGGAGCTCCATTTTTTTCGGGTCTTATCGCTGGTATCATTGGCGGTATCGTGGTAGGTTCACTTAGTAATTCAAACTTAAGTGTAAGCGGACCGGCAGCTGGTTTGGCGGCAATAGTTTTAGCGTCCATCACTAAGCTGGGAGCCTTTGATATCTTTCTTGTTGCGGTAGTGCTGGCAGGATTGATACAATTGGTATTGGGTTTTGTAAAAGCAGGAATCGTTGCCAATTATATTCCTGGCAATGTTATTAAGGGAATGCTTACAGCAATTGGCATTCTCATCATTCTTACACAGATACCACATGCCTTTGGATTTGATAAAAACGCAGAAGGCCAGCTTGATTTCAGGCAAACAGATGGCGGAAATATTTTTACCGCTATTTCTGAGGCACTATCAAGAATAGATATTGGGGTTACCATTGTAACGTTGGTTTCGCTAGCCATATTGATACTCTGGGAGAAACCTTTCATGAGCAAGTTAAAACTCGTTCCCGGAGCCCTGGTTGTGGTAATCGTCGCTATCGTCATTAATCAACTGTACCTGGCTTTTCTCCCGGAAATGTATATCACAGGTGACCACCTGGTAAAAGTTCCGGTAGCAAATTCTTTTGATGAATTCAAAGGATTACTGGTATTTCCGGATTTTTCAAAGATCAATAGTGAGGTTATAATCACAGGCTTTACAATAGCCATAGTTGCATCAATCGAGACATTGCTTTGTATTGAAGCCATCGATAAGATCGATCCGAAGAGAAGGGTAACAAATACCAACCGTGAATTGAGAGCACAAGGCATCGGCAACATGCTTTCCGGCTTGCTGGGTGGCTTACCAATCACCAGCGTTATTGTTCGAAGCAGTGCCAATTTAAATTCAGGTGCCAAAACAAAATTGTCTACGATTCTGCATGGTACATTGATATTGCTTTGCACCCTCTTTATACCGGGAATTCTAAACATGATTCCACTAGGAGCATTGGCTGCAGTGTTGTTAATGACAGGTTATAAGCTGGCAAAGATTTCCATTTTCAAACAAATGTTTATGAATGGAAAATTCCAATGGATACCGTTTATGGTGACGGTGGTTGCAATTGTATTCACCGACCTTCTTACAGGTGTAGCCTTGGGACTTGGAACCAGCATCTTTGCCATTCTTTATGGAAATATGAAAAACTCATATTACTTCCACAAAGAAGAACATCATGAAGGAGAAATCATTCGTATTCATTTGTCTGAAGAAGTTTCTTTCCTCAACAAAGGCAGTATCAAAATTACTTTAGATCACATGCCCGAAAATTCAACTGTTTTGATTGATGCCTCAGAAACACAATATGTAGATTTCGATGTATTGGAAATCATAAGAGAATTCAACGACATAAGGGCTAAAGAAAAGAACATCACCTGCATACTCATTGGGTTTAAAGAAAAATATGGTGTTGTCAACACACACAATGTTCACTCTGAAGAAATGCCTCTTATTCTTAACAAATCAAAAGCTACAACTGCTGCTTAGTATTCATCATTAAAAATATTAATCATGAGAACATTTAATAAAGAATTGCAACAGAATATTACTCCTCAACAGGCATTAGACATATTGCGAGAGGGCAATGAAAGGTTTGTAAATAATCTTAAAATCAACAGGAACCTGTTACAACAAGTGAATGAAACACGAGACGGCCAATGGCCTTTCGCAGTAGTGCTGAGCTGTATTGACAGCCGAACCTCTGCAGAACTTGTGTTTGACCAGGGATTGGGAGACATATTCAGCATCAGGATAGCAGGTAATGTTGTAAATGATGACATCATCGGCAGCATGGAATTTGGCTGTAAAGTAGCTGGCGCAAAAATCATTGTTGTGTTGGGTCACTCGAAATGCGGAGCAATAAAAGGAGCGTGTGACCATGTGAAGCTTGGTAAGCTTTCAGGATTACTCAGCAAAATCGAACCAGCCATCGAAGCGGAAAAATCTACTAAGGAAAATCGCACCGCTGCTAACCCTGAATTTGTAGAGAAGGTAGCCACGATAAATATCCACCAGAACGTAAATGCAATCATAGAAAGAAGCAGTATCATCAGGGAAATGATTTCAAACGGTGAGATTGAAATTGTAGGAGCAATGTACGACGTAGCTATAGGTAAGGTTGAATTTTTTGAACCCATAGACCAACTGAAAGGCATACAAAAACTAGAAGAAACTTTGGTTTAAACAACCTGCCAGGAGCTGCTTTTCTAAGCAGCTCCTTTACTTTTATTTGACTGATCATGAAATTGCTAACCACTGTTTTATTCCTTTTTTGCTTCACTGCTGCTCTTGCACAGAATGATAGATTGAAAGATTACAATACTATTATGTGGCCGCAGGCACATATAACTATTTCACTAAATAAGAAATACGATGTGCTGGCAGAATACCAATGGCGAAGAACAGATGGTTTTAAAAACTGGCAACAAAGTTTATTAAGAGCAGCACTTCAATATAAAATTAATAGCCAGGTTTCAATTGCTGCAGGGTATGGATGGATAGAGACGTTTACCTATGGTGATTATCCCATTGCCGCTAATGGAACTTTTCCTGAACACAGGTTACATGAGCAGATCGTTTTGAAAAATAACTTTAGCAAACTTTCCATCACTCAAAGGCTAAGAATAGAGCAACGCTGGCTTGGAAGAAGAGAAGCTGCCATTGAAAGAAAAATAGAGAGTTGGTTGTTCAGTCATCGATTCCGGTATTTATTAAGATTACAACATCCCATAACAAAATCAGGAAACTTTTATGCGGCAGCAGCTGATGAATTGTTTATCAATGCAGGCAAAAATGCAGGCGTTAACCTGCTGGATCAAAACAGGCTGATGTTTTTAATTGGTAGCAGGATAAACGATAAGGTGAATCTTGAAGCCGGGTATCTTTCTCAGACTGTAATTCAGGGAAGAAGAATCAATGACAGAACAATTGTGCAGGATAACGAAGGATTACTCCTGTCGTTGGTCTTTAATTTATAGAGGGATCTACAAACCATAGATATTCATCAATGCCAGTAACACACCATTGGTCCATCCAAATCCATCCTGCGATGGATACTCTCCACCACCTGCAGGCTTATTAATATCAATTACATCATATTTCTCCATCAACTTACCCGATTCAGCAAATACTTTCTTATTCAGGTTCACCCATCTAGTGGCTATTTCTTTTGCCAGCTCATGGTAACCATAATTTTCAAGCCCGATGATGGTGATCCATTGTAAAGGAGCCCATCCATTTGGTGCATCCCATTGTTGCCCTGTTGTTTTAAGTGAAGTAACCACACCCCCATCCTTTAAAAAGTGTTGCTTCAAAAATTCAACGATCCGAGGTACTTCCTTTTCATCAGCCAGTTTAAAAAAGAGTGGATACATACCTGCTAAAGTTGGATTGTTCATTACTTGCTTTGTTTCCAAATCAAAATCACAGTACCACCCAAGTTTTTCGTTAAAGAATTGTTCTTTCAAAATGGGGATGGTAAATTTTGCATTCATTTCGTTCATGCTTCTGCCATCAATCGAAGCATTCGCTTTATACAGTATGAGCTGCAGGCCTCCAAAACTCAATGTATTCAAATCTACCGGCAGAATATTATTGATATCAGTCGTATGAAGTGCTTCACCTTTCATCCAACGACTGCTAAAATCCCAACCACTGGCTGCAGCAGACCTGAGGTTGTTGCATACAGAAGCATATATAGAGTCTACTGCTCTATTTAACCGATTACTATCAGCAAATCTTACTACTTTTCTAAACTCCATTACAGCATAGTTAGCTGTTGAGTCATCTTCAAAATAACTCTCCTGCCGTGGAACAGATAATTCATCCCTATAACTTAACCCTTCATCTCCACTTTGCTCACTCCAATAATCCATCTCAGCTTTCATTTCATCGATATATTCAGCATATACAGAGATGCCTTTGACTGATGCCAATAATTCCACCATCAGGCTAAAAAATGGCGGCTGAGACCTGCTCAAATAATACGATCTGTTACCATTTGGAATATGACCGTATTGATTGATGAGGTGAGCAAAATTCTTTACCATGTTCTCCATCATTTCATACTGTCCGCTTTCTTTTAAACCCAACATGGTGAAATAAGAATCCCAGTAATAAATTTCCCTGAACCTTCCTCCCGGAACAATATACGGATGAGGTAATGGCAACAACGAACTTCGATCATTAAGTGTATCGGCCGATCTTGTTAATACCGACCATAGACCATTGATATGCGCTCGTATGTCTTTACTACTTGATGTGAATGAAGGAGGTAAAGAGGGAAGTTTAAAATACTGCATCACAAAGGATTTAAGATTAAACCCTTTTTTCTGTACTTCTGATTCATACCTCGCAACAATCTCTTCCGTTGCAATAAGCGGAATACAGTCAACAAAAGTTTTGCTGTCATTAAAAATTCTGCTGTTCTGCACATCAATAAAAAGTTGGCCATACATCTTTTCCGGTGTAGGAGGATATGGTTGCTGTGCATTTGCAGTTCCATAGAAAAGCAATAAAACAAAGAAGAAGCGTAGCATAATTGAAGTTAATTTAGAAAAACGTCTCTTTTCTGTTATGATTTACAAAAAAAGTCATCCCACAGCCAACTGCTGGTGCTTTATTTGCAATGCTTTGTTTAAATTGATACTCTTTAAAATAAGGGAAGTCCATTATGAAAATCCAATCTTTACTATTCCTGTCTTTTATGCTTGTTTCAACTTTCTCTTTTGCACAAAAGACAAATGCCGATGACATTATCGGAACATGGGTTGCATCGGAAAACAAAGCAAAGATCCATATCTACAAAGCCAATCATAAATACTATGGAAAGATCATTTGGCTAAAGGAACCATTAAAAGATGGTAAGCCTAAAGTGGATAAACACAATCCGGATCCCACCAAAAGAAAAAATAATGTTGTTGGACTGGTTGTACTCAGGGATTTTGTTTTCGAAGATGGACAATGGACATCCGGTGAAATCTATGATCCTTCCAGTGGTAAAGAATATAGCTGCAAAATAAGCCTGCCCAATAAAAACACGATGAAAGTAAGAGGCTATATCGGTATCTCTTTACTTGGCAGGACCGAGGTTTGGAAGAGAGTCTGATTTTACCCACTCATACAATTACATTCCACTTTATTGAGGTTCAGTTATATTTATATTTCAAAACCTCGCATAATGAAAAAACTCCTGCTTTTTACAGCTTTTGCCACTACGATTTTCCTTTTTACGCATTGCCGATCTACAAAAGCCGTAACAGCTACGAAAAAACTTACTTATACAGCAGATGTGCAACCAATCATGGCAGTTAAATGTACTCCATGCCATTTTCCTGACAAAGGTGGAAAGGTTGAAGCACTGAATAATTATACATCTGTAAAAGATCATATAGATGACATCATCAGAAGAATAGAATTAAACCCTGGTGAAAAAGGTTACATGCCTTTTAAGAAGCCGAAACTCGGTGACAGTACCATCAATGTTTTCAAACAGTGGAAAGCTGATGGGATGGCAGAATAACATGGATAGAAAATACTGTGAAACTGGTAATCCGTTCATATAAAAGCAACGAAAATTAGAAAAACAAGCTCTATATTCATTGCCTATTTTTTATGAGAGGAACGTCTAGGATCATCACCTGTTTTCTGATAGCATTTACCCTATCTTATACAACTGCAAAAGCTCAAAGCAGTTGCCCGGATAATATTGGATTTGAGCATGGAAGTTTCACGAACTGGGATTGCTTTGGAGGCTTTGTGAATCCTGTGAATGGAATTGTTGGTCTTACAGGGCCAAATCCTTTGAGTAACAGGCACACGATCATTTCTAAAACTACTCCCCCTGCCCTTGATTTTTATGGTAAATTCCCGGTAAACTGTCCAAACGGAAGTAATTATTCCATCCAACTTGGCAACAGCAATGTTAATGCAGAAGCAGATCGTGTCTCCTATACTTTTACCGTTCCGGCTGATAAAGATGAATACAGTATTATCTACAACTACGCAATCGTATTTCAAAATCCGGGGCATCTGCCGGAAGAACAACCGAAATTTACTTCAAGAGTATATGATCAAACAGCTGGTGAATATTTAGGTTGCGGTTCATTTGAATACGTGGCTTCATCAGGATTGCCTGGTTTTGAATTATCCAACGAAGGACAAGGAGTGTATTTCAAACCCTGGTCACCGGTTACGGTTAAATTATATGATTGTGCAGGAAAAACGATCACCCTTGAGTTTACAGTAAATGACTGTACAAGAGGTGGACATTTTGGCTATGCTTATCTTGATGTGAACGAAAACTGCACTTCCCCAATAACCGGAAATGTTTACTGCAACGGATCGGCATCAACTACATTAACAGCCCCTTATGGCTTTATGGAGTATGAATGGTACACACCTGATTTTTCAACACTCCTTGGAATCAAAAACACGCTTCACCTCGATCCTATTCCTCCTGTAGGAACTGAATTTGCGTTGATCATAAAGCCGTATCCCGGAGTTGGTTGTCCGGATACGTTGTACACCACGATAGAATTATCCAATGAGGCATTTAGTTTCAACATGCAAGACACGCTAAATAGTTGTGCCGGTTTCCCTGCTGATCTTACTGTAAGATCGTTATGGCAGGGAACAAACGGACTTGAATTTTCTTACTTCCTCGATTCAACCACACAACAATATCTTCCTTCGCCCAGCTATGTAACAACCGAAGGAACATTCTATGTAAAAGCGGTGAATGCTGCAGGATGTACAGAAACCGAACCGATAACTGTTAGATTTAACGAACAGGCTTTGATTGTGCATGAACCTGCTTCAGTTTGTTTTCCAAACACCGTTGATATCACTGTTCCGGCTATTACAAACGGAAGTGATCCTACACTTAACTTATCGTACTGGCAAGATCAACAGGCCACCATTCCATTAACGAATCCAACAGCAATTGACACTACAGGTACATTTTTTATTAAGGCTGCCAATAATGTGTGCTCACATATCGCACCTGTGTATGTGCAAGTATGGACCTCAGATGCATTGTTAACTCAGCCTGTGATTACTTGCGGAGCAGCAGACCTTACAAGTTATGATGTTACCGCAGGAAGTATACCCGTGTTTGAATTTTCGCAATGGGAGGATGCTGCTGGTACTTTACCACTATCAAATCCAACAAGCATTACCCAAAGCGGCAGATATTATATTAAAGGAACCATCAACAGTGGTTGTGCTTTTATTAAACCGGTAGATGTAACAATCAAACCTGCACCGGTCTTCAGCATTTCCGATCCTGCTTCTGTTACTGCACCACATACGATCAGTATTACAGACGTTGTTTCATCAACACAGAACTTGTTAACGTACAGCTATTGGTCAGATCCACAAGCCACAAAAGAGATCCTGGCACCTTCAGCAATTAATAATGGTGGAACTTATTATATAAAAGCAACCGATACAGCTGGATGCGAACTGGTGTTACCGGTGAATGTAAATATCATTACACCATATCATCCTGTGATCGAATATCCCAACGCATTTTCTCCGAATAAAGATGGAGTAAATGATGGATTTCGAATTAATGTTTATGGAACCATCACATTCAAAACCTTCAGGGTTTATGACAGGTGGGGACGCTTGATGTTTGAAACAAAAGATCCTTTTGAATATTGGTTCGGTACCAAAAACGGTAAAGATGTTCCTGTAGGAACCTATTATTGGATCATGGAACTGGTGAACAATAATAATAACGACTTCTACAGAAAACGAGGAGCTATTACTGTATTGCGATAAGCTGTTTACTTACTCAGGTGCATACTTCTTTCCTTGTATAACTGTCTGAAGTATGGATCATGCAGATCTTTTATGAAACGTATCGCTTCACCTGTGCTCTTCATCTCTGGACCTAACTCTTTATTTACGCCGGGAAATTTATCAAAGCTGAATACAGGCTCTTTGATAGCATAACCCTGTAGTTTCTTTTCAAACGTAAAATCCTTGAGTTTAGCTGCACCCAACATTACTTTAGTAGCAACATTCAGGTAAGGTATGCCATAAGCTTTGGCAATGAATGGAGTTGTTCTTGAAGCCCTCGGGTTTGCTTCAATCACATAAACGGTTCCATTCTTAATAGCAAATTGTATGTTGATCAGTCCTCTGATATCTAAAGCTCTTGCTATCTTCTCAGCATACTTTTCCATTGTTTCAACGATCAATGGCGTAAGATTAAAAGCAGGAAGTACGGCATTACTATCACCACTATGAATTCCGGCTGGCTCAATATGTTCCATCACACCCATTACATGAAATGATTCACCATCATAAATGGCATCGATTTCAGCTTCCTGGCACCGATCAAGAAAATGATCGATCAGAATTTTATTGCCGGGAATATGTTTCAATAAACTGATGACTGCTTTTTCAACTTCTTCGTCATTAATAACGATCCTCATTCTTTGTCCACCTAAAACATAACTCGGACGAACCAATACCGGGTAACCCACTTTATTTGCAACATCTATTGCTTCATCTGCAGAGTAAGCAGTGCCGTATTCGGGATAAGGAATGTCAAGCTCTTTCAGCAGGTCACTAAAACGGCCACGATCTTCGGCTATATCCATATTATCATAAGACGTTCCTATAATCTTGATGCCTTTTGCATGTAATCTTTTAGCAAGTTTCAGGGCTGTTTGTCCACCAAGCTGAACAATTATACCTTCAGGTTTTTCGAGCTCAACGATCTCCCAAAGATGTTCCCAGTAAACGGGTTCGAAATAGAGTTTATCGGCCATGTCGAAATCTGTACTCACTGTTTCAGGGTTACAGTTTACCATAATGGCCTCATAACCACATTCTTTTATAGCCAGAAGTCCATGAACACAACAATAATCAAACTCGATTCCCTGGCCTATTCTATTAGGACCACTGCCAAGAACAATTACTTTTTTACGTTGCGATGGAATTGATTCGTTTGAAGAAAGCGTTTGACTCATTTTCAGCGAAAGATTTCGCAAACCTACAAGAAAATGACTAAAGGCAGAATCAATTTTCTCACAAAGCTTGCAACGTTGAAATTGACGAATTAAATTTAGCAATGCAGCAGTTTGGGTTACCAGTCTGGAAACAAACACCTTTTCTGAGGATATTACTTCCTTTGATCGGCGGAATTCTGTTGCAGTTTTATTTTCAAATTCCTGCTGGATGGATCTGGTGGAGCGCAATAATTGTAATCGTTCTAATACTGCTGTCAAAAGCACTCACATTGCCGAAGCTTTACTTTCTGAGGTGGATTCCAGGTATTGCATTTAATATTTTATTCCTGGCGATAGGGACAATCCTGGTGAATTCCAGCGATATTGAAAATGATCCCTCCTGGATCAATCATCATTATGATGCTAAAAATGATGCTGTAATCGTTACCATCCAGGAGCCATTGGTTGAAAAACCAAAATCCTATAAAGTCCTTGCCAAAATTGAGAGCATCGTTATAAACGATTCTATTAGAGTGGTAAATGGGGACATGCTTCTTTACTTTCAAAAAGACAGTTCAAAACCGGAGCTAAATTATGGATCGCAGATAATCATTACTAAACCGCTTCAGCCAATAACCAATTCGGGAAACCCTGGTGGATTTGATTACAAAAGATATTGTGCCTTCCAGGATATCTATCACCAGGCATTTTTAAAAGCGGGTGATTACAAAATCCTGCCAGTTACAAAAACCAACTGGTTCAGCCAATCACTCATCAACTCCAGGTTATGGGTTTTATCAACCTTAAGAAAGTACATCAAAGAAAAAAATGAAGTAGCTGTTGCAGAAGCTTTACTCATTGGCTACAGGGATGATCTTGATAAGGAGTTGGTGCAATCTTACAGCAATACTGGTGTGGTTCACATTATAGCGATCAGTGGATTACACCTCGGAATGATCTATGGAATGATGGCCTGGATGTTCAGTTTGTTTAAAAAGAGAAAATGGAACCGGTTTACAAAGCCAGTAACAATTCTGCTGGTTCTATGGATGTTCACTTTTATTGCTGGTGCTGTTCCATCGATTTTACGATCAGCTGTAATGTTTACCTGTATAATTATTGGTGAATCCATGTCAAGAAGAACATCAATCTACAACACCCTGGCGGCATCTGCATTTATACTTCTACTGATCAATCCTTTTTTTCTCTGGGATGTAGGTTTCCAGTTGTCGTTTGCTGCGGTATTGAGTATTGTGGCTTTTTCTAAGCCAATCACCAGATGGTTTTATTTTCAAAATAAACTGCTCTCAGGTACCTGGAAGTTGGCAGCCATCAGTTTAGCAGCACAGGTATTAACGTTACCTATTGTACTGTACCATTTTCACCAGTTTCCGAATCTCTTCCTGCTAACCAACATTATAATTGTGCCCTTATCAGGATTGATACTTTTCGCCGAGATATTCCTGTTGATGATTTCATTTGTGCCATTCTTGGCTGAAATGTGGGGCAAAGCAGTTGAAGGGATGATATGGCTGATGAATTCATTCATAGAACGAACTGATAGAATTCCATGGGCTGTTACTGATGGAATACAAATCACCATTCCGCAAGCAATCTTCATTTTTGGAGCTATCATATTCGGATCAATCTGGCTGCTAAATCGAAATAAACAAATGTTGTTTGTATCCGTATTATCAATCATTGGCTATATAGGTTTGCGAAGTATAGATATCATGCAGGTGAACCAACAGCAAAAGCTGATCGTTTACAATGTACCGAAACATACTGCCATAGATGTAGTAGAAGGACGTAATTACCTTTTTTATGGAGACTCTTCATTGTTGGAAGAAGGATTTTTAAGAAACTTTCACCTGAGGCCATCACGAATAGTAAATCGAATGAGTCCAGGCATTTTGAAATCAGTTGTTATCAATGAGAACTTAATAAATAGCTCATCAAAGAATATCATCGTCTTAGATCATCCCTTGCCCTATGAAAAACCGGTGGAGAAAACTCCAGCAGATGTGATCATTATCACTAAGAATCCAAAACTTTACATTAACCAGCTGAGAGATCACTATAACTTCAATTTACTTGTGTTTGATGCTACAAATCCCCTCTGGAAAATTCGGCTCTGGAAAAAAGATTGCGACAGCCTACATTTGCGGCATTATTCTGTACCTGAACAAGGTGCTTTTGAAATGGATCTTTAATCGACAAAAGGTATTGGTCAACTAATCTTCACAGGCAATGCATAAGAAAATACAGTCTGCCCTTATTTCAGTTTTCTACAAAGATGGAATTGATCTGATCGGCAAGAAACTTCATGAGCTTGGCATCACTATATACTCCACAGGTGGTACGCAGGATTTTTTACAACAACATAATATTCCCTGTGTAGCAGTGGAAAGTTTAACTACCTATCCTTCGATTTTAGGTGGCAGAGTTAAAACACTTCACCCTGTTGTGTTTGGTGGAATTCTCGGCAGAAGAGCAGAAGCACAGGATGTAAAGGAAATGGAGCAGTACAATATTCCTGAAATTGACTTAGTGATCGTTGACCTCTACCCTTTTGAAGAAACGCTGAGGAATACAAAAGATGAAGCTTCCATTATTGAAAAAGTTGACATTGGTGGTCCATCAATGATAAGAGCTGCAGCAAAAAATCATAAAGATGTACTGGTGGTTGCTGATAAAGCTCAGTACGAAATGCTGGAAAATTTATTAACGGATCAGAAAGGAAGCACTACAATTGAACAGCGTAAAGCATTTGCTGCAAGAGCATTTGAAGTGGTGATGTATTATGATATAGCTATCAGTAATTATTTTAACCCGCTTTCTTCATTACACCATATTACTGCAAAGGATGCCAAGGCATTGAGGTATGGCGAGAATCCTCACCAGCAGGCAATGTTTCATGGTGACTTGAGCAAAGTTTTTACTCAATTACATGGTAAAGAACTATCGTACAATAACCTGGTAGACGTTGATGCAGCGATACAACTGATAACAGAATTCAGTGAAACCACATTTGCCATCATTAAGCACACAAATGTTTGCGGTATTGCTTCAAGAACATCAGTAAAAGAAAGTTGGGATGCAGCGTTAGCCGGTGATCCGGAAAGTGCATTTGGTGGAGTGTTGGCCTGCAATGCAGCAATTGATGCTGCAACAGCACAAGCCATCAATGAAATATTCTTTGAAGTATTGATCGCAAGATCATTTGATGACGATGCCCTGCAAATTTTACAGGGTAAAAAGAACAGGATATTATTACAACTAAATGAAGAACCTGAACAGGTGTACAAACAATATAAATCTTTGTTGAACGGCACGTTAATGCAGAATAAAGATGAAGGCAGTTACACAGAATGGACAGAAGTTGGCGGCAGAAATACAACATCTGAAGAGAAATCTGATCTTGAGTTTGCCAACCTAGTATGTAAACATTTAAAAAG
This sequence comes from Chitinophagaceae bacterium, assembly GCA_036676415.1. Lineage (GTDB taxonomy): Bacteria > Bacteroidota > Bacteroidia > Chitinophagales > Chitinophagaceae > JAEZDC01. The sequence goes on from JAKFCX010000047.1 coordinate 81,202, forward strand.
TAATGCGATTGCTTTAGTAAAGAACAAACAGTTGATCGGAAAAGGATGTGGACAGACCAGCAGGATAGATGCATTGCGTCATTCATTGGAGAAAGCAAAACATTTTAATTTTGATCTGAAAGGTGCTGTACTTGCCAGCGATGCATTTTTTCCTTTTAATGACTGTGTGCAGATGGCCCATGCAGAAGGCATAGAAGCATTTATTCAACCTGGAGGATCTATCAGAGACAAAGACAGCATTGATTATTGTGTGCAGCACAAACTTGCCATGGTGATGACGGGAATGAGGCATTTTAAACATTGATGCAGTCGTAAATTTTCAATTCACTATTCACCACTGACCATTCACCATTTGAGCCTGACCAATAAACATAAAGCCTATTTAGCTCTTTGTGCTACCAGTTTTATCTGGGGCAGCACCTGGGTTGCGAGTAAGATTGCTGTGGAGAAAGTGCCGGGTTTACAGATCTCAGCGATCAGGCAATTAACGGCTGGACTGGTCTTCATTATTTTCTTTAAACTAAAGGGTGAACCCTGGCCAAAACTTTCACAACTGAGATCATTATTATTGATCGCTGTCTTTTTGTTGATCTTAGCAAATGGATTGAGCACATGGAGCATTCGTTATATCTCCAGTGGATTGGGTGCTTTAATTGGTGCAATGTTTCCATTGTTTGTGGTGATAATAGAAATGCTCTTTTTTAGAAACAAAGTAAAGCCACTCACCTTCATCGGCCTTTTTTTAGGTATTGCCGGAATAGGATTTGTGTTTTATGATAGTGCCTTTCATCACCAGGAAGCCGGATATATTTTTGGTGTTGTACTTGGATTGATTGCAACAATTTCATGGAGCATTGGAACGATCATGGTCTCCCGAAAAAAGCTGAACATGAATCCGTATTATGGAATGGGTTGGCAAATGGCTTTAAGTGCTCCATTCATCATGGCTATGGCTTTTGCTACAGGTGAACATATACCTGTTACGGAAATTCCTGCAGCATCATGGGGTGGATTGGGATATCTTGTTCTTGCAGGGTCATGTATTGCTTTTGTATGTTTTATTTATTCGATGAAACATTTGCCGGCTGCTATTGCTTCGTTGTATGCATACATTAATCCAATCGTAGCAATGCTGATTGGCGCTATTGTACTTACAGAACCATTAACGATTGATCTTTTGATCGGCACACTGATTACAATCCTCGGTGTTTATATAGTAAACCATAGTCTAAAAGAGAAACCAACTACAGTTCCTGCTGAGAAAGAGATGTAGTTTGAAAATTCTTCTGCAAAAACGCTTCGTACATTTTTCGCCATGGTAGCCATTGTGGCTCTTCCGTTAGGAAATGATTGTGGAAGATAGTAATAAACTGCCCGTTTACTTTTTTCACTACGTCATAATAGGATTGCAACTCTATTGCAGCTTCATTGGTTGTAAGATGTTGCTCGAAATAGGAATTAGCCTCCATGTAACAGAATGGATGAAGCAATAATTCGGTTTGCTTTTCCTGCATCAGATCGTACCAATAAAACGGATTAGTAAAAGAAGCCCTGAAGCCATTGATGCTGCCATAGCCCATTGAATAATCATCGGTAATGCCGGATTCAAACAGGCATCTGAAAGTCTGTGGTAAGGTGAATTGAATATAATGTTGCCGTGAAGATGTAATATTTCTACTACTTAACTTTTGCAAGCTCAGTCTTTCATCCTTGACCAGTTGTTCATCAAAGAAGCTTTGCCATGAAGGATGAATACCAATTGAATATTTTAATGAAAGATTTTTTATCAGCTTTTTTAAGGCAGAAGATTTTGGAGACAGGTTTTTATCATACTTGCTCTTTCGTTTTGCCAACAGGAAAAAATAGATTGGTAAGTGTTGATGCTTTTCATGAAGCTCATCCAGCCAATCATATACATCAAATAAATCTTTTAAACCGGATTTGCCCTTAACTACTTTATATAGTTTTCTCAACCAGCCTCTTCCTTTTACTGAATAAGCAATATCTATATCATAAGTTGGTAGAAAAGAAAAAGATGAATGGGGTTTTACAAAGGCAGGAACTTTTTTAATCAGCAGGTCAAAAAAATCGATCATCCAAAAATTCACCAATGGCAGATGAAGAAAATTTTCTTTAAAGGCTAAGCTCTCCTCATGTGAAAATCTACCATAACTGTCTTTTTTATGAGGGAGATATTCTTCATACCGACTGATCAGAAAAAATGATGCGGAAAATATATCGAAAGGAATATCACCGTGTGACTGGAAGAATATTTTCAAACCATTCCATTCAGTGCATCTTATATCTTGCTTCTTAACTCCTGCTTCAGATACTAACCCTGATGGAACAATATGAAATTCCTCTTCAGTGAATTTTTTGTGAGAGTAGTTGATCTTAACGCCTTCAAAAGCTGAAAATTCAGCAATAGATGAAGTGATCTTAACATCATCAAAGAATACTTCAGCAATGTATTGAAGTCTTGCACTTAATTTCTCTGAATAAATAAGCATGAGAATGTATTAGAGATCAGACCTGAAATCTTCCCACATCTGGTTGAATGTTTTCTGGCTGAAGTTCAGATCACTCCTGTGTTGGGTCCAGCCTTTAAAAACTTTATTCACTATCCAGTTCTTCGTTTTGCCATTACTCATGTTCATCATTTTTCGACTGAGACTGGCTTTTTTCCATACTTTCCAGGCAATACGTTCTGCAATTCCTGCACTGCCGATTACCACTGAATCTCTCCGGTTCTCCAATAACAATTCATGAAGATTGATTCTTACGGCACAAACTTCTGTACAGTTTCCACATAATGATGAAGCATAACTCAGATGTTTGAACTCATCCATGTCTCTCAAATGTGGCGTAATAACTGCTCCGATCGGTCCACTATAAGTTGTATCATAAGTATGACCCCCAATATTTTTATAAACAGGACAGGCATTTAAACAGGCACCACACCTGATGCAGTACAAAGCTTCCCTTGCAGCTGCATTGGCCAGCAAATTTGTTCTGCCATTGTCGAGCAGAATTACATACATCTCTTCCGGGCCGTCTGTTTCATTGGGCTGTTTTGGACCTGCAATAACGGTATTATACACCGTAACTTTTTGACCAGTACCAAATGTTGAGAGCAAAGGCCAGAACAAAGCAAGATCATTCAACGATGGCAGCACTTTCTCTATTCCTGAGATTACAATATGTGTTTTTGGCCAGGCACAACTGAGTCTGCCATTCCCTTCATTCTCGGTAATAGCAATTCCACCGATATCTGAAATAATAAAATTTGCACCGGTAACACCTACTTCAGCCTGCACATATTTCTCTCTTAATTTTTCTCTTGCAACCAATGTGAGTTGCTCCGGAGTTAGATTAATATCTGTCCCCAACTTTTCAGCAAAGAGCTTTGCAACATCTTCCTTGCTTTTGTGCATAGCTGGAGTAACAATATGATAAGGTGCTTCGCCATCTAACTGCTGAATATATTCTCCAAGATCTGTTTCAACACTTTCAATTCCATTTTTCTCCAGGTAATGGTTCAGGTGAATTTCTTCTGTGACCATACTCTTGCTCTTCACCAATGTTTTGCAGTTTTTCTCTTTGCAAATTCTACCCACATGTTCTAAGGCCTGTTTTGCATCTTCTGCCCACAATACTTTTGCGCCACGTTTTGTTATTTCAATTTCAAATTGCTCAAGGTATTTATCAAGATGTTCAATGGCTTTCCATTTTGTTTGCTTGGCTTTCTCTCTTGCCAGCATCACATCACTGAACTGGGTTTTGCCAACAGGAACCACTGCATTGTATTTACCAATATTGAAGTTGATCTTTTTGCGATGCTCAAGATCACCGGCTTTGATATTACTTTTTGCTATGAATGAAGAAGCTGATTCTGACATGGTGAATGGTCAATTGTGAATAGTGAATGGTGGATATTTCTATTTAGCTGGCAGTTGTTCTTTGGTCATCGTCTCTTGTGTCACTCACTTGTACGTTCTGAACTTTATTGATCTTTTTAAACCACAGAGTCAGGGAGTTCACAGAGTTGCACAGCGTTTTACTTTGTGTTCCTTTGTCTTCCTTTGTGCCTCTGTGGTTCAAGACAAGTTTAATAAAGAGCTTTCAGTACAAGAGTGCGACGCAACGAAAGTTCAATACATGATTCGAACCCCTGCTACATAATATTCTTAATCACCAGCAATGATACAAGCGAAATTACGAACCACAGGATAATTCCAAGCACCAATGGCTGCCAGCCTACTTCTTTTATTCGTTTTACAGATAATCCTGCACCGATAAGGAATAATGTTAGCACCAATCCTTTTTTTGCAGCAGCAACCACATGAGGTGTGATGGTAGCAATTTCAGTAACATAACTGTTAATGATGATGGCTAACACGAACCAAAGTATGAACCAGGGAATTTTGATACTCTTCCCTTTTGTCCGAAAGAAAAAAGCTGTTACGATAGCCAGAGGAATGATCCATAAAGCCCTGGCAAGTTTTACCACTGTAGCTGTTTGCAAAGCCTCTTCACCAAATGTAGTAGCAGCACCAACCACACTGCTGGTATCGTGAATGGCAATGGCAGCCCAGAGACCAAATTCCTGTTGTGTAAGCTCTAAAGCTGTTCCGAGAATAGGAAAAAGAAACAAGGCAACAGAATTGAGCATGAAAATGATTCCAAGTGACACAGAAATATCCCTATCAGATGCATTGATCACAGGAGCTACCGCAGCAATGGCACTGCCACCACAAATTGCAGTACCGGAAGAAATAAGATGAGTTGTTGGTTTATTGACTTTAAGGATCTTTCCCAATATAAACCCAAGCACCAGTGTGATAACAATTGTAGCAACGGTAAACAGGAAACCACTTTTACCAGCCTCAATTGCTGTAGTTAGATTAATGCCGAACCCAAGACAAACTACACATATTTTTAAAAGTTGGGCTGTTGCTTTGCTGTTGAGTTGTAAAAACGGATGGCCAATGAGTTCTGCAAATAAAAAGCCTGCTAGTAAGGCTATAGGTGGTGAGATCCATCCAACAAGACAGACAATGACCATTATAAAAAACAAAACCTGAGACAAGGTAGGATGCTCAGCAAAATATTTTTTCATACAGCAGTTATCGGTTCTGTTCAACCGCTTGTTTCATGTGCTCAGCAGTTGCAGCTAAAGTTTCGTAAAACTCCACTCCATATTTAGCGATCAAGGCATCTTTTAAAAATATGTACACTGGAACTTTGAGTTTCTTTCCGAGTGAACATGCTGCCTTACAAAGATCTTCTCTTGGTTCGTAGTTCACATATTCGAGGTTTGGATCTTCTTTGCTCTTCGTAATTCTTACGGGGAACAAATGACAGCTGATCGGTTTTTTCCAGGTGATCTCACCGTTAAGAAAAGCTTTTTCTATCGCACATTTAATAATGCCGAATTCATCTCTTAAGCCATAAGCACAAATTCCTCCTTCGATAGTTGGTGTAACCCAGCCAAATTCCTGGTCGTAGTAATACTTACCTCTTCGCTCAATTTCTTTGATGCCTTCTTTGGTCATGTAAGGCTTCACCGTTTCATACACTTTCTGAATCTCGTCCAGCTCAGATTTTTCCAAAGGAGCACCGGCATCACCATCTTCACAACATCCGCCTTTGCATTTATTGAGGTCACACACAAATTTTGCTTCCACCAGTTCATCACTCACCAGCTTATTATCGATCACAATCATGCTGCGAAGATAACATCTCAACAGAGCATTTTGATATGCACCCTTTAACAAACATCTAACAAAGCTGGTTTATGGACTTTCATATACAAAGAATCTTACCGCACTAAACGCTTGTTTATGAACACCAGGCTGCTAACCTTACGTAGAACAAAACAAGTCTTTGTCGTTACGTTTTTCTGGTTGCCGATCACATTTTTTAGCCTGCTTTTAATTGTGAACACTATTCCTTACTTCAGCTTTAGCCAGGAATTTGGATTTATACAGGAGAGAGCGGTTCTTTTTCTTCGACCCATTTATAATTATAGTTTTTACCTGCACATATTCGCTGGTATGTTTTGTATTGGTGCAGCATTACTCCAGTTCTCATCATACATATTAAAGAAACGACGAGCCATTCATATCTGGAGCGGAAGGATCTATGTGATGGTAGTTTTACTGATCGGTGCACCTACAGGATTATACATGAGTTTCTTTGCCAAAGGCGGTTTGGCTGAAAGAGGCTTGTTCATGTTCATGGCTGTGAGCTGGTTCTTTTTTACGCTAAAAGGATTCACATCCATCCTCAATAAACAAGTGCTGGCTCACAAGATCTGGATGATGAGAAGTTATGCCATGGCATTAACAGCAGTTACATTCAGGGTGTATTACATTATACTTTATCTCTTTGATGTTCCCCTCACCTTAAACTATGAAGTTTCTCTATGGATAAGTGTTATCGGCAACCTGATGGTAGCTGAATACCTCATCTATCGCAAAAGCAGATCTTACTTAACCACCTTCACCACATAAACCAATCACCACATGAAACATGCAACAATTTTGTACACATGCATTGGCCTTATGGGAGTTGCAGCCATTGCTGGATTTGCCGACTATTCCCATGCTTCCAAAGCAGGATTATTAAAAGATTTGTACGCAGAGGAAAAAGCTACAGGTATTACGTTCCTGGCGGAAAAAGAAATTGAATTTGATGACTACAGCCGTGCAGCATTTGATTACGAACAACCTGCAGACACCATTGTAGCAACAGAGGAAACACTGAATAAGAAACAAAAAAAATCTAAAACTATTCCACCACCTCCTCCTGTTCCTGAAGCACCACCTGCACCTGGAATAGTAATGGTCAAAAATGTTATACAGGCACCTCCTGCTCCTGAAGTTCCTGCTATTGTTGAAGTTCCTGCAGTTGCACCTGAGCCTGCAATTCCGATGAAAGCAGAAATGGTGGTAGTTCCAATTGTTGTATCCGATTCTGTTGAAGTAGTAGCGGTGAAAGAAATTTCAATAAAGAGTTTTTCGAGAGGACCATTAAAACCCAAAAAACTGGTATCAAAAAAGAAAGAACAGTAACTATTTCTCTTTGTACCCGTTAGACCTGATGGAACTTGTTGGGAGTTCCATGTTTGCTAAAGCCATTCAATTATTTGGATGGCTTTCTTTTCTTGCAAGTACAGCATTACCTCGTGATGTTTTTAAGCTATAATCAGCGCCATCTTTCCATCGAAAAGTATTAATAAGATGACGCATGTCTCCTGCTACGAAATCATTCACCATTCCAATAGAATCCTGGTTGGGTGATGCCTCAAAATATAATGCCCCACGAAGAAAATGCTTTACTGAATCGGTTAGGAAGAATTGGTACGAGGTAGCAACATCACCACCTACCTTAAAGAACATTCCCGTAACATTATTGGGTGTGATCATCAACGAATCATCAATTGAGTATGCTTTCTGGCTATGTTTATTGGTGAGATTGAATGCATCATTCAACAGCTTGTCAAACTTATTGGCTCCGACATCTTTATAGCTGATGTAGATCTTGCCATTAAACTGAGGAAAATCGATATTAACCCACCATGGATTTTCGGTAGCCTCTCCAAAAAAAGTACTGTCTTTTACCACATTGCTGTAAACCGGATATTCAAATGCATAAGGATATCCCGGCTGATCAAAAAGCTGGTATTTTCTTTCTGGAAATTCGATCTGGAAATAGCCTCGTGGTTTAGGTGTAAATGGAGAATTGCAGGATGAAACGATAGACAACAGACCATAACCCATTGCAAGAAAAAGTATGAACTTAAAGTTCCGATAACGAGAAACAAGAAACGTGAAACGTAACATCTTTCAAAACTACTCCAACTGCAATTTAATAGTCACTTTTATTTTGTTAAGCCTGTTCTTTTCAACTTCAAGAACGGTGAAATCAAAATCATTGGCTGATACGATTTTGTTTACAGCAGGAATGTCTCCAGCCAGCTCTAATACCAGGCCTGCAAGCGAATCACTTTCACCTTTAACTGTGTCAAAAGTATCCAGCTGTAATCCCATGATCCTGCAAACATCCTTTATCGGAGTTTTTCCCTCGAAAATGTAATTATTATCATCCAGTTTTTTATAATTGGCTTCCTCATCATCAAACTCATCTTTTATCTCTCCTATAATTTCTTCAAGAACATCTTCCATTGTAACGATACCGCTGGTACCTCCAAATTCATCTACCACAATAGCAAAATGTATTCGCTTTAACTGGAACTCTTTCAAAAGGTCTTCGATCAGCTTCTGCTCATGTACAAAATATGGCGGACGAAGTAACCGATGCCAGTCAAAGTCCTGCTGACCATCGAGGTAAGGTAAAAGGTCTTTTGTATACAGCACACCCGAAACCTGGTCTAAGGTTTCATTGTAAACAGGAACCCTGCTGTAATGCAGATCTTCCACTTTCTTTATTACTTCCTCAAGAGAAGTATCGTAATCTATTCCATGTACATCAAGCCTGGCTTTCATGATCTGCTTAACAGTAGTATCGCCAAACTTTACAATGCCTTTTAAAATATTTTTCTCTTTGCTGTCACTAAGATCTATGGCATCGTTCATTTCCTCCTGGCTCAGTGATCCATTCTTTTTTCCGGCGAGTTTCTTTTCTATCACATCAGAAAACCTGCTCATCCATCCACTAATATTCCTGAACAGGTAAAACACGATTTCAATAAAAGGAGCCACATCTTTTGCAAATCGAATATTATTCTGTGTAGCCATTACCTTCGGCATGATTTCTCCAAATAACACCAGTAAAAAAGTTACCGATACAACTTTGGTAAGCAGTTCAACCCATTCAAATGTGAAGTTGAACATTTGATCAATAAGCAGGTTGGAGATAATAATAATAGAAATGTTCACCAGACTATTACCAATTAGCAGTGAACCAAGCAAAGCTTTCGGCTCTTTCAATAAGTCAACTATCTTATCATAAACAGGTATCTGTTTTGTTTTAAGATGATTGATGTCTTTATAAGTGAGCGAAAAAAAAGCAACTTCTGCCCCGGCAATTATAAAAGAAAACAATAACAGGAATAAAAGCAACACAACCAAAACAGTAGTGCCCTGTGGATCAACTGCAAAAAATAAAAGATTATGAACGACCGGATGATAGTCCAACACAGATGGTTTTAGTAAACAATAGTCACGGTATAACGTGACTCTTTATCATCGATCAGAATGGAAGCGTTTCAGAAGATTCTCCTAATGTAGGTGGAACATCTTCGGTGTAGCCTTCCATGCCATCCTGGCTTAATCCAGGTATATGTGCATGACCATCACCACGCTTATCCAGCATAATCAGATTATCGCCCACAACTTCAGTGGCAAACTTCTTATTGCCTTCCTTGTCTTCCCAACTTCTTGTGCGTAAACGGCCCTCCACGTAAATAAGACTGCCTTTGTGCAGATACTTTTGGGCAAGTTCTGCAAGACCTCTCCAGAGCACTACAGTATGCCACTCTGTTTGAGAAACCAGTTTGCCTGTTCTGTCTTTATAAGTTTCGGTGGTGGCAAGCGGAAATTTAGCGACAGCAATATTTCCTTCCAAATGTTGCACATCCGGGTCTTTACCCAAATTACCGATCAACATAACTCTGTTAACCCCTCTCATTACGTTAGTTTTTAGTTCGTCTAAGTCTAGATGACTTTTAAAATTAGCTTTTTTTACAAAATAAATGAAGTGTAAGGGATTTTTTTTGGAGTCAGCTCCTGTACATCAGTCTACTTCGTTGCGTCGCACTCTTGTACTTTCTGATGTTCCCGCAGCTATTTAACCTGCATTTTTGCCATGGCTAACCGTTTCAAGGTAGGCATTAATAAACCTGGGGAAAGCCATTTTCTTCATTTCATTAGCAGTTACGCATTGATAATGTTCCAATGGCTTAGGTACAGCTGGCAACTCGATTCTAAAGAACTGCCCCCTGATCGTCTGATGTGTCAACTGTTGAGACTGTACTTGAGAAGTCTGTTTGACCGTGTAACTTTTCACTCCAAACTGGTCTTTCAGCCAGGCTTTCAGTTTCTTTTCATCCCAGTTAATTTCAAAGGAACTTTCAAAAGGATAGAACTCGTACAAGTGTTGCCAGATATCTTTCGCAATACGTTGATGCACCAACAACTTTCCATCAACTTCAAATAAGAAATAATAGATCCACCTGAGTTTTTTCTGCAAGACTTTTTCCTTTACGGGCAGGTGATTAATCAATCCATCGTTAAAAGCAACACAGATCTTTTTCATGGGGCAGGTATTGCAACACGGCAGCATGGGTTTGCACACGGTAGCACCAAAATCCATAATTGCCTGGTTGTATTCACCAGCATTCTTTTTATCTAGATTCTCTTCTGCAATACTGCTGAATTGTTTTTTCCCTATAGTGGAATCAATGGGAGTCTCCACTCCATACATTCTGGATAACACACGAAAAACATTTCCATCCAGTACTGCATAAGGAAGATTATAGGCAAACGAAGCAACTGCAGCAGCGATATAGGGACCTACTCCTTTCAATTTCAACAAATCGGCATATGTGGCAGGAAACTTTCCTGAATATTCGTCTCTGATCAGTCTGGCCGTCACCAACAAGTTTCTGCATCGACTATAATATCCAAGTCCTTCCCAAAGCTTGTACACTTCTTCGTCTTTTGCATTGGCGAGTTCCTGGATAGTAGGATACCGCTTAACGAATTTCTGATAATACCCAAGTCCTTGTTCCACACGGGTTTGTTGAAGTATCACCTCACTCAACCAAATCTTGTATGGGTCTTTTTCTCCCTTCCATGGCATTTGCCGTTTATTTTTTTCCCGGTGCCACTTCATCAATAAGGCTCGAAACCCCTTTTTCATCAAACAAATAAACTAAGACTCAGCTTTACTGCCATATAATTCTCAGCGCTAACCACTTGCAAAATTTGCGTTGGGAGGTAAAAAACTCAGTTTCAAAGGCAAATGGCTTAAAAAAAATTAGCATTTTTTATCCGGCTGGCATCTTTGTTGTAATTTAGACTTTCTAATATTCAATTAAAAATCAATTGATAATATGAGAAAGTCCGATCTGATCAACAATATTTCTGAAAAGACGGGCATCCCTAAAGTTGATGTCCTCGTTTCTCTCGAATCTTTCTTCAAAGAAGTAAAAGATAATCTCGCTAAAGGAGAAAACATATATATCCGTGGCTTCGGCAGCTTTATCATTAAGAAGCGAGCAGCTAAGATCGGCCGTAATATCAAGAAAAACATCGCTGTCGAGATACCGGAACACTATATTCCTGCTTTCAAACCTTCTAAAGAATTTGTAAATGAAGTGAAAGAGAAGATACAACCCGGTACTTTTGTGCCAAAAGCATTAAGTGAAAACGACGAAGATTAATTCTCAACTGGTTCTGGTAACCAGCGGTATCATTCTCTTTTCTTTATTATTCATTTTCGGAAAAACCGTTTCGAAGAAAGACAAACCTGCAGAGACTCAACCGGTTACTGCACAAAGTCTTTCTATTTCCACTATTTTACAAGACTACAAAACCAAGCTTAAAGATTACCAGGCAGATTACGTAACAAAACTGGAGAACTCCGTGGTTCGTGGTGATGTAAAGGAGCAGCAGATTCATGTATATCATCAATTAGCCAAGTTCTGGAAAGACAGTGTTCAAGCCTTTGAACCTTACGCCTACTATACTGCAGAAGCTTCTAAGTTGGAAAATTCTGAAAAAAGCCTCACCTTTGCAGCCCATTTGCTGGAAAGCCGTTTATTGGATGAAGGAAATCCTGCGTTACAAACCTGGCTTGCCACAAATGCAAAAGTTCTTTTTGAGAAAGCCTTGGAGCTGAATCCGGCTAACGATTCCAGTAAGATCGGTTTGGGTGCCTGCTATATTTTCGGAAACATCTCCGATAATCCTATGCAGGGCATTTTACCAATAACCGAGATCACTAAAAAGAATCCGGACAATCTATATGCGCAGAAAGTGCTGGCTTTGGGTGGAATAAAAACCGGCCAGTTTGATAAGGCTATTGAAAGGCTGAACATTATTCTGAAAAAAGAGCCGGCGAATATGGAGATCATCTTCAGGTTGGCAGAAGCATACGAAAGAAAAGGTGATAAGGAAAGTGCTATTGCCCAGTATCGGAAGCTGAAAGAATTGATTCAAATACCTCAGGCGAAAGAAGAAATTCAACATCGTATTGAGGAATTGCAGAAATAAGAAACATATTAATTAACAAGAAAATTATTATTGAGTATGCCTTGCGGTAAAAAGAGAAAGCGTCATAAAATTGCTACTCACAAACGTAAAAAAAGACTAAGAAAGAATCGTCATAAGAAGAAGAATAAATAATTCTTCTTTACTGTCATTCAAATGCCGTAGCATTTGTTCGCTACGGCATTTGAAACTTCAGGCCACACTTTCATCGCTGCAACTTTACCTTTTCCATTCCTTTAACCTTATCAGTGGCAGGTTTGATAGTAAGTTTATAGCTACGGCTATGTTTTGTTGTTATTACTCAATAACGATTGCAGATTAAAGTTGCGAATCAGTGAACAAAGAAATAATTATTAATGCTGCTCCTACAGGTGTAGAGATCGCATTATTAGAAGATAAAAAACTCGTTGAACTGCATCACGAAAAAAGTGACGCCAGTTTTGCTGTAGGTGATCTTTACCTGGGAAAAGTAAAAAAGCTTATTCCGGGCCTGAATGCTGCATTTATAGATGTAGGTTTTGAGAAAGATGCCTTTCTCCATTACACGGATTTAAGTCCCTTTGCAAAATCCATCCTGAAGTTTACAAATCTTGCGATGAGCGACAAGACAGGTGATTATGATTTTGCGAAGTTACAGATTGAACCGGAAATTGTAAAAACGGGAAAGATCAACGAAGTATTAAACGGTAAACCCAATATTCTCGTACAGATATTAAAAGAACCCATTGCAGCTAAAGGTCCAAGATTGAGCTGTGAAATATCTTTACCTGGAAGGTTTGTAGTTGTTACTCCCTTCAATGAAATTGTTGCCGTTTCAAAAAAGATCCATTCGTCTGAAGAAAGAAAAAGACTTCATAAAATAGTGGAGGCCATTCGTCCAAAGAACTTTGGTGTGATTGTACGAACCGCTGCCGAAGGAAAGAAAACGGCAGAATTACATGAAGATCTATCAGCTTTAGTGGAAACATGGGATAAGATTCAAAAGAATCTGAAAAATGCAATCGCTCCTGCCAAGATCATGAGTGAGCAGGATAAGACCACCAGCATTCTTCGTGACCTGCTGAATGCAGACTTCAACAAGATCATTGTAAATGATAAGAACATTTATAACGACACTAAGAACTACATCTTAAAAATAGCTCCTGATAAAGCTGATATTGTTTCTCAACATAATACCGGAGGTTTATCAATCTTCGATCATTATGGCATCACCAAACAGGTAAAAGCTGCTTTTGGTAAAACGGTGAATTTAGATAGTGGTGCTTACCTTATTATTGAACACACTGAAGCCTTGCATGTAATAGATGTAAACAGTGGTTACAAAAGTGTAGGCAATAACCAGGAAGAAAATGCGCTGCAAACTAACCTGGAAGCTGGTGAAGAGATAGCCAGGCAATTACGTTTGAGAGATATTGGTGGAATCATTGTAGTTGATTTTATTGATATGAAGCTTCCTGATAACAGGCGAAAACTGCAGGATGCCATGGAAGAATTCATGAAGCCTGACAGAGCCAAACATGCTGTGCTGCCAATCTCTAAGTTTGGTTTGATGCAGATCACGAGGCAGCGAATGAGACCGGAAGTAAATATCAATACTTCGGAAAATTGCCCTTCATGCAATGGTACAGGTAAGATCACCTCAACATTATTACTGGAAGATGAGATAGAAAAGCGTCTTACTTACCTCGTAATGCATCAACACAAAAATCTTACTTTGATGGTGCATCCAATTGTACATTCTCATCTTACAAAAGGCTGGTTCTTCAGAAGCATACAGGCTAAATGGAAACGAAAGTATAAGATCAGCTTCAAGGTTGAACCCAATACAAGCTACCAGTTAACCGAGTTTCATTTCTTCGACCAACAAGAGGAAAAAATCAAATTCTAATAAAAAGAGCCGCTCGAAAGACGGCTCTTAATTTTTTTACCGAAGTCCTGTATTTCTATTTGGCTTCGTTGTGTCAAATCGAGGAACGAGATTCACCGATACAAAAATATTCCAATAATATTCCGGAGGTACTCTCTTGTACTTCCTGTTCAGCATTGAACCGAACGATAAAGTGCTTGCGACGCAACGAAGCTGCTATAAAAATCTGCGGCTGGTATATTATTCTCTCCTACCGTTAAAAACGGATACATAATATAACAGTGTGGCAAGCGATGATATGGCAGCCACCACATAAGTCATTGCCGCCCATTTTAAACCATCTTTTGCCTTTGGTTGTTCCTGTGGAGTGGTAACATTGGTGCTTTCCAGCCAAGCCAAAGCTCTTTTGCTGGCATCAAATTCAACCGGAAGTGTGATGAAAGAGAAAATGGTTGTTGCGGCAAAAAGTATAATTCCACCCAACAGCAACATTGGAAAGGTGTTAACCATCACAATTCCGGCAATTAACACCCATGGAACGATGGTTCCACCGAATTGAACAATCGGAACCAGGGAACTCCTCATTTTTAACCAGCTGTAAGCCGTAGCATGTTGCACAGCATGGCCACATTCGTGAGCAGCCACAGCGGCGGCAGCAATGCTTTGCCCGTTATATATGTCAGGACTAAGATTCACAGTTTTATTGGTTGGGTTGTAATGGTCGGTTAAACGGCCATCTACCGAGATAACTTTAACATCGTAAATCCCATTTTCCCTGAGCATTTTCTCGGCTACCTCTTTACCAGTATATCCACTACTCAAAGGCTCCTGGCTATATTTGGCCAACCTGCTTTTTAATTGGTTGGAAACCAGCCAACTAATTACCATTATTATTATCATCAATATCCACATACTCATAACAAACTCCTGTTTTTTAGTAGGTTATAGATATCAAAATCGTATCCAAAGGTAAATTTTATGACAAAAGGTCATTTTTAAAATATCATTCTACGATTTAAATCGTAGCGAGAAGAAGTTTTTCACAAAGGCCAAAAATAATTTTGCAATGTGCCCCATTATTGTAATTTAGTGGCTGAATTTAATGGGTTAGTAAGTAAACAGGGTTGACAGTAATGTCGACCCTTTTACATTAATAAACTCTTGATTTTGAAACTGCTCTCTCATTTTTCTTCTTCCTTGCTTTCAAAACTAACAATCATTATTCTTGCATTCAGATGAGTAAGATCAAAACAAGTTTTTTCTGTAGTAACTGTGGATATGAAAGTGCTAAATGGTCAGGCAAATGTCCATCATGCAATCAATGGAATACATTTCTTGAAGAAGTGGTGAGCAAGAATAATCAGAAAGAAGATAACTGGAAGACCTATCATTCAGAAAAAAGATCGGTACATGCAGTTAAGTTAGATGAGGTAGTGATCAATGAAGAAAAAAGAATTGTATCAAACGACGGTGAACTAAACAGGGTGTTAGGTGGTGGTATTGTTCCAGGAAGCATTGTACTAGTTGCAGGTGAACCCGGAATTGGAAAGAGTACATTGTTCCTGCAAAATGGAGTGCAGTTAAAAGATACTACTGTACTTTATGTAAGTGGTGAAGAAAGTGAGCAGCAAATAAAAATGAGAGCCAACAGGCTGAAAGTTGCCAACGATAATTTTTATATACTCACTGAAACATCTACACAGGCGATTTTCCAGGAGATAAAAAAACTAAAGCCAGACCTGGTGATCATCGATTCAATTCAAACATTACAATCAAACCTTATTGAATCATCTGCCGGGAGTGTTGCACAGATAAGAGAATGTGCTGCAGAACTTCAACGATTCGCTAAAGAAACAGACACGCCGGTTTTCCTTATCGGTCATATTACAAAAGATGGTACAATAGCAGGTCCGAAGATACTTGAGCATATGGTTGACACGGTCCTACAGTTTGAAGGTGACCGACATTACGCTTATAGAATTCTCAGAACATTAAAGAACCGTTTTGGAAGCACAGCTGAGCTAGGTATTTACGAGATGACAGGTGAGGGAATGAAGATCGTTTCAAATCCCTCAGAGATATTACTTACTCAAAGAGATGATCAATTAAGTGGAACTGCCATTGCTGCAACAGTTGAAGGCATGAGACCTTTGCTGATAGAAGTACAGGCACTCGTAACTCAAAGTGTTTACGGCACACCACAAAGAACGGTGAGTGGATTTGACCTCAGGAGACTTCAGTTACTTTTAGCGGTATTAGAAAAACGTGGAGGCTTTCAATTTGGAACCAAAGATGTGTTTTTAAATATCGCAGGAGGATTAAAGATCGAAGATCCATCAATCGACCTGGCTGTGATTTGTGCATTGCTTTCTTCTTTTGAAGATGTTCCATTACCGCATCAGATATGTTTCGCTGGTGAAATCGGATTGAATGGAGAGATCAGGGCTGTAAATAAAGTAGAGCAGAGAATTGCAGAAGCAGAAAAACTTGGTTTTGAAAAGATCATCATCTCGGGATATAATAAGAAAAGCTATAACCCAAAAAACTTCAACATCCAGATCCTGGCACTTAACAAAGTGGAAGAGGTATACAAGCATTTGTTCTGATCATTCTTATTTGTAAATTGTAATGTGATCAAAACACTGGGCACCTATACAAACGACCTGCTGCATTTGTTCTTTCCGCATCATTGCACGGGATGTGGGAGTGATGTTGTAGAAGACAAGCAGATGCTTTGTTTACAATGCCAGGCCAAACTTCCTGAAACAAATTTCTTTGGAGCTGCCGGAAATCCTATTGAAAAAACATTCTATGGAAGGTTGGCTGTTCAGTCTGCAGGAGCAGCTTACTATTTTACAAAAGACTCGTTGATCCAGCACCTGGTTACGGAACTTAAATATCGCAACAACCCCGATATTGGAATTTATCTTGGCAAGCTCACAGCTTATCAAATGCAGAAGAGCGATCGTTTTAACTCAGTTGAGTGTATTATTCCACTACCGCTGAATAATAAGAAACTTTGGAAACGAGGCTATAACCAGGCTGCACTCATTTGTGAGGGATTATCATCTGTATTAAACGTTCCTGTAATAACCAATGCAGTATCAAGAAAACTCTTCACCGAAACCCAGACCAAAAAAGACAGGGTAAGCAGGTGGCAAAGTATGCAGGATGTATTTGAAGTCAGCAACACTTCCCTTCTTGAAAATAAACATGTGCTTCTGGTAGATGATATTATTACTACCGGGGCAACCTTAGAGGCTTGCGGAACGGTTATGTTGCAGGTTCCTAATCTTAAGCTGAGTATTGTCACAGTAGCATGGACCATTTAACGACTCAACTGCTCTTCATTCCACGATTTTCATGTAGGTTTGGTGTGATGAGAAAGTTGCTTATTTTTCTTTGCCTTGTATTCGTCTTTTCCAGTTGTAAAAAGACAGGCTTCATTACAACACCAGATGCTTTTTTAAGAACATCAACAGATTCGTTGCATTTTGACACCGTGTTCACTACCACAGGATCCATCACTCAATTCATAAAAATATTCAACCCGAATGATCAGAAGCTAAAATTGAGTAATGTTCAGTTGATGGGTGGAGTTTCATCAGCATTTAAATTAAATGTCGATGGAAGTCCAGGAGTTAACTTTAACGAAATAGAAATTCAACCAAACGATAGCATCTATGCTTTTGTAACAGTCAGCATCAATCCAACGTCAGCCACACTTCCTTTTGTGGTGCAGGATAGTATTCGTATAACTTATAATGGTAATGTTAGATTTGTTCAACTGGATGCTTTTGGAAGAAATGCAAATTTTTACAGAGGTAGAAGAATTACATCGGATACAACCTGGAACAATGATCTGCCTTTTGTTATTCTAAACGGACTTTCAATTGACCAGGGAAGAATACTCACCATCAGCAAAGGCACCAAAATATACGTACACGCCGATGCACCGATTATTGTTGATGGAACGATTAAAGCAATTGGTGAAAAATACGACAGTACGAGAATTATTTTCCAGGGTGACAGGTTAGATGAGCCTTATAGAAATTATCCGGGAAGCTGGCCTGGAATTATTTTTAGAACAACAAGCCGTGATAATGAGCTACAATTTGTAACATTAAAAAATGCTTACCAGGGAGTTGTAACACAAAATCCATCTTCAACAACTAATCCAAAGCTTATACTTAACGAATGTATATTCCATAACATTTATGATGTGGCGGTAGGAGGAATCAACAGCAGCATTTCAGCAAGAAACTGTGAGATCACCCAGGCTGGCTATAATGTTTTTTTGGTAGGAGGTGATTACACCTTCAACCATTGCACTATCGCAAGCTATGGTAGTTATTATTTGCAGCACAAAAACCCGGTTCTTGTGTTGAGTGATATGAACGGAGCTACTCCATTACCACTAAATGCATCTTTCAAAAACTCGATCATATATGGAGATGGTGGCATTGTAGACGATGAGATAGTAGTTAACAGAAAGGGAACATTACCGTTTACCGCTACATTCGAAAATGTTTTGTATAAGATGAAAAGCGCTGATCCTGCTATATTGAGTTTCAGTGGAAACAAATTAAAAAATGTGTCCCCATTATTTGATACCATCAATACAAATAAGCCGCTGTATAACTTCAGGTTAAGAGATAATTCACCTGCGATAAACAAAGCAGGTGTTATTGGAATTCCGCTTTTTGATCTGGATGGCAAAAACAGGAACATTGGTACTGCACCGGATTTAGGTGCTTATGAAAGACAGTAGTAGTATTTTTACATTTCTAAATTCTTTGTATGAAAAATTTATTGCTTGCGGCCCTGGTAATTTTTGGTGTGGTTGCATTTAAAGGTGGTGTAAAAACGATTTATTCTTTCCAGGTTAAATCGCTTGATGGCAGTACAATAAACTTCAAGGATTTTAAGGGCAAGAAGATCATGATTGTAAATACTGCTTCGAAATGTGGTAACACACCTCAATACGAAGATCTGGAAAAGCTATATCAGCAGTATAAGGACAAATTGGTGATCGTAGGATTTCCGGCGAATAATTTCGGGCAACAGGAACCTGGAACCAATGAAGAGATTGAAGAGTTCTGCAAAAAAAATTATGGTGTTACGTTTCTCATGGCTGAAAAGGTCTCTGTGAAAGGTGATGATATTGCTCCAATCTATCAGTTCCTGGCTGATGAAGCAAAGAAAAAAGGCATTGAAGATCCTGTGAAATGGAATTTTACAAAATTCTTATTGGATGAAAAAGGAAACCTGATCACCGTTATTCATCATAAGACAAAACCACTCAGTGAAGACGTAATTAAATATTTCAAATAAAATAAAAGCCGCATCTGCGGCTTTTATTTTGAGGTTACCACGATTTTTTGTGATACAGTTGGTGGATTATCCCACAAAGCACATATTGCACAACCGTTATCATCATCCTTTGTCAGCCTGAAAGAAAATTCATCGCCGACTTTCAGATCTTGCTTTCTAAAGTTGCAGGTATTAGCTACCACAAATACATTATTGTATACAGGTGTTGCTGCAGACTGCTGCCAGGATGTTTGTCCAAGATGATGTTGCGAAGCATCCAATATCTGTACTACATCACTTGCACAACTCGAATGAACCAACTTGCCTTTAATTGTTGGGCCATAACCATTTTTCTCACAGGAGAAGAACATAAAGCAAATGGAGATTACCAGTAACAAAGCATTTCTCATAGATCTCTTTTTCTTACATGATAGCTAAGAGAGTTCAATCGTTGCATCTATAAAATAAAAAAGCCAGCTGTACCGCTGGCAATTTTAAGGTCTTTAAATGTTAATCCCTGCTGGCAAACCTGCTGAGCAAACGTAATATTTCTATATATAACCATACGATTGTAACAAGTAATCCAAAAGCACCATACCACTCCATGTATTTCGGTGCACCCATTTCTTCTCCCATTTCAATTCTTTCAAAATCCAATATAAGATTCAGTGCTGCAATTGCGATGATGAAAAACGAGATGCCGTATCCTAATAAACTATTATCACCTAATGACATGAATGAAGGATATGCTCCAAAAAAACTCATTGCCCATAATACAACATAAAACAACATGATACCAACGGTAGCGGTAAGCAAAATTGACTTGAACTTTTGCGTAGGCTTAATGATCCTGAAATTATATAACAGGAACATTGCAATGGCAACACAAAATGTAAGACCTACAGCCTGCATTACAATTCCAGGATAACTTTCCTTAAACATATCATTGATCACCACCGATAACGCTCCAAGAAATAAACCTTCCAGTATTCCGTAAGCCGGTGCAAGAAATCCTGACCAGTTAGGTTTGAAGCTGATAACAAGGCCAACGATCAGACCTCCAATCATTCCTCCCCATAAATATGGCATTACAACACTATAATTTTGATCGATCGATTTTGTAAACAAATACCACGTATAAGTTGCTCCGGCCAATACCATCAGCAAGAGAAAACCAAATTTATTAATGGCTCCTCTGACAGTCATGGTACCATTCAACTCCTGCTCATTACTTAATGAACGGTTGAATATTTTTTCTGATAACGTAGGGTTTCCAGATTTAAGGAATGACATATTTAAAATTTTGAATGAAATTAGTAAAAATTACTTTCGAACTGCAATGAGTGATTTATCATTTTTCCTGATCTTGGGATACTGATCAGCAGTCTCAAAAATATATCCCTTTTTCGATTGTAGTATAGATATCATCTTAGCAAGTGAATCTCTGTTATTAGGTTCTTTAAACATACGATCATGGGCCAGTAACACCACATGATTTTTTACCAGCGAGGTATTAGTTTCAACTGCAGTGATCACTTCTTCAGCCATTGCCTCAGCACTTTGTATCGGTTCATTTTTCCTGTTGAAATGCCATTCAACATCCCAACCAAAAACATCATAACCCATTGAGTCCATCAGCTTTGATAAAGGCCTGGTTAATTTTGTTGTTCTAGTAGTGTTCTCAACTACCCATACATTATTGCCAGGGAATCTTGCAATTGGATTTTTAAAACGAAGTGAATCATGAACACGCAAAAAATCGGCTAACGCATTATTCGGATTTGAATAAAAACTTTCATAGCGATTATGTCCTGCATGTGTAAAACTGTGATTGGCAAACAAGAAATGACGCATGTCTTTTTTCATGGTATCCATGATCTTTTTGCCGGGTTTAAGGGTGGCATGTTCGCCAACGAGGAAAAAAGTTGCCTTTACACCTTTACTCTTGCAGGTGTTATAACAATTTAATGTACCTGCATCTGGTCCATCATCAAAAGTTAAATAAACATATCGTAAATTACTATCCTTTGAAGCGGAAGAATTTTGAGTAACCAGGCTATCAGTAGAATATCCTGATGTGCTGGTTGCTTTATTTGAACTCGTTTTTGAAACGGATTTGTCTTTATTAAAGATGTTATGGCATGCTGCAAAACCAAGCACCGCTATAACAGCAAAGCCAAAATATTTCTTATCCATATAAATTGTAGGGTCTGAAACCAGAACTAAATTAGAATATAAACAGAATCACTAAAAGATGATATAGTCAATTTGCAAGGATTTAACGGAAACTTCAGGATGACGAGGATCAGATAAACAGAGAGAAATACATTTAACTTAGCAAGCCAAATACAAACAAGATGAGAAAAGAAGCACTGTTGCAGGATGTAGTAATAAAATTTGCCGGAGATAGTGGAGATGGAATGCAGCTAACGGGTCAGCAATTCACTAACAATACAGCACTTTTAGGAATAGACCTGGCAACTTTTCCGGATTTTCCGGCTGAGATCAGGGCACCCCAAGGTACACTGGCCGGTGTAAGTGGATTCCAGTTACGATTCAGTAGCGACAGGGTTTTTACTCCTGGTGATATGTGTGATGTTTTGGTAGCGATGAATGCTGCTGCTTTGAAAGCCAACCTTAGAAGTTTGAAGACCGGCGGTAAGATCATTGCAAATGTGGATGGTTTTGACTCTAAGAATTTAAGACTTGCCAATTACCCTGATGGAGTAAATCCGCTGGAAGATAACAGCCTTGGATCGTATGAAGTGATTAAGGTAGATGTAACCAAGCTAACCCGTGAGGCCCTGAAAGATTTCCCTGAATTAGGCGTGAAAGAGAGAGACCGTGCGAAAAATATGTTCGTTCTGGGATTTGTTTATTGGATGTACAATCGTTCTCTGGAAAATACACTCACTTTCCTCAAAGAAAAATTCGGCAAAAAGGATACGATCTTACAAAGTAATATTAAAGTATTGCAGGCCGGATACAATTATGGCGATACAACAGAAACTTTCACTACCAGGTATAAAGTTGAAAAAGCGAAGCTTCCGGCAGGTCAATACAGGAGCATTATGGGCAACCAGGCTTTATCATTAGGATTAATTGCAGCCAGTGAGAAAAGTGGCTTACCGATTTTTCTTGGAACCTATCCTATAACTCCTGCCACAGACATTTTGCATGATCTGAGCAAGTATAAAAACTTTGGCGTGAGAACATTCCAGGCAGAGGATGAAATTGCAGGAATTACATCTGCTATCGGTGCTGCATATGGTGGAGCGTTAGGTATTACTACAACTTCAGGACCCGGTATGGCTTTGAAAGGTGAAGCAATGGGTTTAGCAATGATGTTAGAAATTCCATTGGTCATTGTAAATATTCAGCGTGGCGGGCCATCAACAGGATTGCCAACAAAGACTGAACAAAGTGATTTGATGCAGGCATATTATGGAAGAAATGGTGAATGTCCAATGCCAATCATTGCTTCTTCAACACCGAGTGATTGTTTTGAAGTTGCTTATGAAGCAGTCAGAATAGCGGTGCAACACATGACTCCGGTAATTTTGTTGAGTGATGGATACATTGCCAATGGTGCAGAGCCATGGAAATTTCCTAAGAGCGAAGATCTTCCTCCTATCGAAGTGAAATTTAAAACAAAACTGAACGAAGGAGAAGAAAAATACCAGTCATATGCAAGAGATGAAAAACTGGCCAGGCCCTGGGCTGTTCCTGGAACACCTGGACTTGAACATAGAATTGGTGGATTAGAAAAACAGAACATTACTGGTAATATCAGTTATGAAGCAGAAAACCATGAGCTAATGGTACACCTGAGACAGCAGAAGGTTGATATGATTGCTGATTATATTCCGGCTCAAAAAATAGATACCGGAGTAGAAAAAGGTAAAGTGCTGGTCATTGGATGGGGTTCAACTTTTGGAGCTATAAAAAGTGCTGTGCTTGAATTAAATGCACAGGGTTATGAAGTTGGTCATACACATTTGAGATATGTAAGGCCTTTCCCTAAAAACCTTGGAGAAATAATAAAGAATTTTGATAAAGTGGTTGTTCCTGAAATCAATAACGGCCAACTTATAAAGATCATCCGTGATCAGTTTCTTGTGGATGCAAAGCCATATAATAAAATACAAGGTGTACCGATCACCAAAACTGAATTGATAGATTTTATCACAAAGATGTTGTAAAGAAAAAAGCCGCTTTCAGCGGCTTTTTAATTGTTATTAAACTCCTTAATTAATCCTTGTTCTTCCTAGGTTGATGGCAACTTTAATATTGAAAGTGAAGAAGCCATCTTTTGATTTTGAACTAGCCCTTGTATCTCCAACGTCAATGACCACAGTCGTCGGCTTTTCGCCACTACGATCATATAATTGCCTGGCTAATGCAGCATTGGCTCCAGAAAGATTGGTATCAAACCATGCAGGATCGACATAAAAAGTGCTGGCATCATCAAGATAATCTGAGAAGGTTTTATTATACAGTAATTCTGCTCTAACAGTCAAAAGCTGGGCAGCATCGTACTTAACTCCTATCCCGCCAATAATACTGGAAGTATAAAGTTTATATGGTCGTGTATCTTTCAGATATGTTTCTGTTTCCGGAAAACCTTGTCCTTCAGTACGTAAGGGTTGGAGGTCAATCCATCTGCCATTCAAAAGTGCCTGCGGATTAAAAGAAAGAAATCCTAAACCTGCTGCAATATAGGGTGAGAATTTCGGCAGTTCATCATAATACTTAAGCATCAAAGGATGAAACTCCCCTATCAAAGCAATTTGCCTGATAGAGGTCTTATAGCTAAGGTTTCTCCATTTATGTAACCCCAAACTATCAGCTCCGGCAATATTTCCATAAGTCAGCTCAAGCCTGACGCCTGCAATATTCTGATACATTGCCCCTACGTAAAAGCTTGCATTTGATTTAGCAGATTTAAGATTGGGAATAAATCCTTTCTTAGAACCCACATCGGTTACACTCATCATAAGACCAGCAGATGCTCCTACTTCCCAAATGATGTCTTTATCGTAGTAATTATTATTGTAATAATAATACTGGGATTTTGCTGTAATCACCGACGAAAAGATCAAAAGCGCTGTGGTAACAATTCTCATTTTTGTTTGCATAAACTTTTAATCCTGGTTATTAATTGGTGCAAATAACGAAAAAAAGATTCGTTTATTGGCCGGAGTGTTGCTCCAAAGGTCGTTTTATCTTTTGGTAATATTTGCAAATAGGCCTTAACCCACAGACTTCGCATTTTGGATTTCTGGCCACACAGATATATCTTCCATGTAATATCAGCCAGTGATGAAATTTATGGACGAGTTCAGTGGGAACATGACTGATCAGCTGCTTTTCTGTAGCTAAAGGAGTAGTTGCATTCACTGTTAAACCAATCCTGGCTGAAACCCGGAATACATGTGTATCTACCGCCATGTTGGGTTGCTGATCAATAACAGAGGTGATCACATTAGCTGTTTTTCTTCCGACACCAGGTAACTGAACCAGTTCATCAACCGTCATTGGAACGGCACCATCAAATTTTTCCATCAGCATCTGAGCCATTCCAATTAAGTGCTTTGTCTTGTTATTGGGATAGGAAATGCTCTTTATCAATGGAAACAACTCCTCAAAGCTTGCCTGCGAAAGATCAGAAACAGACGGATATTTTTCAAAAATAACCGGGGTAGTAAGATTTACTCTTTTATCGGTGCACTGGGCTGAAAGAATAACAGCAACCAACAATTGGTAAGGACTGTCGTAAATAAGTTCGGTTTCAGCATCAGGGTATTTTTCCTGGAAATATTCAATAGAAAACCGGTATCGTTCTTTCCTTGTCATACAAGAATCGAAGATACCGGTTGAAAATTAATTGCAGTTTTTACTGTTCTATCTCTGCTCCTTCTCTTGCATAATTCAAAATAGCTGAGATAGCTTGTTTTCTAGGCTGATGTAACGCCAGAGCATTTAATTGATGCTGAGATTCTTTCAACACATCAAGCTTCTGCTGTAGACTCCAGTCAGTCTGCAAAGCCTTTTCAATTTCCTGAACCTTTTCTTGAGTTGCCTCTCCATATATATACAGGACAAGCTCCTCCGGTGTAAAATTGTGCATACGAAACGTTTAAATCCAGAAATCCAATGTCTTTTCTAAAACGCTTATGCGGTTAGGTTATTGTCCGAAGCAGCTGTAGTTTCTGCTTTTTTAAGGTTCTTCAGCCAAAAAAAGATCTTCATTAGGCCTTTTCATCTTGTATTTTTCCCGGGCTATCTTTTCCAGCGCTGCGGCATTATTCTGAATATCAGCCAGTTGCTTTTTTGCCGCTGCTATCTCTGCTTCATAAAATCGCTTACTTTCCAATAAACTGTTAAGCTCAGCCTTTTTCTCCAGCTGTGTGAACATATCACGACTATCAAAGAAAAGGATCCAAAGAAGAAACACTGACAGGGATACCAGGTATTTATTCCTAACCGTGCTGATGATTTTCTTGAGGATCTTCATAAAAAAAACAGATGCTCATGTAAATTAGAGCATCTGTTGATCTTAGGTAACTAAGTGGAAAGATTATCTGCCAAACCTCAGTTTTCCACCAGGAAAAATAGCTGTAGCTCCTAACATTTCTTCAATCCTGATCAACTGGTTGTATTTAGCCATTCTATCAGATCTTGATGCGGAACCTGTTTTTATCTGGCCACAATTCAAAGCAACAGCCAGATCAGCAATAGTAGTATCTTCTGTTTCCCCACTTCTATGGCTCATGATGGTGTTGTATCCATTATGCTGAGCCAGTGTAACTGCATTGATCGTTTCTGTTACAGTACCGATCTGGTTTACTTTAACCAGTAATCCATTACCAATTCCTTTGTCTATTCCTTGCTGAAGCCTCGTAACATTCGTGACAAAAAGATCATCGCCGACCAATTGACAACGATCACCAATAGTATCTGTAAGCAATTTCCAGCCGTTCCAATCATCTTCGGCCATACCATCTTCAATAGATGCAATTGGATATTGCTTCACCCATTTTTCCCAGTATTTTACTAATTGTTCGCTGCTCATTTCTTTTCCATTGCTCTTGTGGAAAACATATTTTTTCTTTTTACCGTCCCAAAGCTCACTATTAGCAGCATCCATAGCGATCAGAATCTGAGAGCCTGTCTTATATCCTGCAGCATTGATGGCTTCTAACACTGTTTCAATAGCTTCTTCGTTGCTTTTGATGTTTGGTGCAAAGCCACCTTCATCACCAACATTTGTACTGTAACCAGCTTTCTTCAAAACAGATTTCAACGCATGGAAAATTTCAACACCCCAACGTAATCCTTCGCTGAAAGTTTTTGCGCCCACAGGCATCACCATAAATTCCTGGAAGTCTATTTTGTTATCAGCATGTGCACCGCCATTCAGAATATTCATCATTGGCACAGGAAGTGTTTTTGCATTTGTTCCTCCTATATACCTGAACAAGGGAAGTGCTGCTTCTTCAGCAGCTGCTTTTGCAACAGCCATACTAACAGCCAGCATTGCGTTGGCACCTAGTTTTGACTTATTGGCTGTGCCATCCAATTCAATCAGAAGATCATCAATTGCAGCTTGCTGTGCTACATCATGACCAGCTAAAGATTCAGCGATTATTTCATTTACATTCTTTACTGCTTTCAACACTCCTCTTCCTACATACTTCTTTTTATCATTGTCTCTTAACTCCATTGCTTCATGAATACCTGTGCTGGCACCACTTGGTACTGCAGCTCTACCCATAGCACCCTCATCGGTAATTACATCAACTTCTACAGTTGGATTTCCACGGCTGTCGAGAATTTGTCTTGCATGAACTTCGATGATAACACTCATAACTTGTTTTGATATTTGAGGTTTAAAATTTATTATGCCAGCTGAAGCTTTTCATAGCATCAGCTGTTGCGTCGCAAGCACTTCATCTTTCGATTGGAATGGCAGCAAATAGGTTAGTAATGATCAGCCCTTCGTTAACGATCGAAAAACATCTTCCAGACTACTGCCTTCGGTTTGCAAAGAAACGATATTAAGGTTGTGTTGCAAAGACAATTCAAGCAATTGCTTACGTAGTTCTTCGGGTTTTATTGTATTGATCTGCCATGTATAAGCATCCAGCTTATTTACTGTTTGACTGGCAGGCAATCTTTGCATCCATTCAGCTTCCAGCGCTTCTTTAAAAGACACTCTTACTGTACTTGTAGCTGAATTCCTGTTGCGGAGATTACTTAGCCTGTCATCAGCTACCATCTGTCCTTTATTGATGATGATCACCCTGTCACAAATAGCTTCTACTTCCTGTAAAATATGTGAAGAGAAAAGTACCGTTTTATTCTTCCCTTGCTCCTTTATCACATTTCTTATTTCGATGATCTGGTTTGGGTCTAATCCACTCGTAGGTTCATCCAGGATCAATACCTCAGGATCGTGTATCAATGCTGCTGCAAGACCAGCTCTTTGCTTATAACCTTTGGAAAGCTGGCCAAGTTTTTTCTTTTGCTCCACCTGCAGTCCAGTAAGTTCAATTACCCTGGAAATTTGGGATTTTGCGTTGGATATTTGATGAACTCCTGCAATAAATTCAAGATATTCCTTTACATACATATCATAATACAACGGATTTGCTTCAGGCAAATAGCCGATCTTTTTCTTTACAGCTATCGGGTCATCATTCACGTCAATCCCTGAAACCTTTGCGGTGCCACCATCAGCTTTCAGATAACCGGTGATAATCTTCATGGTGGTACTTTTTCCTGCACCATTAGGTCCAAGAAACCCAACGATCTCTCCTTTACTAACTGAGAAGGAAATATTATTGATTGCTTTTTGTTCTCCGTAGATTTTTACCAGATTCTTTACTTCGATAGACATTCACCGCTTTTGTTCAAAGGTAATAGAAAGGAAATGGTGCGAAAAATTAGACCTGAAACATCCTCAGAACAAGACTCAAATTCCAAACGCCATCAACATTCGAAATAGTTCCACCGTAATCACCAAATGTAGTAGCAATCTGTATAAATGAAATGTTCTTCGAAGTCCAATCTCTTTTGGCATAAAAGACTCAACAAAACTGAACAATGCTATTAGTGCAGTATTCACGCTGATAAGTATAAGCATGTAACTAGTTGGATGCATATAATCATCAGGCTGATTTTGCCAGTTATAATGTGAAGGAATGCTGTCAGGCAATCGTTTATAAACAAAGAGAAGCAAAACAAGTGGTGATAAACAAACAATAAGCGAACTGAAGATGATATTAGCATCAACAATTCGTCGTAGTATTTCCTTAATCATACTTCAAATTCTAACATTCTTATTTAGTATCATATTCCCTGCTCCAAGCATACCATCCAAACACTACCATACCAATCGCTATTGGTGTAAAAATAAAAATGATAATGCTCCATTGCACCCATTCATCAGTTGTTGCTGTTGGCTTTCCAAGCTTTAAATAAGCCTGCCATAACAGGAAGATAATTGCTGCCGGTCCTAACAACATCCAGGCAATACCGAGATATTTTTTTACACTATTCATGCTCAGGCTTTTTGTTTGACAAATACACAACCCCGATAATAAAACAAACGGCTGCAACACCAATTGGATACCATAAACCAGCTAGCGGATTACCAATTGGATTCGATGTTGTTTTACTAAACTCCACTATCAAAATACCAATAAACGGAACCAGGCCACCAAATACACCGTTACCAATGTGATAAGGAAGACTCATTGAGGTATAACGAATTTTTGTTGGAAATAGTTCAACAAGAAAAGCTGCTATTGGTCCGTACACCATTGTTACAAATAACACGAGGATGAAAATAAGGCCGATGAATTTCCATTGATAGCTGCTGTCAAGCGTAAGCACATTGGTGATCTTTGGCTGATGTGGTGCAGGAAATGTAGAGGAAAGAAAATTAAATTCCATTTGCTTTTTTGTGATGGTGCTTGTATTGATCAATGAACTACCATCGGTAAACAAGGTTTGTCGTTTTGAGATAATAATAGAATCTCCTGAAATGGCTTTATTGGCTGTGGTAGTGTAATCAACTTTTTCAGAAACTATTTCTTTTTTGGCTGTATCGCTCATTTGATACATGGCATCAAAGATTGGCCGGTAACAAATAACAGCTAATAACAATCCGGCCATCATGATCCATTTCCTGCCGATCTTATCACTCAACCATCCAAAGAACACAAAAAATGGTGTAGCTAATAATAAAGCAATACCGATCCATGTATTTGCCTGTGTAGATTCGATATTACAGGTTTTGAGCATGAAAGTTTGTGCATAGAACTGTCCGGTGTACCAAACAACTCCTTGTCCCATGGTAGCACCAAACAAAGCCAGCAAAACGATCTTGAGATTGAGTTTATGTCCGAAACTTTCCTTTAATGGATTCACAGAAGTCTTTCCTTCTTCTTTCAGGGAAGTAAACAACGGACTTTCTTTCATCCTCATCCTGATAACTATAGAAACGATCACTAACAGGATGCTTAATAAAAATGGTAATCTCCATCCCCAATCATTAAAGTCTTCTGCACTCATCAGCTTCTGGATGGTGATGATCACAATCAATGAAACAAATAATCCCAGCGTGGCTGTGGTTTGAATCCAACTGGTATAAAAGCCTCTTTTATTTTCAGGTGAATGCTCGGCTACATAAGTGGCGGCACCTCCATATTCTCCACCTAAAGCAAGACCTTGCAATAACCTCAAAACAAGTATAACTGCAGGTGCCCATTTAAAGTTTTCGTATGAAGGAATACAACCAATAAGGAACGTCGAGATTCCCATTATCACTAAAGTCAAAAGAAATGTATGTTTTCGACCGATGAGATCACCTAACCTGCCAAAAACCAAAGCTCCGAAAGGTCTTACAATAAAGCCGGCAGCGAATGTGGCAAGTGTTGCAAGAAATGCTGCTGTAGCATTACCGGGTGGAAAAAATTTTACGGAGATGATCGTTGCCAGGCTTCCGAAGATGTAGAAATCGTACCACTCTATTAATGTTCCTACCGAAGATGCACCAATTACTTTCCAAATGCCTTTGGTTTCATTTGCCATGCTGTGCAGTTAGTTTTTATTAGATTGCATTTTAAAGATAGAAGAATGTCGCCATAAAACCGGAACGTACAAGTGAGTGACACAACAGATGATGCCATATAAAACTAAAGTTGACATAATCAATTTCCAATGAGCTATCCACACCAGATCAAATCTTACGATGAGTATAAAATTGCTTATGAAAAAAGCATTGCCGATCCTGAAACCTTCTGGGGAGAAATAGCCAATCATTTTACCTGGAGAAAAAAATGGGATAAAGTACTTGAATGGAATTTTAAAGAACCAAAGATCGAATGGTTCAAAGGTGCCAAACTCAACATCACCGAAAATCTTATTGACCGTCACCTGGAAAAATTGGGCAATGATCCTGCAATAATCTGGGAGCCGAATAATCCCGAGGAAAGAACAAGGATCGTTACTTATAACAGGTTGCATAAACGAGTTTGCCAGGTAGCACAGATGCTGAAAAATAATGGTGTTAAAAAAGGTGACCGTGTTTGTATTTACATGGGAATGGTTCCTGAATTAGTATATGCTGTTTTGGGTTGTGCAAGAATTGGTGCAATACATTCTGTTGTCTTTGGTGGATTTTCTGCACAAAGTATTGCAGACAGGTTAGACGATGCACAAGCAGAATTCATCATCACCTGTGATGGTGCTTACAGAGGTGCAAAAGATATTCCGCTGAAGAGTGTGATTGATGATGCTTTAATCGGTAATAAAACAATCAAGAAAGTGATTGTTTATACAAGAACAAGAACACCGATCTCTATGTTGAAAGGAAGAGACATCTGGTGGGAAGATGAAATGGAACATGCCGAACATCAGGTGGAGAAAGATGGCATTGTTTCTTTTCCTGCGGAAGAAATGGATGCAGAAGATCCGTTGTTCATTTTATATACTTCAGGTTCTACCGGTAGGCCGAAAGGTGTGGTGCATACCTGTGGTGGTTATATGGTGTACACTAACTACACTTTTTTAAATGTCTTTCAATACCAACCTAAAGAAATCCATTTCTGCACTGCAGATATTGGTTGGATCACTGGTCATTCTTATATTGTTTACGGGCCACTAAGTGCAGGAGCTACTTCGCTGATGTTTGAAGGTGTGCCTACCTGGCCTGATGCAGGAAGATTCTGGGATATCGTTGACAAGTACAAAGTCAACAATTTATATACTGCACCCACTGCCATCAGGAGTTTGATGGGTTTTGGATTAGGCCCATTTCAAGGCCATCATTTAACCAGTTTAAAAACGCTTGGCACTGTAGGTGAGCCAATCAACGAAGAAGCCTGGCATTGGTATGATGAAAACATTGGCAAAAAGAAATGCCCTATTGTTGATACTTGGTGGCAAACAGAAACAGGCGGCATTCTCATTTCCAATCTCGCAGGCATCACTCCTGCAAAACCGACTTATGCAACATTGCCGATGCCTGGTGTACAACCGGTTTTGGTTGATGAGAATGGTAAAGAAATAGAAGGTAATAATGTAAGTGGTAATTTATGCATCAAAGCTCCGTGGCCAGCCATTTTAAGAACCACTTATGGCGATCATGAAAGATGCAGGTTAAACTATTTCACAGCATACGAGAATTTATATTTCACTGGTGATGGTGCTTTAAGAGATGAAAATGGTTTTTATAGAATTACCGGAAGAGTAGATGATGTACTCAACGTTAGTGGTCATCGTATTGGAACAGCCGAAGTTGAAAATGCGATTAACATGCATGCCGGTGTGGTGGAAAGTGCTGTTGTGGGCTATCCGCATGTTGTAAAAGGACAAGGCATTTATGCTTACGTGATCTTTAATGGTCGTCATAATGATGAAGAACTTACAAGGCAGGATATTTTGCAAACTGTTACCCGTATCATTGGTGCTATTGCAAAGCCTGATAAGATTCAGTTTGTAAACGGACTTCCAAAAACAAGAAGTGGAAAGATCATGAGACGAATTCTACGAAAGATTGCAGAAGGAGAAATAGAAAATCTAGGAGACACTTCTACACTCCTCGATCCTGCTGTTGTAGAAGAAATAAAGAATGGAAGGTTATGATGCAGAAGCCTGTGCTGCTATAAAGCTTTTGTTGTGTCACTCACTTGTACAACAGTAACAATACTAAACAAGAAAGCCTCCCGGTAAACGAGAGGCTTTTCCTTTCTATAATAAATAATCCCCTATTGTCTTCTTACCCTGAAAGAGCATACAACAGGATGTGCTAATGTCCCATTGGTATACAAGTTTCCAGAAAAACTTCCTGTTATAAACCCACCTACAGAACCAAATTCCGTTACTGTAACATTGATTGGGCTGGAGATATTCATGGTCAAACTATCAGTAAGGCCCGGTATTCCTGCCATTACAAAACTCAATGGGAAAGTTCCTGTTGATCCGCCATTAAAACTGAAATGAACATTTGTGCTCCCGATTGAATTCCATCCGCCAATGTTTGTGGATGTAAATGTTGTACCCTGTGAATAGCTGTTGCCATAAATAGAATCTGTTGGAGGAAGCAAATTATGAGGCGTTCCATCCACGGAAAAGTTGATAAACTGTTGTGTAGATGTTCCGCAGGCATTAATGACTCCAAGGTCAGTATTTCCGACATTAATAGTTGCTGTAACAGGATTACTTTGCTGTCCACCCGTATTATCAACCACGAAATAAGTAATTGACTGGCTCGATGTACAGTTATTAAAACTCAGGCTGAAAACACCATTAACGATCGGAGCTCTGTATACATGAAAGCCTGCTTTTACTTCTGCATATCCATTCAATACTGCAGCTACTGAACAATTCTGTACGGTACCGGTAACAGTAAATGTACTTGCTGTTGAAAGAGTAACCGTAATATTCATTGTTGCAGGTGATGCAAAAGGCCCGATGTTTTGAGTATGCACTGCAGTTGCACAACTTGAACTTGTATATACTTCTAGTATCAACGGTTGATTTTTAGGAATCAATCCTTGCACGTTACCTGATGAATCTGTAAAGCCATAGCCAGTGTTCCACCATCCACTACCAGGAGTACGTTTGATCTTCACCATTACGTGTTTCAATGGATTTCCATTCTGATCTTTAATGTTGGCTGAAAAAGAAGTTATTTCAAAGGGTGCATCACAATTCCAGAAAGAAAAGTGACTCACCTCAGCTTCATACTTCGTTCCTACTTTCGTGGCTGTTCCTTCCTGCTTCCATAACCCTGTTGTTTCATTAAAACTCCATAAAGCAATTGTTGCAGGAGCATTGCCTTGAATAGAAGCAGGCAAAGGAAATTTCAACTGTGCTTTCTTGCCAGTTGCAATTTGTAATTTCTCACCGCCTGTTCCTTCTAATTCCACCCCTAACATTCCATAGCTGATCATTCCTCTTTCAGCACCTGATTCATCAATACCTCTTAAGTCACCCGGCATTTGATTCGCAAGATTTGCAGCTGTAGGATCGATCCATGTCATGGCAACATTTACCGTTCCTGTATAAGCCGCTCCGGTACTTTTCAATACAATTCCATTGGCAGGAAGTGTAATGGAACTTCCATTAGCAACATTGATGGTGCCACCTGTAGTAGCACTAACATTTCCAACAATAGTTTTAGGCAACAGCTGTATCTCAACATAATGTTTTTGAGATTGTTTAGCCCTGAAGGTTCTGCTGCCTGTAAAATAACCGCTCTTATCTACTTTAATAAAAGCAGCCTGGTCTTTCAACGATGCATTGCTGATCTCGAAAACACCGTTTACATCTGTCATGGCAGAAGCTGTTCCAGCAGTTACCATAGCACCTTTTACAGGCTCACCCAGGTCATTGGTGATACGGCCTGCAACTGTTGCTGTAATATTAGTAGACGTTGGAATATCGATCGAGGGATTACCCTGGTTGGAGAGATCTTTCTGACATGCAGCAAAGAAAACTCCCATGCAAAGCACCAAAAGTGCCTTAAAAGCAGTATTCATGGTTATGAGGTTTTAGACTAATAAGATACATTTCCCCTTCAGCTGCTGCCTGAAAGCAAATATTTTTCAAGACTAGCTCCCTAACTATGATTTTGTTGATGAATTAAAAGTGAGGGTTGTAAAATAAAGCCTGTGCTACTATTAAGCTTTGGTTGTGTCACTCACTGAACCGTTCAGAACATTGCTCACCATTCTACTCAAACAAAAGAGCCTTCCAAAAACGAAAGGCTCTTTTTTATTCTAACATTATCGCTATCGTCTTTTTACTCTGAAAGAACACTGAATAGTACGTGTCACTAAACTCGGTGGAGTTGTTGTGCCACTAAAACTTCCGGCAATAAATCCACCAACCGGGCCATATTCGGTAAAAGTTACATTCATTCCACTTGTCGTCCAAAAGGTGTCGATAATATTTGGAACTCTTATACTCATATTACCCCACCCAAAGGGAAACGTACCGACAGTGTCGCCACCAACTATAAAACCAATCCCCATGTCTTGTCCTAAAATGGGTTTACACAATTTAAGTGTAAAATGAACGAATCAACAATTTTCGTCCGTAAGAATTACTACAGCTTGGAGTTAAAACAAAAAATCTGTAAAGAACATATTGAGG
>JAKFCX010000048.1:0-52680 GCA_036676415.1 Chitinophagaceae bacterium
CTGACTGAAGCCCCAGTAAACGGCGGCCGTAACTATAACGGTCCTAAGGTAGCGAAATTCCTTGTCGGGTAAGTTCCGACCTGCACGAATGGTCTAATGAGTTGAACACTGTCTCCTCCACGAGCCCGGTGAAATTGTAGTATCGGTGAAGATGCCGGTTACCCGCCACGGGACGGAAAGACCCCGTGAACCTTCACTACAACTTTGCATTGATTTTGAGTAAACAATGTGTAGGATAGTTGGGAGACTTTGAAGCTGCCTCGCCAGGGGTAGTGGAGTCATCGTTGAAATACCAACCTTTGTTTACTTAGAACCTAACCTCTAATCAGGGACATTGCATGGTGGGTAGTTTGACTGGGGTGGTCGCCTCCTAAAAAGTAACGGAGGCTTGCAAAGGTACCCTCAGTACGGTTGGTAATCGTACGTAGAGCGCATTAGTATAAGGGTGCTTGACTGTGAGGCCTACAAGCCGAGCAGGAGCGAAAGCTGGCTAAAGTGATCCGGCGGTTCTGCATGGAAGGGCCGTCGCTCAAAGGATAAAAGGTACTCCGGGGATAACAGGCTGATCTTACCCAAGAGCTCATATCGACGGTAAGGTTTGGCACCTCGATGTCGGTTCGTCACATCCTGGGGCTGGAGAAGGTCCCAAGGGTTCGGCTGTTCGCCGATTAAAGTGGCACGTGAACTGGGTTCAGAACGTCGCAAGACAGTTCGGTCCCTATCTGTGGTGGGCGCTAGTAAATTGAGAGGACATGACCTTAGTACGAGAGGACCGGGTCGTATGTACCGCTGGTGTATCTGTTATGCCGCCAGGTGTAATGCAGAGTAGCTATGTACAGCAAGGATAAACGCTGAAAGCATCTAAGCGTGAAACCTTCCTCAAGATGAGTTTACTTTTAAGGGTCGTCAAAGACGATGACGTTGATAGGCTACAGATGTAAGGCTGGTAACAGCGAAGTCGAGTAGTACTAATTACCCGTAAGCTTTAATTTTATTATTTCAAGCTAATAGCTTGATGATTCGATACTCAAGAGATCCAAACTTTTCCAGTATGTCAACTTATTTATGGTTAATCCCATAGTATC
Source organism: Chitinophagaceae bacterium (assembly GCA_036676415.1). GTDB lineage: Bacteria > Bacteroidota > Bacteroidia > Chitinophagales > Chitinophagaceae > JAEZDC01. The sequence goes on from JAKFCX010000048.1 coordinate 1,086, forward strand.
TTTTTATGGTGGTTTTGCCGAGGGTGTTCACCTCTTCCCATACCGAACAGAGAAGTTAAGCCCCTCATGGCCGATGGTACTGCACAACAATGCGGGAGAGTAGGTAGCTGCCATATTCTTTTAAAGAAACCTTTCAGAAATGAAAGGTTTTTTTTTGCCTTTACCTGGCTTGAGTACAGACCCGGGAGCAGAAAACAATATAATCTACAAGTCTTACTTCAAATATGCTAATACTGCGCTCAGGCTCCTTTCTTTTTTCAACGCCTTCTTACTTTATTTAGATGTAACCTGCTCAATTTTGCTTTGCATTAAGAATCATTCATATTTTTTATGAGCACGAAAAGAAATGTTAGCAGGTTCGTGGATGCACAAAATGAACATTATGAGACTGCTTTGAAGGAAATCAAAGCAGGCCGAAAGGCCACTCACTGGGTGTGGTTCATTTTTCCCCAGATCAAGGGATTGGGATTTAGCGACACAGCCAGGTTTTATGCAATTAACGATAAACAGGAGGCAAGCGCATTCCTCGGCCATGAAACCTTAGGCCCCAATCTCATCGAAATAAGCAACGAACTTCTAAAACTTCCCACAAGCGATGCGATCAGGATCTTTGGAACGATCGATAGCCTGAAGCTGAGATCTTCAATGACCCTGTTTGCTGTATTGGAAAACACCCATCCTGTTTTTCAAGGAGTGCTTGACAAATTCTTTGAGGGGTCACACGATATGAAAACTATTGAACTGCTAAACAAAAATCTTTAATTATTGAAGATGTCTTAGGTAAGATTCAGGGTTATCGAGAAATGTTTTGGTGATCCTGTAATGTTCGGTATCCCTGAAGTCTGTCTCATCCATACTTTTTTCAGTGATTTCATATAACCTGGCTCCGGGAATTCCCATTAATATCGGTGAATGTGTTGCAATGATAAATTGTGCTTTATTGTGTTTTATCGTCTCCAGTATAAACACCACAAGTGCCAGTTGTTTGATAGGCGATAGTGCAGCTTCTGGTTCATCCAGCAGGTATATGCCTTTGTCTTTTATTCGTTTCTGCAGAATTTCCAGGTAGGCTTCGCCATGTGAAAAGCCAAGCATGTCTTTCCCATATTTCTTACGCATTTCAATCAAAGGATGATTGGAGCTTTCTATCATCTTTTCGATCACTTCTTCACTCACGTTTCCAAACAACGATGAAAACTGGTTTTTCAATTTCGCTCTTTCTTTATCAATGGACTCAATGAATGCACTGAAATCTTCAGCCCTGAAGAAGAAACCTTTCTCCGTGTCATGTTTCCAATTAAGTTCAATATACGGTTGCAACAACCTTGCAGCTTCAAAATCTCTTGTGTCATCTATATAGCCACCGATCAATGGAAGATTTATTTTATATGCGATCGCTTCAAGCAGTGTTGATTTGCCGCACCCATTATCTCCTGCAAAAATGTTGATCGTATTAAGTTCGATTTCCTTTGCAAACCGCACTGCAGCAATATTGAAAGGAAACGGTTGAAGTTTTTCCGGCTTAACTGAGAACGACCTGATAAAGGGCATGACTTATTTATTCAGGTTCTAAAATACTGTCTTTTCATCACCCACTCAATTCTGACAGTCTAATCCCTAACTGAACGATTTTACAAAAGATATCTCTTTTCGCTATATTAGGGTAAGATTAATCATAACATACCTATGCCCTTAGCCATTGAAACCAAACATCTTTCTTATTGCTTCAATAAGAAAAGAAAAGTCATAGACGATCTTTCTTTACAAGTGCCAGAGGGCAGTATCTATGGATTTCTGGGTCCTAACGGTGCCGGAAAAACTACTACAATGCGATTACTGACTTCGCTCTTAAAAACAGAAGAAGATAATATCTTTCTGTATGGCAAGTCATTGCTGAAGAACATTCCTTATATTTTCCAGAATGTAAGTGCATTAATTGAAACACCATCGCTTTACCTCCATTTATCAGCTACAGAAAATCTGAAAGTGGTCGCCACTTTAAGAGGTATTGAAAAAGCAGCCATACCCAATATCCTGGCTATGGTAAACCTTGATAAACATGCCAGCCGTAAAGTGAAAGAATACTCACTGGGTATGAAGCAACGTCTTGCTTTAGCCATTGCCTTACTGCCCAATCCGGATATGTTGATGCTTGATGAACCTGCTAACGGATTGGACCCTCATGGTATCATTGAAATGCGGGAATTGTTGATCAGGCTAAACAAAGAAGAGGGTAAAACCATCTTCGTATCCAGCCATATACTTTCTGAAGTGGAGAAAACCTGCACACACATTGGAATCATTCATAAAGGCCACCTGCAGTTCCAGGGAAGCATCGATGAGCTGAGACGAACAGCAGAAAGCAAAAAGGCTTTTTTCGTAATTGATAATGTTGAGGAATGGAGAAACACCATCAACGAAAGAATTGATCAACCTGTTGCATGGGATAATTCTCACCTTGTGGTGGATGTACGGTCGAGGCAGGATGTAGTAGCGATGAACACCAAACTGGTAAACATGGGTGTGCCGGTGATCAATATCAATTCAGGTGGTGGGCTGGAAGAATGGTTTCTCAACATGACAAAAAACTAAACTATGCTGCACATGTTTATAAGATCTCTCAAAGCAGAATACATAAAAACAAAAGCATCAGGTTTAAAGTGGCTTTGTTTAGGAGCAGCGATCTTTATTCCATTAATCCAGTTCCTGTTTTATGTACTGGTGTCTGATACAGTGTACGTTAATAAACCACAGAATCCCTGGATGGATTTTATCAATGGCAGCATTGGTGCATTTGCTCCTTTCTTTTATCCACTACTATGTGTGCTGATTGTTTTACGCCTGGCACAATTTGAACACAAAGCCGATGCATGGAAATTGCTCGAGACACAACCGGTTTCAAAAGCTGCACTTTATTTTTCTAAATGGGTGATGTGTATACTAGTAGCACTTGCCTGTTTACTTTTGTTATTATTGCTGTCTGTTTTATTTGTGTTTCTGTTGTCTCTGATTAATGCAGATGCCGAATACAAAACTTCATCTATTGAATGGGGCAAAGCATTATGGTTCGTTATAAAAATATGGATCGCAGGTTTTGGTTTGATGGCATTACAATACTTCCTGTCTATCTCCATCGCAAACTTTGTGGCGCCTTTTGTTATTGGACTTATTGCTACAATAGCTGGAACAATTTTAGGCCAGTTTCAAATAATGCCCTGGTGGCCATATACCGCTCCACAAAACACAGCAAATTATTACGCACAATCGTCTGACTGGTTGTTGCCACATGAGCAGTTAAGCATTTTATTCATGCTGTTGTTCCTTTTCCTGGGTTTTAGGCTATTCAGCTATAAAAAAATAAAATATGCCGTAATAAAACCTGTTACCAGGCTGGTTGGTGTTGTAGCCTGCATTGCCTTGTTTGCATTTGCATTCTGGTTTGTGAACCGACCAAAACAACTGGAACGTGGTAGTAAAACCGTGATTGCAGGTGAAATAGAATCGAAAGAAAAGATCAGCACTTTATACCTGATGGATGCCATCACACGAGATACGATTGAAACGATACCTGTACAGCAAAATCGTTTTGTTGCACAGGTAAAGGAAGATATCCCTGCAGCATTTTATTACCTGCGAATGGGCAGCGACATGAGGCAGATTTTTTTAGGTAAAGGCGATAGTATTTATATTGATGCAGAGATAAGTGAGTTGGGAAAAAAGACCACCATTACAGGAACCCGGGTGGCAGAGAACCGTTATTCAATGTCAAACGATTTTGAAAACAATTTCTGGTACCTGGAGAATATGGCTTACCAATATCAACCGAAGCAATTTGCAAAAAACGTGTTGGATGAATGGAAAAAAGGCGAGAAGGAAATTGATAAATACAAGACAGTAAGTAATATTAAACCCTCAGATGATTTTCTGCAGGTACAAAAGAAACTCTTACGTTTAAAATTATTGCAACTGCTGGATCAGCATTACCCACAGGTGTTCAGGGTATATCATCCTAACGATACATTGAAATATCCAAAAGAAGTAGATGAATTACGTAAAGGTGCAACCTTGAATGATGAATCGTTATTGTTCAGCGATAACTACATCCAGTTTTTGGGTGGTCATTATAGAAAAGCCTCAAAGGCCTATACAGACAGTGGCTATTATGGTTACGTGGTACAAAACTTTCCTGCAGGAAAGGCAAAGGATATTTTTTTGTTCCGTTCCTTATCAGAATTTATTTCCATTGTTCCCGACAGTGCAAAGCGACAATATTTCATCAGCAATTTCGGAAAAGCGATCTCATCACCAAAACTGATCAGTGCGTTGCACGAAAAGAACAAGTCGCTCAATAGTATGAAGCGTGGTAAACCTGCACCCGAGGTACATGCAGAAACATTAAACGGAAAACCTTTTGCATTAAGCTCATTAAAGAACCGTTTTATTGTAGTGGATGTCTGGGCTACATGGTGTGGACCGTGTAAAAAAGAAGCACCTTATTTTAAAGAACTGGCAGAAAGGTATACCAGTGAGAGTATCGCTTTTGTAAGTCTTTCTATTGATGAGAAAAAGAACGACTGGAAAATAGATGCCATGGGTAAGGCAGAAAAAGTGTTGCAGCTCTGGGCTACAAATGCAACTGAAGAACTGAACAAGAATTATAATATAGAATCCATTCCAAGATTCATGCTCATTGATAACAAGGGCCGCATATTAAATGCGAATATGCCAAGACCTTCGGACCCTGAGTTTGAAAACATACTGCTGAAAGAAACAGCTGCATTTAGAAGGTAAGAATATTGAACAGGGGCCAGGGACAGTTCGAATAATTTACATTCGATATTCCTTGCTCCTTGTTCGATATTCCTCCTACTTTACAAACCAATAATAGAAAAGCTGATACCGGTCAGCTTTAATCAACACGCTATTGTGTAGCATTGTACCTGCCTGCCATCCACTGTACACATTCAAAACACTGTACATGGAAGATACTACTGCTACTCCGGCTACACCACGACAAAGAAAGGTGAAGGGAAAAGTTGAAATTGATATTCAACGTTGCAAAGCCTGCGAACTCTGTACAACAGAATGCAAAGAAAATGCACTCTCCCTAAGTGATTCCATCAACATAAAAGGATATCGTTACATCGTAGCCAATAATGACGTATGTACCGGTTGTGTAAACTGTGCATTAGTATGTCCTGATGCTGTTATCACGGTGTATCGGACTAATGTAAAAAAACAGAAACAGGTAGTAACGCCTCCCGACATCAGGGAACAACTCAAAGGAAATATCGTCGGTTCATTATAAACGAACATTATGACAGCAATAAAACTTATGAAGGGTAATGAAGCACTTGCAGAAGCTGCGATACAAGCTGGATGCGATGCATATTTTGGATATCCTATCACACCTCAGTCGGAAGTACTTGAATACCTCGCCAGGGAAATGCCGAAGTATGGTCGTGTAGTGATGCAGGCCGAAAGTGAAGTAGCAAGCATCAACATGGTATATGGTGCTGCAGGTGCAGGCTTTCGTACCATGACGTCGTCATCATCTCCTGGCATCAGCTTAATGCAGGAAGGCATCAGTTATATCGCCGGTGCTGAACTTCCTTGCCTCATCGTAAATGTGAATCGTGCCGGGCCAGGTCTTGGTACAATACAACCGGGGCAAGGTGATTATTTTCAATCTACAAAAGGTGGTGGGCATGGTGATTATCGCATGATCGTTCTTGCTCCTGCATCAGTGCAGGAAATGGCAGACCATGTGTTTCTCGGATTCGATCTCGCAGATAAATATCGCAATCCTGTGTTGATGTTAAGTGATGGTGCGATAGGACAAATGATGGAGAAGGTTGAGTTCAAACCTTATGAAAGACCGGTTATTGATAAATCAAGCTGGGCCACTACGGGTAAACCAAAAACCAGAGAAAGAAATTACATCACATCATTGCATATACTGCCTGAGAAAATGGAATTGCATAACCTGAAACTCGAAGAAAAGTTCAGGCAGATGCGAGAAAACGAAGTGCGTTTTGAAGAGATGCATACCGAAGATGCCGAATACCTTTTCGTGGCTTATGGGCTTAGCGCAAGAATATGCCAGAAGTCGATGGATATCGCAAGAAGCAAAGGAATAAAAATAGGATTGCTTAGACCCATCACGCTGTTTCCGTATCCATACAAACGATTACATGATTTAGCTGATCAATTAAAAATGGTGTTGAGCGTCGAACTCAACAGTGGGCAGATGGTAGAAGATGTTCGCCTTGGTGTGAACGGAAAAGTACCTGTTGAATTCTTTGGAAGGCTCGGTGGCATGATGCCTACACCCGAAAGCATCGTTCATCATTTAGAAACTCTAATACTGGCAAAACATGTCAACTGAAATACATACAGATATACTCGCAACCAATATTGATAACGACGAGTATGAAGTAGTTTATAAGAAGCCAGACACGATGGTGGATACTGCCATGCATTATTGTCCTGGTTGTGCGCATAGCCTGGTCCATAAACTGATAATGGAAGTGGTGCAGGAGATGGGTATACAGGAAATAACTATAGGTGTTGCACCTGTAGGGTGTGCTGTGTTTGCTTACGATTATATGGATATCGATATGCAGGAGGCAGCACATGGAAGAGCCTGTGCAGTAGCAACAGGTATCAAGCGACTCTTGCCCGATAAATATGTGTTCACTTACCAGGGTGATGGAGACCTTGCAGCCATTGGCATTGGTGAAACGATTCATGCGATCAATCGTGGAGAAAATATCCTCATTGTATTTGTAAATAATGCTGTGTATGGAATGACAAGTGGACAAATGGCGCCAACTACTTTGCCGGGTATGTGGAGTACTACGTGTCCTGAAGGAAGAGATACTTCTTTCTATGGAGAGCCTATCAAAGTATCTGAGCTGATATCGCAATTGCCGGGTGCTTATTATGTAACTCGACAGGCAGTGAACAGCGCTAACGGTGTACGCAGAACAAAGAAAGCTTTGCAGGCTGCATTTAAGTATCTCGACCGGAAAAAAGGAACCTGCATGGTTGAAGTTGTTGGCAATTGCCCGAGTAACTGGAAAATGACACCTGTGCAATGCAGTGATTTTATTGATGAACAAATGATAAAGGCATTTCCTTTAGGTGATGTGAAACTGCCAAAGGATTAAAAGAAATAACTACTAACAACATAAAACGAAAAACGATGTTAGAAGAACTGGTTGTTGCAGGTTTTGGCGGACAAGGTGTGTTGTCTATGGGTATGACACTTGCCTACGCAGGAATGGTTGAAGGAAAAGAGATCGCATGGATGCCTTCTTACGGACCGGAAATGCGTGGCGGTACTGCTAATTGTATCACTATCCTTTCCAGCAAAAAGATAAGCTCACCTATACTGTCTTCGTTTGATACAGTGATTGCATTGAACCAGCCATCGATGGATAAGTTTGCACCAAGGGTAAAACCGGGTGGCTTGTTGCTGTATGAAAGCAGTACGATATTCCAGCCAAGTTGCCGAACCGATATCGATATTATTGGTATTGCTGCAACCAAAGAAGCACAACTGATGAAGAATCCAAAGATCATGAATATGATCATGCTCGGAGCTTACCTGCACCTGAAACAGGTAGTTACTATCGAATCAGTGTTACAGGCATTAAAAAAAGTATTGCCTGAAAAGTATCATTCCATGTTACCAATAAACGAAGAGGCTTTGATGAAAGGCGAAGAGCTGGTGAATTATGAACTGAGGGAAGGAGTAATGCTGGTGTGCTGATCAGCATTCGTAATTCGATATTCCTTGTTCCTTGTTCCTTGTTCGATCTTCCTTTTTCTTTATTTCTTGTTCGGTATTCTCATCCAGGTATAAACTACCTTGTACTATAATTTTACTACGATGAAGAGAATAGCCAGCATAGTTTTATTCTGCAGCTTCATATTTTTAATTATTGCATCCTGCAATAACAGGAAAAAAAAGATGCCTGAAAATTTTAAGTATGAGGCATTCCGAGATTCCATCAGCATAGAGAACTATGATGCAACAGCTGATACTGCCAACCTGTTTGATGAAGGTGTGTTTAAACCCGGCGAAGATTCTGTTGAGAAGCTATTGATAAGGATTGACACACTTTGGAAAATGGAAAGCAACCTGATAGAAGGAGAAGCCGTATTAAAGAAAGTGGCAGTAAGCCGTGAATCGTATACAGAAGAGGATAAGGAAGTGATCGTAGATAATGTAAAAATGCTCGATTCATTTTTGGTACATCGTAACGACAGCCTATCTGAAGGATGTGTAGGAAAGGAATGTCCTATCTATGCAGAAGTGGTAAAATCTGTACAGAAACTTTACCTGTATATCGACGGAGAACTGAAAGACAGCTTCAAAGTATCTACCGGTGTAAAGGGATATGAAACACCTGAAATGAGCAGGCGTCCATCAGGTCCGGTATTTACAAAATACACTTCCAGAAAGTTTCCGGGTGGTAATTATGAAGGGCTTGGTAATATGCCTTATGCGGTATTCATTCGTGGTGGTTATGCCATACACGGTACGACCAGGGGAAACTTTCCAAAACTGGGTAGCGCTGCTTCACATGGGTGTATTCGGCTGCATCCGAATAATGCGAAAATATTTAATGGCCTTGTTAAACTCGTGGGACTTCAGAATACCTGGGTAACCATCACCAACCAACCAGGTGAGAGCGATGAATAGATAATAATAAATTAGATTCACCTAACGTGTTAACAGGTTTGTTTATACTCCAACCCCATTAATAAAATGGATCATCTCCTCCGGCGTCATTATGGTATGAGCTATACCGGAACTAATAGCTGCCTTTGGCATAAAATCAACCTCGGCAGTGTCGGGGTGTTGAATGATCGCCTTACCATTTAATGCAACTACTTCTTTTAAGCCCTCTGTTCCATCTGCATTGGCACCCGAAAGTAATATGGCGGTGAGGCCAGATCGGTATACATCAGCTGCGGATTGAAAACTGACATCAATACTTGGCCTGCTGTAATTTACTTTCTCCGAAAAGTCAAGCGAAAAAGTTTTGTCTTTCTCTACCAAAAGATGATAGTCAGCCGGGGCAATGTAAATGCAGTCTTTTTGTATGGTATCTTTTTCTTCTGCTTCCCGTACACAAATAGTTGTTTTAGATGAAAGCAATTGGGAGAGCAGGCTATCGTTAGTGGCTTTACGGTGCAGTACAATGATAACAGGTATGTTCAGGTCTTCCCTTAAACGGGGAAGAATCTGAAGTAAAACTTCCAGGCTTCCTGCCGAGCCACCTATTATAATAAGCTGGTCACTCATTTGATTTTTTTCCAGATCTTTTCGTTGCCTTCTTGTTGATACTTCTTTACAATGTCAGCGAAACGCAAGGTTTCTTTTGAACCCAGTGCCAGGTATCCCAAACGTTCAAGACTTGCATCAAACAATTTAAAAACTTTTTGCTGCAGGTCTTTATCAAAATAGATGAGTACATTCCTGCAGAGAATGAGCTGGAATTCGTTGAACGAACTGTCAGATACCAGATTATGTGTAGAGAATATCATTCGTTTCCGGAACATGTCTTTGAACTTTACTTTATCATACTTGGCCGTATAATAAGACGAGAAATCCTGGCGACCACCTGATTCAATGTAGTTTTCAGAATACTGTTTCATCTGTCCCAGGCCGAATATTCCCTTACCTGCTTCTTCCAGCACATCGGGGTTCAGGTCTGTTGCATAGAGTAGTGATTTATTCAGCAGGTTGGCTTCGTGCAGTAAGATGGCCAACGAAAAAACTTCTTCACCGGTTGAACAGCCTGCATGCCATATACGGATAAACGGCCTGGTAGCAAGTTGTGGTAGAATATTATTACGCAATGCTGAATAGAAAGAGGGATCACGAAACATTTCTGTAACATTTACCGTAATCTCCTCAACAAAACGTTTCAGGTAAACGGTATCCGATTTTATCCTGAACCAGAATTCTGCAAAACTGGGGAATTTATCAACAGACATCAGCCTGTTAATTCTTCTAACCAACGATGCTTTTGAATAGCTGGTGAAATCATACCCATGCACATCCAGCAGGCCGTTAAGCAGTAATTCCAGTTCCTGTTCTTTGATCCGTACTTCCACCTTAATGGTTTAAATGCTTGTTTAAAACTGCTAAAAGTTTATCTACATCAATCGGTTTAGAGATATAATCGTCGGCACCTGCTGCGAGACATTTTTCTTTATCACCGGTCATTGCCTGTGCCGTTACAGATATAACCGGTAGTAAAGGATACAATGATTTTATCTTAGGTATCGCTTCATATCCATCCATATCTGGCATCATCATATCTATCAGCACAATTTCAATGCCCGGGTTAGTATGCAGGAAAGCAATCCCCTGTTGTGCTGCCTGTGCAGAAAAACATTTGTAGCCTTTTGACTTGAGTGTAGCCTTCAAAGCAAAAATGTTTCGGTTGTCATCATCAATTATTAATACCTGGTTAGCCATACATTATTTTTTAGATCAGGATCTTTCATATAACCATACACGAAGCAGCGACACCAATTGGTCAATATCAACCGGTTTGGTTATGTAGTCCGATGCTCCTGCCTGTATGCATTTTTCCCTGTCACCGGTCATCGCTTTTGCAGTAACAGCAATTACCGGCAGATCTTTCCATTGCCTGTTCTGTCTTATTTTCTGGGTTGTTTCATAGCCGTCCATTTCGGGCATCATCATATCCAGCAATACAATATCAATATGGTTTTCATCAGACAACTTTTGCAGTGCTTCTTTCCCGTTTAATGCAGTAACCACTTTTACCTGTAGCTTTTCCAAAGCTTTTGTAAGCGAAAAAATATTGCGTACATCATCGTCTACAAGTAATACCGTTTTGTCTTTCACCACTTCATTCAACATGCCCAGTTTCTTGTAGGCATTCTTTTCTTTGGGTTTCTTATTTTCTTCCATCAGGTGAAGAAACAATGATACTTCATCGAGAATACGTTGGTACGAATGTGCAGTTTTGATCACGATAGAATCGGCATATTTACGGATGCGTTGCTCTTCAGCCATTGAAAGACTTTTACCAGTGAAGATGATGATGGGCAGGTTCTCCAGGCCTTTTTGTTGTTTCACCTGTTCCAGCATTTCATAAGAGCGTTGACCGGGGATACCCATATCCAGGATAACACAATCTGCGGTAGATTGTAATGCTGCAACGCTGTCATCTATCGTTTCCCTGATCTCCGAATTAATATTGAATGTTTCAAGGAAGTAAGCCAGTGCTTTGGCATGTTTAGGGTTCTCTTCAACGATCAGTACTTTTTTTGATTCTTTGTTTAATACATGTTCCAGTTTCTCAAACACCTGTTGCATTTGCTCGAATGCAACGGGCTTATTAATAAAATCAATCGCACCTTTTATAAGGCTTTCATTCTTTACTTCATAAGAACTCATCATGTGTACAGGTATGTGTCGTGTAGAAGTGTCTTTCTTTAGTTCTTCCATCACTTCCCAGCCAGACTTTACGGGCAACTGCAGGTCAAGCAATATCCCAACAGGTTTATGCTTCCTGGCCAGCTCAATTCCTTCATCACCTCTTACCGCAACGATTCCTTTGTATCCTTTCTTATGTGTAAATTCCAGCAATGATTTCGCAAAATTTGTATCATCTTCAATAATGAGTAATATTTTATCTTCCTTCTGTAAACTCTTTCTGTCGTCAGGAATATTTTCAGGTATAACGGTTGCCTTGTATTTATCTGCTACGGGTATAGCAACTTCAGTTATCTGTTCCGTTTCATGGTATTCTTCCAATGGCTCATGTACTTCTTCCTGCAATGACTGCTGATCTTTTGAAACAGGTATCACAATGCTGAAACAGCTTCCTTTACCTGGTTCACTTTGCAACAGCATTTTACCACCCAGTAATTTCACCAGTTCACGTGAGATGGAAAGGCCCAGGCCTGTGCCGCCATATTTTCTTCTCGTAGAACCATCAGCCTGCTGGAAAGCTTCAAACACGAGACTTTGTTTTTCCTTTGGGATGCCGATACCTGTATCCCTTACTGCAAAAGATACATAGCCGGGTTGTTCGTTTTTCACTTCCAGCCGAACAGAACCAGTGGTAGTGAACTTGAGTGCATTAGAGATAAGATTACGGATCACCTGTTCCAGTCTTAGTTTATCCGTTTCGATAGTGGCTGCAACACCTTTGTCAACGTCTACTATAAAATCAATCCCTTTTTCTTTTGCCATTGGTTCAAACAACGAACGGATGTTATTATTGAAACCGGCAATATTTAATTGCTCATATTCAAGCGTCATCTTACCAGCTTCGATCTTGGAGAGATCCAGTATTTCGTCAATCAGTGCAAGCAATCCCTGTCCTGAACTTTGTATCACCTGTGCATATTCTACCTGCTCGGCATTCAGGTTCTTTTCAGGGTTTTCACTCATCAGCCTGCTGAGTAGTAAAATAGAATTGAGTGGTGTTCTTAACTCGTGGCTCATATTGGCCAGGAACTCCGATTTGTATTTGGTGCTTTGTTCCAGCTCGGCAGCTTTTTTCTGAATGTCTGTATTTCGTTCTGCGATCTCCTGGTTCTTTTCTTCAAGCAACCTTGTTCGCTCTTCGAGTTCGGAATTGGCTTGCTGCAATTCTTCCTGTTGTACTCTTAATTCTTCTTCTGAAGCCTGCAATCTTTGCGTTTGTGCTTCGAGCTCTGTATTAAGATGCTCCATCTCGCTGTGCTGTGCCTGGAGCTCTTCAGCCTGTGCCTGTGTTTCTTCGAGTAATTCCTGCAATCTGGCCCTGCTTTTAGCAGACTGCAATGCAATAGCAATGCTCACCGAAGCAGATTCGATAAGGTTGATGACACTTTCATTGAACGGGTGAACAGAAGCCAGCTCTATTACTCCTTCGATCTCATCATTATGCACCAATGGAATTACAATGATGTGTTTCGGCAGCATTTCGCCGGTTGCTGAACTGATCTTTACAAAGTGTTCGGGTACATCATTCAGTCTAATCACTTTTTTAGTAGCTGCTGCCTGCCCAATAATCGTTTCGCCAAAATACAGGTTCTTAGGAACGAGATGCGTATTGGCAATGGCAAAGCCGGCGATAAATTCAAGCGTTTCTGCTGACTTAACAGAATAGAGTACACCTACCTGTGCACCGAGGTAAAAAGCCAGTGAATCAAGCACATTTTTGCTGAGCGTAAGAATATCTTTTTCTCCCCTGATACTTTCGGTAATACCTGTAAGTCCTGTTTGTATCCAGATCTTCTCTTCGTTTTGCATGGTAAAAAGCTGCAGGTCTGTTTTCATCTTCAGCACTGCATTACCCAATACGTCTTCTTCACTCCTTGGATGTACTTCCACATCAAAGTTTCCTTTGCCTATCTGCGTAGCCACTTCAGCAAGCTGCTGGTTGCTTTTTTCTATCTGTATAATAGAATCAGCCAGGCTGCCGATCACATCGTTTGAATATACTTTCAATCCTGTTCCGGTACCACCTACTGCGATCTTTTGTGCAGCTTTTCTCAATTCAGATAATGTATCCGTTATACTTTTCGTGGTGTAAAAGATAATGAAGATCACCACTGCTATAATGATCACCAGTATTACCAGGTTACGATCCTTCACTGCCTGCTCCTGTTGAAATATTGCAGATAATTTTTCGCCGATCCTTTTCACAGAAGAGCGCTGCAGTTGCTTGATCTCGTCCATGGCACTTGCAGAAACTTCCCACCATTTATCTGCATCCTCGTTTGTATCAACAGAGCGGTTGCGAACAACGTTTTCAATAAAATTGAGTGTTTGTTTTACCTCTCCATTTGTTTTCAGCGCTGTATAGGTTTTGATATTACTTTCAGAACCTTTCTGCATAAACTCGGTTTCATATGTCTTGTATATGTTATAATCTCTTGTGAGTGTGGCAATATCATCTGTCGCAGATTTCTCAGTTACCAGCATTGTGTAAACTGCAATACGCATGGTGCCAATATAGGTGGCCATATCATTCAGTAATTTCTGGCCTACCTGGTTTCTGACCACCGGTTGGAGGTAAGAGATATTTTCTGATGATACTGGGGTGAGCGATCCCAATCTTAATATTACAGAAGTATAATATGCCATTAAGTCGGCAGGTGTGGCTTCATTCTTATCCAAACGATTCCTGATGTTACCTATCTGGTCAAGCAAAGTATAGCTGGTAAAATTCCCTAATCGTTCAGCATAATTCTCCTCGATAGTTCTGATAGCCGCATCGGTTTTTGGCCTTTGCAGTAACATGGTGGCTTGTGGTGTTCTTTTAAACAGGTAGGCATAACCATGTCTTCTTTCAATATGCAATTCGTCTATCAGCGTACTGATAGCAGTGGACTGGTTTACCTGGTTCATGAACCGTGTCATTACCTGTAGCTTCTCATTCTTCTCATTATTTACCTGCACGGATAAGTACATAATGAAAAGCAGTGGCACAAGCCCTATGAGCAGCAGCTTAACCGGGAGGGGAAGTTTCTTAAAAACCTTATTCATATCAGTTCGTTGTTTTAGCTGATTTGGCCGATGGTTGTTGAACAGGCAGGACGATAATAAAACTCGCCCCTTCACCTTCACTGCTCCGGGCAGTGATGATGCCGTTATGTTTGGTGATGATTTTTTTGGCGATAGCTAAGCCTATACCCGTGCCTTCATATTTATTCCGGTCATTTAATCGTTGGAATAACGTAAAGATCTTGTCGATATATTTTTCATCGAAGCCAATACCATTATCAGAAAAAAGGATACGGCAATAACTGCCTGCATCGTCTGCAGGGCTATCTGCAGAAAGTGCTGATGTTCTCTCTGACCGGATAGTAATAACCGGTGGTATGCCTGGCTGCGAAAACTTCAGGGCATTTACTACCAGGTTCTGAAATACCTGTCGCATTTGTGGTGGTATTGCTTCTATAACAGGTAAAGAGGATACGTGAAATACTGCCTGCTTTTCTTTAATGAAGTATTCAAGGTCGGTAATGATATCGGTGAGTGTCTCGTTAAGGTCGGTAGGCTCGAAGAGCGCATCAACAGAAAGCCTGGAATAATCCAGCAGATCGTTGATGAGTGTACTCATTCTTTCTGAAGAATCTTTTATACGTGCAACATATCTTTCCATACCCTGTCCTGCTTTTTCTTCCAATGCATTTTCAAGCATAGAGCTGAAGAGCTGGATCTTTCGCAAGGGTTCTTTAAGATCGTGTGAAGCCACGAAAGCAAACTGCTGCAGTTCATGGTTGATAGATTCGAGTTGCTCGTTCTTTTCTACCAGTTCCTTTGTTCTTTCGCTTACAGCGATCTCCAGTTTACTGGTAGCACATTTCTGTTCATGGATATCAGTAAAACTGCCAACCCATTTTGAGATGCTGCCTGCCTGGTTTACTGGTACCAGCTTCAGCAGGTGGTAGCGGTAGTCTTTCGTTACCAGGTTTTTTAAACGGATCTCGGCCGAGAAAGATCTGCCTGTTGTAAAAACTTCTTTCATCAGCAAGGCAATACCAGCATCATCTGCATGAAACTCGGGAAACCTGTTAACGGAAGCAGAATAGAGGTACCAGTGTTCATTTACAAATTCAATTTCACCACCGGGTGTGGTAGTAAAGGCAACCTGTGGCATCGATTCGAGAATGGATCGTAATTCCTGTACCCTTTCATTCAACTCTTCCTCGGCCATTTTTCTCACTTCAACCTCTTTGGTAAGTGAGTCATGGGCAATATTCAGTTCTCGATGTTGCTTTGTAAGATTGTAAAGGGTTCTTACTTTATGAATAAAAATATCGGGGTCAACTGGCTTGGTGATGTAATCTTTACCACCGGAGGAATAACCTTTTGCTACGAAACGTTTATCGGTATTAACTGCTGAAAGAAATATGATGGGGATGTTTTTCGATTTGCTGTAACCGGAGATCGTATCAGCTACCTCAAAACCATCCATGCCAGGCATTTGCACATCCAGGATGATAAGCGAGTAGTCCTGTTTAAGTATTTTTTTTAATGCTTCCTCACCGGAATTGGCCGAGTCTACGGAAAAACCGTGAAGCTCTAATAGTTTTCTCAGGGAAAAGATATTCTCCGCTTTGTCGTCAACAATAAGGATCATGCAAAAATGACGGGGTTATGTTTTGGTCGTGTTAGTATTCAGCAATAATCATGCTTGCACAATATAGTTAAGCTTACCAACTTGTTTTAGCTATTGCCGCTTGGCTGCAACCGGAATAGCAATAAATGCTCAAGTAAATCTTCAGAAAAAGTTGGGAATAAATATCCACACTCAACGTTAGTGATGGAAATAAGAAAGTATGCACAGGGTGGCGGAAAGGTATTTAGTTACATAGCTCCTTCCTGTGCTTGTCGATTGCCCTTTTTATGCACAGGATAAATAATTCATCGGCCGGGAAATCTTTGACCGCTTCCAACTCGCCATTCACCATTTTAAACGCAAGGCTGCCTCCAAAAGGTTTTACATCTATCTGGTCAAATACAAACCAATAGATCTTGGCCCCTGCATCACGACAAATGATATCGCCTGAATACTGCTTTCCTGCATATTCAAAACATGCTTTGGTTTTCTCGTATTCTACTTTCACTTTCATTGGTACAATAATAAACTAATCCGCCACAGGCAAAGGTTAAATAACAATGTTTATGTCTTCTCATTGTCAGCTCCGGTTTTCAACTTTCTTCGTAATTCGGGATACTGAACGTTAAGTGATAAATCACGGCAAAGATCATCAATGGTTTAGTATCTCGATTTATACAGGGCTCCACAACTACATGTTGTGATGGGCATAAAAAAAAGATGCAGAATTTCTCTACATCTTTTTATTTCATACTTAAATAACTGCTCATTTATCGCTTCTGCATCCTGTCATACCTGCGAATATTATCACGCAGTATGGTCACCAATGATGCTGTTATAACGAAGACGATTACAAGTGCTATGGCCAGTGTTGTTGTCATAATTAATTTTTTTATTGATGAACAATAATGTTGTGTTATACAACATAATTACCTGTAGTAAGTTTTCTTAAGCAGATTCGATATTGATGTAAAGCTACTACGCATCAATTGCAGCACACCTGCGTTTTGATAAGGAATAGCATTGATAAATGTCAATGCACTCCTTCCTCATTCTTCCTTTCTCCTTTCTCCTTCCTCCTTCCTCCTTCCTCCTCCACTTGTTCACTCACCATCCTCCCCAGGTATCTTGAAAAGTACGAGGTAAAACGTGTTAACCTCGGCAGGTCTACCACTGCATCATACGCATTATCATATACAGAGAAGCTGATAGTACTTCCGTCTTTTATTCTCAACTGCAAACCGGTTTTTTCCAGGTAATTACTAACAGGTTCCCTGCTTTCAGTAAGCGATACCTCCTCAATGGCAGAGAGTGGCAGTAAATATTCCTGTGCAGGTTGCAGGTTATAATCGATGAGTAATAAATTCCGGTTTTTACCATCAGTACCCGCAAGCCGGTTATTCCATACATGGCAATTACTGGTGCCTGCATTCAGTGCTGCTACCAGGCAGGCCTCGCTATGGTCAATCCTTGCAGCAGTACTACCTGGCCTTAGCGATGCACTTAATTTATAAATGCAAATGATTAATAAGAACAAGGCCAGTGCAAAGCCACCGGCCTGCAGTATGATTGTATACATGATGTTGTATTTAGTAGTGAATGTTGTTAGGTGAAAAGGATTTACCGTCCTGTTTTACCCGGATCACGATGACTGAAACCATCGTATTTATCGTACATATCAAGGCCGAGACATACGCCGGCCACTATTATAATAATGGCTATTGCCACCATAATGAATTCCATAATAAATGCTTTTGTTGTTAAACAATTGAATGTTGATTGATGAACATGTTTGCATTGCCAGCCTTACGTGTGTAAGCTGCAACAACGCCGTAACCGGGGTTTCTTACTACCCGGCAATAGCGCCAAAAGCCTTGAGACTGGAGAAAAAGTATAGATTAGAACAGAAGGGTAGGAACTCTGTATGCGAACAAGGATAGCCCTTGCCGGTATTTAAAAAACTGCTATGAATTTGTTCCTGTTGCACAGTGCAAAGATAGCCAATATAAGGGTGGAAACCAAGCCGAAACTGTAACAATAAGAGAAAGCAGAATAACTGTTAACAGTCTCGTATGTTAAGCGCTCCTTCGCACTTTCCACCAGTGTTCTCATAAGGAACCTCTTTTTATGTGAGGTATGTAATACAGTACGGATTAGCGTATGTACAAGTATGCACAGAAGCCGTGTACGTACTCCTCAAAAGATAATGCGCAGCATTCAGCGAGACCACAATACAAAAATTGACAGGAGCTAAAAAGCAGTTCCGTTGAGAATACGAAGCCCCGGCGGCTTGAGCAATAAAAACATTTGCGTAAGCAAATCCAACCACAATAAGAGAAACATAATAACTGTTAACAGTCTCGCCTGTTAACCGCCCCTTCGCACTTTCCACCAGTGTCCAGGTTAGACGCCTCAGCCGTTCCGGTTGTGAAGAAGTCACAATTACTCCAATAGCGCAGCTATATTGGAGTAAAGGGACGGGTGCAGCGTCGTTCTGGACACGAAGCCCCAGCGGCTTGAGCCATAAAGAATATTTGCGTAAGCAAATCCAAACAACCATAAAAAGAAGTATGAAGCAATTCAGCTCTCCAGCTTAGCAATTGTTTTCTTTGCGGCAGTAAGCCGTATCTTTTTATTTTTCTCTACCAGCTTATGCGTTATCCAGTGTTCCAGCCTGTGGTGCAGGGGGATCAGCAGCGCTGCAATGCAAACCATCACGAGTAGCATCAGTACCGGGGAATGATGTGTTACCGCGGCAAGCCAGGGGTGCAATAAGAGATTGAGGAACTCAAACACGATGAGCAGCGCAATAATACCGAGAAAACGAATGAGCTTTTGATTGGCAATGATAGAGTGGCTGAAAACAAAGAATGCGATGATAAAACACAGCAGTGCCAGTGCAATGCCGGCATACTGCAGGTTGTCTTTTCGCTCAGCTGCGGCTGCGGCGCTGCGTCGTTCATTTTCATGCTGCCTTTCCTGTTCGGTAAACCCCATGCTCTCTATCTGCACCTGTTTCTCTTTGCTGAATGCGGTATCTTTTGATTGCATGGCAATGCGCAGGAAGCGGTATGCCTCCGTTTCGTTCGAGTGGTGGTAAAGGTCGGCCAGCATTTTAGCGGCATCAATGATCACCACGTGCAGCTGCACCTGTTGTGCGAATAACAGCGATTGCCGTGCATAAAAAACAGCAGAATCGTTCTGCGAGTTATCACGAAACACGGTTGCAAACCCGTAACAACTTTCAGCCATCGAAGCGGTATCGTTATAATCGCGGCCATTGGCAAGGGCCATACGGTAATAACCCAAAGACACCTCGCGGTTCTTCAATATGTTTTGCACGTTGCCAAGACCGTTAAGACTCGCCGCCATCTGGTATTTTGACGGGCTGGTTTGAAAATGTTCGAATGCACGGGAATAATAGAAAAGCGCTGAATCGTTTTTCTTTAAATTCAGGTAGGCATCACCCATGTTGCCCGTGGTGAGTGCATTATTATAAGGAATATTCAATGGCGCCGCCAGTTGTATGGCCCGCCTGAAATAACTGAGTGCTTTAGAATGATCGCCCAGTGCCTGGTAAACAAGGCCGATGTTGCCGTTGGTGGCCGACTGGCCCAAAAAGTCGCCGGTTTCTTCCCGTATCTGCAGCGCCTTGAAATAGTAATCGAGTGCACGTGAATAGTTGCGTTGAGAATACTCATTACCCATCCCGTTCAGGGCCATGGCAATACCTTTCAGGTAGCCGATCTTTTGGGCAAGTGCCATCGCCTGGTTGGCGTAGGCCAGGCCCGATTCAAATGTTTGTGCATACAACCCGAGCCTTGTGTAGAGGTATACCCTGGTTGTATCGTGCTTGGCTGCCGCCAGCAATTGCTAAAGGCTGTCAACATCGCGGTTTTGTGATTGTAGCTGCAGAAATATTACCGTGAAAAACATGACCAGCATGATCACTCGAACGGATGGGCGAATCTTTCTCATAAGGGTCAGTCGGGGTTCTGGCTGACAAGGTAACGGGTTTTATTGGGATGGGGGGCTGTTTCCGCATGAAGTTGCTGAAGGGTTGAATCTGGTGCGGAGCAATGTTTGCGGAATGATAATGATTAAATGAAGGCTGCTTATGCACACGCTGCTTCAAAAGAAGAGACAGCAGTGTTGATGTCTTTTTCGCTGAAGATGGCTGTAAGTGATCGCTGTTCAAGGTTCATCTCTATATGCCCGTTATCTGCGACCGACACAAAGTCTGCGAGATGTTGAAAGGAAGGGAATACGAGTGTTGTTTTCATGGAGCAAACATAATAAACGAACGAAAAAGCATTGCCTGATGCTGGTCATGCTCCGCGGGAATTAACATTTTTTGAATTTGTTGGTAAGTCGACAAAGGCAGGGTTTGTTCTGGCACTAAAAAAAAGCAGTCCATAAATATAGACTGCTTTACCCTAAACCCTTTTTATAGGAGTTTATGAATACAATTGTTTTACGGCGGCAAGCCTTTTCCGTTTTCAAAATACAAAGTAGTTATGAATTCGCCAACAGAATTATTCAGCTACGATAATATCAACTATTTCTGCCTGGCACTCTTTCACATGTTCGATCTGCTGATCGGTGATGAGTATTTATATCGGGAAAAATACCTGGAAGGAGGTATATTATTATCACATTCTGAACATGGAAGTGTTTTAAGAATACATATTACCAAGGTCGCAAATCGCTGCGATCAGTTCATCCTTTGCCTCTGTAGCATTTTTGTGCTCCGCTGTTTCTGCCGAGGTAAGGTAATGTGGGTTGATGCGGGAAAGTGTTTCGTTAATAACGAGCCTGGAATGGGTATGCAATCCCTGGCGCATGGCTTCCGGCGTTAATACGTCTCGGTGGTATTGGCAGATGCCACACAATTCTTTTCTCCTTTGAAACAGTTGCTCAAGGCCCAGTTCGTATTCCAGCAATTTTGAAAAATCCTGGTTCTCACCAAATTCCCAACTCATGTCTCCTGTTGCCCACAGGCCTTTATAACCGTCGTGTAAGGCTTGGTCCAGCGAAGCTTCCAGCATACGGAGCATGGCCTCGGTATTAAATACACCGGCAGTCACAGGTTCGGCAGAAAGTACCAAGCGGGTCCGGGCTGTTTCGTTAACTACATCAACACCCAAAGCCGCCAGTGCCGAACGCATGCCTGCCACCATCGTGGCGGTATTTAGATATAAGCATCGATAACCCTCTTCCATCCTAGCTTTTAAGATGGTTGCTACAAGGGGCAGCTTCTTAGAAGGGGCACCATCGTAAATAAGGCATTGATGTCGGCTTCCGGTTTCCATTCAATCGGGAATTTAAACAAAAATAATGCTGGGAGTCTTATTAAGCCTGTAGGTCACAGAAATCTTCGTAAAGGTTAAATGGTGGGGGGAACTTGTCTATACATACTAACGAAAAAACAAGTCAATAGGGCTAGCGTTAATATCAGGGGCAATGGCTGAGCATTTTCTGGATTTTTGAAATGATCTCTTTCATACTATTGGGTTTTCCTTCGAGCTGGGCATGGTGCTTCCCCACCAATTGGTGCAGCTCATTGGTAGTTGCAGAAACTCCGGTAGTGAATAATACCACAGGAATTTTTTCATCAAGCTTTCTGATTTCTTCCAGTGTTTCCCTGCCATCCATCATCGGCATATTTACATCAAGAATCACCAGGCAGGGTGGTTCTTTTTTATCTTCCAACTCCTTTAATATCGCCAGTGCTTTAATGCCTGAATCGGTATGAATGACCCTTATGGTGGGATCAATTAAGTTAATAGCCTCGCAGACCAACTGCCTGTCATCTTCGTCGTCATCTATACACAAAACAGTTCTGGTAGAAACAGTCATTTCATAAAGGTCGTTCATATTTTAATGAAGCAACAGTAAACATTTATGCGATGGTGATGTGCACCCAATTACATTCTTCTTTCGGGTTTTCCAGGTTGGTTCAGTTGCTAAGCGGGAATGTCATTATAAAACGGGCCCCTTCACCGGGGGTTCCCTCTGCCATTATACTTCCACCATGCGCAGCCAGTATTTTTTTACAGGTAGCAAGGCCCACACCCGAACCTTCGTATTCGTGCCTTGAATGTAAACGTTTAAATACGTTAAAGATGGATTCCGAATATTCGTTGTTGAACCCGATACCATTATCCCGGTAGTCAATGATCAAAGAAATGACTCCGCCTGCATCAGGTGCAAAACGATGACTGATGTTTATGACCGGTGGAACCCCCGGCCGGGCAAATTTTATTGAGTTGGATAAAAGGTTCTGGAATAATCTTTCCAGCTGTAAAGGATATCCTTCTATTTCGGGCAGCGTATCGGTTTCAATTACTGCACCCGCTTCATCCAGGGATAATTCAAGGTTGTTTTTTGCATGCTGCAATAATTCCGTTAAATCGCATCGCACTTTATTACCTTTTTCGTTGTTAATGGTGGAATAAGATAATACGCCTTCAACCAGTTGCTGCAGGCGGTGTGCCGCAGCATTGATTTTCTGTAAGCTGGTATTCGATTTTTTTGAAAGTGTAGCGCCATCCTCCAGTTCTATCATTTCGGAAAACAGGATGATCTTTCTCAGGGGTTCTTTAAGATCGTGGCTGGCCGCATACGCAAACTGTTCGAGTGCTTCATTAGAACGTTCCAGTTCGGCACGCCGGGCATCCAGTTCTTTTTCAACAAGCCTTCTCGCCGTAACATCCTGTATGGTGCCTACCATGCTCACCGGTTCTCCCTTTACGTTAAACGATACCACGCCTTTAGAGTCGATGATCTTTTCACCCGAGGGGGCTTTATAGCGGTATTCACATTCGTATAAGCCCGTTTTCATTGCATCATTGAGTGCATCCCGTAATTTCTGCTGATCCTCCGGGCTTACTTTCTGCATCATCACGTCCAGGGTTTGCCTGCTGCCGGCTTCGAATATTGCAGCTACCTGCGGCGAAGTTTCGGCGGTATCATTTACAAGGTCCCATTCATAACTACCTATCTGGCCTATGTGCTGGGCTTCGAGTAACTGTTTTTCTCTTTTCTCCAATGCCAGTGCTGTTTCTTTTTCCCTGGTAATATCATAGCTCACACCGAGTATCTCGGTGGCCTTACCGGTTTCATCATGTTTATACACTACGGCATAGCAACGAAGCCATGCATAGCTGCCATCCTTCTTTTTAAACCGGTAATCTGCATGGTGTGCTTTACCGGTTTTATCCTGCTGCAGTGCTTCCATTAATGCAGCTACTACAGGCAGATCGTCCGGGTGGCATACCGCAGCCAGCAGGTTGGGCATTGACAGGATCTCTTCTGGGGTAAAACCCATTACCTCCTGTACCTTACCGGTAATGAAGATCTCACGTTGCTTCAGCACATCGTATACAAATGTTAATCCGGGTGAGGTTTGTATAATGTTGCGGCTAAAGTTTGATTCCTCCTCAATCTTATCCTTCATCATCTGCAGGTAGATGTCGGCAGAAGTTGTGGTAATGCCCGTGAGTAACCGGTCTATTTCTTCTACCAGCATCATCACTGCTTCAACATCCCAGGTATAACCCGGCAAGAACTCCCTGAGTGTTTTACCCCGCAGGTGGTTGATGAGTGTGATATCCCTCGCCTCAACCTCGAACTTCTGCATGTTGGGTAGCTGGTTAGCCACCCATCGCTCCATAGAATTGCTGATATAGGTTTTTGCATCGTTTGCCTCGATGGCAGAAAGGAATTCGATGGTGCCTGTGCGTGAAAGTGTAAACAACTCATCTTCCGAGAGGTGTTTAAAATGCCGCATAATAGGAAGGTCGAAATTCCTTGCCAGGGCAATTTGCCTGCGGGTATATTGATCTACGTGATTGTTTAGCAGGTACGAGGCATAGGCCGGCAGGTGATCAAACCGGTACATGCGGTCGTTCTCTTCGTAAATGTTCATAAGGGCACTTTTGATGGTGTCCTTTCAATTGCCGGGGAACACAAACATAAATAAACGGCAGAGATAATTTTTAAAAATATATTGATGCTTCAGTTACCGGGCAGGTCTATAACAATAGCTGTTTGTATCGCCTTTGTTGGTGTTATCACCAACAAATTTTTTATCTCAATGTTTGTCTGCCAGCGAGGAATTTTAAAATCAGGTGCTGCTCCAATGAATAATGATCAGGGGAAAGTCTTCGTTCATTAATGCCTGTTGGTGACAACAACAACAGGGAGAAGAGAAACATGCTATTCGTTTGCAGTTATTGCCTCGCCAGCTTCACGAACGTTATAAGTTTTATGAACAATCTGCCTGATCAATGTGTCTAGCTCTTCCACACTTTTCCTGAGTAAGGCTATACAGTGGGCTGATTGTGTTGAGAGCTCGTCGGGCATCAATTGTATCAGGCCCAGTATGTTTGCTACCGGCCGGCGTACTTCGTGTGACTGTATGAAAGCAATTTCTTTTAAAACTTTATTCTGTTCGGTTAAGGATCTTACAGCCTGCTCCAGTTTTTCCTGTGTCTTTTGTTTTTCGAGTTCCGCAGCATGCAGTATGGTGGCATCTCTTGCCACGCAGAACATTAGCCCTGCTTCTTTGTTCCAGACTGCCGACCATATGAGCGGCACAGCAGCTTCATTCTTTTTTATAAGCCTGTTTCTGAACGCTGTGATCCTGGTGCCACCATGGATCTTTTCATTGATCTCGAATGTTGTACCCGCATCTTCAGGATGTACCAGTTCAGAAAAATGTTTCCCAGTAATTTCAGCTGGTGTATACCCCAATATGTCTAACACCGTATTGTTTACAGATACATATGTGCCTTCTTTGTTGAGTGTTGCTATTATATCGGGTGAGTTGTCAAGTATCATTTCCAACTCCTGCTTTAAGGTTAGCAGGTGTTGTTCCTGCGCCTGTAATTTCCTGTTTTTGTCTTCAATCAAACCAAGATACCGCTTACTGGCTGTAATATCCCTGCTATAGCAGGCTATACCCTGTGCGCAGGAAGATTCATCATAAATAGGGTTCAGGCTGATCTCGGTGTAAACCGATTCGCCGGTTAATGAATAACTGATCAACATATCGTGTTTAAACGATTGGCCGGCCAGTGCTTTATCGTATAAAGGTTTCCATTTCAAACCTTCTTCTTCACTCATCAGGGTTAAAACATTATCGCCTGTTTGCAGGTTTTTACCTGAGTACCGGTAAACGTTCAACAGGAATTTATCGTTTGCCAATAACAACCGGTAATCCCTGTCTATTGACCAGATCACATCTTCCGTTGCATTAATGATGGCTTGTTGCTGTATCCGCTGGTACACCACTTCATCCTGCATTTTCTTCTTTAGGGTAATATCTTTAAAGTAAACTGCAATGCCATCTTTCGCAGGGTAGGCCTTCACCATAACCCATATATCAGAGGGAGGGTAATACGCTTCAAACGCCACTGCTGTATTTTGGGCTTTCGCTTTATGATACTCTGTAAAAAAGATCATGTCGCGGGCAGGTGCAAAAACATCCCAGAGGTTCTTACCCAGGATATTCTTGCGGGGATAGTTTAAAATGGATTCGGCGGCATCATTCCAGAATATCACATCCCATTCATTATTTACAAAATAAAACCCGTCTGTAACAGCATTTAAAACACAGCTAACACTACCTGCATGTAAAAGATCTTGAATATTAATGTCATGAGGGTAATGTTCTTCCATAGGGGGGTTGTTGTTGCGGAAGATAATCAATGTTGCACCGTTTATAGGAAGCGGTAATTAAAAAAAACTGAATTTATGAAGGGCAAAACACCCTGTACAGCAAACCCGGTATAATCAGCAAAAAACGATCGTTTTAAATAGTCGGTATTTTTTTAATACAGCGAACAGCTGATTTTTCCGGAGAACAGTTTTAGAAAATGGAGTGTTATTAGCAACAAATTCTCTTGGGCAATACCCGTGCTTTATAATAATACGGCGGGATTTAGAATGCCATCAGCCAAAGACAATTCCCGTTCATTCAACTCCTGGTTATATAATATAATACAGGGCACAAGGTTTCGCCTTTGCTGGTGTTGTGACCAACAAATTTTTTAATCGCAATGCCTATCCCTTATAATGATCAAGAATTCCGAACTCATCAACACCGGTCTCGTAGAATCTGGCGGAAGAATATTTATAGTCTTCCGGAAACGCAGCTAGTTTCCATTTGGGATGCACAGGATTATTATGAATATAATTTAGTTTTTGAATAAAGACTTTCTCATTCCAGAGGTCAATTCCAAGCGAGTTTCTTTCCCAAAACTGGTATACCTCCCGTTTATTAGTTTTACCTTCTATTTAATGATGAAGATCGGTATCATCAACAACCTCATCTATCTTTACCAGCCCGGTTGATATTGCATAAACAATTACCTGCACTATATTCTTTGTGCTGAACTTCTCCAGTAATTTCATCCGATACCCTTCTATGGTTCTTATACTAAGTTCCAACGCCTGGCCAACACGTGCATTGTCGTACCCTTTGCATAGCAACTCAAGCACCTGTAGTTCGCGATCATTGAATTGTACGGTGCTGTACAATCTTTTCATATTCGGCCCTGCAGCCTGTAATCTTTTTTGTATGCGCCTGCAGTAAAATGGCTGGTTACATGCAGCACGCTCAACAGCTTCTATATATTCTTCTTTTTCTGCGTTCTTAGAAATGTAGCCGATGGCTCCTGCATCAAACATCCGGTGTATATCATGGTACCTTTCGTACATGCTCACGGCAACTACACGAACCAGGGGGTGTTTATCTGTTATTATAAAAGTTGCTTTTTCGCCATCTATCCCTTCTTTCATCACCACGTCGGTCAATATCACATCAGGTTGCAGCATGTCGCATTTCTCCACCAGTTCATTACCACTCCCTGCTTCTCCTATAACCGTGATTTTAGGGTTGCCTGCCAGTATACTTTTAATGCCATCTCTTACAACAGGATGATCATCTGCTATCAGTAGTTTTATATTGTTCATAAACAGGTATTGATATTTCGTAATGCACACCCTTGTTCCTGCCAGTGTCCAGCATCATCTGGCCCTGCAGCATTTCTACCCGGCTATGGATGTTCTTTAAACCAAGCCCTTTTTTATTAATCAGATCTTTCTTAAGGTTAAAGCCCCTGCCATCATCGCTGTATAACAAATGCAATTTATCTTTTTTAGTTAGCAGGGTAAGATCAATGTGTTTTGCATCGGCATGTTTAACTGTATTCTGTACCAGCTCGGTAACGATGCGGTATATATGCACCTTA
Source organism: Chitinophagaceae bacterium (assembly GCA_036676415.1). Taxonomy (GTDB): domain Bacteria; phylum Bacteroidota; class Bacteroidia; order Chitinophagales; family Chitinophagaceae; genus JAEZDC01. The sequence goes on from JAKFCX010000048.1 coordinate 28,462, forward strand.
TGACTTTGCGGTACCAGGTTTTCTACCATGGAAGATGCATGGTAGTTAACAGACAACGATGATTGCATTTCTATCTCACCTATAAATTCTCCTATCGTTTGCAACAAACCGTCCTGCTCAAGTGTATTGGGTAACAGGTCGTGTGTGATGGTTAGCAAAGAATCATGCATGCTGTTTATATGCCGCCGCACCATGTCTGCATCTTTTTTTGCGTCACCTTCAACAGGCATATTACTTAGCCGCAATTTGATTCCTGTGAGTAACGGCCCCAACTCGTCGTGCAGGTCTGCCGCAATACGCTTGCGGTCTTTTTCAACGGCTTCTATTTCTGCATTCACCTGCTGCATGTTTAGCAAACGCCTGCTGTTATAGTATTGGATGGCCATATAAAGAAAGCCTCCCATTACCAGTAACATCGTGGCTGTGGCTATAAGTACTCCAATGTAAATTCTGCTTTCTGCTTCAAACATAAAAAGGCATAGAAATAAATAATATTGGCAACAACATTCATGATTGATATGTTGAACAAGATCTGTGCTTCCAGTTCCCTGCTGATGCCAAGGTCTATGATAAAAAAAGTATCGGTAATTATTTTAATGCTGAAGTATAACAGCAGGCCAATGCAGGCCATACACCTGCCGTTACGCAACAGGTTGCCGTTATCAAAAACAATGCACCTGCTGATATACCTGATGGAATAATACATCATCACCAGCGAACTGTACAAACCAAATGCACCGTAAAAATTTTGAATGTTATTGTTATATACATTATCGATCAGCCATACAACAACCAGTGTGCTGCCTGCAAAAATTGCCTTGCGGCTGCTTTCACGAATACCCCAGCGGTAGAACATCACTAACAGCAGCATACTTTCTGCAAGTATGTAACAGTTAAAAGTTACCGCGTTTGTACCTGCCACGTAAACTGCCGTTAAACTTGCAGTTTCGTTTAGCACACCCAGGCAGAGTATCATCACAAGCAACCTGTCATCGGGTTGCAGGTATCTGTAACGGTATAATCCTGTAAATGCAGGCAGCACGATGCTGAAAGCCATGATTACAGACAACACATAGGGCATATTCAGCTGTTTAAAGGTGAGCTGTCGGGGCAGGTAGGCGGGCACCTGATGCCCTGTTCAATAATAACGATGGGGTCGGTGTTCAGCAGGCTGTTCTCCTCCGGTAGTATATCGTTTCCTTCTTCATCAACCGCAACCAGTATCGCATGTACATTGTAGTTCTCATCCATGCCGTAATAGATGCGTATGCCTGCCGTACCTGTAGCTGCCAGTAAACTGTTCACATCATCCAGGTTAAATGTTTCAGAATTACAAAGCACACCGGCATAACTGCTGTTAAGCACCGTGCTTTTGTTGTTGCGGAAACGGGTGGTCATTGCAGATGCATCATTCAGGCTGATCAATTGTGTGCCGCCGGCCGGTAAAGTGTAACTCATAATGTTCGGATTTAAGTTAGATAATGAGTTACAATATTTCGAAGACTGTTGATAAAAGTCAAGCGTAAATTTACTTTTTTCACTTTTGAAGAAGAAGAACGGGGCTTTTAACGCAGCGTATTAATGAAGCGGTTTATGATCCTGTGCCTGCCTGGCTGATTGTCGTAAAGCTGAGGTTGCAGATTGTCATATTCGTGCATTAAAACACCCAACCGTATTTACCGGGTGCAGCTGAATGCCTGTAATGTTTACTTTCACCGAATGGAGGAATTACCGCTGCCCTGCGATAATGTTATCACAGCTTACCTGCATGTATCCACTATCATTTTATCTCATGAAAACGATGTGGTTACTCTATTTGGGTTATATACAGATCTTGCTGATGGATCTCGGAAAACAATAGAATTTCACCTGAGCTTTTACCAGTTGAATGAGCTGTTATCGCTTATAAACCTGCAGGCAGATAATACGGTTGAGCAGATCGCAAATGCTTTAAACGACCCTGCAGATGATCATACCATTATCAATTTAGCAGGGGAAGGCGGGTTGCATTTTTATGATTACATATTTTCTTTCCAGGCCATTTATGAAGAAGATGAAGCAGGTGGCCACATTGTGCCCGAAATGCGTACTTACCTGCTGCTTGCCTATATGCCCCTGAATGGCTTGTTGCCTTATTTTATTCCTAACAATTTGCCAGAAGGTAAAGAATATCTCAATTACCTGAACAAGGTACTGGCGGCAAAATACAGGCTATATCTTCATTTGGCGAATATGCTTACGGAGGAGCAGGCACGGGCCTGCAGCGGCCTGTATGATCCGGTAAAATTTGCCATGGCAAAACAATACTACCGGTTGTTTATATAAACAAGAGTTAATCCCGGGTAATACAAACGTTGCTACAACATCTGCGCAGGTATTTGTGGTTTGATACTGCCTGAGGTAGGCACCAAAAGCAAGTTATGCGATTGCCCTGAAGCCCCTCACCCCGAGCAAATAAGTAATATTACGCTTCTAAAAAAACTTAGCCTGGCATATATTAGTATTTGCCATGGATGGTTATTGTATTAATGTTTTAAAGTAGTTGCCTTCGCTAACCCTAACATAAATATCAATAACATGAAAACCCTATTCAATGAAAGCCATCAACCGGAACGGGTATTTATAAAACCTTATTCTTCCAAAGAACTTGCGGGTATTTATGGGGTAGGTAAAAAAACCCTGCATAAATGGTTAGAGCCTTTTGTAGCAGAGATAGGAGAAAAGCATGGCAGGTTCTATACCGTTGCACAGGTAAAGATCATTTTCAGCCGCATTGGTTTACCCGGAACTATTGACTGATCGTTTCTTTTATTTCGCTTAACCCGGGTACACCCAGCCTGCGTAAGATGCAGGATACCTGCATGGCGGTATAAAAACGGCCTCTTCTTTTACCGGTGTGCTGTTCAATAACAGCCAGCCACTTTCGCATCACCTTTTCCGATACGCCGTACAAGGCAGCCAGCTCGGCCACCGAACATGGTTTTACAACGATCAACTGTTTACCTGTTAGCATAATAATAGTTTAAAAAGCCCCGCTGTATAGCGGGGCCCTGTGTTTTACCACTTGTTGTTATCTTCTTCCATGCACTTTACTTCATCCTTCCAATTGTCTTCTTCCGGGTTGGTTGCTACCTGGCTTACGGCACCTGCCACGGTACCTGCAACAGCCAGGTAACCTGCTACAGTTACAATCGCTGCAGGCAAGGCCACCGGCGCAGCCAGTATGGCACCACTTACCGAGGCGATCACCACCCCGATATTCCGGATCTTTCTAAAGAATGGCGGTGTTGGCTCTTTCATTCTTTTTACCAGTTTTTTCATCTGTTGTTGGTTTGTTTTTGAAACGAATGTTTGTTAACCGGGTTGCGGCCTGCGGTACCATTTTTCGAAACAGGCCTCCCGGTATGTTTACAGTTTCCGGCGGGTAACAGTAAGCAATACCTGGCGGTGCTTCAGTGCAGCAAACACTTTGGTGCTGAGCCGTTCAAATGCCAGCCTGCTGAGAACACCTTTCCCCGGCCCTGTTAACTGTGTAACCGGTGCAATACAACCCCTTAATTCTATAAGGGCATTGTTGGCCGGGTGTACCAGTATAAAGCTGCGGCCTTTAACACCGGTAACTTCCAGGTGCCGGCCATGCCGTGGGCTGTATCGCTCTTTCAGTACATACGTGCCTTCTGGTATACAGGAACGGTTGGGCCTGTTGTTGAGCCAGGGCAGTTCTATGGTATAACATTCCATTGCTGCGTCTATATACAATTCCCCGTTAACCCCAAATACATCGTATGTACGGTACAACATGATGTGCATAACCTTGGTTTTTTTGGTTAACACATTAGCTTACCAGTAACTGGCCGATGTAAATACTGGTGGCTATGTTGCGTTCGTCTGCTGCAATACAGCTTATCCAGGTATGCACCTGCTTGCCGCTGAACTGTGCACAGTTCAGCTCCAATGCCTCATCTAGCCTGTCGGCACCTGCCATGGTGTACACAGCCTGTTGCATCACAGGGCAATACACTACGGCCATCACCTTATCGGTGCCGGATGCCGCACCTACGTTGCTGTTGTCTGTCCAGTCGAACTTCACCACGCTGGCCGGCTCCGGTGTTGCAACGGGTGCCAGTACATTCGGCAGCGAGCCGTTTGATACTGCGGCAAGACTGAAGTCGATGCTCAATGCAGGGTAGTTGCCTACCAGTGCGTTTTTGTAGTTGTAAGAGAGCGCACTGTTATAACCCGTCATCTGGCTGTTAGACGATTTAAAGCCAAGCTGTACAAAAGCAAGGATCGGCCGGAGGAAGTCTACCACCGTTTTAAACTTTGCCCTTTGCTCCAGTTGTTTAGGGCTGGGATCGGTGTTGCTGATCACCGGCAGGCTCTTAATGTAATCGATGCCTTTCCATGTGCCGCCAACCACCGTACCTACGGTACCCTGGAATCCACCCAGGATACCTTTGCGAATAATTCCCATGATTGTATGGTTTTAATTTTTTAAATATTGCATCCACCACGCCTGCAGTTAACTAGTATGTTGCGGCAGGTGTTTGCGGTTAACAGCACAAGATTATCACGGGCTAAAAACACCATTTCCCGTTTGGGCATTTTTGGGATCGTTTAGGACAAACAAAGACCGTTAGGGACCGGTTATTCCCGTTTAGGAACGTTTAGGAACGTTTAGGCGCATTAAGGCTCAGTTGGGATCGTTTGGGATCGATTGGGATCGATCAGGATCGTTTGGGCAGTAAAAAAGGGGTTTGCTTCATCCGGCGTTCGGGTGTTGTTCGGGTTGGCTTCGGTAAAGGATAAACGCAGAATAAACGTAAAAGCGATGCAGGATTGAGCAGTATACTAAAGACATCACAGGGATGACATCCTTCCAAAGAATGTGATCCCTTATCTTAAACACAGCGTATGCTTTAAAGTAATGCGGGGGTGAATAGTAGCTGGCGATAAAAGAGGACTGACGTAAATCAGGCAACATCCGTATTAACAATATCTAAACTGTTGCAACTTTCTTATGTATAAAAAAGCAGCCTGTGAACACAGGCTGCTTTAAAAAAACGTTTTTCGTGAATACAATTACTTAGGCGGCAAGCACCCTTTTCCGGAACTAAATTACAAAGGAGTAGTGAGTTTGCCAACAGAATTATTCGGCAACAATAATATCTACGACTTCAGCCTGGCATTCTTTTGCATCTTCGATCTGTTGGTCGGTGAGGTCTGCAGTTGCAAGGCATCGGTCGTAATCAATAACCGGCCGCTGTATACCCAGTTGATACATACAGTCGGCCAGCAATTGTAATGATGGGAAGCGAAGTGTTAGTTTTTTCATTTTGCAAGGCTTTGCAAAAATATGCGGTGTGGTTTACGGCTACATTAAAACTACACCTCTATGGGTTTAATGATTGTTGTTCCCTTTCAAGAAAAATGCAGGAATAACGCTTATAGTGAGACAGGATTCAACACCATCAACACCAGTCTACGCATTTGCTGGTACAATGCCTTACTTAATTACTGGGGTGACAATACTAACAGCGGTGAGAGGAAGTAATGTGATTTTGGGAAACCCTATATTTTTCGTTGGTCAGGCAACCTTCAGGCACAGTAAATCTCTTTCAAAATTGGAGGCCCGCCATTAATTTCCTACATTCATTGCTTCAACCCGCTTTCCTTTTTAAGGAACAGGGTAGTAAGGCAGCCTTTTATGGGGTTGCCTTTTTGCATAAGTAGGCGCCGCATAAACATGCGCCGCCTTTTTCAACCCTAAACCCTTAAAAAACGATGTGAATATATAATACCTGTTCGTAAAATTTAAAATAGGTATCCGGGTAAATGCAAATTTTGTTTGAATGCTGCCGGTCTCTTTAAAAATGCAACACCAACAGGACAAGGGTTTTAAAAACCATAGATCGCAAGCAGTGCTGTCTGTAGTTTGAAATCGAGACAGGTATAGCTTTCAGCTCTTCCGGTGTTGGCGTGAAGGGTACAACCTTTAACAGGGGCTGATATTCTTTCTGAATGAACTACGATGTATCAAAATTCCACAATCACTTTCAAATACGGGTTTTTCATTTTATATTACTGCTCTAAAACTAATTGCATATGAAAACGTACCTCTTTTCTACGCTTATTTTTTGCGGCTTATGCCTCACCTCCTGCAAATCGGACAATGACAAGGAAGCCCTGGTGAAATCGGAAACCGAAGTGGCCCTTCCGATGCCTGTTGCCTATAAGGGCGCCTCTACCATCGGCAGCAATGCAAATACTGTAACAGTAATGAACTGGAACAAATGGCTGAGTAACCGTCAGCTTGATAGCGCATTCTCGCTGCTTGCAGATTCCGTTACGGTAAGGCTTGCTTCGGGTGAGATGTTTAACACCACTGCAGATTCAATGAAGACCATCATCCGCGGGTATTTTGGCGAAATGACAGCCACCAACATACAATATGTGGCGGTTTTGCCGGTAGATGTAAAACTAGACAACGGCGTTACTGACCAGTGGGTACTAAGCTGGACAGACGAAGAATACACCATGAAAGATGGTAATAAAGAACATAATATTATACACGAAGACTACCGCCTGGTGAATGGCAAGATCCGGGAAGTGAACCAATACGCAAGAAAGCTTGCGCCGCCGGTTGCAGACACGAACAAAAAATAATGAACTATCAGGCCATGAAAAAGCGAAACATTTATGCTTCGCTTTTTTTGTTCAGAATGCAGAATACTGATTTGCCGGCAGTTCATAATGCTTTTTGAATTGCATGGGACATTGAATGAAACAGGTCGCGATATTTGTCTGAAAGCGGAGGATTAACCGGAAGTAATTCGTTTTCCTGTTTTACAAAAGCTACATCACCCAAAATAGCCTGGAGTTCATCATTTTCTATTACCAGCCAATAATAGTTGGGTCTGATTGATTCACTCCGCACAAGGTGAGCAGAATATTCCGTTTCATTATATTGAAATGTCACTTTTTCCATAGGTATGCAGGTATTTTTCACCTTTGGTCTTCAAAACAAAATTATATAACAAGAGGGTATAAATACACTTGAAAATGCTAATAAAATGCTACCATTGGTTGCTGTGTATTTAAAGATTTGGGTATGTGTGAAATGCATCTTTTAAGTAAGCATCAGATCGTTCCCGCGAAAGACCCTTTAACCAAATCAATGCAACTAAAATTTACACGTGAGTCGTAAAAACTGAATGGTGACAAATAAACGTTCATATATGTAAATACCTGACAGTAACGGTTCACCGGATTATGAATAGTGCTATTTACCTTTATAAGATCTGTTTTCATATGAACCATATTTTAACTGCGGGGGTTTTATGTAATATATGTGATCAAAGAAGAGCGTATGAATAGTTTTCCGTAAGAAAAGTTATTGTAAATTCGCTGCCCCACTCCTCTGATTGAAAGCTATTATTTTTTAATAGTTGAATAATACAATTTGACGGAAGAAGAACAGGTCGGATCAGAATTACACCTTCAGGCATATGAGTTATTTATGCAGGCGCCTGCAGCAATATCGGTGTACCGTGGTCCGCAGCATATAGTAGTTTTAGCAAATGATTTTGCACTGCAACTTTCCGGCAGAACAAGAGAAGAAGTGATCGGTAAGCCGGTATCATTGAGTTTGCCCGAGATTAAAGCCCAGGGCTTCATTTCCATTCTTGACGCAGTTTTAAATACCGGTGAATCATATACTGCATTTGAGTCTCCGATTACTTTAAACATCAATCAGCAGCCGCAATTACTCTATCTTAATTTGTTATACAAGCCATACAGGAATAAAGCGGGTAATATAACGGGGGTGCTGGGTTTTGCCACCGATGTAACTGAACAGGTGCTGGCAAAGATAAAAGTGCGGGAGAAAGAGCAGCAATTTCAAAATGTATTACACCAGGCACCAGAGCCTATTCTTATACTCAAAGGTGAGCATCTCGTTCTCCAGGCCGCCAATGATCCTTTACTTAATTTATGGAATATAAAAGAAGATTCCATCGGGAAACCATTCCTGGAAATACTTCCTGAAATGAAAGAACAGGGATTTTACGATCTTTTACAGGATGTATATAAAAATGGCGTTACCCATCATGGATATGAAGCACCTGTTTATTTTTTAAAGAACAATACTAAAACACTTCACTATTTTAATTTTGTTTATCACCCCTATAAAGAAGCTGATAATACTATTTCAGGGGTGCTGGTAATGGCCTCTGATGTAACGGCCCAGGTAAATGCTAAAAGAAGGGTAGCAGAAGCAGAACATAGCTATATGACACTGGTAATGCAGGCTCCTGTAGGTATCTGCATTTTAAAGGGTCCGGAATTCATTGTAGAGATTGCTAATGATGCTTACCTGGAACTGGCAGGCAAACAACGCATTAATTTCATTGATCGTAAACTTTGGGAGGTTTTACCCGAGGCAAAAGACCAGGGCTTTGATGAGATATTAACACAGGTATTTCAGACGGGGCAACCCTTCAGTGGATCAGACCACCCCGTACATCTGTTACATAATGGAAAGATGGAAACGGTGTTTGTTGATTTCGTTTATGAGCCCATCCTCGACTACGAAACACCCGCCAATAACCGCATCATGGTTATTGCGTATGATGTGACTGAAAAGGTTATTGCAAGGCAAAAAATTGAAGAAGCCGAACAGGATGCAAGGCTTGGAATTGAGTTGGCAGACCTTGGTACATACGACCTTCACATTGCCACGAATACAATTCGCACCTCCGAACGATTCAATCATATTTTTGGATTTCAACAGGCTACATCCAGGAATAATTACGTGGCTGCTGTGCATCCGGAAGACGTTGCCATTCGCAATAAGGCACACCTGGAGGCTATGAACACGGGTAAATTATATTATGAAGCAAGGGTAGTTTGGAAAGATCAGTCCATTCGCTGGGTAAAGGTGAGGGGCAATGTGCTTTTCGATAATAATACTCCTTACAGGATAAAAGGAGTGGTACAGGATATTACAGACCAAAAAAGATTTACTGAAGAGCTCACAAGGCAGGTCTTGGAACGGACCCTCGAATTCCAGGAAGCCAATAGTAAGCTTTCAAAATCCAATGCCGAGCTTGAACAGTTTGCATATGTTACTTCACATGATCTGCAGGAACCGCTCAGAAAGATCCAGATATTTAGTAGCATGGTGTCGGATCATATTATCGATAACCCTATTGCCGGCCAGTATGTTCAAAAGATCGCTCATTCGGCGAAACGGATGAGCAATCTTATCAGGAATTTGCTCGAGTATTCGAGGATATCCAGTGGAGTAACTCTCTTCGAAAAGGTTGACCTAAATGAAATACTTTCTGCGGTACTTTCTGATTTTGAACTTTTGATTGAAGAGAAAAAAGCGCTGGTCAGCATTGAGCATTTAGAAGTAATAGAAGCGGTACCACTGCAGATGAACCAGTTGTTTTATAACCTGGTTGGAAATGCACTAAAATTTGCGCATAAGAATGTAGCACCTGTTATAACGGTTAAAGGTCAAAGGGTATCTGGCGGGCATCCAAAATTTCCTGATCTTGACCCGGAAGCGCAATACCTGAAAATTGAGGTGCAGGATAACGGGATAGGCTTCAACCAACAATATGCTAAGAATATATTTACCATATTTCAGCGTTTAAATGCCAACAGCGTGTACGGGGGATATGGTATCGGGTTGGCGATCAGTAAAAAAATAATAGATAACCATAAAGGCTTCATCCTGGCAGAAAGTGAGGAATATAAGGGTGCTTGCTTTGTTATTGTTTTACCACTTAAGCAAATTTAAAATACACATATATGCAAAACCTTGAAACACCCGCAAATGAGAAAAAGAGAATAGAGGCGCTCAAACGGTACAATATTTTAGATACTCCACCCGACGGCGCATTTGATCACATTACTTCCCTTGCTGCTTCCATCTTTAAAGTGCCCATTTCAATAATCAGCCTTGTAGACAGTGACCGTATCTGGTTTAAATCTCACCATGGTTTGTCGGTTGGCCAGATTGATCGTTCACCGGGTCTTTGTGCATCTGCGATACTTAGCCCCGACGTATATGCTGTAGAGGATGCACGCCATGATGCACGAACATTATCTAACCCACTTGTGGCCGGCGAGTTTGGGTTGCAGTTTTATGCAGCAGCTCCACTACAAACAACAGATTATTATAACCTCGGCACGCTATGCATCATTGATAAAGAACCCCGTCAATTTACGATTGAAGAGAAAGAGTTACTGCGTAAATTAAGCAAAATTGTTATGGACGAGATGGAATTGAGGCTGGAATTGCGAACAACATTGGACAATATAGAAAATATTACCAATGACCTGAGATCAAACTTAAATCGTACCATATCCGGCATAGAGAAGGCCTCTGATAATACAGACAAAAAAGAAATTCTCGCTTATCTGCAATCATCAATGATGTTTATTCAAAACCTGCAACACAATCTTAAAGAGCTGCAGTAAGTGCACCAGATATGGTGTGTTAAAAAAGGGCAGTCGAGGGTTGCCCTTTTTTTTAATAAATTCAGGCGCAATAAGAAAGCATTTTTTGTACGGCAGCAACAATCTCTTTCATATTACTGGGTTTGCCTTGCAATTCTGCATGATGCTTCGTAATAAGCTCTTTCAACTCTTTTGTAGTAGCCATTATTCCCGTAGTAAAAAGTATTACCGGTACCTGCGGGTCAAGCTTTCTTATCTCTACCAGGGTTTCCCTGCCATCCATCACCGGCATATTTACATCAAGAATAATAAGGCAGGGAACCTCCTTATTGTCTTCCATTTCTTTTAACATAACAACACCCTTTATACCGGACTCAGCATGTATTACCCGAATGGTAGGATCTGCCAGGTTAATGGCCTCGCAGATAAACTGCCTGTCGTCTTCATCGTCATCTATACACAAAACGGTTTTTGGTAGTGGATCCATTTAGCAAAGGTCAGTAAAATAAAGGAAGCGTCTACAAAAACCAACCCGGTTGTGAGACTTGATAAGGCACTATAAGATGCTTACCACAGCCTGTTTATATGATTAATTTTAATAATTCAAGATGGTTAATAGCGATACCTTCAACCTTTCATATTTACAATAGTTCACATGCAGGATCAAGCTAAGAAAGAATGGCAATTGGCGAATACCGAAATTTTCTGGGGTGAGATAGCACCGACCGACCATGTGGTACAGATCTACGAAAGCGATAACGCATTCATTGAGGTCTTGGCCGGGTATGTTGGCGGTGGCATCAACGCAGGCGATGCGATGGTATTGGTTGCTACAGAAGCACACCTGCAGGCGCTGGAAAATACCTTGCGTTCCCTCGGCATCAGGATAGATGACCTGGTTGCAGAAAACAGGTATAATGTTTTTAGTGCTGAGCAAACACTAGACAAATTCATGGTAAAAGGTTGGCCCGACCAGCAGCTTTTTACAAAAACGATCACCAATATACTCGGCCAGGTAAAAAAGCCCGGCAGGAAAATAAGGGTATTCGGCGAAATGGTAGCGCTATTATGGTCTAAAGGATTGTATGCAGCAACGGTTCAACTTGAACACCTGTGGAACAAATTCTGTGAGCAGGAGGATTTTTGTTTATTCTGTGCCTACCCAAAAAGTGGTTTTACCCTGCACCCGGAGGATTCTTTACATAATATTTGCTGTACACATAGTAAAGTGATCAATGGCTCCCTTTCATCTATGAAAGAGGTGTATTACCAAACAGCCTGATGAGGGGTTGATTTCAAGTGTTATTCTATCAACAACCAGGTATCCATAGAAAGTTCATTGCCTTACAGAACTGATTACAATGTTCATAGTGGCTGTATCAAAGGGTAGTGTAATATAACAACGGGGTACGGTGTTTGTGGTTATTATAACGCCGAAGCCACTTAACCATGAACGAGCATCCGGAAGATATTGTTAGAACAACACTTGAAAAGCTACTTGACGAGAAACTGCAGCAATATGCACAAGCTGAGGAAGAAAATCGGCCCACGCCTGAGTTAAATGCATTGTACCAGCAGATTAAAGTATTGCGTCATAAAATCGGCATTATCCAACAAAATATTTTGAATAACACTTCCCCGAACCAGAGGCTCGGCTAAGGTGAAATATCTTAGCTGCTGTGCAGGGCTTTTGTAGGCCTGCAGATCTCAATATTGATCCTCCATAAGGCTTCACACATCCCTCTCTGTTTAATGGATTATGATCGAGGCCGGTTTTCGTTCATTTGGTACCGGAGGGTGATACTGTTTCGAGGGAACCGGTGCACAAGAAACTGAAGTTAAATTATTCCAGGATAAGCGAAGCGGGATCCCTGCTATCAAAGCTTTTTAGTTGCTTGTGCAATTGTTCAACGGCTTCTTTCAGGTTGTTTATTTCTGCAGGTGCTTTGTTGGCTGCTATGGCGTTATAGAGCATACGGCTCATATAAAAATACCGGTTCCTGATCTCATCCTCGCTATTGTTACTTACGGGAGACATAAGTAAGTTTTAAGAAAACATCCAGCAATCATACCCTGTATGTATAACCTTAGCGCAGATCCTTTTTTTATGTTGGTTATACCGGCAAACCATTACGGGTCTTCGAATTTGTACAGGTGTGGTCGCCTTTCTGTTACGGTATCATTTTTATTGTTTGCAACCATCGCCTGGCCAATATTTCCCAATCTGCAATGGGCAGCTTTTCCCAGCCCGGAACTTTTTGTGCAGACCTGTTCAATCCAAATGCATGTCCTCCTTCTGCATACACATGATATTCGGCATGAACCCCGGCTTTTTTCAGGGCAATATAATAAACCAATGAGTGTTGAATCGTATCAACCGGGTCATTACCTGCCTGCAAAATAAACATGGGAGGCGTATGTCGATCCACAGGAAGTGTCCTGTTTAATTCATAAGGGCCATTCGCATGAACGGTCATATGGCCTGGAAAAAACACTAAACCAAAATCAGGCCTGCAGTTTACTGTATCGATCCCGTCTGTTGTAGCGTAGGCCTTTTTTCTATAGTTGGTACTTACATCTGCAACCAGGTGGCCGCCTGCAGAAAAACCCATCACACCAATTTTATCCGGATCAATATTCCATTCTTTTGAACGGGCACGAACCAGGCTCATCGCTCTTTGTGCATCCTGCAATGCAAGGGGCTTCACCGGATCTTTACCACAGTCGCAATCTTTATCATAATGATGACCTGAAGCAGGCACCCGGTATTTCAGCAGGATACCCGTTACGCCGATAGAAGCGAGCCACTCGCATATCTCCGAACCTTCCAATTCAATCGCAAGCTTGTTGTAACCACCGCCGGGAAATACAATTACGGCAGCACCGGTATTATTGGTTGCTGGGCTATAGACCGTTATTGTAGGTTTAGAAACATTGAAGACCATTTCATCTTTATAGGTTTCCGTTCCTGTGATCAATTGTGAGTCCGGAACCGAGGATGACCAGACTGGTATCTGCGTTTGTTGCCGCCATGGCCTCGGGGCAGGCCTTTCCGGTGCTTGTTTCTCTTCTTTGTATTCATTACATGCGATAAGGATACAAACAATGACTGGCAATACGAATGTTCGGGCGAACAATATGTCTGCTGATCTTTTCATCTGCACAGATCCTGTAAGTGCTGCTGAATCACCGCTGTAATACAATCAATAAACGCCTCGTAGCCCGGCAATTGTTGGGCTGGTTCAACCCTGCCCCCTGCCATCCTGAACTCAACACTAACCTCAAAAGGGTGCGGGGCCGGCTCCTTAAAAACAAACCAGTAGGTGTTTGGGTCTATGTGGCTGCAAACAATCTCACCTTCGTATTCCTGTGCATTGTACACAAATGATGTGCGGGTCTTTTCGAACTGTTTTTTTGCCATGCGGATAGAATCATTGCAAAATAAGAAAATCGATGAAAACACCGTAATGCCAGGACCTTTATGGAAGACAGGAAAACTTCATCTTTAGAAAACGAGGAAATAGTACGATCGAATACCATGATTGCAATGTAGTAGTAATAGAAACAATAGGCTAAGTATACAAAATAAATGAAGCCTTTATTACACATACCCTGCAGCTGTGGGGGGGGTGGATAAACAGGATGACATCTTTCAAAAAGATGTCATCCCTTGTGCCTTTGTTGGTGTTATCAGGTAACTAATTTTTGTCTCAACGTTTGTCTTTGCCAGCGGAAGATGATGCCAACAGGCCGAAATACCCTTGTTACCGAGAGTAGGTTGGGTACAGGCTGGTTTTTAAAACCTGATTTTGTGGGTAACGCTATCATCAAAGTACGCTCAATTAACTGGCCCCGTTGAGTTGACCAGAAAAAGCAACAAATACATGATGCTATAATCCTACCTTCTTAAGTGCTATACCTGAATACCCTGTGGCCTGAAATTTGTGAAGATTTTGCACACACAGCTAACTAATGTATATACGAGACCTGAACTTGCCTTCTAATTCAAAAGAAGTATTGCATTCTATTATAATGCAGGCAAAGCATTCGGGTTATTATTTCCGGAACTTACTGGATGATTTTGATAGCTTTAGTATTACTTCATTTAACCCTGATACAGGCAGGTTGGTGCTCGTATTGAAAAGCCAGGATAAACACCAACTGATCTACGACAGCGTTTACCTGCTGTTCTTCGACATCAATTTTGCTAAAGCCATTTTTGGCGATAATTGGGAATCGCACCTGGTTGCCCTTGCCGAAGCCGATGACAAGATTCTGTACCTATCAAACCATATAAATCTGGATAACTATGAGTCACGAATTACAGGTTGAGAAAATTGATATCCTGGCTGATGATTGCCTTCGTTTTGTTGAGCATTATGACGGCGATGATTATTTTGGTGATCTTGCTTTGTTTATTGCGGATAAAATAAATGTGAGCTTTGTTTTAATAGGATACCTGTTACCAGAGAATAATCACAAGATCAGAACGGTGGTGCTGGTTGCAAAAGGCGCCATCGTAGACAACATGACTTATTCACTTTATGGTACTCCCTGCGAAAACGTTGTTGGAAGGAATTGTTGCTACTTTCCGAGCAATGTAAAAAAACTATTTCCGGATGATAAAGAACTGCAGGACCTGAATATTGAGAGTTATATTGGTTCTCCGCTTTTTGGTGAGAGTAAACAGCCTTTAGGTCTTATTGTACTGATGAATGAAACGATCATTAAGAATGCCGCATCTGTAGAAAAAGCCTTGCAGGTGATCAGCACTCGTACCGAACGTGCTTTGCAGAAATATGTGCAGGAGTTTGTGTAGGCAATGCTATCAATCGAGGATAAGCGAGGCGGGATCCGTATTATTTGCTTCTTTAATTTTCTGATGTAATTCGGATACCTGTTTTTTTAACGGCTCTGTTTCTGTTTCCGGTAAACCCATTGACATTGCTTCGTATAGCTTGCGGCTCAATTGCAAGTACTGATGTCTGATTTCATCGGTCTTGTTCATTAATGTAGCTTATCAAAATTCGGGCTAAAACAGAACCCTATACCAATACTTCTGACTTTATTTCGTTGTACGTGGTGTGCCAGACAGGTTGTATTGAATACCTGAACGTAAACCTGATTTTACTACACCTGATTTACTATCGATACTATTTACAAAAGCGGTAATACAATTACTTTTAGTAAACTATCATGAAGTTGATAGTAATTTTAAAGTGAAAACTTAAGAACACATGTCTACACAAGGCCAACAACTTCCCGCAGGGAAAGCCAAAAAACTCTTTGAAAGGTTTGAGGCTTTCAGATCTACTTTACCTGAAGCCGCACAAGCTGCAATACCTAATTCGGTTTGTTTTAGTGTTGATGCCCTACAGGAATATTTATCGCATGTAAAAGAAATGCTTACGCGAAAAGGAATTGCTGCGGATGAACAGACAGTTACGATCTTCTTTGGTAAACATGGCGAAGATGTTGTTGAACCGCACCTGAAAGAAAAGTGTACCGCTGTCTTGGTAGCGAGCAGGTGTACGAGTGACGACGCAGGCCGTGTTACAGCGATTGATTGTTGTGTTAGGAAAGAAGGTGAGTTTCCGGGACCCGGAGAAAGCCCGGCTGATGTTAGTTTTAACATGGGAAGTTTAGATCCCTGAGCTGAAGTATTAAACGTTTAGCATTTAGTGTTTAAGTTAGTTCCCCGCATTGGAAGAAATGATAAAAACCATATTTTTAGATGGAGATTTATTAATCTGAACCCTTTATTAAATATCTGGGTTTAGATATTTTTTAAGCCCGATTGTATAATCCCTGTCTTTTTTTTTGACGGGGATTTATTATTTACAGCACGGCAAAAAAAGAAGCAGCCAGTTAACACAAGCTGCTTTCAACCTTAAACCCTTAAAAAAATGATGTTACTAAACTATAATTCAGTTTTGAAAAAAACAATAGTGCAGAAAAAAATTAATTTCCGGAATGGGCCCGTCTCCTTCAAAGTTTACCAACGGGAAGTGCTAAACCTTGATGAGGGAAATTATTCGTTTATTCATTACTGTTGGGTGCAACACTAACGTGATGTGTGTGCAGCATTTCATTTGCTATTCCGGGATCATTTTTATTGTTTGCAACCATCGCCTTGCAAGTACTTCCCAGTCTGCAATGGGTAGCTTTACCCAGCCCGGAATGTTTTGTGCTGTCCTGTTCACACCAACCAACAGGGGCGAACAAGGAAACAGAGTTATCTATTGTTTATCTTGAATACAATACTTTGTAAATGCTGAATCGTGATTCGCAATTTGATCTTGAAAGCACTATAAAACCAGAGTTTGTATTAATTGCAGCCAGCGGTGACTATTCAATTATAAAAGCCAACCACTTATTTGAAAGCGCAATAGATTATGCGCTATTACACAATAAGAGTAAGGTCCTGATCAATGTAAATAATGTAACAGGCAATATCCCGCTAATGGATCGATTTTATTTTGCTGAGCACCTTGCTAATTACCGCAAGAAGCATGCGCTAGCAAAGGTGAAGAAAATTGCAGTAGTGGGGCAGGAACCCATTGTTCACTCAGAAAGGTTTGGTGAGCAAGTTGCGGTGAACAGGGGTGTTAACAGCAGGGTATTTACTAATATGACCGAGGCTTATGACTGGCTAAATGAAACATAAATCATAGGCCTGTAGAAGAAGAGCCAAGGCAGCGGATACACATTTCAAAAACACACTGAATGTTCTTCGCTATGTTAAAAAGAAACAGCCTGTTTAAACAGGCTGCCTTTACCCTTAAACCCTTAATAGAGTTGTAAAAGTATAAAAGATCATTTATTTATGGGCGCATCAACGTATGATGACTTTGGTGCCGATATTCTGACTTCCGATCTTCGTGTAAAGGAAGTAGACGCCTTTAGGAACTTCACGGGTACTTAGCGTAACCTGGTCTGACACTGCATTTACAGTCCATTCCTGTACTTCCTTTGAACTACCAATGTTAACGAGATTGAATGTTAGTTTGTTTGTTTGCTTTTTCTGATCTCCTGTTAAGCCTGTCAACTTAACGGTAATGTTCCCCGCATTAGAAGGGTTGGGAAATGCTTCCATTTTCACCTGTTGTGCCAGCTGCGGAATGCCTGCAGGTTTGCCTGTACCACATTGCACTACCTGGAAAGGAAAGCCGAGTACATCATCAGGATTACATTCGTTTTGTATGAATATCCAGTATTCACCGCAAGGTGGCGGGTTCTGGTTGGATATGTATATTCCATTTATCCAGCCGAGCTGGTAGCCGCCAGCCACATTTGTATATTGGGCAAGTGGTGTACCACCTGGAGTGGCGGTGAATGTAACCGTATAAAATGCATTGGCATTGCTCGGGGAGAAATCTACCTGCAACCAGTTTTGTGCATAATCACAACACCATACATTCGGAACATTCGGGTTGTTGAGAAACTGTACAGTACTGATCAACGGGCATTCGGGTTCGCAACCGGATACATTTACGGTAAAACATTCACAGCAAACACCACGGCCGTCACCGGATTTGGTAATACATATTGTTGCTGTACCGCAGCCTGTTGCCTGCACCTGTACGGAGCTACCGTTTCTTGAACCAACGATTGATAGTCCGCCGGATACACTCCAGGTATAGAAGCCGTTTATTACGGTACTTGTGTTGAACGTATAGGTATTGCCCACCGATAAATTAAATGGCCCACCGGAGCCATTCAGGGTAACGTCGCAGGTTATGGATCTTTGAGCGAAAGCAATGGTGAAGAGACCAAAGAACAAGAGGGATAGTGTTAGCTTTTTCATGTGCTTTTTTAGGTTTTTGAAGTTTACAGATGTTGATGCCACCAAATGCTGCAAGGCCACATTTTTTTCGTGTGCAGGGGTGAGAGAAAAGGATTCCAGGCAGTGATCATAGATAAGGCTCTAGTGCAATAACCCTGTTAATAGATAGGCCGGTCTGGTGGTGTTGTAGTTAGCATTTGCTGCCTTGCTACGATATTAAAAAACTTTGTTTTATGGTGTTACCTGTAAGTCTTATCAGGCTATTGGTAAAACCCCGATAGGTAGATATGATAAACCTATTTGCCAGAGTGTGCGCCATGCCGGTAGTGCGGCCAGACGGTAATAAAAAAGTTTATGGTTGGTCAGGCGACCAACAACGGCGAAAATATTTGTTCTTTGATAAGGAGCTTTATTCGGCATCAACATTACAAGCGATGAAAAGCCTGGATTTATTCAAGGATAAGTGAAGCCGGATCCCTGCTGTCAAAGCTTTTTAGTTGAGCGTGCAATTGTTCAACAGTTTCTTTCAGGTTGTTTATTTCTGCAGGTGGTTTGTTGGCTGCTATTGCATTATAGAGCATGCAGCTCATATAAAAATATTGGCTCCTGATCTCATCCTCGCTATTGTTACTTACAGTAAACATGGGTACATTTTAAGGAAACTTCCTACAATCATACCCTGCATCTATCACCTTACGTTGATGAATTTTGTATATTGGTTATGCAAAACCTTATGTATGGACAGCCGAACCCTTGAACTTCAGCTAAAGGAATATCTGGAAGAGAATGGTTTTTGTGTTGCAGTAACCCCCGGCATATCCATCAGTAGATCCACCGGTGATGATCTTACAGAAGAGATCACTGTATGTGGTACACTTTCCAGCGTAGACAGGATGCATGACCTTGAAGTATTCAGCACGCATGATAGCTACGGCCAGCTTGTAACAACCTTTGGATTAACATCGGTTGCCGACCTGGAGAAGATCAATGCAAACATGCTGCATCAATTATACCTGGCTGAGCAGGGCAAACATGCTGCATCAATTATACCTGGCTGAGCAGGGTGGAATACTTTGCAGCGTGCTGGATGACAGGAAGACATTGATCTTCAGAAAGCGTGGAAATAGTACGATCGTTTCTGATGATTGTGATGTGGTAATAGAAACAATTAACCAGGTATACCAAACCAATGAGGCCTTTATTGAACATACCCTGCAACGCTGCGGAATAGATAAACAGGGATGACATCTTTTCGAAAGATGTCATCCCTATCAATTGCTGCAAATCAAAACTCACTCCATGCCTTCGTTAAATCTTACGCAAAGGCATCTACCTTTTTTTAGTCATTTTTACTATTTTTAAAAAAATGCCTCTCAATGAATAGGAAAGCGGTCGTAATTATTGCCATTTTATTTGCAGCCTTTACTTCACCAGTATTCAGCCAGCAACCTGTATCCCGCACCGTGGTATATACACAGCCCTTCGATTATAAAAAGAGTCCCGGTTATGGCGACTATGCATCGCTGATGATCGAAGATTCAGCATCGGGTAAGAAAATGGTAGTGCTCCGCGATAATAAAACAGTAACATTTTCATTGCTCGACCGTAGTTGGAAATTGCTTAGTTCGTTCGAGACCTCAATTGACAAAAAAAGCCCTTATCACAGCAATTCGCCAAGGGTAGCTAATTATACCATTGATGGTGATGTATGGACAACCATCGTAGAAGGTACCGGTATGTACGGCGTAGAAAAAGTAGACTTCGGCAAAAAGAATTACCAGTTCTCGGGTAAGATATTCGAAGACATGGATAAGGATTATAACAACAGGAGCTTTCAGCTGAACGGGAACACCTACAACATTTACGTAACTAAGAAAGACGAGGTGAACATGGCACTTATCAATGCTGCAGGTAAGGTGCAGGTGAATACATTGGATCTTTCTACACAGGTAACAGCGGGTAAAAAGAAATTAAAACCGGAGGTGATATTTGAAAACATAGGGATGATGGGTGGAAGGCTTGTAGAATCGCCTGAATGGACCCGTAAAAAATTTCTTTATTACGTAGCCTATGAAAGTTTTATCATCTCTGCCGTGTACGAACAGCCTTTTGCAGAACTGATATACTTCGACTGGCAAACAGGTAAAAGAATACGCTCGGATATTTTCTCGGTGCAGGATCTGTTGCCGGCCGATGCCAGAAATGATGATCTGAACACAACCGTTTTATTGTTCGATAACAAGGTGTGGGTGCAGAGTGCTTATAAGCATGGTGGTGTACTGGGTGTATTTGACCGCAATACAAAAAAACTGCTTTACCAGTTCTTGTATAATGACAATACACCAAAAGAAACTTTCAGTTATGGCCCCGTGTTTTATAAAGCAGTACCGGGAACTGTTTCGGGGTTCAAAGAAAAGCTGGAAGATGTTTCCATGGATTTTTTCTGCAAGGAAGCTTTTAAAAGACATACGGCGTTAACGGTGCATGAGACAGGTATGAATGAATATATTGTATCACTCGGGGGTTATGATGAAATTACTGTATCGACTGACAGGTGGAAGCGAATGGGCCCTTCCCTGTCCGGCGGTTTTCCTGAGAAAGTTGCAGCAGGGTTAACTTTCCGGAAAAATGATTTCAAAGCAATCACTAGTAAGACCACTTACAACTCGCTTAATAAACTTGACCTTTCGGGTAAATACGAAAAGCCCAATAAGAAACCCGTTAATAACACACCGCCGGAGTATGAGCAAAAGAGGGCTATTTCGCTCAGTACGCATTTTTCAAATACATCGAGGTTTGACCTGTATTTTTTTGAAGGGCAGTTTAAAATAATGGAGACGGTTTATGAATGATCGAAATGTAGTCAAACATTGATGACATTGGAAAGATGTCATCAATGTTTCATTGCCTGCTAAGCCCAAACTAACCCTATTCCTTTCCAGTCTTTCCTGCAATGGCTGTAACTATTATGTTGCATTTCATTTCCCGCTATTTACGCTTGAAAAATATAATTATACTTCAATGCATCTTCATTGCGGTTAAGCGTAAAGTCAAATTTTATATATTTAATTCAAATCAGTTTATGAGAACGTTGGTCATATTAGTATTTGCAGTGGCAGCTTCATTTGTTTCGTTCCAGGTGAAAGCTCAAAATGCGGAAGAAGATGTATGGATGGAAGAGGGAATAAAGTTGGACAGGGAAAAAAGGCATGCGGAAGCCCGGGCAGTATTTAATCGCATCATAGCCAAGTATCCTAATTCGTACAGGGCTTATAATTCAAGAGGTGCTACCTACTTTGCTGAAAAGGTTTATGAAAAAGCGATAGCCGATTATTCAAAGGCAGTAGAGATCAACCCTTCTTTTTCGAGGGGGTATAAAAACAGGGCTTTCCTCAATGATGTCATCAGGAATGAACACCGCCTGGCTTTAGCGGATTATACTATTGCTGTTGAAATTGATTCAACGGATTTTTCTGCCTTGTATTCAAGAGCTATGGTTTACTATGCCTGCCTTAAAGAATTAAACCTGGCAGTGAAAGACTTTGAACACTTGCTGCGAAAACAACCGGAAAACATTGGTATAATGATAAGTATGTTTTCGGCATATGTGAGGTTGGAGAAAATGAATAAGGCTGAAGCCTACTACCAACAGTTTCTTTCATCGGCAGCTTATCCGCACATTAAGAATGATACGTTTGCTTTGATTTTATCGGGTTATTATGAAAGTGCAAAGCAGTTTTATGGGGGAGAAAAGGAGGAGAGTTTGTCAACGATCGATGAAGTAGTTGAAAAATATGGCGCTGAGTATGGTACGTCGAACATGTTCTGGGATATACTAACGCTTAAGGGTAGAATTTTAGAGAAACTTGGCAGAACAGAAGATGCAAAACAGATCTATGAACAGCTATTAGCCATTCATAAAGAACAGCCCGACATTATTAGATTGCTCGCTAACATAACAAAAAATAAAAAGCCTTTACTGGCAGACAAAAAGGGACCTGATCTCGATTTGCTCACACCTGAGCCTGAGCGAGGTTTATCTATCGTATCTGCAAAATCGCTTACACAGGTAATAGGTAAAGCAAAAGATGCTTCAGGTATTGCAGCGGTTACCATCAATGGTAAGCCGGTAAAATTCGAAGAAGATGGCATGTTTGTTTCGCAGCTTGCTTTTACACAAGGCATCAATGAACTGAACATTGCAGCCACAGATAAACAGGGTAATAAAAGCTCCAGGAAATTCGTAATACAGGTGAAGGATGAAAAGGTAAACGAAAATGAAGATGTGGTACCTGTATCAACCACAAATGAAGATGCACCTGCATTTCATGCATTGATCATTGCAGCCGATGATTATGCCGATGAATCTATCCAGGACCTGCAAAATCCTGTAAATGATGCAAAGGCATTGCAGGCCATTTTGCAAAGCAACTACACGTTTGATGCGGCTAACATACAAACGGTTTATAACAAGAGCCGTGAAGAGATCATGCAGGTAATAGTAGCTAAGTGTAATGCATTAAAAGAAAACGATAACCTGTTGATCTTTTATGCCGGGCATGGTGTGGCAGAGAAAGATAAGTTTGGAGAAGTGGATGGATACTGGATACCTTCTACTGCCAAGAAAGATGTTACCGCTACCTATATATCTGCCGATGATATTAAGAAGGCACTGAAAAGGAGTGCGTCTAAACATATACTTATTATTGCAGATGCCTGTTTTAGCGGTGCCTTTACACGATCGTTGGATAATGCATCGGTGGCTGTACAAAAGCAATACAAACTACTCAGCCGAAAAGTGATGGCCAGTGGAAATATGGAGCCGGTGCCCGATAACAGTATGTTCATCTACTATCTTAAAAAGAACCTGCAGGAAAACAGGGAGAAATACCTGCCGGCAAAAAAATTGTTTGATAGTTTTTACGAGGCCTTGCTGAATAATTCTGAGACGACACCACAATATGCCGCTATCAGGAATACCGGTGATGAAGGAGGTGAATTTATTTTTATACGCAAGTAAAAGATGCACAGGGATGGCATCTTTTAGAAAGATATCATCCCTTTAAATTGCCTGCAAATCCAAATCGAACCCCACACATTTCTCAGTTTTCCTGCAAAGGCATGTACGCTGTTTCTTTTGGTAATAGCGCCTCCTTATATGTGCTCAGCAAACCCGAAAGGTTAAATGCTAAACCTATACTGTGCCTTTGTATGTGCTATCACCAACAAATCTTTATCTCAAACGTTTGTGCTGTACATAACCTGTCAGGTTAAGCACCTGAGCCAGCATGCATCATTTCATCATTTTTCCAATGCTCAGCAAACCTGACAGGTTAAATGCTAAACTTATACTGTGCATTTGTATGTGCTATCACCAACAAATTTTTATCTCAATGGTTGTGCTGTACATAACCTGTCAGGTTAAGCACCTGCAGCCAGCATGCATCGTTTTCATCATTTTTCCATTGCTCAGCAAACCTGACAGGTTAAAGGCCAAACCTATACTGTGCCTTTGTATGTGCTATCACCAACAAATTTTTTATCTCAATGGTTTTCTTTACCGGCAGAAGTTTTAAAATCACGTGCTGCTCCAATGGGATAATGCCAGGGAAAGTCTTCGTTCATTCATTCCTGTTGGTGACAAAGCCAACAGGGGCGAGGGGGTCATAGTTGGGCTCAAAGTTGTAAACCCGATAAGTTTAATAAATTAACATCCTGCGATTATTGTTTTAACCAAGAGTCTTAAAATCTGCTTTCAGGGTCTCTTCTATCTTTTCGATCATCATATAAAACGCCGCCCCGCTTTTCGGTTTCTCACCTTCTTCTATTTTCCAGCTGGCCCGGTTTCGACCGTTTCTTTTGTGCATATATCAGCGGGAAATCTGTACGTAATACCTTGCCTTTTCTGGTGTTGCCACCAGCAATAATTTTATGCAGTAGATTACTTAATCTCCATCACCCCC
>JAKFCX010000049.1:0-2038 GCA_036676415.1 Chitinophagaceae bacterium
GGTAAACATTGAGCAGGATGGTGAAACGACTGCCAACTTTACTCTGCAAGAATTACCTAAAGGGACAGTATCAGGTACGATTGTAAACCAAGCGACTGGTGAGGCAGTTGCGGGTGCCACTGTATATTTAATTGAAGATGCTAATATTGCACCTGTAGAAACGGATGAAAACGGGCGATATTCATTAACGGCCTATGAAGGCGAATATACGCTTAAAGTAATTGCACCGCATTTTTACAGTCAGGAAGCGACTGTTAACTTGCTTGGCAATGTTGAACAAAACTTTGAGATCAAGCCATTCATCGGTTACCCGGGTGAAATCGGTTATGATGATGGTACTGCTGAAAATGCGAGAGCATTCTATGATGCAGGGAATGGCTGGGCTGTAAAGATGAGCTTAGCTAAAGGAAATGAAAGAGCATTAGTAACAGGCGGATTGTTCCGATTCTGGGATACAGAGTGGCCAGTTCCAGGCGGTACGGCTTTCAAGGTAGCTGTATACGAGGCGACTGGAGTTGACGGGGCACCAGGTAAGAAACTAGCAGGTCCATTCGATGCCACCGCATTGCGTAATGGCGAATGGACACACGTCGATTTGAGCGAACACGGGATTGTCGTTGAAGGAGATTTCTATTTAGTTTATATCCAGGCAGGGATCAATACAGAATCACCTGGACTAGCAACGGATGAAGATGGTGAAAACGCGTTGAGAAGCTGGCAGCTGGTCGGCGGCGGCTGGTCACCTTCTCCAGAGGATGAAGGAAACTATATGATTCGTGCAGTGGTCGATTATGAAGTAACTGCACCAAGCATTACAACTCCGGTTGATGGTTCCTATACAAATGTAGGAACTGTGACTGTAGAAGGATCAGCGGCACCGACTACAACAGTTCATATTTACAATGATGGAGTAGAAATTGCCACTGTTGATGCGAATGAAGATGGGGCATATGAAGTCGATGTGAGTCTTCAGGAAGGTGAAAATGTTCTGACAGCCAAGGCTTCAACAGAACAGGGAATTACCGATCCATCTTCGCCTGTAAAGGTGATTTTTGATCCAAACGCTCCAGAATTATCAATTACAGCACCAACAGATGGAAGCAAGATCAATAAAGAAACGGTCACAGTAACCGGAGCTATTGCTGATGACCATCTTGATTCCGTTACAGTTAATGGTACGGCTGCTAAAGTTGCAGACGGAACTTATACGGCAAGGGTGATGTTAGACGAAGGCATCAATGAAATCAAAGTAGTTGCGACCGATAAAGCAGGCAACTCTACTGAAAAATCGGTGAATGTAGATGTGAAGTACACTGCACCTGTCATTTCCGAGTTGAAACCAAAAGAGGATAAGACATTGAAAAAAGGTGAAAGTGTAAAAATTGAGTTTACGAGCGAAGAAGATTTGGATGCAACGTTTGTGATTCATATGCCTTTAACAAGCAATGCAGTGACAAATGCAACAGAGCTTCCAATGCGTGAGGTTTCACCAGGTTACTATGTAGGTTATTACACTGCTACTAAGGACGTAGTGGCAGATGGTGCTACCATCGAAGTGAAAGTTGTAGATGCTTATGGAAATGAAACGCGAAAAACCGCGGATGGCAAGTTGATTATCAACGTGAAGAAAAAAGGGAAATAGTAAAATAATTGTTTAAGTAAAAAGCAGCCTATTTCAGTTTGTGGAAATAGGCTGCTTTTCTTGTTGCTTAAATAACAAGCGAAGATGAGATGAAGAATGGGAGGTAGACAGAGTTTTATGGTAAGAGTATTAAAAATATCTTCTATTGTAGTAAAGCTCAGTGAAAGCTGGTCGAATGACTTTAATGGTATTTGCCAATAGTAATAATAAAAAGGGAGGGTGAATTATGACAAAATGGAATCAGGAAAGTGCACCAAACAACAATCTTTCGGCAGGAACAATCGCTAGTTCCAAGCTTGTGGGTAAGAAAGGATTACAAGCACATGAATTTTCAGAAGAACTTGCGGATGGTGGAGAGAGGGACAAGGCGATTGAAAAACAGGCAAAAGAAAACCA
>JAKFCX010000050.1:0-57861 GCA_036676415.1 Chitinophagaceae bacterium
GACGCTATCGGTATCGTCTTCGATCCAGCTCATCCATACTTCTTTTGCAGCGATCTGGTCAAATACGGAACGCGCCTGGTTAAATCCTGATACATGGTCTTCGTGCTGGTGTGTAACGACGAGGAGATCCAGCTGCCCACCGGTAACATCTTTGATATCTTCGGCGCAGGCAGTGATAGAAGCCGTGTCTGCATTCCATCCCCCGCAATCGATCAGCATTTTATAGCTTACCGTTTTGCCTTTATTAAAAAGTAACAGGAGGCAATCGCCAACCGAACCGGTATGATACATGCGAACAGTGACTGAGGTGATATTCGAACTCATAGAACAGCAGTGTTGGGTTGGTGAATAAATGCAAACATTTCATCGGTATCTTTTCGTGCGGCAAGTCCCATCTTCTCAACCAGGTCACCAAACTCGCAGCGGTATTGCATGTTCAGTCTTCCTTCATTGAAACGCAGCTTAGCCCTTGCCGTTGGACGACAGGGATCGAATATCGGTTTCCTGATCGCGTGTCGCAGTGTGAGGTCATCAAGATCAAAGATCAGGGTACAGCCGCCGCGGAAAGTCATGCTGTCTCCCGCCGCGTCCTGCTTGTTGCCGTAGCGATATTTTGTAAATACTTTTTTACCATTCCTGTTTTCACTTACAGCCACCGGGCAACTTTGTACCAGCGACATAATGATCTGGTTTTGCAAATTACCAGAGGGACCGGTTTTATTCAGGATGCGGATCGATTGAATCTCGATCGCCGGGACATCTTTACCGTATGATTTTGAAGAGCGGATACCAAAATCTTTAAATTGTGATGAGAGGATCAACCCTGTTATATTTTCAAATACTGCAGCGTTACCTGCAGTCAGCTTATCGAACAGCAGGCGATGAAAGCCGGGTATATCAGTGCTGCCACTAATAAATTTCTGTGTCTCTTCAAATATCTCCCTGCGATCTGTTTTATATGCCAGTTTATCTTTGAACCCCCTAAGGAATTGAACGATCTTTCTGCTAAACCCTGCCTTCTCTCCTTCCTCATCAACAGCGTTATAACAAAGCGTGTCGACAGAAAGATTGGGCACGCCCTCCGGGAAGATACCACGCTTACGAAATGCATTGATAAAAGCAATGCGATAATTATGATCATCATTGGCTACCAGTTCACGATCCGCAGTGATGAGCGCCCTGAGATAATCACCATATGTAAGATCTACCGGCGCGCAATAATCCAGCGCACGAACACACATGTTAAGCACATGCGAAGCAATCTTTGAAGCCTCATCTGCAAGTCGGTTGACCAGGTCCGGGTGTATTTCTCCGGCGGGAACAATGCCGGTACCGCCTGTTGCTAACCGCACCAGGTCCGCGGTCCTGCTCTTATAGATCGCAGTAAAAGCATCAAACACTGCGGCTACGAGCAAAGCACCTCTCCCGTGACATTCAATATTTTCTTCACTTTCGTAATCTGCTGTTGAACACGGTGCTTTCATCCATTCACCATCAACCGTTTTACCTATAGCATCGCGAAGTGAATGATACTCTCCGGTTGATTGCCCGAATTCCACTGCAAGTTTGGACAGCATGTTTTCTGAATTCATTTCACCTTTCACCTTGCGTATCTGGTTGCGCACGATCTCCGGGTAAGTAAAATGTTGCAGCAAGGCAACAATGTCTGAAAACCCTTCATGGAAACCACCTACATCGGGATGTGTAATCTCCATATACCTGCTATACATTCCGTCAAGTAGTGCATGCGTCGTCTCATGAGCAATGATGTCATGCGATAGACATGAATATACGATGCCTCCGGGCAAAAATAATCCTCCATCAACTGGTGTTGCATTATAGTATCCAAACAACAAAGCCTTGCGTTCAGGGCTGTAATAGGCGTTTTGATCACGCACCGCATGTGGGTAGACCAATAGTTTCTCCACGAATTGTTGCCTGAATTTTTTATCCTTACCAATCACGCTGACCGGACTCCACAATACTTTTCTGCCAAGTGCTTTTTCAAAATTCTTGATCGTATACATGATCACTGCATAAACCATCTGCTGGTGAAACTGCGGATTGGTTTCGCTAGGTGCGAGTCCATCTGTTGCAAGGATGGCAGGTTCATTCAGGTCCACAGGTTCGTACACAGCATCACTGGCGGGATCCCGGTCGATCACATGGATGTAATCTCCTTCAGGCCCAGGCTTAAGATCATCTTCCCAGGGGACTTTATAGGTAATATGATTCACCTCAGCAGTGTCCATATCCAGCGAGGTACTTGGATCGAATGCATAACCCCTCAACTTTCTGTAGGGAGGTCGGTTGATATTTTTCTTACCCATAAGTTTTGATTAATGAAGGACAGTATAGCTTTACCTGGAGCTCCGTCAGCGCTGCAGCCTGTCTGATCAGGCAATCCACTTTCTGCTTGGTGAGCGCGGTTAAATTGGTTCCCACATTTCTGGCAATATATTTTTCATCATCAGTCGGCTTTACCATCTGATCGTAGCCAGTTCGCTTAATAAGGTGTGCGATAATTTCCTTCCTGTAAATCTCAGGTGCTTCCAGCCACAATGCATCAAAATCATGCGCATCTACTACGCTCTTTGGAACCTGTTTCTTCTCTAGATTATTCGCAAATCCTTCAATGCAATTCTCCACGTTCCATCCAAGTGAGAAATAAGCAATTTGCTTTCCCGCTGCGTTCGCATTGTCATACACATTACGCACCATCTGGATCTTTTTGATGCGCGACATGAATACATTCACCGTCTCCATCAGGAGTGAAAATGTATTACGGAATTTCAATTCACCTGATGAACCACTGCCCGCGTCACTGGTGATAACTATATCGCATGCATATTCTCCTTTCTGCATTACTTTATGAATGCCCTGGTTATCGTATACACCGCCATCCACGAGCACCGGGTGGAACTTATCGGCTTCAGTCTCATCCTTGAAAAATATTCGGTCAATTCTGATTGGTGTAAAAGCAAAAGGAACGCAACTGGATGCCATGACAGCGCGCGCTAGCGGAAATCCCTTTGGAGTAAACTCAACAGGGTTATCCATGAACTGGTAAGTAGAATCACCCATTCTTTTTTTCGAAAAAATAAAAGGTCTTGCAGTTTGTAAATTTGTTGACCCTACCACAAGCGCAGGTGTATCAGGAAGCTGGTCCAGTGTGATATTCTCGTAAAAAAATCGCTCATAGATTTTTTCAATTGTCTTACTGATTGGGAGGATCGAGAATTGGTATTTCAGCAGCGCTATAATGACAACTGCCCATACAACAGGAAATATCCATGCATAATCCGTAAACAGGAAGTATATTGATCCGAGTAATAGTAAGATCAGAAAGATCATCGTCCAACCCGTAGTCGTACGGAATAGTAGTCGTATAATAACATTCTTTTTTTGCAGCCCTTCATAAAGACCTTTGTAAAATTGGTCAAAGCTTTCTTTACGCTTTTGGCTGACGGAATAACTCGCACCGGTGATAGAACCCCCCGAGATGGTTGAGATAACATCCACTTCATGCAGGATATTCATCTCGTTTAACTTCTTCAGTGTACCAAGATGAAATGCAGTAGCGCGGTATCCGCCACCGGAAAGCGAAAGCCCTAAGCGATTGGAATGGGGCATGGGAGTTAGTTTGGATCAGTAAGATCAGTAGAAATGCTTACATACCAAAGCGTACTTGTACGTATTTTTTTACTATCTATATAATCGATAACATCTGATAAAGTACACGGATAACCGTAAGTAATACATGAAACGCTAAAGCTGTAAATTCCCGCATCACCAGCTAAACACTAGGTTATATTTACGGATTTTTATCACGTTTCATTAACGCTGTTATTTTTCCAAATTTTAAAAACCGCTTAGCTTTGATTTAAATTAAGATGATATCTTCTTCAACCGAGATTGCTTATCTCCGGAAACTTTATAACCAGTCAGATTGCCCCGTGATCATCACTGATCATGATGGGAGTGTTATATTCAGCAACCTCGATCCTGGCGTCACAGATGATATGCTGGCTAGTATTTATGATAATAATTTTACTATAACGCATGATGAAAAATACTGGCAGTTCTGTAAAACAAAAATTGATAACGGCCACCTTCTTACCGCAACGGAGATTACTAACCTAATTAAAGAGCGGGATTTTTATAAAGAGACCCTGGATAACCTGCCGGCGGATATTGGAGTGTTCGATAACATGGGCACTTATCTTTATGTCAATCCTGCAGGTATCAAAGATGACACATTGCGCAAATGGATAATCGGTAAAACAGATTTTGATTATTGTGATTATAGGGAACGCGATCATTCCCTTGCGACATACAGGAGCAGTCTTTACAAAAAGATTCGCGAGACAAATGTTGAGATTGGATATGAAGAAGAAATAAAGTTGACGGGTAAGGAAACAAATTACCAGCTTCGCAAATTGAGGCCCGTATTTGATGAGAATGGTGAAATCAGATTCATCCTTGCTTATGGCATTAATATCAGCGACCGGAAAAAAGCAGAGATAGCCCAGCAGGAGGCCCTTGGCATGATCGAACGTGCTGCCAGGGCCAAAGAAGAATTTGTCGCTGTGATGAGCCACGAGATACGTACTCCTATGAACGCCATCATCGGTATGAGCAGGTTACTATCGCAAACAGCACTCAACGAACTGCAATCAAAATACCTTGATGCAATTCTATCGGCTTCCGGTAACCTGATCGTGATCGTCAATGACATTCTTGATTTTTCTAAAATAGAGGCTGGCAAACTTCGACTTGAATATGCGGGCTTTTCTTTTGCGGAAGTGATCAGTTATGCCAAATCAGTTACCTCAGCTCAGGCTTTAGAAAAAGGGCTCGCCCTCGAGTTTGTTGTGGAGGATAATGTGTCAGAAATTTTCATCGGTGATCTTTACCGCATCAACCAGGTGATTGTGAACTTACTGACCAATGCAATCAAATTCACTGAAAAAGGAAAAGTATCTGTGCGTATACGGGTTGAAGATGAAAGTGGCGAAGAACAACATCTATGCATTTGTGTAAAAGATACGGGCATTGGCATGACGGCTGAATTTATGCAACAGCTTTTTACCATGTATAGCCAGGAAGCAGGTATTACGCGAAAATATGGTGGAACGGGGCTTGGATTAAAAATAACTGCGCAGCTCGTAGAACTGATGAATGGACGTATTGAAGTGGAGAGCAAAAAGAACGAGGGCAGTTGTATAAAGGTCAAGCTGTCTCTCAAAAAAGGAACCGAGACGGATCTACAATATAAATCCGATGTCTGGATCCCGGAAAATATTTTGCTTGGGAAAAAGATATTGATCGCAGAAGACAATAACCTTAATGTGCTGGTGGCGTCTACCGTGTTACAAAATTATGGTGCCACGGTCGTAACGGCAGAGGATGGCAGCCGTGCAGTTGAACTGTTGAAACATGATCCGGCGATCAACGCAATACTCATGGATGTCGAGATGCCTGTGATGGATGGTATCGAAGCTACGATGATCATCCGCCGGGATATATCTGATGTGATTCCCATCATCGCCCTTACTGCAAATGTATTACCGCAGGACAAAGAAAAACTAATGACTGCGGGAATGAATGCATATGTGACCAAACCTTTTTCTGAACTTGATCTGATCAGGGCCTTGACAAAACTTGCTATCTGATCAGTGCAAAGTTTGATTTTATCGCCTTCAGTTTCCGCCTCCAAATTGCCGGATAATCTTATACCAATCCTTCTCTACCTCCCTGTAACCATAATCATAACAAAACAAAAATTCATTCCCCTTTATTTTCGTGATGACATGATGTGTATGAAAATCAAATTCAAATCCTTCCTTTACGATGGCTTCGCGCGTAACAAGCTGTTCGGGTTTATCGGCATTGAATAATTTTTTCAACGTCCGTCGATTTTTTTTAAGTATCCCTTCTACCCTGCTGATCTCCGCATGTTCTTTTCGCTTTATCTCGTTGGTATACGCATCCTTGCAACCTGCATCACAATACTTCTTATCGGATCTCCCTGCACGTATTGGCTTACCGCAGTAACGGCATTGTGGTGTTTCTTCCGGCATAAAACAAAATTACAATTTACCGGCATCCGAGTTTACTCGGGTAAGAACAGGTGATACGCGGGTAATACTTCTTATGGCCCTTTTTCTTCGTGGACCTTTGTCAAAATGAAAAGCTATGAAAGAACGTAATCTAATTCAACTCATTGGCTATGTAGGATCAGAACCTGCATCAAAAAAATTTGAGAACGGCAACCAGGTAATAAGAATGCGTGTGGCAACACATGAACCAGTACATAAAAAAGGTAATGATGGGCCCGTGGAATACAGCACCTGTTGGCACACAATCGTTGCGTGGGGAGAAATGGCGGGTTATGCCTTGAACAATTTTATCAAAGGAAGCAGGATCATGATCGATGGTAAAGTTGTCTACCGTACGTATCCTGACAAGGCAGGTCACACCAGGTATGTAACAGAGATCCTGGCACATTCACTCATTAACCTTGATCGTTAAAACCACTCCAATGAAAATCTCAAACCAATTCAAATACCAAAAGTCCCACAAAATTATAAACTGGGGCTGCAGCTTCGATTCGCTCACCGAGCTAAAGTTCGCGATCTTGATCATGGAGGAATATGAATTTATTCGCGACCGTATATGCATCTACTATCATCCCGGGACCTTACTTCCGACTGATTACATTCGTGAGTGTCACAGACGTTATACACCTGACTTTTTGATGCGCCACAAAGAGACAGGTGAAGCCTTTCTTGTCGAGATCAAGCCGGCTGGCTTTCGCAATCATCCGCAGCTGTTGTTGCGTAAAACCGTTGCTGAGAATTTCATCCGGTGGAAAAAGTATGACTGGAAATTCAAAGTTGTGTTCGACGATGAGATTACTTTAGATCAGGAGCAGTGGGAAGAGTTCCAGGACTGTCGCCAGTTAAAGTCTAAGTCATCTTTTAAGTTATGGTTTGAACAGTACAATAAGAAGTTTGATCGGAGTGCGCCTTCTATGTTTTCCAGAGTAGCGACAAACACAGACATTCGTTTCATCATGTTTGGCGAACGTTCTTCGAAACACCAGTATGGAAACAAATGAGTCGTGAATAATCCATTCATGTCCGGTTCATTGATCAACAATTTCAGGAGATGTGCCGGTGACTCATTGCTCGTAACCTGCACCTGCAGAGACTACGCTAATCATGGAAGCCGGCGATGAACACCAACATCTATAAGACCTTTATAGTGATTTGTTCGTCGCCAGTCTTCCTACCTCTTTGATTGCAGGCACAGTTGATCGCATTCCTCACTCTCCAAAGTTGGGCACGTACTTAACCAGGGTCCTGGCTCATTTGATGGTGCTGCACAAAGATCTTGACAGGTTTTGCAAAAAGCAAGGCCTCCACCTCCGCAGGCTGCGGTTGGCCTCCGGTTTTCAAAAAAATCTCCACCTCATTTTTAGCCTCTTTACAGAGCCGTCACATAGCGAGGTTGTATTTTTTTGAAAAGCCTTGCTTTTTGCAAACCCTGTTTCAAGGCAGGGTTGTTACGGGGAAATGAGCGAAGCGTCAGCGAGCTTATTAAGAGAAAGGATTTTAAATACAAATCAAACTGCAGTAGTACCGCCTGCGGAATACAAATTAAAGCTGGGTAATCAATTATGGCACATAATATCAATTACAATGAAAAGAAACAACAACACAGCTTTTTCTCGGTAAAAGAAAAAGCATGGCATGGACTGGGGCAAATAGTTTCAGACTATCCTACAAGTAAAGAAGCGCTGACATTTGCAGGCTTGGAATACACTGTTGAAAAAAGAAAATTGTTCACTTTTGATTCAGCAAACCAGAACGGTAACCCCGAGGCCGATATCATTATTCCAGAGATAGAAGTGCCGAATTATTTCGCAACTGTTCGAACAGATACCGAACAGGTTTTGGGTGTCGTAGGAAGGGACTATCAAATAGTACAGAATGTTGAAGTGTTTTCATTTTTTGACGCTATCGTGGGAGGAGACGGGATTCAATACGAGACGGCAGGTGCACTGGGTAATGGTGAAAGAATATTTATTACCGCCAAGCTGCCCGATTATATAGAGGTAGGTAATAATGATCTGATCGAATAGTATCTTTTCTTAACAACTTCTCATGATGGATATGGAAGCATCACTGCAGCCTTTACTCCGGTTCGGATCGTTTGCAATAATACTTTAAATGCAGCCTTTAGGAACTGTACTAATAGTATCAAAATACGCCACACACAAAATGCGAAAGAAAGGTTAGAAGAGGCACATAAACTAATGGGCATCTCTAATAAACTATCGGAATATTTAGAAATTGCTTTTAACCAGTGGGCTAAAGTTCGTATCCCCGACAGGGAGGTAAAGAAACTAATTCAGCTTGCGATGGTACCAAACAAGGAGGTTTTACTGAGCCTGGAGACCGGCAATGATGATGCTTTATCTACTTACTTTAAAAATGTCTGTGATGATGTTTACGAATACATGGAGAGTAATCCTTCACAACAACTGGAGACAACAAAAGGCACAGTCTTCGGTGCATATAATGCGGTGACCGGATATTTTCAAAATACAAGAAATTATAAATCTGATGAGGCAAAATTAAGATCGTTGCTTTTAGGTGGTACTGCACAGATGCGCGTGCAAAAAGCTTTCAACCTTTGTGAAGACTTTGCCAGTAAAGGTGCAGGTGCGCTTCACCTGAACTAAAAAGAGGCGGTGGCGACGCCACCGCCTCTTTTTTACACTTTAGCTTTTTTCCAGTTACCTTTTCGAAACAACCAAAGGGTAAACAAACCAACTGAAGTCTCTGAAATAAATACCCCCCAGAAGACACCGGATTCTTTCCAGTCAAACTGTATCGCTAATAAGTAGCAGAGCGGGATCTGTATCAACCAGAAAAACACCAGGTTAATTTTGGTGGGGGTACCGGTATCTCCAGCACCATTAAATGCCTGAACAGATACCATCCACCATCCATAAACAAACAATGAAAATGAAAGGATGCGCAACCACTCCGCTCCAACGGCCACAACACGGGGATCGTTGGTAAATATCTGCAGGATTTGATGGTTCATAAAAAAGAATACAACCGATACCAGTAATAGGAATGCCATGTTATACCATCCGGTTTTCCAGACAGATGCTTCGGCACGATCGGGATGGCCAGCACCAAGATTTTGCCCGACAAGTGTGGCGGCTGCATTAGACATGCCCCATGCAGGCATCATGGTAAACATCATAACCCGTATTGCTATTGTTGCACCTGCTACAGCTTCGCTGCCGATATCAGCGAGAATACGCATCAAAAATATCCATGAGGTCATAGAAATGATCATCTGCCCTATACCGCCCAGCGCTGTTTTAAAAACACCCCAGGCAGCCGCCGCTTGCCAATGCAACTGAGAAGATGCGATTCGAATATGTTTACCACCTTTAAATAAAACCCAGAGCTGAATTAACACACCTAAGCCACGTCCAATATTAGTGGCAATCGCTGCCCCTTCAAGACCAAGCGCGGGCACGGGGCCCCATCCGAAGATTAATAACGGGCAAAGTAAAATATTGAAGAAATTCGCGATGATCAGAACGCGCATTGCAATTGCAGCATCGCCTGCGCCACGGAATATGGCATTGATCACAAAAAGCAACATGATCACCACATTACCACCCAGCATCCATTGTGTATAGCGATACCCGTGCTCAACTACCCAGGCATCTCCTCCCATAAACGTCAGTAATTCTTTTGCGAAAAATATACCTCCGATTGCAAAAGGAATGGCCGCAAATATTGCCAGAAAAATAGATTGCACAGCTGCAATACTTGCAGCTTGTTTATTTTTTTCGCCGGTTCTCCTGGCTACTACTGCAGTAACAGCTGTAGCAAGACCCATTGCAATGGAGTAAAGAAGAAATAGAAAAGTTTCGGTTAGACCTACAGTTGCAACTGCAGATGAGCCCAATTTTCCTACGAAGTAGATGTCGACCACGGCAAATGTGGACTCCATAACCAGTTCCAGGATCATAGGTACAGCAAGCAAGAAAACAGCTCTTCGCACTCCGATCAGAGTATAATCCGCTTCCGTTCCCCTGATAGCATCTTTTAGTTCCTTCCAGATTGATCTTCTTTGCTGGCTCGCAGTGGCCTCCATATCATTTTATTTTGAATTACTAAGATATAGCGGATGTCTGCAATCAAAAGCGGTTGATACCGACATAATAAAGGCTTAATGCGACATTCTTTCACCAGACATTCTTGAAGTTATTGTGAGTTACTTCTTCATTAATTCCTCCTCAAAGTTCGGCTTTGGGCTACTGGAGCGGCAAAGAAATTCCGGCATAATCAAGTGCTTCCTACATAGAGCCGATGGGTGTTTTATTCCGTTGCTTCGTTTGCCTTGATCGCCCAAAGCCGGAGGACGCTCCATAATTAATTCATTAACTAAAAAAAGAATGGTTATGGAAACGAAGATCAATGTAAATGAAATCGCTGTAGCTGAAATCGAACTGGTGTATAAGTCTAAAGTAAAAGCATCAGAAAGACCAAAGATTAACTCTTCAAAAGATGCTTATGATATATTCCTGCAATCCTGGGATGATAACAAAATAGAGTTTGTTGAACAGTTCAAAATTTTACTTTTAAACAGAGGAAACAAAGTGCTTGGTGTGTATGAAGTATCAACTGGTGGTGTTACCGGCACAGTAGCTGATCCACGATTGATTTTTGCAGCTGCATTGAAAGCAAATGCCTGTGCAATTATCCTGGCACATAATCATCCTTCTTCCAACCTGAAACCCAGCAATGCGGATGAACAGTTAACATTCAAAATGAAAGAAGGAGGAAAGTTTCTTGACATACAGATATTGGATCATATAATTATCTGTACTGACGGCTATTATTCAATGGCTGATGAGGGGTTAATCTAACCCCTTTTTTTATTCAGTCATGCCCATAACACAAACTGGTATCTCAAAATATTTATGTCACTTAACTGATCAAAGTTTAGTCACATACAGACTTATGCCTGGCATTGATTTTACTTTTATAAAGCGAGTTCTAAGTGTCCGAATCTTGTACACGGCGAGATGTACAAACGTGGCCACGTTTGACAGTCTCGCCTTTCACTCGGAACTCGCTTCGGGTAGTGAGACAGATGATTGAAAATGTGATGATCGAAAATGAGGAGTATGGAAAAGAATTCAAATACAGTACGCAGCATCATATTTAAGCTGCGAATGAATGCAGACGAGAAAAGGCAACTCCAGGAACTGCAAAATAAATCCACGGAACAAAGCCTTAGTAATTACATCCGGAAGGTTTCATTACAAAAGCCTGTCACCATCAAATACAGGAATCAATCTACAGATGACTTTCTCAATAGCATGTTGGAACTGAAAAGGCAGTTGAATGGTATCGGTAACAACTTCAACCAGGCTGTTAAGAAACTTCATACACTTGATAAAATCCCTGAGTTCAGGTGTTGGCTGCAGAGCACAGAGGCATTGCAGCATTCATTAGTGACGACCATGGAGGAAATAAAATCGAGAATGAATCAACTCTTTCAGCAATGGTCGCAAAAATAGCCGTACGGAAAAGCCTTCTCGCTGTACTTAACTATAACGAGCAAAAAGTAAAGAAGGGAAATGCAGTATGCATTGCAGCAGGTAATTACATGCTTGATCATGATCAGATGAATTTCTACCAGAAACTGGAGAGGCTTCAAATGTTGAATGATCTGAATGAAAGAGCTGAAACTAAAACGATCCATGTTTCTTTGAATTTTGATCTGACTGAAATACTCTCGAATGAAAAGCTTTCTGCAATCGCATCATCATATATAGAGAAGATTGGTTTTGGTGATCAGCCTTACCTGGTATACAAACATGAGGATGCGGGCCACCCACACATCCATATTGTGAGTACTGCAATTAAGGCTGACGGCAAAAGAATCAATACACACAACATCGGTAAAAATCAATCTGAAAAAGCGAGGAAAGAAATCGAAGGAATATTTGGTCTTGTTAAAGCGCAGAGACAAAAACCTGAGCAGCCAGTAATATCGAAACCTGTAGATCCCGAAAAAATAAAATACGGTAAAGCAGAAACCAAGAGAAGCATTTCCGAGGTAGTTAGTTCGGTATTTCAAACTTACCGATTTACTTCTCTACCGGAATTCAACGCGGCCTTAAAGCAGTTCAACATTATTGCTGACACTGGAAAAGAGGAGAGCAGGATCTTCAGGAATAAGGGGCTTGTATATCGGGTACTGGATGACACAGGAGGTAAGATTGGTGTGCCGATTAAGGCTAGTTTGATCAGTGGTAAACCAACGCTTCCAAACCTCGAAATGCGATTCAGTGAAAATGCTGCGCTCAAAGAGCCTTTAAAAAAGCAGTTCAGAGATAAGCTTGATGATTGCCTTGCTTCTCATCCAAAGAGAATCCGGGACTTGGTTCAAAAGCTGGAGGCTAAACAAATATTTACAGTGCTCCGGCAAAGTTCCGATGGAAGAATCTATGGGATCACCTTTGTTGACAACACGAATAAATGCGTTTTTAATGGTAGCGATGTTGGTAAAGCTTACAGCATTGCCGGGATCCAGAACCGGATCAATGCTGATCAGAAAATGGCTACGGCATCATCTAAGCATAAGATGTCTGTACATGTTGTAAATGAGCAAAAGCAAGTCTCCTGGCGTGAACAGCCGAAAGCAAATGTACTCGATGCTATTACAGATGTTCATTATCAGAATGAGAGCATTCCATTTCAGCTTACAGGAAAGAAAAAGAAACGGAAGAAAAAGAACAATGATTCTTCACAAAAGTAATGAGTTATGGCAGGCACAGGTGAAAACGAAGTGGACTTAAGAAAGATTCTTGATTTAACGAGACTGATCAGCATCGCCATACTTCTATTGCATTGCTATTACTATTGTTACGTCGTATTCAAAGATTGGGGATTAACTGCAGGAATATCTGACAAGCTATTAGGCAATATCGTGCGTACCGGATTATTTAAAGAATTCCATAGCTCAAAATTGCTTGCATTGGGAATGCTTGTTGTTTCCCTTTTCGGAGCAAAAGGGCGAAAGGAAGAATCACTGAATATAAAACTTGCATTTGGTTTAATATTGATCGGGCTTGGTTTATACTTCTGCAGTGTGATTTTTTTAAACCTTTCGACCGCTGCGGAAATTGTTGCGATCATGTACATGCTTTGTACAGGCATCGGGTTCTTAATTATTGTAACAGGAGGAACGATGTTGTCCCGATTGATCACGGTGAAGCTGTCAAAAGATATATTCAATGAATTGAATGAATCTTTTCCCCAGGAAGAACGGTTATTGCAAAATGAGTATTCGATCAACCTTCCTGCAAATTACAAGCTGCGAGAAAAAATTCGAAAGAGCTGGATCAACGTGATCAATCCATTTAGAGGATTACTTGTGGTAGGAAGTCCTGGTGCCGGTAAATCGTGGTTCATCATTCAACACGTGATCAAGCAGCATATTGAGAAAGGCTTTGCAATGTTCATTTATGACTTCAAGTATGATGACCTCAGCAAGATCGCGTACAACTGGCTGCAGAAGCATAAACATTGTTATGCTGTTGAACCTAAGTTTTACGTGATCAATTTCGACAACCTGTCTGTTACGCACCGCTGCAATCCGTTGGAGCCCTCAGCGATGCACGATATCACTGATGCAACTGAATCAGCCAGAAGCATTCTGCTCGGACTAAATAAAGAGTGGATCAACAAACAGGGGGATTTTTTCGTTGAATCACCTATCAACTTTGTAACCGCCGTCATTTGGTTTCTAAAAAAATATGAAAGTGGCAAATACTGCACGCTTCCTCATGTAATTGAATTAATGCAGGCGGAATATGATGAACTTTTCCCGGTACTAAACACTGAACCCGAAATTGAGGTATTGGTCAACCCATTTATCACCGCCTATCAGAATGACGCAATGGAACAACTGGAAGGCCAGGTAGCATCAGCGAAAATCGGGATGGCTCGACTTGCCTCCCCGCAGCTCTACTGGGTTCTCTCCGGCAATGACTTTTCTCTTGACATAAACAACCCTGCTGAGCCCAAAATAGTTTGCGTCGGGAACAATCCAGAAAAACGTCAGATCTACGGCGCTGTATTATCATTATACATCTCCCGGCTCATACGTCAGGTAAACAAAAAAAATCAACAAAAATGCAGTCTGATTTTTGATGAATTCCCTACAATCTTCTTCAATCACATGGACTCACTGATTGCTACAGCTCGAAGCAACAAGGTAGCCACTACCCTAGCAATGCAAGACTTTAGTCAGTTGCGGAAAGATTATGGCAGAGAGCAGGCGGATGTAATCGTAAATATTGCGGGGAATATCATTAGCGGTCAGGTTATGGGAGATACAGCAAAAGTGCTTTCTGAGCGCTTTGGCAAAATCATACAAGAGCGTGAAAGTGTTTCCATTAACCGAATGGACACTTCCATTAGTCGTTCATTACAACTTGACTACGCTATCCCTGCATCAAAGATCGCTTCGCTTTCTTCCGGTGAATTTGTAGGAATGATCGCCGACAACCCAGATGAAAAAATTAAACTTAAAATATTTCATTCGCAGATTATCAATCATGCAGGCGAGCTAACATCGGAAGCAAAGCAATTTCAGGAAATTCCCATTACTTCCAATGTCAGTAGTCAACAGGTGACAGATAATTACTTTCAGGTTAAATTGGATATAAAGCAACTACTTGAAAAGATAATACTGCGATTAAAAACTGCCTCATCACCGAAGACTTAGAAGGTTTGTCCTTACGATATCTCGTTTGGCATTGAGTTTTTCGTTAATTCCTGTCATATCATCAATAATCTTTTCTTCATCAACCTCGGCATATATCTGTGTAGTTGCAATTTTTGTATGACCCATCATCAATTGAACAGTCTCAAGCGGTACACCGTTCTTCAACGCAACCGTTTTGCCAAACGTATGTCTGGCAACGTGAAAACTCAGCGGAATATCGAATTCGCAGGCCGCCTGAATGATCTTTAAGTGACGATTGATGCATTGATTTGTTATGTACGGGAATATATTCCCGTTAGCTGATCTTTCAACACTATCACGGTATTTGCTGACAATCTGAGAAGCATCGCGCATAAGCGGTACCGATGACAACACATCAGATTTCAGTCGATATAATTTACACCATACAGTACCATCAGTATCCCATTCAAAATGACTCTTGCTTAATTGCATAACATCGGCGTAGGCAAAGCCCGTATAGCAACTAAAGAGGAATAGATCCTTTACATAACTCAATGCAGGATCCTGAAAGCACTTTTGCTCCAGAATCACCAAATGTTGTATGTCCAGCTTCTTTCTCTTTGACTTTTTAACCGGACAGTTGTACTTCGCAACAGGATTGGATTTTAACCAGCCCAGATCCTCTACTGCCCAGTTGATAATCCTCTTAAAACGTTGTATATGTTTAGCCAATCCATTTCCTTCGCACCGATCGTGGTCCTTAATAGGGTTATGTCGGATATAGTATTCTAATTCGGTTAGAAACTCGGTATTCACCTGGGACAGGTAAAAGTCTTTGGCGCCATAGGTCTTCTGCAGAAAGATTTTTACGTAACTGATTGTCGTATTATAGTTTTTAAAGCCACCATCCCTAAGCTTAGCCTCCCAAATTCTTCGAAAATAATCTAGCAATTCAGCCAGCGTATAACCTTTTTGCAATGTGTGTATCCCCACGTATGCCTGCTTTACGGTTTCAGCAGTTATCAAAGCCTCGGAGTCGCAGAGCATCCGGTACTTTTCTTTGATCTTAAACCGTACATCTTCTATAGTTTGATTGATAGCTTTTACTTCGATCGACTTGCCTTTAACGATTTCCTGTTTAGCATCCCAATTACTTGCAAGAATTTGTTCTTTAAGAGAGACTTCTTTACGTTCCTCATCGACACAGATACGTGCATAGATGAAAGCCTTTGTTTTGTCTTCTTTACATCGCCTGATGATAAAGTCAATGCCGAATGAGTGTCTTGATCTCATGACTTTTGATTTAATAGGTTTTGAAATGATTTGATTTCACTCTTCACTTTTCGCTAGTCCGCAGGTTCGAATCCGTTTCGAATCCTATCAAAAAAGGTCAGAAAAAAAGACCCATTTGACTAATTACCAGTGCATTAGACGCTTTCTGGTGAGTTCAAATACAATACCAAAAGCGACTCACCGTTTCACTCACCAGCTTTTTGATATTTTTTGATGGAAAATGATATTGATAAAATAAAAAAGGCCTGTAAATCAAATTTTTCTACAGACCTTGACACTTTTTGATGTGTCTATTCGTCGGGTGGACTGGATTCGAACCAGCGACCTCTTGCACCCCATGCAAACACGCTACCGGACTGCGCTACCACCCGAAAATCTATTTTTCTTATATACGAGAGAAATTTTCGGACC
Organism: Chitinophagaceae bacterium; assembly: GCA_036676415.1. Taxonomy (GTDB): domain Bacteria; phylum Bacteroidota; class Bacteroidia; order Chitinophagales; family Chitinophagaceae; genus JAEZDC01. The sequence goes on from JAKFCX010000050.1 coordinate 16,510, forward strand.
CAAACCTGACCCAAAAGCAATTAAAATAAAATTTGCTTTTACAGCCGCAAATATACCAGAGTACAAACAAAATTTTCAGTCTATATTGCACAAAATTTTACTGCTTACGATGACTATACTTGTCAGGAAGGCACTGATAATTGATCCCCACTCACCTCATAACAATTCCGTTAAAGATATTTTTATTAAGGATGGCTTCATTGAAACCATTGGTGAAAACCTGGATGTAAAAGCGGATACTTTGCTTGAGCATGATGATATAATAGTATCACCTGGATGGATTGACCTCTTTTCAGATTTCAGCGATCCTGGCTTTGAACACAAAGAAACATTGGAAAGCGGAACCAAGGCTGCTGCTGCAGGTGGCTATACCAAAGTATGTGTAATACCAAATACAAATCCAATAGTTGATTCTAAGACGCAGGTAGAATATTTAATCCAAAAATCCAGAGCGTTAGCTGTAGATATTTTACCACTGGGCACAATTTCTAAAGAATGCTCAGGAAAGGAACTGGCTGAAATGTATGATATGAAGAATGCCGGTGCTATGGCTTTCAGCGATGGAACATGTCCAGTGCAATCTTCCGGTCTTTTACTTAAAGCACTTCAGTATGTAAAAGCTTTCGATGGTATACTCATTCAGATACCAAACGATAAAAGCTTGAGTGCCCACGGCCTGATGAACGAAGGCATCACTTCAACACAATTAGGCTTACCAGGTATTCCTGCTTTAGCTGAGGAACTGATCATCAAAAGAGATATCGACCTGGTAAGATATACAGGAAGCAAGATTCATTTTACAGGAGTATCAACAGCGAAAAGTATTCAACTTATCAAAGAAGCAAAAGCTGAAGGATTAAATGTTAGTTGCAGTGTAACGCCGCATCACCTGGTATTTTCTGAAGAAGACCTGGTGAGTTACGATACAAACCTGAAAGTATCTCCTCCCCTTCGAACGAAGTCTGATGTCGAAGCTCTAAAAAAAGCAATATTAAATGGTGATATAGATTGCATCGCAACCCACCATTTTCCGCAACATTGGGATAACAAAGTAGTGGAGTTTGAATATGCAAAAAATGGAATGATTGGTTTGGAATCAGCTTTCTCACTTGTAAATACTGCTATACCTGAATTAACTATACAGCAACTGGTTCAGCTATTTTCTATAAATACATCAAAGTTGTTACAAATAAAATCTGCACGTATTATTGAAAAGTCTTCAGCAGAACTCTCCATTTTCAGCAGAAAAGGAAAGTTTACTTTCGGAAAAGAACACATCAAAAGTAAATCTGTCAATACTCCTGTCTTAGGAATGCAGCTTAGTGGAAAAGTAATTGGCATAATCAATAAAGGAAAAGTATTTTTGAACTAACTAAAACAACTGTTATGGAAACTAAAGTAACATCTCCTGCTATCAAAGGGATTATCATAAGTCTTATACTAATTGTATTCAGCCTTGTTACGATCTATACCAATCAAATGGAGAACCAGGCTCTTGGTTTGATTCCTATATTAATCTTTGCAGCAGGTATCATCTGGGGTTGCATTAATTATGCAAATCAAATGAATCATAATGTAACTTTTGGAAATGTGTTTGGCCATGGCTTCAAAATAACAGCTGCAGTTGTAGCTTTAATGACAATCTATACCTTATTATTATTCCTGGTAATAAGACCGGAGTTACAGGAGTTTTCACTGGACAAAGCTCGTGAGTCAATGGAAAAGAACGATAATATGAGCGAAAGTGATATAGAAAATGGCGTTGCAATGACTAAAAAATTATTGATGCCGATAATGATAGGAACAATTATATTGATGTATGGAATCGGAGGTTGTATTGCTGCATTAATTGGTGCTGCTGTAGCTAAAAAAAATCCTAATCAAACACCTTTTAATCAATAAGTTTTAATGGACGTTTCGATAGTCATACCATCTTACGACGAAGCAGAATCTTTACCGGAACTCACAGATTGGATCAGGCGTGTTTGTACTGAAAACAACCTGAGTTTTGAAGCCATTATTGTTGATGATGGCAGTTTAGATAACAGCTGGGAAGTGATTGAACAACTTTCTGATGCTGATAGCCGATTCAAAGGCATAAAGTTTCAACGTAATTATGGTAAATCTGCTGCTTTGAATGAAGGATTCAAGGCTGCTAAAGGTGATGTGGTGATAACAATGGATGCAGATATGCAGGATTCACCTGATGAAATTCCTGCTCTTCGTGATATGATCATGGTTGATCGGTATGATATAGTGAGTGGATGGAAGAAGAAACGTTATGATAATAAACTTACAAAGAATCTGCCTTCAAAAATATTCAACGCTGCAGCAAGACAATCCAGTGGAATTAAACTCCATGATTTTAATTGCGGACTAAAAGCCTACCGCAACAAAGTGGTCAAAAGCATTGAAGTGTATGGTGAAATGCATCGTTACATTCCGGTACTTGCAAAATGGGCCGGCTTCAGGAAGATAGGTGAGAAAGTAGTAGAGCACAGGGCAAGAAAATATGGCCGTACTAAGTTTGGAATGAGAAGATTTGTAAATGGCTTTTTAGACCTGGCAACCATTAGTTTCGTTAGCAAGTTTGGAAAACGTCCCATGCATTTCTTCGGATTATATGGCATGTTATTCTTTGCTATTGGTATCATTTCCATCTTCACTTTAATAGTAGCCAAACTCATTGAAACAGATTTCAGCCTCACTAACAGGCCGGCGTTTTATATTGCACTTACTACCATCATTGTCGGAATGCAATTGTTCCTCGCTGGTTTCGTTGCAGAATTGGTTGCCAGAAATGCTCCGGAGCGAAACTCTTATCTAATTGAAAAGAGAATAGGTATTGTATAGAACACAGATTACACTGATGGGGCTGATTTAAACGGATTTCATGCTACTACATAAAGAAATCACCGATATTATCCTCAAATGTTTTTACCAGGTGTATAATACCCTGGGATACGGTTTTCTTGAAAAGGTTTATGAAAAATCGTTAGAGCTTGAATTAAAACAGCAAGGCTTAGAATGTGCACCCCAAATTGCAATTCCGGTTTTTTATAATGAAAGCATTGTTGGAAATTATTTTGCCGATATGGGTGTTGAAGGAAAAGTAATTATTGAAATAAAAGCCTGTGAGTCACTTTGTGAAGAACATGAAATGCAATTATTGAATTATTTGAAGGCAACTAATTTTGAAGTAGGTTTATTGCTCAACTTTGGTAAAAAGCCAGAATTTAGACGAAAGATATTTAGCAACGAGAATAAATAATTAGCAAAAATCTGCGAGATCTGTGTCATCCGTGTTCCCATCAAAAAAAGTAATCATTATTGGCCCAGCTCATCCTTTAAGAGGTGGGCTTGCTTCTTTTAATGAAAGACTTGCCCGTCAATTTCAGCAGGAAGGTTTTGATGTAACCATTTATACTTTCTGCCTGCAGTATCCCGGATTTTTATTCCCTGGTAAAACACAATATTCAACAGAACCGATTCCAACAGATATCAATATCAAAGTCTGCATCAACTCAGTGAATCCTTTCAACTGGCTGATTATTGGAAATGAATTGAAACAGACCAAGCCAGCTCTTATTGTTGTAAGATATTGGTTACCATTTATGGCTCCTGCCTTAGGAACAATCCTGAAAAGAGTAAGAAAGAATCATCATACCAAAATTGTTTGCATTGCTGATAATGTGATCCCTCATGAAAAACATTTAGGTGATAACAAACTTACCTCCTACTTCATAAATTCAATTCACAGCTTCATCACGATGAGTCAGAAAGTGATGACAGATCTAAGAAAGTTTACCACTAAGCCTGCCGAAGTTGCAGTGCATCCATTGTATGATAATTTTGGTGAGAAAGTAACAAAGCAATCAGCAAGAGAAAAGATAGGATTGCCTTCAAACGAAAAGATCATATTGTTTTTTGGCTTCATTCGTCATTATAAAGGTCTTGATATATTACTCAGGGCTATGGCAGATGAAAAGATCAGAAACGCTGAGATTAAGTTGCTGATTGCAGGTGAATTTTATGAAGATCGAAAAGTATATGACGATCTGATCACGACTCTGAACCTAACCGGCCAGTTAATACTAAGAACAGATTTTATAGCCGACAGTGAAGTGAAGTACTATCTGAGTGCAGCTGATTTTGTTATTCAACCTTACCGTGATGCAACACAGAGTGGTGTAACACCGCTGGCTTATCATTTTGAAAAGCCGATGCTTGTCACTAATGTTGGTGGGTTACCAGACATGGTTCCGAACAACAAAGCAGGTATAGTAACAGAACCAGATCCGGCGGCCATTGCACAAGGAATTTTGGATCTTTATTCAAAAGGCGAAACATATTTCACTGCAGGTTTGCAGCAAGAAAAAAAGAAATACAGCTGGCAATTATTGGTGCAGAAAATTCTTCGCCTTGCTTCCCTACCTTCGTAACCATGATATACAGGAGTAAAGCCCCTTTGCGTTTAGGCCTTGCTGGTGGAGGAACAGATGTTAGTCCGTACAGCGATGAATTCGGTGGAGCAATTCTTAATGCCACCATCTCATTGTATGCTTATGCTACGATTGAACCTTTAGACGAAAATAAGATCATCATAAAAGCAGCCGACAGAAAAGAAGAACAGCAATTTGAATGGAATGCTGAACTTCCCATCAATGGTACACTTGACCTTGTAAAGGGTGTATATAATCGTATTCAGAAAGATTACAACCTGCCAATCAAGAATTTCAGGATCACTACTTATGTTGATGCTCCAGCGGGAAGTGGATTAGGCACATCGTCTACTTTAGTCGTGGCTATCCTTGGTGCTTTTTCGGAAATGCTGAAGCTGCCTTTGGGTGATTATGATATTGCACATTATGCTTACGAAATAGAAAGACAAGACCTGGCTCTTGCTGGTGGCAAACAGGATCAATATGCTGCTACTTTTGGTGGCGTAAATTATATGGAGTTCTTGAAAGATGACCAGGTAATCGTTAATCCTTTAAGAATTCGACAGGAATATCTTGATGAACTCGAAAATAACCTTGTTTTATACTTTACTTCAACAAGCAGGGAATCTGCAACAATCATAAAGGAACAACAGAAAAACGTACGGCAGAAAAATGAGAAATCAATAGAGGCCATGCATCATCTGAAAGAGCAATCAAAGATGATGAAAGAAGCTTTATTAAAGGGAAGATTGCATGAAATAGGAGAAATACTCGATTACGGTTTCCAGCAAAAAAAACAAATGGCTGCCAATATCTCTAACGACACATTAGACGAAATCTATCATGCTGCAAAGAAAGCAGGAGCTAATGGTGGAAAGATCAGTGGTGCAGGAGGTGGAGGATTCATGTTTTTTTATTGTCCTGCCAACACAAGATATAATGTGATTGACACTTTGACTAAGTTTGGTGGTGATATAAAACCTTACCAGTTTACAAAACATGGATTGAGAACATGGTGTTCAAAATAAATTAGAAATAAACAGATCAGATGAGTAAGATCAAAGATATTATTCAAGCTTCAGTAGATGTGAAGCAAGAGATTATCGCAGATGCCAAGCTGCAGGAACGGATTAACGAAGCTATCGCTACTATTGTAACAGCTTTCAGCAACGGAAAGAAAGTTTTGTTTTGTGGCAACGGAGGTAGTGCTGCAGATGCACAACATTTAGCTGCAGAATTTTCCGGCCGGTTTTATAAAGACAGGAAAGCACTTCCGGCTGAGGCTTTACATTGTAATACATCTTACCTTACTGCTGTTGCAAATGATTACAGTTACGATGCTATTTACTCAAGAATTGTCGATGGTATCGCAACAGAAGGTGACGTATTAGTTGGATTAAGCACTTCAGGAAATTCAGGAAATATTCTAAAAGCTTTTGAAGTAGCAAGATCGAAAGGTGTTGCTACTATTGGATTTACAGGATCTACAGGAGGCAAAATGAAAGAAGTATCTGACATTTTACTGAATGTTCCGTCGACAGATACGCCAAGAATCCAGGAAAGCCATATTATGATCGGCCACATTATTTGCCAATTGGTAGAAGAACAAATCTTCGGCTGATGATAAACGAAGTCATCATTCTTGCTGGTGGTTTGGGTACAAGATTAAGAGAAGCTGTTCCGGAATTACCAAAATGTATGGCACCTGTAAACGGAAAGCCATTCATCGCTTATGTTATTGAAAATTTTCAACAACAAGGGATTAATAATTTCGTTTTCGCTCTTGGATATAAAAGTGAAGCATTCGAATCACTGCTTTCTTCACTATCAACTATCAACTATCAATTATCAATCGAGCACGAGCCTTTGGGAACAGGTGGTGCTATAAAACTTGCCTGTAATCTTGCATCGTCAGAAAATGTTTTTGTAACAAACGGTGATACCTTGTACAAAGCTGATCTTTCATTGCTTTCTGCGTATCACCTGGAAAAGAAAGCTGATTGTACACTCTCATTGAAGCCAATGCATGATTTTAGCAGGTATGGAGTGGTTGAAATTTCGAATGATGGAAAAGTAGAATCATTTAAAGAAAAGCAGTTTTATACATCAGGGTATATTAATGGTGGATTATACGCTTTAAATAATAATCGATTCTTACAGGAACAATTGCCTGATAAGTTTTCTTTTGAAAAAGATTACCTGGAAAAACTGTACACCGAAAGAAATATGTATGGCTATTTGCAGGATGAATATTTTATTGACATTGGCATACCGGAAGATTATGCAAAAGCACAGGCTGAACTCAGCTGAATGAAGATAAGAACGTAGAAGTGAGTGACACAACCAAAGCACAATAGTTTTGCTGTAGCTCGTTAAACAAAATATCAATGTTAGATCTCGCGACAATCGATAAAACCTGGACATTATTTCTTGACCGTGATGGAGTATTGAACCACGAGAAGAAAGATGATTACATCCGTAACTGGGAAGAGTTTAGGTTTTATGATGATGTTAAAAAAGCGCTGAAAGAATTGAACAATGTTTTTGGTGTGATTGTTCTTGTAACAAACCAAAAAGGTGTGGGAAGAGGTTTGATGACGCTCGATGATCTTTCTCGTATTCATTCCACTATGATGGATGAAATAAAAGCTGAAGGTGGCCGGATTGATAAAATATACTTCTGCACCGACCTTGAAAATGAAAGCCCATATAGAAAACCCAACCCTGGTATGGCTGAATTGGCGAAAAGGGATTTCCCTCATATTGATATGACTCGTTCAATTATCGCCGGCAACAAACTAAGCGATATGAAATTCGGCAGGAATGCAGGCATGTACACCGCTTATATTGCTACCACCAATCCTGAAGTTGAAGCAAATGATCCGCTGGTGGATATTCGCTTTAACAACCTGCACGAATTTGCAAAAGCTGTTGCAAGGAAATCATAAAAAAAGCATAACCCTCTTACCGCTGTACTTAAACTAAGCTGAGCTGCTTAATTTAGCTACAATGAAATTCGTCAGATTCTTTTTCTGTGCTGTCGTGCTGGTAACTTCTGTTTCCGGTAATGCCCAATTGACCAAAGAAGCAAAAGCTTTTTTCAGAAAAGCAGAGGACACACTCAAACAGCATTCTACTAAAATGGTGATGGCCCGTGAAGCCTCAGAACGTTTTATTGCCGACAGTGCTTTTATAAGAACGTTGGTCAGAACTCTTAAAACACCTTACTCATTCAATTATTCTTTTGATAGCCTGAAATCTATTTCAAGATTGTATTCAGCGGACAGCAACTTCAGAATATTCACCTGGCAGTTCATGAGAGATGAAAGTTATTACCGCCAAAGAGGTGCTATTCAAATGAGAACAGCTGATGGAAGTTTAAAATTGTTTCCGTTAATAGATATGTCTGATTTTACAGAAAACCCGGTTGATTCTTTAAGAACAAACCTGAACTGGATCGGCGCTATTTATTATGGAATGGTTACAAAGACTTTCAACAATAAAAAATATTACACGTTACTGGGATACGATGAAAATAATTTCAGTTCTACCCGTAAGTGGATTGAAGTTTTGACCTTCGATGAAAAAGGGCAGCCACAATTTGGCGGGAGATATTTTGTATATCCAAACGATGGAATAAAACCTCCACAGCCGGCTTTCAGGTTTTTACTGGAATACAAAAAAGATGGTGGAGCAAGGATTAACTATGATCCGGAAATGGATATGATCATCTTCGATCACCTCATCAGTGAATCGAAGGATCCCAGCAAAAAATTCAGCCTCATACCAGACGGTGATCATGAAGGTTTCAGATGGAAAGACGGTAAATGGGTATATGTTGAAAAAGTATTTGATTATAAATTGCAGGATGGCCAATTTCCGATGGAAGCACCTGTAAAAGATGGTTCAGGAAGAACGAATGAAGCAAAGCTGATTGAACAGTCTGAAAAAAATATGAGAAACAGCGGGAAAAAACCTCCTGCAAAGAAACCGCAGCCACAAGAAGAATACTGATTATATTCGCTTACGAAAAACTGATGCAATATGTCGTTACCAACCAACAATAAGAATAGTAAAGGCAATAAAAGCCAGAAAAATAATAACCAGGGTTCAAAATTTATTGTAAAACCTGCCGGTGCTACCAAACCTACGGGTGGTGCCAATAAAAAACCTACAAGAACCGGTGGAACAAGAGGTAGCTAATGAACTTCTCGCTTCTCTCATTTATTTTTTCCCACACCTAATTGAGTTTGTTTATTCAGCTTACTGTCCGATTTTTGTTGATTAACTCCGGAAGTAAACATGGGCAGTAAACTTGATATTTTTAAAGATTTTTTTCACAGCGAAAAAGCAGCAGGTTTTATTCTGATCGGCTGCACAGTTGTTTCACTTACTATATCCAATATCGGATTTGGACCAGCCTTTAATAATTTCTTACATTCTTATATTGATCTGTCATTTGCAGGTCTTGATTTAAAATATAGTGTTGAGCATTGGATTAATGATGGTTTGATGGCAATATTCTTTTTGCTGATAGGGTTAGAGATCGAAAGAGAATTATATATCGGGGAACTATCATCCATCAAAAATGCTTTATTACCTATTCTTGCTGCCGTTGGTGGGATGCTTGTTCCTGCTGCAGTTCATTTTTTCTTTAATGCAGGTACCGAAGCACAGGCAGGCTTTGGAATTCCAATGGCAACAGACATTGCGTTTGCTTTAGGCATTCTTTCTCTTGCGGGAAAGCGTATTCCGGTTTCGCTGAAAATATTTCTTACAGCTCTGGCCATCATCGATGACCTGGGAGCTATTACCGTAATTGCAGTGTTTTATACCAAAGCTTTTTCTATTGCCTATTTTATTGCTGCAATGGCCATGTTCGGCTTATTATTTTTGCTGGGGAAATTAAAAGTTTACAGGTTATCGATCTACCTGATAGGTGGAGTGATCATGTGGTTCTTTATGTTGAAATCGGGTGTACATGCAACCATAGCCGGTGTTCTGCTTGCTTTTGCCATTCCGTTTCATAAAGAAGATGATAAGAACCCATCGTATAAATTACAACTGGGCTTACATAAAATTGTTGCATTTTGTATTTTGCCCATTTTTGCACTGGTTAATACTGCCATTATCATTCCGGCAACAGCCCTAGACGGTTTACTCCATAGCAACTCATTGGGTATTTTTTTTGGTTTACTTATTGGTAAGGTGATTGGGATTATGGCAGTATCCTTTATAGCAGTAAAACTAAAATGGGCCCAGCTTTCTGAAGATATTACCTGGAAATCCTTATTCGGTGTTTCTTTGTTAGCAGGTATTGGATTCACCATGAGCATTTTCATAACCAATCTTGCGTTTACAGATGCAGAGATGATTACCATTTCTAAAATCAGTATTCTTGTCGCATCTTTGGTGGCTGGGATTTTGGGGCTGATGATACTAAGGAGAACTGGTAAAGCTTTATTATAAAAACAATAGTCAATGGAAGTTGTTATTGCGTTATTTACGCTGATTCTTTTAGAAGTGGTACTGGGATTAGACAACGTGATCTTTATTTCTATCGTTGCATCCAAACTTCCACAACACCAGCAAAAGAAAGCCAGAAGGTTGGGATTGATCCTGGCCATGTTCATGAGGCTGGGTTTACTGCTTTTAATATCGCTGATTCTAAAACTACAGGGCAGCTTATTTACCATACTCGGTAATGATATTTCTGGTAAGGACCTGATATTGATTTTAGGTGGTTTATTCCTGATCTATAAAAGTTCTTCCGAGATCCATCATAAGATGGAAGGTGAAGAAGGTGATACTTCCAAAAACATTAAGGCCACAACTTTTAAGAGTGTGATCATCCAGATACTGATACTTGACCTTGTGTTTTCTGTTGATTCTATCATCACTGCCGTTGGTATGGTGGAAGAACTATGGGTGATGTATGCTGCCGTTATTGTTAGTGTAGGCATCATGCTTTTTGCCGCAGAACCCATTAGTAAGTTTGTGAATAACCACCCGGCATTTAAAATGCTCGCTTTGAGCTTTCTTTTACTCATAGGCGTTTCATTGATCGCTGAAGGAATGGATTTCCATATTCCAAAAGGATATATCTATTTCTCTATGGCATTTGCATTACTGGTGGATGTACTGCAGATGAAAATGAAAAAAACCAAGGCTCCTCCGGTTCATACGCATGAACATTATCTACCTGAAGAAGAAAAGTTAGATAAGGATGCGATCTGATAAAGATTGATCTGTTGAAACTAACATATTTACTTTCTTTAAGAGATAATGCTTTCACATTTCATTAGCATTTCCCTGTATAGTTATTGCCAAGCCTCGGCAAATCTAATATACTATGGACCTCCGAGTGATCAAAAACATCCAGTTCACCAGGCTGGTGAAGGCTCCTTTGCAGCAAAGAGAATTTAACTTCAGAAGGATCCCGAATACCTCAATTGAAACCTTCCATGTTGATGTGAGTGATGAAAGAATGAACCGCATTATGTTTACCATGCAAAAAGAAGCAGGTACTCATTGGAAGATCACCAATCCATCTTTGCCTCAATGGGTTTGTGATGTAGAAGATAAATTGCACGAGATATTAGAAACGGAAATGCCGCCTTTGTGGAGAACGACTGATACCAGCGGCCAGGCATAAAAAAAGAAGGATGGAGTTGATCCATCCTTCTGATAAAATTACTTTACATTCCATACCGGCTTTCGGCCTGGCGTATAAGGTGCTCCGGCTTTTTCAAGCTGATCTTCTACTTTTCTTATTTCCTCTCCTATTGCATTTAGTTCACTAAGCAATGGAGTGAATTGTTTTGCAGCCAGCTCGTATGACCTGTACTGTGTTTGCGTTGGTGCCGAGGTAGTTGACCATAACGCCCCGGTAATATTATTGATCCTTCCATTTAGTGATGGCAGCATTTCAAATTCACGTCTTGATAAGGTTCTGTCACCGTTTAATTGTGTATTTAGTGCAGTGAGTCTTTTATCTATCAATAGCAGATTCTTCGAAATGTCTAAAGACAATCCCGTTGTTTCCAGTACTGCAGCTTTAATGTATCGCATCTTATTATTCAACTCATCAAGATAAGCATCAGCAGCACCAACTGATCTTCTTAACGCTGCTATCTTCTTACTAAATTCGTCTAAAGCTTTTCTGTCAGTTACAGGAATTGAGGAATTGTTCAATGCTACTGCTTTGAACAACTGTGGTGCAACCAGTTCTGTATATACACCATCTTCAAATTTGCTTAGCGAAACTTTATATGTTCCCGGAGCAGCAAGGTTTCCAACTTCTCTTCCGCTAAATACAAACGACTCTTCAAACGGTGTGAAATCAACGGGGCCATAAGATGGATAACGGAAATCCCAAACAATTCTGTTCATTCCTTTTCTTGCATTTGTCTTTAATCTCCTCACTACATTCCCTGATTCGTCTGTAACGGTAAATAAAATATGCGGAGCTACCTGCTCATCTTCCATTCTTAATGAATCGATGGAAGGGTAATATGGATTCTCGCCTTTTTTGATCAGTTCTTTCTCTGCTTCTTTTCTTGTTTGCTTCAGCGTTTTCAATTCATCCTTCAGGTAGTAAGTAAATACTGCACCCACCGGTGGATTCTCAGCCGTATAAAAACTTTCTCCCTGGAATCCTTTTCCCCTAACACCCAATGGAACAGAAGGAATAAACATCAGTGCATCTTTTATAGGGTAAATGATTGCTTGTTTATCCAGATCAGTTCTTTTTAAATTTCGTAGTGGAGTATAATCATCCAACACATAAAATCCTCTTCCGAAAGTGCCCAATACAAGATCGTTTTCTCTTCTCTGAATCTCGATATCCCTTACTGCAATCGTCGGAAGTCCACTCTTTAACTGAATCCATTTTTGTCCACCATCAATCGTTGTAAATACGCCGAACTCCGTTCCTACAAATAATAATTGCGGGTTTACATGATCTTCTGCAATGGTATATACGCTTCCTCGTTCAGGTAAATTACTTTGAATGGCTGACCAGGTTTTACCACCATCCCTGCTCCTATATACATACGGATGAAAATCGCCATAACGATGATGATTGAAAGCTGCATACACTGTATTCTTATCATGCAGTGAAGTAATGATCTGGTGGACATAGGTCATGTTTGGAACACCAGCAATGTTGTCGATCTTCGTCCAATTCCTTCCACCATCTGTTGTAACATGTATCAGTCCATCATCCGTTCCAACATACAAAAGATTTTCATCAAACTTCGATTCTGCAATAGTGGTGATGTTTCCAAAAATATCGGTCGATCCGTTTTTTGCAATAGCATCTACACTCCATATCTTTCCCATAATCGGCAACTTATTCCGATCAATTTGCCTGGAGAGATCAGGGCTCAACACTTTCCAGGTATTTCCCCTGTCATCTGTTCTGAACAATTTATTAGAAGCGAAATAAACACGTTTATTATCGAATTGAGAGATCAATAACGGAGCATCCCAGTTCCACCTGTAAGCAGATTCTCCTTCCATTTCAATTGGTTTGATGTCTAACATCTCTCCACTCTTCTTATCATATCTTACTAAACCACCGTATTGAGATTGTGCATAAACGATATCGGGGTTTGACTGATCAACCTGTGTTTCAAAACCATCACCAATACTGGTGAAATACCAGTCAGAATTAAAAATGCCATTACTGCTAAGTGTTCTTGATGGGCCACCAATGCTAAAGTTATCCTGCGTACCACCATGTATTCCATAGAAAGGATAAGCATTGTCCGTTGCTACTTTGTAAAATTGAGTTACGGGCAAATTAGGTTTGAAATGCCAGTTATTTGCAGCATCCCAGGTTTCATAGATTCCTCCGTCAGAACCTACAAGATAATGATCGGTGTTATTAGGATTGATCCACATGGCATGGTTGTCTATATGCTTACTTTTCTCGCCGAGTATTTTAAAGTTTTTACCGCCATCTGTACTGATAACCATGTAAGCATTCATTGCATAAAGCTTGTTTACATCTTTAGGATCAGCGAATATTTCCTGGTAATAATTTCCTGATGAAGTATAATTTCCCTGCTTGCTCCAGCTGGCACCTCTGTTAGTACTTTTGTAAACACCACCACCTTCGGCAGCCTCAACAATGGCATAAACAACATCAGGATTTGCAGGTGATATCGCTAAACCAATTCTGCCAATGTCGCCTGAAGGCATACCACTCATGATCTTGCTCCATGTAGTTCCTGCATCATTACTTTTATACAGAGCAGATTCAGGTCCACCACCGATATACGTAAACACTTTCCTTTGACGCTGATGGGCTGCCGCATACAAAACATTCGGATCTCTTGGATCCATATGTACTTCATTAAAGCCTGTATGTTCACTCACCGAAAGAATATTCTTCCATGTTTTGCCACCATCGGTTGTTTTATAAATACCCCTATCTCCACCTGAACTCCACACCGGTCCATAAGCAGCAACATAAACAACATTAGAATTTGAAGGATCAACGATAATGTTGCCGATGTGTTCAGAATTCTTCAATCCAACATTCTTCCAGGTAGCACCCCCATCTTCTGATTTGTACACACCATCACCATAAGCAACACTTCTCTGGTTGTTGTTCTCACCACTTCCCACCCAGATGATGTTGGTATTATTTGGATCAATCGTAACACAGCCTATGGAATAAGATCCTTCTTTATCAAATAACGGGGTAAAGGTGAGACCTGCATTAGTTGTTTTCCAAACACCACCTGATGCTACTGCTACATAATATTCATTGAAATTTTTAGGATTGACCGCCAGATCACCAATTCTGCCTGAAGTGATTGCCGGACCAACATTTCTAAACTTTAATCCGCTTAATACAGACGAATTCAGGGCATCTGCAGGTTCTTTGCTTTCGGTTGCTGAAGGTTTTTTCTGGCTAATGCCTATCAGTGGAATTGCAAACACCAACACCATGCTGATGTAATGACTAAAAGATCTCATGTAGCAATTGTTTTTGGTTATATGGTTGAAAGTTAATGAGAATATCAACACCCATTCTATTTGCCACCTTCTTATACACAAAGGGTGAATAGACAGTATTTATGGGAAACTGAGGAAAAAATACTCAGCTTTCAGGCAGCAGCTGGACGGCACACGCTATAAAGCAAATACCAAATTGTAACAATAGCTTATGAATGAATAGAAAGAATGCTTCAGAAAATAAAAAGAACTTTACCGTCGGCAAGGTACAAATCTTGTATAAGGAACAAACTCAATACCGATGTATGGCAATAAACGTTAGAAAGAATATACAGTTTACTAAGTTAATAAAATCACCAACTCACTTAAGGGAATTCAATTTTAGAAAACTACCCGGCACGGACGAGGTTTTTCACGTAGACGTTAATGACGACAGGGGCAATCGCATCATGTTTAACATGAAGCTGCAGGATGGCCAATGGAAGATTGCTGAAAATATTGTTCCTAAGTGGGTGTCTGACGCTGAAGAAAAATTGCATACTGCAATTGAAGAAGAAGTGAAATAATATTTTGTCGGAAGCAAATAAAAAGTGGATGCAATATTATATCGCATCCACTTTTTTATAAATGGATATATTAGCCATGTGCTGTCGTTCTTGACCTGCTTCCCATTGTTAAATGATCATTTGTATGCATCATACTTCTTTCACCAACTTTGGTTGTAGTAAGAGCTGCGGCCCCAATTTCAGCTATACCAAGTATCAGGTGTGGCAGATATACGGTTTCTGCAAAGCCAAATATCCATGGCGAGGCAGCCAATAAAATACCTGATATGGTATCTATGATTAAGTGTGTACGCATGCTAATGTTATCTGATAAGCCGAGTTCATACCGGGTCATAAGGCTATAAATTATCATCGTTACACCTAATACAACCGGTACCCACATTTCAAGTCCATTGCTTGCAAAACCAAGTAACCATGGTGATGCAATCAGAAGTATTCCCATCATATAGTCCAGTACACCGTGGACTTTCGTTGATATTATTTTCATAGTCTCCTTTTTTTAATAATTGTTTCAAAACTGTGCCATCCAAAATAGATAGCTGTTAAATTGTTAGGCAATAAAAAGCAGTGAAGATGTCAAACCTTCACTGCTATGTATATTAAGGCTCGCTTATCCAATACCGTTTTCTACAGTACCGGTATGATCATCATATTGCTGTTTTATGTTTTTCTCACCAGACTGATTCAAATTTACGTCCCTGTATTTCTCTTTACCGCTGATCTTACGATCAAGTGCTAAAGAACTTGTGTTTACAGGCTCATTTGTTTTTGATCTGTGATCTGGCATATTCTGATTTCGGTTTGTCTTCTTCATAATGCTTGTTTTAAAACATTCAATAATTATTTTCAACCATTGGTAACATTCATATCACAGGTGCCCCCATCATTCACATTGGGACACTCAGGTTTTGCTTTTACTGAGTAGTAGCCGCTACCTCCACTATAATTCTCTTTTCCCTTGATGATCTTCACACCTGCATTTTGCTCGAATCGTTCATC
The DNA here is from genome assembly GCA_036676415.1 of Chitinophagaceae bacterium. GTDB lineage: Bacteria > Bacteroidota > Bacteroidia > Chitinophagales > Chitinophagaceae > JAEZDC01. Next base: position 32,486 of record JAKFCX010000050.1, read on the forward strand.
TATCACATTCTTCTTATAACCAGGCTGCATGATGTTATTGTTTCTATCCTTGCTGTTCATACCATAGTTTTTTATTGATGTATGTAGTTCAAGAATCATTCTAATTAAGCATTTGCTCTCCTAAAAAAGGTTGTTAAACAACTAAAGACCTCAGAGCAAGTAATTTGAGAATGATAAACTGCCGGTTTAGGATTGCTCCCTTTTCAACAGATTGGGGAATTAGCAAGATTATAAAGTATCCTCCCCATTATGAATTCACGTTTAAAGAAATTCATAAAAATTTATGTTGAACATTCCTCTGCAAAAAAATAATCACCACGACTGAAACGTCGGCAGCAAAAGAGCTGGTAAAAGGACTAAAAATTTTCAGAAATTTCATTCTCCTGTAACCCTTACCTGTTCTGCAATACAGCCGAAGGCACTAGGAAAAGTCCTAGTACCTTCATCAGGTATTTTCCTGGTCCGGAGCAAGGTATTTTCCTAGAAAAAAATCAGGTATTTTCCTCTTGTACAGTTATTTTTTACTCCCCACTTTAGCACCTGAAATAATTATTCAACCCTGAACAATTGTTCGATACATCTTTCTCACTCGGGTCACATTGTGGCCTTGACAGTTGGGAATTCAGTTGGGCTAAAGGCAGAAATGTCTATTTCCGCCGGTTTTTAATTTAAGGTGAAATCCTAAACCCTAATCTGCGAGTGGCTTCGCCAGAAGCCCTCGCTTTTTAAAAATTAAAAAATGAAAAAAATATGGAAAAAACGATTCGGGAAAGGCAAGCTGCAATAGATAAATATTACCGGCAGTTATTTATACTCCTGGCATTATGTGTTGTGCTGTTTATTGCTTTTGTAATTAAAACCCTGGGGGCATAATTCTTAAATTTTTTTACTATGGAACAGAACGTACTAGATTGCAGTTCAGATGATGGTTCAAAACCAGAAGATACCCTCATCATGAAGATTGCAAAGCTGATCACATTATTGTTGGTGTTATATGCTATCATATTTTATTAACCCGAAGCATTTATATGTTATACAGCTTAACATCCAACAACGTTACTTTACCAGCCAGAAGAAAGGTAATACCACTTATGACTAAGCTGCCGAACATATTACTAATTGATGATGATGATATCTTCGTTTTTCTTACAAAAAAAATGTTGATAAGCACAGGCCTGGTTAATACAATTAGTGTGTGCAGGTCTGCATCAGAAGCAGTGCAGTTTCTGAAAAATACAAATGATGATAAAAGCATCCCGGATATGATCTTCCTGGATCTGAATATGCCGGGAATGAATGGCTGGGAATTTCTCGAGTGTTACCAGGCTATTTTACCAAAGATGAATACAGCTCCCCTCCTGTACGTGGTATCAAGTTCGATAGCTGATGATGACTATGAAAGAGCAATGAACATACACGGTGTGAATGGATATATGTCTAAGCCACTGCAACCATTACAATTGAAAACTTTAATGCATTCAATTTATTTGTAAGTAAACCCTATTAAAAAAGAAACCCGTTCTTTTGGAACGGGTTTCTTTATTTATCAGTTCAAGATTACTTGATTTCAACTTCAGCACCAGCTTCTTTCAGCTTGTTAGCGATCTCTTCAGCTTCGCCTTTAGCAATACCTTCTTTAACTGGCTTTGGAGCTCCGTCAACTAAGTCTTTTGCTTCTTTCAGTCCGAGACCAGTCAATTCTTTAACGATCTTAACTACGTTTAATTTAGAAGCACCTGCAGCTTTCAGAATAACGTCGAAAGCAGTTTGCTCAGCAGCAGCAGCAGCGCCACCACCGTCTCCACCACCACTCATTACCACTGCAGCAGCAGCTGGTTCAATACCGTATTCAGCTTTTAATACATCAGCTAATTCCTGAACTTCTTTTACTGTTAAGCTTACTAAACTTTCAGCTAATTGTTTTACGTCTGCCATTTTTTTACTTTTTAACCGCCTTCATAGTTTATAACTCCGGCGGATGGTTATTAATGTTGCCTCTTCTAAACCTCCGAGGCTTTGGTGTTTATTTAAAGTACGAGATATGTACGGATATATCGTAATTATTCTGCTGCCGGAGTTTCCGGTGCAGCATCAGCCGCTGGTGCTGCAGCATCTGTTGCCGGAGCTTCAGGTGTTGCAGTAGCTTCTGCTTTTGGTGCTTCTGCTTCAACTGCAGGTGCAGCTTCTTCAGTTGTACCATTAGCCTGCTTTTCGTGGTGGTGCAATAAAGCAGCCAACACTCTTTTGGCAGGAGACTGGAGTAAGCCAATCACTTCACCGATCAATTCGTTCTTAGTTTTGATCTGCGTAAGTGCTTTCAGTTGATTATCTCCTGTATACACATCACCATTGATGAAAGCTGCTTTCAATACAGGCTTCTCACCATTGTTTGATTTACGGAAAGAGCTGATGATCATTGCAGGCTCCTTTGGATTCTCAGAGAACATCAAAGCAGTTACTTTATGCAATGAATCGTACATCTCAGCATACTTCTCGCTGTCTAATGATTCAAGGGCTTTCCTGATAAGTGTGTTCTTGGCCACTTTCATTTCAACCTGCTTATCAAAGCAAGCACGACGAAGGTTACCAACCTGTTCTACGCTTAAAGCTTCTGTATCTGTAACGTAGAAGTTATTGTACTGACTGAACTTCTCTTTAAGAACTTCAATCACTTCATTTTTTTGATCTTTTGTCATAACTAAATTTTATAAACCCATTTCATCTCCCGATTTATATCGGAATCCACAGGATTAGTTTGCTAATGATTTTGCGTCTAAAGTAATACCGGGGCTCATCGTTGCTGCCATACTAACACCTTTCAGGTAAGTACCTTTGGCTGCAGATGGTTTTAACTTGATGATCGCACTGATCAGTTCCTGGCTGTTCTCAGCAATTTTCTTTGCATCGAAAGATACACGGCCGATAGAAGCGTGAACGATACCAGCTTTATCTACCTTAAATGCGATCTTACCGCCTTTTACTTCATTTACAGCAGCAGCTACATCGTTAGTAACCGTTCCTGTTTTAGGGTTCGGCATTAAGTTACGTGGACCTAATACTTTACCGAGTTTACCAATCTTAGGCATTACAGATGGTGTAGCGATGATTACATCAACATCAGTCCATCCACCTTCGATCTTGGCAACAAATTCATCCAAACCTACATAGTCAGCACCAGCTTCTTTTGCTGCAGCTTCTTTATCTGGTGTGCAAAGAACCAATACTTTCTTTGTTTTACCGGTACCATGTGGTAATGATACTGTACCACGCACCTGCTGGTCTGCTTTCTTAGGATCTACTCCTAAACGAATATGCAGGTCAACAGAACTATCGAACTTTGTACAGTTGATTTCTTTTACTAACGCAGCAGCATCTTTAAGGGAATAAACTTTGTTTTTATCCACCTTAGCATCTGCAACTTTTCTTTTTTTCGTCACGTTTGACATTTTCTAAGTTTTTTCGGTGAATAATTAATTGTTTTCCCAAGGGGCTTTTCCGTCAACAGTTAAACCCATGCTTCTTGCTGTTCCGGCAACCATTTTCATAGCACTTTCAACAGTAAAACAGTTCAGATCGCTCATTTTATCTTTAGCGATCACCTCAACCTGTTCCCAGTTTACTTTACCAACTTTTTGACGATTGCTTTCTTTAGAACCTTTCTGGATCTTAGCTGCTTCCATTAACTGAACTGCAGCAGGAGCGGTTTTGATAACGAAGTCGAAAGACTTGTCAGAATAAACAGTGATCAAAACAGGAACAACCTTTCCCATTTTGTCTTGCGTTCTAGCATTGAATTGCTTACAGAACTCCATAATGTTGACACCCTTAGAACCGAGTGCCGGGCCAATTGGAGGTGCAGGATTGGCTTGACCGCCCTTGGCCTGCAGCTTCACATAGCCTGTGATCTCTTTTGCCATTTTTTACGATTTAATTGGTGATAGCGTTACACCTTTTCGGCATAACTCCCAAGTACCAGTTGTTACACTGATTTCAATCATTCTTAATCTTAAAGAACTTTTTGGGACGGCAAAGGTAAGGGTCAATTGGATAAAATGAACTTTACTAACAAAAAAAGATGCTTTATAGCTGAACTTTAAGCAGATGTTATAAATTGTACTCATTATTAATTGCCTATACCACCCACTATGAGGAAATCAACATTATCATTTTATGCGCTTTCTGGCCTGCTCATGCTTACCGCATGTTCAAAAACACAGGAGAAAGATACAATCGCGAACGATGCATTAAGTTTTGTATCCAAACAGGTTTCAAACAGTACCTATTACTGGGGACCTGTAATTCAAATGGGTAACGGTCATATCCGTTCATTTGGAGAGTTGGAAACACAAACTGATAAACCGCTACGGGTTGGGTTTGAGCTTACGGCAGGTGCGTTGCAAAATCTGCCACCAGCGCATTCGGCTCCTGACCACCATGGTCCTCATTACATGGTTAAACTACATCCCAAGGTTAAGTCTTCTACTTTATTTGACCACCTGGTAGTGGATTGGAATGCCCAGGGCCATGAACCTGGACCTTACCTGGCACCACATTTCGATTTCCATGTATATATGATAACGAATGATCAGCGTTTACAAATAACTGCCGGTGATCCGCTTTCAGTTGCACCACTTCCTGCCGGATATCTGCCAAATGATTATATAGGACCTTTAGGCCCTGAACCTCAAATGGGAGGGCATTGTGTTGACATTACTTCACCGGAATTATTGCCACCTACAGATCCAAACTCACATCCTTTTACCCATACTTTTATATATGGTGCATACAATAGTAAAGTGGCGTTTTTTGAACCTATGATAACACTTGACTATCTGGCCAATGCCGCCGGAGGTAGTTTTAATATTAAGCAACCGGCTAATGTGAGTGCTGCTGGGTATTATCCAACAAAATATTCTATCTCGCAGGAATCAAGCGGTAAGCGATATATAGTATTGTCTCATTTTATTTATAGGAACTAGTTTAGAATAAATATTTAGAAAACAGAAAAGCCATCTCTATGATGGCTTTTACTTTTAATACTCACAGTATCTATGAACTATAGTACCAAAATACCTTTGGCATTTACCAATACTTCTTTCTTAGGCTCTTTAATAGCATCAATCTCAGCTTGTGTTTTACCTGCATCTTCTGCATAATGTTTCAGCTGGGCAACAGATGTTTCTTTTATTTCTGCAATACCTTCAAGGATAATGGTCTTTCCATTTAACGCTGTGGGGACAAACCATTTATGATCTTTCATACGAACCATGATCTTGCTGTCGCCATTCTTTATTCTCAACCAGCAACCTTCGGCCTGGCAAACTTCTACTACTGTTCCCTGGATCTTTACATCCAGTTTTTCGCCTGGTTTTGCTTCAAGTGTTTTTACCATCTCTTCTACTGCAACGGCTTTCTCCGCTGTTACATCAGCACCGAATTTTGAACCTTTTTCAGCAGGAACATCGGGAGGCTGTGCATTACCAACAGCAACCATCAACAAAACAATAAATAAGGATAACATCTTTTTCATAAATGAGGCTTTCGGCAAAAATACGGAGTTTGTAACTAAGATTATTGTACTTTGCTCCCCTATGCCAGGATGTGTTGGCAGGATATTCTGTTTTTATAATGCTTCCCCATTACCGCAATAAAAAAATCCCGCCAACGGCAGGATTTCTATTTCAAACTTATAATCTTAGCTCAGTTTCTCCACCTGCATATAGTTCAATTCAACAGGTGTTGAACGGCCGAATATCTTTACAGTAACCTTTAATTTCTTCTTCTCATCGTTTACCTCTTCGATCACTCCATTAAAGTCGTTAAATGGACCTTCTATGATCTTGATTGTTTCACCAACGATAAATGGCTCACTCATCGTTACACCCTGGTCATTCATCTCATCCACTTTACCCAGCATCTTGTTAACCTCAGCCTTCCGTAAACAGATGATATTACCTTTAGATCCTTTTCCATCAGTAAGAAAGTGCATTACATTACTAATGTTGCTGATGTGCTGAATGATGTCGTCTGTTAATTTCCCTTCAGCAACTTCCAGCATTACATACCCAGGAAAATAGTTTTTTTCTCTCATCACCTTCTTACCATTCTGCACTTTGTATACCTTCTCCATTGGAAGAAACACCTGTTTGATCACTTCAGTCCACCCACTTCTTGAAATATCTTTATCAAGATATTCCTTCACCTTTCTTTCTTTACCACTCACAACCCTTAACACATACCATTTGCTCTCTTTCTGTTGGGTGGCATCCTGCTGCTGTACTGTTGTTTCTTCCATCAGTTACTACTTAAATAGTGAATAAATCAGCTTTAAGATCTGGGCGCTGGCGAAGTCCATCAACCAAACCATTAATGTGATAATAACAGTAGCCACAAGTACGATAACAGTGCTTTGCTGCAACTGAGCCCATGTAGGCCAGGTTACTTTCTCGGTTAATTCGCGGTAGCTCGCACTGAAGTAATTTACAATCTTGTTCATATAAAGGTCATTGAGTCAATGGTCATTGGTCATTGGTGCTTCTAATTGACTAATGACTTACTGACTATTTGTTTGCACGGGCACTAGGATTCGAACCCAGATCAAAGGTTTTGGAGACCTCTATACTAACCGTTGTACTATGCCCGTAGAAAGCTAAAAGCTATCCCGTTACCGAGACAGCTTTTAGAATTATGTAGCAAATGTAATGAAATCATTCGCTTAAAAAGCATTAAATGCTTATTTAATAATCTCAGTAACCTGTCCGGCACCTACTGTTCTACCACCTTCACGGATAGCGAACTTCAAACCTTTCTCCATCGCAATTGGCTGGATCAGTTTTACTGTAAGACCGATGTTATCACCAGGCATTACCATTTCAGTTCCTTCTGGTAAAACAACTTCACCAGTTACGTCTGTTGTACGGAAGTAGAACTGAGGACGGTATTTGTTGAAGAATGGAGTATGACGTCCACCTTCTTCTTTGCTCAATACGTAAACTTCACATTTGAACTCAGTATGCGGAGTGATTGATTTTGGCTTACAGATAACCATACCACGACGGATGTCTTTCTTCTCAATACCTCTCAACAACAAACCAGCATTATCACCAGCCTGTCCTTCGTCAAGAAGTTTTTTGAACATCTCAACTCCAGTACATACAGAACTTAAAGGAGCTTCGATTAAACCTACGATCTCAACCGGTTCACCCACTTTGATGATACCTCTTTCGATACGACCAGTTGCAACTGTACCACGACCAGTGATCGAGAATACGTCTTCCACTGACATAAGGAATGGCTGATCAATTGGACGTGGAGGCAAAGGAATGTAAGTATCTACAGCTTCCATTAACTCGTCAATAGCAGTTAACCATTTAGCTTCACCAGCCAAAGCACCTGTAGCAGATCCTTTGATGATTGGTGTATTATCTCCATCGAAACCATATGAGCTTAACAACTCACGGATTTCCATTTCAACTAAGTCTAATAATTCAGCATCATCAACAAGGTCAACCTTGTTCATGAATACCACGATACGAGGTACACCAACCTGACGTGCAAGAAGGATGTGCTCTTTTGTTTGTGGCATAGGACCATCAGTAGCAGCAACTACAAGGATGGCTCCGTCCATTTGTGCAGCACCGGTGATCATGTTTTTAACATAGTCAGCGTGACCTGGACAGTCAACGTGTGCATAGTGACGTGCAGCTGTTTGGTATTCAACGTGTGCAGTATTGATAGTGATACCTCTTTCCTTTTCTTCAGGAGCAGCATCAATATCATCATACTTTCTAGCTTCAGCCATACCTTTAGAGGCGAGATGGCTGGTAATTGCAGCAGTAAGGGTAGTTTTACCGTGATCTACGTGGCCAATTGTACCAACGTTAACGTGGGGTTTCTCCCTCTTAAAGGTCTCTTTAGACATCTTATCGGTTTTTAATTGTGTTTATAAAACTATTGTTATGAACCATGCAACAGTAACGCTTTTCAGCTTCTGTTGCGTCGCACACTTGTACTTTCTTAATGCTTCTCATCTATCCACTCTTCACTATCCGCTTTACACTTATGAGCCGTTAGTGAGAATCGAACTCACGACCTCTTCCCTACCAAGGAAGTGCTCTACCACTGAGCTACAACGGCTTACAAAAAAGTCATTGAGTCAATGGCAATTGAGTCATCTGTAACAAGTCATGCTCTCAAAATGACCTAATGACTTATTGACTGATGACTCAGCCTTTTTTGAGCGGGAGACCAGGCTCGAACTGGCCACCTATAGCTTGGAAGGCTATCGCTCTACCAAATGAGCTACTCCCGCTAGTTAATTTGACAATTCGACAATTTGACAATGAGTCAATGAAGAAAGTCGCTATTCAAATATCTTTTCAATTGTCGAATTGCCTAATTGTGCAATTGTCTAATTGGTTTTGTGGGCAGGATAGGGTTCGAACCTATGTACTCGTGAGAGAACAGATTTACAGTCTGTCGCCTTTAACCACTCGGCCACCTGCCCGGTAAGTTGATTAGTAGATTACTAATTAACTATCCAGAGCCACTTGTCGGAGTCGAACCAACGACCTACTGATTACAAATCAGTTGCTCTACCAACTGAGCTAAAGTGGCTTTTTCAAAAAAATAAATAAGAACTATCCCGTTTTTGGGATGGCAAAGGTAATGGAAAACTGCTTTCTGCAAAATTTTGAAAATAAATTTTTTGAAAGCTTATCCACCGGAAATGCTCATTTGAATTTTAAGGTGTTGTTTGCAGGGTCAGAAACAGCATAGCTGACATCTAAAGAATCGTGTGGTATTACTCTGTTTTTCGTTTTCACACTATCGATAATTAGCTTATCCCCTGCCAGGAAAGAATATTTAATGAGCAGACTGTTATCGTCTAAAACCCTTCTCTCAATGATTTTTGCTTTGGCTTCATAATGATCGGCACTGCAGGAGATTATTGCAATAACAGAAAATATCAGTAAAAAAGTTTTCATACGTAAAGCTACTAATGAAAAAAGGACTCTGACGAGTCCTTTTTAAGTGAGTTTGTTAAGCGGCCAATTTTTCTTTCTTTCTTTTTATCTGGCTAATCATGGCTTCAAGAGCAGATTCAAAAGATTCTTCAAAAGATTTGGAGGAAACTTTTACAAAGAATTCCTGCCGTGGTACATGTACTCTTATTTCTGCAATCTTGTCTTTAATAGCATGGGCTACGTTATCAAGTTTCAGGAACACGTCCACTCTTACAATGCGGTCATGAAATGTGTTGAGCTTTTCCAGTTTTTTGTTTACGAAATCGGTTAATCTAGCATCTGCATCAAAGTGCACAGTTTGAATTCTTACATTCATAGCATCGCTTTTAAAACAGTGAAATAATAAATAAAGAACTTAAATGTGTAGCGATCTGGTCATAGGCTTTATATGGGATACAAGTTAGCTTTTTGTACTAAATACGCAAAGTATTTTTACCAATTTTATGTTCTCTTTTTTCCGGGAATTGCTGAAGCTGCGGTTATGCTTTCGGATGTGCTTTCTTGAACACATCTTTCAACTTTTCAATGGTATTATGCGTGTAAACCTGGGTAGCGGCAAGACTACTGTGACCCAGCAGTTCCTTAACAGCATTCAGATCGGCTCCGTTGTTCATCAGGTGAGTAGCGAAGGTGTGCCGCAGGATATGAGGGCTTTTCTTCTCCAATGTGGTAATGTCGGTTAAATAGCTTTTAACGGTGGTATATACAAACTTTGAATTTAGTGGCTTACCCTTTTCGTTTACGAGTACATTTTGCACCTCTTTTACCGGGCTATCGTTGATAAATGCCAGGAGTTCTTTTATTAGTTCAGCTGAAACCGGTATTACCCGTTCCTTATTTCCCTTTCCCAACACTTTTATCTGCTGGTTGTATTGATCTACCTGGTTCTCTTTAAGATTTATTAGTTCACTTAAACGGATACCAGTGCTGTAAAAAAGCAGCAATATCAATCTACTCATCCTGCCGTTCCAGTTATCTGGAAATTCGACATGGGTAAACAGCGTTTCTATATCAACTTCTTTTACAAATTGAGGAAGTCTTTTGCTGATCTTCGGAGCCGTGATTGTCGTCATGGGGCTTGCTGCTATCGTTCCTTTTCTGAGCTGGTATTTAAAAAAAGATTTTAAGGTTGATATCTTCCGAACAATAGATTTAGAGGCGAGTTTCTCCTCTCCTTTTAACTCGGCCAACCAGCTTCTGATAAAGGAAGGTGCTATATCCTTTACGGCCGGAGAATCGAACTGTGTTAAATAGCCAAAGAACTGTTCAAGATCGTTCTGGTATGAAATGAGGGTATGTTGGGAGTATCGCTTTTCGAACTTGATATAATCCAGGAAATCGTTGATTGGATATTGCTGATCGGCCATAAACTAAAGTAGCCATAAAGTTACTACTCTATGGCTACAAATATAATGGTGAGGTAAATCTTACGATTCTATCTTACCGCTTGCAATCTGTTGCTTGTAAATTGCTTTTAGAACCTCTCCACGACGTTTAACTGAAGGCTTGGTAAAGCTCTGACGCTCTCTTAACTGTAAAAGCGTTTTGCTTTTTTCGAACTTCTTCTTGTACTTTTTCAACGCCTTGTCGATGTTCTCGCAATCTTTTGAATCAATGATTAACATGGTAATATACCTCCTTTGGTAATTTTTTTAAGGCTGCAAAGATATGTTTACAAAGCAAAATTCCAAATACGAAGTTCTAATTTCTAAAAAAAGAGGCTTAAGGTGAGGTTAAAAAGCTGCCTGATGGCCTGAAAGTACAAGTGAGTGACACAACAGGTGATGCCACAATGAGCAGCTGCCCGTATAAAAATATTTCTTCTATTTGCAACTATGTTTACAGGAATTATTGAAGCCGTTGGTACTATAACTTCCATAGAATCAAAAGGAACGAATAAAAGTTTCTGGATAGAATCGGCTATTTCTGAGGAGTTGAAAGTGGACCAGAGCCTGAGCCATGAAGGTGTTTGCTTAACGGTTGAAACAGTGGAAAACGGAAAACACAGGGTGACGGCCATTAACGAAACGATGAAAAAAACAAACCTCGGTCAGTGGACCGAAGGCAGGCTGGTTAACTTAGAACGTTGCATGCAAATGAATGGAAGATTGGACGGCCATATTGTTCAGGGACACGTTGACACAACAGCCATTTGCACTCAAGTAAAAGAATTAAATGGAAGCTGGGAATACAGTTTTGAAATTGACAGTAGTTATGCTCACTTAATCATTGAAAAAGGATCTATTTCGCTGAATGGAACGAGCCTTACCATTTTTAATGTGAGCAAAACAGGCTTTACGGTTGCTATTATACCTTATACATTTGAGCATACCAGCATCAGGCAATTGAAAGAACGAGATATAGCGAATATTGAATTTGACATCATTGGTAAATACATTTCACGTATATCTGAACTGAACAGATCATGAACTTACCTGCAGTTGGCATTGGCATATTGAATTGGAATGGCAGGAAATATCTTGAGCAGTTTCTTCCTTTTTTGCAACATCTCTCCTACCCAAACTATACTGTTTACGTAATTGACAATGCCAGCAGTGATGATTCACTGGAGTTTGTAAAAACAAATCATCCCTGGGTGAAGATCATAGAAACAGGAAACAATCTAGGTTTCGCCGGAGGTTATAACCATGCATTCGAAAAAATGCATGAGCCTTATCTTTTGATGCTGAATTCTGATGTTGAAGTAACAACCGGTTTTTTGGAACCACTTGTGGCATTAATGGAAAGCGATGAAAAAATTGCTGCCTGTCAAAGCAAAATGCTGGCTTATCATAACAAAGCGTTGTTTGAACATGGTGGAGCCTGTGGTGGAATGATCGATGTGTTGGGTTATAGTTTTTGCAGGGGAAGAATTTTTGACACTGTGGAGAAAGATGAGAGCCAGTATAACACAGCTGAAGTGTTCTGGGCAGGTGGAGCATGTTCGTTGATCAGGAGATCTGCTTACATGGAAGTGAATGGGATGTATGAATATTTCTTTATGCATTTTGAGGAAATAGATATGTGCTGGAAATTTCATGCTGCGGGATATAAGGTGTTTTGCAGTAATGAATCGGTTGTTTACCATGTTGGAGGAGGAAGTCTTTCCTATCAATCACCGAAGAAAACCTATTACAACTTCAGGAATAACCTGGTGATGTGTGCAAGAAATGCACCGGTGTCTTATAAAATATGGTGGCTGCCTGTGAGGTTTCTTACAGATATGGTGAGTGTTTTGTTCTTCCTGGTTAAAGGTGAAGGTCAACATGCTTTGGCTGTATTAAAAGCTTATGCTGCATTTTTAAAGTGGATGTTCTCTTCAAAAGCTGTGTATTCCTCTAAACGGATTGCATTAACGTCGATACCGGGAGTTTTTAAACATTCAATCATTGCCCAATATTTTCTTGCACGTAATAAAAAATATTCTGAGATAGTTACTATCGGTAAACAGTAAGAGAGCTGTTACTGAAATCAAGAACGGCATCTTTACCTTGTTCCCCAGGCAATCCATCTACCCAATCCTGTTCTGTAACTCCATTGAAGAAACTGAAGTTTCCTTCGTAATGAGACTTGATGACCACCTTTTTATCGCCTGAAGTTGTGAACAATTTTACGGCAGCCTCAAATCCATCCCTGAAGATCAAGGCTCCATTATTCTCGATGGGGAGTTTTTGTACATAGATTGTTTGCTTGTCTCCAAGTTTCTGTAACTCTTCCATAGCTGATTGTGTAACGGCAGAAGCTACTTTATAATCATCCCGGTTCTGGTGAAGGAAAATAATATGTACAAAGAAGAATAATAAGCTGATGATGTACTTATACACTCTTGCAGCATTCACCATTCCTATTCCGATGATGATACAAAGGAAAACAGAAGGAAGATAGAGGTATCGCTCACCTTCACTGCCAAAAGTATCAATACCCAGAGAGAGGTAGGGCAATAAAGAAACGATCCATAAGATCACCATGGCAGCAGCAAATGCTTTTCTTCTTGTTATAATAAAACTTATGAATGATGTTACCGCAATGAGAAAAGCGAGTCCGATGAGATAGAAGTCACCTGTTTGCCTGGAGAACGAACGTAAGATGAGCTTGATAAAATTGACCGCAAGGCCTTTGATATCAAGATTGAGAAATTTTGATCCTTCGTAATCGGCAATCAACTGCCCGATAGCAATAAATCGAAATACAAAATATAAAGCCAGTATTACTACACTTGCAAGAATATATTTAGTTTCAATCCTCCAGCTAGAAGTTTTTTGCTTTACATCCAGCCATGAAATTGTTGCAAACGCAGCAGGTATTATCCAGACAGATTCATACGTGAGTAAGCCGATACAAAAAAACAAAACTGCAGCAAATTTGTTCCTGTTAGAGTGGTTTCTTCCGAGGTAAAAAATACTGCTCAGTAAAAAGAAAATAGCACCCAGGCTTGATGATCTTCCGATCACCCAATAAATCGTCTCAGCATGAAAAGCGTAAACAAAAAATACTGCTGCAATCAATAGTGCATTGGAACTGGCTATAGCCGACTGATGGTATTTCTCCAGTAACCGTTTGGAAAATTTATATACCAGGAATGTGCAGATAATATGCAATAATGCATTCGTAAGATGAAATCCTACAGCATTCAATCCCCAAATCTTATAATCCAGCCACATGGAAAGATCGCAAACTGGTCTGAAAGAATTTTGCTGCAACCATTTACCCTGGCTGGTTAGGAAGAGATGGAGAAAATCATCATTCAAAAAAAACAGGTTCCCTGGCCAGAATAAGAAAATTCCAGTAAAAGCAACAACAGCAGCGATGACTCTTGTGTAAGAAAAATAAGAATAGTTGATCATGTATTACAGCACCAAAATAAGTGATGTATTGCACAGAATGAAAATTCTTTATGATGCATCTTTGAGTGATCTTCCTTTTAATGCTTCAGAAACAGCTTTGTCCATGGCTCTTTCAGCAAAAGGTCTTGATATTTCATTCAGTGCTTCGATCTTGGAATGTACCAGGTCTTTGTCTTCCATAGTTAAAGCCAACTGCAGAGCCTGCATCGCTGCTGCTGTGTTAGTAATTTCTTCAGCCGTTAGTAAAGAAGCATTTTTGGTGATAAAGTTTTCAGTTACCTGCAATATCTGTTCACCTTCCGTTCTTGCTTCTACCAAAGCTCTTGTGGCAATATCATCTTTTGCATGGGTGATGCTTTCGAGCAACATTCTTTCTACATCAGCATCGGTTATCCCATATTGCGGCTTCACTTCTATTTCCTGTTCAACACCACTCCGTAATTCTTTTGCTTTCACCAATAAAATTCCATCAGCATTGATCAGAAAACTCACTTCCACTTTTGGTAATCCTGCAGGCATGCCTGGGATATTGGTGAGATTGAATTCTGCCAGCTTACGATTATCCTTCACCAGGTCTCTTTCACCCTGGAACACTGAAATTCTCATGCCACCCTGACCATCTTTGTGAGTGGTATATTGCCTGGCGACTTTTGTAGGAATTTTAGAATTACGGGGAATCAATACATCCATCAACCCTCCCATTGTTTCAATTCCAAGGCTTAATGGCGTGATATCGAGCAAAAGAAAATCTTTATTGTTCCCTGCAAGAATATCAGCCTGGATAGCTGCACCCAATGCAACCACTTCATCCGGATTTACTTCATCATGCACCGGTCTTCCAAAAAATTCACCCACTGCTTTTTTAACTGCAGGTACTCTTGTACTTCCACCCACCATCACTACATCTTCAATATCTGCTGCAGAAAGTCCGGCATCTTTTAAAGCATTCTTACAATTGCTGATGGTTCTTTGGATCAAAGGCTGGATCATTGATTCAAATTCTGAAAGGCTGATCTCCAATTTATCACCATTCAATTCTTCTGAGAAATGATCATTATTGCTCAGCCATTTTTTAGCTGATTCGGCTTTTAGCCTCAGTGACTGAGATAGCTGTTTGTTATGGGATAACTCATCTTCGCTAATGCCTGATTTTTGCATCCAATGTTTCATGATGCTCCTGTCCATATCATCACCACCTAAATAAGTATCTCCATTTGTACTTAATACTTCAAATATCCCGTTAGTGATTTTTAATATAGAAATATCAAAGGTTCCTCCACCAAGATCATAGACAGCAATGGTTTTTTCGCCTTCTTTTTCTAAGCCCAATCCATAGGCAAGACTTGCAGCTGTAGGTTCATTTACGATCCTCAAAACATCTAATCCTGCTAATTTACCTGCATCTCTTGTAGCCTGTCTTTGAGCATCATTGAAATATGCCGGGACAGTAATAACTGCTTTTGTAACAGGTGTTTTTAATATGTGCTCGGCTCTTTGTTTAAGCTCTTTTAAGATATAAGAAGAGAGGTCGATGGGAGAATAAAATTTATTACCCACCTGCACTTTTACAAGGCTTTCCGTATCATCATCGATTACTTTATAGGTAAAGAAGGAAGCATTCTCTTTCAGGTCGTTAAAGCTTTTGCCCATCAATCGCTTTGCAGAGAAAATAGTATTGGCAGGATCTGATTCAAGATACTGTTTAGCGGTTTCACCCACTACAGCATTTCCCGTTTCATCAAAATGAATAACACTGGGAACAAGACTGCTGCTGTCATGTTCTTTTAGTGCAACAGGTTTCTTAGTATCAGGATGAATAATGGCAACAAGACTATTGGTGGTACCGAGATCTATTCCAACGATCATTTCTTCCTGCTGCAAACTTCCTGTTGCTATATTAATGCTGATCTTAGCCATGCTATCTTCTATTTACTGCAAACTTCGTTATAAAGAAAACAAGACCGAGCGTGTATCAGTATTTTTCCTCAATTCGCTAACCGGCTAAATTTCTACCACTTCAGTTTTGCTGGCGTAATCGTGTAAAGGCTTATCTATAAAAGGAATAAAGAAGAGATCGATGATGGTTAAGCGAATGAGGCTTCTTAAGAGTATTTGAACAAATGAAGGTCTTTGGTTCTGCCTGTTCACTACCTTGGTATAACTCACCAATTTGCCAACTGTTCTAGAGAATAAAGCTTCTGCAATAGTGTAGTAAACGAATATACTTCCAAAGAAAAACCACCCGAAATGGAAGAAGGGATAACGCCAGTGAAACACATACCAGTTCCATGTTTTAGATGCAACATAGGCTATCAGGAATACAATAGCCGTATCAACCAGGAAATTTACCACTCTTGTACCAACTCCTACCAACTTCATAATGCAAAACTAACGCATGAGGTACATCTTACCGTAACCTTTATTAAAGTACTTATCGGTATTGTCTTTATTTCCATTGCCATCCAGTGAGAATTTATCAAGACTATTACCGTTTAAATTGGTAACCACACGGTATAAATAAACACCATTGCCAAGCTTTTGTCCGTACTGATCTGTTCCATCCCATTTGAATGAGGTGATATTCCTTCCAATGTTCAATGGACCCAATTCATCTTTTGTGATCTCCCTTACAATTTTACCTGTGATCGTCAAAATCTGGATCTTAATATTCTGCGGCACCATGCTTCCCGTTAATGTAAAAACAAAAGCCGTTGAAGTTGTAAATGGATTTGGATAGTTGAACATATTACTGATCATAGGAGTATTATATACCTGGAATAAAACCCGGTATTCAAGATTTCCTGCGGTATTTCCACTTTTATCTTTACCCGATACGATCAGTTCATATTCTCCATCTTCGAGTAATGATGGAGTGAATTCTACCATTGCTTCGTTATTTACTCCTGCAGTTCCTGGTGTGAACTTCAAAGTATCAGTTCCAAACCTGAATCTTCGTATTGTGTTATCAGGATACTTCAACATAATGGTAACAAGTGAAGTATCATCTAAGGCAAGGAACTTCGATTCGTCTTTCAGCTTCACCAGTATTCGTGGTTTAGCAGAAACAATATCCCTGTTTAGTATACGAACACCATCAAACGTTACATCCAGGGTTGGTTTGTATACATCTCCTTTTACAAAAAATGTTTTATAAAAGAAATTATTGAAATGTACCTGTTCCGGTTGGTCATTATCAGGATTCACATCAACAAACAAAGTGTTCAATCCAACAAAGCTTTGTGTATTCAACTGGTAAGTGAACATAGCCGTATCACCTGAAACAACAGCTTTCAATCTTGGCACTGTTACGATCGTTTGCTGGTTATTTCTGTCTCTCACAATAACATTCACTTTGATCAAATTAGCAAAAGCAACATCACTAACATTTTTGAATGGAATCTCTATCAGTAGAGGTTCACCGATTTCCAAGGTGTCTTTGAAAGTGAATTTTAAATTAGCTGCCAATGCACCTTCAGGTACAGGAGTATAATACAATCTCCACCACCTGAGTTGATAAGGTGTGAGATTGGTTTTGTCTTCTGTAAACATCATCAACCGGATATA
This sequence comes from Chitinophagaceae bacterium, assembly GCA_036676415.1. Taxonomy (GTDB): domain Bacteria; phylum Bacteroidota; class Bacteroidia; order Chitinophagales; family Chitinophagaceae; genus JAEZDC01. The sequence continues at coordinate 49,920 of JAKFCX010000050.1, forward strand.
TGGATAAACAGTTGCATTCACAGCAGAGATATTGAAATCCTGCTGTGTGCTGTTGAGTGTATACAACAGATCTTCCTGTCCATCATTTCTAACACCAATCACTCCTACAGTATAATTGTCTGTGGAAGGATTCTCTAAAGATGATCCTCTCCATTTCACTTCCTGCCATACTGCTGCAGGACCAAATTTTGGTGAAGTGATATAACCTAAAGTATCAATAGAAGAAACCACAACATCTAATCGCAGTTCGTCAAGTTCGTTAGCTGAAAACTTCCACTTAGGTGTAAGCGAAGCATTATTCTTTTTGAAAACAAATGCCCAGGCTCTTGCATAAGTAAATGAATCTATATCTACAAAGCCGGCTGCTCTTAACCTGTCGTATAATGTGTTTCCTGCACCATACACAGCGGCATCTGTTTTCCATTCGTCGATATAAGGAGCAGCATTATCACTATTGATACTACGAACCGTTACAACTACATCATTTGGTAAGGCATCGAGAAAATCTCTCATCTTACGCCTGTTATCAGCATCAGCATAAGAGTACTGAAAATTGAATTGCCTTCCTGCAGCACATACAGATGCACTTCCCATATAACCTCCGGGATTTCCGGATTGTGTGGTTGATGGAACATCCTGGTTGTACCAAGGTTTCATCGTAACGGGATCAAAAACATTAAATATTAGTGTTGATGTACTGCCATCAGGAACTGCACAGGCACTGTATATCTGCGTAAGTCCATTTACAATGATGGAAAATTCAGAATCTCCATCACCTGGCTGATATACTTCATTAAGGATCGATAAACTGGTAGAACCTGATCCAAACTTCCATTTCCTTTCTGTGCTATCAATATAAACCCGGTTTTGACTTGATTTTGTATGCTGGTAAAAATGAGACTGATTAAACCCGAGATTGGTTCCATTTAGATAAACAAAACTGGAACTGTTCCAATGTGGTGCTCCTGTTGCTGGTGTGATAGCAACCCTCCAGTAATACACAGTTGAATCCTGGTAAGTTATTCCAGGATCGAATTCAATAACTCCACCTGCACTGGTGATTGTTCTGGTGATCTTAAAAGATGAATTGAAAAATTCTGTTGTATCCATTTCCATCATGTATGTTCTTACACTCAGCAATGGATCTGCAGTTGATGCTACCAGCTTTGCATTATTCCGGTTGATGATGGCAAAATTGTAAGGATACACCGGTCTTAGTTCATCTTCGAAAATGAAGAAGGTTTTTTCGGTGGTATTATTTGTTTCACTTAATTCATCATATTGTCCTACATAATCAATGGTAATGATGAGTTTGTTTTCCCCTTTATCTCTTGTGGGAACAATGGGTAATGTAAAGCTGATAGAATCTATATTTCTTACAGCTGGAATGATATCGTGAGTGTATACCACTGCTGTTGTACCATCAGGATATCTTCGCTTTACTTCGATACCAACTTTAGATGCGGCATTGCCCACAGCTTTACCAAGATTATGGAAATAAGCTTTCACACTAAATACAGTGTCCGCTACCGAAATAAATGAAGGATTAATGATCACCTGTGGCTCTTCAATGGCAAAATCAGGCTTTGGAAATGAATTTGGTTTTAGTGCAGGATCTCCATGCAACAAGTGTTGTTCTGAATGTAAACGAAAAAGAAAACTACTATTCGCAGATGGTAATAATTGCTGAGCTATTTCCTGCATTGCAATTCCAAGTGGCTTGTTATATTGGGTACGGCTGATAGAATTATAAAATTTCTCAGCATAAACATCCAGTTCACCAAATGTACCAAAGTGAGTACTGGCAACAAGACCAATTCCACCTAACTGGGGCGTAAGCACATACTTTTCCGTCAATGTTTGTTTAAGAGAAAGCCTTGTTGCATCATAGCTGAAGAAATTTCCCACATTACAACCCAGCATTAAAAACAAAGGATACTTTCCCTGGTTATTCCAGGTAGAAACATCCGGTAAATTATAATCCAGGATCGTAGAAGAACCATGGCCAAAATAAGTGAGCAAACCAACACCACTTCGTAACAGGTTTCTTAATAATGCATCCGTTATACTGGTAGCCGGGCCGGTAGTTGCTTTGCTGAAGTCGTACACTCTTGCACCATAAGATGTATCCCGGATCACTGATTTATAGATGTTCAACCTCGAGGTTATTGCTCCGTCAAGCCCAGGATCATTCGCACCAGCCACATGAATAACATTCTTCATCCAGCTTTTCTCTGCAATAGTTTGTGCTAAACTCACCTGTGCAGATTCATACTCAGTAATTTTAGCAAGGTAAAGCGCAACTTCCGCTGGTGTAATAGCTGCCAACCGGCCAATAGGTGTTGCAGGAACAGGTTCTACACCATTGGATGCAAGTAAAATATCCGAACCCGGGTAACCGAATGTTGGCACAAGATTCAGCTTTTCTGCTTCAGGATCTCCCTGGTGGTTTGCATATTCATCATACGTAACTCCACGACCAATAATAAACGCAAGTTTTGGTGCAACGGAATAATTGCTTCTTGCAAAACGAAGAAAATTCTTAACGCTTAGCGGGTGTTTCCTGATGCCGAATGCAAATTGATCAGTCAATTCATCTATGTCGTATACCTTAGCATTATAACTTCCACCGACAGCAGAGGTACGATACAAACGATATTGATCCACAGGATCGCCGGATGTCCTTAAACTATTATGAGTAATGATCAGGTAATCACCCTGGTTAACAGAAGCTGCATAGTTGACGAATGTTTTTGATTGCAGTTGAGTAACCTCTCTAAATGTACCAGCAGCCTGGCTCACCAATACAAAATTCCTTGCGGCATCTGCAGGTAAAACAAAACGATATTTTCCTGCTGCAACATCTGCAACATATCTCCGGTTATTAGTAAGATCGTATAAAACAGGTGCAGCCGAACCTGCGTTGAAATTGGAAACCTCTATATAAACAGACGGGGAAGCTGGTAATGAGAATTCAAAACTACTTTGATTATTGAAATCCCAGTTCCTGGGATAAGTAAGTTCGATCATACCAACCACAAAACGATTGGTTGGATTGGTAGACTGATTACTAATTGTTACCTGGGTGGTATTAGAAAGCTGAGTACGGCTTACATTAAGGTTTCCATGCTTGTTAATTATACCGGCGTCATCATTTGTAATGGTTGTATCTATAATAATATTGCTGTTAACAGCTACCCTTATTGGTTTTTGAGCATCGATAGATGTACCTGCAAAACTTAGTTTTAAGGATGCATTGGGTCCTGAACTTGCAGGATTTAATCCCGCAAAAGAAATCGTTCGTGGAGTTGAAGGACTGATATCTCCACTGCTCCACCACTCTCCATAATCGTAAGAAGAAGAATACACATTTACACCCAGATATTGAAAATGCCCTTTACTAATCAGATTTTTAAAATCATGCCTTGCCGTGTACATAAAATATTCCTGGGCAGGCAATGTATTCACGGCAACAGGGTTTACTTGTGTGATGTATCTAAAATTGGATGCTGTGTTTGTGTTAACAGTTAAAAAGTAGGCTGCGGTATCTGTTTCAAGACTCACCTTTTCTGAAAGCTGGTAAGACGGCTCTAAATACAAAGGCTTATCCGGCACACCATCATTCTTCTCTCCCCAGAACTCAATAAACCCTCCTGTTCCTAAAGCACCAGATGCAACAGAAGTGTATAAGGTAACCTGTTTACCATTTCTCCATAACTGGAATTGTTCTGCAGGGGTATTACTTATAACAGTTGGTAGTGCTGATTGATTGATGCGATACAATCCTGTTTGTGCAATCTTAAACTTGTAATAAGTTTTACTATAATCTATCCACTCATTATTGTACTGCTGGGCAATAGCCAGGTTCCCAGTAAATAAAACGAGTATGAACAATAATTTTCTCATCAGTTATCTCTTTTCTTTTCTTACAAGGTCAACCCGTAAAGAAAATATATGTGAATACAAAGGATTGGATTGATTCGCAAGATTCATAAAAGCATAATCAACTGCTACATTTCCAGTTTTAAAACCGGCTCCCAGGCTTGGCTGGAATATCCAGACCTTTTTCTGGTTCAGCGTATCTCCATCTGATAAAGCCTTTTGAAAATTGGATACACCTCCTCTCAGAAAAAATGCATTGTTGAAATTTGCTTCCACACCTATACGAGGATCTACACTCACCACATTGCTGCTCACCACTGTATTTCTTTTTCCATCGAAAGTGAAATCAAGATCAGCCTCGGCTAAGAGACTTACTTTTTTTGACAAATCGAATGTATATGCTGCACCTGCTACCAATCTTGGTGCTGTCATCTCGGTTGATTTTACAGGAATGTCATTATTAGTCAGGTACAATACTTCCTTCTCTCTTTCAGTAAAATTGAATGACCATGCATTGAATGTTGTAGTAATATCTCTTGCCGTTAAACCAAATTGCCATTTCTTTAATTTGTATTGAATGCCTGCATCAATTCCAAAACCCCATGCATTGGCAAAAGTTCCAACCTTACGGTAAATAATCTTGGCATTGGCACCGAAATATAATTTCCTGTCGTCTTCATCTTTGATCTTTTGAGCAAACGACAGCAGGAAAGCATAATCAGCAGATGAGAACGTTCTTATGTTATTGTAATTCACACTGCCATCAGGCTCAACCAGGAATAATGTATTAGGGATATCATCCACCGCAAATCGCATTACCGAAAGACCTAATGTTCTTTTTACATTTTTGGCAGGAATGATCACCGAAGCAAAATCGTATTTACCAATGCCGCCAAAATATTCTGCATGCATAAACGAGACTGAAGGATGATCTCTTACCACCACCAATCCAGCAGGATTCCAGTAACCAGAAGTTGCATCATTAGATGAAGCTACCTGTGCTCCACCCATTCCAAGTCCCCTGGCTCCTGCACCAATGTTCAGGAATTCATTAGAATATTTCCTGAACTGTGCATTTGCAGACAGCATGAGCATTAAAACAAAAGCGGAAAAAAGTCCTTTTTTCATCATAGAACAGTAAGCTGCTAAAATAACCAAACAAAGGCACGTAAACTTTGTAAAATGATGCCTGCACTATTAATTTTTACTTAGTAAATTATAAGAGACAACTTTACGCATCAAAAGTTGTTCTGATAGCTGCAGTATCCAATTAAAAGTTTGTGAACTCGTTAAGCCAAATCAGTAATTAAGTAGAATTTTTGCAGTAGGAATATTTGAGGTGATGAAGATAACCAAAAATAGCCCATTTTAATCTACTGGATGTTAGTATTGCCGAATACTGAGCAGGAAGTACAAGAGTGCTCCGATAGCTATCGGAGCAACTAAAGTAAAGCAGCGTTCTGATGCTCACTAAATAAGAAAAAACAACCATGCTGCTTTTGCCGCAATTTCGAATAGTACATTTGCCAAAATTTTCTGATAAATGAACCTGGTTGAAGAACTGAAATGGAGAGGCATGATTCAAGACATTATGCCCGGAACAGAAGAATTGCTGAGCAAGGAAATGGTGCATGGCTATATTGGCTTTGATCCAACATCTGACAGCCTGCATATTGGCAGTTTGGTTCCTATTCTTTTATTGGTTCATTTACAAAGAGCTGGTCATAAGCCTTATGCACTGGTTGGTGGTGCTACAGGAATGGTGGGTGATCCCAGTGGAAAAAGTGAAGAAAGAAACCTGCTGAGCGAAGATGCATTGCAAAAAAACCAGGAAGGTGTAAGAAAACAGTTAGAAAGATTCCTGGAGTTTGATGAGTCGAAACCGAACTCGGCTGTTATGGTAAATAACTACGATTGGTTCAAAGACATGAATTTCCTTGATTTCATTCGTGATGTTGGTAAACACATCACGGTGAATTACATGATGAGTAAAGACAGTGTGAAAAAAAGACTGGAAGGTGATAGTGGCCTCAGCTTTACTGAATTTACGTACCAGCTGATCCAGGGTTATGATTTCTACTGGTTGTATAAGAATAAGAACTGTAAACTGCAAATGGGAGGCAGTGATCAATGGGGAAATATTGTAACCGGAACAGAACTGATACGCAGGAAAGCTCAGGGTGAGGCTTATGCTTTTACTTGTCCGCTTGTTACAAAAGCCGATGGCGGCAAGTTTGGCAAAACCGAAAAGGGAAATATCTGGCTCGATCCTAAAAAAACATCTCCATACCAATTCTACCAGTTCTGGTTAAATGCAAGTGATGATGATGCAAAGAAGTGGATCAAGATATTTACGTTGCTGCCTTTAGCAGAGATTGATGCCTTGTTGACGGAACATGAAAATGCACCACACATAAGGATATTGCAAAAAAGACTGGCAGAAGAGTTAACCATATTTGTTCATAGTCGTGCTGATTATGAGTTTGCCGTTAAAGCATCAGAGATATTATTTGGCAATGCTACTACCGAAGCATTACAAGATTTAAATGAAGAACAGTTATTGCAGGTAATGGAAGGTGTGCCTTCAGTTGAAGTTGCAAAAACAACTTTAGAATCAGGGTATGATCTTGTATCGTTCCTGGCTGATACACAAATTTTTCCCAGCAAAGGAGAAGCAAGAAAAATGTGGCAGGCAGGTGGAGTAAGTATCAATAAAAGGAAAGTAAACATTGAGCAGTTGACAGTTAGCAATTCAGAATTACTGCAGGGGAAATATATGCTTGTGCAAAAGGGAAAGAAGAACTACTATTTTGTAAAAGCGGTATAATACAATTAATGTCGAGTAATTGACAACTCACCATTCACCATTCACGATGAAAAAGGTATATCTGATCAGCGGATTGGGTGCAGACAGAACTGTTTTCAGCAAACTGGATCTTTCGTTTTGTGAACCTGTGTTTTTAGACTGGATCGAACCCCATAAAAATGAAAGCTTACGTTCTTACGCTTTACGGTTAAGTGAAAAGATAACAGAACCTGATGCAACGATTATTGGACTATCGATGGGTGGCATGATAGCTTCAGAGATTGTAAAGGCTCATCCTGCAATGAAAGCCGTCATTATTTCAAGTAACAGAACTGCAAAAGAGTTTCCCTTTTATACAAGGTTTAGTATAAAATATCTGCCGTTATACAAGTTCACCACCAAAACAATTATGCGATTGATCTTTCCCATTAATTGCTGGACATTGGGTGCAGAAAGTGAAGCAGACAAGAAACATTTAAGGGGAGTAATTGAAAGAACCAATCTTCCTTTTGTAAAATGGTGCATCTGGAGTATCGGCAGATGGGATCTTACAGAACCTCAGCCAAATGTGGTACATATTCATGGCAGTGCAGACCACCTGCTACCCTATCGTTATGTTAAACCTGATTATACCATAAAAGGTGGTGGTCACCTCATGATCATGAACAGGGCGAAAGAACTTTCTGAACTGCTTAGAAAAGTTTTAGATTAGATTGCGATTTTGTACAACAATTGTCAATATAATCAATGCTCGGAATCGTAGTTCAGCTTACCATCTCATGGATCATTATTTGGGTGTTTGAGAAAAATGACCTTCGTGTTTTGGGATTCAAACCGACCAAAAAAAGATTGACCGACTTCCTTTTATTCTTAACGGTTACAGCTATTTGCTGTGCATCAGGCTTTTTCCTGAAAATGTATTTCGGTGGATTAAGATGGGAAGTAAATCCTGCTTTAAATGTCTCGCTTTTTTTTGAAGGACTTTGGTGGAACATTAAATCAGTGTTGTTCGAAGAATTGATCTTTCGTGGTGTTTTGTTTTACATTCTTATCAGGAAACTGGGAATACCGAAAGCTATCATCATATCTTCTATAGCTTTTGGCATCTATCATTGGTTTTCATTTGGAATTATCGGCAATATCGGCCAAATGATCTTTGTGTTTTTTATCACAGGAACCATGGGATTGGTATATGCTTACGGGTATGCAAGAACAATGTCTTTGTATGTTCCATGTGCCATTCATTTAGGCTGG
>JAKFCX010000051.1:0-2262 GCA_036676415.1 Chitinophagaceae bacterium
GCTTCAAGGTGACCGGCTTCGCTCGGTCATTTTTGGGTGATTGAGCTGTAATAATTCTATTTAACTTTAGTTGCCAGGCTGGACGTTATAAAATATCCCGCCTTCGGCAATACCTGAACGTTGGCTGCAAGCTTATATGATACACCCTAAGTTTTACAAATACACCTTAGTGACAAACCTCATCTTGTGTGGTGGGCTGTTTATTCCTTTGGTTGGACTAGTTGACAATAGATCATATAGGTATCTACCCTATGACATTTTCCATGCCCCTGCATTTTACATAAAGAAAATTGTAGACTGGAAATTTCAAGGTGCAGAAGAACTGACAATTTGGAACTCATATAACCATGTCGGGCCGTTACTCAATTTATTAAGTAGCTCATGTTGGGTGTTAGTTGTTCTGATAGTATTAAAAGCCTTTGGACATAAGCAGACTTCGGTCAGCACTACAAGTTCTTTTTGGAAGACAGCATATAAGCTAAACCTTTTTATTGCACTTATACTGTTTGTTAGCTGGGTTCCTATGACCGATTTTTTTATAAGAGGAATTTCTCATAGCTTCTTATTTGACTTAATGAACATTTTATTTTTCCCCTTTGCCATTTTTGGCATTGTTCCAGGAATAATAGGTTCATTGTTTTTAGAAACTGGTGGTGACACTAGGTTCGGGTTTAGCGACACAAAAATGCTTACAAAAATTGCTTCCAGCTTCGGGGTGACAGTATTGACTCTGCTCATTGCCTGGATACGCTGGCTGTTTGTTAACAAGCAAAAGCCATCAGCCAACAAAATATTGCCAAAAGCGGGGCTGAGGTAGTAAACATGAACATTTGCTTCACTTACCAGCTTCAGCTTCTGGGTGACCGGCTTCGCTCGGTCATTTTGGGTGATTGAGCTGTAGTAATTCTATTTAACTTTAGTTGCCAGGCTGGATGTTAGAAAATATCCCGCCTTCGGCAATACCTGAACGTTGGCTGCAACCTTAATCTTCCAAATACCAAGACTTCTAATGGACGAATTGAAAAACATCAATAATATCTTAAAGTCAATACAGACAGCGCAATCTATGACTAAGCACATGGGATTGGCTACTCAAATTTCAGATTTAGTAAAAGCACAAGAAAGTTGGAAGAAGAATTTGACAGGATTGAACATGCTTTCGGAAATCGCCAGAAGCATAAATCATAAACCATTATTCAATCCAACGCAGCTATCAGCAATTGAAGCTATCTCAAAATCAATAGCACTTCAACCCAAAGTTGAACTGCCGAAAACAGCTATTGAAGCAATTACAAAATCAATGGCATGGCAGACTAAAATCTCTATTCCAAAATCTGCAATCGACGCTATCAGTTCAATAAGTCGACAACATGACCAACTTTTTGGTAATCTCAAAGCGATTACTACCTCTCTGAACGCCAATAATCCTGCATTATCGCAGATGAACAGTTTGCGACTTGCACTGAATAGTATATCTGGTCAATTAGGAGCTATTGCCGCAACTCAAAAGGACTGGGCTTTACTTGATGACTTCCAAAACATCAGTAAACAGGCTCTGGAAATTTCAGACAGTTTTTCGTCTGATATTATTTTGACTGAAGAAGAAAGCCGGCGGTTTGAGAAATTGATAGAATACATTCTAAACTTCTTGAAGAAAAACAAGAAGTTTGGGACAAATGCATTGCTCTTCCTTTCAGTTGTGGTAAACCTTATGGCTTTGCATCAGTATTATGATTTTGTAAAAGAGAAGCCAGCGCCTGCAACAAAAGAAGATTTAGCAAAGTTTGAAACTAAAGTGCTTCAAACTATCACTGAAAAACTTAAAGAACAGAAGGAAATCAGAATAATATCGAGGGTTAGCAAAGTGTTTTTGAAGCCAACTACAAAATCATTCATAATCGAAAAGTTGCCAGCACATTTCGAAGTAGTTGTGTTACAAGTTTCACATAAATGGCTTTACGTTAGCTACGTCAGTCCCCACGATGAAATGCCACAAACAGGTTGGGTTTTGAAGAAATATGCAAACCAACCATAGAAAAAAGGCAGCAGCCAACAGCAGTTTTGCAATAGGCTGGCAGACGGAAGAACAATCAGCGACAAATCTGTCTCGTCCTGATATAGGTTGACTACAAAATCAACCAAAATGGAATTAAGAGACCAGATTATTCAGGAGTATTTAAACACCGGATGCGGTTACCGCAAACTTCAAGACAAGTATGGCATCAGCAGAACCACAATTTGCAAATGGGTGCAGGTGTACCA
>JAKFCX010000052.1:0-5554 GCA_036676415.1 Chitinophagaceae bacterium
AATTCCACCAATATAATGGTCTCCGTCCTTAGTGAGTTCGTAGTCTTGACCAAGGAAGCTAATTTTCGCTGAATCTACCTCACCACTAAATTGAACCTTCACATCGATAGGCGTGTACTCAACGATTGCTGAGGTTACGACACCTGTGTTCGGGTTAATTGTAATGTTTTGATTCCATCCAGCTGAAATTTTTACATCAGTTACTTCTGGGATGTTTGGCTCGTATGAAACCGTTACTGGTTGAGAGTATGTTGCACGCTCATCTTCAGTCACCTTTGCAACTAGTTGATGTGAGCTATTTTCTCCTGTTGTTACTGGTAATGTTACATCCGCATACCACCAACGACTATCAACAGTTGTTTGAGCTAATAATACATCTCCATCATAAATTTCTACCTTCGCACCTGATTTTGCATTACCATACACCTTAATTTTAGATGTAGCAGTAATTTCTGGTGCGTTTAATGTAACAAACAGTACATTTGTTGTAGCAGTGTACGTATTCTGAGTTTCACCTAGAGAAATGGTTGCATTCGAAACGAGCGTTTGAGTGGCTGTTTCTTTTACATTCGTTTTGAACGTAATTGTTCCTGATTCTCCAGCAGCTACACTAGGAATGACTACTTTTCCACGATCGAGTGTAACAGCTTGTCCATTTAAAAGAACGGAATCTTCTAATAATTCCACATCAGTAGAAAGATTAAATGATACTTCTACGTTTTCAGCAGTAGCTGTTCCGTTATTTTTGTAGTTGAATCGGTAGTCTAGTGATTTACCTGGTACGACTGTTTGTTTAGAAGCCGTAAATCCATTTCCTTCACCTGTGAAGCTTCCTTCACCCTGTTTAGCTAAAGTGATTACATACTCATCTGGTTGAGGTTGTACTTCCACTTCTACATTAGGCAGATTATATGCGTCGGTCTTTAATACGTAGCTTCCATCTACTACATTACGAATCTTAAAGTATCCGTTCGCATCTGTTCTTGCCCAGCCAGTACTCCAAGAACTACCTTCTTCATAAAGGTATACATACACATTCTTTGCTGGAGTCCCATCTTCATTAAGGACTTTTCCGTGTACATATTTTTCAGACTGTAACACGATTTCTCCGAGATCAAAAGTACCATTTACAAATTGATCAGCAGTAACAGTTACTTTATGAGATTGATAGCCTTGCATTGAAATCTCAACTTCTAACTCTTCTTTGTGTAGTCCATCTAACTGAATTCCTTCTGAGTCAGATTGACCATATGCATAGGTTTGATCTCCGTATGCGTAAATATAAGCCCCAGAAAGCGGACTATCGTTTGAGTCAACAATAGAGCCTGTTATAGATACACCTTTATCTACAACTACTTCGATTATATCTGTTGAAGAATCAACTGTAACCTCAGCATTGTTGTAAGTAATATATCCAGGTACCTGTACAGTTAATTGATACTTGAATTGATCAGACACAACAACATTTTCAAGTGTGTATTTTCCAGTATCATTTTGCTCTTGCCATAAATAGTATTGCCCGTCTTGGTATCCAAAAGCCTCCATAACTGGGTAGCTATAAAGCGATAGATACTCAATAGAATCTACCGGATTACCTTCTTGGTCGATTACTTTTACTTCGACATTCTTTGTTTCTTTTTCGAACTTCGTTAATGCGATTTCATACGGATTAGTCACATAATCCTGTCCAGCTACAATTTCAATGGTCTCGATTGTAGATGGGTACGTTCCATTTCCGTAAACAATAAGCTCATATTGACCGGCTGGAAGAGACATCGTTTTTCCTGGTGTATACCAAGAACGTAAGAAACCTTCTCCATCAGTGTAACCATATAAGTATACATCCTGGTTGTCTTCCCCTAATCCTTGAAGTGAATATTCAAGATTTTGAGGAACTGATTCGTCTTTAGAGTCCACAACCTTTAATGTCACATTTTCCATGTCGGCTTGTGCACGTTCTGTTACAGCATACGTAATAGCTGAAGACAAAACTTCATTATCGGAATTTACCGCTTCAATCATAAATTCGTATTCTGTATTAGGTGCTAATGATTCAAATGTATATGTGTAGGCATTAGAATCAACAGAATCAACCTTTTCATCATTTTGGTATAGGTTATAGTGATCGATGCTCGAACTCATTTCTTCTGACCACCACTGAACTTCAATTGCGTTATCAGAGATAGACCCTACATAAGCATAGATAGATGGTTCATAGATTTGACTGTCATAACTTACATATACTCCTGCATTTTGTAGGGTTTCAATGGTATTCATTGTTGCTGTATCATTTACATCCAACGGCATGCCATAAAGGTATAAGTTAGTTAGATTTGTTAGGTCTATTAAACTACTAATGTCACTCGCAGGGTTATTTGCAAGCCATATTGTATCTAGGTTTGTTAAACCAGCAAGTGGACTTACATCAGTGATTTTATTCGTATCAAGGTCTAAGTAAGTCAGGTTCGTTAGTAAACTTAATGGGCCGATTTCTGTAATCTCATTGCTCCACAGAATTAAGTTTGTTAAGTTAGTTAAATTCTGTAAAGGAGTTACATCACTAATCTGGTTAAAACTTACATCAAGATACGTTAAGTTGACTGCTTTATCTAAGCCAGTTAGATCTGTAATTTCCAAATGACTAGCATACAAGCTTGTTAATTGCTCTAGGTCACTTGTATAAAGATCTCTGTCATACACATTTAATGTGTTGCGAATGGCTTCACTTAAAGCTCCGTCAGGAATATTTACGACTTCCCCAAGGTCCTCTTCAGGGTCTTGTCCTGGATTTTCACCCTCAGAACTGCCTGTTGTTTGTACAAGAATTCCTTCACCAAACCCTGAATCAGTATAAGAAGCGTTAACCGATACGATATAGTTTGTATTTGGTAATAGATCTGTAAATGTATATGAGGTCACAGATGAATCTAAAGATTCCTCGGTAATACAAGAACTAGAATAATCTTGTTCGTTCTGCTCTTCAATGCATACAGAATAACCAATAACGTCAGGAACTTGATTCCAGCTAATTTCTATTGATGTATCAGTAGTATTTACAACTTGAATACCAAGTGAAGGTCCTGGTTCAAACTCTCCATCAAAACCATCAAACACTAACTCTATCGGTGAAGCAATATAATCTGTACCTTCTAGTACTTCAAATTGATACGTACTGTATTGGTTAAATACTCCTGGAGGACCATATAAAAAGACTTCATATTGACCAGCAGGTAATGAAAATGGTTCATCATCATAAAAGCTCTTAAACTCTCCACTTTCACTTACATATCCGTATTCAAATACTCGTTGGTTAGCATCATCCATACCATTAATAGAAAATTCATAGTTCTCAATTGACAAATCAGTCTGATTATTAAGGTTGATATTTACGTCCCTTAATTGATCAGCCGGATAGTCTGTCCAAACCGCATTGTACCCACTAATCACACTGCCATTAACGTAGTGTGCATCTACTTGAATCTCATAAAATGTATTCGGAGTAAGATCATTAAATACATGGGAAAGTGTATCTGGTTCCACAGTAACAACTGTATCTCCAACTGTTACATCAAAGTAATCTACTTCCTCGGATTGATTCCAAATAGACCAATCAATCGAAATGGAATTTTCCGTTACATCCAGTAAATTAACATAAAGATACTCGTAGTATTCACCTGGATAGTTATTATAATAAACATTTACTCCAGCTGCTCTAAGTTCTTCTAGAGTTGTAAAGTCTTCTATTGGATTGTTATATAACCATAGGTCTCTTAAATTGGTTAATGAACCTAAAGGTGTGACATCAACGATTTTATTACTATCTAAGTCCAAGTAAGTTAATTGAGTTAAGTTACTTAAAGGTGATACATCTGTGATATTGTTGTCCCAGAGGGTTAAGTCCGTTAAAGAAGTTAATCCAGCAAGTGGGCTAATATCTTCAATTTCATTACTTCCCAAACCTAGTCCTTGTAAATTCACCGCATGTTCTAACCCTGCCAGACTAGTAATCTGTTGATCGTATGCATAAAGGTAAGTCAATTCCTCTAGATCCACTGAAGTGATATCTCGCGAATAAACACCAATCTCTTCACGAACGATCTGCTCTAGTGTTGTGTCAGCGAATGTAACTATTTCTCCTTCTTGCGATCCACCATTTGTTTTAATAAACATGTAAGTTCCATATGAGAGACCATTTGAAAATTCAGCATTTAAATTAAATCCATAACGGGTATCAGATGAAAGATTAGTGAACGTATAAGAAGTAGTTCCGTTCTCTAACGTTACATCTTGTCCCTCATAATAACTAGAATCTTCGCTATACAAGTTTAGGCTGTAGTTTGTTACCTTTGATTGATTTGTCCATTCTACGGTGATCGAATTCTCTGTTACATTTGTTACCTTCACTTTAAAAGCTTCTGATGAGTTCTCGCCTTCATTAAAGGTTAGTTTAAAGGGATTTTCAATGTAATTAACTCCCTCTTCAATCATAATGCTATAAATTGTTGAGTTATCATAGTTTTCCGGATCATAGATAATTACATCATATGTACCTAAAGGTAACTTTAAACTATTAATCTCCCAAGAAGTTAAATACCCTTCATAATTCACATATCCATACTGGAAGAAGTCTTGATTTGACTCATCTGTACCACTAATAGAGTACTGATAACCATTTGTTAATGGTTGATCGTTTTCATTTACAGCTTGGATTTTTACCTCTTGTAAATCCTCAGGAGCCCAAGAAGTAGTGATCTCAGTACTAGAAGAAACAACCCTTCCATCAACAAGATTTCCTTTAACTTCAACATTGTATGTTGTTCGTGACTGAAGACCCAATAACACATAATTGGTTGAAGTGGAAGAAAGTGATTTTACTAGATTTCCATCTAAGTAGATATCGTACGATTCAAAATCCCCGTAACTATCCCATTCAAATTCAAATGAATTATGAGTTACTCCCTGACCTGAATGATTTAGATAGAGATATTCGTCATAGACCGGATACTCTGGCATCCAATCAAGATAGACGGAGACACCACGAGACTGTAAATCGGAAATTGTCGTACTAGTTGCAGATCCCTCTGATAAATCTAAAGATAAACCATATAAATGAAGCTCTCTTAAGTTACTTACCGAACTTACAACCGTAATATCGGTTACAGCACTATAACTTAATCGAAGTTCTTCAAGATTGACTAAACTTTCAATTGGAGAGATATCCACGAGTTGGTGATTATCTTCCAAATCTAAATAGGTTAAATTTGTTAAAGAACTTAAAACACTAATATCCGAAATTTGCGTACCCCATAAAGTTAATGAGGTTAAATTAGTTAAACTCGCAATTGGACTCACATCTGTAATGTCATTCGCACTTACGTCTAACCCTTCAAGATTGGTTGCATATTCTAAACCAGTTAGGTCAGTAATACCTTCACTTTGAGCATAAAGGTACACAAGCTCTTTTAAGTTAGCTGCTGTAAGAGCACCTTCATAAATTCCCAATTGATTTCGAATAGCACTTTCTAATTGAGCATCTGGAATTTCAACTGTTTTA
>JAKFCX010000053.1:0-3334 GCA_036676415.1 Chitinophagaceae bacterium
GACTATTGTTTTAGCTTCTTTTAGTGAAGCGTCGCTCATAAAATTTGTCTCAACAATTTGCCAAACTCCGACTCCAATGACAACCAATCCTGCCAATATAATAAGTAACGGTAGCTTCTTCACCCTTAAATACCATCCTTTTCCCAACTTTGAAAAGATCTTACTATTAGTATACCAATAGTATACCAAAGCCAGTCTAAAAGTCCTACCCAAAAAAGAAAAGAAAACCTTCTTTCGTAATAGAAAAGAAGGTTTAAAGAATCTTGTATTATACCTGATCGCTTCCGAAGAAGTTTCTAAATGCTTGGAATGTTGTATCACGGTTTAATGCTGCAATGGATGTAGTTAATGGAATTCCCTTCGGACATGACTGAACACAGTTCTGTGAGTTACCACAGTTAGCTAGTCCACCATCACCCATAATCGCTTCTAAGCGTTCAGCTCTATTCATTTCACCTGTTGGATGTGCATTGAATAAACGAACCTGTGAAAGCGGCTGAGGTCCAATAAAGCTTGAATTGCTGTTTACATTCGGACAAGCCTCAAGACAAACACCACAAGTCATACATTTTGAAAGCTCGTAAGCCCATTGGCGCTTTTTCTCTGGCATACGAGGACCAGGTCCCAAGTCGTATGTTCCATCGATTGGAATCCAAGCTTTTACTTTCTTTAATGCATCAAACATTCTGCTGCGGTCAACCTGAAGGTCACGCACAACTGGGAATGTTCTCATAGGCTCTAAACGGATTGGCTGCTCAAGTTGATCAACTAGCGAAGAACAAGATTGGCGCGGCTTACCGTTAATAACCATTGAACATGCTCCACAAACTTCTTCGAGACAGTTACTATCCCAAGTAATAGGGGTAGTAGTTTGTCCTTTTGTATTGACAGGGTTTCTTCTAATTTCCATTAAAGCAGAAATTACGTTCATATTTGGACGATACGCAAGTTCAAACTCCTCATCATAAGGAGCAGAATCAGGGCTATCTTGACGGGTAACAATAAATTTTACTGTTTTATTTTCAGACATGCTTTTCTACTCCCCCTTACTTTTTGAGTAATCGCGTTTACGTGGCTGAATCAATGAAACATCTACTTCCTCGTAGTGGAAAGCAGGAGCAGATGAGCTATCAACAAATTTCGCCATTGTTGTTTTTAAGAATTCCTCATCATTACGGTTAGGGAACTCAGGTTTATAATGAGCACCACGGCTCTCATTACGGTTGTAAGCACCAATTGTCATAACACGAGCTAATTGAAGCATGTTCTCTAACTGGCGAGTGAATACTGCACCTTGATTACTCCATTTAGATGTATCATTGATATTGATATTTTTATATCGCACTAAAAGCTCTTGGATTTTTTCATCTGTTTTCAATAGCTTGTCATTAAAGCGAACAACTGTAACGTTATCCGTCATCCACTCACCAAGTTCTTTATGAAGTACATAGGCATTTTCTGTACCATTTAATGACATGATAGAATTCCACTTATCTTCCTGTTCTTTTACATGACGGTCAAAAACAGTTGAAGATACAGCGTCAGAACTCTTTTCAAGTCCTTTAATATATCTTACAGCATTAGGTCCAACGACCATTCCACCGTAAATCGCAGAAAGTAATGAATTGGCACCTAAACGGTTTGCACCATGCTGTGAAAAATCACATTCTCCAGCAGCAAATAGTCCTGGAATGTTTGTCATTTGATCATAGTCAACCCAAAGCCCACCCATTGAATAGTGAACAGCAGGGAAGATTTTCATTGGAAGTTTACGTGGATCATCTCCAGTAAACTTCTCATAGATTTCGATAATTCCTCCAAGCTTAACATCCAATTCATGTGGATCTTTGTGAGAAAGATCGAGGTAAACCATGTTTTCGCCATTAACACCTAGTTTTTGATTTACACACACATCAAAGATTTCACGTGTGGCAATATCACGCGGTACAAGGTTTCCGTATGCAGGATATTTTTCCTCTAGGAAGTACCATGGTTTTCCATCTTTATATGTCCAAACCCGGCCGCCTTCTCCACGTGCTGATTCACTCATTAAACGAAGCTTATCATCTCCAGGAATGGCAGTTGGATGAATTTGGATCATCTCACCATTTGCATAATATGCACCTTGTTGATAAACGATTGATGCTGCAGAACCAGTATTAATTACAGAGTTCGTTGTTTTTCCGAAGATAATTCCAGGACCACCAGTTGCCAAGATAACGGCATCCCCAGCGAAGGATTTGATCTCCATAGATGTTAAGTTTTGTGCCACGATTCCGCGACAAACACCATCGTCATCCACAACTGAACCTAAGAATTCCCAGCCTTCGTATTTTGTAACTAATCCAGCTACTTCGTGACGGCGAACCTGCTCGTCCAACGCATATAGCAGCTGTTGACCTGTTGTTGCACCAGCAAATGCTGTACGCGAATGCTGAGTACCCCCGAAGCGACGGAAATCTAATAGTCCTTCTGGAGTACGATTAAACATAACTCCCATCCGGTCCATTAAGTGAATGATACCTGGTGCTGCCTCACACATTGCCTTTACTGGAGGCTGGTTGGCTAAGAAGTCTCCGCCATATACGGTATCATCAAAGTGAATCCATGGTGAATCGCCTTCACCTTTTGTATTTACTGCTCCATTCATACCACCTTGGGCACAAACGGAGTGGGAACGTTTAACTGGAACAAGTGAAAATAATTCTACTGGTGTTCCTTCTTCTGCAACTTTGATGGTTGCCATTAAGCCGGCTAAGCCGCCACCAACTATGATCACCTTACCCTTACTCATTATGACTCACTCCCTTAATCCAAAAAATCCGATATTTTTCAACACAGAGTATGAAGTTATTTTTTAAACAAAAGCTAAAAGTGTTCTAATTCCTACAATTGAAAGGATTACAAAAACACCAATTGTAAAATATGTAGAAATTACTTGAGAACGAGGGGAAACTGTAATACCCCAGCTAACAAAGAATGACCACAATCCGTTTGCAAAGTGGAAAATAGTTGAAATGATACCAATCAGATAGAAACCAAACATGAATGGTGAAGATAGGATATCTGCCATCATGTCATAGTTAACATGTGCACCAAATGCTGCTGCAACGCGAGTCTGCCATACGTGCCATGTAATAAAGATTAACGTAATGACACCTGATACACGCTGTAGTAAGAACATCCAGTTTCTGAAATATCCATATTTCCCGGCATTGTTTTTTGCGGTAAAAGCAATATAAAGGCCATAGATTGCATGAAATAAAATTGGTAAATAAATAACTACTGTTTCTAGGATAATTCTAAAAGGAAGGTTCCCCATAAAATCTGCAGC
>JAKFCX010000054.1:0-7189 GCA_036676415.1 Chitinophagaceae bacterium
CTTGCTGTATTGAATGCATCAAACTCACTCTGCAGGAAGTACAATGTAATGGTTGATGTTGCAGTTGATGCATTTGTTGTTGGCGTTATATCATAATGCCTTTGAACATACGGCTCTAATGTAAGAGCTGTTTGCACTGTTGCATCGATCTTAACGCAGGCACTTACACTTCCCGCTATCGGAGAAGCACCGGATGGTGTCATCACTGCTATCGCATCACAATCGGTGTAATTAAACTCGGTAGTGCCAGATATCGTTGCCGTAGCACACTCGGTAGTGCCAACTGAGCCTGCTGCAGAGCTGGATGTTGGTGTTACAGTGGCTGTAACAGCTGTTCTGGAAGACTCGCAACCAGTAGAGACCATCCAACGATAGAACATGTAGTAATAGTTCGGATCAAAAGTATTACCCGTAATACTTATCACTCCCGGTAATGCATATGGGTATACTCCACCTGTGCTATTTCTGTAAGTTCCTGGATTCGTGCCTGACAAGTTCATTTGATACGTTCCCGGAGCTAAAACAGCATTGATTGGAATTACTTGTGGTGTGGTGCTTCCGGTTACTGTTGTGGTACCACTATAGGTGAATACATTTGCTAAAGTAGTAGCATCTCTAATAACAATGGTGAAACTGCTTCCTACCGTTCCAGACCAGAACATGTCAACCGATTGAATAGTGGCATTACTCAATACAGAGAAGTTTAACCATTGTGCAGTTGAAGTCCAGGTGGCGAATGCTCCAATGGAAAGATTATTTGGACCTACTGTTTGTGTGCCACCTCCACCACCTGTTGCACTAACATAATAGTTTGTAGTTGTTCCAATAACTGGAGTAGTAAAACTATTTCCGGAAGTTAGAGGAACTCCTCCTGTTGCTGCTTCATACCAGTTCAACGTTGTTCCTGCACTTCCTGTTGCCTGTAATGTTACTGTTCCTGCCCCACACCTTGATGCTGGTGTTGTAGCAGTTACTTGTGGATTGTTTACCGTTAGTGTAAATGAAGGCTGCACGCATGTAGCGCCAGCTTCATCTTTTATAATCACTCTATAGTAAGTAGTGGCATTTAGGGTTGGTGTAGTATATGAACTATTAGTAGCAGTATTTATATCTACATAGGTTGTGCCATCTGAAGAAGATTGCCACTGGAATGTTGCAGCACCATAACCTGCAGAAGGAGATAATGAAAGTGTTGACGAACCACTAATACAGATTTCCGGTGATGAGGATGCGATAGTTGGAACTGGCAATACCGTTACTATGGAAGTTGCAGTATTAGCACATTGAGACACTGTATTTGTTGCCGTTAGTGTATATGTGGTTGCCCCTGCTGTAGCTGATTTAACATATACTTGTGTTGCACTGCTTCCTGTATAGGGAACCGTTGCAGCAGCATCCGTAAATAAATCAGTTTGCGGGCTCCAGATATAGCTGTTGAAATCTCCGATAGTTGATGTTACCTGCAACGAGTGTACAGTGTTATTGCAGACGGTTTTACTTGCTGTAACGGTTAATGCCGGTGGCGGTGTTACTGTGGCTGTTACTGCAGTTCTCGATCCTGCACATCCTGTGCTGATCTCCCAGTTATAAAAATAATAATAGGAAGTGTATAGTGGTGTGCCTGTAAATGAGGTAATGCTGGAGAGAATTTCAAGCTCATTGCCTGGTGTTTTATATGCATTCCACGTTGTGGCATCAATACCAGTAAATTCATAAGAAATACCACCCCCGGTCATGGTTGTCATAAACAGCCGATGGTTTGTTCCCTGAGGTATTGTGAAGTTTAGTGGCAATACTACTGCAATTGGCGCTGCAGCAGTTCCTCCACCGGCCCAGTTAACGCTTGCTGGCCCGGCAATAGTAGCACCTGCGCTGTTTCTTACCTCAATTGTTCCAGATCCTGCCGCCGCTGCCGTAGAAAATACAGTTACGTTTTGCAAAACGAAAGGTTCATTCGCATTAAATATTAACCCTCGAGGTGAAGCTGTAAGATTGGACGCATTTGGTGCTGTGGCTCGACCCGCAGTATAAACATTACTACCTGATGCAGCCGATACATAATAAGTAGTTGTAGTATTGATAGAAGGTGTAGTAAACGATCCGCCTGTTGCAATTGGATTTCCACCTGTTAACGCCGTGTACCAGTTTATTGTAGACCCAGCACTTGCAGTGGCTGATAAGTTTACCGTTCCAACACCACAACGACTTCCTGGGGTAGTTCCGGTTACCTGAGGATTATTAACGGTTACCGTTACTACATTGGATGGCGATCCTGAGATCGGTGTTCCGCCACAATTGACTACAAGCCTAAAATCTGTACTTGCAGAAAAAGTGGCAGTGGTGAAAGGTATGGTGGTAGCTCCCGAAATATCTGTCCAGGTGTTCGCACCTGCAGGAGAACTTTGCCATTGGTATGCACCCCCACTTACATCAACTCCATCAATATCGAGAATAACCGTACCTGATACACAAAGATCAGTTCTATTTGATTTAACCAGAAGCGGAGCAGGCTGGGAAAGAATATTGAATCCCCGAATAGGAGCACTTGTAGGAAATACACCTGCAGAAAGCGCAACACTGGTTGGTGCACTGTTAAATGTTGCAATTGAAACGCCAACATTAGGTGTAGTAGCAAGATCCTGTGCAACTACAAAGTATGATATTGAATCGCCAGGAACCAACGCTGATGTTAGCAAGCTGAAGTCAAAAGTGAAATTGAAAGGAGAAACAGTATTGGATGCTTCAACCCATTTCCAGCCACTACTTGCAGAAGTATTTGTGGCAGGTAACTGATCATTCTCCGTCGACTTCTTAAACCAAAGTCTCGGCTTTGTTCCAGCTGCAATATTCACTCCGCTGGCATCTGTTATGGTTGCAGAAATGGTTTGTGGACTGGTACATATTGTATTGCCTAATTGGGTATATGCAATTGAAGGACCAGTTAGATCCGCAGCAATGCCAGCAAATTCATCCGCACCGATATCAGGTGTTGAAGCATTTCTTGCATCACCATCAAAATCATCTGTAATGCCTGCAATTGCAGTTCCTCCACTTTCGAGTTGAGTTGGAGTTGTAGCAGATAAGTGTAAGTTATAAGGTGGTGTCGAAACATCAATAAATGGAGGATTCTCAGAAATAGATGCAGTTTCTCTTGTAGACACCCTGGCCTTATAGCTATTTAAATCCTGGTCTGCATTCGTCCCATCATAGAAAATCAAATTTGCAGAACCCGGAGTTCCGGCATAATAATTATTATTGTTTGAGGACGCAGCAAAGTTATTGAGTGCTGTTGATGATCTCCTGAAGGCAGTTGTAAATCCTGTGCCACTTGGAGTTGATAAGTTTACTATGTTATTATTTCGCAACGATAAGGCTGCGCTTGTAGCAGTAGCACTTGTGGTATGATAAATACCTGCTGTTCCAAAGTTGGCTCCACCAGAGGCATTAAGAAAGACTGTATTGAATGAAACATTCACAGATGTAGTAGCAGTTGTATAATTCACGCTGATTCCTCTTATTGCATCAACTGAACTTCCGCTATTCTTTAAGTCACTAATAAAATTATTATAGATATTATTTGTGGTGCCCCCAGTAACAGAAATGCCATATACACTCGCTCCAGTGGATGTAGCTGTAATATCAAATACCCTGTTTCTATACACATTTGTAGTAGCGCCTGCACCTTGTGCAATACCAAAAACAGTTCCTGTAGTGTTGGTACTGGAGTTAACAGAAACAGTATTTCCATAAATGTCACCATTCGCCGTGGCAGAAGGGCTATTGAAAATATAGTATACTGCACCTGTTGTACCGGTAGCTTTACTGTTATTACTTACGTCGTTACCGTATATCTTACTTTCATTCACAACCGCTCCTGACTGGTATAAGCAATACATTGCTCCAGTGGTTGTGGGAGAGTGTGTGTTATTGGTTACAATATTATCATAAATGTAGGCTTTGTAAGCAGATGCATTTTGATACAAGAGATACATTGCTCCTGATGTTGCAGTGGGGTAAGTTGAATTAGTAATAGTATTGTCGTAGATTCTTACTGTGTTGCTAGTACCTGTGGCCCCCATACCGTTATTCAATGCATATATAGTAGTGGTAGTACCACCGCCATGGATGGTAATTGTGTTTCCAAACACATCAACATTGGAGTTTACACCTGTTGATAGAAATATACCGTACAATGTAGTAGTTGTTCCCGTAGCACTTGTGACTGTATTGTTTGCCACCTTAAGGTTGTTCTGGTAGATTGCATAAATGCCATAAGCTGTAGTAGCTCCACCACCATATTGGTCTATTATATTTGCTCCATCAACTCCTATCTCAATATTCTGATCGTAAAAATCATACGGTGTAGTTGCAGCATACCCTGTAACATTAATACCACCATAACTGTTCAGAATTGTGTTATCAAATATTTTTATGTTCTCGGCACGGCCACCAATTGATGTTACTGTAGTAGCTGTGGAACCTGTATTATTTGAGATGAATATTCCAAAAGAGTAAATAGCAGTTTTATTCAGCGTGATGGTAGCATTCTTTATTACAAGATTCTTAGATGCATCCGTACCGGAAGCTTTTTTTACATAGTATCCATATTCATACATACCTGCTGCCGAGAAACTTTGATCGGTTTCAAGGTCAATTCCATCAAACGTAAGATAGTCGCTGCCATTGATAACAATTATGCCATCTCCATTACCACCAAGAGTTGTAGATGATGCAATTGTACCTGGAGTGGCCGGAGTAATTTTAGGATTAACGCCAGCTCCGCTTTTCTGGAATACCAAGGTTGCTGTACTGCTTCCAATAAAATTAATCTGCGGAATATCTTCTATAAACGTCTGCCCTGCTGCTACATTAAATATCACATTACCCGTAGTGCCGCAGTTGATAGCATTCACCGCGGCAGCGAAACTTTGAAAGTTTGTTGCAGAAACAGGTAAGCTTTGATTAATGGTATATGTTCCTGCAGCAAATGGAGTATTCACCTGAACTTGTACAGGAGTGGAGGGCTGTGTATTTCCACCACAAGTTACTTCAGCTCTGTACCATGTTGTTGTGGTTGGGTTAACTGTAAATCCTGATGCGGTAGAACTGGTACTAATATTAGTCCATGGACCTGTAGATGCTGGTGCACTTTGCCATAAATAAGTTTGGCCCTGACCAATGCTATTTGCAGTTAAATTCAATAAAACTGTATTGCCCGTACAAATAGCAGAAGATGCAGAAGATGTAGCGTTACCTGGTGTAGGTGGAGTTGTACAAGCGGATAAAGGCAGCAGGTTATTCCAGGTAGCTGATATTTCAGATGCATCTACTGCACGATTATAAAGCCTGAATTCATCCAAAACGGTTCCAGCAGGGAAAGAAGTAGTAGTGCCGGAATAAGCACCAACCCAAAAATCTGTTCCAGTAATATTAGCAGGAGTTGCAGGTTGTGCCACCGTATTTATAAGTAGACCATCCCTATAAACCTTTACCACGTTGGCAGGGGTGGTCTCATGAACAAAATGAATCACTACAGGAGCGGTACCGATATTTGACACTGTTACATCAGTCATTCCAGTAGCTCTTAGTTGAATCGCATTATTCCCGGCTACGCCACCTGTAAAACAACGGAATGCAGAACCGCCTCCTCCTCCAAATAAATATTGTGTTGTAGCAGCAGTCGCAGGAAAATTACTCATCCAGAAACTGATTGTCCAATCTCCGGTGCCTAAATTTAATGGCCATCCGGTATTGACATTGTTAGTAGTATTTGCACCGCCATTTCCAAGTAACCCACTATTGAATTGTCCTGAGCCGCCTGTGGTGAGACCAGTAATAGTAGCAGGATTTGTTCCCACTGGTGAACTGGCCATGTTTTGGGCATTACCATCGAACTGGTAATAAATCAGCTCCGGAACATTCTGAGCAGAGACAACATTTAAAAATGAACAGCAAACTAATAACGCCAATACTCGGGCAGTTACAACGTAAAGTTTAGTCATGGAACAGTTGTTTAGGTGACCAGTTAAAAAAATCTGATAAAGGGTTGGGTGGGATAACGGAAATAAAAAAGAGTTTTATGATGTCCTGCTACAGAATGTCCAATGCTATTAGTAGCTCGTTAATATCTCCGTTTAGGGTTGCTAATTTATAATTATTTTATCAGACTTATGGTGGTAATTAAAGAAGTCCCTCATGAACACCTTTCAAAAAACCAAAAAAGCCACCCGTGAACAGGGTGGCTTTTTAAATTTTACTGATTGACTTTTATTGTTTTACAAACCTGTGTACAGCAGTCTCACATCCATTGTTACATACGGCTTTAATAACGTAAGTACCGGCTGCCAAACGCTGAACATTCAAGGTTTCCTGGTTATCACCCGTTACCAGCTGTGTTGAACGTTGCAGGATTATCTTACCTGTAAGATCTGTAACAACAATCATTACTTTCTCTGACCTCGGTGATGTGATCACAAGATTCAGCTCCCTGTCTGCTGGATTTGGATACACACTGCTCAACGTAATGTCTGTAACCTTCCTGCTCAGTAATACCACATTACTGTAAGTATAGTTGCCGTCTTTGTCAACCTGCTTCAGCCTGTAGTAATTGCTTCCCGCATTTGGTCTTGCATCATTGTAACTGTAGTTCTGTATTGTTGTGCTGTTTCCATTCTCCGCTTTACTTGCAACAAATATTACACTGCTGAAGTTTCTGCCATCGGCACTTCTCTCCAACTCAAAACCACGATTATTGGTTTCTGTAGCGGTACTCCAGATCAACTTATTGATGCTGCCTGACTGCTCGCCACGGAAGTTGAGTTGTGTTACAGGAAGAACAAAGTTGCCGGTATGAACATAGAACCCACCGGAGCCTGTTGCTGAGAATGTGATCTCCCACCTGTTGAGGCTGCTATTCCATACAATACTTGCATCGGAAGGATCGATCAAGGTTGAAGTTCCTGTATAGTTACCAGGCGCTGTTCCTGTTCCATTATACTGGGTGATCCTCAGGTTTGATTTACCTGCCGCATCTGCTGCACCTGTTGGCAATGCTGCATAAAATCCTCTTGCTGTATTGAATGCATCAAACTCACTCTGCAGGAAGTACAATGTAATGGTTGATGTTGCAGTTGATGCATTTGTTGTTGGCGTTATATCATAATGCCTTTGAACATACGGCTCTAATGTA
>JAKFCX010000055.1:0-104230 GCA_036676415.1 Chitinophagaceae bacterium
TCTCTCCTATTTTGAATACAATGCTGTTATCCAGGAGATATCAAAAGTTTGTGGCTCTATTGGGCTAAGTCTGGCTGCACATAATTCTCTTTGTACCGGTCATATCATGAACTTCGGAACAGAAGAACAGAAAAGAAAGTATCTTCCAAAACTTGCTACTGCAGAATTTATCGGTGCCTGGGGATTAACAGAACCTAACACCGGAAGTGATGCAGGCAATATGAAAACCGTTGCTACAAAAGATGGTGACGAATGGGTTTTAAACGGAACAAAAAGCTGGATCACCCACGGTAAAAGTGGTGATGTAGCTGTGGTTATTTGCAGAACTGGTGAACCAAGAAAAAGCAGTAACTCAACTGCTTTTATTGTTGAAAGAGGAACAGCAGGTTTTAATGCTGGCAAAAAAGAAAACAAGCTTGGTATGAGGGCAAGCGAAACTGCAGAAATGGTCTTCGATAATTGCAGAATACCGGATGCCAACCGTTTAGGAGAAGTAGGTGACGGTTTCAGGCAGGCAATGAAAATATTAGATGGCGGCAGAATTTCTATCGCTGCACTATCAGCCGGAATTGCCAAAGGTGCTTATGAAGCTGCATTGCAGTATTCGAAAGAGAGACACCAGTTCGATCAACCAATATCAAACTTCCAGGGCATCAGTTTTAAGTTAGCAGACATGGCTACAGATATCATGGCTTCAGATCTACTTATCTGGCAGGCCTGTGATCTGAAGAACAGGGGCATGAAGATGACCAAGGAGTCTGCTATGGCTAAATATTATGCTAGTGAAGTAGCTGTGAGAGTAGCCAATGATGCGGTGCAAATATTCGGAGGTTATGGTTACACAAAAGATTTCCCGGTAGAAAAACATTATCGTGATGCAAAACTTTGCACCATTGGTGAAGGCACTTCGGAGATCCAGAAATTAGTTATCGCAAGAGACGTACTTCAATAAACTTTTCCAAAGTTTTGAACTTTGGAAAAGTTATTTATTAAAAATGTTCCGTTTTTTCGACGGAACATTTTCTTTTTAGTTATCACCTCCGGCTCCAAACAGTTGATCAACTGCTCCGGCCATCATCGGAAATTTCTCTTTTACAAAATTGGCTACAGCTTCAATAGATTTTTTTGCCTGTTCAGGTGTAACCCCTGCTTCTGATGATACACGATCAATAAGTTCCTGCATGATTTAATATTTAAAATGATTGTAAACCAGCTTCAAAATTACTATGAACTTTACTTGTGTCACTCACTTGTACGTTCAGTATTCTATTCAACAAAAAAGCGACCATTATTTGATCGCTTTTTTACAATATTCAAATCTTGATTTAAGCTACTTTCAAATGACTGAGTTTGCTCTTATCAAACATACCCATTGCATAATCCATTGTAACATGGAGGCTCTTTTGTCCTGTTCCTGGCAGCTCAAACATTGCATCGGTTAGAATGCTTTCGCAAATACTTCTCAAGCCTCTTGCACCCAATTTATACTCAAGTGCTTTAGACACCATGAAGTCCAGGACTTCGCCATCAAGTGTTAGATGAATTCCCTCCAGTTCAAACAATTTTGTGTATTGCTTCAACAGTGAATTCTTAGGCTCAGTAAGGATGTTACGTAATGTTTCTGCATCCAAAGGATTCAGGTGTGTAACAACCGGTAAACGTCCTAGTAACTCAGGTATCAAACCAAAGCTTTTCAGATCCTGAGCATTGATGAACTCCAGCAAATGCTTACGCTGTGTTTCCTGTTTTTCTTTATTGGTAAATCCAATGGCGTTGGTGTTAATTCTACGGCTGATAATCTTATCAACTCCGTCAAAAGCACCACCACAGATAAACAGTATATTCCGGGTATCGACTTTTATCATCTTTTGCTCAGGATGTTTTCTTCCACCTTGTGGCGGAACCAGCACTTCTGTTCCCTCGAGCATTTTCAATAAACCCTGTTGAACACCTTCACCACTTACATCTCTTGTAATTGACGGGTTGTCTCCTTTACGGGCAATTTTATCTATCTCATCAATGTAAACGATTCCTCTTTCTGCTGCTGCAACATCATAGTTACAGTTCTGCAATAACCTGGTGAGCATGCTTTCAACATCTTCACCCACATAACCAGCTTCTGTAAATACAGTGGCATCAACAATTGCAAAAGGAACATTCAGCAAACGTGCAATGGTTTTGGCAAGTAAGGTTTTACCCGTACCTGTTTCACCCACCATGATAATATTGCTCTTTTCAATTTCAACATCATCGGTTTGCTGCTTATGTGTAATTCTTTTGTAGTGATTGTAAACCGCTACTGAAAGAACTTTCTTAGCATCTTCCTGTCCTATCACATATTCATCAAGAAAAGTCTTTAGTTCAATAGGTCTTTTAATGGTGAATTTGAACTGGCTTGATGTAGTTTCCTGCTTTACCTGCAGCTCCTGGGCTATAATCTCCTGGGCATGTTCTACACAATTCTCACAGATATGGCCTTCCTGTCCGGCAATGAGGATCTTCACCTCATCACGGCTTCTTCCGCAAAATGAACAATGTAAATGTGTTTGTTTAGCCATATCGTTAGTTAATCAAGGGATGTATTTCAAACTTAAATGAGCTACAAATCTAATAATCTGTTGCACCATTCATCCTTAAATCAGGTTAAATAACGCTGATTTAGCGGAAAAACTTACAAAAGTCAGATCTTATCCACGATTCCATCAACGATTCCGTACTTGATAGCCATATCAGCATCCATCCAGTAATCACGGTCAAAATCTTTCAGCACCTTCTCGATCGTTTGGCCACAATTTTCAGCTAATATCTTAGCACCCAATAGTTTAGTTTTCTCCATTTGTTCTGCCTGAATTTCAATATCGGCTGAGGTGGCTCTTAAATAACCACCCAAACTTGGCTGGTGAATCATCACTTCTCCATGAGGATAAATGAATCTCCTGCCCTTTTCACCAACACTCAATAATATGGAACCCATACTGGCCGCTAATCCCATACAAATGGTAGAAACAGGTGATTTTATCAACTTAATCGTATCATAAATAACCATTCCACTGGTTACTACTCCTCCTGGACTATTAATATAGAACTTGATCTCTTCACCTGGTTTATCTGCATCAAGCAGCAAAAGTTTACTCACAACTTCTCTTGCAGACCTGTCTTCCACAGCACCCCACAAATAAACAGAACGGCTTTTAAGAAAAAGCTGCTCCATTTTTTTTAAAATATAAGGAGAATGATCTTCTTTAGGAGGTTTTGCTTCATCATGATCTGGCTCTTCATCACCTTCACCTTCTTCAAAAAACGGGTTCTTGTACAATAAATTCATGTCAATCATTTTATCAGTCTTTATAAGGTTGATTTTTTTTCTTTTTTGGGATTGGTAAATAAAACTTCATCTACTATTCCATACTCTTTAGCCACTTCTGCACTCATCCAAAAATCACGGTCACAATCCAATGCCACCTGCTCTACTGGTTTTCCTGAATGATGAGAAATGATCTCGTATAATTCATGTTTTATCTTCCTGATCTCTCTTGCTGTGATCTGGATGTCACTTGCCTGCCCACCAATTGCACCACTTGGCTGGTGTAACATGATACGGCTATGCTTCAAGGCTGTTCTTTTTTTGGGAGCTCCTGCACACAGCAAAACCGCTCCCATACTTGCAGCCATACCTGTACAAATCGTGGCTACATCGGGGTTAATGAATTGCATGGTATCATAAATACCGAGTCCTGCATAAACACTTCCACCAGGACTGTTCAGGTACATCTGGATGTCTCTGGTTCTGTCGGTACTTTCAAGGAACAACATCTGTGCTGTTACAATATTGGCCACGTAATCGTTCACCGCTTCACCCATAAAAATGATCCTGTCCATCATCAATCGGCTGAATACGTCCATACTGGCCACATTCATTGGTCTCTCTTCGATGATATAGGGAGTAAGATTTGAAACCTGGTGCCTGGTTACATTCTGAACCGTAGCACTACTGATTCCAACGTGCTTCACTGCATATTTTTCGAACTCTTTTCCAAAATCCATAGTGTGTATTTTACTCGTTGAAGGTAAGAGATTTAGATATAAGATAGATTGATACTCAAATACTGTGCAAAGCAACAAAGAAGACAAAATTTCACCTGTGGGTTTTAAATATCTGCCATAAAAAGTAAATTTGGGTATGCATGATGTAAGAGAACCGGCTGTTGCATACGGTAAAACACAACTCACAGAAGTGGAATATTTATCATTTGAGAAAGCATCTCAAACCAAACATGAATATTACAAGGGTGAGATTTTTGCCATGAGCGGAGCTGGTAGAAGGCATAATATCATTTTTTCGAACCTATTTGGGCAATTAGCGTATAACCTCAAAGGCAAATTCTGTCAGCCATTCGGCAGTGATATGAGGCTGCATATTCCTGAAAACACTTTATATACTTATCCCGACATAACAATTTATTGTGGTGATGTAAACTCATCTGAAAAGGATGAGGATACAGCTATTTTACCAACCGTAGTAATCGAAATTCTTTCGCCGTCTACCAAAGAATATGATCGGGGAACAAAGTTTAAATTGTACAGAGGTATACCATCGCTTAAAGAATATATTTTGATTGATACCGAAATGATTAATGTGGAGATATTTACTCTCACAGCCAATAACACCTGGCAATTGAATGAACTAAAAGACCTGAACGATAGCTTAACTATTCAAACCGTAGATTTTACTGTATCACTGGCTGATATCCACGAAGGAACAAAGCTTGCCATAAAATAAAAAGCCTTTCGATTGAAAGGCTTTTAAATCTTAGTGGTGATGGTGATGCAGTTTTTCAGCAAATGCTTCAGCACTTATTTCCTGCTCTGTGGCTTGTGCCTGTGATTCCAAAGCGGCAAATAATTTTTCTGTGCTGATGCGATGGTAGCTATCCTCAACATATTTCTGATCTTTCATCATTTTGTTAAGATAATCTTCCATCCATGGCTGATCTTCACCAAATGTGTTCATGCCCATGTAGCCAAACAATTGCTGCTTGGCAAATGACTTAATATCTTCAGGAGTTACTTCAATTTTATTGTCTGTAATCAATTTTGAACTGATTAGTGTCCACTTTAATTGATTGGCAAAAGATGGATATTCCGCTTCTGCCTCTTCTGCAGATTTTGGCTTTTCCCCACCGGTTTGCAACCATTTTTTCAGAAAGCTTTCAGGGAAATCGAGTTGAGTATGATCTACTAATATATGGTAGATCTGATCGTGAACCTGGTTACGAGCCTGCTGTTCGTAATATTTCTCTATTTCAGCTTTCAATGTGTTTCTGAAATCAGCTTCGTTATTTATTTCGTTAGCAGGATAAACCGCTTTGAAAAAATCTTCGTTTAATTCAGCTTTTTCTACATGACCAACTTTAGTCACTTCTAATTTGAATGATTTAGATGCCGCATCTTCAACTGCTACGCCAAGGTCGGCAGCAATTGTTGCTCTTTCCTTTTCATTGAATGCTTCACCTAAATTGATCACCAAAGAATCGTCTTTCTTTAAACCAATGAGTTTTGGACGAACAGCTTCAGAAAAATATTTAACCAGTACCGAGTTATCTTTCTTAATACCACCTTCTACTTCATTTCCGGCAGCATCTACTTCAATGAAATTTACATTCAGCACATTCTCATCATTTTCTACGACTTCGGGTTCAGTCATCTTACCATGACGAGTCTGTAAACGAGTGATCTCTTCGTTCACCATTTCGTCGGTAACGACCACTTTGTATTTTGTAACCTTCAGGTCATTTGCATTGATGTTGATCTCAGGCTTTAATCCAACTTCAAAAGCAAAAGAATATTCATCAGGATTATTCATATCCACCTGGTTCATATCAAAATCCATTGGAAGTGGCTGAGCAAAAATATCAAGCTGCTCTTTACCCAGGTAGGCATTCATTTCTTTATCAATTGCACGAAGCACTTCATCAGTAAAAGCACTTTGACCGTACATTTTCTTCACTAAACTTGCAGGCACCATTCCTTTTCTAAAACCAGGAATATTTGCTGTTTTTGCGTACGTCTTCAGGCTCTTTTCAAAAGCTGGCAGGTAATCTTCTTTTGACAGCTTTACGGTGAGTTTATCATTTAACAGACCGATATTTTCTCTTGTAATTGTAGCCATAACTATTTTTTCTAATGGGCTGCAAAAGTAGGTTATTGAAGATTAAATATGAAGCTGGAATTACTTTAGAAAAGGTTTTACCGTGGAAAAACCCGTTAAAATGATGTTAACCACCAACAAAAAATCCCGCTTAACGCAGGATCAGATTTGTGCGGATGATAGGGGTCGAACCTACATGCCTTGCGGCGCTAGATCCTAAGTCTAGTGCGTCTGCCAATTTCGCCACATCCGCTGAAGGGTTGCAAAAATAGGGGAAACTGATTAATGAAATGCTACTCTATTGCAAAATTTATACTCGTGACCTAAACAGGTGATTGCAAGAATAGAAATCGCCAAGACGTTTATTTTCGGACGATTTTCTTTAAAAAAGGAATATTTTGAAACTCCTTTTTTTCTGCAAATATTACTACCCCAAGAAAGACCGCAATTAAGATCAGCGACACAAAAAGGCTGAACCATATATTATCATAAAAAGATATAACACCAAGATGAAGGAAATACAAAGCCACAGCAGCCAATATGTAGCCAACCAATCTAAATAAAGCATATGGAATTGGGTAATATTTCTGACCAAGTACATAGCTAATTATCATCATAAAAGCATAGCAAGCGAATGTGGCCCATGCACTGCCTACATATCCAAACATTGGTATCCACCATAAGTTTAATACAATTGTGATAACAGCTCCGGCCAAAGTGATCCAAGCTCCGGTTAAGGTTCTGTTTGTGAGTTTATACCACACCGTAAGATTATAATATATACCGAGTAACACACTTGCCATTGCAAGTATTGGGATAATCTTTAACCCCTGGCCATACTCCTCTGCATTATCGCCGTAACCGATATATTGTATGATTGAAAGATTGGTAACGATGGCCAGCCACATAATGCAGCAAACGATCACAAAAAATTTCATCACCCTTGCATAAGTTGAAGGAGCATTTTTTTCTTTTGCCTGGTTGAAGAAAAATGGTTCGGCACCTAAACGAAATACCTGAATAAAGATGGTTATGAGCACAGCCAGTTTGTAATTGGCTCCAAATATTCCAAGCTGCCTTAACGCTTCTTCTCTTGGCAGATCAACAACTCGTAAATAAATAACACGGCTGAGCATTTCGTTGATCATTCCACCGAGGCCAACAATGATGAGTGGATAGGAATATTTCATCACCTGTTTCCACAAGGCTGAGTCAAATTGGAAGCTGAAACGGAACTCTTTTAACAGCAGTAACAGCGTAATAGCACTGGCAATAATATTGGCAATGATGTAGTAGCCTATTCCTATGGATGAATCGTAAATGCTGCTTAGAAAATGATCAGGATCGTTCTTAACCACATCAGGACAAATACCAATAAAAAAAATGATGAAAGCGATATTGAGCAGAATACTGATCACTTTAATGAATGCATACCTTCTTGGTCTTCCTTCCTGCCGAAGCTTGGCAAATGGTAACACTGCAAGTGTATCAAACAAAAGTATCCATGCTATCCACCTGATGTATTCAGGATGTTCATTCATTTCTACCAGCGATGCGATTTCTGGTGCATAGAAATAAACTATGGCACTGAATAAAAGCGTAGTACAAACAATTGATACCATTAAAGTATTGTACAGTTTCTTTTTATCAGTTGTCTGGATGAACCTGAAGTAACTTGTTTCTAAACCGTAAGTAAAAAGGATATTGAGAAATGGTATGATGGCATACACCTGTGTTATAAAAGCTGTGCTTTCTGGTTTGTATAACCAGAATAGAAAAATGTTGGTTGCATAACCGAGAAAACGGGTTGCAATAGTTGGAACACCATACCAAAGGGTTTGCCCGGCTAATTTCCTGATTCCGCTCAAGGAGAGAATGTATTGTTACTGCACAAATATAAACGGATGCTGATTAAATAACAGTACCACTATTTGTGAACTGAAAAGATGATATAATTGTTGCAGTACAAGTGAGTGACACAACGAAGCTTAACCGGAGTTGCAGAAACTTCGCTCAACTATTCATTGCTTCTAAGACCTTACGTTGGACTTCCTGTAATTGTTCAGCACTCAATTTCATCTTTCCTTTGGTGGGATTCATATCTGAAGTAGTTGTCGTTGGTATCAGATGAATATGAGCATGTGGCACTTCAAGTCCAACCGTAATAATGTTAACCCTGTTGCATGGAAAAGCTTTTTCAATTGCTTTAGCAATAGGTTTTGCAAAAACAAGGATGTCGGAAAGGTATTCTTCCGGTACATCAAAGATCTTATCGACTTCGACTTTCGGGATAACCAAGGTATGGCCATATTGAAATGGAAAAATATCGAGGAAAGCAAAAAACTTATCGTCTTCAGCAATTTTGTAAGAAGGGATTTCTCCACTGATGATCTTTGAGAATATGGTCATAGCCAAAGTTTTTACGAAAGTACCTTCTTCATACAAACAAAAAAGCACCGGCCATTGCCAGTGCTCTTCGATACTCAAATATTTAAATAGAAATATCCTCTACTTTAAACTTGATCATACCCGTTGGAGCCTGTACTTCTGCTACTTCCCCAACCGTTTTTCCCAAAAGGCCTCTGCCGATTGGTGAGTTAACAGAAATTTTTCCTGCTTTAAGGTCAGCCTCCTTTTCACCCACAATCTGGTATGTAACAGTCTTTTTTGTTGCTACATTGGTGATCGTTACTTTGGTAAGGATAGAAACCTTACTGGTATCTATTGAACTGGTATCAACAATTCTTGCCGAGGCTAAATAGCCTTCAAGTTGAGCAATCTTAGCTTCAAGCATTCCCTGGGCTTCTTTTGCCGCATCGTATTCTGCATTCTCTTTCAGATCACCTTTTTCTCTTGCTTCGGCAATAGCCCTTGAGGCAGCAGGACGATCTACGGTCTTCATCTTCTGTAACTCATCCCTCATTTTTTCAAGGGTATCTTTGGTTACATACATAAACTCACTCATATAGCTCGGTTTTACATGACACAAAAAAATACAACGCCACAATTGATTTGCAGCGTTGCACTTGAACAAATGTACAAAATTCAGTTGTTAATCCAAGCTTAGAGTTCAGTTTTAATCTTGTTGAATAGCACCACAGCCATTTTCTCGAATGCTTCGTGACTGTAACCTGCGATATGAGGTGTAATGATAACATTTGGCTGAGAACAAAGCCAGCTCAACTGCTCATTTTCATCGGGAGATAAAGTGGTGAGTTTTTCATTCTCGAGTACATCAAGACCTGCTGCTCTTATCTTAGCTGCTTTTAAAGCATCGATGAGTGCTGGAGTGTATGTTATCTTACCTCTTGACGTATTAAGAAAATAAGGTTTCATTTCAAGATTATCGAAGAAAGATTCGTTGGCATAATAAGCTGTGTCCTCTGTTAATGGCAAATGAAAACTGATCACATCGGCATACTTCTGTATTTGTTCAACCGTAGCTTCTCTTACATGATCATGTGCATAGCCGTCTTTGTATTTATCATAAGCCATCACCGTTACATCGAATGATGAAAGCAATTTCGCAAAAGCAGAACCTGTATTTCCATAACCGATGATGCCGATTGTTTTGCCCGAAAGTTCATCACCCCTGTTTTCATCACGAAGCCATTTACCTTCTTTCACTTCATTAAAACTGCTGTTGATCTTATTCATCAGGTTTAACAATAAACCCAAAGTATGTTCAGCCACTGCATTGCGATTTCCTTCCGGTGAACTGAAGCATTTTATCCCTTTTGATTCAGCATAAGCCACATCGATTAACTCAAGTCCACTTCCCAATCGTCCGATCCACTTAAGATTGATGGCTTTGTCTAAAAGCTCTTTATCGATCTTCAATCTTGTTGTCACAACCAATCCATGTGTTTCATGAATGATCTGACCCAACTCCTCATATGTTATCTCTGGACAATTCATCACACCCCAGCCTGCATTTTGCAGTTGTTCTGATAAAAACCCATGTGCATTAGCTGTGATGATGGCTGTCTTCATTTACTTCATCCGGTAGGTTAACGCTGCAAAATCTTCTATACTCAATTGTTCAGCTCTTTTATTAAAAATATCATCACTCAATACGGCCTCATCAAACAAACTTCTTGTTGCATTACGTAGTGTTTTTCTTCGTTGATTGAAGGCCATTTTTACCAGGCTAAACAATGAACGTTTGTCCTTGTAATCAACCGTAGATGTTTTACGCTTTAAGCGAATTACACCACTCATCACTTTTGGTGGTGGAGTAAATGACTCCTGTGGTACATCAAACAAATATTCCACTTCATAAAACACCTGTACCAATACACTCATAATCCCATACACTTTGCTTCCTGGCTTTGATGCAATACGCATAGCCACTTCTTTCTGGAACATACCAATCATTACCGGAACTTGTTCTCTCCATTCCAGCACTTTAAAAACGATCTGGGTAGAAATATTGTAAGGAAAGTTTCCGATCACAATGAAGTCTTCTTCAAAAGGCGGATCAATTTCCAGGAAGTCTTTATGAATGATTTTTCCTTTAATGGCAGGATAAGTTGTTTCAAGAAACGGCACTTTCTCATCATCCAGTTCTACTGCTTTAAAGTCAATGTTCTGTATCTGCAGTAAATATTTTGTGAGTGCACCACCACCAGGACCAACTTCTACCAACCTGCTGAATTGATGTTCTTTTAATGCCGCCACAATTTTTTGGGTGATATTCTCATCCTTCAAAAAATGCTGGCCCAATGATTTTTTTAGCGTGTACTGCACAGTCTGCAAATGTAATGGATTGATTTATGGGAACTAGTTTATTGAATTAGGTATTGGTAAATGAATTTGGATGCAGGAATCAGTACATTTGAACTTCAAATTTTTCGCATGAATATTGAGTTGCCAAAGCCGGTTATTGGCTTTACTTCGGGTGATCTGAATGGAATTGGACTTGAACTGGTTATCAAAACTTTGAGCGATGCCAGGCTATTGGACATGTGTACTCCTGTGATTTTTGCAAGTAACAAAAGCATCAACTTCTATCGTAAGTCGATGCCAGATGTGAATTTCAGCTATAACAGCATAAAAGACCTGAAACAGATCAATCCCAAACAGGTAAACTTATTCAACTGCTGGGAAGAAGAAGTGGCAATCACGCCAGGCCAACTGAACGAGATCGGTGGCAAATATGCTTTACTTTCATTGAAGCAGGCAGTGCTGTCGTTGAAAGAAGGTGGCATTCATGGATTGGTTACCGCACCAATTCATAAAAAAAATATTCAAAGCGAAGAATTTAGTTATAGTGGCCATACACCTTATTTAAAAGCTGTCTTCGGCGTGAATGATGTGGTGATGCTGATGGTAGCTGATAATATGAGAATAGGATTGGTAACAGAACATTTGCCTTTAAAAGATGTTGCAGCTGCCATTACCAAAGAAGCGATCATTTCTAAACTGAAAATCATACAAAGCAGTCTCCAAAAAGACTTCGGAATTGACAGACCGAAAATTGCTGTATTAGGATTAAATCCTCATGCAGGTGATGAAGGACTGATCGGCAATGAAGAAAGCTTTATCGCAGCTGCTGTCAAAGAAGGTAAACAAAACAATGTGCTGGTGTTTGGTCCTTATAGTGCTGATGCATTTTTTGCAAGAGGACAATATGAAAAGTTTGATGCAGTACTTGCCATGTATCATGACCAGGGATTGATACCTTTTAAATCATTAGCTGCCGGTGAGGGTGTGAATTATACTGCAGGTATTCCGGCAGTAAGAACAAGTCCTGACCACGGAACTGCTTTTGATATCGCAGGAAAAGGAAAAGCTGATGCTACTTCTTTCTTAGGAGCGACATTCGAAGCTATAGATATCTTAAGAAGAAGAATGGGTTATGCCGAAGCAAGACAGAATCCAATGAAAAAAGTGAGTCAGCGAATGTTGGCTAACGTGGAGGATGAGAAGATTGAGGATAGTGAAGGAGTGAGTTAAGTTTGGAATGCTGATAACACGATTGAACAGATTTCCACTGATGTTTTTAAAATGCTGCCTAATTCTTAAAACATATCGCTATTATCAGCTTCATCTGAGTTCCTATCTCCTAATTTGTAAAAACTGCATCACTCACACCTTTGTTGATGGTGTATGAAGAATAGGTGATCTCTACTTTGCCTTTCTTGTTCTTTGCGGCATCTTTTGTTTTGCGATCTTCTTCACCAAATTCCATTGTAATACCTTTTGGTAATTTATAATCTTTGGTATTGAAGCTGAAAGTCATCTTACTTGGTAAACCATAAGCAAGATATTTACCATAACTCATTTCAATTTCGTAGGTGCCGTTCTCTTTTGTTGTAGTAATTGCTTTGCGGATCACATTATCTGTTTCATCAATATATAGTGTTGAAAGAACAATATCGCTTTTCTCGGATGTTGGAATAAGCTTTACAACGGTTGTCATAAAACCTCCTACCATTTGTTTACCGGCACTCAAAGCCATAAAATCTTTTTCAGACAGTACGTTACTCATGTTAACTGAAATACCCCCTTTTGGCAAAACAGAAATGCCACCATCTTTCTTTAATTTGAACTTGCTTGGTTTCTTATAGTAAACGGTAACTTTTCCAATAGGTGCCTTGATAAATGCAACATCTGTCTTCATAGACCCTAATGCAGTATAATCATTTACCAGGTCAAGTTTTGCTTTTACTTTTTTGATCAAAGGCATCATGTCTTGCGAAAAAGCTGAAAGCTGAAAGCTGAAAGCTATAAGCAAAAGAACACTGATCTTACTGATATTCTTCATCGGTGTAATATTGAGACAATGCAATGTTATACGATTCTTATAAAAACATCCTGCAAATTCACCATTCCTTAACTCAGCACATCCTTCCTTTTGAATACCCAGATACTGGCTCCAACAAAAGCCACGATATGAATAGATAATACGATTACGGAGTTGATGATCCTGTCAGGATTCTGGATACTTCCCTTGATGGCCACATTATTCAGATCAACTTTCTCATCAAAGAATTCTTTCCAGGTAACCATGTGTGTGGTAAAGAGGTAAGGTTTGATGGCATCAAACAAAGGAATACTCATGGTGCTTAGAATGGTGGTAACAATAATAACGCTGATGGTTGCTACAATTGGCCCGATAGAATTATCCGCAAAAATTGAAAGAAAGAACCCCAGTGCTGCAACAGTTGTCATGGCCAGTGCTGCAAAAGCAAAAGCATAAGTATATCTCCAGAACACATCATCTTCCGAAATCTGTACAGCATAATAATTTTTCATGACGAACATATCATCTGTTCCAAAAACAAACATGCTCACGAACAAAGCCAGTATAGCCAACCATACCAATAATGACAAAGTGTAGATCGTTGCGGCAAAGAATTTAGCCAGGATGAATTCTGTCCTGCTCACAGGCTTAGTAAGTAATAATCTCAATGTTCCCATATTGGCTTCACCCGAGATCATATCAGCAGCAATCAATGCAATCAACAATGGAATGTGCACCAACAGTAAATTCAACAACACGAAGCAAACGAAGTAACCATTGAGCAGGTTTCCATCAAAAGAAAAACTCGTGGCAAGGTCAGCCATGGCAAATTCCATGTAGGCTTTACCATCAACCTTCAGACCCAACTGTATAATACCGATCATTGCTGTAATGGCTGCAAAAGCAATATAAGTTCTTGGCCTGCGATATATTTTAAACAACTCAATTTGTAAAAGCTTCCACATGTTGTTTTCCTGATGTTACCTGTAAAAAATAATCTTCGAGTGAATGTCTTGGTTGTAAACTCAGCAACTCAATGCCATTATCTACAAGATACTTATGCAGTAATGGTAATTCTTTCCTATCAATTTTCATAATGATCAATCCATCCCTTGATGGCTGTAATTTACTGCTCCATCCACCTGAATGAAGTATAGATAGGCTCTTATCATTATCAAATGTATTCAGCTCTATAATGGTTTGAGAAGGATCAAATAATTCATCCGCATTTCCTTCTACCAGTTTCTTTCCTTTATCAATGATCAGTACTCTTGTAGCCACCTGTTCTATTTCGCTAAGTAGGTGAGATGAGATAACGATCGTTTTATTTCTTTCACGACTGAGATGAAGTATCAGGTTACGGATATCTGCAATACCCTGTGGATCTAACCCATTCGTTGGTTCATCTAAAACAATAAGCTTTGGATCATGAACCAAAGCAATACCAATTCCCAGCCTTTGTTTCATGCCCTGTGAAAAGGTCTTCACTTTATCATTTGCTCTTGATGCAAGACCCACCATATCCAGTTGATCCATCAGTTGCTGGTGGCTAATCTTTTTATCACTGAGTTTTGCAAACAATTTAAGATTATCGTAAGCAGAAAGGTATTTATAAACGTCAGGCTTTTCTATAACAGCGCCGATTTGGGAAAGTATTTCGTGTTTATTGCCTTTTAATGATTTGCCGAATAACTGTACCTCACCTGAAGTTGGAGCAATAAGCGTAAGCAACATCCTTATAGTTGTGCTTTTACCTGCACCATTCTGTCCGAGAAAGCCGTACACATCTCCTTCCTTTACAGAAAAAGAAAGTCCGTCAACTGCTGTAAGGTCTTTGAATTTTTTGGTGAGGCCTGTTACATTGATGATATCCTGCATGAGATTATGATACAAACAAAGTTAAGTACCAGAAGGTTATTATGTTGATTAATCGGGTTACCAGAAAGTCGTAGACTTACTGTTATATATAAATTCTATTTTCACTTTTGTCATGAACCTTTCTTCCAAACTAGATCAACTCCATTACAGAGCAAGACAAAACAAATGGCTTGGGTACTTTGCCATTTGCATGAGAGTTGGACTTGCCTGGGGATTTCTGCCTTCCGGTATTGTAAAAATAATGGGCGAACGATTTACTTCGCTCAATACGTTACATCCAATGGGGCATTACCTGGAAGCAGTACACCGGACTGGTTTCTATTATACGTTTGTTGGCATTGGTCAGGTTACAGCAGCGATATTATTGCTGATCCCAAGAACTGCAACATTGGGAGCCGTTATTTATTTCCCGATTATCCTGAATATTTGTATTCTGTCTATTGCGGTACGTTTTGAAGGCTCATTACTTTCTTCACCCTTGATGGTACTCGCTAACCTGTTTTTACTGTGCTGGGATTATCACAAACTGAAATACCTTTTACCTTTTCATCATAAAACATCAAAGCTGGCCTTACCAGCCATAACCAATAACAGGTTTCCTGTGTGGTTTTTTGCAGGAGTGTTGGCCGTGTTTGCCAGTATTGTACTGCTGAATTTTAAAGGCTACAAATTGGTACCACGTAATACTATACCTGATTGCAGAAGCCGGTGTGAAGACAACGCATACCCTGAAACCTGTTATAATTTCTGCGATTGTATTCATACACGTGGCGAATCACTAAAGACATGCATAGAAGAATATGATAAAGCAGTTGCTTTTTTGAAAAAGAATAAACCCTAGCTCTTAACTTACCTGATGTTTACATTCAATAAGAAATTCTTCTTTTTCACTATCACACTTTTCATTATTGAAGTGCTGATCGCTTTGTATGTAAGAGACAATTTTGTAAGACCTTATGTTGGTGATTACCTTGTAGTGATGCTCATCTATTGTGGAATAAGAACATTCATCAAAGCTTCCGTAATAAAGATTGCTATCGGTGTGCTGTTGTTTTCTTATTTGATAGAAGTGCTGCAGTATTTCCGTTTGGTAGACAGGCTTGGGCTGCAGGATAATATTGTGGCTAAAACGGTAATTGGTTATGGCTTTGAATGGAAAGATATACTGGCTTATACACTTGGAATAATTACTGTACTGATTTTAGAAAGAAAAGCTATCACTTATGATAGAAAGCAGGATGTTAACCCTGTTCAGGAAAGAAGAGAAAGTACAAGTGAACTCCGATAACTATCGGAGCAACGAAGATCAGTAATGAAAAGAATGCCGGCAAGCTACTTCTTCCCCACGTCTAAATACTGTTGCAATGCCTTTACGTAATCTTCGAAAGCCTGTACTCCTTTTGACGTGACCTTACAGGTGGTGAGGGGATAATTATCTTTGAACTGTTTGTTTACTTCGATATAACCTGCATCTTTTAATTTTTGTACCTGCACAGAAAGATTACCTGCGGTAGAATTTGTTTTTTCCTTGATGAAAGTGAACTCAGCTTCCTTTACACCAATAAGCAAACTCATTACTGCAAGCCGCAATTGCGAATGTAATATGGGATCCAGCTCTTTAAACATTCTTACACTTTATCCTTTACTATGAATCTTCCTGAACTCGTTATTGGCAATATGACCTGGAATGATATAACCGATGAGAATTGCTCCAGCATGGAGTATCATCGTCCACTCAAATTCATTAATGAACATGGCTGTTAAGCCCAATGCAAAACAGGCATAAGCACCAATAACAGATGGCCTGAAATTTAATGCAGCACCATAGATCAATATCCAGAATGCATATAGATTAATGAGCAATGCGAAGCCGATGTTTACAAATACCATGGAGCCTTTTCCAAACTCCTCATGTATATATCTCGATCCAAGATTGATGGCGAAGATGATGAACATGAGGCTGATAAAAAACCCGGCATTTAACTTCATAAACAGGTCACCGGTATAGGTTTTTACTTTGATGCTCTTTCTAAAAAAATTATTCCTGATAAGATCCAAAATCATCATCACAAAAGCCAGTCCACCAAATATGTTCCAGAAAAGAAACAGGTTGGCCGACCATTCAAATTTCAAGTTGATCAATGTAAAAACGGAAGCGAGGAATAACATCCAACCCCAGATAATCCATCCCATGCCGTTGTCTTTCTGTTCTGTTTTTGCAGTGCTGATCATTTGTTGAATGATCAGCAAACTCTCCTGCTGGCTTAATGGTTTCTCTTCGTTCATGATAAAGCAATTTGTTTTCGGTACTGGGATCTTAATAAATGACCCGGAATAATATAGCTGATGAGCACACTGATAGCGGTAATCAGAATTTGTGTAGGGTAACTGGTAAACACAGCTAATGCTGACAAAATATAACATGCTATACCACCTACAACAAGCGGTTTAAATTTGATAAGGTGGCCACTGATGAAGGCACCCATGGCATAAAACAGAATGTAAAAAGGAAAGCAATATTGCCAGCCAATCTTAATAAAGAGGATTGCCATCACGCCAAAACCGATACCAATTCCCATCCACAGTTGTCCATTCGCTTCTTCAATAAAAGTTACTGCTCTTTGCTTTTTAGCATCGCGGAAAATAAAAATATTATGTACAACTATGGCGACTAAAGTAACAGACCAGGCATAATAATGTCTTTCATAACCAATTACCAGGAGCGTATATTGAATACAGCAACCAATAAATACTGCATAGCCCCATAGTAAAAAATAATGGCTGCCATCGCTGAGTGAATGTTTTGTTTTATCTATCATTGATTGAATGATAGACAAACTTTCCTGTGGTGACATTTCTTTTTCCATACTCGGAAGTTTGAATGTTCAAATGTTTGATTGTTCCAAAATTTGTTACAAATAACAGTTGAACGATGGAACAATCAAACGCTTAAACTGGTTTACGATGAACATTTTGCCAACATCTCTTCAGCCTGTTTTTGTCCCCATTTAGGATGAAAAGCTGATTGTGGTTTGAAACTCTTAAAAAGGTTCACAGCTTTTTCGAATACAGGTTTGGCTTTTTCTTTTCCTCCACCAAATGCAGGAGGTGTATTTAAAATATCCTGGGCTTCCAAATAGTATATTCTGGGGTTATCCTTATCCATACTTTTTGCCTTGCCGGCTATTTCTGCCTTCATTGGTAAATAAGTCATCCAACGACTATTCGGATCAACTAACATCTGTTGCGTTGCAACCATATGACTTAATATATACAGTTCTGCATTTATTTCTATCGCCTCGGCTTTTGCAATGATGGCCTTTGTTTTTTCGGCCAGTTTGTCCTTATCTATTTTCTGATCCATCCATCCAATAGTAGTCTGAGCCAACGCAGCATAGTAATATGGAAGCCATTGTGATTTCTCCATATCACCGATTCGTTCAAACTGTGCAGAAACTTCCTGCAAGTCCTGTGTTGTTTTTGCAGAATCCAGCAGCGTCAACG
This sequence comes from Chitinophagaceae bacterium, assembly GCA_036676415.1. GTDB lineage: Bacteria > Bacteroidota > Bacteroidia > Chitinophagales > Chitinophagaceae > JAEZDC01. The sequence goes on from JAKFCX010000055.1 coordinate 18,279, forward strand.
TCTCTTTCATTTTTTGTTGATACATGTCGCTTTGCGCAAAAGCAGATTGTAAACTAAAAGCTGCGATCAATAGAAATAAAAACTTTTTCATTGTTGTTATGTTTATAGTTGTGATTGTTGTTTTCTTAGTTTCTCATATTCATCTTCAACTGAGAAAATATTGTTGCTATGATAAGCACCAAAATAATTGAAGGCTACTCCTAGACCCCAGCCTAATATTGGCCAGATGGGCCAGAAGTGATTGATATCTCCGGAAGAAAAATACCATACTCCTATTAAAAAAGTATTGACGATAAAATATGCTGCGAGATTCCATTTAAAGCCTGCTCTTCTTTTGGCTATTTGCCAGAGCAGCTCATCTCGTTTTTCGTTGTCCATGAGTTTTATTTTTTATTGTGTATAGGTTCGTTTCTTTATTCACCTTCGTTGTGTCACTCACTTGTACGTTCTGTTCAATTATCAATTATCTAATAACATCTATAAGTTGTTATTAATAGCATCCTGTGTCCTGTCAACTCCCCAACTAAAGAAAGCACCAATAAAGAAGAATCTTTTTGCAGGAAGCCCGATCGCTTCTTTTCTTGCACCATTATAAGAATAATTATATCCAAATACCGGATCTGCTCCCAATACATTGGTGATACTTGCAACCAGTACAATGAAGTTCTTTGTTGATTTGCCCAGCGTTGGCACATAGTTCATACTAAAGCCGAGGTTGTTGAATGATTTTGTCTTGCCTCTGTCAGCTATGTCTGTTTTGCCGGTAGTAGTATTTTGCTGAAGGTTGTAATAAGGTCTTCCTGTAGCAAAACTGTAGGTAAAATTGAAGCCCGTTTTCCAATCCGTAACCCACCTTTTGGTAACCAGGCTAACCGTATGTTCGGCTGCAAAGTTTGGTGTAAGCTGACCAGGATAATTCAGGTAATCTCTTTTGGTGTCGAGGTAAGAATAACTCACCCAGTAATCAAGATTCTTAATGGTTTTTTTATCTCTCCAGAATATTTCAAACCCTTGTGCATATCCTGTGCCATCATTATTGAAAGAAGGAACTGTTTTTACAAGGTCATTATACTTCTTGTAATACACTTCAGCCCTGAAAGTATAATTGCGATTCATCTTCTGGTAATTGGCTATGTAATGAGTGGCTTTTGTATAACCGAGTTGTGTTGTTTGGTATAGCTGGGTGTTCTCTGGTTTTTGATAGAACTCACCATAAGCAACAGATACCTGTGCATTCGTTCCGGTTTTATAAGCCAGCGATAAACGTGGGGCAACATTTAGCTTATTGATAATGGATGAATGTTCTGCCCTTAATCCAATTTTTGCAGCAAGATCATTGGTTATATACAGATCAGCTTCGCTGAACACTGCTTTGAAATGATCTTTTAAAATAGCGTTGTAATTATTGAATTTGCTTTCATTATAACCATACCAGTATTCTCCACCCAAACGTAATACACTGATGCCGGAAAGTTTTTTATCGAGTACCAGTTTTATTTGTGAGAGATCCTGTCTTTGATCGATATCAAAATTCTTGTTCTGCAACCATGGCTGCGTAAATGTTTTGGGCTGATTGTTCTGATCCTGCAACTGTTGCCCTAACTCGTCTCGGTTATAACTATAGCTGAGACCGAGATTCATTTTCCATCCCTTACCTAAATTTTCTCTCCAGCTAAGATTATTATACCAGTTCAGGTTTTTAATGCTGAATGCATCTTTAATTCCGATACTATCTATATCTGGTCTTCGTAAACCCAGGTTGGTTTTGCTGAAGGTGGTATAGTATTTTACAATGCCACCATTCTTTGTTTTGAAACGGAAGTTTGCATCGCCACCATGAAATTCAGGAACCTTGAAGTAATCAGGTTTTTGTTTTACCACTTCAAAATAAACTTTCAGGTTTGTGTAGGCATAATTTACACCCCACGATGATTTTTTATTCTTAGCCAACTGCTGAAATCCTGCACCAAGAATAATGGGTGATAAAGATGCAGAAGCCTGTGATTGTTCAGGAATATCAATTGATTCCAATATTAGAGCAGATGATAGTGCCTGGCCATATAAAGCAGAATAGCCACCGGTGCTGAAAACAGTTCCTTTAAATAATGTAGAAGAAAATCTTCCTCTTGAAGCGATATCTGGAACAGATGCAAAGAATGGATTGTTTACTACCGTACCATCAATGAATTGTTTTGTTTCGTAACCGGCTCCACCTCTTACAAACAAACCTTCACTTTCACCTACTTGTTGTGCTCCTGGTAAAGTTTTTACGGCAGCAACAATATCTGCATTGGCACCTCCGGTTGTAAGCACATCAAGCGTTGAAAGAACAGTTGCTTTCTTTTTATCACCAGCTTCAAAAGCACCTGCAGTGATTGTAACAGCATTTAGTTCGTTGATCTCTTCCTTAAGAATAAAATCAATCTGAATATTCTCTTTCTGAATGTTGATCTTTTGTTCAACAGCCTTATAACCGATCATGTTTGCAGAAAGTATTTTTTCTCCTTTCTCAAAAGTTTTAAAGGAAAAGCTGCTGGTAGAATCAGTTACAGCACCATCATAAGTGCCTTTTAGTGTGATAGTAGCTCCGGCTAGTATCAATCCTTTATTGTCTTTCACAGTACCTGTAATTCTCACCTGTGCTGTTGCTGTTATTGAAAGAAGCAAAACGGTGATTAAAAGAAGCGGTTTCATTAGTAGTTCTGATTTATAGAACAAACATAGAGTAGTTTATTTTATAAACCAAATTATTTTATGAAATATCTTTAGGCTCCTTACCTCATTAAACCAAGAACGAACCTGTAAACTACATAACAGACGATGACCTGAAAATCAGCAGTTTGAGCAAAAAAGAAAGGCTCCGGATAATTCCGAAGCCTTTGTATAATTATTAAGTGTAGGTCTATTTTTTATATCCCCCCATCAGGTTTTTTGCCAACTCAACCATCCTGTTCAATCCATCTTCAGGAAGGTTTCCTTTCTTGAATTCACCCAGAACATCAGGCATTTTGTTCTCCATTTCAGTTAAGAAATGTGTCTCGAACTCCTTCACTTTATTTACAGGAACATCTCTCAATAAACCTTGTGTACCCAAATAAATGATCGCTACCTGCTTTTCTACAGAGAATGGGGTGTACTGAGGTTGTTTCAGGATCTCAACGTTCCTTGCACCTTTATCAATTACCGCTTTAGTAGCAGCATCGAGGTCACCACCAAATTTAGAGAAAGCTTCAAGCTCACGATATAGGGCCTGGTCAAGTTTCAATGTACCAGAAACTTTTTTCATTGATTTGATCTGAGCATTACCACCAACACGACTTACAGAGATACCCACGTTGATCGCTGGACGAATACCGGCATTGAAGAGGTTACCTTCAAGGAATATCTGTCCGTCAGTAATAGAAATTACGTTTGTAGGAATGTATGCAGATACGTCACCAGCCTGCGTTTCAATGATCGGAAGGGCTGTTAATGATCCACCACCTTTTACTAAATGACGAATACTTTCCGGAAGGTCATTCATGTTCTTCGCAACATCGTCATTGGCAATAACCTTTGCAGCTCTTTCCAGTAGACGACTGTGCAGATAGAATACGTCACCTGGATAAGCTTCACGTCCTGGAGGTCTTCTTAATAAAAGAGAAACCTCACGGTAAGCCACAGCCTGTTTAGAAAGATCATCATAAATGATCAAAGCTGGTCGGCCGGTATCACGGAAGAACTCACCTATCGCAGCACCAGCAAATGGAGCATAGAACTGCTGAGGAGCAGGATCAGATGCAGAAGCAGCAACGATTGTTGTATACCTCATTGCACCATTATCTTCCAAGGTTTTCATGATACCAGCAATAGTAGATGCTTTCTGACCTATTGCAACATATATACAGTAAACAGGTTTGCCTGCTTCAAAAAATTCTTTCTGGTTAATGATGGTATCAATACAGATGGCAGTTTTACCAGTCTGACGATCACCGATCACCAATTCCCTTTGTCCACGACCAATAGGAATCATCGCATCAATCGCTTTGATACCAGTTTGTAATGGCTCTTTTACAGGCTCACGATAGATAACTCCAGGAGCTTTACGCTCTAAAGGCATTTCATATAATTCACCTGAAATTGGGCCTTTACCATCTATCGGTGTTCCGAGTGTATTGATAACACGACCAACAAGACCATCCCCTACTTTAATAGAAGCGATTTGGCCTGTTCTTTTTACGGTAGCACCTTCTTTAATGTCACCACTTTCTCCAAGTAATACCACACCCACATTATCTTCTTCCAGGTTCAAAGCAATTGCTTTTACACCACTTTCAAATTCTACCAGTTCCCCGGCTCTTACATTATTTAGTCCGTAAACACGGGCAATACCATCACCCACTTGTAATACAGTACCCACTTCTTCAAGGTCTGCACCTGCATTGAAATTACTCAGCTGTTGTCTCAGTATCGCTGATATTTCATCGGGTTTAATCTCTGCCATATTATTGTTTTTATCTTGTTTGTATGTTATGGGTTTGCACTCGGCTTTTTTCTTTCAATTAAACTTTACTTGCGTCGCACTCTTCAGGTTTCTGTTTGCTATGGATCTTTGCAAACCGAGATTTTACCTGAGCTGCTGAATGTAATCGTTACGCATGAACTGCTTCTTCACATCATTCAGGTCACGAAGAATACTTGCATCTACTTTCTTGTTATTGAACTCCAGTACAAATCCACCAACCAAAGAAGGATCAACTTTCGCTTCCAGTTCTATGGTTTGCAGTCCTGCTTCAGATTTAAGTTTGTCTACCATTGAACGCTTTAGCTCTTCACTGGCTTCAACGGCAGTAGTAAGCTTTACCCGATGAATTCCTTTCACTTCATTGTACTGATCGATGAAAGCGTTTACTACTTCAGGTAAAACACTTTCTCTTCCTTTGGTAACCATCAACCGGTTGAAGGCCATTGTAAGCTCACTCACTTTGCCTTTAGACACAGCTTCCAGTATAGCATTCTTCTTGTCAGCTTTTATAACAGGACTCTTCATCAATACAACGAAATCCCTGCTTTGCCTAACAACTTGTTGCAGGTACTGCATGTCTTTATAAACCGTTTCTAATTGACCTTTCTCCTGTGAAAGATCGATCAGGCTCTTGGCATATCTCCCTGCTAAACGTGGACTTTGCATGCTTAATTCAGTTTTATGTCTCCGGCCAGTTCCTTAATGTACTTTTCCTGCTGTTGCTTATCGCTCAGTTCTTTTCTTAGTATCTTTTCAGCTACTTCAATCACAAGTGTGCCTACCTGGTTTTTTACATCAGTTAAAGCAGCCATCTTCTGTTGATTAATGGCAACCTGAGCTTCTGCAAGAATCCTGTCGTATTCACTTTTTGCTTTGTCTTTTGCATCAGCAACCATTTTATCAGCTGTGGCTTTTGCTTCTTTTACCATCATGGCTCTTTCTTCTCTTGCCTGTGTAAGCAAGGCTTCATTCTCACTTTTCAGTGTAGCCATTTCTGCTTTTACTTTCTCAGCAGAAGTGATTGCATCAGCGATACCTTGTTCTCTTTCAGCAAGACCTTTGATGATTGCAGGCCATGCAAATTTTTTAAGGATAAAGAACACTATCAAAAAACATAAAAGTGTCCATATTATCAACCCCGGATCTGGTGAAAGTAATTCCATATTGTCTCTATTGTTGAGTTATATTATTTCTGTACAAGGGTGCGACGCAACGAAGCTTCAATTATTGCTCTACAGCTGGCCTCACCAAAAGAACCTAAAAAACTGCACCTTCGGCCCTGTGCTCCAGGTGCAGTAATTTTTTGCAATGATTAAAGCACCATTGCCAAGAAGCCTACGATGATCGCAAACAGTGCAGCACCTTCTACAAGGGCAGCAGCAAGAATCATGTTAGCACGGATATCGTTCATAGCTTCCGGCTGACGAGCAATAGATTCTACTGCTCCTTTACCGATCTGGCCAATACCGATACCGGCACCCATAGCTGCTAAACCTGCACCTATTGCACCACCAGCATTTGCTGTACCTTTTGCTGCAGCTGCAGCTACTTCAACTGTGTCAGCTTGCAAAAGGATGTTCATTAATTCCATGATAGTTGGTATTTATAATTATTAAAACAAAAAACTTTTTTAATGATGTGCTGCCTCTTCATGATGAGCACCTTCCATTGCCTGGCCAATAAATACTGCAGTCAGGTTAGCGAAAATGAATGCCTGTATAAAAGCAACCAATACTTCAATAAAGTAAATGAATACAGTAAATGCAACAGATATTAATGAAGTTCCCCAGCCTGCAACCGGACTCATTTGCCCAAAAATGAAGATCAGTGATACCAAACAAATAATGATAATGTGACCAGCCACCATATTTGCAAACAACCTGATGATGAGTGCAAACGGCTTAATGAACACACTAAGAACTTCTACAATAATAAGTATCGGTTTTACACCACCGGGAACCGGTGGATTGAAAATATGTGCCCAGTAATGTTTGTTACTGCTGGCAAGTATTACTATAAAAGAGATCACGCCAAGTACAACAGTGAACGCTATATTACCTGTTACATTTGCTGCACCTGGTATTAATCCAAACAGGTTATTGATAAGGATAAAGAAGAATACCGTTAACAGGTAAGGAAGATATTTCTGGTATTTATGACCAAGATTTGGCTTGGCAACTTCGTCACGAACAAAGGTGATCACAGGCTCAATAAGGTTTTGTTTTCCTCTGGGAGCAGATGTCACTCCCTGGCCTCTTTTATAAGATTTAGCGATTGATGTCATCAGCCATACCAAAACGGCTAATGCAAGCATCATCTGAATCACATTCTTTGTGATAGACAGATCATAAACCCTTACATTAGTAAGAATCTGGCCATTTTCGTCAATCGGTACAATTTGTCCGGCTTTAAATCCTTTTAATTTTCCTTCGTTGATTTTGCCTTCAGTCAAGAGTTCATACCCATTATAAGGATGCTCTCCATGATGGAAATTCGAAGACATAAAAGCTGTAACCCCTCTCTCCGGAGAATACAATATTATAGGAAGCGGAATAGAAACATGATGCTCCTTCCCATCCGATCCACGGTAACCAGTAATATGAAACTCGTGATTGTCTAAAATGTGTCCGAAGATCACCTTCGCAGCATTAAATTTATCTTCCTTAGTTGCATTTGGATCTTTTCCCTCACCAGGATTATCATTCCCGGCAAATGCTACATTAGAAATAGAGATAAAAAAAAGGCTGAAAGCCGCTATAAACAAAGGTTTTACACTTCTTAAACCCATACCCTTTCTGAAATTTGCGGCAAAGATAAGGGTATGGGTACTAAAAAAATCAAATAAGAAAATCTGTATCTCTAAAGGACTAAAGACCTTCTTCTTCCCTGAGTTTTTTGATCTTTTCGAGGTAGATAACATCGATCTGATCTTTAGGACGATTGGCTGCTTTTTTTGAATCAATCAATTGATTAATATGAAGAAACCTCACGCTTACATCATGAATCTGAACTTCAGTTGCTATGTCATAGCTGTGTTGAAATGGAATGTTCTCCAACCCTTTTAAAGTGGTCATTACATCTAGCCTGAACCCATTATTGAGATAGAAGAAAACCCATCCAGGAATAAAATCAAGCCTTTCCAGTGGTTCAAAATCTCCTATATCAGCAATCTTGAACGCTTTTCGTAAAGTCTTTCGATTCATGGGAATATCATCAATATAAATATCCATATCGTCTGTTACTCTTTGATACCCTGCTATATTAGTGGCAAACCCTCCAACCATAATAATTTGAGCCCTGCCTGCTGGCAGGCTCTCCAGAACTCGAGAATACTTTCATTATAAATATCCATTAATTACCCTGTTGCGGAAGTTTATATGGCTTATGTGTAACACGAGCATTTTTAAGCATAATTCCCGTTTTTACCAATTGCATCAGCATGTCAAACCTTTGGGTGGGAGTTCGTTTTAAGGCATCTCTTAACAGATCCATTTCAGCCTTTTCGTAATCTGGCTGCGGTTCATTCGCTATGTTTTTGTTCTCAGACATTAGCAGATGCAGATGCAGCTTTTCTTTCAAACTGCATCTGGTGCAATTTACTATAAAATCCGCCCAAAGCCAATAGCTGTTGATGGGTTCCCATTTCTTTGATCTCTCCTTTATCAAGTACAATGATCTTACTCGCTTTGCGTATGGTGGATAGTCGATGTGCAATAACAATGGATGTTCTTCCTGCTATTAAGGTATCAATAGCTTTTTGTATAAGGAGCTCACTTTCAGTATCGATGGATGAGGTTGCTTCATCAAGAATAAGGATTGAAGGGTCATAGATTAGTGCCCGGATAAAAGAGATCAGTTGCCGTTGCCCTAAACTCAATGTGCTGCCCCGCTCCATTACATTATAATCGTAGTTGCCAGGCAGTCTCATGATAAAATCGTGGATGCCGATCATTTTGGCTGCTTCTTCTACCTGCTGACGAGTGATTGCCGGGTTTCTCAGTGTGATATTATCAACGATTGAGCCTGAAAAAAGAAACACATCCTGCAACACCACACCAATATGTTTCCGGAGATGGTCAAGTTCATAATCTTCAATGTCTATTCCGTCAATTTTAATCGTTCCTTCCTGGATATGATACAATCTGTTTAGCAAGCTGATGATTGAAGTTTTTCCGCTTCCTGTATGCCCTACCAAAGCAATGGTTTCACCTTGTCTTGCAGTAAAACTGATATTTTTCAAAACATAATTCGGTTCTTCATAAGCAAATGAAACCTCGCTGAATTCTATATCACCTTTGATAGTTTCAGTTGCAACCTTTCCTTCTTTCCTGGTCACATCTTCATTATCCATTACTTTAAAAACACGTTCTGCAGCAATGATACCCATCTGTAGTACATTGAATTTATCTGCAATGATCCGTAGCGGACGAAAAAGCAAATTCAGGAACATGATAAAAGCAGTGAGTTTACCGGCCATATCCCTGTCAAGCGGATTTCCAGTCACCTGTCCGGCAAGCCACCAAACGGCTAAGCCTGTACTTACAGCCAGAACGATTTCAACGATGGGAAAGAAAACAGAGTAAGCGAAGATTGCTTTGATGTTTGCATTTCTGTGATCGGCATTGATCTTCTTAAATTTTGCATGTTCTCTTTCCTCTGCAGCAAAAGCTTGTACTACCTGCATTCCGGTAAGATGTTCCTGCACAAAAGCATTTAATATTGCAACAGCATCCCTGACTTTAATGAAACTTTTGTTTACACTCTCTTTGAAATAATAGGTGGCAATTAAAAGAAAAGGAAATGGAATCAGTGCAATCAAAGTCAACTGCCAATCCATAAAAAACATGGTGCAGAGAATAACGATGATTGTTAACAGATCTGCAAGAATCGGTATCAATCCTTCGGCGAAAATATCATTCACTGATTCTATGTCTGAAATCGTACGTGTTGTTAAAGTGCCTATTTGTGTTCTGTCGAACTGCCGTAAGTTTAATCCTAGTATTTTCTCGTAAACAGCAGTTCTCATATCTTTCACCACATGCTGGCCTAACCATGAAGCAAGGAAAGAAAATCCAAACCTGACAGCTGATTCAATGAATAGAAAGACTACCTGGAAAATACTTACTGCAACAATAAAAGCAGCTACACCTTCTAAATGAGCATCAAACAAAAAAAAGTTGAGCCAGGCAGGAGACTGAACATCCTGAAGTAGCGCACTATCAACGGTAAGTCGAATAAGAAATGGCCTTATCGGTGCAAAAGCAGCCATAAGAATTGCCATAAACAAACTGAAGTAAAATGCCTTGCGGTAAGGACGTACAAAGCGAAAAACCCGCTTAATAACATTCACATCAAATACTTTCTTGCGGACTTTTTCCATAAACAACAAAAATAATCAAGTTGACCTGAGCAAATTCCAAGGCATTTCTTTTTTTACAAACGGTTACAAAAGTTTAGATCGGTCTTTGCTTATATTCGTACTGTTATGGCAGAGCAAGCACATGTGACTGATACAATCCCGAAATACACACTTACAGAAGAACAGGAGAAGAAAGAGATCCTGCGGCAATACCGTTCATTGTTAAGAAGCCTTAGACCAAAACTCAAGAAAGGTGACAAAGAACTGGTGCGTCATGCTTTTGAAACTTCAGCCGAAGCTCATAAATCAATGCGGAGAAAAAGCGGTGAACCTTACATACTCCATCCAATTGCCGTAGCACAGATCTGTATCACAGAAATAGGATTGGGCGTAAGAAGTACCATTTGCTGCCTATTACATGATACCGTTGAGGATACTGATATTACGCTTGAGGATGTACAGCGTGAATTTGGAAATGAAATAGCCAAGATCGTTGATGGATTAACCAAGATATCGAATGTTCTGGATGCAAATTCCAGCAAACAGGCAGAGAACTTCCGAAAGATATTACTGACGTTAACGGATGATCCCCGTGTAATTCTTATAAAGCTGGCAGATCGTTTACACAATATGCGAACCCTTGATCACATGAAAAGGGAGAAGCAGTTGAAAGTAGCGAGTGAAACAGTTTGGGTATACGCTCCATTGGCTCACCGAATGGGTTTGTACAATATCAAAACAGAGATGGAAGACCTGGCCATGAAATACATGGAGCCAGAACAGTATAAAGAGATTGCAAAAAGGTTATCTGAAACCAAAAGAGAAAGAACACGGTACATCAATGAATTTATTCGTCCGATAAAAGATAAGCTCGTAGCACAAGGTCTCGACTTTGAACTATATGGCCGACCAAAAAGCATCCATTCCATCTGGAATAAGATGAAGAAGAAGGGTGTTTCGTTTGAAGAAGTATATGACTTGTTTGCTATTCGTGTCATCCTTAATTCGCCTCAGGAAAAAGAAAAAGAAGATTGCTGGAAAGTTTATTCGATGATCACTGATGAATACACCCCATCACCTGAACGACTGAGGGACTGGCTCAGTAATCCGAAAAGCAATGGTTACGAAGCTTTGCATACAACTGTAATGGGGCCACAGGGGAAATGGGTGGAAGTGCAGATCCGTTCTAAACGAATGAATGAGATTGCCGAAAAAGGTCTTGCTGCACATTACAAATACAAAGAAGGTGGATCGGAAGAAGATCGTTTTGATAAGTGGTTCGGGCAAATTAGAGAAGTGCTCACACACCAGGATACCGACAGTGTTGACTTCTTACAGGATTTTAAAACCTCGTTTCTTGCAGAAGAGATTTATGTGTACACACCAAAAGGGGATGTAAAAATGTTGCCTATTGGAAGTACGGCATTAGATTTTGCTTTCTCTATTCACTCTGCTGTTGGTTCTAAATGTATCGGGGCAAAAGTGCACCATAAGCTGGTTCCCATCAGCCATAAATTAAGAAGTGGAGACCAGGTTGAGATCATAACCAGCAATAAACAAAAGCCAACAGAAGACTGGCTGAACATTGTTGTTACGGCAAAGGCAAAAAGTAAGATCAAAGATGCACTGAGAGAAGAGAAAAGAAAAGTGGCCGAAGATGGAAAATACATGTTGCAGCGGAAGCTGGAAACGATGGGTGCAGGTTTTCATTCGGGTAATATTGAAATACTGGAACATTATTACAAGCTCAGTTCGCAGCTTGAACTTTTTTATCGCATTGCAACCAAGGCAATTGATCTAAAGGAGTTGAAAGAATTCCAGTTATTGGGAGATAAACTTGAACCGCCGAAACCAGTTAAACCCATCGAGATTCCTGAGCCTGAACACAAGGTATACAGCAAAAAGGAATCGGAACTCATCATATTTGGTGAAAGCAGCGACAGGGTTCAGTACAATCTTGCTAAATGTTGTAATCCTATTCCTGGTGATGATGTTTTTGGATTTGTTACCACAGGTAAAGGCCTGATGATACACAGAACCAACTGTCCAAATGCTGCAAGATTACTGGCCAACTACGGTCATAGAGTGGTAAAAACCAAGTGGGCCAAGAACAAAGAAATTTCATTCCTTACGGGCCTTAAGATCATTGGTCTGGATGATGTAGGTGTGGTACATAAGCTAACGAACATTATAAGTGGTGAGTTAAAACTAAATATCGCTGGTCTTTCCATCGAATCGAAAGAAGGGGTGTTTGAAGGAATTATTAAGATTTTCGTTCAGGATAAAGAACAGCTTCATGCGCTGGTTGCAAGATTAAAGGCATTGAATGGTATTCATTCCGTAGATCGCTTTGATACGGAGGATGAGAAGGTGTAACCAGCTTGTATCAAGTTTATTTCAGCTTCCGTTGCGTCGCACTCTTGTACAACAGGAACACAGATGCTGCCGATTACACAGATTCTTACTGATTTTCTGTGCTGAAAATGTTCATCATGGTTAGCTGCATTCTACTCAGCTCAATAAAGTTCAGAATGTACAAGTGAGTGACACAACGAACGATACCATGAAAACCGGAGGCTGGAAAACATAATTATCCCCAAATAGCAAATTCCAAATTCCTAATTCCAAATCCCCCACTTACATTTGCCATGCTCAAAAAACAATTATGGTTGATGTACTGCTTGGCTTACAATGGGGAGACGAAGGAAAAGGAAAGATCGTAGATTACTTCGCTCCTAACTATGACATTATAGCCCGTTTCCAGGGTGGACCAAATGCAGGTCATACTTTATACGTTCAGGACAAGAAAATCGTTTTACACCAGATACCCTCCGGCATTTTTCATCAGCATACAATTAACCTGATCGGCAATGGTGTGGTGTTAGATCCTGTTGCATTAAAGAAAGAATGTGATATAGTAGCTTCTTTTGGAATTGACGTAAAGAAAAATCTCTTTATCTCTGAAAGAACCAACATTATTGTTCCTACACACAGGGCTTTGGATAAAGCTTCAGAATCACAAAAAGGTGAAGGAAAGATCGGCTCTACGTTAAAAGGCATTGGCCCGGCTTATATGGATAAAACCGGAAGAAATGCTTTAAGAGCAGGTGATCTGCTTGACAAAGGATTTATTTCGAATTATATCAAGCTCCGATTGAAGCACCAGAAGTTGTTAGATAACTTCCAGTTCACAGAAGATATTTCTACCTGGGAAGAAGAATTTTTTGAAGCAGTGGACTTTTTGAAATCACTGAATATTGTTAATGGTGAATATTTCATTAACCACCAGATAAGCAAAGGCAAAAAAGTATTGGCGGAAGGAGCACAGGGAACGATGCTGGATATCGATTTCGGTACGTTTCCATACGTTACTTCATCTAACACCATATCGGCCGGTGTATGTACTGGTTTAGGTGTTTCACCAAAGAAAATAAATGAAGTGATTGGTGTTACAAAAGCATATTGCACAAGAGTTGGCAGCGGACCATTTCCATCTGAATTGGATGATACCACAGGTGAAGAACTGAGAAAACTAGGTAATGAATTTGGCGCTACTACCGGTAGACCAAGAAGATGTGGATGGTTAGATCTTGTAGCTTTAAAATTTGCCTGTATGATCAATGGCACTACACAGGTGGTAATGACCAAAGCTGATGTGCTGGATTCATTTGAGGAACTGAGTGTCTGCACATCTTACAAGGTAAATGGCAAAGTGCAAACAGAAGTGCCTTACCAGATGAACAAGGTTAAAATAGAACCGCAATTAGAAACTTTTACCGGTTGGAATACAGATTCAAGTAAGATAACAGAGAGTAAATCTTTGCCGGAGGTAATGAAAGACTATATTAATTTTATCAACAACTATATTCAGGCTCCTGTAAAATATGTTTCCAACGGACCTGGAAGAGATCAAATGGTGATAATATAAAAAAGATTATTGATTTCAGAACCAAAAAGATTTTTTTGGTTGTAACAAAAACTCGTTGAAATTTTACGCTGATAATTCGTTGGAATATGAAATCTAACAAGAGCAACAAAAGCAGTAACGACAAACACCACTCAGCAAACGAAAAAGCTGAAAAGGCGTCTCCCAAAAGCAAAAAGCAAATGGAAGATGATGAGGACGATGACATTGATGAAGATGATGAGATGGATCTGAAACCTGCTTCAAAAAAATCAGCAAAAACTTCTTCCAAAAAATCGTCTGATGAGGATGAGGAAGACGAAGACGATGTTGAAGAAGCTGATGATTGGGAAAAAGGAGATGGTGAAGAAGATTCATGGGATCCCGACTTTGATGAATTTGATATCCCAAGTCGAACCAAAAAAGCCGGTGGTGGAAAGAAAGGTGAAGAGGAAGATGATTTTAAGCTGGATGAAGACCTGAAGGAGTTTGATGCCTTTAGTGATCCGGATTTTGATGATGATGAAGAAGACGATTATTAATTCCTGTGAAGCGAACAACAGCTACATTCCAGGTAAAAGATATAGATCTATTTAAACAGCAAATGTTGAACTGGGCTAACCAGTTCAACATTTTTCTTTTCCTGGATAGTCATTCTTATAAAGACAAATACTCCGGCGAAGAATGGATATTGGCTGCTGATCCGATAAGTAAATTTGAACCGACGGAGCACCTGTTTGCTGATTTTAAAACATTTGTTAACTCAAATAAAGACTGGATTTTCGGGCATTTAAATTATGACCTGAAAAATCATATTGAACCTCTTTCCTCACAACATAATGACCGTATAGGATTTCCTGATATCTTTCTTTTTGTACCTGATGTGATGATCAGGAGAAAAGGTGAAGGAGTGGAAATATCATCGTTTACGATCTTACCTGAAATCATTTTTCATCAAATCCAAATTATATCATCTTCAACGAGTGTATCCAATCAAGTTGACATTAAGTCGAGGATCTCAAAAGAAGAATACCTGAAGATCATTCACAGTTTGCGTGAGCACATTTTAAAAGGTGATTGCTACGAGATCAATTTTTGCCAGGAATTCTTTGCTGAAAATGCTTCGGTTGATCCTGTTCCGCTTTATCAAAAACTCTCAGCAATATCGCCAACACCATTTGGTGGATTTTATAAATTGAATGAAAAATACCTCCTCTGTGCTAGTCCTGAACGGTTCCTGAAAAGATCTGGCAGCAAGATGATTTCGCAGCCTATTAAAGGCACTATTCGAAGAAATAATGAGGATGTTATTGCTGATGAGCAGTTGAAACAACAATTATTAAACAGCCAGAAAGACAAAAGCGAAAATGTGATGATCGTTGACCTGATGCGAAACGATCTCAGCAAATTTTGCAAAGACGGTTCAGTACATGTTGAAGAGTTATTCGGTATTTACACTTTTCCACAGGTGCACCAGATGATATCTACTATTGTTGGTGAAGTTGGTGATGATGTTGGGTTTGCTGAAATCATTGAAGCAACTTTCCCAATGGGTTCTATGACAGGTGCACCAAAAAGAAGGGTAATGGAATTAATCGAGCGGTATGAAGAAACCAAACGTGGAATCTATTCCGGCTCCATCGGCTACATTGCTCCAAATGGAGATTTTGATTTTAACGTGGTGATTCGAAGTATCATTTATAACCAGGAGAATGGGTACTTGTCATACCAGGTTGGTGGTGGCATCACTTTCTACAGCGATCCGGAAAAAGAATACGAAGAATGCTTACTCAAAGCCGCAGCAATAAAAAAGGTGCTGAATTAACAGCACCTCTATATAGCATAGGAATGAAAATCTTAATTAACCATTCATGGTTTCTGAATTCTGACTTGAAATCTCGATCTCGTCACCTTCAAAAATGTACTGCATGCTGATGTACTTCTTTACGTGGTTTCTTGTTTCAAGCGGCAGACGATGTTGAATATCCCAGAAAGTCTCACCCCCAGTTTCTTTCAGAATCCTTGCAACTTTATTAGGACCACAGTTATAAGAAGCAACGACTAATAACCAGTCACCAAATCGCTCATACATCTGCTTCAGGTATTTTGCAGCCGCATGAGTACTTTTTGTAAAGTCCTTACGCTCATCCACCTTTCCGTTCACTTTTAGACCGAAACTTCTTCCATCAGCTGGCATAAACTGCCATGGACCAGCTGCTCCAACTCTTGAAACGGCTTTGTTATTCAGGTTACTTTCAATAACGCTGAGGTATTTCAATTCTACGGGCACTCCGTAAGACGATAATATCTTGTCGTACAGTTCAAAATACGGCTCCGCTTTTGGCTTCATTTTCTCGTAATGCTTACCTTCTTTGGCTACATATTTCTCGAGAAAAGCAACTGCTTCCGGGTAAGTTTCCATCAGGGAAACTGTTGTTGTAGTGGTTGTTGTGGCTTCAGCTGTTGTACTATTAATAAGCGTCTTAAATTCAGACTTAGCCGAAACGGTACTGTCTTTTTTTGTTGTGTTGTTATTATTCACGCCATTTTTAAAGGACATGAATGAAAAGCTGAGGGCAATAAAAATGAACCAAACTATTACAGCTTTTGCATAAGACACAGGATTTTTCATGTTGACACCAAATAATTGAATTGTCATCTACGTTCGTTTTTAGTGAAACAATTGGGATTTCCAGTCAGCGATACGGTTCGTCTACAGTTCTTAAATCGTCGTTCGTTCGTAATGCTTGTCTTTCTCTTTTTGGTGCAGTAGTTTTTGTGAAACGCGAAGCAAAGATAACTCAGAATGGTGGGAAGCAAGCAGCTGAAGGCCAAATGGCATGTTATTCTCATGGCGGAAAAGCGGCAGTGAAATAGCCGGAATTCCTACTAGGTTTGCATAGACTGTATATATGTCAGCCAGGAACATCTCCACCGGATCTTTGTGATGATCGAAGCCAAAAGCAGTGGTTGGACTTGTAGGCAATATGATAAAATCGTAATGTTTAAACAGTTCATTTGTTTGCTCAAGCAACAGGTTTCTTACCTGCTGAGCCTTAGTAAAATATGCATCATAGTAACCAGCGCTTAACACGAAGTTGCCGAGCATAATCCGACGCTTTACTTCTTTACCAAAACCACCGCTCCTTGTGTTTGAATACATGTCTGCCAGAACGGCCGAATTAGCATTATTTCGATGCCCGAATCTTACTCCATCATACCTCGAAAGGTTGCTGGAGGCCTCTGCAGTTGTTAAGATATAGTAAACAGGAACAATGTAGTCAAGCAACTCAAAATCAACAGGTTCAACCCTATGACCCTCACCTGTTAAAGTCTTGATAAAGGCCTCAATTTGGGTGCGAATTTCTACATCAAGTGAGGAATTTTCGAATGCCTGGCGGAAATATGCAAAGCGATACTTCTTACCTTGGGCCTTTAACAATTCACTAAAAGAAGGAACATGTTCGGTTGAAACCGTACTATCAAATTCATCCGCACCGGCAATAACTTCTAGTGTTAGGGCTACATCTTCTATATTTTTAGCAAAGATCCCAATCTGATCAAATGATGAAGCGTAGGCAATCAACCCATACCTCGAAATACGGCCGTATGAAGGCTTAAACCCAACTACTCCACAGAAATCTGCAGGTTGTCTAACAGAGCCACCTGTGTCGCTTCCCAGGCTGATCATGCACATTCCGGCCTGGACTGCTACAGCCGAACCACCTGAAGATCCACCGGGAACTTTTGTTTCATCTGCAGCGTTTTTTACAGGTCCGTAAGCAGAATTTTCGTTGCTACTGCCCATGGCAAATTCATCGCAATTCTGCCTGCCGATGATAATTGCACCTTCAGCTAATAGCTTTTCTACAACTGTAGCATTATAAACCGAAGTAAATCCTTCGAGAATCTTAGAAGCAGCAGACAGTTTATGCCCTTTATAGCAGATCACATCTTTGATTCCTACAATAACTCCATGCATTTTGCCCTGGATGGATTCGCTTCGCTGGCTATCAAGTTCAGCAGCCCTGGCCAAAGCTTCCTCTTCAAACACTTCTAGAAAAGCATTAAGGTGTTGATTGGCCTTTATTGAAGCTATATAATGCAAAACGGCCTCCACACAAGTGGTTTGGCCGTTCTGTAAATCGTTATGATAGTCTTTGATTGTAGTAAAACGAAACAAAGGCTGTTTATATTAAGGATTGGTAGTAGTGGAAGCAGATCTGTTATCTTTCTCTGTAGCACTTTCCTCAATCTCTTTTCTCACGTTATTTTTAGCATCATTGAATTCCCTGATACCTTTTCCCATTCCCCTCATCAGTTCAGGAATCTTCTTACCACCAAAAAGGATGAGTATTGCAATGATAATCAGGATAATTTCTGTAGCTCCTAATGAACCCATAAAATAGATTTTAGATTTCAAAGGTAAGGCAATTGACCAGCCTTGCCGTTAATAGTTTGCTTAAATAGAAATAAAAAAAAGCGGAGGTCTTTACAAACCCCCGCTTTTATAATAGACTTATAATTACTTAACTCTTTTCTCTTTAATCCTTGCACTCTTACCACTTCTTTCTCTTAAGTAGTACAGTTTAGCACGACGAACTTTACCTACTTTATTCAATACGATAGAGTCGATGTTTGGCGAAAAGATCGGGAAAAGCCTTTCTACACCAATGCCATCAGATATCTTACGAACAGTAAAAGTAGCGGTAGTACCGGTTCCCTGCTTCTTGATCACATCTCCACGAAAGCTCTGGATACGCTCTTTACCACCTTCAACGATCTTATAGTTTACAGTGATATTATCACCTGCTTTAAACTTTGGAGTCTCAGTCTTCTGCGTAAGCTGCTCCTGTACAAACTGAACTGCTGCGTTCATAATAGATTTTTTTAACGGGAGGCAAAAGTAAGGGCTTTAGATTTAAATGGGAAATAAAATTGAAAGTTTTCCCTTTATAAAAAGCAAATATATGTTTTCTCTTATACGACTACCAGAGACTGGTCTTTCTTTTCCGTGTACTTCCACCGAGACCCAAAGCACCCAATAAGCTCCGGGTAATCACATTGGCTGCAGTTCTGCCTACTTGCTTAACTATCGGACTATCAAAGAAACTCTCCTCTTTTGCCTGCTTTTTTTGTTTGGCTTCGGCAGTCGTTTTTTCCACATCAACCTCAGCTTCTGACGCTACCTGGAGTTTCTGTTGAAGAATCTCGTAAGCACTATGGCTATCAACTGCCTGCCCGTATTTTGAAGCTATTTTACTCTGACTCGCCAATTGCTGGATCTCAGCATCTGAAAGAATATCCATCCTGCTTTTTGGAGGAACCAGCATGGTGTGTACTAATGGAGTAGGAATTCCTTTCTCGTTCAGAAGCGTTACAAATGCTTCTCCGATTCCCATTTGTGTGATCAAATCTGCTGTTGTATAAAAATCTGTTTCCGGAAAATTTTCAGCAGCCTGTTTAATTGTTTTGCGATCTGCAGCGGTGAATGCCCTGAGTGCATGCTGAATCTTTAAACCTAGTTGACTCAGAATTGACGCTGGAATATCCTGCGGATTTTGTGTACAGAAGAAGATACCTATCCCTTTCGAACGGATAAGTTTAATGACCGTTTCCATCTGATCTAACAATGCATCGGTAGCTTCCTCAAATAACAAGTGTGCTTCATCTATGAACATCACCAGTTTCGGTTTATCCATATCACCTTCTTCCGGTGAAACGGCATATAACTCAGCCAGTAACTGCAACATGAAAGTGGAAAACAGTTTCGGACGATCCTGCATATCTGTTACCCGCAGAATATTGATCATTCCCCTGCCATCATCCGAAATACGCATCAGGTCTTCCACTTCAAAACTCTTCTCACCAAAAAATACATCTGCACCCTGTTGCTGAAGTTCTACCACTTTTCTTAATATGGTTCCGGTTGAAGTGGTAGAGATTTTCCCATAAGTAGATTCAATATCCTTTTTGCCTTCATTACTTATATACTGAAGCACTTTAATGAAATCCTGCAGGTTTAGTAAAGGCAGTTTATTATCATCGCAGTATTTAAAGATCATTGCAACAAGGCCACTTTGCGTATCATTCAGACCAAGTATTTTACTCAACAGAATAGGACCAAATTCAGTAACAGTAGCTCTCAGCTGAACACCTTTTCCCTGGTTCAAAGTGAGTAATTCTACCGGGTAAGCCGATGGTTTGTATTCGATGCCTAACAATTTGGCTCTTTCAGTAATTTTTTCATTGACAGAACCTGATGCGGCAATACCGCTGAGATCACCTTTTATATCCATCAACAGAACCGGAACACTGTTATCGCTGAGCACCTCACTGATCACCTGCAGGGTTTTTGTCTTCCCTGTACCGGTTGCACCTGCAATTAATCCATGACGATTCATGGTTTTAAGGGGAAGAAATACATCAGCTCCTGCTACTGTACTTCCGTTTAGCATTGCTACACCTATTTTAGCTTTCTCGCCTTTAAATGAATAGCCGGTTTTAATAGCTTCCACAAAATTTTCAGACATAAACAGTTGAATTAGGATTTCTTCTTACGAATATCAAGATAGCACTTTGCCAAAGATAGATAGCTGTAAGTGACTTCTCTTCTCTTGATAACATTGAAGACCTCTAAAAAGGGTACAGGATGATAAAAATACTGGCTCAAATGTTGTACAGCTGTTTAACAAAATATACGTTGTATCTCATTGCTTTATAAATTCGTATAACTTTATTTTATACAAAACACTGAATCATGGAAGAAAAAAAGAAATACAGGATCCTGCTTTGTGAAGATGACCAGAATCTTGGAATGGTACTAAAGAACTACCTGGAACTGAACGATTATGATGTTACACTGGAAAGAGATGGCCGTTTGGGCCTTGCAGCTTTTCAGCGTGAGAAGTATGATATATGCCTCTTAGACGTGATGATGCCTAATATGGACGGATTTACGCTGGCAGAAGAAATTCGTGATGTAGACCCTGACATTCCATTGTTCTTTTTGAGTGCAAAAACAATGAAAGAAGACATCATCCAGGGATATAAACTCGGTGCCGATGATTATATCACCAAGCCTTTCGATAGTGAAGTGCTGTTATTGAAGATCAAGGCCATTCTGAAAAGAAATGAAGAGTTGAATAAAGAGTCTGAGAACATTGAGTTTGATTTGGGTAATTATCATTTCAATCCAAAACTTCGCCAGCTGATCGTTGATGGAAGAACACAAACGCTTTCTCCAAAAGAAAACGAATTGCTGAAGATGTTAGCTGAACATAAGAACGATCTTTTACCAAGAGAAAGGGCTTTGAAAAAGATCTGGGGCAGCGATACCTATTTCAACGGAAGAAGTATGGACGTGTACATTGCCAAACTTCGTAAATACCTGAAAGAAGATTCTAATATCGAGATCGTTAACATACATGGAAACGGTTTCAGGTTAGTGGCTCCTTAATATAATTTTCAATTTTTATTGATGAAAGCCCTGAGTATTCGGGGCTTTTTTTGGGACTAACTTTTCCAAAGTTTGAAACTTTGGAAAAGTTCACCTCTAGAAGAAATCATTCTATTAAAACAATCCTGTTTGATTTCCCCTCTGTGGTTTCTTGCCTAAATGCTCATAGGCTTTTGGTGTTACTTCTCTTCCTCTTGGTGTACGTTGTAAAAACCCTTCCTGTATCAGGAAAGGCTCATATACCTCTTCTATGGTTCCGGGTTCTTCTCCTACAGCCGTTGCTATTGTAGTAATTCCTACAGGACCACCTTTGAATTTTTCGATGATGCAGGAAAGAATACGGTTGTCCATTTCATCCAACCCATGCTCATCTACATTCAAAGCATTTAACGCATGTTGAGTGATGCCGAAATCGATCTTTCCATCATTCAATACCTGTGCAAAATCTCTCACCCTACGTAGTAAACCATTTGCAATTCTCGGTGTACCACGACTTCTTCTTGAAATTTCATGAGAAGCTTCTGAAGTAATAGAAGTATTTAGGATCGCTGAGCTTCTTTCAATAATTTTCTTCAGCACATCCGAATGATAATATTCAAGTCTGGATTTGATACCAAACCTTGAAAGCAAGGGAGCTGTAAGCAACCCACTTCTTGTTGTTGCTCCGATCAAGGTAAATTGATTAAGAGAAAGCTGAATGCTTCTTGCATTTGGACCGCTATCGATCATAATATCTATCCTGAAATCTTCCATGGCTGCATAGAGATATTCTTCAACTACGGTACTCAACCTGTGTATCTCATCAATGAATAACACATCATTTGGCTGCAGGTTGGTGAGTAGTCCTGCAAGATCTCCCGGCTTTTCAATCACAGGTCCCGAAGTTTCCTTGATGTTTACACCTAATTCGTTTGCAACGATCCTGCTGAGGGTTGTTTTACCTAATCCCGGAGGCCCATGAAACAATACATGATCTAAAGCCTCACCTCTCATCTTTGCTGCTTTAATAAAGATGACAAGGTTTTCTATGATCTGGCTCTGACCGGAAAAATCATCAATTTCCCTTGGTCGAATACTGTTCTCAAACTCCTTCTCAGCAGCACTTAAAACCTCTTTCTCAGTATTCAGATTGGGATTAGACATGGCTGCAATTTAGTAACTAACTGAAAGATTTTCTAATTCAGTCATCTTGGCAGTAAGAGACTGGTTGCATGGTAATTGACAATCAAAACAATTCATTTACCTTTCTTCTCTTTTGAAGAGACCTACAGGTGACACCAAAATTACTACCAGATGAAATTGCTGCTGCAATACCTTAAACCATATAAATGGCTGATCGTCTTAGCCATAGCGCTTGCTTCCATCAACCAGGTGTTTTCTTTATTCGATCCTTTGCTGATCGGTAAAGTGATCGACAAATTTGCCAATCACCCTCACTTTTTTGATGCGGAAAAAACAGAACCCAGAAGTGAAGGACAATTCATTAATGGAATACTACTCTACCTCGGATTACTGGTAGGTACAGCAATGGTGAGCCGTATTGCCAAAGCCTTCCAGGATTATTTTGTTAATGTGATCATCCAGAAGTTTGGAGCTAAGATCTTTACTGATGGTCTTCGTCATTCAATGAGACTGCCTTACCAGGATTTTGAAGACCAAAGAAGCGGGGAAACGCTTTCCATCTTAACTAAAGTTAGGGCCGATACGGAAAGATTCATCAGCCTATTCATCAACGTAGTGTTTGCTATTCTCATAAGTATTGTATTCGTTTCCATTTATGCAACAAGCAAACATTGGAGCATCATGCCGGTATACGTTGGAGGTATTATCATTCTTGCATTAGTCACAAACAGGTTGAGTAAAAAGATAAAATCCATTCAAAAGAACATTGTAAAAGAAACAACAGCACTTGCCGGTACAACAACAGAATCATTAAGAAATATTGAGCTGGTAAAAAGCCTTGGACTTACGGAGCAGGAAGTAAAAAGATTAAATAATAACACCTATAAAATTCTTGGACTTGAGTTGAGAAAGGTAAAAAGCATTCGGATGATCAGCTTTGTACAGGGTACGCTTGTTAACTTTTTAAGACAGGTTATCAGTTTCACGCTGCTTCTGCTCATCTTCAGAGATTTTCTTACACCAGGAGAATTCATCACACTTCAGTTTTACGGCTTCTTCATATTTGGCCCAATGCAGGAGATAGGAAACATCATTATTTCTTATCGTGAAGCAGAAGCATCTATCAATAATTTTCACAATGTGATGCAAAAGAAAGTGGAGGTAAAACCTTTAAATCCTGCAAAAGTTGGAATGATAGAAGAACTTGAATTTGCCAACATTTCATTCAAACACCAGACAGCACAATACAAAGCTTTAGACAATATTTCCTTTGATGTAAAAAAAGGAGAAACCATTGCTTTTGTTGGCCCTTCTGGTGCAGGGAAAAGTACATTGGTTAAATTGTTGGTTGGGTTGTATCGTCCACAGGAAGGCCATATAAAATACAATGGTGTCGACAGTAACGAAATGGATTTTGATGAGCTGCGTAACCAGATTGGCTTTGTAACACAGGATACCCAACTCTTTGCAGGAACAATCAAGGAAAACCTGAGCTTCGTTAATCCTGCTGCTACTGAAGAAGAACTATTAGATGCAATGTATAAAGCCAGTTGCCAGAATCTTTTAGCAAGAGCTGAAAAAGGCCTTGATACAATGATCGGTGAAGGTGGATTAAAACTGAGTGGTGGTGAAAAACAAAGACTCAGTATAGCAAGGGCATTACTCCGTCACCCTCATTTATTGATATTTGATGAAGCCACTTCTTCATTAGACAGTATAACAGAAGAAGAGATCACTACTACCATTCGAAAGATCTCTGACGAAAAAGAACAGATATCTGTTTTAATTGCACACAGGCTCAGCACCATTATGCATGCCGACAGAATTTATGTACTCGAAAAAGGGCAGGTAGTTGAAACCGGAACGCATTTAGACCTTATCAACGACAAAGGTTTGTATTATGCTATGTGGAGACAACAAATTGGTGAACGAAAAGCAGCAGCTGTTGCCGGCTAATCCCTGTTAAACTTATTACGTATATAATCTACCATGGAAGGATCTTCAAGTCCCTCCATATTGCTTAATTCTATTTCAAGCGCTTTAGTACTTTTTTGTATTTCCAATAAAGATAAAAACAGAGATAAAGAAAAAGTGATGAGGCTAAATGCGAATACCGCATGTGCAATTTCCATCCATTCTATATAGATGAAGTACATGCAAAAGATGCAGCTGATAAAACTGATCACACCCAGGGCCTGCATATTCTTAATAATGTTCAGCCGGTAACGCAGGTTTTTGATTTGGCCATGTAGAATGTCACGTTTCTCTCCTTTCTCGTATCGTTCATGCAGGTTTCGTATCCTGTTACTCAGAGCAAGAAACCTGTTGGTATATGCTAACATTATCAGGCTGATAGCAGGAAAAAGTATTGCAGGGGTATTGATGTTTATTTCCATGTAATGAAGATAAAGAAGAATTTTTTTGAGACCAGCTGAAGAATATGAATTGAGCTTTACTTGCTCCGATAGCTATGGGAGCACTCTTGTGCAGATAAATCTTTCTTGGACAAAGTGAACTACAGAGACACAAAGACACAAAGGATCACGGAGAACCTCTGTGTTACTCCCTGAATCCTGTGGCTCTGTGGTTTAAAAAGTTCAGCAAAGTTCCGAACGCTGAAGTGAGTGACACAACAATAGCCACAAAGTAGTACTACAGCCGGTAAAACACAGCATACATTCGTATCAATCCGCTTCTTCTTATAATTGTTTGTGAAGAGCTTATAAATAACCGGCCGCATAGGCCTGAAAGCACCGAAAACATTACTTTTACAAAAATTCAAAAAAGCATGGAGATCACTCCTGGCCCTTTGCTGAGAAATATAGATAGTCCGGCCGATCTAAAAAAATTAACCAAAGAACAACTGCACCAGGTTTCTGAAGAACTGAGGCAATACATTATTGATGTGGTTAGTGTGCATGGCGGACATTTCGGAGCCAGCCTTGGAGTGGTGGAATTGAGTGTTGCACTTCATTATATTTATAACACACCATACGATCAGTTAGTTTGGGATGTTGGCCACCAGGCTTACGGACATAAAATTCTCACAGGCAGAAGAGACAACTTCATCACCAATCGTAAATACAAAGGCCTAAGTGGTTTTCCAAAACGCAGCGAAAGTGAATATGATACGTTTGGTGTAGGTCATTCTTCCACTTCCATTTCTGCAGCATTGGGAATGGCTATGGCTGCAAAGTACAAAGGAGAAGACAGGAAATCTGTTGCAATAATTGGTGATGGTGCAATGACTGCAGGTTTGGCTTTTGAAGCAATGAATCATGCTGGTGTTGCTGAAACAGACATGCTCATCATTTTGAATGATAATTGCATGAGCATTGATCCCAATGTTGGTGCATTAAAAGAATATTTAACTGACATAGCACTCTCTCCTACTTACAACAAATTCAAAGAAGATGTTTGGAAGGCTTTAGGCAAGTTACCGGGCAAGCAATTTACCAGGGCAATGGCTCATAAGCTTGCAGATAGTATGAAGAGCATGGTGAGCAGCAGTGCTAATTTATTTGAAGCACTTAAGATTAGATACTTTGGACCGATAGATGGTCATAACATTACCAAGTTAGTTGATACATTGGAAGACCTGAAGAAAATTCCGGGTCCAAAGATCCTTCATATCATAACTACAAAAGGAAAAGGATACTCACTTGCTGAAAAAGATCAAACAAAATGGCATGCGCCGGGTTTGTTTGATAAAGTAACCGGTGAAATCTTCAAAAAGAAATACGAAGTACCACAACCTCCGAAATACCAGGATGTTTTTGGTCATACGATTATAGAATTAGCGGAAAAGAATGAAAGCATCATGGGGATCACTCCTGCTATGCCAAGTGGTTCTTCGCTTAAGTACATGATGGAGAAAATGCCAGACAGGGCTTTTGATGTGGGCATATGTGAACAACATGCTGTTACCTTAAGTGCAGGCTTAGCTACACAAGGCATGAGGGTGTTCTGCAATATTTATTCTTCGTTCATGCAAAGAGCTTTTGATAATGTGGTGCATGATGTGGCTATTCAAAAATTACCGGTTGTACTTTGTTTAGACAGGGCAGGATTGGTTGGTGAAGATGGACCAACACATCATGGAGCTTATGATATTCCATATTTCCGTTGCATTCCAAATATGATCATCAGTGCTCCAATGAATGAAAAGGAGTTGAGAAACCTGATGTTTACCGCTCAACTTGAATCAACCAAATATCCATTTGTAATCCGTTATCCAAGAGGTGAAGGTGTAATGGCAGAATGGAGAACTCCGTTTGAAGAAATACAAATAGGTAAAGGCAGGAAATTAAAAGACGGAAGAGATGTAGCTATCCTGAGTTTTGGACATCCCGGAAATTTTGCACAAGCTGCCATTAGGGAATTAAGAACAGAAGGAATTGATCCGGCCCATTACGATATGCGTTTTGCCAAACCATTGGATGAAGAACTACTTCACGAAGTGTTCAAAACATATTCTAAAATAGTTACAATCGAAGATGGAACGATCGTTGGAGGATTTGGATCTGCAGTTTTAGAATTCATGAATGAGCATCAGTATAAAGCTGAAGTGGAGATATTAGGTATTCCGGATAGAATCGTTGAACATGGGTCATTAAAAGAATTATATAGTGAATGTAACTATGACGCACGTTCAATTGCAGATTCAGTAAGGCTTTTACTGCAAAAGCAAATTACTGTTAGCAGCTTGCTGGGATAAAAAGTTTATCTTAGCCACAACTCCTGTAGAGAAATTCATGGCTACCAGTACCCCTAATGATGTAAGTTCTGTTCATGACATAAAAGAAACTGTCAAACGAACAGCAAGGTTTGGTTATATCGCCATGCTTTTTGCAGCAATATCCATCGTAACCAACATTGTTTACGGCAATTATCTTTCTGCAGCACTAGTAGGTGGTTTACTTATTTCACTGCTCATCATCCTGGCAATGAATTTTAAAGGATGGTTTACCCTGGCAAAAATATTTTCGGTTATTTCCCTCAATGCTTTCTTAACAGTCATTGCTTTCTCTGAGGGTTTGGATTCAGGTGGTTATCTTTTTTTTATTCCGCTTCTTACAGTATTGCCTTACCTGGTAAACAATCATGAAAGATATCTCGAAGAATTATCTGCATACCTGGCCATCACGATTGCATGCTTTTGTGCCTGTATTTTTTACTGTCCTGCAGTAAGTAACTGGCAGACGATACCCGATGATATATATGCAAGGATGTTTCTGAACAACAGTCTCAGTGTAATACTTATCTCTGCCTCTTATGCCATCATCGGTTTGTTTATGGAAAGAAGGTATGTAGAAACTATCATACACCAGAAACAAAAAACGGAGGAAGCTGCCAGGGCGAGATCGAGATTTTTATCCAGCATGGGACATGAATTACGAACACCGTTAAATGGCATTATAGGTGTGTCTAATCTGCTGGAAAAAGAAGATTCACTTCCACATCAGGAAGAATACCTGAATATTTTGAAGTACTGTTCAGACCATATGCTTCGGCTGGTGAATGATATACTGGACTTCAATAAAATTGAAGCAGGTAAATTAAACCTTCATCCAATAGATTTTAACCTGAAAACATTATTGCAAAAATCAACGCTACCATTCTACAATCATTTTGAAGAAAAAGGAATCCATTTGAAAGTGGAGGTTGATCCTGCATTAAATAAAACAGTTCATCATGATGACCTGAGGCTCGTACAGATATTGAATAACATTCTTTCGAACGCTTTGAAATTTACTGAGAAAGGCTTTGTTGAACTGAAAGCATCTGTTGTTAGTACAACAGAGGAAACAATTACCGTTCACTTTAAAATAACAGATACAGGTATAGGAATAGCACCGGATGACCAGCGAAGCATATTTGACAGTTTCTGGCAGGCAAGTAATCATAGTACAAGAAGATTTGGTGGAACCGGTTTAGGTCTTACGATAAGTCAGCGGTTGTTGCAGTTAATGAACAGTTCATTACAAGTGAGTAGTGCAAAGAACAAGGGAAGTGAATTTGCTTTCACGATTGATTTCAGGCTGTCTAAAAATGCTGCCAAAGCATCTCATTTTATAGACGATTCCAATGATTTAAGGGGTTACAGGATACTTGTTGCTGAAGATAATATCATCAACATGATGATAGCTAAAAAGATGCTCGAAGACTGGAAAGCAGAGGTGATCACTGCAGAGAACGGAGCTGAGGCCATCGAGATCCTGGTGAATGACGATCATTTTGATATCATTCTACTTGATCTTGAAATGCCTGAAGTTGATGGATACACCGCTATAAAAGAAATAAGAAAATCTCACCCTGATATACCAGCAATTGCCTTTACTGCTGCGTTACTGGATAATGAAATGCTGCAAAGCCTGATAAAGATGGGATTTGTAGACTGTGCTTTAAAACCTTTTATTCCCCAGGAACTTTTATCAAAAATCAAGAATGCTACAAGTGCATCGATGAAGCAAGCTGTGCATTAATTTTCTTCAGGTGAAGTTATCTCACTGTTCAGATTTTCGCTTTGTTCTTCTTCCCTGTTATCGTTCCACTCGACAATAAAATTATTTCGGCCTTCCCCAACCATCAGGCTCATGAATTTTTGTTGCACCAATTCAAGCAACGATAAAAACAGGAAGATGGCATGAATACGATCACTACATTCTTCAAAGACTTTTTCAAACGAAACAGTCTTATGATCTTTTACCATTGAAAGCATACTCTCCCTGCTTTCTTCCATTGTGTAATTATACTTTACAACGGTGTGAACAGGTTTGTTGTTTCTTTCATACACACGTTGCATCACTTTTTCAAATGCCTTCATCAGCTTGAACATCGTTACGGTCTGTATCTCTGTTCCTTCTGATGCTTCTTCACCGATCGATGCAATTTCCTTCTGTAGATTACCTCTTTTTACCATCAGCATTCGCATGGCTTCCATTTCGGCCATTTGTGCTGCAGCTTCTTTGAAACGCTTATACTCAAGAATTTTATCTACCAGTTCCTGTCGTGGATCAATTTCATTTCCCTGTGCATCTATCTCTTTTCTCGGGAGCAGCATTTTAGCTTTGATCCGCATTAAGGTAGATACAAACAGGATAAACTCACTGCTCAGTTCTATATTATGCTCGTCTTTAGAATGTATAAATGCTAAAAAATCCTGGATGATCCTGGTGATGGGTATATTATATATATCCAGTTCATCTCTTTCAATAAAAAATAACAGGAGATCGAAAGGACCTTCAAACTGGGGTAATTTAATCTGGTAGGTAGCTGTATTCACGGTACTAACTTATCATGCAAATAAAGCCCGATTCGGCTGATTCCGGTAGATAATTTATCCACTTTATTGGTTTGATCGTTGGCCGTTTGCCTGGTTGAGAAATAACAAGTTATCCCTGACAGATTTTACGAATACACAAAGTAGTATTTTATAACTGCCTGTATTTGGCAATATTTGCCACTGCTTATGCGAGATCGACTCATTAATTGGTCCTTATTTATTGTACTCTGTTTTATCTGGGGCAGTTCATTTATGCTCATGAAAATGGGAATACATGAATTAGATCCTTACCAGGTAGCATCGCTCAGGATTTTTAGTGCCGGGTTGGTATTGCTGCCTTTTGCATTCAAAGCGTTGAAAGCTATTCCATCAAATAAAATATTCCTGGCTATTTTATCTGGATTGCTTGGTAGCTTCTTCCCGGCTTATCTTTTTACAATTGCCCAGACAAGAATAGACAGTTCCCTGGCTGGTATTCTAAATGCCCTCACTCCACTATTCACTATTATTATTGGGGTTGCTTTCTTTAAATTAAAGGCAAGAAAAAATAAATGGCTGGGAATTTTAATCGGGTTTATTGGATTGAGCCTCTTACCATTTGCAGCTAACAAAAGCATTTCATTCAACGATTTTTCTTACTCTTTACTGGTACTCCTGGCCACGATTTTTTATGGTGTGAATGTAAATATGGTAGGCAATTATCTAAAGACAGTAAACTCAATCAATATTGCTGCCCTTGCATTTGTTTTCCTGATGATCCCTTCATCGATTATTCTTTATACCACCGGATATTTTAATGAGAATTTTTCAGACGAAATGATAATCAAAGCCAGTGTAGCCAGTGCTGTTTTAGGTGTGATGGGTACAGCAGTAGCTTCTATTATCTTTTATATGCTGCTGAAAAGAGCCGGTGCATTATTTGCATCCACCGTTACCTATGGAATACCTTTCGTAGCAATATTCTGGGGATTACTCGATAATGAAACGATCTCTGTTTTACAGGTTGGTTGCCTTGGTATTATTTTATGCGGAGTATATCTTGCCAATAGAAACTAAACGGCCATTATCTCTTTTTCTTTTGCCGCAAGGTGTTTTTCAACCAAAACGATATAGCGGTCTGTTATATCCTGTATTCTTTTTTCACCGTCTTTGGAAATGTCTTCGCTCAATCCATTCTTCTGAAGTTTCTTCACATGTTCAATTGCATCTCTTCGTATATTCCTGATGGCAACTTTTGAATGTTCACCTTCACCGCTTGCTTTTTTTACAAGGTCTCTTCTTCTTTCTTCGGTTAATGGCGGCAGAAATAATCTTATTAAAACACCATCATTCTGAGGTGTGATGCCAATATTGGCCTGCATGATAGATCTTTCAATTGGTGCCAGCATATTTTTCTCCCAGGGTTGAATGCTGATTGTTCTTGCATCTAAAACAGTAACGTTGGCTACCTGGTTGATAGCTGTTGGAGATCCGTAATAATCTACATTAAGTCCATCCAGCATAGATGGATTTGCTTTACCGGCTCTTATTTTAGTCAGTTCTACTTCAAGGTGGTCTATCGCCTTTTTCATAACCGATTCTGTATCCGCAACGATCTGTTCAATATCTTCTGCCATAAGAGCGTTTTATAATTATGCAAAACTAAGAAATCGAAATTATAAATTCAATGCACAAAAAAAGCACCCATCAGAGTGCTTCATTATTCAATAAATTATTTTAATCTTCATCGACTGCCACAGGAGCAGGTTCGTTATAAAAAGAAACTAACCGAACCTTTGACTCTTTATCGTCTTTAACAACATGCAGGTAGCTTTTTGGCTTTGTATAATTAAGTACCAGCACTCCTGCGAAAAAAAGACCTGCCAAAGTCAACACTAGATATGTTGTTCCGAAAGGCTGGGCTATATAGGAAAGCGTTGCTATAAGTATACTGGTTCCGGCCAGTGTTAGAGTAATAGACCGATGATTGAGTCCCCTGTCTAATAAAAGATGGTGGAGGTGATTTCTATCTGGACTGAATGGAGATCGGCCATGAATGATCCTGATGCTGAAAACACGAAGTGTATCCATTAACGGAAGTAACAAAATTCCAAATCCGAGTGCTGGTGTCGCTGCCAGTTTAAAAGTTGCTGCCGTAGGGGCAATTTCAATGAACCTTATCACAAGAATTGTATTCACTAACCCGATCAACATAGAACCTGTATCGCCCATGAATATTTTTGCTGGCTGAAAATTATAAATAAGAAATGCCAGTATGCTTCCAGATAAACTAAAGGCCATTACGGCGTAATCATAATTCTGGTTTAGCAGGAAAAAAGTGCCAAATATTGATGAGGTAATTAATCCAAGACTTCCGGCCAAGCCATCAACTCCATCAATCAGGTTATAAGCGTTTATTATAAGAATAATTGTGAAGAGTGTAAGGAGGTACTGCAATGAAGTTGGTATTGAATCAACTCCTAAAAATCCATGCAGGTCTGGTATAAGCAATTTCGCTTTGAACATAAGAATTGCCGCCACCAATAATTGCCCGATAAATTTCTTTTGTGCCGAGAGTATGACAATATCATCCTTAATACCCAGGAAAAAAATTATAAAAAAGGCGGCGAAATAATATTGCATTTCCTTTAGTCCGGAAAAATCCAGCATCAGAAGAAGTGCAAGGGCAAAACCTACGAAAATTCCAAAACCTCCCAGGGAGGGAATTGGATGCTTATGAATCTTACGTTCATCCGGAATGTCAAACAATTTCTTGGCTTTTGACACCTTCATTATAACAGGGATGGCATAAAATGTAACCAGAAAGGCTATGATACCACCAACTATAATCTGTTCCATGCAATAAGAAAATTAATAAATTCAGCTGAATTTGATGTTATAGGGTGTCTTTTAAAAGTAGCATTACGGGCTTAGTCATTGAAAATCATCACTCTCACACTTTCCGGGTGGTAAAAATAGCAAACTCTGACGAAAAAATACTACTATCAGGTAAGATTACTTCAATATAAATTATGCTGCATGTATTAAGCCGTTTAAAAACTTAGTTTTGCGGCACAAAAAAATGTATGGCTAACATTCAAGCATTGAAAGATACAGCAACCCAATTAAGAAGAGATATTGTAAGAATGGTTCATGCAGTACAAAGCGGCCATCCCGGTGGATCTTTAGGCTGTGCAGATTTCTTTGCTGCCCTGTACTTCTCAGTGATGGAACATAAGCCTCAATTCAATATGGATGGGGATAATGAAGATGTGTTCTTTCTTTCAAACGGTCATATATCACCTGTCTTTTATTCTACTCTTGCCAGGGCAGGTTATTTTGATGTTAAGGAATTATCAACTTTCAGGAAGATCAATTCCCGGTTACAAGGTCATCCAACAACACATGAACATTTACCGGGTGTAAGAATGGCCAGCGGTTCTCTTGGCCAGGGAATGAGTGTTGCTATCGGAGCAGCTTTATCAAAAAAATTAAATGGAGACAATCACATCGTTTACTCGCTGCACGGTGATGGAGAATTACAGGAAGGCCAGTGCTGGGAAGCGATAATGTTTGCCGCACATAATAAAGTGGACAATCTTATTTCTACAATCGATTACAATGGTCAGCAGATCGATGGTTCTACCAACAATGTATTGAGCCTTGGTGATCTGAAAGCAAAATTCACAGCTTTTAACTGGAATGTTTTGGAAATGGATGGCAACGATATGGATGATGTAATAGCTACTATGAACAAAGCAAAAGGCTTAACTGGAAAAGGCCATCCTATTTGCATTTTAATGAAAACAAACATGGGCCACGGTATAGATTTTATGATGGGAAGCCATGAATGGCATGGCATTGCTCCAAATGATGAGCAACTTGAAAAAGCGCTTGCTCAATTACCTGAAACATTAGGAGATTATTAATTAAGATTTTAGCGAAAATTCCTGTGCAGCGGCTTTTCTAGATGGAATCCAGGCTGCCAGTATTGAAACGAAGAATACAGTTGCAGTAACCAATATAAAATCAGAGAGAATCATTTTCACCGGATAATAATCGATAATAAAAGTTCCACCGGTTAGTTTAAGGAACTGGAACTTGAGCTGCAGGTAACAGATTGTAACAGCCAGTAATATCCCTGCTGCACCACCAACAAAAGCAAGCAGAAATCCTTCGCTTAAAAAAATGCTTTGTATATAACCTTTACCGGCACCCATTGCTTTTAACACTGCGATATCTTTCTGTTTTTCTAACACAAGCATCGTAAGTGCTCCAATCATATTAAATGCAGCCACTACTAATATCAGGCAAAGAATTCCATAAATCACCCATTTTTCCATTTGCATAACGGTATACAAACTTTGATTCTGTTCATACCTGCTCTCTACTTTATAAGAGCTGCCCAATTGTTTTTGCAATGATTCTTTTACATCATCAATCGATCCTTCATCACCTGCTGTTGTTGCGATCTCTGCCCCTGTATACTCATCAGGTTGCATATCCAGCATATACTTCATGAAAGCAAGGTTAGTGAATGCATATTTATTATCAAACTCCTGCTGAACAGTGAAAGTTCCGGTTACATCAACATTATCTGAAAAAAGTGCGTCTTCAGTCTTGAGGCTGGTTGCTTTTCTATTCGGCAGATAGACCAATAAAGGATAAAAATTTGCTTCAGGATCTACCGCTACAGCACTTTCTATTCCTGCACCAATTACCAAAGAGGGCTTATTAATATCACCTAAATTATATTTACCCCTGGCTATATGTGTGCTCACTTTATTTATAGAAGAATAATTATCATCCACTCCCTTCAAAAAAATAATACTCTGAGCGTCTTCATTACGCAGCACAGCCTTTTCTTCTGCAATAAGGCTAATTCCTTTAACGCCTTTCACACTCCTGATCTGCTCAATCTGTCCTTTGGTAAGTTTACAAATTTTCCCTTGTGATGCAGATATCTTCAGGTCAGAATAAAAATCACCATATAAACCTTTCACCAGGTCTTCAAACCCGTTAAAAACACTCAGTACAATGATTAGAGCAGTAGTTCCTACAGCAATAGCAACTACACTTATCCATGCAATAATATTGATGGCATTGGTAGATTTTTTCGATCTGAAATATCGCCAGGCAAATAGAAAGTTCAAATGATTTTTTTTAGGTCAACTATTGTAGTTGTAGCATCGTTCCTTGTGTCACTCACTTGTACAGCATACCACTATTCATCATCCTTCTTCGAACTTGGTTCTCCTGTTTCATCATTTATTTTCTTAAAAAGCTCTTCCATTTTAAATACATGATCTAAGGTGTCATCTTTATAGAAGTGCAGAACCGGCATTCTCCTCAGTTGATTCTTTACTTTCTCGGTAAGATGTTTCTTTACCTCCCAGCTTCTGTCTTCAATGGCTTTCATGGTAGCATCAGCATCCTTTACCTGGAAAAGACTCAGGTAAATTCTTGCTTCCAGAAGATCAGGAGTAACCTTCACAGAAGAAATGGAAACCATGCCTCCGTTCATCATATTCATACTCAGCCGTTGAAATATTCCGTTGAGCTCTTCCTGCAACACTGCAGCCACCTGCTTCTGTCGTTTACCTTCCTGCATAACCTGTTATTTTAAATATTTATTCAATCCATTTGCCACAAATGCCTGCTTTTGCTTTATGGCCTCCATTAAAAGTAATTCATTCTGCTGCATCCTGTCTTTTGCAGCTTCGTTATGATACAAATGATATACAATTCCGGCAAATTTCAAAAAATGTAACTGAATACCGGCATTTGTTAACCGGATCGAAAGATCATTGTCTTCTTTTCCCCAGCCTTTAAAGTCTTCATTATAGCCATTCACCTTTAAAATATCATTTCTCCAGAAACTCATGTTTGCACCCAGTACATACTTGATCTGTTTTCTACCCTGTTGCAATTTGTGCATCAAAACAGCAGCAGGCAAAAAACGTTTAGCATTGTATTTTTTCTGCAGCCTGTAGGTTTCAGGAATAAACTGGATATTCTTTCTTAGAAATATCTCTTTTGTTGCCCCGGCATCAAGTAAACTTCTTGCCCCACTGATAAATGTTCCCTTTCTTGAAAACGTCAAATGGTCCTCAACAAAAAACCTGTTCAACACAAGGTCTCCGTCTACCTGGATGATATAATCTCCGGTGGCTGCAGCAAATGATTTGTTTCTAATCTGTGCCAGCTTAAACCCTTCATCCTGCTGCCAGATATGTTTTACAGGTATGGTGAACCTTTCCTTTAACCGTTTGATCAGTTCTTTAGTTTCAACGGTGGAACCATCATCTCCAATAATAATTTCATCGGGCATATAACTTTGCAGCAAAACGCTTTCGAGACACAGTTCAAGTGCCTCGGGCCAGTTATAGGTGGAGATACATAAACTAACGGTAGGAAATGTTTTCATAAACCTTCAACCACAAATGTACAGCAAGCAATTACTGCAGTTTAATTAATTAACTTGCCGGCCTATTAGCAACAACAGTTTAAATGAAAATACTGCGGCGTTTATTGCCTTTTGCAAGACCCCTTCACCATTTTTTACCTGAGTATATCATTTATACGGTTTTAGGTATCATTTTCGGCTTATTGAATTTTGCATTATTGATACCTATCCTTAATCTGTTATTCAATCAGAATCCTACTGAAGCCATCATTACTGCTGAACCTGCATTCTCTTTCTCGTTAAATTACTTCAAGGATCTTTTTAATTATTACCTGAATACCATCATCAATGAATATGGAAAATTCCAGGCTTTAATATTTGTCTGTTCCATTGTTGGACTGAGCATTTTGTTCTCAAATGTGTTTCGCTACCTGGCAGTCAAAGTACTCATCAGGCTTCGGCTAAGAATGCTGTTTAGGGTACGGAATGTTTTATTTGATAAATACCTGAATCAAAGTTTACGTTTTCACCACGACCAACCAAAAGGTGAAACCATCATGGTTATGACAGGTGAAGTACAGGAAATTGAAAGTTCTGTCATTAACTCTTTACAGGTGTTGTTAAGAGATCCCTTGATGGTGGTTGCATATTTCTTTATGCTGATGTATTGGTCAACCAGCTTAACATTGTTTACCCTGATCTTTTTACCGGTAACGGGCTTACTCATTTCATCCATCACCAGGAAACTAAAAAAACTCAGCTACTTCAGCCAGGATATCATGAGTAAGATGATCAGCTTTATCAGTGAATCGATGCATGGAATAAGACAAGTGCAGAGTTTCACTTCTGAAAAACTGATGCTGCATCGATTTGAGACGATCAATGATAGTTTTTCGAAGAACAGTAAGAAACTATTCGGTAAAAAAGAACTGGCTTCACCAATATCAGAAGTAATTGGTGTGATGGCTGCACTTACTTTGATTATCTATGGGGGCTATCTTATTCTTACCGGTAAAAGCGATCTTTCCGGACCTGATTTTATTGCGTACTTATTGATGTATACACAGATCATTCAGCCGCTGAAAAACATTTCTCAAACTTCCAGTAATATTCAAAGAGGTATTGCTGCAACAGAGAGGATATTTAAAGTGATCGATGCTGATACTGAAATAAAAGATTCACCAACAGCAGTTGAAAAGAAATCGTTTGACAAAGGAATATCTATCAAGAATATCTCATTTGCTTACGAGCAGAAAGAGGTGATCAAAAACTTTTCTTTAGAAGTGCCTGAAGGGAAAAAAGTTGCTTTGGTCGGAGCCAGTGGTAGTGGAAAATCCACTTTGGTTGATCTTGTCTGCAGGTATTACGATGTTAATTCAGGAAGTATTACGATTGATGATACCAACATAAAAGACATTAAGCTTACATCACTTCGTGACCTGATCGGTATTGTTTCGCAGAATACCTTTCTTTTCAATGATACCATTGCAAACAATATTGCATTAGGAATGACCCATGCTTCGGAGGAAGATATTATCAACGCTGCAAAAATTGCAAATGCACATGATTTTATTGTTCATACGGAGAATGGTTACAATACGATTATTGGTGAAAGCGGAATGAAGCTGAGTGGTGGGCAAAGACAAAGGCTCACTATTGCAAGAGCCGTTCTAAAAAACGCACCGATATTAATTTTAGACGAAGCTACTTCTGCACTGGACACCGAAAGTGAAAGATTGGTACAGGATGCTATTAATAAAATGATGGCTAACAGGACTTCTATCGTGATTGCACATCGTTTATCAACTGTTCGTCATACAGATGAGATCATTGTTATGCAGCATGGAGAAATTGCTGAAAGAGGAAACCATGATGAACTAATGGCGAAAGGTGGAATCTATAGAAGACTGGTTGATTTGCAGGAAGTGAAATGACTTCAACGCTCAAGAACGTACAAGTATTACAACCTGTCAGGTTTGCTTACCTATGCTTATCCTGTTGGTTAAAATGTAAATGCTGAAAGAATTAACCTGACAGGTTTGTTGCTTTTCTTTCCGCAGTACAAGTGCCTGCCCGACTCAGTCATTCAGGCGGAACTGACACAACAGAAGGTGAAGTAAGATCTGTAGCCGGCCAAATAAAAAAGGCCATCCTTTCAGACGGCCTTAAAGCTATATTGATAAGATTATTGATCATTTCCTGGTTTCACCAAGCCTAGCTTAGCTTCCAAACTTAATGTAGCATGTGGTACAGCACGAAGACGAGCTTTGTCAATCAGCTTACCGGTTACACGACAGATACCATAAGTTTTACTTTCAATGCGAATGATCGCTTTCTCAAGATGGTCAATGTACTGGATCTGACGGCTGGCCATTTGACTCAACTGTTCTCTTTCCATACTCATTCCGCCATCTTCCATGGTCATATAGCGATTGTCAGTTTCATCACCACCCATTTCATCTTTTCGGGTAATAAGTCCTTGCAAATACGCTAATTCCTTCTTGGCTCCTTCTAATTTTTTATTGATAAGTTCTCTGAACTCTGTCAATTCTGCATCGCTGTATCTCACTAGTGGATCGTTTGATTTATATGATTCTTTGCGCTGATCTAACGGGGTATATCCTGGTTGATATGGAACACTTGATTTTACTGTTGTCTTAGGAATCTTCACCTCTTTTACAGCTTCGTCTTTCTTCGGAGGACGAATAAAACCTCTTGGTTTTAATTCAGGTGCTCTCCTTGGATCCGGAAAAGGCAATGGAGCCGGTTTTGGCTTTGGTACCCTTACAGGTTTTGGCGGAGGAGGTGGTTTTACTGCTTTAGGCGGTTTCGGTGGTTTTACCGGCTTTACAGGAGCTGCTTTTTTTACTTCTGGTTTTGCAGGCTTTGCCGGAGCCTTAACAGCTTTAGGCGCCACCTTTTTAACCGGAACTGCTTTTTTAGGTGCAGGCTTCACCGCTTTTTTAGGTGCAGCTTTCTTAACCACTTTTTTAGCAACCGGTTTTACCACTTTCTTTGCAGGTGCCTTTTTAGCCGGGATCGATTTTTTAGCGATCGGCTTAGCAGCCTTCTTAGCAGGTACAACTTTTTTGCCAGCAGGCTTTTTAACCGCTTTTTTGGCGGAAGATGCTTTTTTTACTGGTTTAGAGCTCTTTACAGCTGCTTTGGATGCTTTTTTGGGGGCTTTTTTTGTAGCCATAGTTACCCTGTTTTTGTTACACTCACTTTAAGCAGAACGTCGTTTACTTCAATCTCGTTAGCATTTCCAGTCAATTCCGTTGTCCAATCCAGACTATCTGCCAAAATTTCGGCGCAAATATAATTTTTATACTGGTTTAAAGAGTTCTTCAACTCCTGTACGTCTTGTACTTGCACGAATATACGGTCTGTTAATTCAAAACCATTTTCTTTACGAATATTTTGTACACGATTTACAAACTCTCGTGCATCACCTTCTTTTTTCAAATCATCAGAAATCGTTATATCTAAGGCAACAGTCAGGCTTCCTTTTGAAGCAACACTCCAACCTGGGATGTCCTCTGCTGTGATCTCAACGTCGGCAGTAGATAGCTGATAGTTGATCGTTGATAGTTGGAGATAAATAGAGCCGTTCTTTTCAAGCTCAGCAATTTGTTGCTGATTGAATTTACTGATCTCGGCAGCAGCTTCTTTCATGCTTGCACCCAACTTAGATCCAAGCGTTTTGAAGTTTGCTTTTATCTTTTTGCTGATAATTCCTTCTGTTTCGGTGATGTATTGAAACTCTTTTACGTTCACCTCGGCTTTGATCAAATCTTCTATTTTTTCTACCTGGGACTTCATCTTAGGATCAAGTACAGGTATCAACACTTTTTGTAAAGGCTGACGAACTTTGATGTTTACTTTTTTACGGATCGATAATACCAATGATGAAATGTCCTGGGCCAATTGCATTCTTTCTTCGAGGTCTGTATCGATTGCTGATTCGATGATCGGCGGGAAATCTGCATGATGCACTGATTCAACCTCAAATCTTCCAGAAACTGCATTCAGGTTCTGGAAAACTACATCGCTGAAAAATGGTGAGATCGGTGCAATAAGTCTTGAAATCGTTTCCAGGCACTCATATAAAGTCTGGTAAGCTGCAATTTTATCGTGCTCATATTCTCCTTTCCAGAAACGTCTACGACAAAGACGAACATACCAGTTACTCAGGTGTTCATCCAAAAATTCTTCTACGGCTCTTCCTGCAATAGTTGGCTCATAATCATCCATCGCTTCCTTCACTTTTTTAACGAGTGAGTTGAGTGATGATAATATCCATCGATCTATTTCAGCTCTTTCTTCCAAAGGAATGTATGCTTCTCTGAAAGCAAAGCCATCCACATTGGCATATAAAGCGAAGAATTGATAGGTATTATATAATGTACCAAAGAATTTACGCTGCACTTCTTTGATGCCGTCGATATCAAATTTGAGATTATCCCATGGAGATGCATTGGTGATCAGATACCATCTTGTTGCATCAGCACCGAAGGTTTCAATGGTTTTAAAAGGATCGACTACATTACCAAGACGTTTACTCATTTTGTTACCGTTCTTGTCTAAAACAAGACCGTTTGAAACAACTGTTTTGTAAGCAAGCCCAGGAAACTTTTTATCTGAAACTTCTATTCCATGCTTCTTCAACTCATCATGAATAGATTCTTTCAACAAAGAACCCAGCGCATGTAAAGTGTAGAACCAACCTCTTGTCTGGTCAACACCTTCGGCTATGAAATTAGCCGGATAATTTTCTGCGAAGGTTTTTACATTCTCAAAGGGAAAATGCCATTGAGCATAAGGCATCGCACCAGAATCGAACCATACGTCGATCAAATCAGGCACACGTTTCATGGGTTTGCCTGAAGGAGAAACAAGAACGATGTCATCGACATAAGGTTTGTGCAGGTCAAGAATTCCCTCATGCAGGTAATTCTTATTTACATCACCACCTAACAGTTCGCTGGCTTTCCTGATACCTTCATTAAGCTCTTCGATCGAGCCAATACAAATTTCTTCCTCACCATCCTCTGTTTTCCAGATAGGAAGTGGAGTTCCCCAGAACCTTGAACGTGACAAGTTCCAGTCAACCATATTCTCCAGCCAGTTACCAAATCTTCCTTCACCGGTTGATTTTGGTTTCCAGTTGATGGTCTTATTCAGCTCAACCATTCTATCTTTTAATGCAGTGGTTCTGATGAACCATGCATCTAACGGATAATAAAGAATGGGTTTATCAGTTCTCCAGCAATGCGGATAACTGTGTTCGTATTTTTCAACTTTAAAAGCCCTGTTCTCCTTTTTTAGCTTGACAGAAATGTCAACATTTACATCAGCATAATCTTTATCGTTCTTATAATCTTTTACAAAACGATTGCTGAACTCACCCAAGCCATCAACAAATTTTCCTTCACGATCAACCATGGTGAGGATACCGATATTGTATTTCTTTCCTACTTTATAGTCATCAGCACCAAAAGCCGGAGCTGTATGAACGATACCTGTACCATCTTCGGTAGTAACAAAATCACCTAATAATATTCTGAAAGGATCAGCACCAGGTGTGATCTCTTTTATTGCTTCGATTGAGTTTGCCTGGTAAGGGAGGAGTTGTTCGTAACGAACATTTTCAACCTCTTTTCCTTTGAACTCTTTTAGAATTTTCCAGGGAAGGAGTTTTACTTCTGCGGAATAATTATCAAAATCTCCATTCTCGCCTTCCGGTTTAAAATATTTTCCCAGCAAAGGTTTTGCAAGAACAACATTGATCGGAAGGTGAGTGTAAGGATTGAAGGTTTTTACCAGGGCGTAATCTATTTCCGGACCAACAGTCAATCCAAGGTTGGAAGGAAGTGTCCATGGAGTTGTGGTCCATGCAAGGAAGAAAAACTCATTGGTCATTAAGTCAGTGAAGTCAAATTCTTTCATAAATGACCTATTGACAAATGACTCGTTGACTATCTTAAACATCACCACAGCACTGGTATCTTTCACATCCTTATAAGTGCCAGGCTGATTTAATTCGTGAGAACTTAAACCTGTTCCGGCAGCTGGAGAATATGGCTGGATGCTTACACTTTCATACAGTAATCCTTTACTGTACAATTGTTTTAATAACCACCAGAGTGTTTCAATGTAATTATTATCAAACGTGATATATGGATCATTCAGATCAACCCAGTAACCCATTTTAGTGGTGAGTTCATCCCATTTGTCTTTATACCGAAGAACAGCTTCACGGCATTTCTGGTTGTATTCTTCAACGCTTATCTTTTTACCAATATCTTCTTTAGTAATGCCCAACTCTTTTTCAACACCCAGTTCAACAGGAAGTCCGTGAGTATCCCAGCCACCTTTACGTTTTACCTGGAAGCCCTGCATGGTTTTATAGCGGCAAACCATGTCTTTCAATGTTCTTGAGATAACATGGTGAATACCCGGCATTCCATTAGCACTTGGCGGACCTTCATAAAATACAAAAGGCTGGGCACCATCTCTCAGGCTCATACTTTTTTCAAAGGCCTGGCTCTCATGCCATTTAGCAAGTATTTCCTTTTCGATTGCCGGTAAATTCAATTGGGAAAATTCCCTGTACTTCACACTCATCCTGTTATTGGCGGTTTTTAAGGCTGCGAAGTTAAGGATTGACACCTGATAATAAATAAGCGGAATTTCCGGTTGAGTGTATTGTTTATCAATCTAAAGAGGTGGAATAAAACAGATAAGGCTTGGATGCTTCTAATCTATATTTTTGCCGGAAGGCCTCGTAGTACAATGGATAGTATAAGAGTTTCCGAAGCTCCAGATACAGGTTCGATTCCTGTCG
Source organism: Chitinophagaceae bacterium (assembly GCA_036676415.1). Taxonomy (GTDB): domain Bacteria; phylum Bacteroidota; class Bacteroidia; order Chitinophagales; family Chitinophagaceae; genus JAEZDC01. Next base: position 61,144 of record JAKFCX010000055.1, read on the forward strand.
AGGCCACAAAAGTTATTGATATCTTAAGATTATTGGAGTTAATTACCAGGGAGAGTTCAAGAAGGCTGGATTCTGAGTAACTCCTCCCCTGTAATTCTACATTTGTAATTTTAGTTTATCCAACCTATAGCCATCTTTTTCCATTTGTCTTGAAATCGTTTTACCTATTTCAATGGCTCTTTCAGATTTAGTGCCGTTTACTTCAATCCACTTCATTCGTCCATCCTCTTCAAAATCAAGATTCAGATGCACTTCACCTTCTTTGGGAATCTTTGCAACAAAGTATCGATACCTTATATCGCCTACCACGTAGACCGGTATCGGCTGGTTCTTATAATTGATTAAAAAATTCTTAGGAAACTCCATATACAATATTCGTCCAAGACAAATGCCAGTCATTTAATTACAGTTACAACACTCGCCGATTTAAGTAAAAGTTAGGACTGTACAGTTGCTAGTTCACAAAGTGTTAAGATATGGATTCATCCTATTTACCAAATGCCTGAAGATTACTGCTGAATATTTTTACTGCTATGGCTATGAGTATCACTCCAAAGAATTTTCTTACCGCCAGTAAGCCTGCTTTGCCTAAAGCTCTTTCAATCCACCGTAAAGAAATAAGAACAAGATAGACCCCCAGCAGGTTTATTAATATTCCCAACAAAATATAAGTCTCGTGGAAATTTGCTTTTAACGACATTACCGTTGTAAGTGTTCCTGAACCTGCGATGATAGGAAATGCAATCGGAACCAGTGTGCCGGCTTTTACATCTTTGTCGCTTTTAAAAATTTCATGCCCAAGCACCATTTCCAATCCAAGCAAAAAGATAACGATTGAACCACCCACAGCAAACGATCTTACGTCTACACCCATCATTCTCAGGAAAGGATCGCCGAGATAAAGAAACAAAATCATTAAAGCTCCCGATATTAATGTTGCAGGCAACGATCTTATACCACCCATTTTCTCTTTGAGAGAAATTAATAATGGAATAGAACCGATCACATCTATCACAGCGAATAATGTAAAGGTCACCGTCAGCAGGTTGTCAATATCAAAATCCATGATGATAATTTATAATGCAAATCTATAACATGAGGCTTTGATAATGAACCAGATTTTACAAAGTACAGTACAAAAAAACCGGCCTGGGCCGGTTTTGCAAATATTAGAAGAAATCTATAGTGTCAATGTAATTCCACCTGTCATCATAAAAGGAGCTGCATTGTATCCTCGAATGTCGAAGAACTTTTTGCTGGTAATATTCTGTGCATCCACAAAAAACTTGAACCGCTTCTTCAACTTGTATTCTGCATACATATTTATCATGTGATAATCTTCCAGTTCAACATCTGAAGCCATATAACCACCTACATCGTTTCGGCTGCCAACGTACTTCCCGGTTACGCTTGCAAAAAAACCTGGTGTGAACTGGTAACCCATTGCAAGATTGAGATTATGTCTTGGTCTTCTTAACAGGTATGAGTATGATGTATCTTTAAAAGTCTCCCTGCTTTGTGTTGTTTCGGTGGATGAAAGAAACGTGTAATTAGCACTGATATCGAGCTTTGCAACAGGTTGTACTTTGATCTCATACTCCAGTCCTCTTACAATCTGTTTTACAAAATTGAAATATTTAAAACTGATGTAATTAAAATCCACTCCGTCTTTGATAGTGCGATAGAAATACACCAATCTGCTGCTCATCTTATTATGTTGCTGACTGAACCCGATCTCATAGTTAACTGATTTTTCCGCTTTCAGTTCCCTGTTGCCAACCGTATTATCATATACCTGGTAAATGGAAGGAGCTTTAAACCCACTGGCAATACTTCCGAATACCCTGTAATGATCATTGATCTTATATGAAGGGTTGAAAGTATAGGTGTGATTACTTCCATAACGGCTATGCACATTAATTCTGCCACCAACCTCAGCATTAAATCTTTTGTTTACGCTGTTGAACATTAACGATGCATACAAAGAAGCCTGGCTTACTGAAGTGTCTTTGAATTTACTTGCATAAGGACCAAAAGAAGAAATCGATAAATAATCATTATTCATCAATCCATATCGGTAATCGCTTCCTTGTAAAAGTGTAAATCCCCCACCCAAATTAACGCTTGCAAATATTTCTGCAAACTGTGTTCTTCCTTTGTAAGCATTGCTTTCATATTTTGTGAAACCTGCAATAAACCCGCTGTCATTTAAATATTTTCTCTCAAGATCAGCATACTGATAATTAGCAGTAACGGTAACTTTTTCGCCTTTATAATTAAATGAAACACCACTGGTATGTACACTATTGTCGATGTAATAATCTTTTTCGTCTGTGAATATGGATGCATCAATATCGGACTTGTAGCCACTGTACTGAGAGAATCCTCTGAATGAGATTTGTTTACTTAACTGGTATTGTAAGCTGGCACTGATTACATTTCCCTTATATGTATCCTTCTCGTAATCCTTTTTTCCACTGCTGTCGTATGCTGACGAAAAACCATCAGTACTCAACCTTGCATATCGCAAATTGTAAGTGAACTTATTTTGCTTACCAAACAACTGAACATTCCCTTTAAAGGTGTTGAAACTTCCGTATGCTGCAGTGGCTTTTACGTTAAACGGTTTGGTAATCTCTTTGTTTACGGTAATGATATTAATAACACCTGCAATGGCATCACTTCCATATAAAGTTGACTGTGCACCCTTACATACTTCTATTCTTTCCACTTCATTAATGGAAAAAAAGTTGAGGTCATACTCATTGTTAATGAAAGAAGGATCGTTCACAGGAATTCCATCCATCAATATCAAAACCCTTCCTGGTGATGCTCCTCGCATATACACCGTTTGTACACTGCCTGCTGCATTATATGCACCATTGATAACGATACCGGCCTGCTCATTTAAGATTTGCGAAACGGTTTTACCGGAGCTTTTTTCGAGCTGTTCTTTGGTGATCACAGTTACTACTTTCCCCGTAGCGCTCTGCTTCTGTTCAATTTTTGATGCGGTAACAGTTACTGCATCCAGCTCTTTTGTCTTTGTTGAATCCTGTTGTGCAAATGCTGTTATAGAAACAGCCATTAATGCAATTGTGAAAAATTTCCTGTTCATAAGCAAATTGTTTGTTTATGAACCTCCGTAAATGAAAGAATAGAAATGAACCTGGCCTGCACCGTCCTTTAGGAAGGCTGGGAAGGTCATCTCCGGCTTCTCACCCGAAAGCTCAGATTAAAAATGTAGTTCTGGCAGGTCTTCTGGCTTGCTTTATTGCTGAACCTTCCCGTTTAAAATAAACAGTGGTTTGTTTTCAGCAGAAAATGAATCAGAATATTAAATGGAATTCACCATTCACTATTCACCATTCATAAAGCTTACAGCTACGGGGATAGCATCGGACTTTAACCGATTTCCCTTTAATCTTTGAAGAATTTTATTTAGCCAGCTTCACAACTTTTTGCGTCGTCCGTTGTGTCACTCACTTCATGGTTCAGCACTTTACTGAACAAACTCGTCATCGAAACCAGATCTGCTGCAAATGTAGAAACTCGGCATTGCATCATGAATTTTGTTTTCCACCTGCCTGTGCACATTTTCTGAAAGCGAAGTACATTTTCTTATTACATTTAATGATGCAGGGAAAACAAAAGATCAATCTCTTCAGCTTCACCATGATCGTGGTGGGACTTGTAATAGGAATGGGCATATTCAGAGCTGCAGCCACCAGTGCAAAAGATGCTATTGAGCCCTCAGTTTATTTTACGGCCTGGATTGTTGGCGGTATTGTTGCCCTGTGTGGTGCTTTAACTTATGCAGAGATTGGAAGCCGTTATCCGGTAACAGGTGGATATTATAAAATCTTCTCGTATGCATATCATCCCAGTATCGCCTTTGCTATAAATTGTATTATATTAATCAGCAATGCAGCCAGCCTTAGTGTTGTAGCGCTGATTGGAAGTGGATACATTGGTAAACTATATCCTGAATTTATATCGTCTGATATTGATAAAGCCTTGCTAAGTGGTGTTGCCATCATTCTATTCTACGGCATTAATCTGATGGGTCTGAAGGTCAGCACGAGGACGCAAAACGTATTAATGATCATCAAGATCGGGATGGTGTTGCTGCTTATATCTGCTTTGTTCTTTGGAAATGATGCAAACGCCACTTCAGTTGCTGCACAGGATTCAACAACTTCCATGAGCTGGATTCAAAGCCTCGGAATAAGCCTTATTGCAGTTTCGTTTACATATGGAGGCTACCAGCAAACGATAAATTTTGGAAGTGAAGTAGAAAAACCGCAGAAAAATATTCCAAGAGGTATCTTCTTTGGTATCGCCATCATTATTGGTTTGTATTTACTGGTTAACCTGAGCTACTATACCATCGTTGGCTTTAACGAGATGAAAGGCGAAAAAGAAATCGCTTACGCTGTTATCAATAAAGTGTTTGGAAGCCAGAGTGCAAATGTTTTTTCTTTCTTCCTGTTTTTTGGTGTACTGGCTTATGTAAATACTTTGTTGCTGAGCAATCCCAGAGTGATGTATGCTATGGGTGAAGAAGGAAGTTTACCGAAAGTATTTTCCCGCCAGAACAAAAAGAATGTGCTTACAGTTTCGCTGACAGTGTTTGCAGCAATGTGCATTATCATATTATTCTTTGCCCAAACTTTTGATGCCATATTAAGTTTTACAATTTTCCTCGACTGTTTTGGAATGATTGCCAGCAGTGCTACGATTTTTAAGTTAAGAAGAGAGACAAAACATCTTGATGGAACAGGTATTTATAAAATGAGGCTGTTCCCTTTGCTGCCTTTGATATTTATTGCTGTGTATGCTTTTGTAGGAGTGAGCATTACTATCAATACACCAAACACTGCACTTACCGGTATACTTGTGTTAGTAGCTTTTATGATCATTTATTTCGTCACACAACGCTTTTCATCAAAGAGAATAAAAGACAATCCCTGACAAAAAAAATCCCGCAGATGCGGGATTTTTTTATAATAATGTTAGTTCTTACAAACCGAAATTGTAGGCTACTCTCAAACCTGCAAAAGACATAGTTCCGCCACTTCTTGAAATGCCTTCGTAACGTACAGCAATGTCAATCTGGTTGTTGATTAAATAACCAATGTTACCTGCATAGGTAAATCCGCCACTACTTCCTTTTCCTAATGAATAGCCAGCCTGTGGTTCTAAGTTGAATCCGCTTTCACCAATATTGAAACGATATCCCGCTTTCAAAGGAATCAAATACATGGATGAAGTTTTGAAAGTTACAGTTCCGGCAGTGTACTCTTTACCGCTGTAGTTAATATATCCACCAGAAAGTGTAACAGCTCCAGCACCTGCAGGAATGCCAACTTTTGCACTGCCACCAATACCGAAGCCATGAACATCTCCAAATTTACCAAGCGGTAATGCAGTTTCTACACCAATACTTAAAGTGGTTCCTGCAGTTGTTTTTTTGTCGTCAGTGTTTTGGGATGAGGCTGAAAATCCGAAAGCTCCAAGCGCTAAAATTAAAACGAGTCTTTTCATAAAAGGGTTTTTTAAGTTTATAATGGATGCAAAAGAAACACCTTACGTATAACAAAATATCTATGTGAATAATTCAATTATCATTTTAACCATTCTTTAAAAATCTAAAATCGATTATGACCGCTCATAAAAAAAGCAGGATAATTACATCCTGCTTTTGCTTTATTGTGAAATTGTCTTTAGACATCTATTCTTGCATATTTTGCATGGCTTTCAATGAACTCTCTTCTTGGTGCAACTTCATCACCCATTAACATGCTGAATATTCTATCTGCTTCTGCAGCACTGTCAATCGTCACCTGTTTCAATGTTCTTCTGGCAGGATCCATCGTTGTTTCCCAAAGCTGATCTGCATTCATTTCACCCAGGCCTTTGTATCGCTGAATAGTAACACTGTCATCCTTTCCCTGGCCAAGTTTTTCAATCAAAGCTTTACGTTGCTCTTCATTATATGCATACTCCTGTTCTTTGCCCTTCTTTATAAGATACAGTGGAGGTTGAGCTATATAAACATATCCCTGCTCTACCAATTCTGTCATATAACGGAAAATGAATGTCAGTATCAAAGTTGCAATGTGAGATCCATCCACATCAGCATCGGTCATGATGATTAACTTATGATAACGCAGCTTGGCAATGTTTAAAGCCTTCGGATCTTCCACTGTTCCTACAGTTACACCAAGAGCTGTGTACATATTCCTGATCTCTTCATTCTCATATATCTTGTGCTCCATTGCTTTCTCCACGTTCAGTATCTTACCACGTAAAGGAAGAATGGCCTGGTAACTTCTGTCACGACCTTGTTTTGCCGTACCACCTGCTGAGTCTCCCTCCACCAGGTACAATTCGCATTTTTCAGGATCCCTTTCAGAACAGTCAGCTAACTTACCAGGTAATCCACCACCACTCAATACCGTTTTACGTTGAACAAGTTCTCTTGCTTTTTTTGCCGCAACTCTGGCCTGTGCTGCCAATACTATTTTAGAGATAACATTTTTGGCTTCTTTAGGATTCTCTTCCAGGTAAGCCTGTAAAATCCTGCTTACTGTTTGGTCAACCACACCTGAAACTTCACTGTTACCCAGCTTGGTTTTTGTCTGTCCTTCAAACTGTGGTTCCGGAACTTTTACAGAGATGATCGCACTCAATCCTTCCCTGAAATCATCACCTTCTACTTCAACTTTTGCTCTTTCGAATAATCCTTCCTTATCCCCGTACGATTTAAACACTCTGGTTAATGCTCTTCTGAAACCGGTAACGTGTGTACCACCTTCAATGGTGTTGATGTTGTTTACATAAGAGAAGATGTGCTCTTTAAAGTCATCGTTATAACTCATCGCAACTTCAACAGCCACATTGGTATTTTCATCAAGACCCTCGAAATACAATGTCTTGGCAATGATCGGAATTCGTTTGCTGTTCCTGTCCAGCATTTCAACAAACTCAACAATACCACCTTCGCTGTAAAATGTATTAACGTAAGGGTCTCCTGCTTCATTCAATTCACGCAGGTCTGTTAATGTAATGTTGATACGCTTATTCAGGTAAGAAAGTTCTCTTAAACGTCCTTCCAGTATTTCTTTTGAATATTCACTCACCTGGAAAATAGAAAGGTCAGGCCAGAAATGAACTTTAGTACCTGTATTCTCAGTTTCACCGATTTCCCTAACAGGATATTGTGGAGCACCACAGCTGTATTCCTGCTCGTAAATTTTACCGTCACGTTGAACAGTCACATGCAGTTTTATACTCAGGGCATTCACACAACTCACACCTACTCCATGCAATCCACCCGAAACCTTGTAAGTGTTTTTATCAAACTTACCTCCGGCATGCAACACAGTCATCACTACTTCAAGTGCTGATCTTTTCTCTTTCGTATGCATTGCTGTAGGAATACCACGACCGTCATCTTTAACGGAGATAGAATTATCCTCATGGATCACTACATCAATATTCTTACAATGACCGGCCAAAGCCTCGTCAATAGAGTTGTCTACAACCTCGTAAACAAGATGATGCAAACCTTTCATGCCAACATCACCAATATACATTGCCGGTCTTTTTCTTACCGCTTCAAGTCCTTCTAAAACCTGGATACTATCAGCACCATAACCGGCTACTGGAATCTCTAATTCTTCACTCATAAATGTCCTTATCTGGGATGGATTACTATAATAATTTAAAGGCTCGCAAAACTACCGAAAATCAACGGTTTTTCCCTGAAATTCAGCCTTGATTTCACAACTGTTTTCAACGTTTTTTGCACCAGCTCCAGGCTCCTTTTTCAAAGCCTGTTGTGTCAAATCAACGAGAGGAGATTCACCGATACCCTATAAACCAAGTATTATCTCTGAGGTACTCCCTTATACTTATATGTCGCTACTCAACACATACTAATTGGCTTAAAACTATGTTAATGACCGTACCATGACCGTCATCAGTTGAAATACCCATGTTTATACATTAAATTTGCAGCTTCTAACACAAACAATCGTCTATATTCATTGCTCCAGGCACTAGACATACTAAAAGTTGCACACAAGAATGGCATTGAGCCGAGTTTAGAGGTTTTGTACCAGAAAGAACAGGTCATTCCAGGTTCCATCAACTACATGATCCGCAGGCATTATGCCCAACATCCATGGGTTGCAGAAGATACAGGTATGATGGTGTATCACTTTAGTCCTTCAAGACCTGAAGACAATTACCTCGAACTGCGTTTTTGCACTACCGGAAACAAATATTGCCCTGAAAAAAGCTGTGGCAACTGTCCTGAGATCCCAACAATGAACTGCAGTGGAAAAATGCAGACAGTTGATGTATTCAATTTTCACTTTACTTCTACTTTTCTTCACCAGTTTGTACATAACGTTAAACTAACAAACAGGAAAGATGAAGTACTTGCATTTAAACATCCATCCTCTTTTACCAAGATATTTCCCATCTGTAATAAAAAGCGTTTTGTGCTGGATGCTTTATTGAATCATAGTTATTCAGGAGCATTGGAGAACATATTTGTGAATGCCAAGGTTCATGAACTGTTGCTCTACAGCCTTGAATGTTTAGTTGAGGAAAGAGATGCAGAAACGTTCACCTGTAAATTCCTTGCCGACGAAAGTGGAAGGGATCGTATTTATCTTGCCAGGGAAATATTGTTACAGCATATCGGTGATCCCATCACAATTAAAGAACTCAGCCGTAAGGTGGCAATGAATGAATGTTACCTGAAGAAAGGTTTTAAGGAAGTTTTTGGTACCACAATCTTCGATTTTTACCAGCAACAAAGAATGGAGCATGCAAAATACCTGTTGTATGAAAAGTCTTTGAGTGTAACAGACGTATCTGCTTTGCTGGGTTATTCTTCTATTTCGCATTTCTCCGCTGCATTTAAAAAACATACAGGATTAAAACCTTGTGACCTGTTGAGATAAAATTGTTTCTCGTTTCTTGTTTCTCGTTTGTTCGTAAACTTGTAGCTGCAAACTACTCTTATGCGAAAGTTTTTCTTTCTCCCCTTGATCTTATTGACACTATCCTGCTCAGTAAAAAAAGTTGATCTGATTGTTCATCACGCAACGATCTATACAGTTGATTCAACATTTTCTGTTGCTGAAGCTATGGCTATCAGCGATGGCAAAATAGTAGCTGTGGGTACGAATGATGAGATCATGAGGAAATATTCAGGCAGAGAAGCGATCAATGCAGAAGGCCAGATCATTTATCCTGGTTTCATAGATGCCCATGCACATTTTGTAGGCTATGGAAAGAGTCTGTTTGAAGTGAATTTGTTTGGATGTAGTAGCTGGACGGAAGTATTACAACGAGTAAAACAGTTTGCTGATGAACATCCAAATGAGCCATGGATCAGAGGAAGAGGCTGGGACCAGAACAAATTTCCCGGTAAACAATTTCCAACGAACGACTCACTGAATATTTTATTTCCTGATAAGCCTGTAATGATCGGTAGAGTGGATGGCCATGCTGCAGTTGCAAATGCAAAAGCATTGGAATTAGCAGGAATTCAACCGGCACAAACCATAGTTGGTGGTGAGATAGAAACAAAAGATGGCAAACTGACAGGTGTTTTGATTGATAATGCCGAAACGCTTGTTGATAAAGTGATTCCTAAAGCCACAAAAGCTGATTATGAAAAATGGTTGATGGCTGCTCAGAAGAATTGTTTTGCACAAGGATTAACGACTATCACTGATTGTGGAATAAATCATAGTGAAGTAGAGATTATAGATGCACTGCAGAAAGATGACAAACTGCAGATGCGTTTATATGTAATGCTGAGTGATGCAAAAGAAAATTATGATGCTTTCTTAGAAAAAGGGCCTTATAAAACAGATAAGCTTTTTGTAAAAGGATTTAAGTTATATGGTGATGGTGCTTTGGGTAGTCGTGGTGCCTGTTTGTTAGAACCATATAGTGATAAACCAGGATGGGGTGGTTTTTTATTAAGTGGTCCTTCTCATTTTGATTCTGTTGCAAACATCTTAAGTAAAACAGAATTCCAGATGTGCACACATGCCATTGGAGATTCAGGTAACAGAACAATACTTAACATTTACGCAAAATATTTGAATGGGAAGAATGATAAACGCTGGCGAATTGAACATGCTCAAGTCGTAAATCAAAATGATTTTGCCATGTTTAGCGTCAATAGTATTATTCCTTCTGTGCAGCCAACACATGCCACAAGTGATATGTATTGGGCCGGAGACAGACTGGGTGCCCAAAGAATTAAAGGAGCTTATGCCTACAAACAATTATTGCAACAGAATGGATGGATACCACTTGGAACAGATTTCCCGGTAGAAGATATTTCACCTTTCAAAACTTTCCTTGCTGCAGTGATAAGAAAAGATGCTTCCGGTTTTCCTTCTAACGGTTTTCAAACAGAAAATGCACTTACAAGACAAGAAGCCATTCGTGGAATGACGATCTGGGCTGCAAAAGCAGGGTTTATGGAAAAAGAAATAGGCAGTTTAGAAGTTGGCAAGAAAGCAGACTTTATTATGCTTGATAAGGATTTGATGAAAGTGGAGGAGAAGGAGATTTTGAATGTGAAGGTGAAGTCTACATACTTGAATGGTAAAAAAGTGATGTAGTTAATCATGAGAAGTCATCAGCTCATATTATTGTTGCAGTACAAGAGTGCGACGCAACCAAAGTTTCATTCATGCACAACTGCTTGTCTCATAACACCTCTCTTTTTATTTCCTGATTGCGTAACTTGCTCTTTCCGATTCCGTAAGCCTTTCCTTTTGTTCTGGAGCACTTTTGTGCCTCAATAAAGGAATATGTACAAAAGACTACTTGTTGTTGTTGCAGTTGCATTAGGAGTTTCGGCCTATGGACAGCAATCCAACCTAAACTCAGACGGGAAAGGAGACACATTAACTGCTAAAGAATTTTTACCGGATATTACTGTTGTTGGTAAGAATACCCGTAACGATATTCATCAACTTCCAGAGATTGTTGGTACACACATTTTTGCCGGAAAGAAGAATGCACTGGTTGTGCTGAATAATGTGAACGGAAATATTGTAATGAACAATATGCGGCAGGTGCTTGCAAAAGTTCCTGGTATTCATATTTGGGAAAGTGATGGAAGTGGTATCCAGATAGGTATTGCAACAAGAGGATTAAGCCCTAACCGCAGTTGGGATTTCAATGTTCGTCAAAATGGATATGATATTTCTGCTGATCCATTTGGTTATCCTGAGGCTTATTATAATCCACCTTTGGCTGCAGTGCAAAGATTGCAGATCGTTAAAGGTGCAGGTTCATTGCAGTATGGACCACAGATCGGCGGTATGTTCAACTATGTGATTAAAAACGGAAGCGAGATCACAAAACCTTTCGAGTTTGAGTCGATCAATACCGTAGGAAGTTTCGGTTTGATCAATACCTTCAATTCAATTGGTGGTGCCACAAAAAATTCTCATTATTATGCATTCTTCGATCACCGTAATGCAGATGGATTCCGTGAGAACAGTGCATATAAAACCAACACCGGCTTTGCCACGTTTACTTATAAATTAAGTGAGAAATTAAAGGCAAACATAGAAGTACTTCGTTTTTCCATGTTAAGCCAGCAGCCTGGTGGTTTAACTGATTCAATGTTTAAAGCAGATATTCAACAATCAGGAAGAAGCCGTAACTGGTTCAATCTCGAATGGCTGACTGCTGCAGCAACGGTTGATTATAAGTTGAATGACAACAATATTTTCAATCTTAAAGTATTCGGCCTTCGTGGTGACAGAAACAGCGTAGGTTTCATGCAAGGCATTAACATTAAAGACACGATCAATGCAGGTACAAGGCAGTACAATAATCGTGTGGTTGATATTGATAAATACAGGAACTATGGAGCTGAACTGAGATATCTTACTAATTATAGTATCGGGAAATTAACTCAAACTTTAACTGCTTCAGCAAGATTCTTCCACGGCAAAACAGATCGATTTAAGAATGGTAAGGGAACAACCGGTGTTGATGATAATTATTCAATTGTCGACGCTACTTTCCCACAGGATATGGATTTTGCTACAGATAATTTTTCTGCTGCTGTTGAAAATGTATTTCGTATAACAAAAGATTTCATTGTCATCCCTGCTGCAAGATTTGAAAGTGTATCTACCACAGCAAATGGAAGATTAAGTTACTCAGGAACTACTCCAAATACCATTCGTGATCAAAAGAGAAGCAGGAACTTTTTATTACTTGGCGTAGGAACAGAATACCATATCGGAAATACCGAAGTATATGCAAACTTTACCCAATCATATCGCCCAATGCAGTTTGCCGATCTTGCGGTTGCGTCTACAACAGACAGTATCGACGCAAATCTCCAGGATGCTCATTCATACAATATAGACCTGGGATATCGTGGTAAACTGAAGAACTACCTGACATTTGACCTGGGTGTTTTCTACCTGAACTATAATAATCGTATTGGTAACATCAGTGGTGTTGTGGCAGGAAGAAATTTAAAAACAAATGTGGGCAATAGCGTTAGTAAAGGTTTTGAAGGTCTTATCGAGTATAACCTGATGCAGGCTGGCATAATTAAAAATGTTGCAGGTGAAGTCTCTATATTCGGTTCTTATGCATACACACATGCACGTTATGATGAATTCACTGCAGGCACTTCAAAATTAAACGATAAGAAAGTAGAGAATGCACCGGAACATATTTTCAGAGGTGGTGTTAGTTTTTTTTATAAAGGTTTGTCTTTAACAGGGCAGGTTAGTTATGTGAGTGAAGCCTTTAGTGATGCAAATAATACTGTAATGCCAAATGCGGCAGCAACTACCGGCCTTATTCCTTCTTATACCATCACTGATATTGCAGCTACCTACCGTGTAAATAGCTACACATTTAAAGCCGGTGTAAACAATTTAACAAACGAAAAATACTTTACCAGAAGAGCAGGAGGTTACCCAGGTCCTGGCTTAATGCCTTCAGATGCAAGAGGTTGGTATGTTAGTTTCGGTGTAAAGTTGTAAAATTTTATGAACTGAGCTGAAGAATATAGACGTAACTCCTGTTGCCCGCCAGAATGAATCTTTCGGGCTGGCGTTGCACACTTCGACTGAGGAACAATATTCAGCAAACCCTGTCAATAAATTGGCAGGGTTTTTTGTTATTTGAAATAAATGTTTAAGTTTGTCTGAATTAAAATTTAGACTAATCTAAAAATGAAATATTTCCTTGCTATACTTTTTCTTTTACTAGCTATTCAATTGGTAGCCCAGCAACCGATTAAAGGAAAAATATTATCCGATGGCAAACCTGTGATAGCAGCAACGGTAACTATTCAACCGAAAAAACAATCCATTATTACCGATTCTTCAGGTGCTTTTGAATTCCAGGCTACTACAGGAAAATATTTATTAAGGATATCGGCCTTGGGCTTTCAATCAGTAACAAAAGAGGTTGTTGTAAAGAATGAACCAATTGAAATATTAATTGATATTACAGAAGATGAAAATGAACTAACCGAAGTTGTTGTAACAGGTACGATGAAAGAAGTTTCCAAAGCTTCAAGCCCTGTACCAGTAGAGGTATACACACCAAAGTTTTTTCAGAAGTCAGCTCCGGCAAATCTGTTCGAAGCAGTAAGCCAGGTAAATGGTGTAAAACCCCAATTGAATTGTAATATCTGCAACACCGGAGATATTCATATTAATGGAATGGAAGGCCCCTATACACAGGTATTGATCGATGGAATGCCGATTGTTAGTGGCTTGGCAACTGTATACGGCCTGATGGGAATTCCACTATCAATGATAGAAAGAGTGGAGATCATTAAAGGCCCGGCAGCTTCTTTGTATGGTTCAGAAGCAATGGGAGGAACGATCAATGTGATCACAAAGAATGCAACGAAAGCACCGAAAATTATTGCCGACATCAACTATTCTTCCTGGAACGAAATGAACCTCGATGTTGGTATGAAGTTGAAACTGAAGAAAGCAAATGGGCTTATCGGGCTTAATTATTTTGCTTACAATGATCCTGGTGACAATAACAAGGATGGCTTTGCAGATGTTACACTTCAAAATAGAGTGTCACTGTTCAACAAATGGAATTTTGAAAGAAAGAATAAGAAAATTTTCCAGGCTGGGGCAAGATTATACTATGAAGACCGTTGGGGTGGACAAATGAATTGGAACACCGGTTTTCGTGGTGGCGATAGTGTTTATGGAGAGAGTATCTATACAAAAAGAGCTGAGTTGTTTGGCACATACGAGTTGCCAACAAAAGAGCAATTCACTTTAAACTGGTCTGCAAACATGCACGATCAAAACTCCTATTATGGAACAACTGCTTACATGGCCCAGCAGCATATTGCTTTCCTTCAACTTCATTGGACAAAGCAAATAAATCATAAACATCATCTCCTGGCAGGAGTTGCACAGCGTTTTACCTATTATGATGATAACACTACTGCAACAGCAAAACCCGAGAAAATATATTTACCCGGTTTGTTTGTACAAAACGAATGGAATATCAGCAGCAATAATACATTACTTACAGGAATACGATTAGATCATAACGCTGTTCATGGACTTGTTTTTAGTCCTCGATTAGCGCTAAAACTACAGGCGGCAACAAATCATACGTTTCGATTAAGTACTGGTACCGGCTTTCGTGTAGTGAACATTTTTACGGAAGATCATGCTGCGCTAACAGGTGCAAGAGATGTGGTGATTGCTGAAGATTTAAAACCGGAACGTTCATTTAATTCTATTCTTAACTGGCAATGGAATCTTCGTTCATCTAAAGGTTCCGGTTTTGTGGAAGCCAATATTTTTTACTCCTATTATTTCAATAAGATCATTCCCGATTATGATACTGATCCTAACAAGATCATTTATCAGAATCTTTCTGGTCATGGTATAGGAAAAGGTATCTCAGTTAATGCAGACTGGACTCAATCGCACAACAACAAATTCAATTTTGGTATCAGCTATATGGATGTTTACCAGAAAAGAGACAATGGTTCAGGAAAACTGGTGAAGCAACAACAGGTACAGGCACCAAAATGGAGTGGCACATTTTCATTCAGTAAAACATTTCCAAAACCATACATTGTGGTCGATGTTACCGGTAACTGGTATGGCCCAATGCGATTACCGATTTTACCCAATGATTATCGGCCGGAGTACTCACCATGGTTTTGTTTAGCCAATCTTCAGCTAACAAAAAAAACGATCAAGGGCTGGGAGTTTTATGGAGGAATAAAGAATCTGCTGAATTTTCTTCCGTCAAATCCTATTATGAGACCGGAAGATCCGTTTGATAAATATGCAAATGATCCAGTTACAAATCCGAATGGTTACACATTTGATCCATCTTACAATTTTGCTCCACTGCAAGGAAGGAAAGTTTATCTGGGATTTAGATACCTGATCAAATAAGTTGGTAGTGCAATTAAAAGAAAGGGAAACTGATTAGCGGGAGAGTTGCCACCAATCATACACTTTAGGGAAGGCAATATGAAACCAGGCTGTGTATCTGGCTGGCTCATGCTGGAGTAATTGAAGAATTTCATCCATGGAAACAAAAGAAACATCTTTCACTTCTTCAGGATTTGGATGAATGGGATGATCGAAATAACCGACATATACATGATCGAATTCATGCTCCGTCAGTCCATTCTCAAAAGAGGCTTTATAAGTAAAATCAAATACTTTTTTTATATCAGTAACAAATCCCAGTTCTTCCTGCAAACGACGTTGAGCGGCAAGTAATGTTTCCTCCCCTGGTCTTGGATGACTGCAACATGCATTGGTCCATAAACCGCCACTGTGATACTTGGTGAGTGCCCTTTGCTGTAACAGCATTTTATCGCCTGAATTGAAAATAAAAACACTGAAAGCACGATGCAATACTGCTTGCTCATGAGCCGCCATTTTTTCCATGGCACCGATTGGCTCATCGTTTTCATTCACCAATATTACTTCTTCAATGTTCAAGGTGTTCACTATAGTTTTATATTACGTAAGTATTGACCATAGCCGCTTTTCTCATATTTATCGGCCAGAACAAGCAGTTGCTTTTGATCAATAAAGCCCATACGAAAAGCAACCTCTTCTATGCAACCGATCTTCTGGCTTTGTCTTTTTTCAATTACCCTTACAAATTCTGAAGCATCGCTTAAAGAGTCAAAAGTTCCGGTATCAAGCCAGGCTGTACCACGACTCATTACTCCCACTTTCAGGTTTCCTTGTTCTAAATAAACCCTGTTTACATCTGTGATCTCATACTCGCCTCTTGCAGAAGGTTGAAGTGTTGCTGCTATTTTAACTACCGTATTATCATAAAAGTATAAGCCCGGTACAGCGAAGTTCGATTTGGGTTTGGCAGGCTTCTCTTCTATTGAAACAGCATTGTGATCATCATCAAAAGCAACTACACCATACCGTTCAGGATCATTTACTTCGTAAGCAAATATGGCAGCACCTTCTATATTATTAAAAGAACGTACCAGTTCACTCAATCCTGCACCGTAAAAAATGTTATCGCCCAGTATCAATGCTACTTTGTCACCATCAATAAAATCCTTACCTATTACAAAAGCCTGTGCAAGTCCGTTCGGAACAGATTGTACCGCATACTTGAATGTGCAACCTATTTCAGATCCATCACCCAACAATCGCTGAAACTGTTCAGCATCTTCTGGTGTGGTAATGATGAGTATATCCCTGATATCGGCTAACATCAGTATAGAAAGCGGATAATAGATCATCGGCTTATCATACACCGGCATCAACTGCTTACTGATCGCTTTTGTAATTGGATACAATCTTGTGCCACTACCTCCTGCTAAAATGATTCCTTTCATAGTGATGCTTGTAATTGCTTGAATGTTGGATTGATTTGATCTTTCCCGGATAAAATTATGGATGCAGGATCGATTTTCCAGTCAATCTTCAGATCAGGATCATTATAAGCCAGGCCGCCTTCCGATTCTTTGTTGTACAGGTTATCGCATTTATAAAAAAAAGTAGCTGTCTCACTCAGCACCAGGAATCCATGAGCAAAACCTCTTGGAACAAACAGCTGAGTATCCGATGAATCAGATAATTCCAAGCTAAAACTTTCGCCAAATGTTGATGAGCCTTTCCTAAGATCTACTACTACGTCCAGCACTTTTCCTTCCAGCACCCGAACCAGTTTAGCCTGGGCATATGCTCCTTTTTGAAAATGCAATCCTCGTAGTACACCATATTGAGACTTCGATTGATTATCCTGTACGAAGCCTATGTTCAACCCGGTTTGTTCTAAAAATTTCTGTTTATTAAAGCTCTCAAAGAAATAACCACGCTCATCCCTAAACACCGTGTTGTGAATAATATAGCAATCCTTCAAAGGTGTTTGTTCTACTTTCATACTATCTGCCGGTATACATATTCTCGTAATAAGATTGATAAGCACCTGATGTAACATTGTTCAGCCAGGCTGTGTTCTGAAGATACCAATCAATTGTTTCGCTTAATCCTTCTTCAAATGTAACAGTAGGTTTCCATCCCAGTTCCTTATTGATCTTTGTGGCATCAATGGCATATCGTCGGTCATGCCCCGGACGATCTTTTACATAAGTGATCAGTTGTTCACTGGTTCCTGCAGCATTTCCCAGCTTTTCATCCATGAGTTTACAAAGAAGTTTCACCAGGTCTATATTCTTCCATTCATTAAATCCACCAATATTATATGTCTCATCTTTTGATCCTTTATGGAAAACAAGATCGATTGCTAAAGCATGATCCTTAACATACAACCAGTCTCTGGTGTACAATCCATCTCCATACACAGGAAGTGGCTTTTTATTTAAAATATTATTGATGAAAAGGGGAATTAGTTTTTCGGGAAAATGGTATGGACCATAATTATTAGAACAGTTCGTTATCACAGTTTTTAAATGATAGGTTTCAGCATAGGCCCTCACAAAATGATCGGAAGATGCCTTGCTGGCAGAGTAAGGAGAATTGGGATCATACGGAGTTGATTCTGTAAACAAACCGGTATCACCCAAAGCCCCATAGACCTCATCGGTTGAGATATGATAGAAGAGATGATTGTCATAATCATCTTTCCAAAACTTCTTTGCAGTATTTAATAAGTTAACGGTACCGATTACGTTGGTGTACACAAAATCAAGTGGCGAAAGAATAGAACGATCCACATGAGATTCTGCAGCAAGATGAATTACATCGGTAATTTCGTACTTGCTAAAAACCGCATCCAGTTTTTCTGCATCAAGAATATTCACTCGTTCGAAAAAATAATTTGGCAGCTGGTCAATGTCAGAAATATTCTCAAGATTACCTGCATAGGTGAGTGCATCCAGGTTAATGATCTTGTAGTCCGGATACTTATTCACAAATAGTCGTACTACATGAGATCCAATGAAGCCTGCACCGCCTGTAATTAAAATATTCTTATGCATACCTTAACTATTATAACAATTGTATAAAGCTCTAAAACTATTGACTTCATTTTCCTTAGAAAATGATTGTGAAGCAAACTCCATTGCCTTTTCTCCCATTTCTGTTCTCAAAGACTTATTTTCTATTAACCTGATTACCGCCTTTGAAAATTCTTTTACATCGTGTCTCGCCACCAGCAGTCCTGTTTCACCATCCAGCATTGTATCTCTAACACCACCAACATTTACTGCCACCACAGGTTTACCAGACAATTGCGCTTCTATTAACGACATTGGCGTTCCTTCATTATGTGATGTCAATACAACAATGTCCAGGCCCGCTAATACATTCTGAATATTCTGTACCCATGAAGTAAATACTACCGGTGCTTCATCATGAGGTGATTCGGTAAACCTGATTCGCTTGCTATTCAGCTCCTCCATCATCGAAGCTTTCTCTGATCCATCCCCTGCTACAAAAAACCGGATGTTGGCAGAAGAGTTTTTCAGTATTTCTTCCACTACTTCAATAAAGAAACCCATATTCTTCACTTCTACCAATCTGCCTAGAATCCCAATGCAAATGGTTTCTTCCGTTAACTTATAAGTTCTCCTGAAGGCCTGCTTATAGTGGGATTGCATCGACTGATCGATGTAATCAACACCTAGCGGTATTAATTTTACTTTACTGGGATCATCAATTTTCAGGAACGACCTTAACTCCTGCTGTTGTGTTACACTGATGGCGATGATATGGTTGGTAGACCTTAACAAACCACGTTCGATGAATATTAAAGATGCAGAAAGCAGTTTATTAAAATAGGAATGAAACAGGTGACCATGAAATGTGTGCAGAATAAACGGCACCTTCGCTTTGCTGGCGGCACGTCTTCCGAAAACACCAACTTTTGCGCCATGTGTATGCACAATCTGCGGATTAAAAGAAGCGATGTAGTTTTTAATGAATCGATAGGAGAAATAATCTTTGAAAGGATTTGGACTTCGGTACAAGGATTGAATCTTTACTAGCTTTAGTCCATTATATTTTTCTAACAGGTAAGATGGTTCTGTTTCGTCTTTTTCCTTATTGCCATATAGTATATGAATATCAAAATCGTTGCGCAGGTGGTATGCCAACGGAATAGTATCCAGTGCAGGACCACCTACAACAAGCCGGTTATGAATAATAAGTAGCCTTGGTTTCATTCAATCAGAATCGATCTTTCACTTCTTCATAAACACTTCGAATACCTTCTTCCAGC
This sequence comes from Chitinophagaceae bacterium, assembly GCA_036676415.1. GTDB lineage: Bacteria > Bacteroidota > Bacteroidia > Chitinophagales > Chitinophagaceae > JAEZDC01. The sequence goes on from JAKFCX010000055.1 coordinate 80,899, forward strand.
GGTATCGAAGCTTTCCATCCTAATGCATTGATGCGGGAAACGTCCATTAATTTTCGGGGTGTGCCGTCAGGCATGGATGGGTTAGTCGTAATCTCACCCTTATAGTTGATAATTTTCTTTATCAGGTTAGCTAATTCCAAAATTGTCACATCCTCACCCACTCCTACATTAATAATCTGTGGCTGACTATAATTATTGATAAGAAATAAACAGGCATCGGCCAAATCATCAACATGCATAAACTCTCTTTTAGGTGTGCCTGTACCCCATACTTCTATAAAAGGAAGGTTATTCTTTTTTGCAGTGACTATTTTTTGCATCAATGCAGGAAATACATGGCTTTTATCCAAATCATAGTTATCATTTGGCCCATATAAATTGGTTGGCATTGCACAAATAAAATCGCAACCATACTGCAATCGGTAATTTTCACAAAGTTTGATGCCGGCAATCTTTGCAATAGCATATGGCTCATTTGTATATTCAAGCTGGCCGGTTAGTAATGATTCTTCTTTCAACGGTTGTGAAGCAAGTCTCGGGTATATGCAGGAAGATCCCAAAAAAAGCAATTTAGCTACACCATTTCTATATGCTGCATCTATAATATTAGCTTCCATCATGAGGTTATCATAGATGAATTCTGCTCGGAAAGTATTGTTGGCTTTTATGCCACCTACACGAGCCGCTGCCAGGAAAACATATTCGGGCTTTTCAATGGCAAAGAACTGTTGAACCTGTTGTTGATTTCTCAGGTCAAGTTCAGCAGAAGTTCTTGTTACGATATTATTGTAGCCTTCCTTTTGAAATTTCCGCATTAAAGCACTACCAACCATACCTCTATGTCCGGCTATCCATATCTTGGCTTTTTTATCCATCCTTAAAACATTTTACCAGCTGAATTTTATTCGTATTGGTTTCTGACTAAAAAGCCTCTTTCTTTAAGAATTGTATCTTTTTTGAAAATACTTATATCAGCCGCAACCATTTCCTTTACCAGTTTTTCTAACGTATATTCAGGCTCCCATCCTAGTTTTTCACGTGCCTTGGTTGCATCTCCGATCAGTAATTCTACTTCAGTAGGTCTATAATACCTCGGATCCACTTTTACCACTGTTGTGCCCAAGGGTAACTGACATTCTGAATTACATGCAACTATCTTCCCTACTTCTTCTTCTTTAGTACCACTAAACTCCACAACAATACCCACCTCATTAAAAGCCATTCTTACAAATTCCCTGATCTCTGTTGTGATCCCTGTTGCAATTACAAAATCTTCCGGAACATCCTGCTGTAGTATACGATACATTGCCTCAACATAATCCTTTGCATGCCCCCAATCTCTTTTCGCATTCATATTTCCCAGGTAAAGTACATCCTGCAGGCCCAATGCAATTTTAGCTACAGCCCTGGTGATTTTCCGTGTTACAAATGTCTCGCCTCGTAAAGGTGACTCATGATTAAACAAGATACCGTTAGTAGCAAACATTCCGTAGGCTTCACGGTAATTTACAGTGATCCAGTATGCATACAATTTAGCAACAGCGTATGGTGATCGTGGATAAAAAGGCGTAGACTCACTTTGCGGTACAGCCTGCACCAATCCATATAACTCTGACGTAGAAGCCTGGTAAATTTTTGTTTTCTTAGTAAGACCTAGCAGCCTTACAGCTTCCAAAATCCTTAAAGTACCAATACCATCAGCATTGGCTGTATATTCAGGTGTTTCAAAACTTACATGAACATGGCTCATGGCAGCCAGGTTGTATATTTCATCAGGTTGCACTTCCTGGATAATACGGATCAGGTTGGTAGAATCTGTCAAATCACCATAATGTAATACCAGATGCCTGTTTGGAATGTGCGGGTCTTCGTATAAGTGATCTATTCTTTCAGTATTAAAAAGAGAAGAACGTCTTTTAATACCATGAACTTCGTAACCTTTACTCAATAATAACTCAGCCAGGTAGGCACCGTCCTGTCCGGTGATGCCTGTTACCAGTGCTCTTTTCATTTTTACTTAATTTAATGTTTTCCGTTTCCGTTTAAAATACTCTTCATCGTAATCTCAAGGCCTTCGTTCAAACTGAACCTTGGCTTAAACCCTGTCTGTTCCACATGAACAGAAGAAAATTGCGTAGTAGCACAGAATTTCTGAATTCTCACCGAACTAATGGGGTATTTCTTACCGGTGAGTTTTGATAACAAATCAAAAAAATATCCACCCATAATACCTATAGAATATGGTATTCGTAGTGGAATCGTTTTCTTTCCCAAAGCGATCTCTGCCTGTGCTACAAGTTCTTTCGTTGTAAGATCTGGTTTGTCTGCATAATTAAAAAGATTATAACCCTGTAAGTCATTCTTAATACAATAACAGATAAAGGCAGATACATTCTCTACATAAGACATCGACTTTTTATTATTGCCTTTACCAATCATCAGGAACTTGTTCGTCGCTATCTGGTGCAACAGGTTATACACATTGCCAATATTCCCTGGTCCGAAAACGACCGTAGGACGAATGATCACCAGGCTTCTTTCCTGTGGTTTTTCGTTATACCAGTTAATGAATATCTCCTCTGCCAGGTGTTTACTCTTGCCATAATGATTGTATGGATCTTTTGGAGAATGCTCTGTTGGATTTTGCTTGTTTAACCCATAAACCGCAACAGTACTCGTAAACAGGATTTTACGAATGCCTTTTTGTTCAGCCACATCAATAACGTTCCTCGCTCCATCCACATTCACATCATAATAGAGGCTAGTAGGCGTAACATTGTCTGCATGTTCAGCTGCCATATGAATCAGCCAGTCACTCATCTCCAGGGTCTCAGTTAAAGCCTCAACATTTCTGATATCAGCAACCCGGGAAATATTTTTATGCGCTTCCGAAACCTGCTTATCAATATTTGTTACTTTAAAATCATTCGCAAGTAGGTTGTCTAATAAATAGCTGCCTATGAAGCCTGATCCTCCTATCGTTGTCACGGATTTCACCATAAATTATATTATTCTATTCATCATCTTAGCTGTGTAAAAATGGGGCTTTAGCACAAATACACCAAACTTAACCTTGCAGCATATTTTCTTTGAATACTTCATCCGTTCTTTTGAACATGATGTCAAAAGAAAATGATTGCTTGTAAAGTTGGTAACTATTTGCTCCCATCTCACGAATCTTTTCGGGGTTCTTTATGAAGAAATCAATTGCATCTGCCAGCTGATCAATGCTTCCTTTTTTTATTTTAAACCCGTTATAACCCTGAATGACTGCTTCCCCTGCACCACAAACATCAGAAACAATCACCGGTAATCCGCAACTCATTGCTTCCAGCGTGGAAAGTGGGAAGCCCTCATATTCAGATAGCAATACGAATATATCTGAGTGTTTAAGCAGCGGTTTTACATCTTCCTGGTAACCCGTAAAAGTGGTTCTGGAAGCAATGCCTAGTTCTTTTACCATCTGCATGTTTCGCTCAAGTAAAGGTCCATCACCTACAAATACTGCATGTGCCTGCTTGCATTTTGTCATCACCTGAAACAGGCTTACATGATCCTTCGGCTTGCCATGACGGGCAATCATGATCAATCTTAATGATTCGTCTTTCTTTACCGTAGCGCAGGGTGCAGTTATACAGTCATCAGGCACGCCATTGTAAATCAGCTCCATTTTGTGGAGCGGCATCACTTTATACCGAAGCGCCGATGCCCGGTCGAATTGTGAAATAACAATCACTTTCCTGGTACAGAAAGCCAGTGATTTTTCAAGCCAGGTAAATAATCTTTTTTGCGGTTGCCTGATACCCTCTGTAAAAGACCATCCATGCACCGTAACCACCGCGGGGATCTTCAAAATATAGCAGGCGATCCTGCCTATTATCGCGGCTTTGCTGGAGCTGAGTGATACGATTGAAGGCTTTTCTTTTTTTAACAACCGTATTAATTCGAATACAGCAAGTACATCATACAGAACGTTAATAGGATGTTTTAGGTACGCAAGCTTTACAAAACGAATACCTGCTGTATCACAATATTTCTGTAATCCACCCAAAGTACCTGCAAGCACAAGCACATCAGCTTCCAGGCTTTTATATTTTGTAGCAAGGTTTTTTACGTAAATCTGGGCACCACCTACATTATCCGCCCTGGTTACCAAAAAAACGATCTTCATCAGTTGTCTGAATAAATTTTCTTTAGCATGTGCTCCATGTTTACACAATATCCTTCCTCAGCATCAAACGTGCTAAGGCAATTCTTCCTTATCTTATTATACAGATCCTCGTCTCTCCAGATAGATAATACCCGATCAGCAGCCCAATTCAATTCGTCATCTGAACAATCGTCTACCATGATGCCATTCTGCAAATTCCTAATATAATACGGAATTTCACCCACTGGTGTAACCACTGGTATTATCCCACACATGAGTGCTTCCACCACACTCATTGCCATTCCCTCAGCTTTACTCAACTGCAACATAAAATGATACTGCGATAAGATATCCGAAGTTTGTGCCGGTGAAAACGGGCCCTTAAAGGTAACCTCATTATCCAGGTTTAATTCAGTGACCAGTTCCAGCAATTCGTTTTTATGATCCCCATCACTTTCACCCCAAATATGAAAGTTGAAATTGATATGCCGCTTCAGCAAGTACAAAAGTTTAAGTGATGCTGCAATATTCTTTATACTGGTTATTCTACCTGCAAACACAAATTGTATGATAGCCCCTTTTCCCCTTCCAGTCACGGCTTTCATTTCCTGTTGAAATATATAAGGTATTCTGAATAGTTGCTTTCCCTTTGCAAACCTGGCAACAAATTGTTTGGTTGCATTTGAGTCAACGGCAATAAAGCTACAGGTTCTTAAAAGCAAATGGAAAAAAAATCGGTCTGCTAAATGAAACGTTTTGGCACTATGAAAGAAACCAACAACGACTGCCCCTGGCCGAAATATTTTATACACAAGCGTAACGGGAACGGATTTCCATAGAGAACATATTAAAATATCCGGTTTATACGCTAACAAAATATTTACAGCGTTGAGCACTGAATGCAAATAGTTTTTTTTGCCGGGTAATATCTTTTTGCTCAGATAAACTGCTGTTGTGAACTTTGATGGAGTGAGGGCTACTACCGTATAATCAAATAGCTTATTCAACTCATCCACTGACAGCATTACTCCTTTTTCTACTCCCCCGATTTCCAGTGACGGAATAATATGAGCAACCTTAATCTTTCTGTCTTCCATTACTTATTACAGGTGCGGCGGTACTCATTTTAGAGAGATAGATCACCAAAGCAAATAAAAACCATAGCCACGGAAACCAATAATTGGCTACAAAATAATAGTGAATGGCTGCTGAAATAAAAGAGGCCATTACAAAAAAACCTTGCCTGGGTTGCAGTCTCGTAATTTTTACGAGAACAGAAATAAATAAACAACATAATATAAGAAAACCCAGGACGCCAACTTCAAACAAGATTGAATAGTAAAGTGAGAGGATTGACTTGCTGTCGTCAAAGCCCAGTATGTCGAAGGCAGCAGGTCCGTTCCCCAAAAACCAGTTAAACACATCGCCCCTTTGAAAGTATTCGAAGAAAAAATCAATTCGCACCTGGCGATCTTCACTGGAAGTAGAATCCAGCTTTTCAATTACAGATAAATAAAAAAAATCGGTAACAGGATATAACAGGTTTAAAAGAAATAGCAAACTCAACAGGCTCAATCCTACTATGGCTAACCGTTGGTACATGCCTTTCAAGTGTATCTTTTGAAAAAAAAAGAAGAATGAGGCCAGGTAAGATAACGGTACCAACACAAAGCTAGCCGGGCTTATAACAAATATCCACGATAAAAAAATAATCAGTGAGCATATCACCTTCAGGTATCCTGGAAGGAAACAACTGTTACTAAAAAATAAATAGTAAAAACATAAAGGGGATAATACTTCAAGAAAAAGAGCGAAATGGCCGGATTCTTCTGCAAAACCCCTTGCCCTGAAAAATTCAGATAAAGCCAGTGCATCAAATTCCTGTACAGCCGGCCTGGGAATTAAGCTATTGATATCAGCTACACCCATGTTCTTTAAAAGAAATTCCAGCACGGCAAAAAACGCTGCTAGGAGGGTGGTATAGAATATACACCTGAATATAATTTTTGAAGCATCTGATGGTCTTATGTAAGTAAAAGCCAGGCCAGGACCAATAAAAAACAACAAAATACTACTGGTATAAGCGATAACATGGTTGGTAGATTTGGGAACTCCCCAGCCATTGTACAGATAGCTTACCCATACACACAACAAAAAGAACACACCTAAAATAAGGCTGTTATCCATAAAATATTTCACAGGAACAGGCCTGGTAAATATGTTATTTAAAACTGCCAGCCATATAATACATCCACCGATTACCGGCAAGGGTAAGGCTGGCGCTAATGCAAAAGCAGAAACGAATGGAAGCAACCATATATACAGCTGAATTGACTTATTCACTATGCCTCACCCTTGAAGTAAAATATTGAATATAGTTATCAAAGTTCATTGCCACGTATTTCATCCATCCATAAAACCAACCCATTTTCCTGGAGAGTAATGAATGATCTTTATACCCGTATTTTTCCAGGATAGATAGCCTTTCATTGTTTATTTTTCCTGATGAGGTTATACTGGTCGGGTGTATTCGAAAAATGGTAACATACACAGGAATATTACAGATCCTGATACCAGGTAGCTGTAACATCCGCAGTATATAATCAAAATCAGCGGCATATCGATAATGCGTGTTATAACCATTCAACAGACTGTTGGTTTTTTGTGATACAAATAACGCAGGGTGTGGTAAAAAAGTAGAATGCCCTGACAATAATAGTTCACTAAAACTCACTTTAGAATGTCGTCTCTTTTTCGCTAATTTACTGTTGTAAGTTGTGACAATGTCGGCTACAAGCACATCGCTTTGATTGCAACATACATGCGAAGCAATTTTTTGAATACAGGCTGCATCATGCAGTACATCATCTGAATTAAGCACCAGGATAAAGTCGCCTGTTGCCTGTGCAAGACCTTTGTTGATTGCGTCATACATGTTCTCGTCAGGCTCGCTGATGAAATAATGTAACCTGTCCCGATAACGACTGATAATATCCGGGGTGCTATCTGTTGAATCCCCATCAATAATAATATACTCTATATATGGATAGGTTTGTGAAAGAACCGATAGGATCGTTTCTTCTACATAACATTCACTGTTGAATGTTACAGTAATGATGGAGAATCTCAGTAAGGACGCTTGCAAGTAAAAAAATAATTATATAGCTTATCGTTGTGGCTCCTGAATGGAAGTAGTTGACCCTTATGAAAGATATAAGCTTTGTAACCTAAATCGGTAAGCATAGAAATGGTTTTAGCTGGATCCTCGTTTGAGTTAGCGCCCTGGTAGATCTCTACGAACAAGTCAGGCTTTAAACCCGATAAAGTTTTAAGTGCACCTTTCAGCACCTCCGTTTCGAAACCTTCTACATCAATTTTAATGAATTGTAAATTTGTTATTCCTGAACTGGCCACAAAATCATCTATCGTTGTAACCTTAACCTCGTAACGTTCTTTAACAGTCTTTCTTTTCGTATCTTTTAATGAACTATAGGCATTATCGCTACAGTCATAAAAATACTGCATACCACATTCCTCCGACACTGCCTGCTCAAACACAGATACCTGCCTTGAAACGCCATTTAACGCAATGTTTTCTTTCAGATATTTCACAGTATTCCGGGAGGGTTCGAATGCACATAAATTTATTTGCGGACATGCTTTTGCCCAGGAGATGGTATGCCATCCAATGTTGGCGCCAACATCAATCACTGTACAACTTCCCCTTTTCGCAAGGAGCTCATTGATAAATGTTATTTCCTCATTCTCAAAACTCCTGTTCAGGAATAATAACCGCCCTATATCTGTGCTTAGATCATAGGTCAGGTTAAATTCAATATCTGTTACTACAGAGCCTCCCCTTGCCGTATATCTGTTTGTTGGAAGCATGGATATGAGCTTCTCAGGAGAAATTAAATTAAATCTAAACAAGGTTTCCAGCAACATGTATATCTAAGGTTTTAAAAACAATCCGTCTACCTGTAACAGCATCCCTGTCTCCGGATCTGAAAAGCCGGGGATAATACCACATAAAACAAATCCATAAGCCGCTAACTTCTCTTTCATCTCGTTAAACAGCATCTCACCTTCATACAAAGGCACCAGGGACATCTCCAGCTGAATACCAGACACCCGATGCATGCAGCCCGAAGCACCGTTCAATACCTTTTCCTCGAATCCCTGTGTATCTATTTTCAGGAAGAAAGATTCATTTCCGGCTATACTATCAATTATCTCGTCCAACCGCACCACTTGTATCTTTTCTGTACCAACGTACGTCGCCTCGGGAGCACTAGACATATGGCTGGGTAACATCTTCATCAGCGAACTACTGGCCGAATTTCCGGCAATATTCATTTCTGATGTTTCGCTTTTTTCACCAAGGGCTAAATGATACACTTCCCATTTTGCCGATTTTTTTGCTTTACGACTCAGGCTGGCAAAAGCCCCGGACTGCGGTTCAAAAGACACAATTCTTCCTTTATACCCTAATTGTCTTAATTCAACTGCGTATTGCCCTGTATTGGCACCAACATCCAGCACAAGGTTGATCTTATGTTTTTGTAAATGGCTTTTTAACCTGGCCATTTCTGTTCCGGGAAAATATTTTATATCAAATCCCATTCGTCTGATGAGGGCTCTTAATGCTAGAAGGTATTTCATTTATACTTTAAAGATTGACCTGGCAGTAACTACCAACTTTTGTTTAATAACGAGAAAAATCATAACTGAAACCACAAAGGCAGTAAAGAGTATGGAATAAACAAGGCCGGGCAGATAAGAAAAAACAAGCAGATAAATGATAGCGCTAAGAATAAGGATGCCGGTAACCAGTTGTAATCGGTGGTCAATCAGTTCAGTCATCGAAACTTTAATGCTCCTGCTAAATACCCATACAAGGTACATGCTGCCTACGATCAGGGCTATTGCAGGAATAACAAAACTAATGCTGCTGTCTGCATTAACCGGTACGATCATAAATAGCACCACTGTTATCAAAGCAAAGAAAATATGTTGCACAATATTAGCGTTCAGCCTGCCCTTACCCAGGTAATAATAATATGCGGGGGCAGACATTGTATTAACGAACCAACCGATATTTGAACTCATTAAAGCTAAGATAAAAAGGTTGTCCACTTTATTCAGCCAGAAAATGCTCACCACCCAGCTAAACCCGCTTATCGTTAATGCTACAAGTAAGGCAATATTCATATTCAGCTTAAAGAACTGAACTAAAAAATCAGAAAGTTCTGCTGCTGTTTTATTAAAAGTGGCAACCCTTGGAACCAATACCTGGCTGGTACCAACCACCATATTACGTACCTGCATTACCAGCCGGTTTGCCATTTCATAATAACCCACACCGGTAAGTCCTGCAGACTGCGTAATAAAGTATTTAGTGATCGGATCAAAAAAAAGCATGATCACATTTATCAGCTGCAGCGATGTTCCATAACCAAAAAGAGTCTTCACCTGGGAACGTACCAGTGCAATGCCATTCAGCAGTAAAATGCGGTGGTAAAGGAGGTAAACAAGTGTAGTGATGAGAATAAAAATGCTTTGGGCACACAGGCTATAGGAAAGGCCCCTTAAGCCATAGGAGCTGATCAGGAAACCGGATGAGATCGCATAGAAGAGATACCCTATTGAAACGATTAATGCCCGTTTCGCAAAAAGATTACTGCCGTCCAGCACCGAAAGAAATACATTACCGATGCTACCGATCATTAAAGATACCAGCGTGAGCAGTAAGACTGATTGTAGGTCAGCAAAATAGGCACCCGATAATGTATGCTGTATGTACGCTGTTCCACCATAGTACAATAGCCAGAACAACACAAAATTGTACACCAGGGTCAAACACAATGCCGCTGTCACCACCTGGCTTTTTTGAAGTGATCCTTTAACTCCCGCAATGGATATCTCTCTCACCACACCAGCACTGATGCCAGCACCTGCGATCCCGGCAAAACCCGTAACAGCCATTATTACTGCCCAGGCACCCATATTGGCGGTACCTGCCCTCGTAATAAGCACTTTGTAAACAAAAAGTTGCGACAGTGCAGAAACAATACCCTGTATCAACAGGCTTCTTGCATTCCTACCCAGTCTGCTCAACTCCCGAAACTTTAATTTGAGTGGTGAATCTCTTCACTATCCTGGTACCGATCCAGAAAAATAAAAACACGAAAGCGCCAATAAAACAACCTGCAACTCCGGAGATCAATCGTGAATACCCTTTTTTTTCTAAAGGCAGTCTCGGTTGATCAATGATCTGAACAAGGGGTGTTTGTCTTAGCAGGCTATACTTTGCCATTTCCAGGTGCTTGATCAACTCGCCGTAGGCTGTAGCTGCTACTGTGAGGTCCGATTGCTTAAGCATAGCACTTACCTGGGATTGCTGGTAAACAGGGTTGATATTTCGATCTGAAATGACTGCCTTACTATATGCATTGATATTGATGCTCTTCCTTAAAGAATCAACCCTGTTCTGCAGGATATCGACATTTAGTTTGGCTCGCTTTGTTTTCGTTTCAATGTAAAAATCTGAGGCATGCGCAATCAGCTGCTCTGAAAACATTTTGCTGAAAACATCATCAGGAGATGTGATGATCACCGTAAATATATTTCGTCTTTTATCAGGATCTCTTACCTCAATTAGTTTTTGAATAGCATATTTATAAATATCGTTCATCACACTATCATGTGCCGGGGTGTACTGGCCAGGCGTTAATCCTATTGGGAATGCAATACCCGGCTTTGCAGATATTCCTTTATCCAACTCAATCAGGTGCTGCGCCAGTGTAGCATTTTTATCATTGATTATCGCAGGCGATAACAATGTGCTTTCAACAATGCGACGACTGCGTAATAGTTCTGTAATATTATCTCTGCTAAAAATGCCACTTCCTCCCGTAGAAAGATCAAACCCAAATTGAGAAGCCAGGCCCATGATGCCTCCACCAGATCCTGAACCTTCATCCTCTAATGCAAACGTGGTTACAGCAATGTATTTTACCTTGGTCAGGTAAGCGAACAGCACTCCTGCTATGCCGCCAATCAGGGCTGCAAATACAAGTAGTATGAACCTGTATCGCACAAGATAAACGACCTCTAACAAAAGACTTCGATCGTGTTGTGTTTTGCGCATGTAATACTATTTCATATTTACGATCAAAGCCACCAGCACACCTGCCAACGATGTAATGGCAGTGGTGATTCCTATCAACTCAGCCGTGCTCAGTTTGTTTCTTTTACTTTCCGGCTTCTTGGGTACAATGATCTCTGCCCCCGGTGTAATTTCCGGGTATCGTTTACCAAATAAAAACCTCGTTGTTCTGCTTACATTTCCATTTGGATAGAGTACGTATAATTTTTTCTTATCGGCCACGTCTGTCATACCACCGGCCCTGCTCAGGTAATCTTCCATCTTCATATTCTCTTCAAATACGATCTGGGTGGGAAACAACACTTCACCCGATATACGTACTTCAGATTTTCTGCGTGGAATGGTTAACACATCTCCTTCTTCTAAAGTGATATCATCAATGCCACCGGGATTTGCAATTACATCAGTAAGATTGATGGCCATTTGGTCAAACGGGCGCAATACTTCTTCTTCTACTTTATTAGTAGAATCTTTCAGGTCTTCCTGTATCTTACTTACTTTCTGGCTGGTCAGCTGGTCAACCACTGTTTTAGTATTCAGTCTTTTCAGGTAAACACCCAATGGGTAAGCTTCCCTGGTTAGTCCACCGGCTCTTTTTAAAAGGTCACTCACTTTTTCATTCTTACTCTGCAACACATAATTACCGGGATAAGCCACCTCACCTTCAATTCTTACATTCACCTGTGTTCTGTGTGATGGGTTTTTACGAACAATGATCACATCCCAGGGTCTTAGTTTAATATCGTTTCCATTTACGCCAAGACTTTCCAGCGATTCAACATTGATCACTTCCGCAATTTCGAGATCAGTGGTATCAAAGCCTTGTTTATTCAATCGCCGGGCGATCTCGATTCTTTGTGAGGTGGCGGCATCTGTAAATCCACCGGATAGTAACAATGCGTCTTTCAACGACATATTTTCCCGGTAAGTAAACTCACCGGGTTTTCTTACTTCACCGTTGATGAGGATCGTTTGTTTATCCCTGAAATTTAATACCGAAGAAATCGTCACCTCATCATTCTTCTGCAATACAATATCTCTATCAGTTCCTGCTAATATCGCTGCGGGATTAAAAGCAATCACCGCTTCTGTGAGATTGGAACTCAATCTTTTTATCAACCCTCTTTCGAGGTAAGCCTCTTCTTTTAAGCCCTGAGCTTTTTTTATCAACTGGCTTACAGTTAATCCCTCGGACAATTCATATTCACCCGGTAGATATACAGCACCTTGTACTATCACCCTGTTGGCAAAGCGGTTGATCACTTTAGATACGGTATAGCTTTCAGATCTTGACGGGAAGTAAGATGTGAATTGAGATTTTTCGATATCGTATATTCTTTTTTCAGTATCAGTTGTTTTATATGCCTTGATGCTGGCGGTATAGGCACTATCGGTAAACCCACCGGCAAATCCCAGTACCTGTTGCAGGTCCTCTCCTTCCTTCACTTCAAACAATCCCGGTCTTTTTACCTCGCCTTCAAAGGAAACTCTTGTAGTGTAAGGCGGTATTCGAATCACGTCCTGGTCCTGCAGTTGAATATTACCGGATTGATTCCCATTCACCAAAAAATCATACATATCAAGCTGATCGATCACTTTTCCATTCCTGATCACCTGTATGTTTCGCATGCTGCCAATCTCGTTGGGACCGCCTGAAAGATATAATGCATTGAACACTGTTGAAAGAGATGTAAGTGTATAGCTTCCCGGCATATTTACTTCTCCGAGAATCGTTACTTTAATGCTCCTGATCCTGCCGATGCTGATATTTACTTTCGTTAACCCGGTTCGTATATTGGAATAACCAGATGAAGCCAGTTTATTACGGATCTTGGCTGAAGCCTGTTCCATGGTTAATCCGGCTACATACAATGTGCCTGCAAATGGAATAGTGATATCTCCTTCCGGTGTTACCGTAACATTGTATTTCGCTTCCTGGTATCCGTAAATATTGATGATGATCTCATCATCTGGCCCGATAACATAATTGGCCGGTGTGGCAATTCTTAAATTGGGTTCAAATGATAAAACGCCATTGTTGAATATTTCAAGACCGAAAATTTTCTTTGGATTTCTTACGGTAAAAGTGTCATTTTTGATTTTAGGCATCCGGTTGTTCCTGCCGGAATTATCAAGATATTCATCATCTTCATCGTTACTATTTCTTCGGCTGTCCTGTTCTTTTTTCCTGGTATCCTCGTTCAGAAAGATCACTCTTTCAATTCGCTGCTGTACCATATTCGCTTCCACCATGCTCATGCCTCTTTGCAGCATCAACTGGTAAGCCTGTTTTGCCGTTACATTCCGTTGGTTCATTTGTTGAACGATGAGAACGATTTGTTCATCTGAGATATCGGAGGAGCGAACATTATTAAGGTTAGAAGGAAGGCCTTCCATTTGTGCTAATGCAGCCGAACTGCAGAATAATAATAATACAGCAAACAAAATTGAATAACGCTTCATATATCTCACACTTAGACTGAAAAATAAGAAAAGAAATCCGGTAACAGTTAGATTTAACTATGCACTTACCAGTGAAGTTGTTAATACAGGCAAATCCGGGAATACTCTATACACTAATTTACTCGAAGGCACAATGATCTGCCAGCATGTAAGAAACAATATCAGAAAATCGGTTCGAAACGATAGGTTCTTTTGGTACCAAAGTTCCAAAGCACCTTTATGAGGCATGATAACATCAGCATAAAACTGAATTTTATCACCTTCACAGGAAGACACCAATAATTCTTCATCTCTGAATACCACGGAACCGATACCGGTGATCCCTGGTTTTACATTGTAAATCGTTTCTCTTATTTGCTGCGAATAGCGTTCCGCATCTTTGGGCATTAGTGGCCGGGGGCCAATCAAACTCATATCGCCAAACAACACATTAAACAACTGTGGCAGTTCATTCAGTTTGGTAATGCGTAAAAACCTTCCAATCTTAGTTACTCGGGGGTCATTTCTTAATGTTAATGTTCCCGTGCCAAGGTTGGGACTATTTTTAAGCATCGTAGCAAATTTCCAGATCTTAAACCGCTTGTTCCTGAAACCTACTCTTTCCTGCAGGTAAAGGATTTCTTTTTCACCGGTAACACTAAGAATTATAGAAATAACAATCAGGATGGGTGACAGCAAAGTAATAGCAATCAACGAAAGCAATATATCTAATGCCCTTTTAACCAATAAGTACATTAATAACAGCTTTTTATAAGATTCGCTATCGACACCAGTTCTTCATTGGTAATGTAGGTAGAACAAGGAATACTTAAACATTCACTGTATATCTTTCCACAAACATCATTGTTAGAAATGTACATTTCCTTTTTAAACATCGGAAGCTGATTCATTGGCACCCAGAAAGGTCTTGACTGCATTTTATTATCATTAAGTGCTTTCAACAATTCCTTCTGTTTTGTTGTTCTGAAAGTGAACAGCCAGCAATTTGGATTGATCGACTCACTTACTTCCTGGAATTGAATATCGCCAATGCCTGAAAACTCTTTTTTATAAAACGTGTCGATTTCTTTTTTTCGTGCAATAAACCCCGGCAGCTGTTCCATTTGTGCAACTCCCATGGCAGCAAGAACATTTACAAGCCTGTAATTATAGCCGATCTCATCGTGGTAATATTCAAATGCATCTGCCTTCGCTTGTGTGGTAAGATGTTTTGCTCTTTTTGCCAGTTGTTCATCATTCGTTACAATCATTCCGCCACCACCTGTGGTGATGATCTTGTTGCCATTATAGCTGAAACATCCCAATAACCCAAAGCTGCCACTATGTTTCCCATCGTAATAAGAGCCTAATGCCTCTGTTGCATCTTCCACTACTATTAACTTATACTTCTCAGCCAATTGTGTAAACCGCTTCATATCTATCATATTCCCCAGCACGTGAACCGGCATGATGGCCCTGATAACTCGCCGGTCTTTTTTCAAAACACATACATCATTTTGTATGTCGGTATCTGAAAGTAGAAATGCCTCCAGCACATCGAGGTTCATCTGCCATGTACCTTCTTCCACATCCATTAAGATGGGCTGAGCACCTGTATATTTTATTGAATTGAGCGATGCGATGAAAGTTAAATTAGGAACAATAACATAGTCATTTTCCTTTACCCCTGCAAGCAGCAATGAAATATGCAAAGCGGTGGTGCCACTGGACGTTGCAACAGCATACTTCGTTCCGGTGAATTCCGCCATCATATTTTCAAACTGGGTAACATACGATCCAACGGAAGAAACCCATGCAGTGTCCAGGCATTCTTTTACATACTTCCATTCATTGCCTGCGATGTTGGGTCCTGATAATAATATCATATTAAATATTTCTGAATTTCTGAGAATGTGCATCTGCGATCAACCCACTTTCCATCACTCTTCTTATTTCAGTTATACCATCTGCTACTTTTTTGGTAATGGTGAATCCTAACTCGCTTTTAATCTTATCGCAGTTAACCCTGTAATCTCGTGGATCTTCTGTCTTATCAACATAAATAGCTTTTGCAGATGGAATTTGCTTCTGAATTTCTTCCATCAGCATTCTTTTGGAATAATTCTCATCAGTGTCGCCTACATTGAAAACCTTTGTTTTCACTTTTTCTTTTGGTGCTTCTAAAACCATTACAACAGCTCTTGCCAGGTCATCAACATGGCAATAAGGCCTGTTAAACTGAGGGCCCCAGATCTCCTGTTCTCCTGTGAGGCAAACATTACGTGTAAACTCGTTTACCGTAAGATCGAAACGAATTCGAGGGGAGAAACCATATACAGTAGAAAAGCGTAAAGCAGTTGCACATATCTTAGCATCTTTTCTTTCTTTTAAAAGATAGTTCTCAAATTTTACTTTTAGTTCTGCATACAAAGAAACAGGTCTGAGCTCTGATTCCTCTGTTACAAATGAATTTGGGTCTTCCATTTTTCCATAGTTACTGCAGGTACTTGCAAAAACAAATCGTTCAACCCCTGCTTTTTCTGCAGCTTCAAACAATGCAACTGAACCATCCCAATTGGTTTGATTGGCTTCTTCGGAGAATTTAGAACATGCCGGGTCACCCACGATGGCGGCAAGGTGAGCAATACCATCGACACCCTCAATTGCCTTTGCTACATCTGCTGCATTTCTCACATCGCCATTGATAAACTCAAAGTTTGAATGTTGGCATACATCATACAATGCATCACCGCCGAACTTTAATGAATCAAGCACTCTAACCTGGTAGCCTTTGTCTAAAAGGATCCTAACCAACACTGAACCGATATACCCGGCTCCACCGGTAACTAGAATTTTCATGAGAATTATTTCAAAATGGTTATAAAAAAGGTTGTGATAAATCTATTATACTGAGCTTGTAATTTATTATTTTCAACGGGTATTTGGGAAGCCAACTTTAAAGATATAGCACTGGTTTTGCAAATTAATGATACTTCTGCCGTTCTTTCATCTCCAAACAGCTCAAAGTCCGACCTTCCATAGGAAACTTGCACATAATAAATCGAAAAGAAGTTTGCGTTGGCACCTAACCTTGAAAAAGGCCGTCCTGCATAAAAGTTATATCCTAATAGGCCAGCCATGGCAAACACCCCAATTTCATGTTCCGATTCAAGGTACACAGAAGCTCCGGGATTTTTAAAGCTTAATGAGTTTTGTAAGGCCCCGCCTAAAACAAGACTGGTATTATTGAACTTTAAGTTATACCGCAAAGCAAAATTGAACTGTTGGAATTGCAGTTTCTCATTAATGATAGATTGCTGGAACTGAATGTTCCATTTACTTGTATCAAACTGCAGTAAGACAATCCGATTGCTTTGAAATCCTGCAGACAATTTTTTCCGATGGTATGACCCAAAATTAAGCAGGGATTGGCCTGTAACTGCACCCGTTACAAAAATAAGTAAACTAACTATGGTCGATCTACCTAACATATCGAGCTATGATCTGTGAAAATCTATCATATCCTTTGTAACTCAAATGCAGATTATCCATACTATACCTATCTGCTAAGTAATATTCATCCTCATCTATTAAAGACCCGATTTCGACTAAAATCACGTTACTGTTATTTTGAACCAGGTTTTTAAGTCCTTCATTTGATGCCTTGTATATTTTGGCTAATGAGCTGTAATTTTTATACCCTTTGGCAGGTGGCAATATTTCAATAATAAAAATCTTTTTAAAGTTATTCTGCAACTTGGTCAAAAGATTTCGATAATCCTTAGTTATCATATTTATTACGCTTGTATCAGGCATTCCTGACTGGATTCCAGCTAATATATCATTAGTGCCGATTTCAACAATCCCTATATCTCCTTTCTCTTCTAAATTGTTTTCCAACTCCAAGATTTTCATTCCGCCAACACCTATATTTTGCATTTGCCATGTTGGTAGCCAATATCGATTATCAAACCTCGCAATATGGGAATCGCCCATCATATAAATTGATGTATGCTTTTCTTTTTTGCATGCCACAAGAAAAGTTAGCAGGAGTAGTATGGTCCACCTCATCTTAAAATCAGGTTAATCCTATGCTGCAATTTTACTTCAACTAAATAACATAAAAGGAAAAGGACAATTAGACATACAGAATACTGCATAGCAAGGCTGTCGAATATTGGAAACTTGTATCTCATTACTAAGGGATAATGAAAAACATAGATTGAATAAGATATAGGTGCAAAAAAAGAAAAATAACCGATTGAATGTTTGAATCCCCAGAGCTTTAACTTATACCAAATTAGGCCTACTGTTAGTAAGAATATTGCATAACCGCTGTGTAATATATTGATTAGAGGGTAGTACGCAATATCCCATTTACCCGAGTAATCAGGATACTTATATGGATTGAAGGAGGGATACAATCTTTCTTTATAAAGTAACAGCCTTAAAAATTGCAATCCGATTAGCACTCCGAGGCTTGAATAAATATATATAAGCAGTTGCTTGTTTAGCAAATGCTTTTCCTTCCAGGCCTTGCCTAATTCCACTCCGATCCACCAGATAATAAAATACTCAAAAATTATTGATACCTGGTTAGGAAGTATCCAAAATGACAAAAAACCAAAAAGAAAAATTGAGATCGCCAGGTATCGTTGAAATTTCATTGGTACATACCTGGCTATAGGGAAAAACATCATATAAAACCACCATTCGTATGATAAAGACCATAGTGGGGTGTTACCGGCGAATGCTTCTTCCCAACATCCGGGATGTCTGTCAAGATCTTGCAGGTTAATGATGTTAACAAATAATTCAAACCCGTTTAAGCCTACCCATTTCATTTCGCTTAAGCATAAAGCGAGGTACGATATTAACAATGATACCAGAAGAACAGGATAAATTCTTCTGAATCGTTTAATGAAATACTTTTTAAAACTCAGCTTGCCTTCATGTATTACATGGTGATTAGAAACATGAATAACAAATCCCGACACCAAAAAAAATAAAATTACCGCCATTTGTCCCTGCTGTGTAAAATATTTCACCCATGTTCCTTCACCTATATTAAAATGGTGTATTAAAACATACAAAGCAGCTATGCCTCGAAGCGCCTCTATTTTATTTAACTTCAACAAAGTTTTAAAGGGAAGATTTTACCTGCATTTTGCGGGGTTTCCGAACATTATTGCTCCAGAAGGAACATCTTTTAAGACAACTGAGCCAGCACCGATCGTTACATTATCACCAACCACTACACCTTCTTTAATTACCGCGTTGGCACCGATGAAAGAATGATTACCTACTGTTACATTACCACACAACACTGCACCCGGAGCAATGTGTGAAAAATCACCTATCCGGCATTCGTGATCGATGCTACAATTGGTATTACAGATGGTACCATTTCCAATACTCGCCAGGGAATTAATACAAACACCTGCTGCCACCATTACAGCTTCACCCATCAGAACACCTGGGGCAATAATTGATTTTGGATGCATGGCAGATACGAAGCTGGATTTACGTTGCACCAAATATTCATATACCTGGAACCGTATATCATTACTTCCCACAGCAATAAAAAAGGAATTGTCGTTGATCAAATGTTCAGACAACGAATGTTCACTACCAAGGTATTGAAGAGCAAAAGGATCTTTTTCTTTTTTTGAGCGGTCACAATACCCGATTACAATAACATTGTTTTGCAACAGGATATCAATCGCAACATATGCATGTCCACCATAACCCACTATGATTGTTCCTTCTTTCATCTAATTCAGCACACTTTCAACATGCGATATATATTGCGTAGCTAGCACTTTCCTGTCAAATTTATTTTTGGCAAATACATATCCATTTTCTCCATGTTGCTTCAGCAATAATGGATCTGCAATGTATGTATTAATAACCCTTTTGTATTCGTCCGGATTCTCCGGTTCAACATACATTCCGCAATTTGCTTCTTCTACGAGTTGTCTTGAAACACCGTCGATGGCCATCAACACTGGTTTTTTACAGGCCATATAGTCAAATGTTTTATTTGAATACACGGTTTTGAATGTGTCAACTTTCTTTAGAATTGATGCTCCCATATCCGAAGAAAGGATGTATTTAAAAACTTCTGCCTTAGGTACAGACGGAAGAAACCTGATATTACTCAAATCTTTTTTTCCGGCTTCGGCAACCAGGTCTTCTTTTACCATCCCATTCCCGATAAGCACAAACAGCACATTACTTCCTCTCATCTGTTCAGCTGCATCCAATACCTGCTGTAAACCGTTTGCCACTCCATGGGCACCAACATAAGTAATAACAAACTTGTCCTGCCATCCAAGTGAACGTCTGAATTCCTCAGCATCAAAATCTTTTAACAGCTTTTCGGAAAGCGAAAAGTCTGCAGCATTAGGAACAAAAATAATTTTCGAAGGATCTATTCCTTTCTCCTCAATTAAATGTGTTCGGAATGCAGGTGTTAACACATTGATCAACCTTGCATGCTTGTACAGAAATCTTTCTACCCAATATGCTAGTTTAATGATGAACTTATTGGTAAGAACGCCTGTATCGATTGCAGATTCTGGCCACAGGTCCCGTACTTCAAATATATAAGGGATCTTCTTAACCCTTGATAAGACGTAAGCGGTTATTCCAACAAACAATGGCGGTGAAGTTACCAGGATCACATCATATTTGTTTTTATCCTTAAACAGCCCGACCCATACCGATGAAAAAAGGAAAGAAAAGTAACCCCATAATCTTCCGAGGAAATTTTTATTATAAGATTCGGAAACATGGCAACGCCATACTTCTACATTACCCTGCATTTTTTTTACAAAATACTTCCCTTTGTATTCAGCCTTTTTTGATGTGCCATTGTAATGGACCATCCCGCCATATACAGTGATCTCATGTCCTTCTTCCTGCCATTGCCTGGTCATTTCATTGAATCGTGAACCACCCGGATCATCTTCTTCCAGGAACATCTGGTGAATTAATAATAATTTCATTCCCGAGTATTTATTTCGATCCTGCTAATAATCATATTTTCATCTGTTGAGTAACGAAAAGTCAGTGAGGGTTCCTTTACACCATAAAACCCAGAATACAAATCGTTAGTCGGTTCCTCCTTTAGTTCCCTGCCTGCAGCTGTTGCACAAATATTAACCTGGTGTTTATTCAACGGAAGACAATGCCATAACACAGTCATTTCAACATCACCGGGCTTTTTGATTATTTTATCTTCTATGATCCAGGTGTGAACGCCCTTCCGTTTCCTGAGCTTTCTTGTATGAAGTATTTCTTTATTTAAGTGGTTGAAACAGCTTACTGTACCATTAAAAGAATAAGTTTCATTTTCCTCTTCGAGTTGAGGTGAAGAAGCAGTTTGAGACCAGTAATACCAGATAAATCTACCTCCTTTAAGCATCTGGTCGTGATTGCCTAGCATTACTGTATTGTGTGAAG
The DNA here is from genome assembly GCA_036676415.1 of Chitinophagaceae bacterium. Taxonomy (GTDB): domain Bacteria; phylum Bacteroidota; class Bacteroidia; order Chitinophagales; family Chitinophagaceae; genus JAEZDC01. The sequence goes on from JAKFCX010000055.1 coordinate 102,126, forward strand.
CACTGCCCATGAAATATTTGAGTGTTTCATCATCGGTGTTATACTTATAAGAACCTCCATCTATGAATATATTTTCACCATCTACCCAAATATCAACGTGAAGGTTATCTGCCTGTGAAGGTCGATCCTTATGATTGCCACATCTTATGAAAGTGAAAGCGTTGGCATCCCTTATTAGATAATATCCGCCTATTGGAAAACTAATGCAACCTGTTTCCTTCTTTAATGGATGGAAAGCAGTTGAATTGATTGGATTTTTTACCCCATACCACTCAGCATCTTCTTTCCATGCTCCGTTTCCTTCATATAAGCTCTTTCCACATAACATTTCATGTAAGGCATTTAACTGTGGCCGAAAATCTCTATACCCACAATTATTTAAAGGAAAAAACAACGCCCCGTCATTAGCACCATAATTTGGCAGTTCACCATGTTTGCCTTCCTGGCATTGAAAAAGAAAATTCAAAGACTTATATGCCCTGTCATACACAACTGGCTTAAACTGCTCGTTATTCAGGTACGAAATCCCTAATGCCCATGTCAGCAATTGAATCACCACCCGGTGATAATTCATACTAAACTGTAGAAATGTACCGTCTTCATATACCTGGTACGCAATCTCCTGCTCAAACCAGGTTTTACCTTTTGTTTTCCATTTCGCTGCATCCTTAAACGAGGGGAATAATAATCCTACGATATATAGTGCAAGCGTCTCAGTAATTGCATGATTGTTTCGAACAGCTTTCCGGGAAAATTCGATATTCTCATATACATGATGCATCTGCCAGTAGATGGAATGCATTATTCTATCCCACCGTTCTTCCGTCAGTATCTTACTATCTGCATAATAATACAATGCCCATATCCAGTTCAACACCCGTAAAGATATTTCCTGGCTGCATTTATAATGGGGGCCCTGGTTGATCGGGTTACGTTGTATCCAGTTATCGATCTCCGAAAAAATAAAGGATGCATGGGCTTTCTTATTCCAATGCTCATCACGTATCAAAGTATGAATGAAACTGAACCTTGATTTCTCCCATACATATTTAATATCTCCTGCATCTTTTGAATAGTCATTTATATCAAGCCAATGAGAAGCAATGTTATACCTGTAACCTGTATCAGGATTAGTGATCCAGTCATAATTTTTCCCAAGATCAATCCACTGACTATTAAAAAACCTGACTTCGCCTTTTAAAATTCTATCTGCAGTTTCACCGGTCTCGGTGTGATCTGCTGTAGTTTCTGACAATAATGGTTTGAAAAAAGGCTTCTTATTTCTCCGCCAGTCTGCTAGATTAATATGATCTATTGGAGGAGGATTTACCGGAAATTTTCTTTTCAGAAAGCCCAGTCTCTTTTTAATTTCAAAAATGCATCTAAAGTTCACATATCTCCATCCCATATTATGGAGAATCTGTACAAAAGAAGCTGCTTTACTAATCTGCGGCATCCAGTTCTAACAAATGTTTTATGATTCGCTCGGAAGTCTTTCCATCCCATAATGCTGGTATGCCACCCTTCTTCCAGTTGCCGCTGAATAATTTTTCCAGTGCAGGTCGGATCTTAGAAGGATCTGTACCGATCAACTCGTTCGTGCCTATTGTAACGGTTTCTGGTCTTTCTGTTGAGTCGCGTAACGTTATACAAGGAACGCCCATTACCGTAGTTTCCTCAGTTATTCCACCACTATCTGTTATTACTGCTTTTGCGTTCTTCACGAGGTAATTAAATTCAAGATAGCTCAAAGGATCTGTCATAATAAGATGCGGAGCAACGACACCTATTGATTCAAGGTTGCGGGCTGTTCTGGGATGTACCGGGAAAACAATGGTCATTCCTTGTGCACTCTCAAGAATCTGTGCCATTAATTCCTTCAACTTATACTCTCCGTCTACATTTGCCGGGCGATGTAATGTTAGTACAATGTATTTCCCCTTTTCCAATTTTGCTTCTTCCCAAACAGCAGGGGCTTTAAACCTGGACTGTTGTTTCAACAGGGTATCGATCATCGTATTGCCTACAAAACATATCTGTTCTTCCGTGGCACCGATTGCTCTCAGGTTTTTATTAGCTACTTCTGAAGTGGTAAAAAAATAATC
>JAKFCX010000056.1:0-8835 GCA_036676415.1 Chitinophagaceae bacterium
CACAATAATCAGTTTACAAATCCAGCAAGGCTATGGAAAAACTATTTTAAATCCTATAACTTAGAACTTTGACTATTATCAAAATCATCTATTAACCGTAAACTTTTTTTAGGACGATACACTATTCGTTATCGGTTCATTTATGAGCAAATCGGCACTGATATTTATTGTCTACAAAAGATAAATAGTTTTCCATCTTCAACGGGTCATTGTCATTTTTGATTTTTGTAATTGTATATCTCGTTTCGCTGTCTGTTACTGCTGGATTATTCCAATCTATTTCTATGAAGTCAGGCTGAACTTTTTTTATTGAATCAATACTTGTACCCTTCGGAATACTGCTTGTCCAATCAATCATTTCGTTGTAATAATTCTTACAAGAAGAAAGAAAAATAAGAAGTATAGCTGTAAAGAATTTTATGGAATGCATTAGTCAAAAAGATTTATTTGCTGTGTCTCGATGCATGACGCACAACGCCCCAATTGCACAAAACCTTTTGTTGTGTGCAGTTTATTTGTATTCAAAAATGTGTGTTGTTTCGGGGTGATTATTTGCATTTATATAATGTTTGTCCAAGTATCGGTGAATTGTCTTTACAATTCTGCCATGGCTGTCGTAGTAAGTTGTTTTATCGCTGATTTTAATTCCCTTTTCAGTTGTCATCTCTTCTTTTATAATCTTGCCATTACTGTTTAAATAGAAGGTAGATGTAAAAATCGGATTGAATATAATATCGGAATATATTGGTACTTTAATCTTTCCATTCCCATCATAAAAAATTTGAGAATACTTGTAGCCCCCATTGAAATATTTATAGTCTTCGCCATATTCTAGTTTGTCAAAGCTGTAACCTTTTTCTTGAGCGATTCTATTCAATGAGTCATACTGCCAAACACGGTCGTAATCTTGTCCGTCATCTTTTCTTATCAATCTTCCTTTTCCATTGTATGAAAAGGTCACTTCATTCGTTTTCATCCACGTTCTGTTTTTGTCCAGATCCTCTTCAAAAACAACACAACCGCCTGGCTGTCCAAGTCCTTTTTTTATATCTTTTCTCAGTCTTTTTTCACAGCTAAAGTATTCCTCTCGGATACATTGTCTGTTAGAGTCGTAGTAGTATTCAACCTTCGACGTGTCATTATCATCTGCAATAAAAAATCGTTTTGTCAACAGGCTATCTGTGTAGTAGTAGAAATAAGACCCGTCTGTATTTCCTTGATTAGAACTTTTCTTGTAGTTTGAATATGTTTCAGAAACAATTTGTCCTGCCTGATTGAATGTCTGAACCAGTGCAATATGTTTGTTCGTGCTGTCTACGCCAGAAAATTGATAAACAATACATTTTCCAAAATCTTGCCCTTTACAAAATGTGCTTATCAATACAGTTACTATAAAAATTAAATTTCTCAAGTCTGTTTCCTAAAATTTAAAGGGTGTCGAAAATTGCACACAACGTTGACGGCTTGCTGCTGTGCTTATATTTTATAATTGTCAGCCTGGCAACTGGAGCCGATTTAAAAACCAAAGTACAAAATATATTCCGTTGCTCAATAGCGTAATGTCGGCTGGAACTACTGCTGATAAGCGAACAAAAGCTGATGCTGCGCTGTGTCAGCCAGCATAGCAGCAAGCCGATGTTGGCTGTTCGTTTTTGTCACCATACAATTGAAACTGCTAACAACAAGCGAATGTATCACCGTCTAATTTTGTCGCTTAGCTTTTTTATCCTGAAGCAATAAATAACGCTTCCAAGATTTCTATTTACTTCCTCAAGTTTGTGTCTTGTCAAAATAGCGTTGTAGCCATAAACAATTTTGAAGCGTTGAAAGCCAAAGCCAATCTCTGGTCTGAAAACCAAACTTGCATTGTCAAAGTCAGTATAGTAAATCATGTTCAGTCCTAATGCCATTCCACTAACTCCACCTGCTGCCCAAGCACCGATTTTAGGTCCTAAAATGAACTTGTCACCAAACTTTAGTTCTGTTGATGCGAAATATGCAGATGAAAAAGGGTGGTGTCCCACTACAGTGTTGCTGTTCTTAGAAACTCCGATGTCAAAAAAAGTGTTTTTGCCAAACGTAACGCCTGTCAACAAACCGACCGACCGTTTAACAATAATTTCTCTCGCTTTAGTCGTGTCAGTTACCTGTCCGTGAGCCGAAAAGTAAAAGATTGTCAAAAGAAGAAGCAGTTGAAGTTTCATTTTCATTAGCAACGGAAGCTCTTTTAAAATGACAGCCAACGTTTGTATTTGTGAAATTATACGAAACTTGTCATTTTGCAAGCCTTTCAAAATCAGGCATATTGTGTTTCGTTTTTTGTATTGTCAGTTTCAGCAATGCGTCTTGTTAGGAAAAATATTACAATGCTCAGCTAATTGTAAATTGCTTTTTCAGGTATAGTAAACCTCTTGCCTTTTGTGTCTTTACAGTACTATCAGCAAGATCCAGTTCATGTGCCGTTTCTGTAACAGACTTACCTTCTATGTACAGCTTGTTGAAAACCTTTTTACATCCTTCCGGTAATTGGTTTATGTGAAGATGAAGTGAGGCTATTACTTCTGAATTTATTAATAGATCAAGATGGCTTTGTTCTACTGGAACAGATAATGCAGCAAGATCTTTATGTAGTGCCTGCATCTTTTGTTGTTTGTGCAGCCATTTATAACAATCGTTGCGGGCCACCTGGTAGAGGTAGGCTTTTATGGAAGTAGCAGAATCTAACTGTTCGTGTTTGCTCCAGGTTTTGATAAATGCATCCGAGGCAATTTCTTTTGCTGTCTCCTTGTCACCGATAAGCCTTGCACCAAAAAAGCAAAGGGCAGGGTAGAGTTGATCGAAGAAGTGATTAAACCCCTTTTCGTCTCCTTGCTTAAAGGCTTCAGCAAATGTGTCCTTGGTATAGGTAGGTACAGGTCGCAAGCTTATAGATTACTATATGCAATATACAAACATTCTTAGACATGTCTAAGGAGCGTTACTGGAATGTTTCTATTCCTTGCAAACAGTGGCAAAAAGCAAAAATTTAAAGAATAAGGTTGATTGGTATATAATTAACCAAGTGAGAGAAATGCGTATCGAGAGAGGACTCGAGCAGGATGATGTTGCCATTCATTTAAATGTTTCAAATGGGTTTATTGGCCAAATTGAAAGCCCAAATCAAAGAGCCAAATACAATAACACTCATCTGAATGAACTAGCCAAATTGTTTAAATGTTCTCCAAAAGATTTTATGCCGGAGAAGCCATTGTAAGCTTTTTATTTATAAGGTGATTTGCAAATTCCTTCAATTCATTCTCATGAAATCCATCCCTGCTATCTACAGAATATATATGTTTTTCCAGCGAAAAGATCTTCAATACGAAGTATGCGGGACTGCGAAAGGAAGCTTCTCTTGTAAATCTTAATTCCAGTCCATCCAGTGGTAATCTTATATGCTGCCTGATAAAAAAACGCTGGTATGTTATGGTTATATAATCAGTCTCTGCAATAATTTGTTCGGTAAACTTATTGGATGCTAAGATCAATGCGATACCCATGGCAATGGAAAATGTTGCCAGCCAGGCTGCCGGTGCAGTAATGATGCAAACCATCACGCCACATGCCAGTATTAAAAAGTACCTCGTCATTGTAGCTGTATAGGTATTCCTGTTTTTTAAACGCATTCTCACCGGGAAATTATAAATAACTTTTTCAACGAGGTTTATACTTTTAGCATAATATTGCTAAAGGATTTAGTAAAGTACCATGTTTGCACTCGTAGATTGTAATAATTTCTATTGCTCCTGTGAGCGGGTCTTCCGGCCGGAACTGGAGGGCAAACCCGTAATTGTATTATCAAACAACGATGGCTGTGCCATTGCAAGATCGGAAGAGGCAAAGGCACTCGGTATCGTAATGGGTACACCTGCATTTGCCATTAAAGAGATCATAGAAAAAGACAGCGTGAACGTGTTCTCATCCAACTACGTCTTGTACTGGGATATGGCCATGCGGGTAAACGAGATACTGAAAATGTTTGCCCCGAAAGTAGAAGTGTATTCGGTGGACGAAGCTTTCCTTGATTTCTCGGGTTTAAAAAAACACCTCGATGCAGAAACGATTGCAAAGAACATAAAACGCACGGTAACCAAATGGACAGGCATTCCGGTAAGCGTTGGTATTGCACCTTCCAAAACACTGGCAAAGCTGGCCAATAAATTTGCCAAGAAACAAAACAGGGCAGTGGGTGTACACAGCCTGGAAACAAAAGAAGAGATTATTAAAATTTTACAAGAGACGGATATAAAAGATGTTTGGGGTATCGGTAAAGCCAACAAAGAAAAATTGAATGCCGCAGGTGTAAGAACCGCTTTTGATATTACCGAAAAATCAGACGACTGGATACGACGGGAAATGAGCGTACAGGGCCTGCGATTGAAATATGAACTCACGGGTATTAGTTGCAGGCCTTTGGAAAACCAGCGAACAGTAAAAGAGAACATCACCTGCTCAAGATCGTTTGGCGTATTACAAACCGATAAAAAAATAATAGGAGAAGCGGTAGCCAATTTCGCCGCACATGCCGCCATGAAATTAAGACGGCAAAAATGCTGCACCGGTGGCATTACCATTTTCCTGCATACGCATCCTTTCATAAAAAGCGAAAGAACTCACAACCCTTCCATACATATCCCTTTTCTTACGGCAACGGCTTCTACCAGCGAGATAGTGGGCATTGCCAGGAAAGTTGCCGAAGCCATGGCATGGAAAGGGTACCGTTATTTAAAAGGTGGCGTGATACTGCACAATATTGTACCCGAAGAAGCGGTGCAGCAGTCTTTGTTTGACCAGCCCGGTAAACGTGCCGCGGAAGAACGGCTTTCGGTAGTGATGGATAATGTGAATGCGGCCATGGGCCGGAACACCATAGCCCTTGGTTCGATGGGTAACAGTAAAGAATGGCATATGAAGCGGGCACATTTATCGCCTGCGTATACTACGGATTATACGCAGTTGAGATTGGTGAGTTAAAGCGAATTTGTTGACAATTGTCTTCTGTTCGAAAGATAATTATGACCTGGATTTGCTTACGCAAATGTTTTTTTATGGCTCAAGCCGCCGGGGCTTCGCATCAAGAACGACGCTGCACCCGTCCCTTTGCTGCAATATAGCTGTCGCTATTGCAACAATTGCGACTACGTCCCAACCGGAACGGCTGAGGCGTCTAACCTTGATGCTGGTGGAGAGTGCGAAGGGGCGGTTAACAGTCTGGATTGTTGATCACTTTTATACTTTCTTAATTGTTGTTCGGATTTGCCTAGGCAAATATTCTTTATGGCTCAAGCCGCTTGGGCTTCGGTTGTTCGCTGGTTTCAATTTGATTTTGGTGCTCACGAATGCTTCGCATTTCAAGAACGACGCTGCACCCGTCCCTTTGCTGCAATATAGCTGTCGCTATTGCAACAATTGTGACTACGTCCCAACCGGAACGGCTGAGGCGTCTAACCTTGATGCTGGTGGAGAGTGCGAAGGGGGCGGTTAACAGTCGGGATTGTTGAGCGTATTCCCAGGCCGTTTTTAATGGATATGCTAAAGGAATTTTGCAGCAAATATGATTCGCCCAGGAGCGGTGAAAACACCAGCAAAGGCATAAGTAAGATTGATCAGTTAACAGTAAATTGCAGTTATGACAGTAGAAACTTTTGTATTGCCACTAACAGTGAATGGCAAAAAAATAAAAGCAACGGGCACCAAATTTAAACCGCGGAAGGAAATGCTATACCGTGTTTCAATACCTGCTGAGAAATGGGAGAAAGTGTTTGTGTTTACATTGAAGGATGCTGCCACCCGTACATTTCACTACTATAAACAAGGTGAGCAGGAAACAGACAAACTTGCACAAACGATCATGGATAAACTTATAAAATCAGGAATATAGATGTGTTACTACATGGGGTTTAAGACTTCGAAAGACCAGATGATAAGGGCCAAACAGATTGAAAAAGAGTTTGGTGTAGACGAGGCGTTGAAATGGGTAAGAAGTATTGTAAGCGGTTTTGAATATGGCAACTGGCCGGTACTAAAACCAAAGCAGGGTGTAGCCCGCATAAAAGAAATTGCAGCTTACCAGTTTCCGGCAGCAAAGATGCATGGTTACACCGTAGCCAAAGATGTAAGGAATGCATACGATCCTATAGAAGCTGTTGAATATCCTGAACTGGAACCTTTACAGTTATGTTAGTAGATGATGCATTTGATGCAATAGTAGAACTGGAGAACGGAAGGTTTAAAGTGCATGTGCATTGCATTTATGTGAGTAAACAGATCTACCGCTTTCGCATAAAAGGAGGTGAAAGAGAAATGGTATTACGTACAGATTTCCCGCTGGTATATGCACAAAAGAAAAGGTCTAAGCCTGCATCATGGAAAATAGAGGAAGGGGAGCAACCAAAAAGCGGTGCGGCGTTTTATATGATGATAGAGAAGATAGAGGAGACGTTGAAAGCGGATTTTAAAGTAGTCCGTTGAAGGTTGTTATCCTGGCTTCTTAGATTTATTTTCCTTTTGCTTCAACTTTTCAAGCTCCGCAATTTCATCATCAGTATAAACCGAGGTGCGGGAACAGATATTTGTCCAGTATACATTATCCTGCTTCGGGAACCGTGATCCAAAATAGCTTTCAGAATCACCATAAATAATATATTGCTTGTTCACCTGGAACTGTACACCGCAATCGCCGCCACCCACTCCTGTATAAATGAATATTGTATCTGCTGTTATTGCACCTTTATACCTGGTATGCACTACTAAGTTGTAGCGGGCAATATTGATACTGGCCATAGGAGATTTTTGCAGGGTAGGGTTGTCAGGAAACAATTTTATAATTGCCGAATCAGTTAATGAAATATGTTCTTTGCTAATGATGGTACCTGTAAATACAGCATCTGCATATTTTACTGCGTTTACAACGGTGCTTTCGCCTACACAGGAGCAGGCATACATTTGAGAAGGTATATTAAGTAGCAATATCGTGGTTAATATGCAGGTGGCAATCCTGGCGATATAGTTCATTCGGTATGATTTTTTTGGTATTCCCGCTAACAATAAATATACGAAACACGTTGTGTGAAATTGTACTTAGTGGTGTCATTTGCACGGTTTCCAGGGTATTTGCACAGTCAGGATATGGACTAACTTGTGGCGATAAATTTATAAGCTTTTTAGATTGCTCCTTAAAAAACCAAGCACTGTACGCTGCTGCGTACTTGAAAGCTTTTGTAATTCTATCACCACATGGCTGGCATTTTTTTTATCGTAAAAAACATAGGCGCTATTATTCACCAGTTTATAAAAATAAAACCTGCTCCAGTGCGTTCTGGTTAATTCTTCAAAGTCACGATATTCAATAAACGCTGGCGTAACATGTAAAGTTATTTCCCAACTTTTCGTGATAGTGGCTTTTTTTACCTGGATATTAATCATTCTCATAACTGCAAGTTTTGTCTTTTCTAGCAGGAACAAATGAAATAGTCCTGCCAGCATAAAGCCTGCCCCAAGTCCAACTGAAATATGAAAGTCATAATTCGTGATTGTAGTATTTGCTTTCGACGGTAATGTAACAGTTAGAGAGAATGGTTCCGTAGCTCCCCAAATCAGGAAGGCTTTTCCGAAAACGATTAAATAGAGAGAAAACCGGTAGTAAGTTCTGAAAACTGGTTTCCAGCGAAGCTTTTTATATCTAATAAAATCTTCTCTGGTTGAATATGATATCGAAATGTCCATTATGGTACAAATTAAAGACAATGCCAATGAGGAAGCGAAATAAATGTTGACATTGCCTTCCCCCAAGCACTGCTATTTGCAATGCTGTGTAGTGAGCTTTTGTCTACAGGTTGGTGTCCGCAGGTAACTATATACCTGTGAGACCATGCTACCTAAACCACAAGTACACCCAAGTATAATAAGTACGACTCCAAGATAAATATTTTGTGCGCTGCTCACTTTCATATCATCACTCACATGAAAGCCAACGATCTTTCTTGAGTAGGCATCGGTAATAAGATACAAGTAAGCAAAGCGGTGTTTCAATGGAATGTAAGTAATATCAGCTACCCACATTTCATGAGCCTTTAATGGTGTAAAATCCTTTACCAGGTTGGGATACCGGCGAAAATGATGCTTGCTGTTTGTTGTGTGTACACTTCTTTTTCTTTTCCGAACAAGTAGCTTGTTTCTTTTCAGCAGATCAAAGAAACGGTCTCTACCTATGGTCATGTTGTACTCATTAAAGAACGGCTGCAGCATAATAAAGAGTTTTCTTCCACCACACCTGGGCTGGTGTTTTCTAATGGCATCGATCCGCTCTAAAATGAGCTGCTCATTAGAAAGCTGAGTGATGCTTTTCTTTTGTTTTTTATGATATGCCTGAACAGAATAACCCAACAGCCAACAAATAGATTGCAGGCTGCAATATGGTTTTGTCTTCTTTACTTCAAGGACTGTTGAGTGCCAGGCTTTTTTCTGATAGAGATGTTCAGTTCTTTTTCTGCAACATTGATCAGTGTATCGAGCACCTCAGCTTTGAGTTCCTGGTGCTTCAATTGCTTTTCAAGGGAAGCAATTTTTTCAAGCAACTCTTTTTCATTTTCAGAAACAGGATGTTTCTTTTTGTTCATGGGGCTAATGTAATGCTTCTGCTGAAGATCTGTCGGCGGCAGATTATGAATACCCTGGTACACCTGCACCCATTTGCAAATTGTGGTTCTGCTGATGCCATACTTGTCTTGAAGTTTGCGGTAACCGCATCCGGTGTTTAAATACTCCTGAATAATCTGGTCTCTTAATTCCATTTTG
>JAKFCX010000057.1:0-38303 GCA_036676415.1 Chitinophagaceae bacterium
TGAGGTGAAGATTGCTGCTGAAGCATTAACTGTGAAACTTAGTCCGAACCCAACCACTAATTACTTTATGCTGCAGGTGATGAGCAGTAACAGGAAGAGACCTGTAACAGTAAGAGTGATGAATGCACTGGGTAAGATGATAGAGACACAGAGAGGATCAGTGGAAGATATGTACAGGTTCGGAAATAGTTATATCAATGGTACTTACTTTGTGGAAGTGATACAGGGCGAGAACAGGAAAGTAGTACAGGGTATCAAAGCCAACTAATACTGTGAAGACAAATAGTAAAAGTCCCGCCAAAAGCGGGACTTTTTTAATGCATCAATCTTGTGCTATCGGTTTCCACATTCTGCCCACATCATCATTTCTTGATATAATCATAAGCTGGTTTACACCTACCTTACATTGTCCCAACATCACTAACCAAACCAATCACCATGAAATTTACAAGACACCTGCTTGTGATAGCCGTGCTTATCACAACGATCATCTCATGTCGAAAAGAAAACATCAACACTCCTTCTTCAACACAAAATGAAATATCATTAGCTGCCAGGAACCTGGCCAACGGTGGTATTGCAGAAGATTTTGAAACAGGTAGTAAAACATCTTATGCCATTGCTAATGTAACACTTGGCACGGGTTCGTGGTCTTTAGACGAAGCACTTATCGGAAACACAACTTCAGATCGTAAAGTAGGAACGCAGTCAGCCCGTGTTCGAAATACCGGTAAACTTCAAATGAATTTTAATTTCGCCAACGGGGCATCTACTGTTGTAATTTCGCATGCACTATACGGAACAGATGGAAGCAGTACATGGCAATTATGGAAGAGCACGAATAGCGGCAGCACCTGGACACAGGTAGGTAGCACCATTACTACTTCATCAACTTCTTTAACTACAGCAACATTTACAGTAAATCAATCCGGCTCTGTTAGATTCTCCATTCGAAAAGTTAGCGGAGGAACAAACAGGATCAACATAGATGAGATCACCATTAATCCATACAGCACTGGTGGAGGTGGACCTATACCAGGAGATAATGATCATATTTTAATGGGTAATCCAAGTGGTGCCATTGCCGATGCAATCAATTCACCGAACAACTACTTTATGAATAAAACTTACTATGCCATGAGTTATAGTAAAGCAAGAGCTACGGCAAATTGGGTGAGCTGGCATATTTACAGTGGTGATCTTGGTTCAGCTGCAAGACAAGATGATTTTCGTGCAGATGCTTCACTTCCAACAGGATGGTATCGTCCAGGATCCACTTCATATTCCGGTAGCGGTTTCGATAGAGGTCATAATTGTCCTTCAGCCGACAGAACACTCACTACTACAGCCAACTCTTCTACCTTCTTAATGAGTAATATGATTCCGCAGGCACCACAAAATAACCAGCAAACATGGAACAATATGGAAAGTTATATCCGTTCACTGGTTACTGCAGGAAATGAAGTGTATGTTATTATGGGAGCATATGGTACAGGAGGTACAGGTAGTAATGGAACTGCCAGTACTATTGATGCAGGAAGGATTACGGTTCCAAACAGGATTTGGAAAGTAGTGGTGGTGATACCTAATGGAAACAGCGACCTTTCCAGGGTAACCACGTCAACAAGAGTTATTGCAGTGAACACACCAAATATAAACACAACCAGCAGTGATTGGAAAACGTACAGAACATCTGTTGATGCAATTGAAGCAGCTACGGGGTACAATCTTCTGAGTAATCTTCCGTCAACTGTACAGAATGCTATAGAGGCAGTGGTAGATAACCAATAATTTTTGTCTATCGAAAGACCTTGTATTTGCAGGGTCTTTCTTTTTTTAATATCAGCATAATATCAATTTTCGAAATATTACGAGTAATTAGTTTTTCTCCATTTTCCACAATTTACAATCAAAGATTCCACATTAGGTAACGCATAAGAATTTTTGTCCAGATATTTCTTTCGAGAGCATTTGCTGCTACAACGCTTTCATATCCAACTCTTATAAACCAGCAGTTTCATTATTTTTTTCTCGGGTTATGGTTGTGCTGTACAATGTACTGGCATAGGTATAGTGTTTGAATAAGATGTTAAAGAAAGGAATAACACTAAAAGGTAGGCACTAACATTAAATGGGACTAGATATGAAAGAAACTATACTCGTATTGGGTGGAGATGGATATTATGGATGGCCAATTGCATTAAAACTTGCTGTAACTCGCCCAAACTCCAAAATAATTATTGTAGATAACGAATGGAGAAGGAACACTGTCTGCAAAGTAGGCTCCGATAGCTTACTGCCCATTGCCCGTCTTTCCAAACGTATTGCCGCTTACAAAGATATCTACGGCCAGGATAATCTTCACTATAAATGCCTGGATGTTAACTCCGATGCATTAGAGGAACTGATCAAACAAGAGCAACCTCATACAATATATCATATGGCGCAGCAATGTTCTGCACCTTATTCAATGTTAGGATTAACTGAATCACTTTATACAATCAACAATAACGAAGGCAATAATATGAGACTGCTTTGGGCAGTTCGTAAACATGTGCCGGAAGCCCATATTATTAAGATGGGATCTATGGGTGAATATGCAACCAGCGGTGGAATTGATATTGCTGAAGGTTATTTTTATCCCGAATTCAATGGAAAGAAGGCAGTCAATCCTTTGCCATTTCCTCGTCAGTCAGATGACGTGTATCACATCTCAAAAATCAACGACAGTAATTACCTATCGATGGCATGTCGTAAATGGGGACTTCGAATCACAGAGGTGATGCAGTCTACTTTGTTTGGCGTGTACACAGATGAAATGGTGAATTGCGAAGATCTCTATACTCGTTTCGATTACGATGACATATTTGGAACAGTGGTAAACAGGTTCCTCACTCAGGCTGTGGCTGGTCATCCGCTAACAGTTTATGGAAAGGGTAACCAAACAACCGGCATCATGCCAATGAAAGATGCCGTGAATTCTCTTGAGATGATTGCGGGAACAAGACCTGAAGCAGGAATTCATGTTGTAGTGAATCATGTTACAAAAGCAAATTGCACCATCAATGAATTAGCTGAAAATGTAAAAGCACTTGCAGAGCCTTTGGGTTATAATGTTACCATCAATCATGTATTTGATCCACGTAGTGAAAGTGAAGCAGTGAAACATGATATCAAGGTGATGACTCAGCACATTGATGATAACCTTGCAGCCACTTCAATCAACGAAGTATTAAGTGAAACGTTGGGCATTATAGTTAAGCATCGTCAGAGAATACATAACGAAGTTTTTACGCATCATATCAATGCATTCAAAGGCCAGTTTGTTGAAGAAGCAGGCAAGTCTGGAGAAGATCATCTTATTACAAATGAACAGGACTGGACAACATTCCAGGAGCAGAATTTTAAAACAGATAGAATCAATTTAAATCCCGGCACACTTGGAACTGTTTCTACCGCAGTAAAAAAAGTTCGTACTGATAATTCGGTTCTTAATACGATTGAAGGTAATCCACTTGGAATGTATGAACATGGAAGAACTAAACTTTCCGAAATAAATGATCTCTGTAAGGAGTTATGGCCATCTGCAGGTTACAATTTAATGGTAGCAAATGCAACTTCTCAAACAATGAACCTGCTGGCCTTATCAATGTTAAGATCATTCAATAAAGAAAAGAAGCTACCCTATAAAGTGATCACTTCTACACACGAACATCCCGGGGGTATTGGAGTGTTTGAAAACTTGCCGGAATATGAAGTATTGTATGTTGATGATGAAATTTTAAACGATAGCAATGCATTCAGGCAATTGGTTGCTGAAGTTCAACCCGATGTCGCTTTTATCTCGCATGTATATTATTCAAATAGTAACTTCTCTCCTTACGAAACCTGGTACAGTGTTACCAAAGAGATCGTTCCGGGCTGTAAGATCATTTTGGATGTAACACAATCATTGGGATTGTATGATATTCCTTTTGGTACTGCAGATGTTATTATCGGAAGTGCGCATAAATGGTTATTTGGCCCTCACGGAAGTGGTCTTACCTGGATAAAAAGGGAATTTCATCAGTGGATAAAGGGTTTTTACTGGAACGGAATGGGCTTATCACAGGAAGCCAATATGGGTGGATTGAGTTTACAGGGTGGGCAGGATTTCATAATGTATGCCGAGTTGCTCGAAGCATTGAAATTATACAAACAGGTTGGAAAAGACGTTGTGCTCAAACGTTCATCTCATCTCTCAGGAATATTTAAGAATCAACTGGAAGAAGTACTTGCGTCTTCTGGAATAGCATATCATTTTTTGAATGAGGATACAAATTCTCCAATGGTGTCAATTGGATTTGTTGATTACCACCCTTTCGATTTATATAGTGAGTTGAACGAAAAAGGAATTCATTGCAAATGCATCATTGGCAGTAAGCATCAGGGCCAGACATTCAATATTCTGCGTTTTGGATTACCTTATTTTGAAACCGAAGAACGTATAAGCTATGCGGTAAGTACAATCGGCTCAGTTTTACAGAACCTGGTAAAAGTGGTACAGATGGAGGTTGTTCAGGAAGTAGAGATATCGCCTGCTACAGAAGTGGTAAAGGATACTACTGAAGGATTATCAGTCGCTGCATAACATCAGTTATTCGAACGAAATTCATTGTTATACTACGGCCATAAATTCATGTGGCTTAGTTGTTGATAGAAAATAGTATCATGAAAGTTTTAGCAGTAGCATCAGGTGGAGGACATATTGTAGAGTTGCTTCGGTTACAACCGGCATTCGACGAACATGAGTTAGTGTATATGTCAACTCACGAGAGTTTTGCCTCAAAATGTAAAGGGTATGAGTATTATACTGTGCCCGATTTTAGTCAGTGGGATGCTTATAAGATGCCTGCAGTAGCTTTAAAGATGTTCCGGATATTCCGAAAGGTAAGACCGGATGTAATAATAACTACTGGTGCTGCTCCAGGTGTGCTTGCATTGTTTGTTGGAAAGATTATGGGAGCAAAAACCATTTGGGTGGAAAGCCTTTGCCATGCAGAAAAAATATCCATCAGCGGAAAGATTTGTAAGCTCTTTGCCGATCGGATTTATACCCAGTGGCCACACCTCGCTTCGTCAAAGATTGTTTACTCCGGAAATATTATGCAATGATATTTGTAACCGTCGGTTCTCAATTACCGTTCGACAGGTTAATACAAGCAATAGATGAGATAGCTCCTTCACTTAAGGATAATAATATCGTTGCACAGGTGTTTGGTATGAAATACCAGCCCAAGAATATCAAAACACTCGATTATATCGCACCAGCCGATTTCAAAGGATATATTGATGCTGCTGACCTTATAATAAGTCATGCAGGTACAGGAACAATTCTTTCTGTTGCCCAGTTAGCAAAGCCCTTGATTGTCTTTCCACGACTTGGAAAATTAAAGGAAACCCGTAATGATCACCAGATGGCAACATGCAGAAAACTTGAAGAGATCAGTTTATTACAGGTAGCTTATGATAAACACGAACTCAAGGAAAAGATAGATGCGTTTTATAGAAATGAGTTACCATTAATGCAAAAGATCACATCTTATGCATCGCCAGAGCTACTCAACAGCATCAGTAGTTTTATTGAGCCTGAGAAGCCCTTGATAGTTGCCCCGCAAACTCAATAGGAATTCTTATTAATCATAAACCCATTTCTACTTCAAGTAAATTCATGCATCTTATCTTGCATGTAATTACTATCTACATGAAAATATGGTACCTCGCATTTTTTATTCTACTAAGTAGCTCCTCTTACTCACAAGATTCACTGCAGTATATCGTAAAGGGACGACAAAATACAGCAGAACAAATGCGAAAGCCTTACGTTATTCTAATTTCTGCCGATGGTTTTCGCTATGATTATGCAGAGAAGTTTAATGCGATAAACCTGTTACGTTTAAGCAATATGGGAGTTTGTGCTGAAAGTATGATACCATCATTTCCGAGTGTTACTTTCCCAAATCATTACACAGTTGCTACCGGTATGTATCCTTCGCATCATGGCATTGTGTATAATGAGTTTTACGATCGCAAAAGAAATGAAGGTTACACACTATCCAACCGGAAAGTTGTGGAAGATGGAACGTGGTATGGTGGAATTCCACTTTGGGTGCTTGCAGAACAACATGGAATGATGACTGCATCTTATCATTACCCTGGTACCGAGTCAGCTATACAACAAACCTATCCCTCATATTGGCTGAAGTATCGTGGTGGCAGATATAAAGATCACTTTGTACAAACTGTAATCGACTGGCTACTTTTGCCGGAAGATACCAGGCCTCATCTTATTACATTATACCTCGGAGATGTGGATCATGCCGGCCATATGTTCGGAACAAATGCCCGGCAAACAAGAGATGCAGTATTGTATGTAGATTCTGTAATAGGAGAGATGACAGAAAGGGTTAATGCATTGAACTTACCGGTGAATTTTGTATTTGTATCAGATCATGGAATGTCAGATGTTGATACTGTTACAAGAGTTAATCCAGCATCATTCGTAGATACTTCAAAATTTATTATCCGTGGTGGTAATACAAGCCTGCACTTGTATGCAAAAAATGAAGCTGATATACAGCCTATGTATAAAACTTTGAAGAAGAATGAAAACGGTTTTGTTGTTTATCTGAGAAAGAATATTCCCTCAAGGTGGCATTTTGATAAAACGGAGGATGACTTTGATCGTATCGGGGATATTTTTATTGTGCCCGTATATCCTAAAGTATTAAGCAGGAGTGATGGCAAGATCAATCCGGGAGCTCATGGTTTTGATCCCTCAATAAAAGAAATGCATGCAACTTTTTATGCATGGGGATCTCATTTCAAAACAAGCAAATCAATTCCTGCGTTTAAAAATGTGCATGTATATCCAATGATATGCAGTTTACTTGGCCTGGATTATTCACATGAGATTGATGGGAAAAGAAAAGTGCTCAAAAAAATTTTAAGGTGATTAATGGCTTTAGATAAGATATCCACCTTGTGTTTATAAACTCTTCAACATATTCAAGATACAGGCATGAAGTTTTTGGCAATACAAAAAACAATATCATGTTGAGAGCTCAGGTAAATAATATGCTGAACATGGATGATGCAGCACTTAAACGTTATATCCAAAAAGAATGTAAACATAAAGATGAAATACTTGCATGTATTTCCACATTACGAAATGAAGCTTTGGAACGAAAAGAAGAACATCGGTTTAACCAACTTTGCTGGTTATACAATATTGTAAAAGGAGTGGAGGTGCTTTGCCCATAATCTTTGTCAGTTATGAAGGATATGATTTTTCATAGTAAGTCCTGATAAATATCTTCCGCATCATCCTATCCAATTCAGGATGATTTATTGCAAATAAACCCGGTTGTTCAAAAAAGTATTCTCCTATCACCGCAAAACATTCTATTGCATTGGTACCACCATAAATATCTATATCACTTTCATTCAATCGTATCTTCTCTATTTCAAGACTAATTAATTGCTTCCACTCAGGAACATACTTTCGCTCCAGCAGTATTTCAGGAGTACCATCAAAGGTTCCATCCATTTTATCAACCAGGTGTATAAACTCATGAATAGCAGTATTGCGGTTATTGTTGCCATTAATAAAACCCTGTCGCAATTCCCATTTCGAAATGATCATTACATTTTGCATTGCACCGGTACCAACCATTCCTGTAACATTTCGCTCATTACCCTGCTGATCAAAATCTATATTGAAATTGCCAGGATACACCAGCACTTCTTTCAAATGCACATATTCCCAATCAGGAATATAATAAACCGGAATGATGGCTCCGGCACCAATCAAAACACGGTCAAGGTCTTCAACTTCTGCATTAACTCCAGTGATCTTAACAGCAGATAAGAATTGTAGCATCCTTTTTTCGAAATACTTTTTGCCATCTTCTTCCAGATCTAAATAGAACCTAACATAATCCAATAAAAGTTCACGATAGTTATCAGGAAGTTCAAACAGGTGTTTTCTTTTTGGACGAAAAGCGAACAGGATAATGAGTATTATCACAAATAAAACCACGATGATCTGGATCACTGCTATCATATCTGGTGAAGATAAAGAATAGCGCAGGTCTGAAATGAATACAAAAAAGGAGCGATAAGGCTTTTTTCATACTGAGATTGCCGATTAAACGATACTAATTGCCGAAAAAGAGATATGAGCATAATTTAATAATATCCATCTTCACATCGGTTTTTCATAGGATATTGGATTTTAAAACGGGGTAGGATTTTCATCCAAGCCCTTTTTTTATTTTACTGCCTCCATGCTGGGAAATTTGTATTGATTAGATTGCAGGATGACAGGTAAATTCCTACTCTTCATTACATCAGCCATATTTCTTCAACTGGCATGTACTTCATCAAAACAAATTTCATCTTTATCATTACACACCAATCAGCAGGTATTCTGGAAGGAATTAAATTCATTATGCGGACAATCTTTTGCAGGCAAAGTGATCAGTGCTCCTGCCAACGACACAGTTTTTAAGAACAAGACACTGATAATGCATGTAAGAAGCTGTAATGATACCGTGATACGAGTTCCGTTTATGGTGGGTGATGATCGTTCACGTACATGGATATTCAGCATTACAGAAAATGCCCTTCAACTAAAACACGATCACAGGCACAAAGACGGAACACCCGATGCAATAACAATGTATGGAGGTACTGGCGGTAATTCAGGTTCTGCTGTAATGCAAATGTTTCCGGCAGACGAAAGCACGGCTAAGATGTTACCATTAGCAGCCATGAATGTCTGGTGGATAGAGCTTGTACCTGGTTCACATTTCAGCTATAACCTCAGGAGAATTGGAACAGACAGGTTATTCACTATCCGGTTTGATCTTAAACAAACAGTCTCAAATCCTGAAGCATCATGGGGTTGGTGAGTTCTCACAAACCATTCAACCAGTATTTTCAAAACATTAAGATTCCTGCTGAAGCATTTCAAGTTGTTTCCTGTAATCATACTGCAGATCTTCATGCATTGATTCAATAGCACCAGATATCTTTTTTAGCTGCGCATCATAAATATTCTTAAGCACCTTAGTTCTTTTCCAGGGTAGTTTCAGTTGTTTGAAATGGATGAGGTAATGCATCAATATCTCAGCCTCGGCAATTTCACTACCTGTATACCGGATATATTTTTTGCAGATGCGAAGGATCTTCCTGATAGTCTTCTTCGCCAAAAAAACACTGGTTGTATTTACCTGGGTGAATCCTTCATCAATTTCACTTTTTACAGCTGTAATATAACCTTCAAGATCATGAGACTGGAAAAGCAAATAATCCATCAGTTCTTTGTTCTCCTTTTTAAAACGGGCTAAACGCAAACAAAGGGCAATCAGTTCCTGCTTATTGGATTGTTTCAATTGTTCTTTTATCTCCTGGGCAGATGCAGCCTTCATGTAACTGTTATATTTAGTTATTGGTTGATTTAGTGAAAGATAAACACTATTAATTTTATCGCTCCTTTACGATAGTTGCCGCTTATCCCTAATAATATGCTTTCATTTCTAAAAAGTTCATCTTTTGTTACCTTTGCATCCCTTCAAACTCAAAACTAAACACAATGAAACACCTATTACTATTGGGTTGCTTAATTGCAGGCCTGTTAATTCCGGGTTCAGTTTCTGCTCAGAAATTTCTAAAAAAACTGAAAGAGAAAGTAGAGAATAAAGTTGAACAGGCTGTTGAGAAAAAGACAGGCACTGCTTCAGAGAATACTTCCGGAGTAAATAACACCTCAAACACCAATTCCACTACCGGAACATCTGGAAAACCTTCCAATAAAGCTGGTGGTGGATTAACAAACACAGAACCACCTGATGTAAATATCCAGATTACAGAAGCTGAAACAGCCCACAATGCTAAAAATTACAGTGATGCCCGTTTTTCTTTACAACAGGCATTAATGGGAATCGAAATTCAACTGGGACGGCAGATTTTAAAATCCCTGCCAGCAGAGGTTGCACAAGTACCTGTTGATACTACACAAGACAAAGTAATGAGTACACAATGGGGCTGGAATAACCTGAGCATACAACGGGTCTATCGTAAAGATGATAAACAGTTAACCATTACAATCGGTAACAATGCAGCGTATGCTGGTGTGGTGAATATGTATTATGCCAATGCAGGAATGATTGAAGCCAGCAATGATAAGCAGAACTTCAAGCAAGTTCGTGTAAAAGGCAATAAGGCTATTATTCAATATGATGATAATAAAGGGTACACACTAATGGTGCAATTAGGGCAAACATCTTTAATAGTATGGGAAGGGATCAACTTTTCTACTGAACAGGAGATGATGTCTGCAGCCAACAGCTTTGATGTAGATGGAATCAAAAAATTGTTGGGTGAACAATAATTATCACACACTAAAATTCAAAACATGAATAAGTCAATTATATTAATCGCCATTCTTTTTATAACAAATGCCTGTATTGCGCAGGATTTTTCAACGAATATCAGTACTGCAAAGTCATCTTATAAAGCGGGTGACCTTGAGAATGCTCATTTCGCTTTACAAAAAGCAATGCAGGAGCTTGATATGATTATTGGCAGGGAAGTGCTAAAGTTGCTGCCTGCAAAAATGGATTCATTAACTGCAAATACAGGCAATGATAACGTAAGCTCCAACGTTGGTTTTGTTGGTGCTACCGTTAATCGTAGTTATGGCAAGTTTGATAAGAAAGCCGAACTTTCCATCATCAGCAATTCTCCAATGGTAGCTATGTTGAATAGCCTGTTTAATAGTCCATTGCTGGCAGGAATGAACAATGACCCTAACACTAAAACAATTAAAGTGCAGGGATACAAAGCAAGGTTAGAAAGGAAGAACAGCAATGTTGATGGCAAATTCAATTATGAAGTACAGGTGCCTTTGGGTAGTGCTTTGATCACTTTTAGTTTAGACGAAACCAATGACACTGAGATCACAACTATGATGAATACAATTCCGCTGTCACAGATCGCAAAACTCATTCAATAGAATATTACTTTTTAATTATACTCAACACAAAGGGCAGAATTATCTGTCCTTTGTTGATTTCAGAATGACTCTATTCAATCACCAGCCAATATACATCTGTTTTATTTCGTTGAATATTTTCAATCCTGAATCCACCCGGTTCCGGAATGTCTTCTATCAGGTCAAAAATTTTACAGTCCTGGCTAAGTCCTTCAAAGATCAATGTAAACCTGTGACCACTATTTACCATTTTCCATTCAGGAAATGACGAGATATTAAATGCCTGTAATAATTTCTTTTGTTTGCCATTGTCCTGCAACAAATAAGTAGTAGGCCATACCCTGATTGCTGAAGGTTCATATACTTTAGGAAAGTTATAGGTACAATGCACAATAGTAACCTTTTCTTCAAAAATCTGGAGATTGGGTTTGAAAGAAACGTCTGGTTTAAAAATCGGTTGTTCTGTGCTGGCACCTGGCATAATACAATAATAAGTATATTGCCGATTTGTACAATGACACGATTTGCAGCAAAACAATTAGACGAAACAGGTGAGCCGCTTTATTATCTAATAGAATATGAGATTTCCGAATTGTCAGGAATCTTTACTTATTCTGGAAGAGCATTGGCTACCAATGATGTTAATAAAGAACTTACGGAAGATGATGAGGCGTTTGCTTTCCGTTTTGAGAGAAAGGGATCTGACTGGACGGTCGTCAACAAAATTATTGTGGAGTCAAAACTTGGTGACGAAATAGCCGAAAAGATTAAATCAACTTTTTTCAATGACCTGGTTTTAAGCGGCATTATGGGCTTGGAGCAGAAAAAGAATTGATTAGATTGATAGATAGTTCTTTTTCACTTGTTATTCCATTTTCTTTGCTAAGTGCAGTTACCTGAAAAATTATTACATTCCTTAAAAGATGTTGCCGGCTTTGATGAAGCATCATTCAAAAATGTTCATGCATCAGGTGAACAGGTTACATCCATCCGTATCAATCCATCAAAATTGGGGAAGGAAAATATTGATACATTGTCATCAGGTTTCAATTCATCTTTGACATCAATTCCTTGGTGTGAATGCGGATATTATATAGATAAACGTCCATCGTTTACACTGGATCCTTTGATTCATGCTGGAGCTTATTATGTGCAGGAGGCCAGTAGTATGTTTCTCTGGCATATACTTGAATCGGTAGCAGATAAGCAAGATCAAAAAATGGTGTTGGATCTTTGTGCCGCACCTGGTGGTAAAAGCACATTGCTTTCTTCTTTTTTTCAGAAGGGATTGATTGTTTCAAATGAAGTGATTAAGTCAAGGGTAAATATTCTGCAAGAGAACATTACTAAATGGGGCAGTGGCAATGTGGTAGTCACCAATAATGATTCTAAAGACTTCGGCAGGCTGGATGGTTTTTTTGATGTGATTGTTGCTGATGTTCCCTGTAGTGGCAGTGGGTTATTCAGAAAAGATCCATCTGCCATTGATGAATGGAGCCCGGATAATGTAAACCTGTGCTGCCAGCGACAACAAAGAATTCTTGCGGATATCATTCCTTCTCTGAAAGAAAATGGTGTACTCATCTACTCTACATGCTCTTATTCAAGAGAAGAAGATGAAGAGATATTGGATTGGATTGTAGAGGAGTTTCATTTGCAGCCCATACAAGTTGATATTCCTCCTGAGTGGAATATTGTTGAATCAGGTTCTGTTAAACATAATGCCTTTGGATATCGCTTCTTTCCTGATAAATTAAAAGGAGAAGGTTTTTTTGTTGCAGCATTCAAACAGGTCAATGCAATAAAAGAAACACGCAAAAGAGAAGCGAATCTTTCTTTGGCCACAGCAAAAGAAATGGAATTGTTGAAAGGATATATTCAAATTCCGGAACCAGTTTCGGTGTTCAAACACGCTGATATTTTCAATTTTTTACCATCTGCATTTTTGCCTGCTTTAAGAATATTGTCAAACAATTTGTATATCAAAGTGGCAGGTGTATCTGCAGGAAGTTTCAAAGGGAAAAGTTTTGTTCCGGAACATGCATTAGCCCTTAGTGTCCTTCCTCTAAATTTTCCCAAAGCAGAATTAAATAAGGATCAGGCTTTATCGTATTTGCGAAAACAGGAGATTAAACCAACTGCACCTGAAGGATGGTGTTTGGTAACTTATAACAACATTGGCTTGGGGTGGATCAAAAATCTAACAAACCGGGCCAATAATTACTATCCTTCTGAATGGAGGATTTTAAAAAGCTAATCAGGTTTTGGCAGGAAAACGATAACCTCTTAGAAAATCCTCAATAGTCATTCTTTTCTTCCCCTCAAGTTGGAGATCCTGTACATGAATGTAACCATTGCTGCAGCAAAATTTGAGATAGGTTTTACCATCAGTGATCACTTCTCCGATTTCATGTTGAGGTGAAATGATTTCTTTTTTGCTGCGATATATTTTTAGAATTTTATCATTCAATGTGGCTAAAGCTCCTGGGAAAGGTGACAATCCTCTTATAAGATTATGAATTTCCTCAGCAGTATTTTTCCAGTTGATCTTACATGTTTCGGTAAAAATTTTCGGAGCATGTTTAATTTCTTTTCCGAAGAAAGACTGAGGTACTTCTTCCAGTTTCCCATCTGCTAACGCTTTCACAGTTTTCACAAGTAAAGCTGCTCCGATTTCCTTCATCCGGTCATGGATTTCGCCAGCCGTTTCTTCTTCGTCGATTGAAAATTTTTCCTGCAATAAAATATCACCTGTATCAATCTCGTGTTTTAATTTGAAAGTAGTAACGCCTGTTTCTTTTTCTCCATTAATTACGGCCCAGTTAATGGGTGCTGCACCTCTGTATTGTGGTAATAGCGATCCATGAAGATTAATCGTTCCCATTGGTGGCATATTCCATACAACTTCCGGCAACATTCTGAATGCCACAACCACCTGAAGATCTGCTCGCAAACTTTCCAACTCTGCTAAAAAAGAATGGGCCTTTAATTTCTCTGGTTGTAAAATTTTGAGATCGTGTTTCCGGGCAAATGTTTTTACAGCACTTTCGGTTAGTTTCATACCTCTGCCGGCAGGCTTATCAGGTGCTGTTACCACACCAACGATCTTAACGCCTGCTTTTACTAAGGCTTCCAAAGACGCCACAGCAAATTCAGGTGTACCCATGAATACTATTCGGAGCTCATTCAATTCCATACTGCAAATGTATAGATGCGAGAAGTGTTGTGATCAGGATTTAATCCATTCATTCCATAAACCTTCATCAGAATTTTTGAACACTGATTCTGTAGCGGCATTGATTTTCTGCCAGCTACCCTCTTCGATTTCAGCTTCAAGTTCATTAGCGTTCCAGCCACAATAGCCTAAGAAGATTTTTATTTCTGATGATGATAATTGTCCATTCCCATATAACTCAACCCCTTTTTTAAAATCCCCTCCCAAATAAATATTTTCTATCACTTGCGTACTGCCTTGAATAAATGGCGAAGTGTGAAGGAAGAATAAATGTTCTGTAGCAACCGGACCACCGGCATAAATATCAATCGCCGGGGAATGTTTAAACTCTACTAATTCGTTCAGCTTTCTTTCAAACAAATGATTAATTATAAAACCGACACCACCTTTATGATCATGCTCTGTTATAAATACCACAGCGTTTTCAAAGTATGAATCATTTAATGCACCTGTGCTTACCAAAAAAGAACCTTTCAGACTTTCCATATTCTTATTCAAAATCATCATACATCAGGTATTTCTTCCTGATCTTTTTGAATGCTGAAAGTTTAGGCTCCCAGCTTTTCCTTATTTCAGCTTCTGTTTTTCCTTCGATCAATTGTTTTCTTAGCTGGTCATCTCCTGCAAGTTTATCAAAGAAATACTGACCCGTTTTCGGATGAATAAAAAAACCGTCTTTGTTGGGGAATAATTGATAAGCTTGCATCAGCCATTTCAACTGAATTTTATTGTCTACTTCCTTCAAAACGTTTTCTTTGGTGTCATATAAATTCCATCCAAAACATCGCTGATCTTTAAGTTTTGGATTTGCAGCTCCATCTCTTGAAGTGGGAGTAAACGAGTATAGATTTTTTGGTAATGAAGGATGACCAAATATGCAGAAAGGATGATCCGTTCCTCTTCCCTCACTCAACACTGTTCCTTCAAAAAAACAGGTAGAAGGATACCAGTAAATCGATGCCGGATGAGGTAAATTGGGTGATGGTTTTACCGGCAGATCATACATGGTTTTATGATCGTAATTTTTGCATTTGATAACGAGAAAATGAAAAGCTGTATCAGGTGAATTTTGTGCTGTTTGATAATAACTATGTTTCTCGTTTGCTTTTTTCGACAACCATTTTTCTCCGGATATCATAAATGCATATTCACCAATCGTCATTCCATAAACAACAGGAACCGGTTGCATGCCAACGAAACTTCTATATGCAGTATCAAGTACAGGCCCATCAACATAATGTCCATTTGGATTTGGCCGGTCAAGAATCAACAATGGTTTACTGTTTTCAAAAGCTGCTTCCATATATTCCTGCAGCGAGGAAATGTAAGTGTAGAACCTTAAGCCCACATCCTGTATGTCGAAAATGAGTATATCAACATCAGCAAGATCTTCGGCAGAAGGCTTACGTTTTTTGCCATACAAAGAAATCACAGGAATGCCGGTGGCTTTATCAATATAATTATCCAGTTTCTGCCCTGCATCTGCTGTACCACGAAAACCATGTTCGGGTCCAAATGCTTTCACAATATTTACCCCGAGTTTTTGAAGTGTGTCAACAAGGTGACTTGTACCTACAATAGCAGTATGATTAGCAAATACGGCAACCCGTTTATTTTTAAGCAGCGGCACATAGAATTCTGTTCTGTCTGCCCCGGTAATGACTTTATTCTCAGTTTTTTGAGCAAACGAAGCCATCCCAAATGATAAAAGCACAATGTGAAATAGGATTCTCATAGTAAAACTTGTAGGCGAAAGATAAGAATTAATTGTATGGAGAAAGTTCAAGCCTTACCTTGCCGACCGAATTCAGCCGTGTCAAAGCTTACGTGTTGAAAAGCATTACTTCTGCTGAAGTGTGCGACGCAACAAACGTTGAGATGTGACCTGAAAGCTGGCTTCCCTAACAAAAAAATATTAAAACATGCAGCAAGTTCAACAGGGAGATAAAGTGAAAGTACATTATCATGGTAAATTAACGGATGGAACTACTTTCGACAGCAGCGAAGGCCGTGAGCCATTGGAGTTTGAAGTAGGTGCAGGAGCAGTGATTCCTGGTTTTGATAATGGAGTAAAAGGAATGGCAATTGGCGATAAAAAGACAGTTAACATTCCTGCTAACGAGGCATATGGTCCTAAGGTTGATGAGTTGGTAATGGATTTTCCGAAAGAAAGATTTCCTGAAGATATGGTGCCTGAGATCGGAATGCAGCTGATGATGAATAATGGCTCGGGTCAACAATTCCCGGTAACGATTGTTGGCGTTAAAGACGAAACAATAACCTTGGATGCGAATCACCAGTTAGCCGGTAAAGATTTGGTATTTGATATTGAATTGGTGGATATTGAAGCGAAAAGCAGGATTATAACACTCTAATTTTATAGAATAAATGAAAAAGGTTCAGATGAATTTCTGAACCTTTTTGTTTTTTATACATCGTGACCTAATAAGTGGCTTTGTGTTTCAGTAAAGCACCGATCACTAAACCAATTAATGCCCAGCAAACCATTGCATCAAGGAAATGAGCCATGGTATCGAACCATTGGTACCAGATACTTCCGGTGTAAGGAGAGTTGAGGAAAACAATTAAGCCAACTGCAAGGGCACTAAGGAAAATATTTTTAAAACTCCTGATATTGAGTTTTTGTATTAGCCAGCAGAATAACCAAACAATGATGAGGTTTACAATGATCTGCCTGATGCTATTCATTGCCATACTCTGGTTATGGGACTTATGGTATTGAATAGAAGCCCAGGGTTTACCTTCCATATCCTCCCATAATTTGGTTTGTTCTTCTTCAGAAGCATTTGCAGGAACGTTTGGAAGAAGATAACCACCTTCTCCAGGAAGGTTTGTTTCAAGTGCTGATAAAATTGCGGCCTGGTTGGGTGTGTATTGCTGAGCTTTCTGATGAAAATTTATTACACCCCATGAAAGGAATTGCCACACAAATAAAATAATGGCACCGATTACGGCACCAAGGATTGTACGTTTCATAATTCAGTTGGTTTTGGTGGTGTTAAGATAAACAATGGTTTGTTTTCGTGCAAGTCTTCAATTCATTGGCGGTATTATCTTTTTTGGTGTATAGTAAAATGCAAGCAGAATACACGTAACAGCGTTTATCAAAAGACATAGCAGTGATCCTTCAAATCCGAAATCACCACCGGTGAAGAGGGCAGGACCTTTTAGGGTTTGTTGAAAAAGGCCGGATGTGGTCATTCCACTTACTTCAAAACCAAAAATGGGTCCCTGGAAGAAATTCCAGCTGAAGTGAAGGAAGATCGCAAACCAAAGATTTCTCGTGAATATATAATTGATACCAAGCAAAAACCCGGCGATGAAAATATTGAGCAGTGCAATAGCATTCACATTCTCATTCGACGAATGGAAAACTGCAAACAAAAAAGCAGATATACCGAGTGCCAACCATTTATTGGTGCTTTGCATGAGGTTGTTAAGAATATAACCACGAAACGCAATTTCTTCAGTGAAAGCAACAAGTATAAACAACAGGAGTGAGTATAAGAGGTTAGATATATTAAGATCAATACCCGTAAAAAACAGGAATTGCAACATCACGAGAATGACTGAGCCGATGCATAGCAGTAAAATGCCAAGAAAAAAGCCAGCCATTGCATGGTTACTGTGATCTCTCCAGCGAAAACCCATCGAAATGATGGATTGCTTATCGACAAAACGTCGAAATAAAAATGCAAGACCGATCATGATTATAGCAACGACCGAATAAAAAGCAATAAAGTCCAGGAGAGATTTGTTTTCATTTGAAATCTCACCTGTTTTTCCTGATGCAACTGCTATTACACCGATTATAATAGAAACGCCAAATATCAGTGCTAGACAGGCTAAGGTGTAAAGCAGCACTCTCAGCCAGCCAAATTGTATAAGGGGTTTGTTTTCCGTGATCATTCTTTCTTTACTTTGCTCTTCAAAATTGAGTGAACGATGGCAAAATACAACTTTACGGCAGCAGAAAGATTATTAAGATATGTGCAGATAGACACTCAAAGTGATCCACAAAGTAATACTCATCCTACAACAGAAAAGCAGAAAGACTTATCAAAGCTATTAGCAGAAGAACTAAAGCAAATAGGTGTAACTGATGCCCATATGGATGAATACGGTTATGTATATGCAACCATTCCTTCCAATACTGATAAACAGGTTCCGGTAATCTGCTTTTGTGCCCATGTTGATACAGCACCTGATGCCAGCGGAACCAATGTAAAACCGATTGTGCATGAAAACTATAAAGGAAATGATATTGTGTTGCCTGAAGATGCTTCACAGGTGATATCGCCTTCTGTGTATCCTTATTTAAAAGAGCATATTGGTAATCCTGTTATTACAGCCAGTGGTAATACATTGCTTGGTGGAGATGATAAAGCAGGAGTAGCAATCATCATGGATATGGCTAATTACCTGGTAAATCATCCGGAAGTAAAACATGGAACGATCAAAATTTTATTTACCCCTGATGAAGAAGTAGGAAAAGGAACGGCAAAAGTTGACCTGAAAAAGCTTGGTGCAGATTTCGGCTACACCTTAGATGGTGGTGCTTTAGGTGATTTCGAAGATGAAACATTCAGTGCAGATGGTGTTACAATAGATATTCATGGAGTGATATCTCATCCCGGAACCGCAAAAGGTAAGCTGGTGAATGCATTGAAAATTGCCGGTGAGATTTTAGCTGCTCTTCCAAAAGATGAATTCAGTCCTGAAACCACAGAAGGCAGAGAAGGATTTGTTCATCCAACAAGAGTGAATGGTATTGCTGAGAAAG
The DNA here is from genome assembly GCA_036676415.1 of Chitinophagaceae bacterium. Classification (GTDB taxonomy): domain Bacteria; phylum Bacteroidota; class Bacteroidia; order Chitinophagales; family Chitinophagaceae; genus JAEZDC01. Next base: position 19,078 of record JAKFCX010000057.1, read on the forward strand.
CTACCATAGAGTTCATTGTCCGTGATTTTATTACTGGTAAACTGAAGGATCATGAAGATAGATTACGATCCATTGCAGAAGCCGTGATGCAAAAACATCTAAAGGCTACGATGGAATTCAAAGTGCAGGAACAATATCGAAACATGAAGGAAGTATTAGACAAACATCCTGAGATTTCTGAACATGCGGCAGAAGCTTATAAAAGAGCCGGCGTTACTTTAAAAAATGAGCCAATACGTGGTGGTACTGATGGAAGCCGTTTTAGCTTTATGGGTTTGCCTTGTCCGAATATTTTTACCGGGATGCAGGCCATTCACAGTAAACACGAATGGATTGGTGTGAGGGATATGAATAAAGCGGTTGAAGTACTGGTAAATTTGGTGCAGGTTTGGGAGGAAAAAGGAAGTAAGAAGTAGGATATAAGAAATATGAAGCCAACAATACTACAATTCTCAACATTGTTGCGTCGCACTTTTCAGGTTTCTGTTTTCTAATGGCCTTTTCTTACATCTTACTTCATACATCTTACCTCTAATTTCATATCTTCATCGTAAATACCCCCTATATGGATATACTATTTAATTATTGGTGGCTTTTATTGGCTTTGTTTATCATCTTCAGTGGACTCGTCACTGTAAACCAGGCCACGATTGCTGTGGTAACGATGTTCGGTAAGTATCAGAGAATACTTCGTCCGGGTCTACAGTTCAAGATTCCGATTCTTGAGCAGATATACAAACGCATCAGCATTCAGAACCGATCTGTAGAACTGGAATTCCAGGCCATTACACAAGACCAGGCCAATGTGTATTTCAAGAGCATGTTATTGTATGCCGTTCAAAATGCCGACGAAGAAACAATTAAGAAAGTTGCTTTCAAATTTATCCAGGACAAGGATATGATGCAGGCTATGGTAAGAACGATCGAAGGAAACATCCGTTCTTATGTTGCTACAAAAAGGCAGGCAGAAATCCTTGGTCTTAGAAAAGACCTCGTTGAATCAGTTAAAGGTGAGGTTGATCATGTACTGGAGGAATGGGGTTATCATTTACTGGATCTCCAGATCAATGATATCACGTTCGATAAAGTGATCCTCGATTCAATGAGTAAAGTGGTAGCTTCTAATAACCTGAAAGCTGCTGCAGAAAATGAAGGACAGGCTTTGCTTATTACCAAAACCAAAGCTGCAGAAGCTGATGGTAATGCCATTAAGATTGCTGCAGAAGCAGAAAGAGAAGCGGCGAGATTACGTGGACAAGGTGTGGCCTTATTCCGCCAGGAAGTTGCAAAGGGTATGAGCCAGGCTGCAGAAGAAATGAAGCAGGCTAATCTTGATACCAATGTTATCTTATTTAGCATGTGGACGGAAGCCGTTAAGAATTTTGCTGAATACGGTAAAGGAAATATGTTATTCCTTGATGGTAGTCCGGATGGAATGCAACGTTCCATGAGCCAGATCATGGGAATGATGAAGATGCAAACGGATGCAAGGAAAGATATTCAAAGATAAAATTAAGAACGTCCCGAAAGGGACGTTTTTTATTAGATCAACATTGAACTATCAGTACAAGAGTGCGACGCAACGATGTTTCATAGTAGCACGACAGCTGGCTATCAAAATTTTCATCTGCACCTTTGTGCAAAAGCTTTCCTAAAATGAGGGCTAGCTGAAATTTATTCACACATAGGTCGTTCATTTGTTCATAGCAACTACATTTATCTATAATTCACTACCTCATGGGCATTTTATTACAGGCTGTTGATTCTTTGCAAAGAGCTGCAGGTGCAACGCAGGAAGCTATTAAGTCTATTTCCCTGTTCGAATTATTGCAGCAGGGTGGATGGATCATGTATCCTTTGTACCTCTTGTTTGCAGCAGCAATATTTGTGTTCTTTGAAAGGATGATCGCTATTAGAAATGCTTCTAAGATCGATCCGAATTTCATGAACATCATCAGGGATAATATCACTACCGGTAATATTACTTCTGCAAGAGCGTTGGCCAAGAACACGAATAATCCTGTTGCAAGAATTATCGACAAGGGTTTGCAAAGAATTGGAAAGCCAATCGATTCTATTGAGAAAAGCATGGAAAATGTTGGTAAGCTGGAGATGTATAAGATGGAAAAAAATCTTTCTATCCTCAGTCTTATTGCAGGTGTGGCACCGATGTTCGGATTTTTGGGAACAATCGTAGGTATGGTGCAATTATTCTATGGCATTGCGTCTTCAGGTGAATTAACATTGAACAGTATTGCAGGAGGTATCTATACTAAGATGATCACCTCTGCGACAGGTTTGATCATTGGTTTAATGGCTTATGTAGGGCATAATTATCTTACGACGCAGATCGATAAAACAGCTTATAAAATGGAAGCTGCCAGTGCAGAATTCTTAGATATACTGCAGGAGCCAACAAGATAGATAATAGTGGATAGTTGATAGTGTGGTTTGATTCGTGTAATTCGCATTAATTCGTGTAATAAGGTTTTATAATATTAGTTTAATGGACATCAGAAAAAGATTAAAAGCACACCCGGAAGTACATACAGGAGCGTTGAACGATATCCTGTTCATACTGCTTTTGTTTTTCCTGATCGTTTCTACATTAGCCAATCCGAATATTGTAAGAGTAAATAACCCGAGAGGAAAGGGTGATACAAAATCAAAGCAGAATATTGTTGTTTCGATCGATAAAGAAAACAGGATGTTTCTGGGTCAGCAACCTATCGCTGAGAATATGCTTGATTCAATGATCAGCCAGGAAGTAACTAAGGCAAGGGCTTTTATGGATACTCCTGCAGTGGTGATCAATGCTGATACTATTTCATATACAGGAAGCTTCTTCAAGATTATGGCAGCAGCAAAGAGAGCTGGAGCGAAGGTGGTAGCTAATGTCAAGCCTTAGTTGCTTTGATCATTCTGTCTTTTCCCTGCATATCTTTTTTTAATACAGTTTTGTAACCTTTTGATTCGAATAGTTCAGTGACATCTTTTCCCAAAGCTTCATTGATCTCGAGGAATATCATTCCGTTTTCTGCGAGATGATCTTTTGCAAAACCTGCTATTTTCTTATAGAATAGCAAAGCATCTTCATCAGGAACAAATAAAGCAAGATGGGGTTCGTGTTCCAGTACATTTACATTCATCGTACAAGCCTCTCCAAGTTTTATATAAGGTGGATTGCTGACGATAATATCAAATTTTCCGAAGTTGCTCCAGGTATTTTCATCTAAGAAATCAAGGCGAAGAAAATAAACCTGGACACCTATTGATATCGCATTTTTCGCAGCAACATTCAATGCTCCTTCACTTACATCAATGGCTTTTACATTTAACTCAGGTATTCTCTTTTTTAATGTGATGGGTATGCATCCACTTCCGGTTCCAATGTCCAGAACCTTTCGTATTTCGTACTTCGTATTTCGTACTTCTGTAAAGATCCACTCAACCAACTCTTCCGTTTCAGGTCTCGGAATTAACACGTCTTCATTTACATAGAACTTCATTCCTGCAAACCATGTTTCATTCAGTACATATTGAACAGGTATATGAACCATCAGTTTTTTTGTAATAATTCCAAGTTGTTGCCGTTGCTGGCCATTCAGTATTATATCCTTGCCTGTTATTATATCCAGTTTTCGCCTTCCCGTGAGATATTCAATTACCCAGTCAGCAATGTTGGCAGCTTCACTTTGTTCGTAAAGAGTTGAAAGCTGTAGTGATAGTTCCTGGTAGGCTTGCTGAATTGTCATGCTGCAATGATAGTATGTTTCAACTATTTTTGAATGATGATTGGTGGAGTTGATACCAGGGATGAATTTTTTATGCAACGATGTCTTGATCTGGCAAGGCTTGGTGCAGGAAATGTGGCGCCAAACCCAATGGTTGGTGCTGTGCTGGTGTATAATAACAGGATCATTGGTGAAGGATATCATCAAAAATTTGGAGAGGCTCATGCAGAAGTGAACTGCATTAATAGTGTATCAGAAACAGACAGGCATCTCATTTCCAAATCAACATTATATGTTTCCCTAGAACCCTGTTCACATCATGGAAAAACCCCACCTTGTGCAGATCTGATAATTAAAGAACGTATTCCAAAAGTTGTCATTGGATCACGAGATCCTTTTAAAGCGGTAAATGGAAAAGGGATTGAGCAACTTATCTCTGCCGGTATTGATGTGAAGCAGAATATTCTGGAGAACGAATGTAAATATCTCAACAAACGCTTTTTTACTTTTCATACATATCAAAAGCCTTACATTATTTTAAAATGGGCACAAACAGCTGATGGAATGATTGGCAGTCGTACTGAAGAAAGATTACTCATCTCGAATGAACTTACTAACCGTTTAGTACATAGGTGGAGAAGTGAAGAATCTGCAATTCTTGTAGGCACCAATACTGCTTTGGCTGATGATCCATCTTTGAATGTGAGATCGTGGATTGGAAATGACCCGGTGCGAATGGTTATTGATAAAGATCTTCGTCTTCCCACGACATTAAAAATTTTTGATGGTAAGCAAAAGGCAATCATATTCAATACGAAAAAACAAGAAGATCAAGAAGGTCTGCTGTATGTGAAGCTGCCTGGCGGAGATATTTTTTTAAATGAATTACTCAAATCATGTCACCAGGCAAGTATTCAAAGCATTCTAGTTGAAGGTGGAGCTGCTTTACTACAATCATTTATTGACCTGGATCTTTGGGATGAAGCCCGGGTGATTACAAACACTTCATTAGCCATCAGGTCTGGACTAGCTTCACCAGTTCTAACCAACGCTATCGAAACAAAAAAGGAATTCATTCGTACAGACACTATCACTTACTTTGCGAATAATGGCAACAACCCCGGACTTTCTTAATACAATTGAAAAGCCTTCATTCGCAGAATTTAAAGACCGTGGAAGCAGGTTTATTGCCTATGCTTATCCAGTTGAAACGGTGGAATCATTTAAAGGTTATCTGCAACAATTAAAGAAAGAACATTCAAAAGCAGTACATCATTGTTTTGCATACCGAATCGGAACCGATGGAAATAATTTTCGTGTTAGTGATGATGGTGAACCTTCAGGATCAGCCGGCAGGCCAATACTGGGACAAATAGATAGCAAAGAACTCACAAATGTTGCCCTGATAGTGGTTCGTTATTTCGGCGGAACATTACTAGGTGTTCCTGGCTTGATCAATGCTTATAAATCTGCTACGTCAATGGCTTTGCAATTGGTTCCAATCATACAAAAGCCAATACTTGTTAACTACCAACTCCAGTTTGATTATACGAGGCAGAATGATGTAATGACCATACTAAAGCAATGCAACTGCAGCATTTTGAAACAGGAGCAACAATTATTTTGTATTGTTGATGTAGGTGTTCCAAAAGCAAGAGAAGAAGAAGTAGCATACAAGTTGAAAGACTTGCATACAGTAGATATTAAAAAAGTGAGTTAAGCTTTATCTGTTATCCGATAGACAGCAAGACCAATTACTTCTTTTAACAGATCATTCCAGCTACCCAGCACATCAATAGACGGAAGTATATACTCTTTAATACTTCTTTTTGCGTTGATCTCTTTAAATGAAGCCGGGTATGGAATGACATCAATCCCTGCTTTTTCAAAAACAGCTTTCGCCCTGGGTACATGCATAGCTGAGGTGATCATGATATATGGAGGAGGAAGTTGCAATGAATCCAGTAATCGTTTTGTGAACACTGCATTTTCATAAGTGTTTCTTGATTCATATTCTATAAAAATATTTGTCGCAGGAATTCCCTGTAAAACCAGTTCAGTCTTTAACTGCATCGCTTCAGATGGATTCTTCGATTTTACAATAGAAGGATTTCCACCTGTAACAACAATGTTTTCGATATATCCTGAGTGATAAAGTTTTGTAGTTTGAATAAACCTGTCGGCTTCAGATGCAAAAAATGTTCTGTTAGATCGGTCTGTTTTGATAAGACCTCCTAATAAAATTCCTGCAGAATACTTTTTGTCTTTCGGTAATACTACTAAATCTTGCTGCCATGTTCTCACCAGTATATTAAACAGGTAAGGATTTGAAAATATAACGAATATCACCAGCGAAATGATTCTCACATACTTTTTCCTTCTTTCTCTTTTTGTATAAAAGCTTAATCCCAATAACAGGATTATCCAGAAAAATGGACTTAACAGGAACAATAATATCTTAGAGAGTATAAAAAACATTTTTATTGTCAGGTAAGCAGTGGTACTACTATGAAACTTATGTTGCGTCGCACTCTTGTACAACTTGAGCCTTGCTCAGCTCACACATCTTCTGAAACCCGAAGAGTGCTCCGATAGCTATCGGAGCAACGAATGATGCATGAAGTGGTGAAGCTGGTTTCAACAATTACTTCTTATTAAACCTGCTGCTTACAATTAATTCTTTGCTTCCTGGAGTGTATGTATAAAATCCTTCACCGGTTTTTACACCTAGTTTTCCAGCCATCACCATATTTACTAACAACGGGCAAGGTGCATATTTCTGGTTTCCAAAACCTTCATACAATACATTCAGAATGCTAAGGCAAACATCCAGGCCAATAAAATCTGCTAACTGTAATGGCCCCATCGGATGTGCCATTCCAAGTTTCATGATCGTATCAATCTCCTCTACTCCTGCAATGCCTTCATACAAACTGTATACAGCTTCGTTGATCATTGGCATCAATATCCTGTTGGCAATAAAACCGGGATAGTCATCAACAATGCAAGGCACTTTACCAAGTTTCCTGGTGAGATCAATGATCTTTTCACTTACTTCTTTTGTGGTAGAATAACCATTAATGATCTCTACCAGTTTCATTACAGGAACAGGATTCATAAAATGCATTCCGATTACCAATTCCTGTCTTTTAGTTACTGCAGCAATTTTTGTAATGGAAATTGATGATGTGTTGGTAGCTAAAATGCAGCCTTGTGGTGCAACTTCGTCGAGTTGTTTAAATATTTTCAGTTTAAGATCAACATTTTCGGTGGCAGCTTCTACAACCAGCTCTGCATTTCTTACTGCTTCAGCAACATCGGTAAAGGTTTTTATGTTACCAATAGCCTGTTGTTTTTGTTCTTCAGTAACAGTTCCTTTAGCTACCTGCCTGTCGAAATTCTTTGTGATGGTTTGAATTGCTTTTTCTAATTGAGCCGCATTTACATCGGCCAGTGAAACAGAAAATCCGCTTTGTGCAAACACATGAGCGATGCCGTTTCCCATTGTACCAGCTCCGATAACCGTGATATTCTTCATTTATAATCTCGTTTTGAAGGTTGCAAGATGGCTGATTTGATCAATTTTTCAAACCCTTTTACTTAACCATCTCGTTTTTAGAATGTTGCAAATGTAGAATCTTATCCTCAAATCCCACATCAGCTGGTTTGAAACGGCCGTTATCATTGATATGTTAAGGCGGCAAGGGATTTGTTTTATAGTGCTTGAAATTTCTGTACTACAAATAGATATGCAACTTAAATACTTTTACCCAAAGCTTTTGCTGCTTTTGGCTATTACAGCCGTTTTCACGGCTTGTGGAGGTGCTCGAAAGAAAAGCAATTTACCAACACCAGCTGAATACAATCTTAATGAACCTGAGGTGAGTAAACTGCCAGATAAATTGAATGAAATATCGGGTTTGGCTTATTATCCCAAAGATTCTGGTCTTTTTGCTGTGATAGATGAAGCTGGGGTTTTGTATAAATTATTTCGGAAGAAGAAAGTAGAAGTGCAGAACTGGAAATTCGCAAAGAGCGGTGATTACGAAGATATCGTTTTACTCGACAGTTCATTTTACGTGATGAAGAGTAAAGGTGATATAGTAGTTTTTAATTTCCAGACACCAGATTCAATAAAGTCAGAGGAGTTCAATATTCCCATAGAAGGACAAAATGAGTTTGAGATTCTCTACTATGACGAAAGCATTAAGAAGCTTGTGATGATTTGCAAAAATTGTGAAGCAGATGATAAAACAATTGTCAGTTCATGGTTTTTTGATCCTCAAACCAAAAGTTTCAGCCAGGGTTTTTTAACGCTGGATGCTCCTGCTATTTTATCACAACTGGAAGGTGACGAAAAAAAGTTCAAGCCTTCGGCAGCAGCAATCAACCCGGTTACAGGGGATTTGTATATCATCTCATCTATTAATAAATGTTTGGTGATAGCGGATAGGGATGGAAAAGTAAAAAAAGTTTATCCGTTAGATCCAAAGGTGTATAAACAACCTGAGGGTATTACGTTCTCTCCTTCAGGCGATATGTATATTTCTAATGAAACTGCAGGAGAAGGATTGCCAAATCTCCTGTTTTTCAAATACAAAAAAGTGGCTCATGAAAAGTAAATTCTTTGCTGTTGTTATTGCATTCCTATTTTTAGTTCAGGGTTTTAGTCAGGCCGATAGTATCCAGGCAAGAGTGATCTTAGTGGGAGATGCCGGTGCATTTGTAAATGGAAAGCATCCTGTTATTTCTGCCATCAGGAATAATATGAAGCTCGATAAAAAAACTATCGTCGTTTACCTGGGCGATAACTTATATAAAGAAGGTTTGCCTGACGATCAGACTTTAGAATATCAGCAGGCGAAAGCTGTTTTAGATTCTCAGATTCATGTTAATGAAGGAACCGGTGCAAGGGTGATTTTTATTCCGGGCAATCATGACTGGAATAATGGAAGACCTCATGGTTATGACGCTATACTTAGAGAGCAGCAATACATCGATCGATTGTCTAACAGTAGCGTTCAGTTTTTTCCTCGTGGTGGATGTCCAGGCCCTGTAGAAATTCCGTTAAGCAATGATGCAACTTTAGTGATCATGGACTCACAGTGGTGGTTACATGAAAGTGAAAAACCTGGAATTGAATCTGATTGCCCATATAAAACAAAAGAGGAAGTACTCGTCCAATTAGAAGATATCCTTCAGAAGAACGCTAAAAAAGTTGTGATCTTTGCTTGTCATCATCCATTCAAGAGTTATGGTAGTCATGGAGGTCATTACACCATCAAGCAGCACATATTTCCGTTTACAGATGCCAACCCAAAATTATATATACCACTACCGATCATAGGTAGTATTTATCCAATTACCAGGGGAATTTTTGGTACCATTCAGGATCTTCCGCATCCACATTATCAGAACATGATCAATGCGGTAACTAAAGTATTGAAAACGCATCCGAATGTTGTGCATGTATCGGGTCATGAGCATTCTTTACAACTCATACAGGATAGCGGACGTAATTATATCGTAAGCGGTAGTGCATGTAAAGAAACACGTGTAAATAATGGAAAGAATGCATTGTACGCAGAGAAAAAACTTGGCTTTGCGACACTGGAAATATCAAATGCACAAAACGTTCATGTAAACTTTTTTGCTGTTAATGAAGATTCGACTAACGTGGTTGAACCTCGTTACAATCAACATTTGTTTAATTTTTCTTCTTTACCAGATAACTCGGGTGATACAGTTACACAAGCCACAGTTGTGTCTGTACCTTTCAAAGATTCTGTGGTAGCGGCTCCGAATATTTCTTTCGATGAAGCTAAAGGGCTTAAGCGTTTTTTCCTGGGAGATAATTACCGAAAAGAATGGGCTACACCTGTTAAACTAAAAGTATTTGATATTACGAAAGAAGGATTTAAAATTGGTAGCCTTGGTGGAGGTAAACAAACAAAATCTTTGACCATTACAGACAAACAGGGAAGAGATTGGGTTATCAGAACAGTTAACAAAGACCCGGTAAAGGCAATTCCGGAGAACTTTCATAATTCTTTTGCAGAGGCCTTAGCGCAGGATTTTATTTCAGGTTCATATCCCTATGCACCTTTGATGATTCCACCATTAGCTGAGAAGCTGAACCTATCAGTTCCAAAGCCGAAACTTTATTTTATTCCGGATGATCCTGCCTATGGACGTTATCAGCACATATTTGCTAACCAGATTGTAACAATAGAACAAAAAGATCCATCAAGGGATAATACCGATACTAAAAGCAGTTTTACTGTTTTTGAAAAACTGAGAGACGATAATGATCACAGGGTTGATCAAAAGGCAGCATTAAGAGCAAGATTGCTTGATATTTTAATTGCTGATTGGGACAGGCATCTTGACCAATGGAAATTCGGGGAAGTAGATACAGGTAAAGGAAAACTGTATTATCCTATACCAAGAGACAGGGACCAGGCTTTTTATTATTCAAATGGCTTACTGATTAAAGCCGTTTCACGAAGTATGCTTCCTTTTTTTAAAGGGTTAAGATCAGATATTCCTAAGATCAATTGGTTAGGATGGTCGGCAAGAGAATTTGATCGCCTGTTTTTAAATGACCTGGATTGGACTGAGTGGGAATCCACCATTAAAGACTTTCAATCGGTAATAACTGATCAGGTATTGGAGCAAGCTATAGCCCAGTTACCTGCGGAAGTCCGATCAATCAGCGGACCGGACTTTCTGGAGAAACTTAAGAGCAGGAGGGAACTTCTTTTAACAAGAGGTCACGACTATTATGATTTTATTTCAGACCAGGTGAATGTACTTGGCAGTAATAAACACGAATATTTTAAAGTAACAGAAGCGGATAAAGGATTTAGAATACAGGTTTTTAAGCGTACTAAAGAATCAGATTCAGTTTCCCTGATGTATGACAGGGTATTCAATCCTAAAGAAACAGATGAAGTACATTTATATGGCTTTAACGGAAACGACATTTTCGATGTTGAAGAAAGTGTTCACTCAAAAGTACGTTTGCGAATCATCGGAGGAAAGGGACATGATACATTCAATGTAAAAGGAAATGTTCGCAATTTCATCTATGACGTTTCTTACGATACTAATCATGTGGCCAGCTCAAGAAAATCGAGAGTGTTCATTGACGAAGATCCAATGCGAAACTATTATACAATCAAAGACTTTGAGTATAATACCAACAAACTGCCAAGCATTAATATTGGGTATAACCCGGAAGATCTCTTGATGGTCGGCCTTGGCTTTACAAGGAAAGTAAATGGCTTTAGAAAAGAGCCATATTCATCCTTCCAGAAACTTACCACATTGTATGCTGTAAACAGAAGTGCATTCAGGGTGAGGTACCAGGGCGAATTTAATGAAGCATTGGGAAAAACCGATATCCTTTTGGATGGTCAGATCGTAGAGCCGGCTTTAAACAACTTCTTTGGATTAGGTAACGAAACACAATTTATACAGCCCAGGGATTATTACAGAGTAAGATTTAAACATGCATCAGCTGATGTATTGTTCAGAAGAAGATTAAACAATATTTTATCCTTTAGTGCCGGACCAACTTTATTCAACTACTGGAATCGGTTAGAAAATAATAAAGGTCGGATACTGGAAAACCCTTCATTGATTGGTCTTGATTCAATGAGTGTGTATTCCCGTAAAACTTATCTCGGTGGTAAAGCAACCATGCTCATTGATTTTATTGATAACGCTTTTCTCCCAACAAGAGGTATTTACTGGAACACAGAACTTGTTTCATACCGTGGATTAAATGGTGGAGCAAAACCATTAACAAGACTAATGACAGATATGACAGTATACGGTAGCATGAGTATTCCTGCTAAAGTCGTTGCAGTATTGAAAATGGGTGGCGGTCATATCTTCCAGAAAGACTTTGAATATTTTCAGGCATTAAACCTAGGGCAAAACAATTTTCTCCGCGGTTTTAGAAAGAATCGTTTCTCCGGAAGGTCTTTGGCTTATGGTAGCCTGGAAATGAGGGTAAAATTATTCGGATCGAAGTCTTATCTTTTCCCGGGAGATATTGGAATAATTGGCTTTGGTGATGTGGGACGTGTATGGATGCCAAATGAAGTATCAAAAACATGGCACACCTCCTATGGAGCAGGACTATATTATACCCCTTTCAACCTGGTAATTGTTTCAGCAACGATGGCCTTATCCAAAGAAGAAAAATTGCTTAACTTTTCTGTCGGCACAAGGATCAATCTAACATTCTAAATATGGATCATTCAGAGGTATATAAAAAAATAGAATCGTATGTAACCTCCCTTTTTGAAAAAGAGAAGAGCAAGGGGTTGTACTATCATAATCTTGATCATACCAAACAAGTTGTAGCCAGAACGAAAGAGATCGCAGCACATTACAACGTGAGTGAGAAAGAAATTCTTATTCTGTATGCAGCAGCATGGTTTCACGATACAGGATACTTATTTACACAGGCATCAGAACATGAAGAAAAGAGTGTGGAAGTTATGCGGTCGTATCTCGAAAGTATGATTGATGACCAGGAAATTATTTCAGCAGCCGAGGATTGTATAATGGCAACAAAACCTCCGCAGCGGCCTCAGAACTTATTAGAACAGATAATATGCGATGCAGATACTTATCATCTCGGAACAAAATCATTTAAAGAAAGTAATAAGCTGATAAGAAAGGAAAGAAGTGTAACAAAAGATGTGGCGATAACTAAGACGGAATGGATACAGGCCACTATTAACTTTATGGAGAAACATAAGTTTCATACTTCTTATTGCAAGGATTTGCTGGATGCAAAAAAACAGGAGAATATCCGGAAGCTAAAAACCAGATTAGAAAATGATACCGAAGGTGAAGAAGAAATCAACCTGAGCGGACCAATCATTCAGCCGAAGAGTGCCTTGATGACAAAGGGAATTCAGACAATGCTGCGACTAACATCAGATAACCATCTTGAGCTTAGTGGCATGGCAGATGGAAAGGCGAATATTCTCATCTCTGTAAATGCAATTATTATATCCGTAATACTTTCTGTACTGGTTAGAAGGCTTGAAGTAGATACACATCTCACCATACCAACCATAATTTTTCTCATAGTCTCTGTTACAACAATTGTAATAGCAATACTTGCTACAAGACCCAAAATAAGCGAAGGAACTTTTAGTGATCAGGATATCATTAACAAAAAAACAAACCTCCTTTTCTTTGGAAATTTTCATAAGGTACAGCAGGAGAAATACGAAAATGCCATGAGAACAATGATGAGTGATTCTGATTACCTCTATGGTTCTCTCATTAAGGATATTTATGCATTAGGAGTGATACTTGCCAGGAAATATCGCTTAATAAGAATTGCGTATAACATTTTTATGGTGGGCATCGTTGTTTCTGTTCTTGCATTTGGAATCGCTGTTTACCTGAATAGTCTTACTACTGGTGCTACAACACCTTCAGGTAATTCGGCTACTATGCCATTATAAAGAATGAAGAAGTTATGTTATATAACAGGGATCTCAGTTGGCTTGGATTTAATTTTCGTGTACTGCAGGAGGCTGCTGATAAACGTGTACCCTTATTTGAACGGTTAAAGTTTTTTGCGATCTTCTCTTCCAATCTCGATGAGTTCTTTAGAGTAAGATATCCTTCCATACTTGCACTGAGTAAACTAAACCGTAAAACACAAATACAGGCAAAAAATGAGTACGATGAAAACCTTCCAGAAAAAGCTCAGGGTGAGATCAATCGTCAGTTGCAGGTGTATAGTGCTGTTTTAAATCAATCTTTATTGCCTGAGTTGAAGCAACAGAATATATACCTCTATTATAATGAACCAATATTAGAAGAGCATATTAGTGAGATTCGTGACATTTTTCTATCGCAGGTCCTCACATTTATTCAGCCTTTATTTCTTGAAGCAGATCTCAGCAAAAATTTTATTCCGGAGAATAATTATCTCTATTTCGTAATTACGTTGAAAGCTCCGGGAGAGCAAATGATCAAACATGCTGTTGTAAATATTCCTTCTGAAAAGTTGCCGAGGTATTTCACACTATCTCCTGTAGGTGAGATGCAGTATGTTATATTCATTGATGATATCATCAGGGAGAATGTACCTTGTTTGTTCCCCGGGTTTGAAATTGCCGGAATCTATAGTGTAAAGTTTAACAGGGATGCTGAACTGCATTTCGATGAAGAATATGCACCTGATCTACTGGTGAAAATCGAAAAGCAATTGCAGAAAAGACAGTATGGTCCTCCATCACGTTTTTTGTATGAAACTGGCATGCCTCGTAATGTTCAGCTTTTCCTGGCTTCGGCATTCGATATCAAACATGAAGAACTTTTTGAGGGAGGCAGGTACCACAACTTGTCTGATTTTTCAAAACTTCCCACGTTTGATAAAAACCTTTTTTACCCTCAACTTAAACCACTTTCATATCCCAGGGAAATGAAATGTGGTGATATTTTCGAAGTACTCAATCAGAAAGACATTTTATTGCATCTTCCTTACGATTCTTATAATACAGTACTCTCATTTTTCAACCAGGCAGCTGTTGATTCCAGTGTAACTGATATTTATATTACCATCTACAGGGTTGCTTCTGAATCGCACATAGTAAATGCACTCATCAGTGCAGCGAAGAATGGAAAAAACGTAACTGTATTTGTTGAGTTAAAAGCTCGTTTTGACGAAGCAAACAATATTAAGTGGAGCCGGGTAATGAAAGAAGCCGGAGTGCAGATAGTGTATAGCCCTTCTGAAATAAAAGTTCACTCAAAAATTGGTCTTATCAAAAAGAGAATTGGTGACCAAACCGTTTGTTATTGTATTCTAAGCACCGGAAATTTTCATGAGGTTACAGCAAAATATTATACCGATCATGTTTTATTGACCACAGATCCCATTATCACTGAAGAATTGCTCGAGTTGTATAAGTTGTTGTCGAAAAAGAAAAGAGACAAGGTACAATTCGATACATTACTGGTGAGCCAGTTTAATATGGTTGAAAAATTTCAGAAATTAATTGACCAGGAGATTCAAAAAGTACAGATGGGTAAGGAGGGTCTTATCAGGATCAAAGTTAATAACCTGGAAGAGCCTTCTATGATTCATATGCTATACAAAGCAAGCAATGCTGGTGTGCAGATACAATTACTTATACGAAGTGTTTGTTGCCTTGTGCCTGGAATCGATGGCTTAAGTGAGAACATAACAATTAAACGTATAGTAGACAGGTATCTTGAACATTCGAGAATATTTATTTTTGGATGCGATGATGATTGTGAAGTTATTGTGGGATCTGCTGACTGGATGAACAGAAACCTGCACAGGCGAATTGAAGTTTGCGTTCCTATTAAGGATAAAATATGTAAGCAGGAGTTGTTAGATTACTTTAAGCTGCAATGGCAGGATACCGATAAGGCTGTCGTTCTTAATTCCGCCCTGGAAAACATAAAAGAAACTCCTGAAGGGTCAGATAGTTTCAATGCACAACTTTCCATTTATAACTACCTGAAGAGTCGAGTATGAATAAGTGGAAGCGGATATTGCCAGAAATATCTAATGCCAGGAAACTAAGACTACACCTGGTATTTTCTATTGCCGTTATCTGGACGCTAATTGACCTGATAAATTTTTTTACCTCTTTACCCAACAGCCAGGGCCATTCAATTGTATTAAATCTTATTGATAATTCCTTACTCTTGAGAGAAGCACTTGTTTTCTTTCTTAGTGCAATTGTTGGTTATATACTCGTGTTTTTATTAAAAAAGGTTTTTCGTAACTACTCTATGTGGTTTGCTTTATTGGTTAAAAGTCTCATTCTTATTATCGCTGCAATTTTTATCAGCTTTCTTATACATGTAAGTTATTCTATAGCCAGCGGAAATGCTGACCTTGGAAATGCGTTGAATAATTTCTGGTATGACGCATTTAATACTTATTGGCTGTTTCAAAAAGTTACCTATTGGCTGGCTTTGCTTATCATTACACAGATCATTATTGAAGTGCATGACAAATATTCTCCTGGTGTTTTCTTTGATCTTTTGTTGGGAAAGTATTTAAAGCCAAAAGTTGAGCAACGAATTGTTATGTTTTTAGATTTAAAGGATTCGACCCCCATTGCTGAAAAGTTGGGAAATATTCCATACTTTAAATTCATTCGGGAATTTATTTACCAGATTTCCATTGCACTGATTGAACACGATGGCATTATTTATCAATACGTAGGAGATGAGATTGTGGTTTCCTGGTATTTTAGTGAAAAAAATACCAAAAAATGTATGGCCTCTTTAATTGAGGCCAGGCGGAATTTGCAGAAAAGAGGAGAGCATTTCAGAAGGAGGTACGGGGTACTTCCTGAATTTAGAGTAGGTATTCATGCCGGGGATGTAACTGTAGGAGAGATTGGTGTAATAAAAAAAGACCTGGCCATGAGTGGAGATACAATGAATACAACCGCCAGGATCAGAACAGCATGCAGCGATTTAAATCAGAAATTCATAGTTTCAAAAGCATTTTTAGACCATATTGACCTTGAAGAGTGGCAAAGTGAGAGTCTTGGACAAGTAGAATTAAAGGGTAAAAACACCAGCATAGAATTATTTGCACTGAAGATCTGATGGTTCCCATTTTCCCCATTTAGCAGCAGGCATACCTTTTGCAAATTTATAGTTATGAAAAAGTTTTTTTTGTACACAGCCCTGTGTTGCAGCCTGTTCGCTGCCTGCCAAAGTAATAACGATTCAGAGGACAGCTCTGATGGAAAAAAGAATATTTCCAAGCGAGATCATAGTATTACAAAAGCCAATTCATATAGTGATCTTTTCTTCGACAGTTCTGCAATGGAATCTTACATTACACAAAGGCAGTTGCCAGATACCATTTCAAGAAGACTCCGTAGTTTTTATAATACAAGAAACTACCAGTATGCATGGTTTACATCTAACGGCCTTACAGAACAGGCTCGTGGATTCTGGAACTTGCATGATTACGTTACGGCATATGCAAACGATACTACTCTAAAGGATAAGGCATTACAGAAAAAGATGGATGGTCTGATAATGCAGGAATCTCTCAGTGTGAGTGCTTCTGATAAGTCAATGCTGAATACAGAATTGCAGGTAACAGAGCATTTCATTAAATACATGTTGGGTAATTATGAGAAAGGATATGTAAAACGTAAGGAGATGGAACGTTTTATCCCACGAAAAAAAGAGAATCCGTTGCATTTAGCTGATTCGATTATTAATAAAAAGCATAAGGACGACAAGTATTTTGAGGATGTGAATGATGTTTATGGTGCCTTGAAAGATCAGCTTAAAAGATATAGTGATATTGTAAAAGCCGGGGGATGGCCTACAATTCAGGCAGGAAAAACATCTTATAAGAAAGGAATTACTGCTCCTGCAATTGCTGTTATCAAAAAAAGGCTTAAGATATCTGGTGATCTTATTGGAAATGATACTTCACAGGTGTTTAATGATACACTTGAACTCGCTGTTAAAACATTCCAGGAGCGTCATGGATATAAAGCAGATGGTGTGATTGGTGCTAATGTAATTAAGGAGATGAATGTTCCTGCTGTTATTCGTCTTGAGCAGATTCTTTTAAACATGGAGAGGATGAGATGGACTCCTATTCATCATGATGGAACAATGATGGTAGTGAATATTCCTGAATTTATGCTTCATGTGTATGAAGGGAAGAATGAAGTGATCAGAATGCCAGTTGTAGTGGGTAAGGAAGGAAACAATACCATGATGTTTAACGGTGACCTGAGTACTGTTGTATTCAGCCCGTATTGGAATGTTCCTCCAAGTATTGTTAAGAACGAAATTTTACCTGCAATGGAAAGAAATCCGGGTTATATCGAAAGTCAGAATATGGAAATAACAGGAAATTCCGGTGGTTTGCCTTCCGTTCGTCAACGTCCAGGTCCTGGAAATGCGCTTGGAAAAGTAAAATTCCTTTTTCCTAACAGTTTTAATATTTATCTGCACGACACACAATCAAAAAGTTTATTCAGCAGGGATAAAAGAGCTTTCAGTCATGGATGCATACGTGTATCAGATCCTGAAGGATTGGCAAACTATGTTTTAAAGAATCAAAGTGAATGGACACCGGAGCGTATTAACGAAGCAATGAATGCAGGAACTGAAAAGCATGTGAAGGTGAAGGATCCAATTCCTGTTATCATCACATACTATACATCATGGGTCGATGAAAAAGGCAGGGTTAATTTCAGGGATGATATTTACGGTCATGATAAAAGAGTAATGGCAAAAATGTTTGCCACCCGATAATAAGAGTGATAATTTTTAGTAGAGGTTATAAAAGGCTCATCTTAATTGTTTTTCTTTGTAACAATGATGAAAGCCTTTTATAACCTTTTTCTTTTGCTGTATCCTGTTGCCGCTAAGTTGCTTTCATTCTCAAACGATAAAGCCAAGAAATGGGTGAAGGGTCGTGAGAATCTTTTCGAGAAGTTAGAAACTGCTATCAAGAAAGACAAGCCGATTATATGGGTTCATTGTTCTTCTTTAGGGGAGTTTGAACAAGGACGACCACTGATCGAAAGATTATCGCTCACATTTCCCCGTACCAATATTTTACTCACCTTTTTTTCTCCTTCAGGTTATGAAGTGCAGAAGAAATATAAAGGGGCAGATTATATATTCTATTTGCCATTGGATTCTGCAGCGAATGCTGCCCGTTTTATGGATATTGTAAATCCTGCATTAATCGTTTTTATTAAATACGATTTTTGGTATTACTATATTGCCGAAGCAAAAAAAAGAAATATCCCTTTGATTCTTGCCTCAGGCGTATTCCGTACAAGCCAACCCTTCTTTAAATGGTACGGAGATCTTCACCGTAAGATGTTGGCTTCATTCACATGGTTGTTTGTGCAGGATAAAAACTCTCTTGAGCTCTTGAATTCCATTAATATCAGCAATGTTGCTGTTACCGGTGATACAAGGTTTGATCGGGTATTAACAATTGCCGAAAAATTTCAATCCATCGATACTATTGATAGATTTTGTGGTTCACACCCGGTGATTGTTGCTGGTAGCACATGGACAGAAGACGATAAAGAATTAGATCATTATGCAAATACAAATCAGCATATCCGTTTCATTATCGCACCTCATGATATTAGTAAAGCAAGGATAGAAGAATGTAAAAACCTGTATAACAATTCTGTTACATTTTCGGAGTGGAGTTCCCGAACCGGAATTCAAAGTGCACATTCGTTCAACACTCTAATCATAGACAATATTGGTCTGCTCTCTACCTTATATCGCTATGCAACCATAGCATACATCGGTGGTGGCTTTGGTGCAGATGGAGTGCATAATGTATTAGAAGCTGCGGTGTATGGTAAACCTGTTGTCTTTGGTCCTGAATACGAAAAATATATTGAAGCTGTTCAATTACTGGAAGCGGGGGGTGCATTTTCTATTGCAACTGCA
>JAKFCX010000058.1:0-106945 GCA_036676415.1 Chitinophagaceae bacterium
CATGCCTGTGGCATGACCAGATAAACTGAGGCGTTGTAAACTTCCTATTTCCGTTTAACAAGGCAGGTTCGTAAAAGTTAATTTGAAACTGTTGTAAATAAAATAGTGAGAAGATTAATCGCAGGATAATACCCGCACCGTTACAACAGTAACTCCATAAGATGCCTCAGCCGGTTTGGACACAACGCAGTTGTGATTGATGGGATGGCGCAGCCGTATCACAGCAAAAAAGCAGGTGCCGCATCGCTGGAGTTACGAGGCCATGCGTCCGGAGCAAAGAAAGCAAACACCTTCAGTTTCAATGTCAGCAGTAATACAGTTCATGAAATCTGTTAGATCGATGAACTCTGTTGACTTAGAACCCAACAGCTGCTTAACAAAACGCACTTAATTTTGTACTGATGGAAGAACCCCTCTATGTTTTGGATCATGAAAAAATAAAAGCAATATCATATATGGTTTCTATATATGATCATGATCTGAAGATCAGGCTTTGGAACAGGTTTACTGAAAACAAATTCGGAATTTCAGCTGGTGAGGCAACCGGGAAATGTTTAACGGATTTATTCCCCGGGTACGATAAAGACTTCCGGTTCCAGGTGATGAAAGATGCCGTAAGCAAACGGAAATCATTTTACTTTCCAGATCTGCCATATCAATACAGGCAGGGCAGTTATTCCCAGGTGATCATACCAGTGCCGGAAGGTATTGCCATCATCAGCAGCGATAATGATGGTATCTCCACTATACCCAGGCGTGACCTGATCAATGCTGTTTGTACGTAAAAACGTTAAGCTGGAAATCCATCCTTTCTCAAACCATTCGATCCTGGTATAGTAAGCCACTAAGCATATAAACCTTACACAGCAGGCACAGGCAACGTTCAAAAAAACTTTACCGGGCACAGGACAGTGCAGGTTGACCAACTCCTATGCTTTTTTATGATCAGTTGCTGTTGCCGTCCTAACCTCTTCTATCAATGTAGTTGCATCCCAGTCTGCATTGCTCAGTTTGCTTCCTTCAGCATCAGCCTGTATGATCAGTTCCAGCTCTTCAATATATTGTTTGGCTGTTACAATGTATTCATCCTGGTTACGGATGGCTGCGAGTTGCTTCAGGCTGGCTTCATCATGTTTTAAAAAAACACGGGCAAGGCGTTTAGCTGTATAAGTTCTATAGCCGAGGATGGTGAGTGCATCAACACCCATTCGCATACTGGTGTCGAGTGTTTCCCTGTACACCTTCATCATGCCTGCATTCATCAGGTCGTATGCATCGTTGCGATTGGTTGATCTCACCAGCAGTTGCAGGTTGGGAAAATGCTTTTTAATGGTTTCTATCAGTTCAAGCCTTTTTTGTTCATTAGAGATTGCAATGATCATCATTTTTGCATGGGCAGCACCGGCGGCATGCAACAGGTCGTGCCGTGAAGCATCACCATAAAAAACTTTAAAACCCATCCTGCGAAGAACATCCACCCTGTCTGAATCAATATCAAGATAAGTGGCCTTGATGCCGTTTGCTCTCAGGAACCTGCCAACCGTATTACCGAAATGGCCAAAACCTGCAATGATCACCTGGTTCTTTTCATCGATCGTATCTGCTTCCCTGCCCGGCTTTTCTTCCGTACCGATGCGGGGCAATAAAACCTTCTCATTGAACAGCATCACCAAAGGTGTAATGCCCATGCTGAGTGCAACAACTGCTATGAGAAAGCTGACTGACTCCTGTGGTAAAATACCTTCCTGCAAGGCAAACGAAAGCAGTACAAATGCAAACTCACCTACCTGGCTGAGTGAAAATGCAAAGATGAAATTCTGCTCAGTACTCAGTTTGAATATCCTGCCCAATACCAACAGCACTCCTGCTTTCAGGAGCACCAGGCCAAAAACACAGGCCATTATCTCCAGTGGTTGTGCAATGATGAGGTTGAAGTCGATAGAAGCACCTACGGCAATGAAGAACAATCCAAGTAATAATCCTTTGAAAGGTTCAATATCGCTTTCCAGTTCATGACGGTATTCACTGTTGGCTAACACAACGCCTGCGAGAAAAGCACCGAGGGCAGGACTTAACCCAACTTTAGTCATCAATGCAGCAATGCCTACCACGATCAGCAATGCAGAAGCTGTGAATACTTCCCGCATACCCGATTTTGCCACAAAACGCAACAGCGGGCGAACCAATAACCTGCCTGCAGCAATGATACCTGCAACTGTAGCGATGAAGATGAGTGTTTGCATCCAACCCGGCTGACCTTCGAGCCATGTTGATGCAGCATGCGCATCATCACTCTTCGACACCCGCAATGTGGCCAGTAAAGGAAACAAAGCAAGCATTGGTATCACTGCTATATCCTGGAACAATAATACGGAGAATGCACTTTGCCCGGCATGTGTTTTCATCAATCCTTTTTCATTGAGCGATTGCATGACGATGGCAGTGGAAGACATTGAGATGATCATGCCAATGGCAAGTGATTGCTGCCAGTTCAGGCCCATCAATAATGCGATTACACCTGCCAGTACCGTTGTTACCACCACCTGCAGGCTTCCGAGTCCTGCAATGGATCGTCTTAATTTCCATAGTAATTGCGGTTCAAGCTCCAGCCCTATCAGGAACAACATCATCACCACGCCAAACTCGGCAAAGTGCATAATATCCTTACCTTCTTCACCAATGAACTGTAAAGCAAAAGGACCGATAATAATTCCGGCAAGCAGGTAACCCAATACCGAACCCAGCCCCGAACGTTTGGCTATCGGCACTAACAAAACAGCTGCACCGAGATACACGAGGGCCTGCATTAAAAAAGTATCTCCCATTACACTTCAGTTGAATTGATTGGAAAAAGGTCGTTCATTAGAATTTTAGAAACTATCTCTTCTTCAGCGAAAATATCTTTTGATAAAGCAGCCAGGATATTTGTATACTGCGCTGCATATTGTTTGATCCCAACTTCATCCAACCGGTGCGTGCCATGCACCCAGAAAGGTGGATAATATATCATTTTACATAGCCCGGCTGTTCGTTCAAAAGGCCGCAGGAACTCATGGATGGTGTATCTGTTATATCCCCCATATTGGTATGCCTCGAATGGCCCACCGGAAGAAAGTACATTGAATACTTTCTTTCCTGCCAGTGCATTACCGTGTTTTCCATAAGCCCAACCATGCTCCAGTACAAGATCCTGCCATTGCTTTAATATAGCGGGTGCATTGTACCAGTAAAAAGGGTGTTGCCAGATGATGATATCATGATGCAGCAGTAGTTGCTGTTCACGATCGATATCGATATCGAAATCAGGGTATTGCTGGTAAAGATCATTGATGGTGATGCCATGTACAGAAAGGGCAGCTTTCAGCAATTCTGCCTGCACTCTTGACTTTTCAAAAAGGGGATGTGCAAAAAGAATCAGCACGCTTGACATGATGCCTGGTTTTGGGGTCAATTTACATTTAGTGTTGAACCCGGCAAAATAGTTATTGATTGTTGAAGTTGAGTTTCACTTAGGGTTGGTGCCGCACCAACTACAGACCAGGTAAAACTAAACACTTTGCGTTCGCAAATTTGCCTCCTGTTCATATGTATATTTACAATTTTGCTGCTACTTACCTTTGGGGCTATAATAGTTACAGGTAAATCGTTATGCATCCATGATAAATTGCCGCCAATGAAAAACATCTTCGGTCTCTTGCTATCCTGCTTCGTATTACAAACAGCGATTGCCCAAACACTCGCACCAACTGTAACAAAGCATCGCGGTATTCATTATGATCGCCTCGCTCAGATTGATACCGTGTTGAAACAATACGTAAATAACAAATGGTTAGCCGGGGCAGTTGTGATGATCGTTAAGGATAACCAGGTTGCTTATCACAAAGGACATGGTTATTTAA
This sequence comes from Chitinophagaceae bacterium, assembly GCA_036676415.1. Lineage (GTDB taxonomy): Bacteria > Bacteroidota > Bacteroidia > Chitinophagales > Chitinophagaceae > JAEZDC01. The sequence continues at coordinate 3,900 of JAKFCX010000058.1, forward strand.
ATATTGCGGCAAAGCGATCAATGCCGGCCGATGCTATTTTTCGTATCGCCAGTCAAACAAAAGCAATCACCAGCCTGGGCATTATGCAGTTGCTGGAAAAAGGAAAGTTGCGCCTTGACCAGCAAATCTCAGATTTTATTCCAGCGTTTAAGAACCCGCAAGTCATCAAAACTTTTAATAAAGCAGATTCAGGTTATACAACCACACCGGCCAAACGTGAGATCACTTTCCGTGATTTGTTAACCCATACCTCGGGTATAGATTACCCTGACATAGGCACCGATACCATGCAGGCCATTTATGCGAAACACAACATACCGGTGGGCCTTGGATACATTAATGAGAACCTGCTGGACAGGATGAAAGAACTTGCGAGGTTACTATTACGACACAACCCTGGTGAACGATTTACCTATGGTTTAAATACCGACCTGCTGGGTTGCCTTATTGAGATCATCAGCAAGCAATCTTTAGAAACCTATTTCAGGCAGCATATTTTTGAGCCACTGGGCATGAAAGATTCTTATTTCAATCTTCCATCATCCAAAGCAGGCAGGCTTGCAACCGTTTATACTGAAAATAAAAACCAGGAAATAATTGAGTGGTCACCTGATTTCAGAAATATCGATCCTGAGTATCCGCTTATTCCCACAACCTATTTCTCCGGTGGTGCCGGTTTGTCTTCAACAGCTTTTGATTATGCTGTTTTCCTGCAGATGCTGTTAAATGGTGGAATGTATAATGGCAAACAGATACTGGGTAGGCGTACGGTTGAATTGATGCTGAGTCCACAGCTGGCAGGGAATTTATTCGGAGATGATAATTTTAGCCTCGGGTTTGCTATAACATCCGGCAAATCAGCTAACCTTAGAATGCCGAATGAGGGTTCGTTTGCATGGGGCGGATATTTTGGCACTACCTACTGGGCAGATCCGAAGGAGAAAATGGTATGCCTGATTATGACGCAGCACACACCGAACGCTCATTATGATTATGGTGAAAAGATCATGAACATTATCTATGGAAGTTTGAAATAGTGAAAAGCGACAATTCTATTTTCTTAATCGCAAACATTTCATCCTTCGCTTCGACCTGGCAGTCTTAGGAAAACTTTTTTAACTTTATCGTCAGCCGAAACGTTTTGATAAGTTGTAGTGTCGCAAGCCTCAAACCAATTAATACAATTAATAAAAAAGAAATATGCAGTCAAAAGCAAAAACACCGGATGAATATATTGCTGAATTGCCGGATGACAGAAGAGAGGCAATTATACAATTGCGAAAAGCGGTTTTAAAAAATCTTCCGAAAGGTTTTAAAGAAGTAATGGGTTATGGAATGTTGGGTTACGTAGTGCCACATTCTATTTATCCTGCAGGTTACCATTGTACTCCTTCTGATCCACTACCTTTTGCAGGGTTTGCTAGCCAGAAGAATTTCATTGCTTTCTATCATATGGGAATTTATTCTGACCCGGAACTGCTTGATTGGTTCGTGAAGGAATACCCGAAACATACAGATGCTAAACTGGATATGGGAAAAAGCTGTATCCGGTTTAAAAAGCCGGAGAAGATCCCTTTTAAACTGTTTGGTGAACTGATGAGTAAGATGACGGTGAAAGACTGGATAGAGAAATACGAGTCGGTGCTAAAGAAGCCTGTGGCAAAAAAATAGGCCGTGCTTTCGCTGCTTCGTTTCGCTGCGTTTCATATATTTCAGTTATGAAACCAAACATCACCATACTCCTGCTCAGCATTTTTTTATCGCTATGCACTACAGCACAAAGCCAGACATCCAAACCTTATTTTTACGATGCTGCACTATCACCCATAGCAAATGAGATCGCTTTTGTTTCAGGAGGTGATATCTGGACCGTTGACGCCAACGGCGGAGAAGCAAGATTGCTGGTGTCTCACCCTTCAATGGAAACAAGACCGCTATACTCGCCTGACGGAAAATATCTGGCTTTCAATTCTACCCGTTCCGGTAATGGTGATATCTATATACTCAACATCGCCAGCGGTATACTCAAACGTCTCACATTCGATGATGCCAACGACGAACTGAATAACTGGTCTGCCGATGGCCGGTATATTTATTTTACTTCTATCTCAAGGGATATTGCCGGAATGCGTGATATCTATCGTGTTGCTGCTTCCGGTGGAACACCAATGACCGTTAGTGATAACCGTTATATGGCAGAATTCTTTGCAGCGCCATCTCCCGACAATAAAACATTGGCGCTTGTTGCAAGAGGTGTAGGTGCTGCCCAATGGTGGAGAAATGGCAGCAGCCACCTCGATGAATCAGAGATATGGTTATTGGATGAGTCAACAAAAAAATACAGCATGCTAGCCCAAAGAGGAGCAAAACAACTGTGGCCGATGTGGACACCTGATGGCAAAGCACTCTATTATGTTTCTGACCGTGGCGGTGTACAAAATATCTGGATACACCCGGTAAATGGTACTGCAAAACAAATCACTAATTATAAGAAAGGAAGAGTACTCTTTCCTTCTCTTTCAAAAGATGGCAGGAGTATGGTATTTGAAAGAGATTTTGCAATCTGGAAACTGGACCTCAACAGCAATGAAGCAAAGCCAGTAAACATTACACTAAAAGGAGCTGCCACATCTTCAACGACCGAACTGCTGCGGTTATCAAACGGCTTCTCTGATCTTTCCGTTTCTCCTGATGGAAAGAAAGTTGCCTTTATTGCACAGGGAGAATTGTTTGTGGCAGGTACCAAAGATGGTGGTGATGCAACAAGAGTTACTACTACACCCGGCATGGAGTCATCTCCTGTATGGACAAAAAACAGTAATAGTGTGATCTATGCATCTGACAGAAATGATAGCGAGAATATTTATCAATTTGATTTCATCACCGGTAAAGAAACCCAGCTCACTAATACAAATGCAGATGATGGTGCCCTGAAGCTCTCACCTGATGGGAAGAAACTTGCTTTTGTTAGAAATGGAAAAGAGCTGATGGTGTTGGATCTTGCTACCAGAAAAGAAATGTCACTGGCTAAAAATGCATTTGCTTTCTCTCCCATCAACAGTACCGGAGACTTTAACTGGTCGCCGGATGGCAAACATATTGCCTATGCAGCTTTTGGTGAGAAAGCACTCCGCAATATTTACATCGTACCTGCTGCAGGAGGAACTTCACAACCTGTTTCATTTATCGGTAATACATTTGGTGGTGAAGTGGTGTGGGGCAAAGACGGTACTTCGATACTATTTGCTACAGCCCAAAGAACAGAAAACGGGCAGGTAGCCAGGGTTGACCTGCAACCACGTATTCCACGTTTTCGTGAAGACCAGTTCCGTGATCTTTTCTCAGATCCGTCTACCACAACCAAAACCAAAACAGATCCTGCAGTTGATTCTCTTACCTCCACCGCTCCATCAAAAAAAGCGATCGTATATGAAGGTATTCGTGACAGGTTGAGTCTTTTACCACTGGGTATGGATGTTCAGTCGATCGACATCAGTAAAGATGGCAATACACTTATTGTTGTTGCCGAAAGTGCCGGACAGGTGAATATCTATTCTTATTCGCTGGATGAACTTGCCAAAGAAGCACCGGTAATGAAACAACTCACTTCCACTCCCGGTTTTAAAAGCTGGATACAATTGAGCAGTGATGGAAAAGAAGTGTATTATATAGAAGGTGGAAGGATCAATAGTGTGAATATTGATAACAAGCAAACCAAAACCATTGCTATTACTGCAGAGATGACGGCCGACTTCAATGAAAGGAAGATGGAAGTATTTAACCAGGCCTGGGAAATGCAAAGCAAGGGTTTTTATGATGAGCAGTTTCATGGTGCTGACTGGAACGCCATCAAAACACAATACCAGCCGTATATCGCAGGATCGCAAACAGCGGATGAAATGAGAAGGATATTATCGCTGATGGTGGGTGAATTAAATGCAAGCCACTCAGGTATTGCTTCCAATGCAGCAGGTGTTTCCAACGTCGGTAAACTGGGTGTGCGTTTTGATCGTGAAGCTTATGAAAGAAACGGAAGTTTCAAAATAACAGAAGTGATTGCCAGTGGTCCTGCAGACCTCGCCGGGATTCATGTGGGTGATGTGTTGAAGGCTATTAATGGATCGATGTTACAAAAAGGTGATAACCTCGATGCCATATTAGAAAATAAAGTAAACAGGCGTATCATGTTAAGCGTTTCCAACAGTAGTGGCAATACTTCAGATATAGCTGTGAAGCCTGTTAATACGAATACAGAAAAAGGACTACTATACAAACAATGGGTACAACAGAACCGTGCTTATGTAGCGAAGATCAGCAACGGAAGATTAGGCTATGTGCATATGTTTGATATGGGCCAGGGTTCACTCGATCAACTGCATCTTGATATTGATGCACAGAACCACAGCCGTGATGGTGTAGTGGTGGATGTACGTAATAACAATGGTGGTTTTGTAAATGCCTATGCCATTGATGTATTGAGCAGGAAAGGATACCTGGATATGCAGGTAAGAGGTTTGGAAAAAGCACCTGGCCGTGTACAGTTAGGACAAAGAGCACTGGATGCGCCAACCATTCTTGTTACCAACCAACATTCGTTGAGTGATGCAGAAGATTTTTCAGAAGGTTACCGTGCACTTGGCCTGGGTAAAATTGTAGGTGAACCTACTGCAGGATGGATCATCTTTACTTCTAATATCACTTTGTTTGATGGTACGGTGGTCAGATTGCCTTTTATCAAGATCACTGATCGTGCAGGCAATAATATGGAGCTGGCACCAAGACCAGTTGACATTCCTGTAAGCAATATGCCGGGTGGTACTGGTGATACTCAACTTGATACAGCGGTGAATGCGTTATTGAAGGATATTGATGGGAAGAAAAAATGAGAGGTGTATTAATCACGTTTCCAGGTTAGCGTGTAGTTATGGTGAACAATAAAAACGCAAAGAAACGCAGGTGCATTTGTATATAGAAGCTGCAGCGCATTATTGTAACCTGAATGACATCACGCCAAGAAAGCAGCATTTTTATATAGATTTTGTTGGGTAGCTTCAAAATCGGTGGTTATATTTATCGCCTATACTAATGCTTTCATATGAAAAAATTGCTACTCATTGCTTCCTATGCAATCTGCGGTGTTCTGCTGACTTCCGAAATTTTTGCCCAGCATACCCGCAAAAAAATTCAGACAGATGCCGATTTACAGGCTTTGGAAAAAAAGTTCCTTCATACGCCTACCGTAAAATCTATTGATGCAAATGGAGATGTTTTCCTGCAACGAAACATGGATGAATACCTGGGTGCAACCATTTTAAAAAACCGGAGTGCAGTTGACCCAAACCATGATTTTGGTGATGACCATAACAGCGAAGTACTGGCCGCTTTTTTAAACAGGCCTCATCCAAGTGTAGCTACACTCACCCAATATTTTAACGATGCGGCAGCTGAGTTTGCTGTACCAGCAGTTTTGCTGATGGCCACTGCACAGGTGCAAAGTAACTGGACTCAGGTGAGTGAATCAATGTATGGCTCCTGGGGAGTGATGGGTATTATTGAAAATCCTTACACGCAGCAGATCTCACAGGCTGCAGGTTTATTGAATGTTACTGCTGATGATATTAAGAATGATGCAAAAACAAACATCAGGGCTGCAGCGGCTTTGCTGAAGCAGTACCAGGGAAACAATCTATCACCAAACATTGAAGACTGGTTTGAAGCGGTAAGATCCTTAACTGGCCTGACCGACGAATCGATGAAAAAAAGTCTTGCTTTACGAATCTATGACGTAGTAAACAATGGCAGCAAAAGCATCACATTATGGGGTGAAATCATCAACCTCAATCCGATTCCTGTTTCACTTCCAAAATCGATCACGGAACCCGAGATAACAACTGCTGCAAGATCTGCTTCAGTAGATTATCCAAATGCCATTGCCAACTTTACTACCTGCAATTTTAATAATCGTCCAATCGGTAGTGTTGTAAAATATTATTTCATCCATTACATTGCCACGGGAACTTACCAGGGTGCCATCAGCTGGTTTAAGAACTGTACATCACAGGCAAGTGCACATTATGTTATCAGCAATAATGGCGAAGTGAACCAGGTGGTAGCTGAAGATGACAGGGCATGGACACAAGGTGTTACCACCTACAACGATCTTGGCATTGGTGTAGAACACGAAGTACTGGCTTCCAACCTTGCGATGTGGGATAGTGATCCGATGTTAACTGCTGCAGCTAATCTATGCATCAACGTATGTAACAGACGTGGTATTCCAAAAACAAGGAGAGTGAACAATGGTGACATGGGCATATACGGACATAGTGATGTAAAGGTTACTGACTGTCCGAACCTGACTGCAACAAGGTGGACCAATTTCCTGAATCGTTTGAACACTGTAAATGCTGCGGCACCTTTGCTGTACAGCGTTTCAAATCCTGGTGCAGGATCACAAGTAACGGCTACGTGGAAAGCCAACGTAGAACCAACTCTTTTGGGTTACCGTTTATATTATGCTACCAATGATGCGTTAACCAATTGGGCTTTGGCGGCTAACGAAACAACGCTAACCGCTGCAACCACATCAATCACCTTATCACCAACGCAGTTTGTTGTGCCGCCATCACAGGATGTTTATCATTTCAAACTTACTGCAGTAGTAAGTAATGGTACCAACCCTGCTGTAGAAAGCAGTGGCAGTGATATTTATTCAAGATCATCCAATACTGCCGGGCCAACTGTATTGATCGTAGATGGCTTTGACAGAACTTCCGGATCATATACTGCATCTACTCATTCATTTGTTGCCAGCTATTTTAAAGCACTTCGCAATAAGGCTAATTTACAGGTGAGCAGTGTTGCCAATGAAAGAGTGGAAGATGGTACAGTTCAGTTAAGTAATTATAATATGGTTGTTTGGTTTGTGGGTGATGAATCAACGAACAATATTCCATTATCTACCACTGAAAAAAGTGCGATCACTGCTTTTCTAAATGGTGGAGGTAAATTATTTATCAGTGGTTCTGAAGTTGCTTACAGTATCGGCCGAACTGCTTCAGCTCTTTACGATCCTGGTTTCATGAATAATTATTTGAAATCGGGGTATGTTTCAGATGGCGCTATTAGTTATTCCCCGGCTACCGGAATTGCAGCAACTCCTTTTGCTGGAATAACGATTCCTTTTGGAGTAGTTTATACAGAGGATTTTCCCGATGGCATTTCGGCAATGAACGGCTCCGTTAGCATCATGAGTTACAACGTAGCACCTTACCTGGCAGGCGTTGCTTACACCGGAACTTTTGGCAGTGGTACCACACCAGGTGCCCTCGTTTATCTCTCGTATACCCTGGAAACCGCTGCAGATTCTTCCATGGTAATGGCAATTGGAAAAACACTTGATTACTTTGGTGTGTCCACGTTTACCATCGCTACAGCAAATGATGATGCGGCTACTGCACAAACAGCATCGGCAAAACGCATCAATGTGCTGAGCAACGATTATGGCAATGGGGTGGCAATCAATCCTGCATCGTTGATCATTGTAACACCACCAGCGAATGGTACAGTAACAAAAGATAACAACGGTAATGTTACATATGTATCTAATCCTGCATTTGCCGGCAATGACAGCTATCAATATAAAGTACAGAACGTAAATGGACAGTTCTCGAATGTTGCAACTGTAAACCTGATCGTTGTTTCCGTATCTGGCTGCAATCCTTCAGCAATCGAAGTTGAAGACATGTTCCCTAAAAGAGACCTGAGAGGTGCATGGGTATCGACGGTATCAAACATTGATTGGCCGTCATCCAGAACGCTTACTACTTCACAGGCACAGCTGGAGTTAATCAAGATTTTAGATACCCTTGCACGAACAGGTATCAACACGGTTTTTTTACAAGTGAGACCAGAGTCTGATGCCCTGTATGCTTCTGCAATCGAACCATGGTCGTACTGGCTTACCAATGCACAAGGTACAGCACCGAATCCTTTATGGGATCCGCTGGCATTTGCAGTTACAGAAGCTCATAAAAGAGGAATGGAACTGCATGCATGGCTCAATCCATATCGTGCAAAACAAAGTACACCCACACTGGCTGCTAATCATGTGGCAACGTTACATCCTGACTGGACATTTACTTCCGGTACGCTTACCATGTTAGACCCGGGTCTACCTCAAGTGAGAACACATCTTACACAAGTGATCGCAGATATTGCTACGAGGTATGATATTGATGGAATTCATTTCGATGATTATTTCTATCCTTCAGCAGGTATGACCGGACAGGACAATACAACCTATGCAAACAATAATCCAACAGGCATTGCTACCATTGAAGACTGGAGGAGAAACAATGTAAACCTGTTAATTGCAAAAGTATATGACACCATAGCAGTGATCAATGCAGCATCAAATAAGAACATTGTATTTGGTGTGAGTCCTTTTGGTATCTGGAAAAGCGGAACACCTGCAGGCATTTCCGGCACATCTTCGTTCAGTGCTATGTATTGTGATCCGATTGCATGGTTACAGGCAGGAAAAGTGGATTATGTTGCCCCGCAGTTGTACTGGAAAATTACTGGTGCACAGGATTATGATGCTTTGAGTAAATGGTGGAATGACCAGGGACTGGCTTACAACAGGTTTATATATCCCGGACTTGCATTATATAAAATGAGCGATGCAAATAACTGGGCCGCTACTGAAATTGAGAACCAGATCACACTGAACAGAAATCAGCAACATGACCAGGTGAAAGGGCAAATTTATTTTAGTACCAAACAGATAATGAGTGATGTGAAAGGCATCAAAACCTCACTTCAAAATATTCAACAACGTTATCGCTCTTTGGTTCCGGCATTGCCGTGGAAAGATGCTGTTTGTCCGAATGCTCCTGTGAATGTAAGGCAGGAAGCAGATACATTGAGATGGAACACACCTGCAGCAGCAGCTGATGGTGATCTTCCTAAGAAATACGTAGTGTATAAATTCAGTGATGCAACACAGGCCAGCACTCATATAAATGATGGAACGAAGATCTATGCAATAGTGGCTGATAACAAACTGGGTTTACCACTTGCCGATGTTGTAAATAGTTATTTTGTGGTTACCGCACTTGATAAAAACAATAACGAAAGTGAAGCCATTGTTGGTGTGGTACTTCCTGCTACAGGCCTTGAATTATTTTTGAAATCAGAGGACGAAAGGATTGTTATCAACTGGAAAACAATTACAGAAGTAAATACAAACTACTTCGAAGTGCAACGTAGCAATGACGGAAGGGATTTCACTACAATCGGTTCTGAACCTGCTGCAGGATACAGCAATGCTCCAAAAAATTACAGTAAGTATGACCAGTTATCTACAAGTGGAACTTATTATTATCGTATAAAACTGGTTGACAGGGATGGCAGGTTTAGCTATTCTGAAGTTAAGTCTACCATGTATGAAATGAATGGCAAAGAAATAACTGCAGGCCCGAATCCATTCAATTCACAGTTAGTGATCCGCAATGCAAAAGATGTGAGATCACTTGATGTGCTGGATATGTCTGGCAAACTGATCTTAAGAAATACTTATATGAATCGTTCACAGATCGTCCTTGAATGTAATCATCTGCCGGCAGGTGTTTACACGATTCGTATGATCAATTCAAAAGGATTTACTACTTACCTGAAAGTATCGAAACACTAATTTTAAAAGCAGGTCAGTAACAGAAACAATTACTGGCCTGTTTTATAAATATCTGGTTGCAGTGTAAAGAAATGAAAGTTGAGACAGCATTGCAGCTGGCTTAATTTCGGAAAAATTAATAGAAAAATGGATCTCGACTTCAGCAATATCAGCATAGATCATCTTATTACACATTTTGTAGGTAACAAGGGAAAAGATGAAAAGATAAAGCTGAGTGAAATTGAAACAGACATCAAAGACGATACGCTGGATATGGTGATCAAATACTTTTTCTCCAGCTTAAATTTTGATGAACATCACCAATTCAGTCACCCGGTTGAACTGGAGATGAACGAGATGTACCAGGTAGCGAAGAAACTTTTTACTTCAACAAAACGTTTCACAGAAAATTCACAGGCCATCGCTAACCTTTTATACCTGTACAGTAACCATCCCAGGATCAAAGCTGGTGAATTGCATGTGGCTGTATTTTCCAACCTTGTGATAGGCGAAAAGAAAGTAAATGCGATTGGCATTTACAAATCAGAAAATCATATTCCCTACCTTAAAATGAACAAGGTGAGCGGACAGTATAATATTAAACATGACAGAGGTTATGCTGTTGATAAGATAGATAAAGCTTGTTTAATTATTGAGAGGAACGCAGACAGTGGTTATGAAATATTACTGGGTAATGGTAACCACAAAGAGGAAGCACAGTATTGGAAGGATGAGTTTCTGCAGGTAAAACCGGTGAGCGACAGCTACCATTATACCAGTAATCTTTTATCGGTGGCAAAGAATTTTATTACTGAAGAATTGTCTAAATACGAGGTAGACAAGACTACCCAGGTAACATACCTGAACAAATCAGTTGAATATTTTAAAGACAACGACACTTTTAACATCAGCAATTTCCAGGAACAGGTATTTAATGATGAGGAGATCATAGAGAAATTCCAGCAGTTTGGATCTTCATTTACAACAGCGAATAATATGGAGATCGCAGACAATTTTGATATCTCGGCCCAGGCATTGCGTAAGCAACAACGCATATTTAAAAGTGTGCTCAAGCTGGATAAAAACTTTCATGTTTACATTCATGGCAATACAGATCTTATTGAGAAAGGGTTTGATGAAGGAAAAGGCAAGCACTATTATAAGATTTATTTTGAGCAGGAACAGTAAGCCTGTTGAAGATTTTTTTATTTACTCTGCGTCATCTTCCTTTCTCTCTTCTTAATAACTAATGTAGTTGCATTTATCTCAAGCGGTATTCCCTTTCTTTTCTTATAAATAATAGTTACTGCAATGATCAATACAATCGTTATCGTTCTAAAAATATTAGGATAAATCCCGCCCAATGCATTATCGCTGATATTAAACATTTCCCAGGCAAGATTCATCAATAAATGAAGCATAACAGGCACCCACAAATTATAGTTCCATTCTACGTATGTCCATGCAAAAAGAATAGCCCCTAAAAAAGTTACGAGGAATATGCCGAGCAATTCATCAAACTCATTGCTTTGATATAAATGTATTATTCCAAAAAGCAAAGCCCCTAGAAAAACAGCTGGTAAAAACCCAATTGATGTGTGTTGATAGACCTGTCCAAACAGAAAACCCCTGAAATAAAGTTCTTCAAAAAAAGCTGCAGCAAGTATCGCAACTAATATCCTGTTTAACGTAACACCTGTATTGAGATCAAATACCAATGCAAAGCCAGCAAACATGGGTAGAGTACATATCAACGCAAATATTGTAGCCTTAATAAAGCTTTTATTTAAACCAATATTTCTAAAAAAGCTCTTTGGGCCATGCATTAACCATACGGCAACAAAAATGGGGATGCCGACAATAATATATGTGATGATGTGACTTATTCCCAACTGATTTATTGCAACATTCAGTGAAGTTCTAAGTGTTTTGAAATATGCATCATCAATGAAATAGTGTATCGTAAATGCAATGAGAGTGATCAAAGCAATTCTAAACGTTTTGCTCATAAACAGTTTTTGTAACACTGTTGTACGTGGCAAAAGTTAAAATGTTACACTAAACGAAAATTACTGGTCAGTAGCGATCTTTTCGATCCTGATCCGTGCATCAACAGCGATTAACGTATTATTACAACCCATCAATGGATTGATGTCCATTTCTGTTATACGTGGAGCTACTGAAATTAATGCACTCACTTTCATTATATTTTCAATAAGCAGTGATTCAGACACACCGGTTTTTCCTCTCACTCCTTTAAGTACAGGATAGGACCTCAGCCGTTTTATCATGCTGGTAGCTTCCTCCTTTCCAACTGGCACCAGGGCACAGGAAACATCTTTGAAGACTTCTATAAATATCCCGCCGAGACCACACAATACCTGGTGGCCAAAAGCTCCTTCTGCTTTTGCTCCAATATATATTTCTATTCCGCTGATCTGCTGTTGAATCAACACAGCTGATGCATTTTCAATACACATCAACTCTTCGAAAGCTGCTCGTACAGCATCTGCATTTTGCAACGAAGTGATCACTCCTCCTACATCCGATTTATGTAATGGGCCTACCACCTTCATCACAACAGGAAAACCCAGCATCTCTGCCTTTGCAACTGCTTCTGTTTTTGAGGATACAATATGTTCCGCAACAGTTGATATGCCTGATGCTTCCAATAATCTTTTTACATCAGCCGGGTCCAGGTAACCTGGTTTAGCCTCATCAACAATATTTCTTATCGCCTTCTTATCGATGTGAAGTATTTCGCCTGTTTCGAAAGGCTGGTGCATTTTATTTATTCTGGACAAAACATAACCGAACGATACTTCATCTGTAAAATTTACATGACCCTTCGATTGAAAATGACTCACCTCTTCTGCTGCCTGGATAGCTGAAGGTAGTATTGGAAAAACAGGCTTGGTGCCTGACTGCATTTTTTGGTGCAGCACAAGATAAACATCATCAACTCTCCACATACCAGTTGTGCCAAATACTACCACTGCACCATCGATTTCATCGAATTCGTTTTCCACGTAGTCTAATATCTCGCCTAGCTGTTGTGCATTACCGGTGGCCAAAAAGTCTATCGGGTTGGCTACTGAAGAACCAGGATGAAGTTTCATCAGCAACTCTTCTGCTTTTGCACCATTTAGCTGTGGCACTTTCATTCCTCCCCTGGTTAGAATATCTGTTAACATGATGCCAGGTCCACCTGCATGTGTAATCACAGCAATACGATCTCCCCTTAATGGTTTGATGCTGAAAATTGCGGCAGCATATACCAGTTCTATACGGCTGTAACACCTGAACACTCCAGCTTTGCGGAATAATGCATTTACTGCAGTATCAGAACCTGCCAATGCACCTGTGTGAGATGATGCTGCCCTGCTACCGGCTTCAGTGTATCCGGCTTTAATTGCAGCAATACGACATCCTTTTTTTACCAATGAACGGGCATGTTCTAGAAATCTTGCCGGATCTTCAACCTGCTCCATATAAAGCAGTTTTATCCTGGAGCTTTTATTAATATCAAAACTATTATCCCAATATTCCAGTACATCTTCGATACCGATCTGCACACTGTTACCAATCGAAAAAATATCCCGGAACTTTAAACCTCGTGGAATGGCCATCTCTAAAAGATATACCATGGTTGCACCAGAAGCGGAAACACAATCACAGCCAGCAGCATCATATTCCGGAATGGGGCCTGCAAAAACACCTTTATACTTTTCGGTGATAACTCCAATGCAATTCGGACCAATCAGACATCCGTTTACTGAATTAACGATTTCAAGACAACGTTGCTGAAGCAGTTTTCCCTCCTCACCTGCTTCGCCGAAACCGGCAGAAAAAATAATAAAAGCTTTGCAGTTCTTTTGGTAAGCCAGTATTTCCATTATTGAAGGAACATTGGCTGCTGCAACAGCTATGATGGCCAGGTTAACATCAGGCAATGCATTACAATCAGCATAGCATTGTACACCATCTATTGGAGGTAGTTTTGGATTAACACCATATAGTGCACCTTTAAAACCATGATCAATTATATTCTTCAGCACTTTACCGCCGGGTTTCGAAGTATCGTTCGAAGCACCAATCACTACAATCGAATCAGGGGATAATAAGAAACGGTTCATAAGGAAATATCAGGCAATATACCGCTACCCGATTCCAAAAAAATTGACTGCCGTCATCAAAAGAATGAGTCAGGCGATCCAAAAATATTTTCGCAATAAAAAAAAGAGAGAAGCTTAATGCTTCTCTCAATGTAATTAAACCTGTTTAGCCGTGCTTTACCTGGCAAGTTTTACTGTATAGAGGTTTGGTGCATAACCCACACCAAAAATGCCGAGCCTTCCTTTAATTACAATCGTTTGATTGCAAAATGAAAATGTTCCTACTACACCACCAGCTGCACTGGCTAATCCGAAAGGTTGTCCGTTAGCACCCGTGAATAACACACCAGCGTTACCTCCTGCATTTTGCGTTGCCTGGGTAACTTTTCTATCATTCAGATCAGTCCAGTCGAGTTTGAATGTAAGATCATTCCATCCATCATTAAAAATATTTGCTATCACGATATTGGCAGTAGTGGGGCTTGTTAAAGTAGCAGACTTGACCGTTGTTGAATAAAGATCATCGAATACACCGGCAAGCGTATCTCTGGTTCTTGTATAATCACCCAGCAAATCCTGCAAACTGGTATTGATCTCACCTTCAAAGCAAGGTCCACGCATTAGCAAAGTGAAGATTTGATTTACCTCAATCGGAGCAACACCTCCTTTATCAGTTGATTCAATCTTAAAGAGAAGTGTGTCTTTTCTTCCTGCAGTGTATTGGGCAAAATTTCCAGTTACTACAATACTGTCAAGAACTTTTCCTGCAGGAATGATAAAAGAGGTTTTGTTTACAGTATAGTGTGTTCCCTGTACAGCACCTGTAGGTGACGTTACTGTAATATTCACTGTTCGATCAACACTTGCCACCGTAGTAATACCAATTGGAATCTTGTAGATTTCCCCGGGTGCATTTATAAAATAATTTCCAGAAGATATCATTGCAAAGTGAGCACGTTGTTCCGGTGTAGTAATTACATCACCTTTTCTGCAAGCAACAAGTGAAATGGCTATGCAGAATAAAGAGAACGCAAACCATTTGATGTTATTCTTTATCATGAGTTGTTTTATTTTAAATTAATAGCCCGGGTTTTGAGCATAATTGGGATTTGCGAATATTTCGTCCTGTGGTATGGGTAAAGCAAAACGGAAATCATTGGCAGAAAGGTTTTGCCATAACGGACTTGTTACGTCAGACAGTAAACGGTTAACAGGTAAACCTCTTCGTTTGAGATCAAAGAATCTGAATCCTTCAAAGCATAATTCCTTGAAGCGTTCGTTGATGATATCGTTTACCGCTGAGGTCTTGTCAGTATATGTCATCGGTATATATCCTGCTATCCTTGCAGCCCGTAAAGCATTAATATCTCCTGATGCACCTGCAAGATCATTATTCTCTGCCCTGGCTTCTGCCCGTATCAGGTACATTTCGGCAGTACGCATCAGTTTCACATCAACGATCTTCGGACCTCTTGAAGAGTTAGCGAATTTTTTTACCAAAGCCGTATCTCCAGCAGCAGGATCAATTTGAAAATATGTATTGAAACGAATGTCGGAGGTACGATTGAATTGTTGCTTCAACTTATCAGATGGTTCGAAAAAAACATCTCCATTGGTATCCTGCCAAAGTGTACCAACACCGTCTCCAACTCTCCTTAATCTTAAAAAAACTTCATTGTCGTTAGCATCTGTCCATATTCCTGTAAAACCTGAACCAGTAGCTAATGGCTTTGATGCACTCGTAATTGCTTCGGATGAAAAGGCAATAGCATTTGTCCAGTCTTTTTTATATAACGCAACTCTCGCCTGCATACCTGCCAGGAACGCTTTACTCAAACGAATGTTTCCCACACCTGTAGTAACCACCGGTGCAGTAGGAAGATCAGCATTTGATTTCGCTGTTGCAAGGTCTGCCTCAATCCTTGATACATTCGTGCTTACCTTTTGTCTTGCAAGTTGATCTGTAATAAAAACATAATCAACATAAGTAATCCCTAAAGCATCAGGATTGTAGGCTGGAGCATATCGCTGTAACAATTCAAAATGTGCTACGGCCCTTAAGCCAATTGCTTCTGCTACCAGTTGGTTTTTCTTTGCGATATCTGCACTGGCAACAGGATTGATTTTATCTGCTGCACCAATAATACGGTTGGCCCTGTTCACCATTAGGTAATACTCAGCTAAACCAAAACTATTGGTACCGGCATTGTACTGGTATTTGAATTCGGTTTGCCATTGCCCCCTGTTTTCATTTGATAACTTCGTTTCATCAGAAAGCACAGCATTAATGATCATCGTATTCTCACCACTCCATGCTGAATAAATACCTAGCACTCCCTGCTCCAGGTCTGCTACATTAGTGAAAGCATACTGCTCCTGCAAAAGATTGTTTGGCAGTATCTCGAGTTGTTTCTTACAAGCTGAGCCAAAAAATAAAATGATACAGCTTAAGATTATTATATTATTTCTTTTCATTGGTTTTCTTTTAGAATGATACATCAATACCTAAAGTATAAATGCGAGGTAACGGATATTCATAAGTAGCAATGTTATTTGCATCTTCAGGATCGAAGCCTGTCCATTTTGTCCAGGTATATAAGTTTTGAGCCTGCCCGTATATCCTGATACTGGTTATATACTTTTGTCTTCCCAAAACTGAAGACGGAATTGTATACGATGCCTGCAGGTTTCTGAATCTTAAATAAGAAGCATCCTGTATATCTTTTGAAGAGAATTCTCTCGCAGTTAATGGACTTTGAATATCTGTAACATCACCAGGTTTGGTCCACATTGTCAGCATCTCGTTACGCAGATTATATCCTTGTAAAGCAAATGCATGATTGAGTTGAAAATAATCCTGGTTGTTATACCTGCTGTATCCACTCTGGAATGTAAAGAAAGCACCGAGTTCAAAACCTTTAAACCGAACGCTGGTATTAAATCCTCCAATAAATGGTGCGTTAGATGTTCCAAACTCTGCAACTCTATCTGCAGCATTATAAACATTAGTGAGTTTTCCTTCTTTAGTATAATATAATGGCGATCCTGTTGCTGCATCAACACCAGCCCACTTTACTTCATAATGACTGCCAAAAGGTAAACCTTCCCTGATGATACTTGTACCAAACTCACGTTCTTCTACCTGGCCCAGGTCTATAATTTCATTTTCATTATAAGCAAGGTTTGCTCCGACTCTCCATGTTACATTCCTGCTGCGAACAACATCATAATTCAGCTGCAACTCCACTCCCCTGTTTCGCATTGTTCCTGCGTTAATATCCAGTACAGGATTTGCAAGACCGGCTAATGCAGAAACCTGTTGACCTAAGTACAAATTATTAGTGATCTTGTTATATACATCGACTGATCCGTTTAACCTGTCACGCAACAAACCAAAATCAACACCAATGTTTAACTGGTTCACATATTCCCAATCAGCTTCTGGTAAGCCCGGACCTGTTGGAACCAATGTTGGAAATCCTGCATAACTTCCAGCACCATAGGTTGCATATATTTCTCCATTACCTAGTGGAAAATTTTTAGCGTTTGCTGAACTTCCATAACTGGCTCTTAGTCTAAGCGTATTAATATTCTTCCAGTCAGCTGTGAAATTTTCTTTCAGCACATTCCAGTTAGCACCTATGGAAAAGAAATTCTGAGACCTGTTCTTTACAGGCAGCAAAGAGTACTGGTCGTTTCTGAACGTTACATCCAGTGTGTATTTATCATCATATATATACTTCAATAAAGCAAAGGCAGAAAACAATGCATTCTTATTACTGAAACCACCAACCTGAGGAATCAACTGGTTGTTGACTGTGCCAGGTGTAATACCTGCAGGACCTACAGGTAATTTTGGATTCAAGCCAAAACCTGAGAAAGCAAAATTTTTATTCTTTTCTTCGATGTATTCTGCATTAAGGTTGACATCTATGCTATGACGGTTGTTGATGAGTTTTCTATAACCTGCATATCCTCTTGCCTGGTATAAGAAAAACCGTGTCATGCTTTCAGTATAAGACCCGGTTGAATTCGGAAACCCTGCCTGGCTGGTACTGAATGTATTTGGTTTTTCGATTGCAACATTATTGGTTTCGCGGAAGTCAATTCCTATCTGTCCGCCAGCATAAATATCCTGAGTGATATTATAATTGGCATTAGCTGCAATATTTCCTTTTAACTGGTGATTGAACACTTCGTTATCGGCTATTCTTGAATATGCATTTGCTCCAGTCTTTCCAGCACCTGTATTTAACGTTCCGTCAGCATTATATAAACTTTGATAAGGTAAAGCAAGGTATACTGCTGCAAAAGGATTAGCGAGAAAAATGCCTCCTTCAGATTCTATGAAGTTTCTTTTGGTGGAACCTAAACTTGTATTAAGCGAGAAATTTAGTTTGTCTGTTGAGTGATCCAGGTTAACACGAAATGTGTATCGCTTAAGATCAGACCTTTCACCAATGCCATCCTCTTTATACATTCCTGCAGAAGCAAAATATCTTGTGCGTTCATTTCCCCCACTCAGGTTTACATCATGACTATTAAAAACACCATTACGGAAAAACACATCTTCCCAATTAGTATTTACGCCACGAAGGCTATCAAGGAACTGTACATTTGCTGCAGCTTGTGCAGGTGTTAAAGATGCATTTAATGGATTTTTTGAAGAACGATCCCATCCAGGCTGACCATTTGCAATGTTGGATGTACCGGTAGGGTCATTTTGCAATCCCACAGTACCTAACATTTCCTGCCACTTCAACAACTCTGTACTGTTCATCATTTTAAATTGCTGTGTGCCGGTAGTTGTAATACCAGCCTGTCCCCTGTAAGTAAGAACCGTTTTACCTGCTCTTCCTTTTTTTGTTGTAGCCACGATAACACCTGATGCTCCCCTGCTTCCGTACAATGCAGAAGCGGTTGCATCTTTTAAAACATCTACACTTTCGAAATCGTTTGGATTGATGCTTTGAAAAACACCTTGTTCAACAGGCACACCATCTACTACATATAACGGATCACTTCCTCCGTTAATAGATGCAGCACCTCTTATCTGTAATCTTGCACTCGATCCAGGCTGGCCTGAACCAGATGTTACCAGCAAACCTGGCACTCTTCCTTGTAATATCTGATCGAATGATGCCATAGGCACCAACTCTACTGCACGTTTATCAATTTTGGAAGCAGCTCCTGAATACGTTGAACGTTTTACTCTGCCATAACCTGTTACCACCACGTTCTCCAGTTCATTTGAAGTGGATTGCAGGCTAACATTCAATACATCATTACCTGTTTGTATCTCGGCAGTAAGTACAGCAAAACCTACGTAACTGAATTGTAATTGCCTTGCAGTTGAAGGAACATTGATCCGGAAGCTACCATCAGCCGTTGTTACAGTCCTGGCATCTGCACCAACGGCAGCAACAATAACACCTGATAGTGGAGCACCTTTATCGTCCAGCACTTTCCCGGTAATTGTTCTTGATGACTGTGCGTTCACATGCATCGACAGCATGATGAGCCACAGGAAGAGCATCATAATTTTTCTCATAACAAATAAATTGGTTTAAGATTTTAAAGACAATGAAACACTTCATTTCGATATACATCTGCAGACCTTACTTGGTGAAGTATGAAAAAAACTATATGAAGCATGATAATCGAGAAGTGATATGAATTTACCTAATCAGAAGTTGTATAATGAGTTGCCATATACGACAGAGCCCCTTGTGAAGACAAGGGGCGAACTTAGAGTGTGCTAGTGCACATGAGAAATCTGTTAATGCGTTAAAACTAAATGGATGACTGGTTATCCTGAGTGGAAATATGACATACACTAAAAAACTGAAGCACTTTTTATACTAAGTAAAGCAATAAAATTTACGAATGAAGTATATGAAACTACAAAGCAGTAAAAGCGACTGTTAAATGATGACCGGCTTATGGATAGGATGATTGAAAAGGAGTAGTCAATGACTTACACAAATGAACGCTTAATAAATCAACATAACCCATCCACTCACCAAAGGAAGATTATTGTGCACATTGATGATATAATAATAAACCCCAGCAGGCAGTTTACGTTCACCTGATCTGCCATTCCATGCAGCAAAATTATTGCTATGCAATAGCTGTTGACCGTTCCTGTTGAAAATACTTACTTCAGCACCGGGATAACTATTTAATCCAGGTATACTCCAGCTATCATTTACTCCATCATTATTGGGAGAAAAAGCATTTGGTATGTTTAGTTTTTTGAACACATGCACATTGGCAGTATCAGTATCAACACCACAACCAGTATTTGATACTACATGCAGCACATAGATGGCATCCGTTGAAGGATTGATGCTCGTTGTTAATGATTGCGGTGTAATAATATCAGGACCAACCCAATAATATGAAATACCATCACCTGTGGCAGTACCTGAAAGTTGAATCATGGTTCCCTCAACAAGGCTTCTATCACTACCTGCATTTGCCACGGGTTTACTGAGCACATTAATTTTTACACTGATTGTATCGGAACAACCAATACTATTCTTACCAATAACACTGTACACAGTAGAATCAACAGGATAAGCGAGTACTGAGGTTTCATTAGAAGAAGATAGGAAGGATGATGGAGACCAGTTGTAACTGTCAGCACCAGATACAATCAATTCCACACTATCTCCTTCACATAAAATCACTTCATCTTTATTGATCGTTACGACCGGATTGGAGTGAACGGTTACAATTGTTGAATCAAACCTGTTACAATTACTATTAACGGTAGTAACATAATATTTGCCTGCATTGGATTGTTGTGCATTTGGAATTGTTACAGATGTTCCATTGCCAACAAATCCTCCGGGTCCAGACCAGGTTACATTGTCACCTGTTGCATTTAATATGATATTGCTTTCTTCGCAAACAGGACTGTTGGAAAATGCTGCCGCAGTTGGATTTGACAGCACCTGTATGATCATGGGTGTTGAGGCAATACGACATTGTGATATATTCATATTACCTGCTTCGGCAGCGGTAATCCTGAATGCATAATTCCCAGCAACGGCTGAGGAGGGAAATGTCCTGGTATAGGATAATGAATTTGCTCCTGCAATATCTGTCCAGGCACCTCCATCAGTACGTTGTTGCCATTGCACAACAGGATTATTAAACCCATTAGAAACATTTACATTAAACGTGTAGGTGTTAGATGTGCCTTCACACATTGATTCGAAAGTGGAGGTAGTTCCGCTGATTGATGTAGTGAGTTGTGGACCACAGGCACGAAAAGTGATATCGTCTAATGCAAGATCGTTACCACATCCTCCCTGTGCATTATTTACGATTCTCAATACTACATCGGTAGCAGCCAAAGGAGTGGTAAAGAAAAAACCATACTGTTTCCATTGTGGCGCATTCGTTGCAGGAATGTTAGATGTGTTATATGATTGAAGGATCGTTCCATCTGTCTTTTCTAAAGTGAATGTAAGGTTAGGTTGATTTCCTGCACCACTACAAGCAGATGGTTTTAGAATATTCAATACCCATGCAGCAAATTCGTAGGTAGTATTCCCGCAAAGATTTCTTACGGTATCAATGTAAAATGCACTTGGCTGAAGTGATGCATTCACCAACATAAAATATCCATTACCATCACCCGTATGATCTGTAGTAGAATGCCAGGTATTTCCAAAACATGCACTGGTGGAATTCCTTAATGCATAAAATCCGTCGTTAGGGCAATCGCTGGAAAAATACTGGTAGCTTGTTGTAGCTGCGGATAATTGTAAACCTGGATTTGATCCTGCACCAAACGTAATATTAACGATCGGATCACCGAGACTGCCATTGCATATTTGTGCAGACAAGTGCTGCACAAATATCAAAAGCATCGTTAATACCGTCAATCTCTTCATGATCAATTTATCAGCCTAGCAATTCATGAAATTAGCTGAATTCACCTGCATTACTGCTGACTTTCGACAGGTACCAAAGAAGACTGTAAAAGCTTAGCGTTTTACGCTGGTATTCAGCCTCAAATCTTTCGAAGAAGCTCCTACTAATATATTGTAGCTTCCACCATCTATTACCCATTGATTACTTGCATCATTAAAATAACTGAATGCATCATCATTCAATGTAATAGTGATTGTTTTTTGTTCGTTTGGTTTTAGAAAGACCTTCTGAAATCCTTTTAATTCTTTTTCGGGCCTTGGTATCAAAGCATTTGGCTGACCCACATAAACCTGGGCCACTTCAGCTCCTGCCACTTTACCTGTATTCTTAACTGTAAAAGTTACTGTAACATTTTTGCCTGAAACGACAGCTTTTAACCCGCTATATAGAAAATTTGTATAGGATAATCCATGTCCGAATGCAAACTGTGGTGTCACCTTGTAAGTATCATAGTAACGATAACCAACATAAATATCATCAAGATAATTTACGATTAGTTTATTGGTATCGCCAGGGTATTCACCCAAAGCATGTGAACCATGATCTTCTAATTTCTTAGGGAAAGTCATTGGCAGTTTACCAGAAGGATTCACATCACCAAAGATGATCTTAGCCAAAGCATTACCACCTTCCATTCCTGCATACCAGCTTTGAATGATTGCTGGTATTTTGTCGATCCATTGTGTCATATCTATTGCTCCACCACCCATCAACACAACAATCGTTTTTGGATTTGCTTTTATTACTGCTTTGATCAACTCATCCTGGCCGAACGGCATATACATATCCGGCTTATCAGTATCTTCTGCATCATAAGCATTATCTCTCCATACTGAATAATCATATCCATGTGTCCATCCACCCACGAAAACAACAACATCAGCTTTTGATGCAGCCTGCACAGCTTCATTGATCAGTGCAGTGTTTGCAGTAGCTCCCCTTGTTATATCATAACCTTTCGCATAGGAAATATCAATTCCTTTTCCGGCAATGTTCTTTAAACCCTCTAATGGAGTGATCTCATAATTTGCCCTGATCTGTGAACTGCCACCACCCATTGATTGTTTTCTTTCTGCATTGAAACCGATCACTGCAATTGACTTTACTGCAGATTTGTTTAAGGGAAGTATGTTATTGTTGTTTTTTAGCAACACCATACCTTCTTCAGCAATTTTAGCAACAGCAGCCTGGTGTTCCCTCGTATTGTATGCACCCTTCTTACGAGTACCGTCGATCATCTTTGTTTTATACATTACGTATAATATTCTCCGTACTTTTTCATCGATAAGATATTCAGGAAATTTGCCGGCTTTCACCAAGACAACAACCGTATCTCCCATCCAGAATTTACCATAGTCAGGATTCGGCAACATATGAAGGTCAGTACCCATTTCAAGGTCCATTCCATTCCATAATGCCTGCATGGTATGATGTACTGCATCCCAATCACTCATTGCAATGCCTTTAAATTTCCATTCGTTTCTTAAAATTTTGGTGAGCAGGTAATGATTTTCAGAAGCCCATTGTCCCCTGAATTTATTGTAAGAACCCATAATAGTATTGGCTCCAGCTTCCTGTATCGCAGCTTTGAAACCGGGGAGATAAATTTCTCTCAAAGCTCTTTCGCTCATGTGTACATCAATTGTAAAACGTTTTGTTTCCTGGTTGTTGGCAGCATAATGTTTTACGCATGCTGAAATGCCCTGGTCCTGAATACCTTTAATATTTCCTACTACCATTCTCGATGTGAGATAAGGATCTTCACTCAGGTATTCAAAGTTTCTTCCGTTTAACGGAGAACGAATGATGTTAATGCCCGGACCGAGGATCACATCTTTGCCACGATAGTTTGCTTCACTTCCTAAGACTGATCCGAAGGCATAACCCAATTGCGGATTCCATGTTGCAGCAAGACAAACACCTACGGGTAAATAAGTTCCTGAGTCCAGAATATTGTTATCGAGGCTCCAATCTCTTCCATGTTCCGGACGAACTCCATGTGGCCCATCTGATGTAGTTAGTTCGGGAATATTCAAACGTTTAACACCACCTGAAGTAAAAGATGATGAAGCATGTATCATGTTCACCTTTTCTTCTAAAGTCATTTGCTTTATTAAGCTGTTGATCTTTTTTAGTGTATCGCCACTCTGTGCATAAACGTTTCCGAAAAATAATACGGCGACTGATGCTACAACTCCGATAAAAATTCTTTGTTTCATTTGTGATTGATATTAGCAGTAGTACTTTGATAAATGTATTGTATATAATTCAGGTTAAAGCCACCTTTTACTACGAGCAGCTTAATTGAATTAGACCCTTTCTTTAGTTGAATTGAAATGGACAAGGAGTTTTGCCATGAAGCGTTGCTGCCGGTAGCATGGAGCTCTATGATTGCTGATGGATCGTTATTGATAACGAACTGAACTTTTCCTGGTAACGCTGATGCATATCGCAGATCCAGCTTGTATGTTCCGGAAGTTTCAACGGAAATAGTATAATGAAGCCATTCACCATCTTCTGTCCAGCCAATGCTGTAACCATTTGTGATATCATCTTTACATGATTCAATATCCACTCCTTCATTTCGATATTGCCAACCTCTGTTCCATTCGGTTCTTTTGGTTGTTGACACCCAGTAGTTACCTGAATCAACATCATAATAAGCATCGTTGATCCTGCCCAGGTCAAAATCAACAGCATGAACGATAGAATGCTCTTTTATGATATGGCCTTTAAAAGGAATTGTTTCTGTTGAATTCACCTGTCTTATCATTGCATCTACCACATCACGCTGAACAATATTGTTTGAAGTCTTTAGATCTTCAGCATACTGCATCAAAGCTTTAGTGGCTTCTGATTGCCCAGGTTTTTCTCCCTTTCCTTTCCAGTATTCAATGATCTTTTTATATCCATCATTTGTTTTAACCTGGAGTGGATTATTAATGCCTGATTTTTTTAATGGCCACCAGGCCCAGCCAATTTTGTTTTTTTCCAGCAAGGAGATAGCATCCGTAAACCATGAATTTGAGTTCTCGCCAGATTCTCCCATCCAGATCGGTACATTATATTGACCCCGATAATCGATGAATTTCTGAATTGAATTCTGATCAGTATAGTTCCAGTATTTATGAAAACTGATCACCATATTATCATCCCATAAAGGAAACATATTCTCGTAATTATTTCCCCAGCAATTTCCTTCTATAATGATGATGTGCTTTTTATCTACTTTCCTTATCGCAGCTGTGATGTCTTTCAACAATTGTGTTAGCGGTACGTTCTTTTTTTCATCGCAGCCATTCTTATTATTTGATTTTTCAAATCCCCAATTCGGTTCATTGATAAGGTCATAAGCACCGATCCATTCTTCATTGGCATAGCGAGAAGCAAGCTTTTCCCAGAGTGCAATCGTCTTTTGTTTATTCAATTCGCTTTGCCATAAAGAAGGTTTTGAAGTATCCCGATCTGAAATGGCATTATCATTTCCCTGGCCACCCGGTGCTGCATGAAGATCTAAAATCAGATATAGCCGATTTGATTTACACCAGCTTAATAAGCTATCTGTAAGCTCGAAGCCTTTTGGTAACCATGTCTGTTTTCCTTTCACAGGTTCGTCTTCCACCGG
Organism: Chitinophagaceae bacterium; assembly: GCA_036676415.1. Lineage (GTDB taxonomy): Bacteria > Bacteroidota > Bacteroidia > Chitinophagales > Chitinophagaceae > JAEZDC01. The sequence goes on from JAKFCX010000058.1 coordinate 29,263, forward strand.
AAGCGTGAAAAGATTGTAATGCATTGGAAGACGAACAGAATTAAATCCCCATGCTGCAAGAGAATCAATATCGGCTTTGGTACAATGATTCTTTAGCCATGCATCATAAAATTTTTTGGTGCTTTCACTGCCTATTAATTCTTTTATTTTCTTTTTGATATCATGTTGTGCTATTGCAACCCCTGAAAGTTGCAGCATATAAGGTTCCTGTAACATCCATCCACCGAGTCCCATTCCACGGAGAATGATTTCATTTCCATTATTATCGATAATTCTTCCACCATCAGTTGTTAACTGCTGGGAGAAAGTGCTGACAAAAAAGAGTGAAAATAATATGGTTATGGAGATATATTTCATTAAAGGATATTCTGATAAGGGTTAGTGAGCACCAGGTTTGAAAACCCGGTGCTACTCCCTTTGATTGCTTGCTAAGATTGATAAACCTAAAAACCTATGTAGCACACTAAGAATTACTCTATCATTTTGTACACCCTTACATAATCAACTTCCATTGATTTTGGAAAGATGGAATCATCAACACCTTGTGCACCACCCCAGTTTCCACCAACGGCCAGGTTCATGATCAAATGAAAACGTTTATCAAACGGCCATGCTGCTGAACCTTTGCCTTCATTGATAAAAGTGAACATTAATTGATCATCGATATAACCTCTTACTGCATATGGCGTCCAGTCTACACGATATTTATGAAACTCGGTTGTTGCAGTTGGCACCATCATATTCGTTCCTTTCTGTGTGCCGATACTATGATTGTAAGCTTCTGTATGAACAGTAACGTGAACCTTGTTGAGATCATAACCAACATGCTCCATGATATCTATTTCGCCGGATTTTGGCCAGTCACCATAAGCCCAATCTGTAGGCAACATCCATATTGCTGGCCATGTGCCTCTACCGGCAGGAAGTTTGGCTTTTATCTCAAACCTGCCATATAAAAAATCTCCTTTGTTTCTTGTTACCAGTCTTGCAGAACTATAATTCTTGCCACTGATCGGTTCTTTGACAGCAGTGATAACAAGATTGCCATTTTCTACTTTGGCATTCTCCAGGTCGTTCGTATAATACTGTAATTCGTTATTCCCCCAGCCACTTCCGCCTATATCATAACCCCATTTGGCTGTATTAGGTAAGCCAGTATAATCAAACTCATCTGACCATATTGGATTGTTTTCAAATTGCCAGTTCTTATCTGTTGGAGGTTGTGGTGTAAACACTCCACCCCCACCGGTTGATTTTTTTGAACATGCTGAAGAGAACAAGACCAGCATGTAGAATATTATATTGATCATTCTCATGGTTCTTTAATTCATCTTATTAAATAGATACAAAAGTAAACTGCCATGCACCCCAGCCATAATCGAGTTTCAAAACCATTCTTGCAGGTGTTAATGAAACGATCTGGTATGTAACACTTGCTTCCGGTGCAGGAACTGCTGCATTGGTTGTACCTGCTTTGTACAATCCAAGATGAGCACCGGTGCCTGTTACTTTCAGTTGATTGTTATTGATCACTTCGAAAGTGAAGCTGTTACTGTTTGACCATGCCTGGAACTGAGCTGGAATTGCTGATGGAGCATAACAACCAACGGCAGGCATACCTGCAGGATGAGGGTTACCACCTTCTTCATCAACATAAAAATCTCCCTTGTTATTGAAGGCAAATACACTACCTACTTTACTAAAAGTATACTCGTCGTTGAATAAACATGACCTGGTTGTAACATCTGCCAAATTGTTTGCCCACCATGTCTGGCTGTAATCACTTGGTCCTATCCATAGTGCTCCTGCCTCGGGTGCAAGTTTCCATGTTCTGTCGCTGTTATTGGTTAATATCTTAAATGGTGTAATAGCAGCAGGATCATCAATTGTAACAGTTAACATTTGAGATGCTGTATCCAATCCACTTTGACCATAAGCTAACAGCCTGATCTTGTATGTTCCTCTATCAGGAAAATAAACTGTATCGATCTGCTTGCCCTGGATATAGGAACCTGTGGCTTTATCCCAGTCGTAGCGGTAACTGTTGGTAGAAGTACTGGTGAGTAAATATTTATTTACCTGGCCAGTGATAGGTGTTACTGTAAATGCTGCATCAGGTTTCGGCATCATATCAGCCACATCGTATTTGCAAGCTGAAAAAATGGTGGCCGACAATAATGCAACAAGGCATATTTGTCTGTTTATAAAATGTTTCATTGATTAATCGTTTTATGATAATGTTTTTATTAATAACCGGCATTTTGTGTTAGCCCACCTGTTTTTACATCATAATCCGGAATAGGCAGCAAGCTGTGTTTCGCAGCAACAAAACCTAATGAACCGAGCTCAGTTGAAGCTAAACCCCAACGAACGAGGTCTGTGAAACGTACAGCTTCGAAAGCAAGTTCCAATTGTCTTTCACGAACGATATCAGTAAAGAGTGCTCCACCGGTACTGGAAATAATTCCTAATCCTGATCTTGCTCTCACATCATTCACATAACCTCTTGCCTTAGGCTCATTGCCTGCTTTGAAAAATGCTTCAGCAGCCATCAACAATACATCAGCATAACGAATATGTCTCCAGTTAGTTCCATAATTCAACTCTCCTATCGGTGCACCAGTCTGACTCTGAAATGCTCCATATTTCCGTTGGAAGAAACCTTCATAATCATATGCAGCAGGGTTACTCCAGTTACCACCGGCAGCAATTAATTCTGTAGCAGACATAACCGTTTGCCTTCTCCTGGTAACATCACCGGCAGCAACATAAGCATCCCATAGTTTTTGTTTTGGCAAATTGAAACCCCATCCTGCGATCAATGAATCTGCAGGAGCTTTTGTGTAGAAGTCTGCTCTGGGACCCATTAACTGAATATGAATATTGCTTTCAGGAGCACCGCCCCATGGAAAATTACCCCAGTCGTAAGCCCTGTCTGTAGTGTAAGAAACTTCAAACACAGACTCTTGCCCGAATTCATGGTTCTTTGAAAATGCAGTACCAATAGAGGAAGCCAATGCATATTGGTTTGAAGTAATAACTGCTTCTAATTGTGTTGAAGCATCACTCCATTTTTGCTGGTATAAGTATGCTTTACCTAACAAAGCCTGTGCAGTTCCTTTAGATACACGGAATTTATCATTACCGGCATATGCACTCTTTTGTGGTAGCACAGCAATTGCTTCCTGTAAATCCTTTTCAATCTGTGCATACACTTCTGCTTTTGGCTTTCTGCCGGTAGACGTATATGCTGAAGGTGATACATCATTCAATACAAGCGGAACATCACCCCAAAGTGAAACAAGTTCAAAATAATTATAAGCTCTCAGCACTTTCGCTTCAGCAATTATTCTTGTGCGTAATGGTGATCCGGCATCTACACGATTAATCACTTTGTTCGCACGATAAATAGTGAAGTAGCACATTCTCCATGCATCTCTTACTTTATCGTTGGTTGCATCGAAGTTGAAATTATCCAGTGTTTGATAACCTGGCTGGTCACCAGCATCATTACCACCTGCATTGCTTTCATCAGACAATAATGTTTTGATCATGTACAAGCTAGCCCAGTTATTATTATAGTGTGCCTGCATCATATCATACACACCAAACATAGCCTGAGATGCGTCTGCATCTGTTTTATAAAAATCCTGCTCCGGAAATGCACCCGGCACTTCCTGCTCGAGGAATTTTTTACATCCGCTGCCTAACATCAAAGCGGATAAACAAACAATCGTAGTTTTTATAAATATATTTTTCATGTTCATTTTAGTTTTGATGATGGTTAAAATGTAAATGTTAAACCTGCAACGGCTTTCCTTGGAACAGGATAACCACCACGATCGATACCAATACTATTTCCACCATTATTACCTGCCTCAGGATCTACACCAGGATATTTTGTAAAAGTGAAGAAGTCGTCAAGCGATACATATACTCTTGCATTTTTGAAATGTATCTTACTTAATAAACTTTTTGGCAACGTATAACCTAATTGTAACTGGCGAATTCTTGTAAACGAACCATCGAACACCATCAGGTCGCCATTGTATATGTATGGATTGGAAGTATTGGAAGCAAACCATGTATTGGTTGTTCCCGGACCAGTCCAACGATTGGCATAGAAGAATGAAGGCTTGTTTGCAGTTGAACGGTCTGTACGGTTGAAGCCCATTAATTTTTCATTACCAATTTGACCCTGAACGAATACTAAGAAATCAAATCCTTTGTAGTTAAGATTCATTCTTGCACCAAAAATATAATCAGGATGAGGATTACCGATATTGGTCATATCAGCAGGTGTGATCAATTTATCTCCATTAACATCTAATACAATTGGTTCTCCAGCTTTAGGTGCATAACCTGTAATGCCCGTCTTATTTAAATATGCATCAATCTCTGCCTGTGTCTGGAAAATGCCATCTGTTTTGTACCCATTAAAATACCAGATTGGATTTCCAACCTGCATTGCTGTTGCAGACCAGCCAGTACCAATTCCTGCACCGAACAATATTGGTGAGTTAGGATCAAGGAAAGTTACTTCGTTCTTCAGGGAAGATAAATTCAGGAAGACCTCGTATCCTAATCCATTAACTCTTGGTTGATTTCTGTAACCAAGTTCTACTTCAACACCTGTATTTTCTACTTGCCCTGCGTTTACTGTTCTCAAAACGTTACCAGCAAATAAAGGAGCATTACCACCTGTTAAAAGATCCTTTGTTGTTTTCTTATAGTAATCTACTGTAAGTGATAACCTGTTTTTGAGAAAAGTGAAATCGGCACCAATATCTATCTGGTCACTTGTTTCCCAGGTTAATTCAGGATATGCCAGACTTGTAGGAGCGGCACCAACCATCAAACCACCGTTACCATCAGGGTACAAAAGACCTGCACCAATAGAATTTAACCACTCACCTAATCCAACACTTGATAAACTACCATTCTGTCCCCAGCTTGCACGAAGCTTACCATAGGTCATGAAACCAGCATTAAAGAAATCTTCCTGTGAGAAAACCCATCCTGCAGAAACAGAAGGAAATGTTCCCCACTGGTAATCTGGTGAGAAAAGAGAAGATCCGTCTCTTCTTAATGTTGCAGACAAAAGATACCTGCCTTTATAATCGTAGTTGATACGTCCATAAAAAGATGCAAGCGTTCTCTTAAAAGCAATACTTCCTATTCTATCCAATGCGTCAGGAACAAAATCCGCATAAGAGAATTTGTCTTCTTCTTTAAATAAGCCAGAATAACTTCCACCCATATGCTGTTCGTGGGTTTTCTGTGCTGAAACACCCGCCAGCAAATTCAGGTTATGATTACCGAATCTTTTCTGGTAATTGGCAAAATTTTCAAACTGCCAGGTAAACCAGTTGTTGCTGTAATCATATCCGTTTGCAATGGTATTCTGACTTTCTGATGAGAACCAGAAAGTGGGTGTCCATCCATGACCAACCTGGAATGCAGCGTCCACACCAAAACGTGAAGTGAATTTGAATCCTTTAAAAGGTTCTATTTCTGCAAAAACATTTCCAATGATCTTGTTTTGAATATTCTCACCTTTCGCCATGTCAATTCTGGCAACCGGATTACCATATTCCCCTTTTAAATAGTTTGACAGACCATAGATATTTCCATTTTCGTCTGTTCTCAACGGATGGCCTGCAGCAACTGCAGCCTGTACATGTGCAGGTAATGTGGACCCCTGGTTATAAACAACCGGGGTGGTAGGATCCATTACCAAAGCACTGCCGAGAATAGAACCAAACTCGTTATTCTCTGACAGGGCTTTTCTCCTATGATGTGAATACACTAAACGATTTCCAAAATTCAACCATGATTTTATTTTATGGTCTGAATTAAAACGAACAGTGTATCGATTGAATCTTGATTTTTCACCACCAACAATACCTTCCTGAGTAAAAAGCGTTCCGTTGATCAGGTAAGTAGATCTTTCTGAACCACCACTTAAACTTAGTGTATGATGTTGCTGAGGGGCTGTTTGCAATACTTCGCTCATCCAGTTTGTTCCGTCACCCAAACCTGCTACATCTGCCAAAGTTGGTGCACCGGCAACATTAGCTTCCTGCAGGTACTGCTGATACTGTTGAGCGTTCATCATCTGAACAAAATCATCTTTCACTGACTGCACTCCGAATTGTGCATGGTAAGTGATATCGGAAGTATTTCTTTTCCCTGTTTTTGTGGTGATGATCACTACACCATTTGCACCTTCTGCACCATAAATGGCAGCAGAAGCGGCATCCTTGAGAATTTCGATTGATTCAATCTCTGAAGGATCGAGCGATTCCATTCCTCCAGCCCTGATTCCATCTATTATATATAGTGGATCGGAACTTCTATTGGAACCTGTACCCCTGATCCGGACACTTAAGCCTGCACCAGGTTGTCCGGAAACCGGAATGATCTGCACACCTGCAGTTCTTCCCTGCAAGGCTTGTTCGATCCTGGTGGACGATACAGTTGCAAGCTGGTCAGCCTTTACAGAAGAAATAGCACCTGTGACCAGGCTTTTCTTTTGCTGCCCGTAACCAATAACCACTACTTCATTTAACACACTTTCAGCCTCGGTGAGTGACACATTCACATCACCTTGTTGGTTTACAACTACTTCTTCCATATTCATCCCCAGGTACGAGATCACAAGCACGGCTCCGGCCTGTGGTACATTGATGCTGAATACCCCGTTTTTGTCTGTGATTGTAGAAGTAGAAGTTCCTTTTACTGTAACTGTAGCGGCCTCGAGTGGCTGATTGTCAGCCTTTGAAGTGATTTTGCCTGTAACCCTGAATCCTTGTGCAAACACCGAAGCGGAATGCATCAGGAGAAAGGTACATAGGAATAGTACAATTTTTTGTTTCATATGCAAGCTAATTTTGATTTGAGCCTTTTCCGATGAAAAGACCGTATAAAATTAACTCACTAATTGCTCAATTATTGCTTTAACACTACATCAACACTACATCAACCATGGCATAATATGCTTAAAACAGGCTTTTTCAGCACTTCAACACTACATCATAGATTTTTTTGATAGCTTCACAATATTAACTTGCCTGAGTGAAAAAGTTTTTACTGATCATCTGCTTATTCAACTTCCTTTCTCAAGGTCTTGGGCAAAATACTATTGGGTTACCCGATATCGTCAACTTTCCACTTCAACTAATTAAGGGGGCCCAGAACCGACAGATCAGGCAGGATAAAAGGGGCATCATGTATTTTGCGAACAATGAAGGGGTGCTTACTTATAATGGAATCAGCTGGAAAGCATATCCTCTTCCTAACAAAAGCATCGTTCGTTCGATAGAATTCGGATCGGATAATAAACTATATGTTGGGGGACAGGATGAATTTGGCTACTTTTCTCCTGACGCCAATGGCCAGTTGGAATATCATTCCATGAAACATCTTCTGCCTCCTTCCGAAAGATCATTCACAGATGTGTGGGACATCTATTTTTACAGGGATTGGGTGTTTTTTCAAACCAGTAATAAAATTTTCCAGCTCAGCCCTAAAAATGCAACGGTTTACAATAGTATTCACTGGCGTTTCATTTCAAAATGGGGAGATAAACTATTAGCGCAGGACTTTAAAAAGGGTTTCCTGGTTTTTAACAACGGCATCTGGACTCCATTTTTGAAATACAGTGAATTGCCAGAAGATGCTTTTGCAACATCACTTACATCCATTGCTAAAGACAGTGCCATGCTTACTACGCTAAAACATGGTATATATATATTAAGTGCTGATAGAATAATGAAACTCAGTTCCGCTTTTCTTGATGAAATGGCATCGAAGAATATTTCATCTGCTACTATGGTGAATGAGCAGCATATTGCTTTGGGCACTAACCTGGACGGTTGTTACATTATTGATAAGAAAGGCCAGCTTGTTCGAAGTTTTACAAGAAAAGAAGGATTACAGAATAATAACATCCTGGATGTGTTCCTGGATAAAGAAAAAAATCTTTGGCTTGGTTTAGACAACGGCATCGACTTCATCGCTTATAACAATGCGATCAAACATATATACCCAGATTATCTGAATGAAGGTTCGGGATATGCCTCTTACATTTACGACAATGAGCTTTTCATCGGCACTTCGAATGGCCTGTATAAAGTGCCCCTGTATCATTCAAACGACCTCAGCTATATCAAAGGTTCCTTTCAACCCGTAAGCAATACAAAAGGCCAGGTATGGAATCTTTCCGAAGTAAATGGAAAATTATTAATGGGTCATCATGATGGTGGCTTTACCATACAAAACAACACAGCCATACCGATCGATAACACCTCAGGGTTCTGGACCTTTCAGCCATTGTCGAATGTACTGCCTTCATCATTGATGGTTACAGGTACATATAATGGACTCAACTTTTATCATTACAAAGAAGGAAAGTTCACGAACAGTAATGTACATGCCCATTTTGAATCAGCAAGATTTGTTGTAATTGAAAACAATAATATATGGGTGGCCCATCCATATAAAGGTGTATTCAGGGTGCAGTTAAAAAATAACCAGCCCATCATAAAATCTTACTCAGACAATAAAAGCATATCAGTAAATGGAAATTATATTTTTAAGATCCGTAACAGTATTGTGCTCACCACGGAAAATGGTGTCTATGAATATAACAGCACTAAAGATGTTTTTGAACCATCTGCTTATTACAATAAACTATTTGGCACTAGAAAAATCCGTTACCTCAAAGAGGATTCTTCCGGTAACATTTGGTTCGTATTCGAGAAAGAACTTGGTGTCGTTGATAATTCAACCTCCACTCCACAGATCATTTATTTCCCGGAGCTGAGCAATAAGTTCGTTGCAGGTTTTGAACATGTAAATCCTGTAGATAATAACAATGTTTTTATCGGGGGTGAAAAGGGATTTTATCACATCAACTACAGCCAGTATAAAAAGATCAGCTACCCTTTGCAGGTACATATTACTGCAGTAACAGCAGGCAGCGAGCGGGACAGTTTATTATTCGGCGGATACGTTAATTCAGTTAATGAAGCAGATGAAACAAAAAAAATAAAAACTTCTATTGGTCATAACTGGAATTCTTTCCGGTTTGAATTTGCCGCTCCTGTCTATGCCCAACAATCCACGATTGAATACAGTTTTATACTGGAGGGATTTGACAATAAATGGTCTGAGTATTCTAGAAGAACCGAAAAAGAATACACAAACATACCTGCAGGCACTTATACTTTTAAGGTAAAAGCAAAAAACAATCTCGGAAATGAATCCATGATCAGCAGTTATAGCTTTACTGTGTTGCCGCCATGGTATCAATCGTACGTTGCCATTGTTTTATATAGTTTGATATTGGCTTTTGGAGCATGGAAGTTATATAAGCACCAGAAGAAGAAATTTATCCGGCAGCAGATAAAACACGAAGAAGAACAGAAGCGATTGCAATACCTGCACCAGCTGGAAATTGATAAAGCAGAAAAAGAACTGGTCAAACTTCGTAATGAGAAGCTGGAGGCCGAAATTCAGCATAAGAATACTGAACTTGCCACCACAGCAATGCACCTTGTGCAGAAAGGTGAAGTGTTGGGAAAGATCAAAGAACAGATGCTGAAGCTGAAAAAAAATCCCGATGCACAAAAAGACTCTGACGATGTAAAAAAGATTCTTCGCTCAATCAGTGATGAAGACAAACTCGATGAACAATGGGAACAATTTTCCATTCACTTCGATAAAGTGCATAGTGATTTTCTTGTTGCATTAAAAAATAAGTATCCAACACTTTCGGCTAATGAATTAAAATTATGTGCCTACCTGAAAATGAACCTCAGTACAAAAGAAATAGCGAAGCTGATGAATATTTCGGTGAGAGGTGTTGAGATCAGCAGGTATAGATTAAGAAAAAAATTAGGTATACCTACAGAAGTTAATCTCTTTGATTTTCTTTTTGAAATAGTTGGCTAGGAGGAATGATTATTCAATCTTTCATAAGATGGCGAGTTTATCGACAGCCTTTTAATAATTCCTTGTACTCTTGAAGTTTCCGGAGCGGCCTTATTCCTTTAAGATCGTTACATGACAAATAATTTGATGCGATCAATTGCTTAAGAATAGCAATCGACTCTGTTTCTCTTTTAGTATAAGCATAACACATGCTTAGATACAGATCAAGTTGAGCCTGTTCGCTTCTTTTAAGCCTTGCTGGCAAACCTGATATTACTTCTTCAGCCTCTTCGAATTCTCCATTCGAAGTAAGGGAATTGATGTATGCATCAACATAACCGAAATCCTGCATATCATATTCATAGGCCGTTCTAAAATGATCCACAGCATATTCATTCCTGCTTTCAGCCCATAACCCTCTTATATAATAAAATAAAGGCGTGTCTTCATCATCAATTACTACTTCAAGGCTATCCAAAAAATTTTCGCCTGCTTTTTTGTTTATCAAACCAAGCTCCAGTTGTAACTCAAATAATAAGAGCTTGTCGTTTACAGAAAGGCTATACTCTCTTAATCTACCGATGAGTTCATCTCGTTTTTGATATTGTTTATTTTTATGATAAAGCGATATCAATTCAGTCACTGGCTCAATAAACTCTTTATCCTCGGCTGCCTTTAATAAATAATATTCCGCTTTGCCAGTCTCTCCCAAATATGCGTATAGGCTGCCCATATAACGATAAAAACATTTTGCGCATTCAAAGGTTTTATAAGCACTATCTAAAGCCAGGGCCGTTTCCATGTATTGAACAGCTTCTCTATATTTACTGGTGTAGCTAAGTGCCTGTGCAGCATAATAATAAGCCATTAACCAGGTAGGACTATGTGCAATAGCCTTTCGGAAATAGATTAATGATGAATCATATTGCTCAGCATTCATCAATAAAATTCCCTTTGACAGTTCGAGGTAAGCTGCACCAGGCTCTTCTATTAGTGCTGAATCAAGCATACTGATCATTGTCTGTTGGTTTACCGGTGTGATTTCCTTGTCACTCCAGAAACTCATATCATTAATAATTAAGTATCGCTGTATATTTTCTAAATGAGTTTTATTAACGAGACGTTTGTCTGTATTTAGTTTAAAGATGATATCGATAATTCGCAGCCCTTCATTAAGTTTTTCATGACCGATCAACGTTTTACCGATCAAAGTTTGATTAACGATCTGCTGTACGTAATTCATTAATGCTGCAGAAATCTGAAAACGTGCTGTGTTCTGCAAGTTTTTATCGCCACAGGCTGATAATAATTCAAAAACCTGGACAGCTGTTGCGATAGTTGCAGAATCTTGAACTTGAGTCAATGCATACTTAAATTTTTCATAGACACTAGTACAACTACCTGCATCGATTTTCGATTCACCTTTTTCGGTCAGGACAGCTACTGTAATGTTTCCACTTTTATATTGACTATAACGAACCATGGTTTGCTCATCAATTGCAGCTACCCGGTTTGAATATTTACTGGCTCCTTCAAAAACTGGTTGTTGCTTGAATGCTGTTTCCTGGGAAACCTGAAGGCCTACATACTGTTCGATCTCTGCTAAGGTGATAATAGAATCCTTGTTAATGTCTGCATAACCACTCAATCCTTTTGTTAGAAAAAACGAGAACACACCTCTGCCTCCACCCCATTGGCTGCCTTCATAACTTAACTCATCAGGCTGGGCTGATAAAATCTTTATTTCGTTTCGCCATTGTTTGCTAAATGCCTCAGCAGTTATCCTGGATCCTGCAGAACCTCCGGCAAGATGTCCGGCCCTGCATGCATCTGTAACCATGTACAGTTTAATTCCCTTGTCGATCATCTCCGTGTACGTCTTACGCAGCACATCTATTGGAATAGCCCCGCCGGCCACGTAATTATTTTTTGGTGCATCATGTGCCAGCAAGTAACCTTTATTGAAGTCTTCATCTGTTTCCACATCTCCATGGCCAGAGAAGTAAAATATGATCTTATCCCCTTTATTTGATGTTTCGAGTAACCACGATAGCCAACTAAGAATATCTCCTGCTTTAGCTTTGTCATTCGTCAATAACCTGATGTTGGATTTTTCAACTTTCCATGCATTGTTATTTGTGAGGAAATCTGCGAATTCTTCAGCGTCTTTATCAGCATATTGCAATGATGGCAAATTTTGGTATACAGAAACGCCTACAATCAATGCCCTGGTCGTTCCTTCGACCTCTTTGCCTAAAGATTTTATTGTAAGCCCTCTTGCCGAATCCTGGGCAATAGTATGAAAGCAACCGAATAGCCAGCCAAATAATATTACTGACCTCATAGCACTAATATAAGATTTACCTGCTGAAGATGGAATAACGGGTGATTTTCATACCCGATGATGCTAAATAAATCGTAAGAAATCAACTTTTGATGTGATTATACTTTCGGCATCACAGATAATCTTCCAATAAATACCTATTATTGTAACGCAAAAAAATAGCCCGTCTGTAGAAACAGCGGGCCTCTAACGATTGCTTGCCATATGAAAAATGTAAAGATTTCTGTTTACCCGGCAGGAACTTTATATCAGCCTCTCACTTATCTTGCTTGCCTGCTTGTGATTAAAATCTAACGATTGCTTCCTAGGTATCGATCTATGATACGAATATAGATTTGTAAGTAATTGAATAAAAATAAAGATGTAGAAGATCCTTTGCTTTTAAAACCACAGTTTTGTTAAGGAAGCACTTGATTTACCGCATGTTAGATATAGTTAAACTACGATGCCCAACCGTTCTGCCGATATTGTTTTCCAGCTGATCCATTCGTTACAGAAGTCGGAGAAAAGAAATTTTAAGCTTTATATCACCCGCAGTTCTTCCAATGAAGATCTTAAGATCATACATGTATTTGATGCGTTGGATAAAATGCAAGAATATGACGAAGAACTTTTGATAAAGAAAGTTCCCTCTATAAAAAAGCAACAGCTGCCTAACATAAAAGCTCATCTCTATAAAGAGTTACTTGCCAGCCTTCGTTTATTAAAGAATGTACAGGACATAGACATTCAGTTACACGAACAACTTGACTATGCAAGAATATTATACAACAAAGGTCTATATCATCAAAGTCTGAGGATGCTGGAGAAGTTGAAAACACATGCCAGGGCAGAACACCAGGTGGCTTTCCTGATTCAGGTTCTGGCTTTTGAAAAGAAAATAGAAACCCTGCATATTACACGAAGCCTCGAAGGAAGGGCAGAAAAATTAACCCGGGAAACCGAGGAGGTAATTTCACACCTGCAAAAAGTAACAGCACTATCTAACCTTGCCTTGAAATTATACAGCTGGTATATTAAAAACGGGCATGCAAGAAACAAGCAGGAAGAAGAAACGGTAAAAAAATATTTCCGTGAAAATCTTCCTGACGAAGCTGAAGTATCCAGTAGCTTTTATACAAAACTCTACCTGAACCAATCATATTGCTGGTATTCTTTCATCAGGCAGGATTTTTTGATGTATTACCGGTATACAAAAAAATGGGTTAGCCTTTTTGAAGAGTATCCTGAGATGCTATCAAATGAACCATCTCATTATATCAAAGGGATGCATAACCTGTTGAATGCATATTTTGATCTAAGAAATTTTGAAGGTTTTGATATTGCCCTCAAACAATTTGAGCTTTTTGCTGAATCAGCTATTGTCAAGCAACATCATAATAATACAGTACAGGTATTTGTTTATTTGCATATAGCCAGGATCAACCAGCATTTTATGTTGGGCACTTTTAAGGAAGGCTTAGCACTTGTTCCATATATACAAGAGAAGCTAAAAGAATACGAGGTGTTTTTAGACAGGCATCGAATCCTGATTTTCTACTATAAGATCGCTTCGTTGTATTTTGGATATGGAGATTATGCAACATCAATTGATTACCTGAACAAGATCATCAACTGGAAGGTTGACCTGAGAAATGATCTGCAGAGCTATGCAAGATTATTACATCTATTTGCACACTATGAATTAGGAAATCATGCCATACTTGAATATCTAATAGGCACTGTAACCAGGTTTTTCAGCAAGATGGAAACGCTTACTCCGGTTGAGGAAGAGATATTCCGATTTCTGAAGAATTCAGTGAATATTCCAGACAGAAAAATACAATTGGAATACGAACAACTGCTTTATAGAATAAAACAATATGAAAAAAATCGATTTGCCACCAGGTCGTTTGCTTACTTAGATATTATTTCCTGGCTCGAAAGCAAAGTAACAAAGCGTTCAATGAGTGAAGTGATCTTAAGCAAAGCCTCACAACATAAACGAAGGTTATATCGCTAAACAGCAAAAGTATTAGCCGTTTAATCCTAACGAAATTTCTGAATCACCTTTTGCATAGCTGCAGCTATAGCATTGTTTTGTAAATCACCTATGCTTCCTTTATGAGTGTGATTCAGCTGCTGAGTAGTATCGTATAAAAATTGACCTGTTGCAATATCGTTACCAATCTTCTGGTAGGCTTCCCTGAAACTCATACCTTCATGAACAAGTTTATTAACTGCTTCTACACTGAACAGGTACTTATATTTTTCATCTGCTAAAATATCTTCTTTCACTTCAATATTCGATAGCATCAACACGGTCATCTCTATACAGGACTTCAATGTTTCCAGGGCAGGAAATAATGTTTCTTTAGTTAACTGTAAGTCACGATGATATCCTGAAGGTAAATTAGTGAGTAACATCGACAGTTCATTGGGCAAGCTTTGGAGACGATTACATTTTGCCCGTATCAATTCAAACACATCAGGATTTTTCTTATGGGGCATAATACTGCTTCCGGTAGTAAGATAATCAGGAAAGGAAATGAAAGCAAAATTCTGACTAAGATAAAGGCAACAATCCATCGATAATTTACCAAGTGTGGCTGCGATGCAACTTACCGCCATCGATACAGTTTTTTCTGTCTTGCCTCTTGTCATTTGTGCATATACAGCATTATGATTCAGATCAGCAAAGCCAAGCAATTCAGTTGTACGTGTGCGGTTTAAAGGGAATGATGAACCGTAACCTGCACCACTGCCTAAGGGGTTTTTATTGGTAACTACAAAAGCTGCTGCAAGCATTTCCAGATCATCGACAAGGCTTTCAGCATAAGCACCAAACCAAAGACCAAATGATGAGGGCATAGCTACCTGCAAATGTGTGTAGCCTGGAAGCAATACATTTCTATATTGTTCACTCAACTGTTGCAACTGATCAAAAAGTCTCTTTACATCGTCTTTTAAAGTCAATATCTCTTCACGTAAATATAGCTTGATGTCAACCGCTACCTGGTCGTTACGACTTCTGCCACTATGAATTTTCTTACCGATCTCTCCGAGTTTACGGGTAAGCAATAGCTCTACCTGTGAATGCACATCCTCTACTCCATCTTCAATAATAAATTCGCCACGTTCTATTAATTCAGCAATCTGCCTTAATTCTTCAATCGCTTTCGTAGCTTCTTCAGCAGCCATTAAACCCACTTCACCTAACATCTGCACATGTGCCATAGAGCCTTGTACATCATATTTCGCCAGCAGCAGATCAAACTCCTTATCTCTTCCTACGGTGAAGCTTTCAACGAGTTCAGAAACATTTGTTCCTTGTTTTTGCCACAACTTCATTATACTATAGTATTAAGAATTTTAATGTAATCTGAGATGCCTTGATACATTTCCTCTATATAAATATATTCATCTGCTGTATGACTACGAGCTGAATCTCCAGGCCCCATTTTTAAAGCAGGAAAAGGCATCAGTGCTTTGTCGGAAGTTGTTGGTGAACCATAATGCTTTTTGCCAAGAGAGGCACCGGCAACAACCAATGGATGATCTAATGAAATAGAAGATGAACGTAACCTCATACTCCTTGCTGTGACTTTAGATGAAACAGTAGATGCAATTTTTTCGAGCAGTTCTTCCAGTGTATAATGTTCATTGACTCTTACATCAACTACAAACCTGCATTCAGCAGGAACAATATTATGTGCTTTATTGTCGGTTTCAATAACTGTTACAGATAACTTTACATTACCGAGCAATTCACTCGTCTTTTCGAAATGAAGTTGCTGAAGTAAGGCAACATCATTAATTGCTTTATAAACAGCATTTTCACCTTCCTCTCTTGCAGCGTGACCAGCTTTGCCTGATGCAATGCAATCAAGCACCATCAATCCCCTTTCTGCAACAGCCATTTGCATTTGTGTTGGTTCACCAACAATTGCACAGTTGATAGTTGGCAACTCAGGCAACAACACTTCTATCCCATTAACACCGGAAATCTCCTCTTCTGCAGTTGCAGCTATTACCAGATTATATTTCAGATCCTCACAATGATAGAAATATAAGAAAGTGGCAATCAGAGATACCAATGAAGCACCAGCATCGTTACTGCCAAGGCCATACAATTTTCCCTGTTGTCGTAATGGTTTAAATGGATCAATCGTATAACTGCTGTTAGGCTTCACCGTATCGTGATGTGAATTGAGCAGAATGGTAGGCTTTGAAACATCAAAGTGTTTATTAGCTGCCCAAACATTATTCAGGAATCGATTGACAGAAACATTATTACTTAACAGGAATTTTTCAATCAAATCAGCAGTGCCTTGCTCTTCTTTGCTGAATGAAGGAATGGCGATCAATTGAGATAGCAGCTCTATTGATCTTTGCTGAAGTTGGTATGTTTTATCATTCATCATTGAATTGTAGTGCCGGCATCATGATTTATTAATTGATGTAACTTTTCTGCTTTACCGATGATAACACTTTTTACATTGTCCTCGATCGCATTGAAAGCATTATCCAGCTTTGGGATCATTCCTGCTGCAATCACACCTTCCGATTTCAATGATTGATAAAGACTTTCGTTGATATGAGATATGACAGAACTGTTATCTTCCACATCTCTCATCACACCTTCCTTCTCGAAGCAGTAAACCAAATCAACATCATACAAATTACTCATGGTTTTTGCAATTTCAGCTGCAACTGTATCAGCGTTTGTATTGAGGAGCTGACCTTTTCCATCGTGAGTAACCGGAGCAATAACAGGTGTAAGATTTTGTTGCAGCAGTGAATGAATAAAAGATCCGTTCACTTCGTCTACATCACCAACAAAGCCATAATCAAGACTGTGATGTTCTCTTTTATGCGCTTTTATAATACTTCCATCAACACCAGAAAGACCAATAGCATTACATTTATTTGATTGCAGTATAGCAACAATATTTTTGTTGATATAACCTGCATACACCATTGTAACGATCTTCAATGTTTCTGCATCAGTAATACGTCTTCCATCTACCAATTGCTGCGGAATATTCAATTGCTCCGCTAAACGGGTAGCCATTTTTCCACCACCATGAACCAGAATTTTTTTTACATTCACTTCTGCAAATGATTGAAGAAAAGCTGATAGCTTTTGCTCATCATCAATGATGTTACCACCGATCTTTATAATAACTAATCTATCCATTTAGAATTTCACTTAGCACAGCCTGTGCTGCCCACACTCGGTTTGATGCTTGTTGTGTAACAATGCTGTTTGGTCCATCCAATATTTCATCACTCAATTCAACATTCCTTCTTACCGGAAGACAATGCATCACCTTGGCATCATTGGTCAAGCTGAGTTTTTTGTTCGATAACATCCATGATGTATCATTGGAAATTATTTTACCGTAATGGTTATAAGAACTCCAGTTCTTTACATATACGTAATCGGCATCTTTCAAAGCCTCATCCTGGTCGTTTGTAATAGTTGCACCTTTTGTATACTGCTCATCTAAATCATAGCCTTCCGGATGAGTTATGATAAGGTCTGCATGATTCCAGGCATTCATCCACTGCGAAAAACTATTGGCTACACATTGTGGCAAAGCCTTAACATGTGGTGCCCAGGTTAGTACTACTTTGGGCTTTCGGTTTTCCCTGAATGTTTCTGTAATGGTGATAATATCAGTAAAACTTTGCAAAGGATGCAGTGTAGCACTTTCAAGGCTGATCACAGGTACACCTGCATACTTAATGAACTGTTGCATCACGAATTCACTATAATCCTCTTCCCTGTTCTTTAAAGATGGAAATGTTCTTACCGCCAATAGATCAAAATAATTACCCAGAATAGGTGCCGCATCTTTTACATGCTCTGCAGTTGTGCCATTCATAATCGCACCATCTTCAAACTCCATGGCCCAGCCTTCCGCACCAACATTGAAAATAATGGCATTCATACCAAGATTCTCTGCTGCTATTTGTGTGCTCAGCCTTGTTCTCATACTGGGGTTCAGAAATAAACAACCGATACGTTTACCTGCACCAAGCTGAACATCAGCCAATGGAGATGATTTATATGCCAATGCTTTTTGCACCAGCACATCAATGTTATTGACATCATTAACTGATATGAACTGCTTCAATTTTCTGAATAAGTGTTTTAAGTGAATGTAAGAATGTATCTGCCTGTTCAATAGTAAGCGATAATGCAGGGAGTAATCTTACTACGTTCGGTTTAGCTTCACCGGTAAATATTTTTGATTCATCGAGGAGCGATTTTCTCAGGTGTTTTAATTCTTCAGGTAAATCAAAACCGATCATTAATCCTTTGCCTCTAACATTAGCGATATCCGGCAGATTACTCAACTGATCCATTAAATGCTGGCCAACCTCTGAAGCATTTTTCATCAACTGTTCCTGATCGATCACTTCTAATACAGCCAATGCAGCGGCACAAGCAAGGTGATTACCACCGAAAGTTGTTCCTAACATTGAATGCTTAGGCTGAATATGTGGAGCAATCAACAAACCACCAATCGGAAAACCATTGCCCATTCCTTTTGCCATTGTATATATGTCAGCATTAATACCAGCATGATCAGCTGCAAAGAATTTACCTGTTCTTCCATAACCACTCTGCACTTCATCAGCGATGAAAACACAATTATATCGATCGCAAAGTGTTCTGATAAGTTGCAGGAAGGAATCTGTTGCTTCGATTATTCCACCGACACCCTGTATAGGTTCAATTATTACTGCGGCAATGTGGTGGCCAAACTGGTAAAAATAATTATTCAATGCTTCTTCATCATTGAAAGGAAGAAATGTAACATTATCCGTTTCATTTACCGGAGCAACAATAGCTGCATTATCTGTTGCTGCAACAGCAAGTGAGGTTCTGCCATGGAAAGATTTGGAAAAAGAAACAATCTTTTTTCTTCCTGTATGAAATGAAGCCAGTTTCAAAGCATTCTCATTTGCTTCAGCGCCACTATTGACAAGAAAGAGTTGATAATCATTCTTTCCACTAACTGCACCCAGCTTATCAGCCAATTCTTGCTGAATTGGAATCTTAACAGAGTTAGAATAAAAAGCAATATTATTCAACTGTTCCTGTATCCGGTTTACCCAATGAGGATGTGTATGACCAATACTGATCACTGCATGACCCCCATACATGTCGAGATACTTTTCATCTTTATCGTCCCAAACATGAGAGCCTTCTGCTTTTACGATATTGATATCGTTTACGGGGTAAACATCAAACATTTTCATTACCATCTATATTTATCTCTACAAGTGAAACAGCATAGCTCATTTCACAACTAAAATGCATTTGCTTTAAGATTAAGCCCAGCCTTTTCATCAATACCTAACATCAGGTTCATGTTCTGCACTGCTTGTCCGGAAGCACCTTTCAACAGGTTATCAATTGCAGAATGAACAATAAGTTTAGTACCCACTTTCTCCAGTTGAATCACACATTTATTTGTATTAACAACCTGCTTAAGATGAATTGCAGTTTTACTGACAACAGTGAAAGCTGCATCCCGATAGAAATCATCATACATTTTCACCAGGTCATTAATGTCTTCGTTACAGTGAATAACTGAACTGATAAAAATGCCCCTTGTAAAATCTCCACGCCAGGGAACAAAATTTATTTCCACCTGATTGGCTCCAAGTGATTGTATTGATTGATTGATCTCTGCAAGGTGCTGGTGCGATAAAGTTTTATATGCCTGGATATTATTTGCACGCCAGCTGAAATGAGATGTTGATGAAAAACTCTGTCCGGCACCGGTAGAACCTGTAATGCCTGTAGTATGCACTTCAGATACAAGTCCTGCTTTTGCAAGTGGAAGCAATCCTAATTGGATCGCAGTTGCAAAACATCCTGGGTTTGCTACGTTATTTGCGGTTTTAATAGCTGCTCTGTTTAATTCAGGTAGGCCATAAATAAAAGACCTGTTGCTTTGAATTTTATCAGCATCGAGACGAAAATCCTGCGAGAGATCTATGATCTTTACATTATCATCAACAATGTTTGATTGGAGAAATTTATTTGATTCACCATGACCCATACACAAGAACAGCACGTCAATATCATTGCTTAACTGGTCTGTAAAAAGAATATCCGTTTCACCAACCAGGTCCTGGTGAATTGAATGTAAAGATTGGCCTGCATTACTCCTGCTATGAACAAAAGAGATAGATGTATACGGGTGATGAATAAGCAAACGAACCAATTCGCCACCCGTATAACCTGCTCCACCAATAATGCCAACCTTAACTTTCTGCATCTGCACTTGCTTTTACCTGGTGATAGATCGAAGTTTGATTACCGAAAATTTTACTAAAGCCTTTTACATCTTCACCACTCCAGCTATTATTCATTTCGCCGTAGCTGCCGAACTTGCTGCTCATTAGATCGTATTTTGATTCGATACCAGTTACATGAAAACGATAAGGCATTAATTGTAAAAATACATCTCCTGTAACCTGTTGCTGTGTGCTGGTAAAGAATGTTTCAATATCACGCATCACAGGATCTAAAACCTGGCCTTCATGTAACCAGTTACCATAGAACTGGGCCAACTGGTCTTTCCAGTTCAGTTGCCATTTGGTGAGCACATTTTTTTCTAAAGCATGATGTGCTTTGATAATAATAATCGGTGCAGCGGCTTCAAACCCAACCCTTCCTTTAATACCAATGATCGTATCGCCAACATGTATATCACGACCAATGCCATAAGGTGCAGCAAGATTGTGTAAATATTTAATTGCTTCAACTGGATGTTGAAATGAATGATCGTTGACTGATGTCAGCTCACCTTTAATAAAGCCAAGTTTTATTTCTTCTGAACCGGTTTTTGTGACTTGTGTAGGCCATGCATTTTCAGGTAACATTCCTTTTGAGGTGAGTGTTTCTCTTCCCCCAATACTTGTACCCCAAAGACCTTTGTTGATGGAGTATGCTGCTTTATCAAAATTCATCTCAACACCTTTAGCTTTCAGGTATTCGATCTCAGCTTCGCGGCTCAATTTTAAATCCCGAATTGGAGTAATGATCTGGATGCCGGGGATCATCACATGAAAGATCATATCAAAACGAACCTGGTCGTTCCCAGCACCAGTGCTGCCATGTGCAACAGCATCTGCCTTTAAACTCTTTGCATGTTCAGCAATATGTAATGCCTGGATCAATCTTTCTGCACTTACACTTAAAGGGTAAGTATTATTCTTCAACACATTACCATAGATCAGGTATTTAATGATCCTGTCGTAATAATTGTTCACTGCATCTACAGTAGTATGTGTTTTAACACCCAGTTTATAAGCATGTAATTCTATCGACTGCAGTTCTTCCGCACTAAAACCACCTGTGTTTACAACAATGCTATGCACCTCGTATCCTTTTTCATCGCTGAGGTATTTTGCACAATAGGTAGTATCTAATCCACCGCTAAATCCTAGAACAATTTTCATTTAGTTCCTGGTTAAAAGTTGAACAAATTGAATATCGAAATTTTATTTCTCCTGTTTGCTTTGGTTTCTCTTTTGAGTAAACGGTTGAGAAATTTGCTTTGTTTCCATTGTAACAATCGTTCGTAAACCTTTTTCTTTTGATCAAAATGCTCTTTGGTTTCTGCTGGTTCGTAGTGATCTTTAGGGTCGAAAAGCATTGCTGTGCAAAGGCAATTCTTTCGCTCTTTACTCATTAGTATATCATGATTGATACAGCTTCTGCATCCTGCCCAGAAATCTTCATCCTGGGTTAGTTCGGAATATGTAACAGGTTCGTAACCGAGATCGCTGTTAATCTTCATTACTGCAAGGCCGGTGGTGAGTCCGAAAATCTTTGCATCAGGATACTTGTCACGGCTCAGTTGAAATATCTTCTCCTTGATGGCTTTTGCAATACCACTCTTTCTGAAGGAAGGAGAAACAATAAGACCAGAGTTCGCTACATACTCACCATGGCTCCAGGTTTCGATATAACAGAAACCCACCCATGCACCTTCTGCGGTAACAGCGATCACTGCTTTACCTTCCTCAATCTTATGAGAGATATAATCAGGACTGCGTTTGGCAATACCGGTACCTCTTGCTTTTGCGGAAGCTTCCATTTCATCTGTGATGATCTGGGAGTATATTTTATCAGCAGGTGTTGCCACCCTGATGGTAATTTGATTATCCAACTTGTAAAGAAGAATTAGTGGCGGAGAACCAATCCGATGGTTTTTTGCGAAGCTTTTTCACTGATAGGGACCGTGGTCAAGGGTTCGTCCTATCAGCACCCACGTCGATGTAGATAACGAAACAGGTCAAAACAAACTGCATATACTTCCGACACCATTGGAATGTGGAAGGCATATTGTTTAGTATGGGTGTTTGACTGACTCATTAGCTGACAAAAATAACCTCTTACAGGATATAATGCCTGAAAAATTTTGGTAAAAAACATAGAAGTATCTGAACGACCGTTTTGCGGGTGATTCATCCCAAAAACAACCTGTTCCATCACAACCACACAGGAACATACATATCTGCACTTTACTATTGCATATTATGGGCAGTATCAAAGATCTTGTTAAGACATCAGACCGCTTGAAGCAAATAGAATTTTGGGGCACGTCTACGCTTTTTGCTTTCGGTATTTTTTATTTCGTTTCTACTGGATTGGAAGATAGCAGCACTATACAGCAAACTAAATTCAGACCGTTGTTTGAGCAGGCTGGTGTGAAATATGACTATTACGAGAATTATTTTATCCCACAGCTGATAAGATTGGTAGTTGGTTTTGCAGCTTTCCTTTACCTGAACTTTATCAATGTTCCCAGGCTGCTTCGGAATGAAGATCCCTTATGGAATGCTCTGAGAGGATTGCTCCTGTTTTTTTTCATCGGATTTATGTTTGGTGCTACCAATGTTTTGTTAAGGGAATATGTATACAGCATCCAAACAATAGAGGTTACACTGCTTGAATTATACGGTAGTGGGTTTCTACTTGCCGGTTTCTGGTATGTTGTGTTTGGCTTTTATACCATCCTTCGCTTTGCTACTATGTACATGCTGGATAAAGCCGTTCAAAAAAACACAGATAATAACTTTATACGAAAAGAAGGGGTCGTAGCTTTCCTTATTTGGGCTGCTATTCTATCACTGATGCTTGTGACCGATACGGTAACACTATTTACATTGGTATGGATCGTTGTTATACCTCCTGCAATTGCACTCTACCTGTTTTCATTTTACCAGCTTATACCAGAATCATTTTCAAAACCACATCCATTTCGTTCATACTTTTCAAAGGTGACACTCATCCTGGCCGCTTTATTTCTACCGGTTGCAGCTTTCGTTTGGGTATTGCTGCAAGACGGCCCACCTTCTGTAACAACCAGTATACTAAATTCAATTTTTCAATTATTCGTTACTGCACCGGTAACATGGTGGTTGTTCAGAAAAAAGAGTACAGGTAACGACGAAATCACCACTTTAAAAAGAGAACTGGGTCAGTCAACTGCCAACTTCGATTTCCTTCGATCACAAATCAATCCGCACTTTCTCTTTAATGCACTCAATACACTTTATGGTACTGCATTACAGGAAGGATCTGAACGTACCAGTGAAGGCATTCAAAAACTTGGAGATATGATGCGGTTTATGTTGCAGGAAAATATGCAGGAAAAGATTCCACTTACCAGGGAGATTGAATACCTGGAAAATTACATCACCTTACAAAAGTTAAGAACAGATACAAATCCGGATATAAAAATAGAAACGAATATCAGCAACGAACATGGCCATGCATTACAGATATCTCCAATGTTGCTGATCCCCTTCATTGAAAATGCATTCAAACACGGCATCAGTTTCAGGGAAACTTCCTATATCAACATTAGCCTCAAATGTGTAGATACAACCCTTTATTATGATGTGCATAACAGCAAACACCAGAGACACCATAAAGACCCTGAAAAAAACAATACTGGCATTGGATTGAATAATGTTCAACAACGTTTGCAACTGTCGTACCCTGGTAAACATGAAATGAAGGTTACTGAAACGGAAAAGAATTTCTCAATCTACCTTTCACTACAATTAACTTAGCGTATTCTAAATTCAATTCTTTATGAAGGCAATTGCCATCGATGATGAACCGATCGCTTTGGATATAATAAGATCACATGCATCTAAGGTGCCCTACCTGGATCTGAAAGCAGGTTTCACTGATGCCTTCAAAGCACTCGAATATTTACAGAAAGAGAACATTGACTTATTGTTTCTTGACATCAAGATGCCGGATATTTCCGGAATTGAGTTCTTCAACACCCTTTCAAAAAAACCATTACTCATTTTTACCACTGCCTATCAGGAACATGCAGCTGTAAGTTTTGAAATGGATGCTGTTGATTATCTGTTGAAACCATTTTCACTGGCTCGTTTTATAAAGGGCTGCAATAAGGCTTATGAATTATACAACTTTCGTAACGCAGCCGAAAACGCAGATCATTTGTTCGTTAAAACAGGAGCCGAACAGGTGAAAGTGTTTTACGATGAAATTTTGTACCTGGAAGCAACAGGTAATTATGTTACTTTTTTTCTGAAGGATAAGAAACTACTCTCACGAAGTACATTTGTGGAAGCCATGAGCCTGCTTCCCACAGGAAATTTTATTCGCATTCATCGATCATTTATTGTGAATGTGAAGAAGATTGATAAACTCGAAAAACAACAGGTAACGCTCAACAATATAAAACTTCCGGTAAGCGATGCTTATGCAAAAGATCTGGCTTCTCTTATCCACAAGAAAGACTAAATAATCGCTACTTAAAAGCTTGATTAAAACCTATGAAGATTTTGGTGTGTGATAATTACGATTCTTTTACTTACAACCTGGTTCACCTGGTAAAAAAGATCTGCCATTGTACAATTGAAGTTCATAAAAATGATGTTTTACCATTAGAAGAAGTAAAAGAATATGACAAAATCATCCTTTCTCCGGGACCAGGCCTTCCAAAAGATGCCGGCAAGTTGATACAACTGATAAATGAATATGCACCCACTAAATCCATATTAGGTGTTTGCTTAGGTCACCAGGCAATAGCTGAAAGTTTTGGCGGAAGGTTGATCAACTTGTCAACTGTGCTGCATGGTATTATTACCTCTGCAAGATATGTGGGTTATGAAAAGAATACTTCACTATTTAATGGGCTTCCTGCAGCTTTTGAAGTTGGACATTATCATAGCTGGATAGTAAGTGATGAACAATTTCCCAGGAATTTAGAAGTTACTGCAAGAGATGAGCATGATTACATTATGGCCTTGCAGCATAAAACTTACGATGTTACCGGTGTACAGTTTCATCCAGAAAGTGTATTGACTCCCTACGGCGAAACCATTATGAAAAACTGGTTATCCCGGTAAGCCTTTCATATCTTTGCCGCCTCATAAAAATTGGAAAGAATGAATATTAAAGTTTGCGGCATTACCCAGTTGAAGCAATTACAGCAGTTAGAAGCTTTGGATATTGACTTTGCAGGGGTGGTTTTTGATAAACAATCTTCGAAATATATTGGCGACAATATAAGCCCTGAAGATATTCGTGCAGCTGATTTTGATGTAAAAAAAGTAGGGGTTTTTAACAACGCAGATTTCGACTTCATTACAGAGCAGGTAGAAAAATATTCACTGGATATTGTTCAGCTGGATGGTGAAGAATCATCCGGGTTTTGTGAAGAACTATCGGAAGATATTGAAGTGATCAAGACTTTCCGCATAAAAAATGGTGAGCAGAATGTTGATAGGCTAATTGATGAATATGACCTGTCTTGTGATTATTATTTGTTTGATGTAGAAGGCAACGATTATACTTTTCTTGCAAAAAGTAAAATAGAAAAACCATTTTTCATCAGTGGAAATATTCGTGTTGAGGATGCTGCCTCACTCAAATCATTAACACATCCTGATTTGTTTGCCGTGAACATAGACAGCAGTTTTGAAAAAGAGCCAGGGGTAAAAGATATGGGCCTTATTCTTCAGTTCAGAGAAGCCATCAGAAAAAAATAGAAAGCAGGATCATCCCTACTTTCTCACATACTTAGTAAGTATTACGATCACCTGCCCTTCTATTTTTCCTTCAATCTGTTCCGTGTTATTTTCTACCAGGCGAATATTTTTTACTACCGTCCCCATTTTTGCATTGAGCGTAGAACCTTTTACATCAAGTGATTTAGTCAGCACAACCGTATCACCACTTTGCAGAATATTTCCATTAGCATCTTTATGTAAATCTACCGAGCCGTCATTCTCATGATCACCTGTTGCTTTTGCCCAGGTGGCTCTTTCATCGTCAAAATATATCATCTCTAAGTTATCTGCAGCCCATGTTTCATTTCTCAACCGGTTCAACATTCTCCATGCTACCACCTGAACACCCGGAACTTCACTCCACATGCTCTCAGTTAAACATTTCCAGTGAGCGCTGTCAAGTGGAACTTTCTTTTCAACCTGGTTAAGACAAGTATCACAAATAATGATACTGTTATCTTCATTACTACGATCCTGGGGAGGAACTTCATACATTGTCAAACCTCTTGCTGATCCACACAATTCACACTTACTATCACTTCGCTTCAGCAGTATTTCTTCCAGTTTCATTTTATAATTTATGGGGGCTAAGGTAATATTATTTCACTGCTGCTTATTTGAAACATTGATTCCTTCGTTGCAATTACAGATATTAGCATCATGAAAATAGCTACCTACAATGTAAATGGTGTAAATGGAAGATTGCCTGTGCTTCTTCGTTGGCTAAGTGAATCGAAACCTGATGTTGTTTGTTTACAGGAGTTAAAAGCACCAGAAGAAAAATTCCCATTGCAGGCAATTACAGATGCAGGTTATCATGCAATATGGCACGGACAAAAAAGCTGGAATGGTGTAGCTATTTTATCAAAACATGAAAAACCACGGGAAATATGCAGGGCATTACCGGGTGACGAAGAAGACTTGCATAGCCGTTATATTGAAGCAATTGTAAATGGCATCACCATAGGTTGTTTATATCTACCCAATGGAAATCCTGCTCCCGGGCCAAAGTTTGATTACAAACTTGGTTGGTTTGAAAGACTAACAACACATGCTGCCGGGTTACTGGCTGCAAAGAAACCGGTGATACTTACAGGTGATTACAATGTAATGCCTACCGAAAAAGATGTTTACAAACCGGAGCGCTGGGTGAATGATGCTTTATTCAGACCTGAGACACGTGCGGCTTTTCAGAAACTGATAAAACAGGGATGGACCGATGCAATAAGAAAATTATACCCAGATGAAACGATCTATACGTTCTTCGATTATTTCCGTAATGCCTATGAACGAAATGCCGGGTTGCGTATCGACCATTTTCTGTTAAGCCCTGAAGTTGATAAAAGACTAATTGCAGCAGGTGTTGACAGAGAGGTACGTGGATGGGAAAAAACAAGTGACCATGCACCAGTCTGGATCGAATTAAAAGATGTATGATAACATAGTTACAACGCTACCCTAATTATATTTAGCTTTCATTTTATGCAAGAAAACAATATCACATCTTGGCGAAGCAGGCTTCATGAGGTCATTTATGAATCCAATACCAAAGCCGGAAAAGCTTTCGATGTTTCGTTACTTGTATTGATCGTAGCCAGCATACTGGTTGTGATGCTAGACAGCATTGAATTGTGGCGCAAAGAGTATGGAGATTTGTTTGTTACACTTGAATGGATATTCACTATTATTTTTACGATTGAATATATCCTACGCCTTATCACAATTAAACGACCGCTGCGATATATGTTTAGTTTTCTAGGCATTATTGATTTGCTGGCTATCATCCCAAGTTATCTCAGCATTTTCTTCGCCGGATCTCAAACATTATTAGTATTCAGGGCTCTTCGTTTACTCAGGATATTCAGGATATTCAAACTAAATCATTATATCTCCGAAATGCGTTTTCTGGGTGCTGCTGTACAGGGAAGTCTTAAAAAGATCAGCATTTTTATGATGATCGTTTTAATGCTTGTTATTATCCTTGGTTCTTTAATGTACCTGGTAGAAGGAGGACAAAATGGATTTCACAGCATTCCTGATAGTGTATATTGGGCTATTGTAACTATAACTACTGTTGGCTATGGAGATATTTCTCCTGTTACACCATTAGGAAAATTCCTTGCAAGTTTTATCATGATGATGGGTTATGGTATCATCGCAGTTCCTACAGGTATTGTTACAACGGAAATGGCGTTGGCTGCAAAAAGAAAAGACCAGAAGCATGAGGTTTGTCCGAAATGTGGCAAAGAAGGACATGATGATGATGCGGTTTTTTGTAAGAAATGTGGTGAGCGATTATAGGAGGCTTTCAGTAAACTGCGGTTACTTGGTTGTATCAAAGCGATGAACGAGATTTAGCTAAAACATAAAAGAATTTACTGAGGACTCACTTGTGCTTAGGTTTTTATTAATATCATTCTTTAATAAAAACAATGCTGTCAACAGACATTCTCACCCGCAAAAATTGGTTTAACTGGGCTAATTGTCGTTTAGTTATTATCCGATTCGATTTATAAAAGATCACCGGTAGTCTTCTATCAAACCTGTGTGTAGTATCTGAAAAAGAAAGCCACCCGTTTCTTGCTGTATCAATAAAGGGAAATGCAATCGTAATCTCTTTTACTATTTGATGGTATGAGAGTGTATCTGTTGCTTTTGCTTCGTTTCCGTTTTTTAACCGGTCCAGCTCTAATTGTTGGTACATATTTCGAATTACACTTGCGCTTAGCTCATTTACTTCATCCCTTGTCATATTAACACGATGAGAAACGAGTTGGTAACCTTCAATTTTATTTGCCTTTAATTCTTGGGCTATTGATTGTTTAATGCTATCGGAAATCGGATTCCCTGAATGATACACTTTAATAAGTGTTGCAGTATCCCGTTTGTCAAGTTCCCATTTTAAAATTTCATTACCCTGCTGCTCAATACGCCGCAGAACTATATTATTTATTTCCTTCTTGATTGTCTCTCTTTGGTACACAGTAAACAGGAAATAAATACTGGGAAGGGTGATTACGATGGTGAGTATTGTAAAAATAATATTCGAAGTAGTTTGCTGCTGTTTTGTACGATACACCTTCGCAGGAAACTTCAGGTATTTCACCATTACGAAAGTAGCAAGGCTGATGAAAACCGCATTGATAAAAAACAAGTAGAAAGCACCACCAAAATAATTCCACTGCTGAGTTGCAATACCATACCCGGCAGTGCATAAAGGTGGCATTAACGCTGTTGCAATAGCTACACCAGGTAAAGCAATAGACGGACCGGAGCGTGATGAAGAAATGATGCCGGCGACACCACCAAACAAAGCTATCATCACATCCAATAAAGTAGGAAAAATTCTGGCTTCTATCTCTGTAGTAGGATTCGCAAAAGGTGAGATGGAAAAATACAAAACAGAAGCAGTCAGGCACAAAACTACTGCAATCAACAAGTTTCTCGCAGACCGGATGAACAGTTGCTTATCATGGATGCCTAACGAAAGTCCTATACCAAGAATGGGTGACATCAGGGGAGAAATCAACATGGCACCGATGATAACTGCAGTAGAATTGGTATCGAGACCGATGGAAGCCAGGGCCGCAGAACAGAATAGTAACCAGATATTGTAACCACGAATAGAAACACCCTCACTAATCCTGTTAATACTGCCAGTAGTATCTGTATTGGTTTGAAGGTCAAATATTTTATGCAACCACGTCATCCGGTAAAGTTAACGCACGTTTAATAATAATAACGTCTTGATACTTTATGCAAAACCTTTCAATGTCGCATCATGAACTAAACCGTAGTACCATGAAAAGATTTTTACTCATTGCCTGCCTCCCACTGCTGGCTGTTTTTAGCTTCACAAACCGAACGAATACGCTTAACCACTTCAATACCCTGGCAGAACAGATCAAGAATGAAATTGAACAAAATGCTATTGCAGAATCCAATGGCACATCGAAAGTCAACAATATCGAAATATGGAACACAGGTGATATCAAGCTGCACTTTTCCGGTAACAGCACTGTTCAAATGTTCAATTTGTTTGAACTATATAAAACCCAGGAGACATCATTTGGAATCCAGCTTAACGAAAATGAAACATTCATCCGCTTCAACATTTCAGAATCAGGGTACACAGATATCCATTTCAGAACTCATGCAAAAGCAAAAGAGGTGTATGAAGCCTTTCTTGATCTCATATTTGCAGGAAAAGATTATTATTCTCCTGAGATCAACCTTGATATCGCACAGACCAGAGACAGCATCAACGTGCTATTGAGTAAATATGCCAGTTTCAATCCACAGATCAGGGTAAGCCTGAAAGGTTCGGTGATCATCACCAACAACAATATGCAGTTCTTTACATTTAATCTCCTTGAACTTGCCAGTTCGCAATACACTGAAAACTTTGAAGTGAACGGTATAGAGATGATACCATGCACCAAAAGAAATGTAGGTGCCAATAACTGGATCAGATTTAATACAGCAAAAGGCAACACTGCTTTTCTCCGCTTTGATTGCATCAGCGATGCAGAACTGGCAAAAATTCACCAGCTACTGGTTCATCTGAGAACTTCTGTTTTAAGGGTTATGCATAGTTAACTGCTGCTGATTGCCCTTACAGCATAATCAGGCACAGAATTTTCGGCAGAGTTCTAAAAAATATCATGAAGCAAAACGAAAGTGATAGAATAAGGAACACTGATCTCCAGGATTCTGCAAGAGATAAAGAAAGATTAAAGCCCGATGAAGTTATTATGGACCTTCCGGAAGTAAAAGATATACCCGGACAGGAGTTTATTGCTGATCTAGAAATGAACACTGAGAAAATACCTGCAAATGATGATGCAAGGTCGAATAGAATATCACTTGCTTCTACAGATAATGAAGGTGATCCGCTGAATGAAAAAAGTGCCACCCGAACAGGAAGTGATTTGGATACCAGTGGAGTGGATGAGGACGATTTAAACGAATCGATCGGTGAAGAAGACGAAGAAAACAATATTTACAGCCTCGGCGATGAGAAGGAAACGGA
This sequence comes from Chitinophagaceae bacterium, assembly GCA_036676415.1. Taxonomy (GTDB): domain Bacteria; phylum Bacteroidota; class Bacteroidia; order Chitinophagales; family Chitinophagaceae; genus JAEZDC01. The sequence continues at coordinate 60,648 of JAKFCX010000058.1, forward strand.
TGCTGACAATGAAACATTGGGCAATCCTTAATAAAAAAGGGACTGAATAAATTCAGTCCCTTATATTTTTCTTTACCATTGAATTAATCGTCTTTCTTTACTTTTCTCTCACCAGTTTCAGCGTCAACCTTAATCTTGGTATCGCCGTCTTTGATCTTGTAGTCACCATCATCCTCTACTTTTATCTTATAATCATCACCCACTTTTTTCTTGTAACCTTCTCCATCTCTCTTTAATTTGTAATCAGTGTCATCATCATCACCTCCAAAATAGATATATTTTCCTTCATCATCCAGACGAACATATCCATTAATTACTTTACCCGATTTACCCCAAACCGTATCGTTTGTTTTTGTATCTACATACATACGTACAGGCTTCTTTGTTGATGCATCTACCATCAAACCTGTTTCTTCATCCTTCACCAATTCAATTGGCTCACCCGTGGTCAGGTCAATGTACCTTTCGTCAGCTCTTGAATCTGAACATGCCGTCCAGGTTGTTGCTGCCAAAAGACCAAGGGCCATCATCTTAACTACTTTCATAAACGTTTTTTATTTGACAGTAGTAAAACAATATCCAGGCCAAGCCTAATAACTTAAACGCCAAATTGTTGCAGGTGATGATCGAGGTGTTTCCATTGACTTTTATCCCACTCTTCCACAGTCATTTTGCCAAAAAAAGGATGAGGATCTTTTGTAAGAACAGCCGGTCCACCGGAAGAAAACCTGGTAATAAGTTGAACGAGTTTTTGTTTTTCAGATTGAAAATTCCGCTCATCTTTAACTATGAACGAAGGGGCTGTAGGTAATCCTCTTTTATATGGCTTATCACTCACAACCGTTTTCTTAGCCTTTTTACCGAAGAGAAAACCAAAAAGGTTTCGTTTAAGCATAGTCTCTCCCATAGCTACCTGCAAAGGCGGCTGACAATGAGCCAGCATCTGTGAAACATTCATTTTGCCCCAAAGTGCTTTTGATTGGGGTGAAAGTTGATTGATACGGGAAATGATATCGGATGACTTTTGGGCGTCAAATAGATAGTTCATGATCAAGCAGTTTCCTGCAAAGTAACCATTTCAAAAAATACTATCTACGGCCCCAGAGTGATTGAGTAAAACTTCTGTCGTCACGGGATGAACTCTCTGGAGAGGTAATATGTCGAGAAGCAAATTCCCCAGTTGTTGGAATATGAGCAACATTGCGTAAAGGCTGACAAACTTCCCTGCCATTAGCATATGTTTCTTTTACAGATGTATTTATGTGATTTGCAATTTCCCACCTGTTTAAGTTTTTCATATTGGGGCGAATTTAGAGTAGTAATAGCTCTAAAACAATGCCTGAAGTCAATGTTGTAACAAATGACTATGATGCCATCTTAATCGATATGCATTCATTGCTGTTTGGCCGAGCTTATTGATGAATTTATAATTGACAACAACTCCTACTACTGCACCAATTCCAGGCACCAATTGCAGCATCTTGGCAAGATCAATATAATCCCTGTACTCCTGTTGAAAAGCTCTCCAGTCGAACGCTTCCAGGTTTTCCGGGATGGTTTGGATATATTCATTCCACCGGTCAACTTCTGAAAATATATTTCTGCGATGTTGTTGACTGGAAAAAGCCAACTGAAATATCTGCAATATGAAAAGTCTTTCCCGGTAGTCCTTCACATCATATCCATACAATGCAGCGATATCGAACAGTAATTTCATTTTTATTCCCAGCAGTAACGGAAAGTCTGCTAAACCAAAGAAAAATCCGCCGGCACCTGTAATTCCCCCTTCTGCAGCTGCTGTTTTGCGATAAGTTGATATCTTATTCCTGACCAATATTTCTCTGGATTGCAGATCACCGTCGGCAATCCTTGCTGAGGATGTAAAACCTGCACCAAACAAAACAGCCCTCACCATTTGCTTAATTGCAATAGTGAGAGCTGAATGAATTTTATCAGGTATATAACTGTTCAGTTTTACCTGCATCTTTTTAGAGAACCGGTCAATATATGAAGGATGTTTGCTCATGGATTTCCTCCAACGCAGCATTTCCTTTATTGCCTGTTGCTCGTATAAGTTCATGCCGCAAGTTACTTCGCAGGCTGAAATTGCTCGTTCATTTGTGTATGACCGGCAAACATCCTGTTCCTGTTTCTTCTTTTCAGGATAAGGTATGTGGCAGTTCCAATCAAGGCTGCAGCTGCAACACCTACCACAAATGGATTAACCGAACGTCCTGCCATCATCACTCTCTTGGTACCAACATAACCCATTCCTGCTTTAGCATAAGTACCTATGTTCTTTGCCTGCACTTTTGCCTGTGATCCCAATGTTTTTACATGTGTTTTTACATCATCCATGTTAATGTTCCTGATCTTCTTGTTTAATGTTTCTAACATAACCATTCATTTTTTAGTTAACTAAAACTGCCAATTCTTTAAGCAGCTAACCTTTGTTCTTCCACTACTGTAGTTGTTCTTATTGAAAGTCGTTTTATTTCCTGTGTAGCAACATCCCAATAAAACACGCTTGTTATCTCAGCCTTCACCAAACATACTTCAGCATCTTCTATGCCACGTGGAAACCATTCGTTCACCATTGGACTCCAGTTTCTTTGCAGTTCTTCCTTGTCGCAGATCACCATTCCGGAGCCATGTATCTCCATGTACTCATCTGTGTCTGAATTGGCAAACACGAGCTGTATCTTATTGTTGATTGAAATGTCTTTGATCTTACCGGATGACTTACTGGCAAAAAACCAGCAATTTCCCTCGTCGTCTATCCTGGTAGCAGCCATTGGCCTGTTAGTTCTTTTGTTTTCAGCATCGGTAGTAATGAGCATACAAATGATAGCCGAGTTCGCTGCATCTCTCATTTGTTTTACTGCCATGCCATCTGTATTTATCCACTCCATATTCAAATTCTCCTGGCGTAAAGGTGAAAAATACTGTGCCAGCTATGGTTCAGGTAGTTTTGAGTTGTTCTGCAGCCACGGTGTTTTTGATCAAACCGATTGATATTGAGTGTCTGATGGCTTCAGAACTGTGGGCAAAATAACAACACATTACACCTGCTTCTTTCATCTGCTCAAGGGCCGGAAGAACGGTGGGCTTCGTCTTTTTCCTCACTTTTCTCAGATATACCGCAAGTATCTTGTTTGGGAAGTGTGATACGATCGATGCATAGATTGTAGGATCTTCCTGTGTATCATCTCCCAATAAGATAAATTTTTGTTCAGGATACACTTCCAGTATCCGCACTATTCTCATGAACTTAGTTGAATGATTATTCTGTCCGGTCTTCCAAATCTGGCTGAAGAGTTTTAACTGGTTCAATAAATAAACACCCTGTGGCAATTGTTGTTTGATGGCAAACTCACGGATATAATCATACAGGTTCCACTCACTGCTCGACACAAAAAAGAAAGGATTTGATTCAGCGTGAGGTGCACCTGCTCTTGCTAAAAGCTGATAATGTTTGACCACACCTTCAAATGGTTCACGACTATGAGCATTTTCCGTTAACAGTACATACAATCTCTTACGAAGTCTTGAAGAATGCGAGATAAGAAAAGTATCATCTATATCAGAAATGAAAGCATACTGGTTCTGGTGAGGAATGTAAAAAATTCCTTTTCCAGTAGCTCTTGGAGTGTTTTCTTTTTTTGAACCCAATAACAAAACATGTATATCATGCCAGCCAGGTAACAAAGGCATTTCCAGTTCTAATTCAAACCGGAAAAAACCGTCTTTCTCACTTTGAGTATACAGCCACTGGTTGTTCCATTGCATTTTAAGATGAGCTCTTGAATAAGGCTTCACAATAAAAAGTCGTAATAAAGCAAAAGTGTTGGTAAGAAAGTTTTTAGAATAATGTTTCCTGGGAACGGGACTAAAAAGAAATACATGACCAAAAACGGTTACTTTCTTATCGTTTCCATATCCATGATATACTTTTACAACAGGCTGATCGGTTAACCTGAAAGCAAGGAGTATTTTTTGTTGTATCTTATCCCAGAAACTCAGCTTCGGCATTTTATTTATGTTGGCATGATTATACATTATGACTTAACAACGTATGCAACAAGGTTTAAAATTTTTATTTGTCATCAACCCGATCTCCGGTGGAAGAAAAAAGCAAAATCTTGAAACTTCCATACACGATTTCTTTAAACCACTTCCGCACCAGGTTGAATTCTTTTTAATGGATGGCAAAAATGATGCAGCTTCATTGAACCATTGGATCACCAGCTGGAAACCTGACAGGGTAATAGCTGTTGGTGGTGATGGAACAGTATCACTTTTAGCAAAACAACTAATGGGAACCGAAGTACCCATGGGAATTTTACCTGCAGGTTCAGCAAATGGAATGGCCAAAGAACTAGACATTAATGCCGGTATCGAAGATGCACTAAATATAGTGGTTAATGGTGAAGTAAGAAGGGCCGATGTAATTCGTTTGAACAATGATTACTATTGTCTCCATCTGAGCGATATTGGATTAAACGCACAGATCATTAAACATTTTGAAGATCGAAACCTCCGTGGTTTTATAGGTTATGGTGCAGCCCTTATTAAAACACTATGGCGAAAAAAATGGATGCGAGTTGCCATAGAAACACAGAACAGGGAAATAAAAAGAGAAGCATTGATGGTGGTGATTGCCAATGCCACAAAATATGGAACAGGAGCTATCATAAATCCTTCAGGCAATCTTTACGATGGTCTTTTTGAAGTGATCGTTGTTAAAAAACTCGCCATATCTGAATTGATCAGGATGCTTTTTAAAGTAAAGCGTTTCAATCCAAAAAATGTTGAGGTTTTTCACACGAAACATGTTACAATTGAAACCATGCATAAAGTGCATTTCCAGGTAGATGGTGAATATCTTGGAAAAATCCGTAAGCTCACAGCTACCATTGAAGCGGCACAACTGAATCTGCTGTTGCCAAAAGAAGGTGCCAACAGAACAGAACCTCGAAGTGAGTGACACAACGAAGCTCCACAAAACCTTGTAGCCGGTAAATAATGTTATCTTAGAATAAACTTTCTGCTATGTCTTACGACTGGAGTTCATTTAAACTTCGCATACCCATCAATTCATCAATTGAAGAAGTCTACAGGTGCTGGTCAACCAGTAAAGGATTAACAAGTTGGTTTCTGCGAGAAGCCAGTTTCAAGACCAATGAAGGTGTTGAAGTATCACCTGATCAACCATTAAGACCAGGTGATCGTTATGTTTGGAGATGGCATGGCTATCCAGACGATGTGAAAGAAGAAGGAAGTATCTTATCGGCCAACCATACCGACGAAATATCATTTTCGTTTGGAGAAGCAGGTAATGTTAGGGTGAAGATTTTTACTGCAAAGAATACCACGATCTGTGAACTGGAACAGACCGATATTCCCACCGATGAAAAAGGAAAAGAATACTACCATCTCGGTTGTTCCAAAGGCTGGGTATTGTACATGGCTAATCTTAAATCGTATTTAGAAGGTGGTGTTGACCTTCGTAACCGTGATGTAGAATTGAATGACGTGATTAATTCCTGATCACCTGTCTTTCCGTTTGAAAAATTCATCCTCACGACGAAAAGCGGCTTCATTTGTTTTGTCTTGTGGCGACATCAGGTTCTCTATCCAGTGAAGAAAACTTGAAACAGGCCCTTCCATTTTATTCGTTCTGTCGTCTAATGCAGGATCATCTAACAGCTTACCCATTTCTAATTCTGCAGGAAGATAAGCCAGTATGTTATGCCGCTGAGAAGCCATGTAAGCTTTTATCTTGCCGGCATCAGCATTGTTGCCAACATTTTTATATACCTCACCAATTGCAACATCGGCTACATCATTCATCAATGTCCTTGCATCATTCACTTCTATATCGGCATATTTTGCAACGTTCTCAACAGCTATTTCATCTTTGTTTACAAAGATCGTTTGCAGGCAATTTCCCGGAGCATGCTGGGCAAGAATTGCAGCACCTTCATCGGTTTTTCCAAACCTGTATAAAGCAACCAGCACAGCTGCTGCTGCACCTTGTTGAGCATGATCAGTTGAACCCGGCTTTCGTGTATCGCTTTGGTGTGTAGCGTTTACATCTATCTTTTTAATAGACCTGGTTCCTAATCTTGCCTGTACGGCTTCTACAATATTGATTGCCATAGAAATATTTTACAGAAAAGCCGAAAAAATTATGCCAGTTGATTGATTTGCAAACACCTTGTACTATTATCAACTGCTGTTGTGTCACTCACTTGTACACCAGATCATAAAATCACCCGAAGAGATTCTGATTTACTGATGCAAAAGCTGAATTACAATACCTTTTAGCGGCATGGAACTTGTCGCACCAATGCTTTAAACCTAGTAATATGGACAGACTTGAATTAAAAGGAAGATGGAATGAACTTAAGGGTAAAGTGAAACAGGCTCATGGCGATCTTACCGATGATGATCTGAAATACGAGGATGGAAAAGAAGATGAACTGTACGGTAGATTACAGACCAAGCTTGGTAAAACAAGAGAGCAGGTGGTAGACTGGTTAAAATCCTTAGGATAATTTTTATGTAGCCGGTAGTTAATCAACTGCCGGCTTCTTTTTTTGTTTTAGCAGGTTAATGCCAAACACAACAATAAGGCAGAAACCACCGATCATCCACCATAATACATCAAACCCTGTACGTTCTGCTACCTGGCTTCCAAAAGTAGGTGCAATTACATGTGCTGCAGACCAGGCCATGGTATATAAAGCAGCATAGCTTCCACGGTTGGATGTGGTGGTTCTCGATATCCAATAAGTATTCATGAATGGAAGAACGAATATCTCTCCTATCGTTACTAATATAATTGCAATTACTGCAGAAGAAAAACCTGCAGGTAATACATTCACGAGTGCATATCCTATTCCTGTAAGTAAAGCACCCACTTGTATATAATACAAGACCGTTCTTCGTTTCTCGAGGTAATAAACCAATACCATCTCCACGAAGGCAATCAGCAATCCATTTATTGCCATTAATATACCGATCGATCTTTTGGTCAGGTTCCACTCCTGTTCAAAGAAAAGTGTTTGCATTCCGAACAACTGCAGAAAACACATAGCAAACAATATCACCAGGCCAATGAACAACATGTACTTTGCATCCTTATAAGGAGATGAAGATGATCTCAGGTGCTGTGAAACATCTGTAACTTGCTTCTTTACCGGTTTAAGTAAAAACAACATTAAAATGCCTGCACCTATATTGGTAAATCCATCTACCCAAAACAATAGCTGGTAATCGATCTCAGCTAAAAATCCACCTAAAGCACCACCTACAGCCCAACCCAAATTAATAGCAAGCCTGTTTAATGAATAAGACCTTGTTCTGTTTTTCTCAGTACTGTAATGTGCAATAGCAGTAGAATTGGCAGGCCGAAAACTTTCATTACACAAGCTCATGAAAAAAGTGCCAATGCAAAGCGGGATGAATTCATCAAGAAAACCAACAACAATAAACATTAATCCACCAGACATCAAAGCCCCAACCTGCAAACCATAAAATCCAAACTTATCCGTAATTCTTCCACCGAAGTAAGCACCAACAATAGATCCTGCACCAAAACAAGCCATGATGATTCCAGCCTGTGAAACTTTCAATCCCAGACCGTCAACAGCATACAGGGTCATAAAGCCAAGAACCATTGTACCGCTACGATTGATGAGCATCACCAGCGATAACAACCAGGTTTCCCGGCTTAAACCAGTGTAAGCATTCTTATATATCCTGGCAATTGATGACAACATAGCTGTATGCTAAGTTACTTATCTGCTGCTGCCCGTTGATACCACTAAAGAGTATATATCTTCGCAAAAAAGAATAACATGGGTATAGCAGACAGACTATCGCAACTGAATAAAGACAAGAGCGATGCTAATTTAAAAGCAGGTGAAACATTTCTTGCAGAGAACCGGAACAGGCCAGGTGTTGTTGAAACACCAAGTGGTTTACAATATGAGATCATCACTGAAGGAGATGGTCCTAAACCTTCTGCAAGTAGTAAAGTAACTTGTCATTATCATGGCACTTTAATAGACGGAACTGTTTTCGACTCTTCGGTATTAAGAAACCAACCGGCCACTTTTCCATTGAATATGGTGATCAAAGGATGGACCGAAGCTTTACAATTAATGCCTACCGGAAGTAAATGGAGATTATTTCTTCCTCCAGGTTTGGCTTATGGCGACAGGCAAACTGGTGCTCATATTGGTCCGAACAGTACGTTGATATTTGAAGTGGAACTGATCAGCTTCAATTAAACCTGCATTTTACCAGTCATAAGCAAGAGGAGCAATTGGTAAAAGAACGGTATAATACAAACCCATGATGGATTATATTCATCATGGGTTATTTTTATCAAATCATTTTTTATGATCCTGCCATATACTTTACTCTTAAACATACTCGTATTATCTTCTGCATGTACAGGTGATAATACACAACAACAATCCAATGTACAGGTCGGTGGAAGATGTGAAGGCTGTGAAGCAATTCATGAAAGCCCCATTCCATTTTCAAAATTAAATCATGTTGATACATTGCCTGGCTTTAACGACAAAGGAGAAAAGATAGAAGTATATGGAACAGTGTATAAAAAAGATGGAACCACACAGGCAAAAGATGTTGTGATCTATGTTTATCATACAGACCAGCAAGGAATATATCCAACAACAGGGAATGAAACAGGCTGGGGCAAAAGACATGGCTACATCAGAGGATGGATGAAAACAAATGATAAAGGTGAGTACAGGTTTTATACTTTACGGCCAGCATCATATCCCAACAGCAGTAATCCGCAACATATACATATCACCATAAAAGAACCAGCGCTCAATGAATACTGGATAGATGATTATCATTTTGCTGAAGATCCGTTGATCAATGAAGACATCAGGCAAAGCAACGGAAAACGTGGAGGACCAGGACTACTAAGTTTACAAACAGGTAAAGGAATTGCAAAAGCAAAACGGGATATTATTCTTGGGTTAAATATTCCCGGTTATCCTGGAGATTAATAACTACAGTGTTTTTATCACCTGGCCATTTTGTTCAAAAAAACCCATCTTCTTCAGAAATGCTGCATGGTTTTTATTCGGAACATTTAGATACACCAGTTGGTGTATGCCTTTAGTCTTTAAGAAATCCTTTTCTTTTTCAAAAATAAATGTGCCCACTTTATAATCACGGTATTTTGCAACGGTATAATTGATCTTTACATAGGCATTGCCATCAGCTGCCAGTTCTGCTACAAAAATATTTGCAATCACCATATCCCTCAAGATCACAAAACGAATATCATTATCATTACCGGCTAAACGGTAACTGGGAAAATAAGATTCAATATCCTTATTGTAAAACTGCAGGAACTTATTAATGATCTTATCGCCCGGTGTAAACTCAAGCAGGTCAAAATTTTCTTTGGTATTATATGTTTTGATGAGATAAAAAACATTGATCAATAACAATATGGCATTGGTTAGAATAATCGGGAAAGCAGTTATGAGTATTCCGTAAACAATAAAAGCCAGGCATCCTAACATATTCAGCCAGCGAAACTTCAGATCGTTGTTCACCAACAATGAAAGAGCCAATAATACCGAAGCCACATATCCTATTATCACACCGATCATATTGAATAGTTAGAGCAGGCAAATCTAATTCAATTGACCAGTACGAACACATGAGTTTGCTCATCCAAATAAAGCACCTTAACAAATCGTTATTACCACTCACCATAACTATTTACCAGAAGTTTCATCAGGAAATATATTTTTGTAGCCAACCAATGACCCGGCTCATCCTGCATATCATACTACTGTATGTTGCCCATTTCCCCATGAGCATGATTACAGGTGATAGAATAAAAAAAGACCAGCCAACCTTAACGCCATTCATTCCGGCTTATAATATTTCAACAGATTCGCCTGTTTGTGTAATCCCTTTCAGCAGGGCAGGAAATCTGATTGTTATAAAAGCAAGGGTGGATTCTGTTGAAGGAAATTTTATACTCGATACAGGAGCACCTGGATTGATATTGAACCGAACTTATTTTCGAGATTATCCATCAAGAGATATCCATAATGAAGAACAAATAGGTATTACCGGAACATCTGGCGTAATTGTCAGGACCGATATCAAGAATTTCAACCTTGGCACTTTTAATTATTCGAAGATCGAAGCCGACCTGGCTAATCTTGGTCATATAGAAAACAGTAAGAACATTAGAATTTTGGGTCTCGTTGGACTTGAGTTTTTTAAGCAATGCGAAATGTTCATTGACTTTGACAGGCAACAGATACACCTGAAGTACATTACTAAGAAACATATCTTACCTGTGAGCCAGATGCTCGAAGATGTTTCGGCTTATAGGGTCATTCCAATTGACCTGATGGATAACAGGATCGTTGCAACAACAGAATTAGGTGGAAAAAAACTGAAGATGATCATCGATTGTGCAGCAGAATCAAATATCCTCAACAGTAAACTACCCAATAAATTACTTGAATATGTTACCATTTCAAGACGTGTAAAATTAACAGGGTCAGGAAGTACACAACTGAATGCATTGTACGGTAATATATCAGAATTAACCATCGGGAATGAAAGGATCGGTGATCTGCCTGTGTTGCTCACCAACCTTGAGAACACATGTTTTGCTTATAATGGTTGTATTGATGGCGTTTTAGGATTTGATTTCCTTTCGCTCCATAAAATAGGGTTTAACTTTGTAACACGCAAAATGTATATATGGAAATGATGCACATAATACGATATGGCTGGCTGAAGGCTATATGTCTTTGCTGCTGCATTTTGCTGTTTGGCTATAGTAGCTTTGCACAACCGACATTCAAAAAATATTCTGTAAAGAATGGAAGCGAGGTAATTGAACTATCGAAGGCAATACCAGAAAAAGAACTGGATGAATTCATCCGTGATTTTGATTTATCAGATCTCGACCTTAAAAACTTCTTTAAATCAAATAAGGCTGACTCATTGATCAAAAGAGGCTGGAAGGTTATTGCAAACAATGATATATTAGTGATACTTACCAAACCGATGCACGGTTTTGATCTGCTGGATATCCTCACCGAAAAAATACATTTCGACAAATTTCCTTTTGGCGGCAGTGATAATAATACTGCAGCGGTGCGTTATGGTGTTAATAAACTGCGCAACAAAGATTTCCGTACAGAAGACTCTGTGGTTATATTCTTTATCAGGAACAATAAACAAGCATCGAACGTTTTACTGGCAGGGAGTTTTACCAATTGGCAACAAAATGCTTTACCCATGCAGTTGACAGACAGTGGCTGGATTGCTATCATTAAACTAGGTGCAGGAAAATATACTTATAAATTCATAGTTGATGGCAGATGGATGACAGATCCTGACAACCAGTTGAATGAAAATGACGGTGAGGGTAACACGAATTCTGTTTATTATAAAACCAATATCAGGTTTACACTGGATGGCTTTACCAATGCAAAACGTGTTTATTTAGCAGGAAGTTTTAACGATTGGAAAGAAAAAGATCTGCTAATGAACAAAACTGCTACAGGTTGGGAACTACCAGTGATGTTGCAGAATGGCACACATACTTATAAGTTTATAGTTGATGGTAACTGGTATGCAGATGCCAATAACCCTCATGGTTTACCTGATGGCAATGGTGGATTTAATTCGATGATACGATTAGGAAATTCGCATACATTCAAACTGGATGGCTATACAAATGCGAAACAAGTGATCCTATCTGGTTCATTCAATGGATGGAAGGAAGATGAACTTTTCATGACTAAAACAGCCACTGGGTGGGAATTGCCTTATGCAATAGGGTCAGGCAATTATGAATACAAATTTATTGTCGATAGAAAATGGATGGCAGATCCTGGCAATGCTTATACCGGTAACGATGGAAATTCTTACCTCGTGATTGGTCCGAACTATACGTTCCGATTTTCATCACCAAATGCAAAAAAAGTTTTCTTAGCAGGCGATTTTAACGGCTGGAATCCATCTTCGTTGCCTATGAAAAAAGAAGGTGATGCATGGACATTCAGCTTGCATCTTACACCTGGCAAACACCGTTACAAGTTTTTTGTAGATGGTGAATGGATAAAAGATCCGGCAAATAAGTTGTGGGAAGAGAATGAATATGGAACGGGGAATTCAGTTGTTTGGATTGAATAATCAGCAACCTCTTTCTTACCAATCACTTTCCTATACATTCCGTATATTTATTTCATGCTCCCAAAGCTCAATGCATACATATTAACTGTACTGGCATTTAATATCATTCCCATATTGGGTGTGGCTTATTACGACTGGTCTCCCTTTGAAATGTTTTGGTTGTTCTGGATGGAAACCCTCATCATCTCAGTTTTTAATACCATCAGGATACTATTCAGCCAGGGATTAACACCAGGAACAAAAACAGAAAGTGCATCAATGCACATACAATTATGGCCAGCTATCAAATACCTTCTTATAAGAGTATGCATCTTCCTTTTCTATTCACTGTTCATCATTGTATTTATCGGATTTGTGGCACATAAGGAAAAAGATCCTGTTCAGATGATACGTACACTTGGTTTCCAGAACCTGCTATTTAATCTTGCATTGGTGCTCAGCATCGGAACCAATGCATATTACCTTACCAGGAACTTTTTTGTGAACAAGGCTTACCTGTACTCCACACCTGCCGACTACCCCGGAATTTTTGACGGCAGGCAAATTGTGATTCATATTGCTGTTGTGCTTGGAGCAGTGGGTGCAGTGTTCTTATTTGAAAAATCGAACAATCCACAATATGCATCCGTTTGGATCATCAGCATATTTTGCATTGTGAAATGCATTTTTGAATTGACCTTGTACACAAAGAACACTTCAGCTGCATCGTATCGGGTTCAATATTGATCGCTGTCATCCTTTCAGCTTTTCCAATACACCTTTTCGCTTTACAATATTCTTATAATCCCACTGTATGTTTCTTGACTTTTTAAGCCAGCGTTTTAATTCATTTATCCTGATGTCTTCAACAATATTATAACGTATCGAAGCATCTTTAAACTTGCCTGTACCCATAACTAATTTGGGCTCATCAAAATCGGCTCCGCTCCAGAACATTAACCTGATACCATCTTTCAATTTGCTATAACCAACAACCGGGTTACCATCTAAAAACCATACAGGATGTGCATGCCATATTTTATTCTCCGCTTCGGTTAATTCGCTATCGATTGTTTTCGCTAATAAATTGCAGATCTCTTTGTCAACAGCAGATTGTTTTACATTGTAGGCTTTGATCTCATCTTTCATGGCAGGTTCTTCTTTCAATTGTAAAGTAGGAAAAATATTATTCCGTATGTGTTGACCAAACCCGGTTTTTATTGATAAACTAAAATATTTCCCTATTTTCAATTATCAGTCAGCTACACATGCTAAACTTTAACCTGTCATATTATTACTATCGTAACCTGCAAAGAGCGGAACGGTAGAATAATGTCCATGATATTATCTAAGTATGACCCGCTCAAAAAGAGTGGGTTTTTTTATTTCCAAATCACAAACTATGATACGAGCAACAACAATTACAAAACAACAGGTTTACGAAAATTACACCGACGACGATTTTAAAGTTTGGAAACTGTTGTACAATCGCCAGATCGAATTATTAAAAACGTCAGCGGTTGATGAATACCTGGAAGGCCTGCGATCAGTTGATATGGTGGCTGAAAAAATACCGGACTTCGAAGAGCTAAATAAACACCTTGCTAATCTAACAGGCTGGCACATCATTCCTTTTGAAGGAATATGTCCACCTGCTGATTTTTTTAAATTACTCGCTCAACGCACTTTTCCATGTACCCATTGGTTAAGAAGCATGGACCAGATGGATTACCTGGAAGAACCGGATATGTTTCATGATGTGTTTGGTCATATCCCGCTCCTTTCTAATAAAAGCTACTGTGCTTTTTTCCAGGAACTGGGAGCCATTGGTACGATGTACCAGGATCATCAGCATATCATCGATAAACTGGAACGGCTATATTGGTTTACCATTGAGTTTGGATTAATGAAACAATCCGGGCAGGTAAAAATATATGGTTCAGGTATTGCATCATCTTTCGGAGAACTGAAGCATACAGTTGGTGAACAGTCGACAAAAAAACGATTTGACCTGGTTGAGATCATGAATCATGAATTCAGAACGGATGTTATACAGGATGAATATTATGTTATTGAAAGCTTCACAGAACTGGTTGAATGTTTGCCGGAGGTACACAGTATTTGCCAGGCCGATGTATGAGAGTTTAAAAACATGACAGCCGACTGGTAAAGATCAGATCACAATAAAAATATCATGTGCAGCAGGCAAGTGAACTCTATATAGGAACAAGTGGTGTAGTGGTTCAAATCCCTCAAACTGAATACCCTGAAGCATTTCGGGGTAAAAGCAGGTTGAGTTATTATTCCAGTGTATTTAACAGCCTGGAAGTAAATAGTAGCTTTTATAGAAACCCCAGGTCTGCCACAATTGCTAAGTGGGCTGATGAAGTTGGAGAAGATTTCCGTTTTACTTTTAAGATACCAAAGTTGATCAGTCATGCCAGGAATTTAGAGTTCGATGTGAATGCGGTATCGGAATTCATTAAACTGGTTAATAGTGTAAGGAAGAAAAAAGGGTGTTTACTAATTCAGCTGCCTCCATCAGTTACAGCGGATTCTCTAACATCTCTAAAAAAACTATTACAAACGATAAGAGATAATGACGCAGCAGAAGAATGGAACATAGCTCTTGAATTCAGGCACCCATCATGGTACATTCCCACTGTTGAAAAAGTTATGTACAAATACAATAGCTGCATTGTTATTCATGATCATCCTAAAGCTCCTGCTCCAATGAATATTGTAGGAGAATTTTTTTATATCAGGTTTCATGGTGAAAACGGCAGGTACAGGGGAAACTATGAAAAAGCTGCGCTAGCACCTTATGTATCCAAAGCGCAACAATGGCTGGCAGCAGGAAAAACAGGATACGTTTATTTTAATAATACAATGGGTGAAGCTTATGCAAATGCCATCAGCTTAACTCAATTAGTTGAAAGGTAAACCGACATCAAGGAGAATACTCGTTTAGATTTGTCGCTCCACAGTTTCTCCTGCTGCTCTACAAGTCATCGAATTTTGTTCTAGCATTTTCCATAAATAGTTTATACGATAACTGGTTGGCTAATAAAGCAACAAATATCCAATCCATAAATAAATTTCAAAAGTCTTCTGGGTTGGTGGGTCTGTTCAAAGTTTTGCAACGTTTTTGAAATACCCAGCATATGAAGATTGATAAGAGGAGACACCTGAGGTTTTTAAAACAGAAAATCGTTCAATTAAACGATATGTTTATTCGTGAATTAAAGTATGGCAGAAGGTCTTTGCAATACATAAGAGACCTGAACTCAGTAATAGGAACATTATGGAAGGAAATAAGAAGTCTTGAAAGAGATGATGAACAGCGTAACTCAAGGCCTTTGAATAGAAATACAATTAACTTTCCTAATTATACACGGTAATCGGTGAATGGAACAGAGTTGTCTTTTGTTGACCAATACTGGTAACTTTTAGTTGAAGTAATTAACTGAAGCTGAATATCCTTTATCTGTTTATACAGCTCGAGTAATTCGGCACGATCACTACCTCCGGCTTCTGCCTGGTGGTATTCCTCAAGCTTCATTTGAAGCTGCTGTTCGTAATTAAGTAATTCCTTGTCCTGATTCATTTCCGCACACAAATTAAGTAATGCTTAAAAGCAAACAAGCGGCCATTTTATGTTAGCAAACTTAAAATTATCGCTTCGTTGGAATAAAGTATTGGAAAAGAATAAAATAAAAGCACGTGTCTGAATGTATTTTCTTCAAATTTTAATTTCACCGATAACTGTATCTAACTACATCATGGAAAATGAAATTTACCTTAATATTTTTTCGAATTTCAACCGGCTATTTATATCGCTCCAGGAATTTGTTAAAAGCTTCATCATACTTCCATGAGTAATGGAACTCAATAGACGAACTTTGTATGCTGCTGGCTCTGATGCTTGGCACCTGTTCACCCCTGCTTAATCGAATCACCTCCTGGTTAACATACCGTTTCACCTGTTCCATATTTATGGTCTGTGTTTCATTGGTACCACCGGCAGCCATTCCTAAACCAACTGCTCTTATCATTGCATACGTAAATAAGCCATTCTGTAAAGTCTCCTGTTCCAAAGCATAGCTATTACCCAGCGATGCCGCTATTACATCAATACCAATATCAGCAGATAGATCAGCAAAAACCTGGTTCATTAAAACAAAAGCCTGCCTTTCGCTATATACCGGCCTTGCACCTTTTATAGTAGATCTTTCGTTGCTCACTATTTTTGCGTCGTTGACAGACACTGGCTGTATCATCTTCTCAGCTACCGACCTGTCGAAGGCACCACTATGACAAGCATCGAGTAGCAACACTTTTTTACGTGAGACACTTTTATTGAGCAGGTTTAATAAATCCTCATAAGAAATACCATTCTTGTCTGGTCTGTTAAAATCCATATCATGCACCGCATAATAGAAGTTATTCTTTGCATCAAGCAATCCGTGCCCTGCGAAATATAGGATCACAATATCATCCACACCGGCTTTGTTAATCTGATTAGCCCAACGCTCAATGTTTTTTCTTGTTACCTGTTGATCGGTAAGTATCTCCGATATAATCGTATCTGCCACTTTATAACGGAAAGCCTGGAAAATATCACCGGCATCTTTCGCTGCATATTTCAGGTTATAGGTACTGTCTTTATAGTTAGATACACCTGCAGCAAAGAAAAAAAGTTTGGGTGCTACATATCTTTCCGGTTCATAGTGATAATAATACTTTACCGGCTCTAACTGGTTACCTGCTGCTGTTTCTCCAAGGATGGTTATGAAGTTTTCTCCCCGGCTCAACTCAAAAGAAAGTTTTTTGCTGGAGATCACTTTTTTTAATTCCGCACCTCTGAACAACGATACCGGTTGGCCGTTTAATATGACCCGTAATATTGTGATGCCTGAAGTGCCAGGTATCACAAAAGGGAGATCTATATTTCGTTTCTCTGTATAAATGATTTGCTGCTGTACACCTTTTGTTGCTCCTGCTTTGTTTGCAACCAGCATATTTGCTATTGTTTCATTTGGTAGTGCACGCTGTGACAACCTTTTCTGATACGCCATTTCATAAGGCTTGATCAGATCATTTCCCTGTTTATTGAAAAATTTCAACACCTCGTGTGGTTTGTTCAGGAAAACATCAGCTTGTGATGCTGTAAAGCTTCCCTGTGTTGTTCTGATATTTAACAGCGGTAACATGTTATGACTGGCATAATAAAAACTATCAGTCACCAATGCCTGTGATTCACCATCCAGTATGTGTGATAATCTTTGTTGTTTGTTTTGCATATTAATGTAACTGAACTGACCGTTATAATGCAAAACCGTTAACCAATTATTCTTAAGCACTACAGATGAAATGGCATCCTTGCCTGTATGTATGGCCTGTACTATATCTTTTTCCTTTACACTATATAACAATACTGTGGGCTTATACAATGGCTTAAAAGACTGCAGTGCTGCATTTTGTACTACTTCAGTATTAGTAAACGCAGAATCAGTAAAATCATAGTTGTAAACAAGGCTTACTGTTGATGCTGTACTATCTATCTCATAAACCTGCGGACGTAAACTAAAAGTGAATAAAGTATCTGAAGTTTTTGCTGACACATCTGTGGCCATCAAACAGAATAATGGATTATTATTTTGCGTAGCAGATATTTCATGCACTAATATGTTGGGATTTGCATGTACAAATGCCGGGTTAGCATAACCGGTAACATCATAATGATACTTTGAAAATCCAGTATTGATCCGGTGCACTACCGAATGATCTTCTACAGAACGTACGATTAAAGCGGAAGGTGAAGGTTGATATGCATAATACTGCTGATCTGGTGAAACTACAATGGTTTTATTGCTAAAATTCTCAACGATCGTATCAGTAAAAACCTTCTTACCTGCATCATTAAATATCACCAGCTCCGTAGTTCTGTTGCCTGAAGCATTTTCAAACCGATGTGTAAAAAAGCTTAGCCCCTGCTTAAATAAAACGCCACGCAGATCATAGAAATAAGCATCCTTATTGGGCAATTCCAGCCGTGTTGCTTTTATAATACTATCTGCAACAAGGTCTAAATAGCTAAGAAAAAAAGTGTCAGAACCGGAGGCGTTTTTGTTTCCATTAAACAAAGTGGCAGCGATAACAGGATTGGAAAAATCAGCAGCCGAACTGCTTCCTACCCTGTTTAATGAATAGGTGTATATGCTACGGTTGAATTTGTTGGTTAAATAATAATTCAGTTGTTCTGTCTTTTCAGTTAGTTTACCGGCACGTATTGATAATCTTACCGGGTCGGTATAAATAAACTCATCACTATAACCATGCACAACACTTGTTAGCGTACCTGGCTTGAGCATTTTGGTACCATAGCCTTCCATCCATGCCGATGATGTGGTGATATTCAGATTTGCAGAACCGATGTAACGCCTGGTGTCAATCAATCCCAACCATGCACCTGTATTTCCTACTCCACTGGTCTTAATGTTGTCACTGGTGAGTGAATTTCTTCCTGCACCAATCAGCAAATCATCATTAAGGAAAAATACTTCGCTCAGGAATAAGCCGGGTACTTTACGATGATCCAGGATCGTTTTTTTATCGGTCGTTTTTTTCTGCAGATCCTTCCAGTGAAGTTCCATGAAATTGCTGCGCAAAGCAGTCAGATATCGGCCCGAAGGAGAAATTGCAAGCCGATAGTTAACATCTTCCAGTTGTTCTGAAACTGTAATGGCACCTGAGGCAAAATCTCTTACTATAATCTTTCCATTGTTCTCTACGGTATACGCTACCTGGTTACTTTTTGGAATAAACAGGAGCTGGCTGATCTTTTTTTCACGATCATTTTCAAAATCATTAAATGTTTTTATGAGTGCAAAAGTTTTCAGATCACGAATCTCAACGGTGCCATAACGATAACCGATAGCAAGCCTGTTTGTTTTTTCATCTGCCAGCATACATGTTGGCACTTCGGAAAGAGCAACTGAGTTTGCCTTGTTGTTACGATCGATACCAGTTAGTGTAGCTTCCTGTAAAACCTCGTGGTAATTCTGTTTCACAGTAGTGGCAATAGCTGTGATCATGGTAGCATCTTTGGTGAAAATAACATTACTGATCTTTGCCAAAGGGGTCTGCATAATGAATTTACCCGTTCTGCGATGGTAAAGATCTACCAGTCTTTCGCCGTTGTTGTAATTGTAAAGATTGTTAGGATATGTTACGGTGATGATTGAATCAAAAGCCTGAACCTCGTATTTGCCTAACATCTGCTTTCGGGAATCGGTATAAGGACCTTCGGGAGGCAGCTGAAATTTGCTGATGATCGTGTAATTGCTCATATTCCAGCAAACGATAAAGCCAAGTTTATCTAAAGCGATCAATTCGTTTTTTTGCCTGTCATAAGATGCAGCAATAATATCGTCGTGATTTCCTGACTTCAGCTCAATGCTATAATGCTGTGCAGATAAAAATTGTGTGAGGCATGACAGGATTAGAAAAAAGCAGCTTTTCATAATCGGAAGATAGAAGATTTCGTTTGAAACAATTTCTATCTCGTTGTTAATAGTTACAGGCTGGAATTCAGGCTGGACCTGTTATAAACCTCACTTCTTATCAATCACCTCGTATATCTGTAATGGCTGCGATTTTCCTTTTACGACAATTGGATCGAGAATCTTAACATCAATCAGCTCTTTTACTTCTTCATATACTGTTTCGCTGATGAGGATGGTGTTGGGATTGTCTTTGGTGAGTGCTTCAATTCTTTTGGCAGTATTTACATTATCGCCAGTAACACAATATTCGATCTTTTCATCAGAACCTAAAGTTCCGGTAATCACTTCACCTGCATTGATGCCAATACCGATCTTCATAGGCATATCGGTATACTGTTTACAGAGTTCATTTATCGTACTCACCTGGTTCATCATTTCCAGTGCACAGAATACTGCATTGCGTTCGTATTGCGGAAAAGAAAACGGGGGACCGAATATGGCAAATATTTCATCACCTACATACTGAACCACAACACCACTAAATGTCTTAATTACATCAGACATCACGTTATAAAAAGTATTAAGGATAGCAACGGCATTTTTTGCAGGTATATTTTCTACCATTGTTGTATACCCACGGATATCACAAAACAAAATAGCGCAGTACTTTAATTCAGCGTCATCAAAATCGGGGCTTTTAGACTGCAGATGCTGTGCAATAACTTCAGGCGGAACAAACCTTGAGAATAACCGGAGAATTTCATCTTTCTGTTCTATCCTGTGTTGCAGATCTTTCAGCAGCCCTGCATTTAATTGCTGCAATTGCTGGCTCTGTTTCTTCAATTCCATCTGAACAACAATCTGTTTACCCATTGTATCCAGGCATTCCAGTTGTTCTTCTGAAAGGGTTTTGGGTTCACGGCCCATTACGCATAAGGTGCCGAGTTTATTTCCATCACTTGCTATTAACGGAGCACCTGCATAAAACCGGACATTGGGATATTTGGTTACCAGCGGATGATCTTTAAAACGATCATCCAGTAAAGTATCTGGCACTTCCATAATCGTTTCGCCTTTGATAGCATAAGAGCAAAAAAATTCTCTGGGAGCTTCACTATCATTCCAGCCAACCTTGCTTTTAAACCAGAGCCGATCCCTGTCGATCAGACTAATTAATGCAATTGGAGCTTCACAGATATGTGCAGCCACTTTTGCGATCCTGTCGTAATCAGGATCGGTATCAGTATCGAGTATCTCGAGTTCATATAATGAATTGAGCCTTTCCTTTTCTTTTTTTAGTTCCTCAAAAAGCGATAGCGATGGATCCATATAATTGCCTTATTCCGTAATTTACTATAAACAAAACAAATTAAAAGCCATGTTTACAGCGTAAAGGAACACATGAAGAAAGGTAAAATTAACAAATCAAAAAAAGTTGTTTTTGATACTTTCGTTCATGCCTAAGCACTACCTGCTTTTATTATTACTCAGCACCTGTTTATATGTTACGTCCTCATCACAGGTAATCCAGGGTAATGTTTCAGACACCACCGGTAGGCCACTTGCATTTGCAACGATCAAACTTGGTGATACAAAGCAGGGTTTAATGACAGATGTAAAAGGAAACTTCACTATTGCACGCAGAAGCAGTTTTAGTTTCATTATGGTTTCTCACCTTGGTTTTAAAACACAGAGAGTCGAGATAAACACACAGGCTGATTCTCTTTCACTCGCTATACAACTTGAACCTTCACCCGGTAATCTTGAAGAGGTGGTAGTGAAGAGTACAACGAGTAAAGTAAAACGCATTTTAAACACAGCCTTAAATAATAGAAACAGGCATAATCCGGATAAATACGACTGGTACCAATGCAATGTGTATTATAAAATGTTATTAAATGGCTGGCCGGATTCTACTATAGAAGATATGGATTCTACTGATTGGGCCGACACTAAAACATTGATTGAATCGCAGCATTTCTTCATGACCGAAACCTTCAGCAGGAGAACATGGGAAAGGCCACAGAAGTTACAGGAAATAATAATGGGCACAAGGATATCAGGGTTTAAAAAAGCCTGGTTTAGCTCACTGGTTACGGATGTCCTTCCCTTTCATGCTTATAGCGACTTTCTTCAATTGAACGGCAAAGATTATCATAACCCTCTAAGCAATGGTCTATACCAGCGATTTGATTTTAGGTTAGAAGATGAGATATTACAGGGTGCAGATACCCTATGGCACATCAGCTTTACACCAAAGCGAAATGACGAAATGCTCAGTGGAAGTCTGTACATCCATTCAAACATGTTTGCCATTGCCAACCTTAAAGCACAACATTACGATTCCAGTTTAAGCCGTGCTGCAGGAATTGAACAACAATATCAACTGGTGAACGGTAAGTGGTTTCCGGAACAACTGAATTATTTCATAAGGTGGGATAAGATATTTGGAGAGCCTGTACACCTGTCAATGACCGGATTGTCTTATATAGATTCCGTAACTTTTGAAAAAGATAATAAATTCAGGTTTGATAAGGCTCACACCACCAAGTTATTACCCGGTTCAGATGAGTTAAGTGACACAGCATGGAAAGCATTGAGGACAGTGCCCTTGGATAAAAAAGAGGAACGAACTTACCATGTAATCGATAGCATTGGGGCAGCACATGGTTTTGATAAGTTACCCAGGTTGGCAGAAAAGCTCGTTGAAGGCTTCTTCCCAATGGGGAAATATATTGATGCCGACATTCAACGCTTATATAGTTACAACCGTTACGAAAAAACACGTTTAGGATTTGGATTACGAACCAGTAACAACATTTCTAAAAGGTTTACTGCAGGTGGCTGGTTTGGTTATGGCACAGGAGATAAAAACTGGAAATATGGTGCCTGGGCCGAGGCTTATGCAGATAAGTTTAAAGAATTCATATTTCGCTTCAGTTACACTAACGATCTCCAAGACCCTGGAAGATTACAAATAAACAAGGAACTTGACAGAAATTTTCTTCGGCAGTTCTTACTTGGCAGAGTTGACAAAATACAAACATATTCATTCGACATCAACAAACGATTGGGATACTGGCAAACGGGAGTTGGTTTTAATGCCGAGGAAATCATACCGCAATACAGCTATTCACTTAAACATTCCGGCAAAACCTGGAATCGATTTACAACAAAAGAGATCGTAGTAAACCTGCGTTACGCTTATGCAGAAAGAATGAGCCCGATGCTGGGTAAATATTATTCTGCAGGATCTAAATATCCCACTATATATAGCAAAATAAGATTGGGCGAAATAAATACCAATAAGAACAAGTATGTTCATGTTGTTGCTGCACTGAAATGGCAAACACATATTAACAGGATAGGCAAAGAACAATTCCTTGTTCTGGCAGGAGCAACTTTTAGCAAACATCCTTTGCCGTTAAGCAAATTATTTGCAGGAAACGGGTTTCAGCTTGATAACAGCTCAATCTATGTTTTTGGCGGAATGCAAACCATGCTGCCGTATGAATATTATTCAGACCGCTTCATTAATTTTTACTGGAAGCATGATTTTGACTGGAAGTTTTATGATCTTAAACTCACCAGGTCATTCAGTAGTTCCCCTAAGCTGAGTTTAGGATATAATGCATTGATTGGGTCATTGAAAGATAAACAGGCCCATGAACTGGTTCAGTTCTCTGTACCGGACAAGGCCTACCACGAAACAGGATTCATGTTGAACAGGCTCCTCAGGACGAAATTTGTGAATATGTACCATTTAAACTTTAATGCGGGATATTACTACCATTTGGAAGGTAAATTCAACCACAAACAAAACGGAAGATTTGTCTTTGGGCTTGGCGTTGATCTTTAGTTGAGGAATATTCTCTTCACTTCTTATCGTGGGTGTAGTACCTTATGCGATAGCGTTATACGAGAAATTCAAATATGGATATGGAGCGGTTTTTGACTTATTACTGCATCTTACTTAAATGACACCTATGAACTTTTACAGAAAGGAAGACATGGTTTACCAGGATTATGACTGGACCACTGCTGAAGATGCATCCAAGCTTAATGGAGATCCTGACAGGAACCTTTTTACATCAACCGAAGGAAACGAGGTGCTGTATATGGTTAATTACCTGATGCAGGAAACCAAATTAACTTCAAAAGAAGATGGCGAGGCAATTGAAAAGCTGATTCATGACCGGCTTCCTATCGGCAAACAAAGCCAGGTTATTGCCAAAAGATGGTTAAGGGAAAAACTTGAAGCGATCCCTAATGAAAAAGTGTAATCTGAATCCTCGCAAATAAATATTTTTTTATCACGCAGCGATCTTACCGTTGTGATTTCCGTTAATTAACTATTGACCTAATTAGTATTTCGAATCGTGTTCCACAATAATTCTTTCATTGTTGTGTAATGTTATGTTCGTTTGCATCCTTATATAAATTATTTGCCGCTACAATTCTTTCTTTATTTTTTGGCACGGCATTTTGAAAGTATTAAAAAGACGGCATTTATAAGGCAGATGAACTTAAAACGAATATTATGCTTACGGCTTTACTCTTATTAGCGATTTTTTTTGGACTGGTGCAGGAGGTGAAAATTTCAAAGCTCAAGGCTGTACCATTTGGATACAGAGGTAAGAAAGGGGCAAAAAGATCAGCACTGGTAGGAATACCAGAGAAATCGAAATCTTAAATCTATTTATACACCGTAAAAGAGTGATTGGATAACCGGTCACTTTTTTTATGCCCTACGCTGGCATAAAACTCGCAGCTAATACTAAAACAATATTTATGGAAACGAAGAACGATAACCGCTTTGAAAGTAGCAACGAGCCAAGTGGAAGTGAAA
The DNA here is from genome assembly GCA_036676415.1 of Chitinophagaceae bacterium. Classification (GTDB taxonomy): domain Bacteria; phylum Bacteroidota; class Bacteroidia; order Chitinophagales; family Chitinophagaceae; genus JAEZDC01. The sequence continues at coordinate 85,215 of JAKFCX010000058.1, forward strand.
GCCGGCCAGCTTCACCCACTTCAACTACAGCTGACAATGCAAGTGTTTATCAACAACCTCCTTTAGAAGAGGCTACGAAGACCGGAAAAGCAGATAAGATGGAAGAAAATTCCACAGAAGACAGGAAGCATACTCCCTGATGTTGTGCTTGGCTTAAAAATTGGGTCATTGAAACTAAATATTTGAATATGAAACCAATGATTAATTATCTGAGACTAATGTTTGCTGTATTAGTACTCACACTAACCCAAACAATCTCTTTTGCCCAGGAAACCACAGGTGGTGGTGAAACCAGTACAACCAAGGTAGAGATTACTGCGGATACAGGTAACTGGTTTGGCGATAACTGGCTTTGGGTGGTAGGTGTGATTGTATTTATTATTCTTCTTTTTGCCCTCATGGGCGGCAGCAGAAGCAGAAGCAGAACTACAGTAGTTCGTGAAGATGCACCTGCAGGAAGGGTAACAAGAACTACTACAGTAGATGATGATATTTAAAAGCCCTCGCAGAACTTAAAAGTCGTTAAGAAGAATCTGATCGATCTTTGCGAGAACTAATTAAAAATGCCTCACATTGTGAGGCATTTTGCATCTATCATTTCTGGTCTTTCCTTAATTTTTCTACAAGGCTATCCGGGGCTGAGATAAGATCACTCTCCTCGTAGTTACTACCGGTACCGCTGATAGCAAGAGGCTCACCGGGCTTCAATTTGTCTTCGTTATCCTTCTGCACCTGCTTTATATTTTTAGCAGATGAATTACCATGATCGTTATGACTCCTGTCTCCTATTTTCTTATCTGTGAACATAGCTTTTGTTTTGTATATCGGTACAAGCATCAAACCATTGAGACCAATGAGTCTAAAAGCTTTGCTAAAGCGGCTGAAGATTCTGGCAAAAAAACTTTTATTTTATACATGCCCAAACGCAGTGCAGGAATTTTGGCCTATCGGTATCATCAACAGCAATTAGAGATATTACTGGTTCATCCTGGTGGACCTTTCTATGCAAAAAAAGATGAAGGTGTGTGGAGTATTCCCAAGGGAGAATATGAGGATGGAGAAGACCCCTTACAAGTAGCAAAAAATGAATTTAAAGAAGAGACAGGGAATGTCATCCTCCATAATCACGTGGTTGAATTAATGCATGTGAAGCTCAAGAGTGGTAAAACGATCAGATGCTGGGCTTCGGAAGAAAATTTTGAACAGGGTTTTATCAGCTCTAATAATTTTGAGATGGAATGGCCACCTAAGAGTGGTAAAATAGAAAGCTTTCGGGAAGTTGATAAGGCTGAATGGTTCAGCATTTCAGTGGCAAGTATTAAGATTCATCCATCGCAATTGCCATTGCTGAAAGAACTCGAAATGATACTTCATGTGAAAGGCAACTCCTGAAGGCCGCTGGAATTCCGCCAGTACAAGAGTGCGACGCAACAGCAGCTTCACTACTAACCTATTGCTGAAATTCATCATATTTACTTAACAAAGCATACTGAAAAATAAAATGTGTGGATACTGATTTCCGCTTATCTTTGCCCCGTTAAATTGAGTTTTTTGCATCTGGTTATTGAACGATTTTATCTGCTACGCATTTTTCTGCTAATAGTTAGTCTTCTTTCCATTGCGGTTCTCAAGATCTTTTTAAATTAATTGAACAAACAGAACATGAACATTTATGTTTCAAATTTAAGCTTCAACGTACAAGATGAAGACTTAAGAGAATTTTTTGCAGAGTACGGAGAAGTAACATCTGCTAAAGTAATTACTGACAAATTCACTAACCGTAGCCGTGGTTTCGGTTTCGTTGAAATGAGTGATGATGAAGCTGCAAGAAAAGCGATCGCTGAATTAAACGGCGGTGTGGTTGAAGGCAGAACAATCAACGTTACAGAAGCTAAGCCAAGAGAAGAAAGACCAGCCGGTAACGGTGGTGGTGGTTTCAAAAAGCGTTCTTTCTCTAATGACAGAGGTGGAAACAATGGTGGCGGCGGCGGCAGATGGTAATATTTGTTAGCTACAAAGATATAAGGGGAGCAATTTGCTCCCTTTTTTGTGTTGGTTACTGAGCTAAGAGATGAAGAGGAAATGAAAGAAAGAGAGTACGCTATCTGAAATTCCTGTTTTCTGCAAAAGGTTTATTCCATTTCATCTTTAGAAACTAAGATCACACTATTGATAAAGCGAAGAAGATTTTCATAGGTGATCTCTTCTTCAAACAAATGATCGTTCACCAGTATTGCAGGTACATCCCGAATTCCTTTTTCCACTGCATCCATCAGGTCACTTCTTACCGCCCATGCATATCTTCCGTTGATCAGTTCGTCAAAGAATTTTTTGTTGGTAAGGCCAGCTTCCTTCGCATATTTCTTTAAGCTTATCGTTCCAAGATGTTTCCTGTTTTGAAACAACAGGTTGTGCATCTCCCAAAGCTTTCCTTCCTGTGCAGCTGCTACTGCGGCTTCTGCTGCTTTCATTGCTTTCTGGTGTCTATTGCTAAGCGGAAAATGACGAATGTTCAGCCGAACGAGGCCATGGTGATTTTCATAAAAGGTTTTCACTACATCGTTTGCTGTGAAACACTGGAGACTTTCATAATCGACGTAAAATTTCAACGTTACAAGAGCATCTATACTTCCTAGAAGTACATCTTCAGGTTCTATGATTTCTTTTATGTTCTTTGGTACCGCCATTAGATAATTTTTATACCAAGAAAAATGCCTCATTACTGAGGCATTTCTTTATTTAGCTTGTTCAGTTATATCGTTTCGAAAGACGACCACACCATCGAACACATCAATGAGTACGGGGTGAGACTTGTCTATATCGCCAGCCAGGATCTTTTTACTCAACTGGTTGATGATCTCTTTTTGTATAAGCCTTTTCAAAGGTCTTGCGCCAAATTGTGGATCATAACCATTGTCTGCCAGGTAATCCAACAGGTATTCGCTGAACTCGAGTTGAATTCCATTTTGATTGAGCATGTTTTTCAACTGTCTCAATTGAATGCTGATAATACCTTTGATCTCGTTCTTCATCAACGGCTGGAACATGATCACCTCGTCTACCCTGTTTAAAAATTCCGGCCTTATGGTTTGACGAAGCAGATTCATCACTTCATTTCTGGTGGAATCAACCACTTCATCAAGATTTTTTTCACTTACTCCTTCAAATTTTTCCTGGATGATGTGGCTGCCAATATTGCTTGTCATTATGATGATCGTGTTTTTAAAGTTCACCACACGACCTTTATTATCTGTTAATCGTCCATCATCTAAAACCTGCAGGAGTACATTCCAGACATCAGGATGTGCTTTTTCAATCTCATCTAACAGCACCACACTGTAAGGCTTTCTTCTAACAGATTCTGTAAGCTGGCCTCCCTCATCATATCCAACATATCCCGGAGGAGCTCCAACCAAACGAGATACTGTATGTTTCTCCTGGTACTCACTCATGTCTATCCTGGTCATCATGCTTTCATCATCAAAAAGATACTCAGCAAGTGCTTTTGCCAACTCGGTTTTACCCACTCCTGTTGTTCCAAGGAAAATAAAAGATCCAATTGGTTTACGAGGATCACTTAATCCGGCCCGGCTTCTCCTGATGGCATCTGCAACTGCTGTGATTGCTTCCTGCTGGCCTACCACCCTCTCATGCAAATGGTCCTCGAGTTGGAGCAATTTTTCTCTTTCACTCTGCATCATCCTCGTTACTGGAATGCCTGTGGCTTTGGCTACATTCTCTGCAATATCTTCGGCATCTACTTCTTCCTTTAATAATCGCTTCTCGCTGATCTCATCTAACTCCAAAGTAAGATCACTGATTATTTTCTCCTGTTCCTGTACTCTACCATAACGTATCTCGGCAACCTTACCATAGTCACCTTCTCTTTCTGCTCTTTCAGCAGCCAGTTTCAGATTTTCAATTTCTGCTTTGGCATTTTGTACTTTCTCCACCAGTTCTTTTTCCTGTTGCCATTTTGCTTTATAGGTATCTCTTTCCACCATCAGGTTACTGATGATGGTATTTAATTCTTTTAACTTGTCCTCATCATTCTCTCTCTTGATTGCTTCTCTTTCTATCTCCAACTGCCTTATTCTTCTTTCCAGCTCATCCAGTTCTTCCGGCATCGAATTCATTTCAAGACGAAGTTTGGCTGCACTTTCATCTATCAGGTCGATGGCTTTATCAGGAAGGAACCTGTCGGTGATATACCTGTTGGACAATTCAACAGCAGCAATGATCGCTTCGTCTTTGATACGAACATGGTGATGTGATTCATACCTGTCTTTTAATCCACGAAGAATGGATATTGCATCATCTACTGAAGGTTCATCAACCACTACTCTCTGGAAACGACGCTCCAGTGCTTTGTCTTTTTCAAAATATTTCTGATATTCGTTCAGCGTTGTTGCACCGATGGCTCTTAATTCGCCTCTTGCCAAAGCAGGTTTTAGAATATTGGCAGCATCCATTGCTCCTTCACCTCCACCAGCCCCTACCAATGTATGTATCTCGTCGATAAAGAGGATAATCTCTCCTTCACTTTTTGCTACTTCGTTGATAACTGCTTTCAAACGTTCTTCAAATTCACCTTTGTATTTGGCTCCTGCAATTAACTGGCCCATGTCGAGAGCAAAGATGATCTTCGATTTCAGGTTCTCAGGCACATCGCCATTTACAATTCTCATAGCCAACCCTTCGGCGATAGCCGTCTTACCAACACCCGGTTCACCAACAAGAATGGGATTGTTTTTTGAACGACGAGAAAGTATATGTAATGTTCTCCTAATCTCTTCATCTCTTCCGATTACCGGATCTAACTTACCTGATCTTGCTAATTCAATCAGGTTCTTTGCATACTTCTGTAATGAATTATATTGTTGTGATTGTGTTTGTGAATTTACTGTTGAACCCTTACGCAGGTCTTTTACAGCAGCGATCAATCCTTTTTCAGTCAGACCAGCATCTTTCAGCATTTTGGCTGCATCATCAGATCCTTGTAATATAGCAAGAACCAAATGTTCGGGATTGATGAATTCATCTCCAAATGTTTTAAGCAAAGCATTGGCCCGGAGTAATACATTATTCATTTCCCTGCCGATGGACTGAGCAGGTTCACCTGAAGATTTTGGAAGCTTTCCAATAGATTCTTCCAATTTGCCTTGTACCCACTGCACATTGACGTTATTCTTTTTCAACAGAAATTCAACCGGTGAATCATCATCAGCCAATAAGGCTTTCAGCAAGTGATTTGTTTCTATGTTCGGGTTACCGGCATTAAAAGCTAACTGCTGTGCAGCCTGGATAGTTTCCTGTGCTTTGATCGTATAGTTGTTCAGATTCATAATTTCATTTTTAAATTACCAGCTCATTATAGTTGTTGAACAACATTCAGGAACCTGAAGTGTGCGACGCAACTATGTTACATACAGAATTACAGCTGGGTAAATAATCACCCTAACGCTTCAAATTAGTATCCAAGCCAAAAATCCAGAAGTAATGTCAGTTTTCTTCTACTGCACCTGCATCAAAGTCAGTGCCGCAGGATATTAACTGCTAGTATTGCAGCTCATGCAATCAGGAAAATAAAAAAGGATCAATGATCCTTTTTAACAAGTACGATTTTACTTCGATCGGCTTTATATATCTCCTCCATATATTTTACCAGATCAGGATAGTCTTTTGCTGGAAAAGTACCGGCATACCTTTCACTTGTACGAACCATATCAATTGCATTATTGTTAACAGCGAAACTGATAGAATACTTACCCCATTTTGATTGCAGTATTGTTTCTTTTGGAAGTGCTTCAACGGTATATCCTGCCGGAACATTGATATGAACTGTATCTACATCTCTATAAGACAAGGTAAATTGGATGTCGAACTTTCTTGGTTTGTCTGCAGAAAGCTTTGCCCCCAGTTTGTTAAAAAGATTCGGCTGGATGAACAATCTTTTACCAGTAATGGTTGCATAAGAGGGAGCTGATATTTTGAGGTATTCGTTTACAGAGGGAAGTTTACCTTTCTGCTCCTTGTAATCAGATGCAAGCACTTTGTATGTTGGCAGATTAATACGTTCATTCAAATACTTTTCTCTTTGTTCATTATTGAAATAGTGAATCAATGCATGCGGTGTTTCCTGTTGTTCTCCTGTAAAATGAGTTTTTACATCTGCAATTAAATTTCCTTCATTATCGATCGTTGCATCAACTTTCCTGAGTTGCTGGTTATCTTCAGCAAAGTATGAAGGTGTAGTTACCACATGACCTCCATCTTCTGACAAGAATAATGCTTTCCGGTTTCCTGTACTGGAGCCCATAAATCCTGCACTTTTGGTTTGGCTGGTACACTCAAGCCATAAAGTATCATTTGCCATTGGCACACACATGATAACGTGGTTAAAGTTTGGTGCAGGAAAATCCTCCCATAAACCTTTAGCTCCATCACCGGAATTGATGATAACATTATTTGCACTTATCCCTGCTTCTTTTAGCAGGCTCACCATATAGTTTGATAGCGCTTTACAATCGCCATAACGTTTATTGGCCACAAAAGATGCATCAAACGGCTGACAGCCACCAATGCCTAACTGTATACTTATGTAACGGGTGTTTTTTTGCAAATAATCGTAGAGCACTTTCACTTTCGCTAAAGGATCAGTTAAATGGTCTGTTAGCTTGTGAACATCAGCAATAATTGACTCAGGCAAACTATTCCTGCCCTGGTACAAACTGTTCATATAAGCTCCAAGGCTCTTCCATGTTTCCATGTTTCCCTTATAACCACCAAACTCAAAATCGGTAGCTCCCAGGAATACTGATGGACATATCTCATCCCATTCAGGTTGATAGGCTTCGCTGGTATATGCAGGCATATTTTGTAAAGCCCAGGTATGTGTTACATATTTGGAACTGTTGGATAATTGAGGCTGTTGAGAAAAGTTTAGTTGTTTATACCTGAATTTATAATCTGTAGGTGACTCAACAACAAACCTGCTGTTTTGTACACTGATCTTTTCACGTTGAACAGGTTTCCATGATGGAAGAAAAAAGAGACCATCAAATTCTACTTCATCTTCATATTCCACCGTATAGGGATAACTTCGAAAATAGAAGTTATGCACTTTAAGCCGATCATCTGTCATCAGGCTCATCTGGTCGTCATAAGAAAGATCGGATATATCTTTCTTCTTAACCGATTTCAGTTTTTTTCCTGCTGCATCATAAAGATTTCCATCGATATCATTGATAGAAAAAAGTTTGCTGTAGGAATTTACATAGCCCGAATAACGATCTCCATCTTCATTTAAAATGGTGATAGCCCATTTATGACGCACCACAGCTTTTGAAGGTGATTTGATTTTAACGATCAATTCTTCAAAGCGTTTAACAGCATGTGCATTTTTTTTTAAAGAATCTGGAATGAGGGCAACATTATAGTCCTGTGCAGTTAACACTATGCTACATAACACAAGTTGTATTGTAATGAGTAAACTTTTCATTCTATTATTTTTTCTTGAAAACAATCTGCTCGCTATGTTTTTTTACAATCATGGAGAAGAAATTTCGCAATACCTCGTAATCATCTTTCTGGAAAGTAGCTTTATTGATCACCAGTCTTGACCTGAACTGTATTGTTGAACCCTTCAAATTGATGAGGTATTCAAACATCCCTTCATCATCATTTAGTTTAACTCTTGACGACTTTGGCAGTTCTTCCACTTCATAGCCTGCAGGTACATCCATGTTAAGCACATAGGTTTCATTGATGGTATAAGGCATTTCAACAGGATATTGCCTTGTAGCTGAAGTAAACGGATTGTCTTTTATCGCCTCACTTAACATCGGATTAAAGTAGATGATGTCTTCATCTGCGGCAAACTTAAAGTCATATTTTATCACTGCAGGATCATCGTATGAGGTTAACATGTCAACTGCTGTATTATTCAAATCCACTTCGAAGGAGTATGATTTCTTCACTTCTTTAAAATAATCCTCCTGGGTTGTTTTGGAAAATTTATCCCTGAGTAAATACGATTCAAAATAGCCCAGATTTGAAGTGAAAGACCCGGTCATTCCTTTGCCTTCTGCGTCATTCATAATAAATACAGAAGTGACTTTTGATTCTGTTAATGAATCTGCGAACAGGTTTATTAAATGAGGGATTGGTGCTTCAATCACCCTTGCATATCCATTATATACATCAGAATGCAGCTTTCCGAATCCAAGCTTGTTGTGAGAAGCATCTAACAAAAAGAATTCCTCACCAATTTTAACCCTTGCTATAACATAATTAAACCTGTTCAGCAGCGGGTATAATTCATATGCTTTACCATTGTTAGTAGTACTCAGTAAAACCGGCTGAGCTTCCAGTCCCTTGCTTTTGAGCATAGCAGTGAGCAGGAGATTGATATCAGCTACATTTCCATTTTTATTCTGGTATGTTTTCTTCAAAGGATTGCTCATCCATACCGCTGAATGATCGGTGCAGGTAAAGTTATCTCTTACAAAACGAAAGATCCTGGCTGCCTTTTCCTTGTCACCAGCTGCACCATTAATTGCATTATTGACGTCACCATCAAAGAAAGAATTATTCTTAGCTAGCTGGGCACCGAAATCTTCGTCTGCAAGTAATCCTTGTGCAAGTTTCATCCAGTTACCCATTACATCAGTAACTCTTCCGTTTGGCCATCTAATGGTACGTAACTGGAATTCGATCTTTTGAATATGATTGCTTAAAGAAGTGGTGAATGCTTCATTTTTTAAAGCGGGAACGTTCTTTACCGCCCAAACATTATTGTAAACATTTCCTTCCCATTTGATAACTTCTGTTTTTTCATAAGCACTTTGAGCAGGGACTAAAATGTGAAAAAAATCATGACTTGTATTTGCATCGCTTATGTCGAACTGGTGATAGCCCTGGTTGATCAAAACATAATCAAAAAGGCTGGGAACACTTACCGAATATTCAGACCATATCCTTGGCATTGATCCCTGGAAATCCCAACTACGTAAATACGTAAAAAATGGAGTGGTGATCTTGTATTTATATTCGAGGATAGATCCTTCTTTGAGATTTGGAAAAGTAAATTTCCTAACCGTATAGTATTTATTTACCCTGTCTTTAAAAACTGAACTTTTTTCCAGCTTGGTAGCAACCACTTTCTCTCCTTCCAGGTTGTAAGTAAATGCCTCAAGGTCATCTATTTTTTCTTCGGTATTGCCCTGGCTGTAAACAACAATAGATATCGTAGCATTATCAAAGCCATTCTTATTCATGATACGAATACGCTTATGTTGCTTGAATACGATTGAAAAGAATCCATCCCTGTTTGCTTCAAATTTAGATTCACCAATATCTGCCAAAACTACGGCAGAAGCACTGCTGTCTACTTCGTAGGCAGTAGGCTCAAAGTCAACCATTTTAATGTCGCCGAATTTTAGATTGGATTTTTGAAGTTTATTTTGCTGTGAAAACGAAAGAAGAGGCAGTAACAATACTGCGATTGAAAAAAGATTTCTCATGGCATTTTTCGGTTTAGAGAATGAAAGTGTTAAAGAATTCTCCCGGATAAATATAAATTTTAGTTTTGAAATAAATCATGCCTTGGATCAACATTCTAATACTCGTCTTATAAAAGAAATTTCATCAGCGCTTGGCTTCGACCATTGCGGTATTGCCAAGGCAGTTTATCTTGATGATGATGCCAGGAGATTAGAAAGCTGGCTGAATAATTCTTTTAACGGCAGCATGAAATACATGGAAAATTATTTTGATCTGAGAGTTGATCCGTCAAAATTAGTTCCCGGGGCAAAATCAGTAATAACACTTTTACTAAACTATTATCCAGCTGAACAGACCAGCCAGGCTGATATTAAAATATCGAAATATGCCTGGGGTAAAGATTACCATGAGGTAATAAAAGGAAAATTAAAGGAATTGATGTTTCGAATCAATGAAAGCATTGGACAAGTAAATGGAAGAGGTTTTGTTGATTCGGCTCCTGTACTTGAGAGAACCTGGGCTCAGAAAAGTGGCTTAGGATGGATCGGTAAGAATGGCAATATGATAACCAAAGGCTCAGGTTCATTTTTCTTTATTGCCACATTAATCGTTGATATCGACCTGGCTTATGACGATCCTTTTGCGAAAGACTATTGTGGAAGTTGCAGGAGATGCATTGATGCTTGTCCTACAGATGCTATCCTTGAAAACAAAGTCATTAATGGAAGCAAATGCATTTCATATTATACGATTGAATTAAAAGATTCGCTGATTCCGAATGATATGTCGGGAAAGTTTGATAACTGGATGTTTGGTTGTGATGTTTGCCAGGATGTGTGTCCGTGGAATCGTTTTAGCAAACCTACCAATGAAGCTGCATTTACTCCTATACCTGAAATTTTAAATCTTACTACCAACGAATGGGAATCGCTGACTCAAGAATCATTCAAAAGAATATTTAAAGATTCACCGCTAAAGAGAAGTAAATGGCAGGGAATACAGAGGAATCTTAGGTTCATTCAAACACATCCCCTGCCGTTAGATTAGAAGATCACTTTTACACCAAGATCTACTCTTTGCAATTTGTACAACAGTGTTTTTTCTGTTAAACTGTTACCGGGTTGAGGCCATGGATCCCATACCCTGTCATTGTATTTTTCAGTTATCGATTTATAACTCCATGAAATAGTTGTTGCAAATCTCACTTGCTTATGAGCATTGAATAATACACCTGTTCCTCCTTTGAAATAAACGCCACGTGTAAATGTAGAAGGTGTGGTTTGCCACCAGCTAAACCGGTGATCTTTCTGTTCCTGTGTAAGCCAATCGATGTTCAATCCTCCTGCAATTTGAACAAAGGGTCGGATATTTCTATCTGAGAAATCTTTCCTGATCTCTGCAAATACAGGAACAGTTCTAAAGCGATAATAATCGACACCCGATCCCAATCCAAAATACCAACTGTTTAACACTAACCCGTGAGAGGTATTTAAGTATGCATTGGTTTGAAAATTTCCATTGGTTACACCGGCCTCAAAACTTCCGCTATACTTCTGAGCATAACAAAATGTTGAAAGCAACAACATGGATAATAAGGAAATTGATTTCATACTAGTTACGGGTTGATATCTTACTAATCACTTTTACATTAGCTATATTACTGTAATCAACCAGGTACAGTCCATCTTTGGCAACGGTGATTGCGATGTTGTTAATGGCTATTACATCATAAGTTTCCATTCCACCCAGGGTCTTTACGGTAGTAATATTGTTTACGTTCTGTGCATTGAGAATTCTTAATCCTGCGATGCCATCGCAAAGAAATATATGATCACCATCCTTAGCCAGGCCAAATGGATTGGTGAATGGATATGTTTTCACCAAAGACGGGCTAGCAAGGTTTGAAATGTTTACCACATCCATCTGGTTATTTGGTCCTGCACAAAAAGTTCCTGTACGTAAAGTAACATAAGCATATGTATCATCCACAATAACCGGATCACAGGCTGTGGCATGAGCAAACATTCCTGTCTTAACAGGGTTATCCGGATTGGCCACTGAGAATATATGCATGCCATTCATAGAACCAATGAACAGGTTATTCTTGAAAGGATAAATGGTTTCAATATTACCGGCACCTGCAGAGAGACTTTTTACAAATACCGGGTCAGCTGCATTTGCAACATTAAATACTTTCAGTTCCCACGTTGAAACTGTGTACAGCCTGCTGTTCATCAAACCAAACCTTGCCATTGAACCTGCCTGTCCGGCTGATCCTGAAGATCCTACTGTTCCACCCTGGGCATTGGTAAACGGACTGAACGTAACAAGATTCTTATCCAGACTGAAGTCACCTTTATGTTTAATTACTGTATCTATTCTTTTCCAGTCGGCAATAACAAGGCTTGTATCCGGTACAAAATATTGCTGTGGAAATACTTTGTCTTCAAAATTAACCGCTGAAATATTTAAGGGATTGGAAATGTCTAATGTAACCAGGTCAGTGTACTGATCTGCATATAAATAATTTCCGTTAACCGCAATGTCAACATTACCCGGAATGCTGATGAAAGCAATATTAGTTGGGGAAGCAGGTGTGGAATAATCGATGATATGGATTCCACGATTAACATCATTCAGAAAAATATAATTACCTCTTACAAATATTTTTCCGGGTTGATGAATCACCTGTGCAGGTCCACTCTTAATAGCTGCTCTTACTTCTGCCCTTGTTTTATAAACGGGTCTGTAAAATGTATATTTCTCCACCACGGTGTCTTTAAAACAACCGCTAAACATGAACGCAACTAAAGCTATTAAAATGGTTGCAAAAATTGTTTTGATTTTCATAATAAGCGTTTGAAAGGTTGAGTGCACAAAAACAAAGAACGTTGCATTCACTTAAAAAAATAAGTTGTTGTTAATCCGAAAGACATTAAATGGTTTTTATTACCGGTTTGATTTTCAAAGGAACGTAGACCATAACGGAGATACGGTGATAGTTGTAGCATGTTATGTTTTGATGAAAAAATTTCAGCCAGCAATTGCATTCGTATATGAGGCTGCCAGGTTTTATAATCGCCCGGCGATTTAACTGTCTGATAAAGGGATTGGCCGGAACTAAAAACGTATTTGTTTTGATCGTATTTAGCAGCCAGTAAAACATGGTTGTCAATTCCTCCGCCCAAACTAAACTTCATATCCTCAAACTGCACCAGTTTCATCGAAAAACCCGAATAAACATTCAGAAAATGAAGATCATACTTACGTAATTCCTTTTCCAGCATAACCGTTAAAGCCGGGTTGCTGTATGTGCTGGTAATACTTGAGAATTGCTGGTGCTGATAGCCTGCTGAAAACTGGAAAGACATTCGCTTTCTAAAATTCTTCTGAGCCGAGAACCCAATGCCCCAAAGCATCTTACCTGTAGTAGTGCTTTTTTGATATACCGGAGAACCGGAAACTCCACTCGACGTACCTGTAGTTACATTAGAGAAAGAAACCCTTGAAGTACTTGCATTACTTTCAACGATGTTTTTGACCTTGTTGCTGATCCCGATATCTGCAGTTAACCCAATTTTCCATTTCTCACCGGATTGTTTTTGCTGAACAGTGGCAGCATTACCTGCTTTACTCAGTATAACGGTATCTGTGACCCGATCATTTTTTAATGAGTCGATCAAGGTTTCATTTTTTTCATCTATACCCGCTGCGGTTATTTCATTTTTATTGGTCGTTGCAGCATCATATGTGGAACTATCTTTTATTGCAACGGAATAAGATGAACGATCTATTTCATTATCTCCTGTCACATTTTTAGTTGCAAGTATAGCCTGTGTACCTGGCGTTTTTCCTGGAGAGAATACTTTCACTTCTGTAACGAGTGGAATAAAAGGTTCTGATCTCCCGGAGAAAGATTCATGCTCATTTACTTTCTGAGAATTATTCTTAGCAACCTCTTTGTTTCCCTGGTTAACCGGACTATTGCCCTGATTGATCTTTATTGAATTTTCCGCCTCCTGTTCCAAATCACGATTGTTTATTAACAAATACAAGAAAACTCCGCCGGTAAGCACAAAAGGTATGATCCACCAGAAAATAATACGTCGCTTTTTCTCTTCAGGCTTCATTGCATGCCTCACATTTTGCCACACTTCATCATGAGGTTCAAACTGAACATCATCAAGTATATTTTTCACACTCTGTTCGAAATTCTCAGACATAATTCACCTTTTTAGTTTCCCCGGAAAACTTTTCCATCCATGTAATCAGCAGATTTCTTGCCCTCATATATTGTGACCTGCTGGTGCTTTCACTGATGCCCAGCATTTTTCCTATTTCAACATGCGAATAACCTTCTACCGCATACAAGTTGAAGATCGTTTGATAGCCTGCAGGTAATTGCCGTACCAGTTGTATCAGTTCCTTTGCATTAAGTGTAACCGCAGGATCAGCATCACTAACAGGATGCATAAATTCTTCTTTAATGATCAGCTCGTCCCTGTATACCTGGTGTTTTTTTAAGAAATTAAGTGCAGCGTTCACCATGATCTTCCGAATCCATGCACCTAGTTCTCCTTCACCTTTAAACTTGTCGAGATTTCTAAAAACCCGTATAAATCCTTCCTGCAATACATCTTCAGCATCTTCCATAGATTTTGTGTACCGGTAGCAAACACCCAGCATTTGCCTTGCATACGTATCATACAACTGCTTCTGAGCAGTTTCGTTACCATGCAGGCAGGCTTCTATCAATTTAAAGGTTTGATCCATGTATGCTACATGGGTTGACATGGGATTTTGAGTAACCGTTGCACCTTACCGTAATTATTTTTTATTGAGCTTCAACGAGGAGTTTTAAGTTTTCCAGGCTCTTTTCCATAGATCCACCCCAGATTTCATCTTTTGTAATAGAAGCAAATTTCTCCCATGGATACCATTTAACATCCTGCTCCATTTGCCATTGTACGGTGATGAGAGAATCTGGGGAGTGGTGATTGATGATACGAAAGAGGCCTCTCATGTTGCTGGGAGAAGTCCAATTAGTAGATAAAGTAGAATCTGTTGTTGAAACAATTGAGATGGTCGTATTTCCTATGACCAAAGAATTTTCCGCCTTACTAAAAGTTTGAACGGCTTTTTGTCCTTGTGCATCTGTCATCCAACTTTCCCAGTTTTGAAGCAGGAAAAGATGTTGTCTTACCTGATCAACTGAACCTTTAATATCAACTGCCCTTGAAACAAGTATCTGCGACGGCAATAAAGAACTCATTGCGGTTAGTATAATGAAGATGACAATAACACTGATGATACCCAATTTTACAAAACGCATGTTGATTTTTTTTTAGCTGAAGAGAATTACCGGAAGTACAAGAGTGCGACGCAACAAAGATGAACTATGAATGATTGCTGGTTTCATAATCATTCCCATTTAAATACTCTCACAGCAATTGCATACACAATAATGCCCCAAACAACCAAAATACTGATCTCCTTCCAGCAGGATAACAAACCTGTTCCTTCAAAAGCCACATTTCGCATAGCATCGTTAAGAGCTGTTAGCGGTAAATAATTTATAATTGCCTGTAATCCTATTGGCAATGCAGTTTTGGGAAAGAAGGTTCCTGATAAAAAATACTGCGGAAACATAAACAGGTTAGCATAGATCGGTATCACATTCTGATTTTTGGAGATGCCACTGATAACAAAACCAAAACCCATAAAAACAATAAGGCCAAGAAAACTGAGCACCATCATTTCAAGGAAAGTGATGAAACCATTTGCCAGCGTGAAATCATAAGCGAAATAACCAAAAGCAATCAACGCAACAACAGTAGTTAACTGGAAGATCACTCTTGCTATTCCTTCTCCCAAAACAATGTATGGCTTCCTAATTGGTGTTGAATAGAGCCGTTTTAATACGAGTGTTTCCTTTAGCGAATAAAAAGAAAACGCAATAC
Source organism: Chitinophagaceae bacterium (assembly GCA_036676415.1). GTDB lineage: Bacteria > Bacteroidota > Bacteroidia > Chitinophagales > Chitinophagaceae > JAEZDC01. The sequence goes on from JAKFCX010000058.1 coordinate 100,679, forward strand.
CAAATATGGCAGCACCGATCAATGAGAAACCGATCATGCCCGGTAGAAGAAAATCGATCTGGGAATACACTCTTCCTTTGACCATCTCATTGCTGATAAAAGCTGTTGATGGTCTTGCCGGATAAATTTTTGCATCTACATCCTGTATTACATTCTCCAGTGCTGTACGTAATACATTGAAGTCACGCATGCTGGCAGAAGATGTGATCAGATGAATATCATATTTAATAGTATCACCAGATTTTAAAGGAACGATCCTGATCTTAGCGGTGATTCGTCCTTTTTTAAGAAGATCATTGATATGTTCGGTGGAACCTTTTTTAATATCAAAAAGACTGTTTTTATTTATTGCCTGGTAAATAATGTTGGCAGAATCTGTTTTCTCGTCAAAAGCCACATCAACGTTTACTCCACTGTTTCTTCCTAATGAACCAAAGATCACGATCAACACTATCGGGAAAAAAAGACTGAAGAAAACTCCCTGGGGACTTCGGAATGCAGCTCGTAAACTTGCTCTCATTATAGCCAGCATAGCTGTAATCTGGCTGTATTTTTTACTCATAAGCCTCGTTGGAAGGGCAAATCTATCAAGTTATTGGAAAGCGGGGGAAATAAATTGACGGTTTGAAACTATTGCATAAAGTAACTTTGAAGCCAGATGAACACAGCATATCTACTAATCGGAGGAAATCTTGGAGACAGATTGCTTAATCTTCAAAAGGCGATCGAACATATTGAACCGGATTGCGGCGATATCATTGCAATGTCATCTGTTTATGAAACTGCAGCATGGGGGAATACAGATCAGCCTGCTTTTCTCAACCAGGTTGTGGTGCTGAATACAGAACTTGAACCCGGAGAATTGATGAAACGATTGCTGGAAATAGAAAAAAAGCTTGGAAGATTACGGATGGAAAAAATGGGTCCCAGGACAATTGATATAGATATTTTACTAATAGGTGAACTGGTGATGCAAAAACCAGGGCTTATTGTGCCTCATCCATCGCTTCATTTAAGAAAATTTGCGTTGATTCCACTTAGTGAAGTAGCTGCAAGTGTCATTCATCCCACGCTAAACAAAACAATTGCCGAGTTATTAACTGATTGTCCAGATAGTTTACCGGTGACGAAAATTTCCTGAGAACACCACCGTTGCTGCCAGTAATTTTGCCGGGCAATGCAGCATCATTTTATAACGATAGAGGGGAATATTGGAGCAGGAAAAACAACGCTGGCTCATTTATTATCAAAGCATTTTAATGCAAGGCTGATATTGGAGGAATTTGCAGACAACCCATTCCTGCCAAAATTTTATGAGAATCCGGAGCAATATGCTTTTCCGCTGGAATTGTTCTTTATGGCTGAACGATATAAGCAGTTGAAAGATATGATCCACACAACCGATCTTTTTCAAAGCATTACTATTTCGGATTATCTCTTCACCAAATGCCTGTTGTTTGCCAAGGTTACTTTGCCTGATGAAGAATTCAGGTTGTATCAAAAGCTATTTGATATCATTCATCAACAACTTGTTTTCCCGGATATACTCATCTACCTCCATGCTCCTGTCCAAAAGCTGCAGGCAAACATAAAAAAGCGTAACAGAGAGTATGAACAAAATATTCCTGACGAGTATTTGTTCAAGGTACAGGAAACTTACACCAGCTACATTAAACAACATAACATTAAAACGATATTTGTAGATGCCAGCAATGCTGATTTTTTAGGAAATGAAAAGCATCTGCAGATCATCATTGATGCACTGGATAAAGATTACGAAGGAGGACAGCAATATCTAACGCTTCCATAATTATTTTTAATGAGTAATGCCAACACTCGTCATGATCCTTTTGCATCGATAAGGATCATTGAATTCCGCAATTTGCTGATGGGTCGCTTTCTCTTCATCATGGGATTACGGATGATGGGTACTTTAGTTGGCTGGTGGGTTTATCAACTTACCAAAGACCCTTTTGCCATTGGACTAATTGGATTGAGCGAAGTGATCCCTGCTTTATCATTTGCTTTATATGCTGGCCATGTAATAGACATCAGCGAAAAAAGAAAGCTGCTGCTAAAGGGAATGACTTTTTATTTATTGTGTGCAGTTGTTTTGCTGGCCTTATCCACGAATTATTCATCAAATCGTTTATCGAACACTAACCTTACATACTGTATATACTTTGTTGTTTTTTGTACCGGCATCATCAGAGCTTTTACTGGTCCTGTTTTTCATACACTACTTGCAGCCATCGTTCCAAAACCTATACTCAGTAATGCCACTACATGGAACCAGGGCACATGGCTAACAGCTTCGGTTGCAGGACATGCTTTGGGTGGATTTCTTATTGCAGGATTAGGCAACACAGGTACTTTGATAGTGATTATTTCACTGGTGGTTTTTTCTTTTTTTTATATGACTTTATTAAAAAGAAAACCTCCATTGAATGAAGCCGGTGAAAAGAAAACCTGGAAGAGCATTACAGAAGGATTACGATTTGTAATAAGAACAAAAGAAGTGTTGGGTGCATTAACACTTGATCTTTTTGCCGTTCTTTTTGGTGGAGCTGTTGCTTTACTACCTGCCTTTGCTACAGATATATTGCATGTAGGCTCACAGGGCTTTGGTTTCTTAAATGCTGCAACAGATATGGGAGCGATACTTAGTGTTATCATGTTAACCTTGTTCCCTTTAAAAAGAAAACAGGGAATGATATTAATGCTTGCCATTGCAGGATTCGGAGCATGCATTATCATCTTTGCTTTATCAAAATGGTTCTGGCTTTCATTTGCTGCGTTATTACTCAGCGGTATATTGGATGGATTTAGTGTTGTGATACGTGGCACCATCCTTCAGATGAAAACACCTGATAATATGCGTGGAAGAGTAATGAGTGTAAATTCCATGTTCATCAATAGCAGTAACGAACTTGGTCAATTTGAAAGTGGTGTTGCAGCCAAATTACTTGGTGTAATTCCATCAGTAGTGTTTGGAGGCTGCATGACTATTCTGGTTGTAATCTTTACATGGGTAAAAGCTCCTGGCTTGAGAAAAATGGAATATTAGAAGCGCTAATTGTTAATTCTATTATGATCCTTTCTTTGGCATAACATCTATTTTAAAACTCATTTTTACTTCTTATAGCAGCAGTAGTGCTATTAACGATTCTCCAACAATTTATAAACGCAAGCAGCAGTTGTGTATCATGGCACCGTAAAAATTAAATAAAGCATTGATAAAGAACAAAAGCAGGAAATTACAATATCATCAAGCAGCAGTTTACCAATGAAAAAAATGAAATTCATATTAAGGGTTGTAGCCATTATAATCTTCATTTAATTATTTCGTAAACCTTCGGCATATTAGTTGCCAAGTGTAGAAATATTCTACAACATGAGTAAGTAATTGTAGAAAAAAATAAATACTTTGCTTATCAATAACCCCTGATTCATTATCCTAGTTAAAAATATTCCTATGCTGAAAAACATGCCAAAGAAGCTGGCTATAGCCACGATTGTTTTCTTATCAACAGGTTTATTCGTTAGTTGCACTAAAAGTTCTGTAGTGAATGATGTAATGGTAGCATCACATCAACAAACAAATGCAGATACTACAAGTTATACAAATACACCTCCTCCTAATAGTAATTCAAATGCGACACCTCCTCCTCCTGCAAATGGATCAGCATCTGCAACAAGCACTTCTGGAAGTGGAACTTCTGCATATAGTCCAAGTACTACATGGAACAACAGACCTGATGGTCCTTATACGTTAGCACAGGCAACATTGGATTTTAAAAATGTTGTTACAGGATGGAATCAGAATCGCATGCAGATCATAGGAGGAAAACTCAGAACGACTTTAACTGCAAATGTTGTTGGACCTGAAGGTGGATTGGTAAGCTGGATAGATATTGCTGATGGTGCCGAATACCAACTTCAGTTCGATATGATGTTCGATAACAATTTTGATTTCAGTGCTGGTGGTAAAGTCGGATTTGGTTTCTTACTTGGTGCTGGTTATACCGGTGGTCAGCCTGCAACTGATGGTAATGGAGGAAGTGCTCGCATTATGTGGTACAAAAGCGGAGGTCGTTCTTACCTGAAGCCTTATATCTATCATAAAGATCAGCCAGGACAGTATGGTGATGATTTCGCTAAATCATATCCTGCAACAGGAAATATTGCAAAGGGTCAATGGCACACAGTGAAAATTTATGTGAAGAGCAATACTGGCAGTAACACTGATGGCAGGTTACAGGTTAGCATCAACGGAACAACATTACTTGATAAAGCTATGCGTTGGACAACAAACGATGCCAAGCGTTTGATCAACAGAATTTGCTTTGAAACATTCCGTGGTGGTGCAGATGCAAGCTGGACTTCACCTACCGATGGACAAATATATTTTGACAAAGTAAGCTGGACAGCTTTACCATAATAGATAATATTTTAGAAACGCCTCAACGATATGTTGGGGCTTTTTATTTTGCCAGCCTTTCAATCAAACAGTAACTTCATTACAAATAACTGCTATGAGCGAAAAGTTCAAAAACTCAAAAACTGATGGTGTACATTTTAAACTAAGCCAACTTGCAGGTGAATGGCATGGTACAGCTAAGACATGGTTTGAACCGGATAAAGTTGCAGATGAGTCTCCTGTTAAAGGCACCATACGGGTAATTATGGATGGCCGATTTATCATTCATGAATACAAAGGAAGTTTTGGCGATAAGCCTTTAGAGGGAATCAACATCATAGGTTATAATCTAAGCCTGAATAAATTTGAAAGTGCATGGATCGATAGCTTCCATACAGGTACTGCACTCATGTTTTCTGAAGGGAAAAGAGATGATAATAATCTTTCAGTATTAGGCAGCTATGCTTATGTTACCCCGGAAACAGAACAACATTGGGGATGGCGTACCAATATTGAAATGGTAAACGATAATGAAATAAAAATAGTCGCTTATAATATTTCACCTGAAGGCGAAGAAACTAAGGCAACTGAAATTCATTATAGAAGAATTTGATTTTTATACAGGTCTTTCCTGTGCACAGATCCTGCAACGAGGTTCATAAATATCCTTTTCACCCAAAAGCACTTGCCCTTCCTGTGTTGTTTTCCGGTAGGATACATTTGCAATGTTTCCGCATTTCATACATATAGCATGGAGCTTGGTAATGTAATCAGCAATGGCTAACAAGCCAGGCATTTGTCCGAAAGGTCTTCCCAGGTAATCCATGTCCAAACCGGCAACGATCACACGTATCCCTTTTAATGCAAGTGTTTCGCAAACGTGACATATCTGATCATCAAAGAACTGTGCTTCATCAATACCTACCACATCTACATCATCTGCCATCAATAAGATCGTTTGCGAATTATCTATTGGCGTAGAAAGGATCGCATTACTATCATGACTAACTACGTTCACTTCATCATATCGCACATCAATCGCTGGCTTAAAAATTTCCACTTTAAGATTAGCATACTTCACTCTCTTCAAACGACGGATAAGTTCCTCTGTTTTTCCGCTAAACATGCTTCCGCAGATCACTTCGATCCAGCCTCTTCGCTCTCCGCTGATATTTGGTTCAATAAACATTTTTCGGGGTATGTTATAGTTGGTGAACTGTACGTAACTTTAAACACTTCTAACCATCAAAAATATTACATCCCATGGAAAGAGTGGGTGCACTCATACATAAATTAAAAGAACAATATGACCAGAATGTTGATAAAAATAGTTTGCTGGTCACTGTTCAATTATTGTTATCGGAATTAGGGCATGAAAAAATAGAAACCGCCAACAGAGAAAAAGTATCTGTAATCTTACCGAAAGTGCACAGGATACAGCAAGATGTATATGCTGAAGTTGCAGTTCCTGTGGAAATTCCTAAATCTACTCCCGAACCGAGGAAAGAAAAACCTGAACAAGTAGTACAGGACAAACCCTCACTTCCAGACACGATTCGATCATATATCTTAAAACCTCCTGCCCAGCCTCAAGCATCGAAGCCAAAAAAAGAAGAGCAGCCTGAGTTAATCTTTGACCCAATAGCAGAAGTACCTACGCTTGCACACCAGAAAGAGGTTTACGAGTTGAATGATGTTCATATTGATGGCGATAGTCTTAATGATAAACTGAAGGAAGAAAAAAAGGAGTTAGCGTCTACCATAAAAAGTGATCCTGTTATTGATCTGAAAAAAGCCATTGGCATTAACGACAGGTATCGTTTCATTAATGAATTATTTCGTGGAGA
>JAKFCX010000059.1:0-4268 GCA_036676415.1 Chitinophagaceae bacterium
GGTATCAGCTGTATCTCCACTAGATACGCCTCCTGTCAGTACGTTGCCACTGACTGGATTAGGTACGCTGTCTTCTGTAATGCTATTCGTGTCAGGCTTCGCAACAGGTGCGTCATCTATAATATTAATAACCAGATCACCCGAAGCTGTTTTATCGCCATCGATATCTGTCACTTCCACTGCAAATGTTGCATTGGTATTATCACCTGACGTATTCGCAGGAAGTGTGTAGCTATAGTGGATAATACCTGTACCAGTTGCCGAATTGTATTCATAGCGTGCAGTTAAACCATCCGAGAATGTTTGATCTGCTGTCGTTAGGGTATGTCCACCTAACTTCACTGCATCTTGAGAAGCCAAACCATCTGGAGAGGTAAAAGCAATTGTACCGCTTGTTGCTTCCTTATCAGTAGATGCTTTAGAGCCACCATTATTCAAACCTGATTCATAGACTTTGGTACTCTCTCCATCGCTCGAAGGAAGCGTAACAAGAGGCGCACTATTGCCAATGACTAATGTCAAGCTAGCTGTTGAGCTATCCCCATCACCGTCAACCAATGTATAAGTAAATACCTCATTTACACCGCCCGGCGTACCTTCATGACGCTCGTAACTATATTCACCTGTGGTCTTATTGAGTATTAGAGTACCATACTGCCCTTCGATCGTCAGCGTTGTGCCATCATCTGTTACCACGTTAGCAGATACATTATCACTAACCACTGTGGAGATGCTCACTCCATCGGCACTAATTTTGTCTGCACCTGTAGCCCCACTACTCGTACCAACACCCGTCAGTACATTTCCAGTTTCAGGGGTAAATTGATTAGCAGCCACATTATCGATGTCGTTTTTGGCAAGTGGTGCATCATCAATAATGCTAATGACTAGACTGCCACTGCTCACAATATTACTTTGATCTGTCACAGATATACCGACTTCTTCCAGAAAGTTATCGGTGTGTGATGCATCGTTGGTAACAGGTTGATCTAGTTCATATTCATAAGTAATGGTGCCACCCGTAGATACGCCATTAAATTCCTGACCATTTGGCGTATAGTCAGTAATGATGATCTTGCCATGAGGCGTGTTGATAATAATCGGTGTAGTTGAGGCATTTTCCAGATCTGTTAGCAAAATATTGGTATCACCAACCGTAACAGACTTTACGCCATCACCAGCCCCAATCGTAATACTACCCGTTTCTTTATTTGAACCCGATGTATCAGTTAAACCCTGTTCATATACAGTAACATGCCCCTGTTCAATTAATGTATCAGTAGTATTGTTCGGATTTTCACTGCCGCCATTTTCATCTTTTATGCTAATCGAAGGATTTGCATCAGGTGTAATTGTGATTACCAATTCCGCTGAAGCGGTTCCACCCTGGCCATCACTAATTGTATAAGTAACTGTTGGAACGGTGCCATTCCAGTTAGTCGCAGGGACAAAGTGATAAGTTCCATCGGCATTGAGCGTTAGCTCGCCAATTTTATCAATTGTAACGGTTTGGCCTGCATTATAGCTTTTACCCTCCACAACAAATTGAGTAACTGTGATTGCGTTTCCATCAGGATCACGATCATTAGTTAAAACATTGCCATTAACTGGGGTATCTTCAACACCTGTAATTTCATCCTTAACGGCGATTGGCCATGCGTTTTTATCCCCTCCACCGCCACTTCCTGCGGCTGCAATGATGCCACCAATAACAGCACCACCACCAATAATCCATGGCAGTAAAGACCCACCTGCCGCACTAGCAGGTAATAAGACCTCAAGCCCAGGTATTCCCTTAAAACCAGAAACACCATCAAACCAGTATAAGATACAACCATCTTCTTCAAAAACCAGATCAGAATCAACTTTGTCATATACGACAAAGAAGTTTTCGATAAGGACAGTTTCACCATTATTTAACTTTAAAATCAGGTTATTGCCATCACGTAAAAACTCTGCTACATCATTACGATGCATTTTGGTATGGACAATTGATGCTTCTGTTAAAGTGATATGTTGCGTGTTGATAGATACTTTATTTAAAGAATCTTTTTCTACTACAATAAAATTTGTCATGTTCTGTGTGGCCTATATTCGTTGAAACTTTTAAATGCTGAATTACTTGGTAATGCCCGTAATTTGTACCGTCACGCGACGATCGGGCTGTAAACATGCTTTTAGTGCTTCACGAGATTTAACCGTAGGACAGCCGTCCGTGACTGGTTGATTCTTCCCTGCACTTGCCACCGAGATAATATTTGCGGATACGCCATTTTGAACAAGCAGACTACGTACAGTTTCAGCACGATTCTGACCAAGTTTTTGGTTATAAGTTTCGCTTCCTAGACGATCCGTATGACCGACCAATATGATCTTACTGACAGAAACAAAACCTGTTGAAATTTTTGATGCTACGTCCTGAACTTCCTGACGGCCTTTAGGCAATAAATCATTTAAAGATGAACCATCAAATTTAAATAATGTATCGGCTGCCAAATCAATTGTTTCAGTATGCTCAACAGGAGCAACGACAGGCTTTTGAGCTGCTGGCTGTTGTCTACAAGCCAAAGGATGACCATTATTTGAAATAAAAGGTACACCAGCAGCATCTACAGAAAGAATAAAGTTACGATCTTTTAATTGATCTGGCCGCAAGTCGACATCGCAACTCTGACAATTTTTTTCGCCGCTACAATTTTTAACTTTGAAATTATAAACTTCTGGTTTTAAATAATACTTTGCCGTATTATTGATATAGAATTTACCTGATTCAATACTGTCAATATAGAAATGAATTGAGCAACTCTGTTCATCTCTTGTATCCCCTGCGCATAATTTAGCATCTCTGTTGACATTGATCTCCTGATTATAACCTTGCTTATTATTTTGAAACCGTAAAGCAGAAGGCTTTGAGTAAGGATCAGATGCACAAGAGGCTACCACCAATGAAATTACAGTAGTTAAAAGCGATAATTTCCACATAAACAACCCTTGGTAGACTTAATGTATTATTAGATTTGTATGACATATTTTACGCGAATCTCAACTTTTTAAGTCTTTGAAATAAAAAGGACATAATCCAATTTAATTTTCGACTAAGAAAAGCAAAGCAAAGCAAAGCAAAGCAAGTTATGTCCATTTACGAATTTATCATTTCTGTATTTTTAATCATAGAGCAATTTTACTCAGCGATTGTCATTCAACCTTTAAGAAGTAGAGGATTTCCACCCGCTTTAAGTGATATTGAAATTCTTACTATACAAATTGTGGGAGAGTTTCTTGGCTTAGATTCTGATAAAAATATCTGGTTCTACTTTAAACACAATTGGTTTGAATGGTTTCCAAAATTAGGTTCCTATCCTAATTTTTGCAAACATTGTGCAAAATTATGGCATGTAAATCAACAGATTATGTCACAACTAAAATCTGTTTTCGGTTTAGATAATATTCATTTTATCGATGGCTTTCCTATACCTGTTTGTCGTTATGCTAGAGCAAAAAAACATAAAAACTTCAAAGAATCTGCAGGTTTTAGTTATTGTGCGGCTAAACAAGAAAAATATTATGGTTTCAAAGGACATATCGTTATTAACTTTTCAGGAATGATTACAGGCTATACTTTTGCTCCAGCTCATTGTGATGAACGTGATGTTGCACCAGAAATTACTCAAGATATTCAGGGATTACTTGGTGGTGATAAAGGATACTTAAGACCTGAATTAAAACACTATTTTAAGTACCAAGATATTGATTTACAAACACCTTATAGAAAGAACATGACTGATAGCAGGTCTAAGGAAGCTATGGCGAGGCTCATGAATGCTCGTAGAAAAATTGAGACTGTTATAGGTCAATTAACTGAACGATTTCACATTCAAAAAGTAAGAGCTAAAGATTTATGGCATTTAACGCATAGAATTACGCGTAAGATTCTTTCACATACCATTGCAGTAATTTTAAATACACGATTAGGAAATCCACCTTTACAACTGGAAAGCCTTATTCAAAGTTGAGATTGGCGTTATTATATACATTTTTATGCTTAAAATATAATAAAAGTGGATATGTGTATATCCACTTTTATGTTCGAACGTGATCGCGTCAAACCACAGCACGTTTATTTTTCAGTATAAATTTGATCAAAAATCGCACCATTTACAAAGTGAGTTTTCTGCGCTTTGGCCCACCCTCCGAAGACATCATTAATATTAAAGGTTTTTTGCTTTGGAAATTGCGCAAGGTATTTGTTCGCCACTTGTTTATTTCGT
>JAKFCX010000060.1:0-257321 GCA_036676415.1 Chitinophagaceae bacterium
TTTGAAGCAGGCACCAGCGCCATTATGGATGACGGCTGGCATTCCGGCAAGGCTTAAACAAATTGAAACAGGATATTCATACGATCCATCTGGTAATTGCAGTCAGGATTGTAAAGTTTGTAAAATCTGGAATAGCAAAATGGCAAATGACTCTTCAGGAACCTGGAACCAAATCGAACAAAAGAAAGTGTCAGAACATTGGCAATAAATATTTACCTCAAAATTAATTACAAATGAAATACTTACCTCAAAGGCTACTTTTACTAATTATTGCAATTTCTTATGTTTCTTGTGAAAAGGATGAAGTTGGAACAACTCCACTTGCATCTATTGCCATAGTTAATGCCGTAAATGGAGGCTCCTCCGTTCGTCTTGGTAGCAATGCAATAACTGTATCAAACAACGGCAGTGCACAATTAGCTATTGTTGCAGGAACAAACAACTTGTATGTCTGGCCAACTATTGATACTACCAAGCCATATTTTACTGATGCCAAATTTGTAGCAAAAAATCGGGGGGTATATACGCTTTTCTTAACTGGAACGGTCACCGCACCAGAGGGCATCCTAGTTGAAGAAAGCATTCCCTACCACACTGACAGCACTGCGGGTATCCGGTTCGTTAACCTGGTACCTAGCAGCATGCCGCTGAACATAACTTTGAGTACTTCAACTACAACAAACGAAGTAAGTAACCTGGCATATAAGCAATACACAGATTTTAAAACTTATCCTGGGTTGTACAACAGTGCATACACTTTCCAGGTACGGGCAGCGAATAATCCGGGCACAGTACTCACAACGTTTGCTCTAACGTCATCGACAGTTCCGCGCTTTGCCAATATTACCGTAGTAATACGACAGAACGCAGGGGGAGTGGCAACATTCAGGGTGAATCATGACCGTTGAGTGTTCTAACATGTAATAACCCCAGATCAGGCGATAGAATTCATTAACCAGTGCAGGAACTTATTCCTCTAGAGACTTGCGAAGCAGTATGTAGAAAAGTTTTTGAACTCATTACATCGAATGAAAAACAGTTAAGGAAGTTTCGAAGATACTTTCTCTTTCTGCCAGTACTGTTAAAACACATAAAGCATGGGGACTAGCTATACTACGTAAAGTAGATTGATGCTTTCTGTAATCCAGTACAAAAGTGCAACGCAAGGAATGATAAAATGAAAAACTATTGTTTGTACCATCAACAACTCACAGTGGCGTTATGGAATAAAATATAAAAAGAGGCGGCACATGGTGCTGCCTCTTCATTTATACATTAAAACCATCAGGTGAACGGTTAGTTGTAGACACTAATGTTTATAAAGGCTTATCCGGCATAAAATCTTTTGGAGAACACTTGAAGAGCTTGGCGAGTGCATTTAAATGATTGATATTATATTTTGCTCTTCGTTTTGGAGTTTCTACGTGACCAACGAAACTATCAGTCATATTCAATTTTTGAGAAAGCGTAATCTGGCTTAGTCCATGATAGATACGCATTTCTTTTACTTTCGCAATAATGAATTTTTCAATTTTTGTTAGCTCTCCCATTTAAAGGCAAGGGATAACAATTATGAAATTTTATCAAAGGTACATGTACCAGTATTCGTTGATATGCGCTATATTTGATAAGGTTCCGAATAAATGATTATTCAGAATAATATTTTTGCGAATCTTCATATAAACGAATTGAAGCTTTCGCTTGGAGTCTGGTCCTGAAACGTCGAAATTTCAAAGCACCACGACAATAGGCAAGGGCTCACGTTAAGGCGTGGGCTCCCTTATTGGTGCAGGGCTTTCGACGGCCTCAGGACGATAAGCGGAGTACCCACGTCTCTTTTTAGTTGTTGTGTTCCGGGTGCAAAGCTTTGACTCCTCATTGCAAACAAATAAATGAGGTGGACTGTCAAAGTTAAAAGCGATAAAAGAAGAATTCCTTCACTCCTTTATAAAAGGAGAGGAGAAGGGCTTTAATTTTTTCTTTGAACAATACTACGCTGCACTAACATTTTTTGCTGATTCAATTTTGCACGATCAATTCGCAGCAGAAGAAATTGCTTCAGAAGCTTTCCTGAAAACATGGAAGCATCACGCAAATTTTAAAGACGTTGCTGGTCTTCGTTCTTATTTGTACCAGGTGGTGAGACATGATTGTTACCGGTACAAGAAAAGAAAAGCTACAAGAGAATTAAAGGAGGAAGTGATCATTGAAATGTATCCAAATGTTGAAAGTCATTTTGAAACAATCCTGAAAACAGAAACGATCCGTGAACTGCATGATTCGCTTTCAATACTGCCTGCCGTCTGTAAAAAAGTTTTTGAACTCATGTATATCGAAGGAAAAACGGTTAAGGAAATATCGAAGATACTTTCCTTATCTCCCAGTACAATCAAGACACATAAAGCAAGGGGACTAGCTATTTTACGAAAGTAGACTGATGCACCAATTGATGCGGTACAAGAGTGCGACGCAAGGGACGATGCTATGAAAACCTATTGTTTGAACCATCAACAACTCACAGTAGCGTGATGGAATAAAATATAAAAAGAGGCGGCACATCGTGCTGCCTCTTCATTTATGCATTATCCACCATCAGGCAAACTGTTAGTTGTCACTGCGTGCAGCACCCTTCCTTGTTCGATTGCCTGTTTTATAGTAGCATTGTAGTCTCAATTGAACTGTACCCCGATGTCTCGAGCAGCCAATGAAAAGGAATTATTTCTGCTTGTCGCCCGTGGCGATGAGGCTGCCTATACGGAGATCTTTCATTCCTATACTCCAAAATTATTTCCATACATTCTGAAGATCGCAGGCGATGAACAACTTGCAAGGGAGCTTTTACAGGAAACGTTTTTAAAGTTATGGGTGAACAGGACAGATCTTGTCCGAATTGATAATCCTTCCGGGTGGCTGTATAAGATCGCGGCGAATGTTTGCCTGACACACCTGCGCAGCCTGGCCGTCAGGGACCGGCTCCGGGGCCGAGTGTACGAGGCGATGGCACCCGCCCGATATGATAACATTACAGAAACGCTCGAAGCAAAAGAAGTTGAATTACTCATTCACAATGCTGTCAACATACTTACCGAAAAGCAAAAGGAAGTGTATCTCCTCAGCCGGAGGGAAGGCCTGAGCCACCAGGAGATTGCTGAAAAAATGAATGTGTCGGTCAACACCGTCAAAACGCATATCGGGCTAGCATTAAAAAGCCTCCAGGAAACACTCAGCAAACAAACGGGACTTTCAGTCGTGACGCTGGCGGTGATCCTGGGAGGGTAGGTCGTTGACGAGAGACTGTAGACGATAGACGGTAGACCATCGACGATCGTTTCTTGATTGCTGAAAAAAAGTTTGGTAAACTTCTCATCCCTCAACCTTTCTCATTCATCTCTATATATACCTATGAATAAAATTATGCGGGCGCATATTGAATTTTTACTGGTGCGATACCTTGATGGCAAGGCCAGCGATGCTGAGCGAGCGCAGTTGTCGGAGTACCTGGCCAGTGAAACCGATGATGCCGAATGGGAAGGATTGATCGAAGAGCTTATGATGGCCGAACCGGAAACGGAAGATTATACACGCAGGGATTTTCAACCTGTGCTGGATGGTATACTCAAGAAAAAGAAAGTCGTGCGCATGAAAATTTTGCGTTGGGCGGTAGCGGCCTGCATCATACTCCTCGCGGGTATCGGTGGTTATATCGTGATGATGAAAGAGGATGGTACTACTACAGTTGCAGAGACACAGGTTGAAAGATTTAAAAATGATGTTTCACCGGGAAGCTTCCGCGCGAAGTTGACACTCGCTGACGGGACCGAAGTCTTGCTGGATACCGCGATGGCGGGACAGATCGCAAGACAGGGTGGTACTATTGTGAAGAATGAAAACGGGGAGCTGGTGTATGAGGCTGCAAAGGAAAGTGCCGAGATGATGTATAATACGCTCACAACAGCGCGGGGTGAAAGTTATCATACGAAGTTATCTGATGGTACCAAGGTCTATCTCAATGCAGGGTCGTCCATAAGATTTCCTGTAGCGTTCATAGGAAATGAAAGGCGTGTGGAAATAACAGGTGAAGCTTATTTTGAAGTGGTGCATAATGAAAAGATGCCGTTCAAGGTTTCTGTGAATGGAATGGAAGTGCATGATCTCGGGACCGAGTTTAATGTCAATGCTTATTCAAATGAAAAAGCGATGGTGACGACACTGTTATCAGGAAGTGCGCAGGTGTTGCGTGGAAACAGTGTGCAGCTGATGGCGCCAGGTGAGCAGGTGGAAGCTTCGCAAGATAAATTAACGTTAGTGCGTGGCGGTGATGTGGATGCAGCAACTGCGTGGGTGAAAGGCGTATTTCGTTTTAATGATATAAAGATCGAAGCACTGATGCGGCAGATGGAAAGATGGTATGATGTGCAGGTGGTGTATGAAGATAAAGTGAATAGTCATTTTATCGCAACAATACCGAGGGGAACGACACTCATCAATGCGCTGAAGATACTCGAGCAAACGGGTGGCGTCAAGTTTAAAGTTGATAAGAAGATTGTAACTGTTTTTAGATAAAAATGCCAGTGGTGGTGGAACACACACTGGCGGCGTTTAGTAAAACAAAACTGCGAAGATTCATTAAACCAAACACTGTAAAGGTATGAGAACTTATCTACCCCGCCGTTTCTCCAGAAAGGGGATGAAACAAAAATTACTTGCTATGAAGCTCACAGTAATTCTCATGATCGCTTTCTCGCTGCAGCTTTCGGCTAACACGGCAGCCCAGCAGGTCACGCTTCATGTAAAGGACACAAAGATCGAAACGGTCTTTAAAGAAATCGAAAAACAGACGGGATATTATTTCGCTTATACACGAGAAGTGGTAAGGGATGCAAAGCCTGTTACTGTTTCTGTCACGAAGATGCAGTTAGTTGAAGTATTGAATGTATGCCTGAAGACACAGGGACTTGATTATACGATTACCGATAAAGTGATCTCTGTGCGGAAGGCGGAAGGGGAAGTTGATGATGGGGTGGTGGCTGCGCCGCCGTTGATTGATGTAAGGGGAAAAGTAGTAAATGAAAAGGGTGAGCCGGTAGCTGGTGCGAGCGTCACTGTCAAAGGCGTAACAGGTAAAGGAACTTCGACAGATGGAAATGGAAATTTTATATTAAGCGGTGTAGATGAAAATGCTACGCTTGTTATTTCGGGTGTTACGATTGATACTTATGAAACGAAACTCAATGGAAGAAAAGAGTTGTCTATAACGGCGACAACTAAAGTTGCTAAGCTAGACGATGTGGTGGTAGGCAAAGGTTATTATAATACGACGCAGGCGTTGAATACGGGCAACGTCTCTACGATATCATCAAAAGAAATTGAAAGACAACCGGTAGGCGATCCGCTGGCCGCTATGATTGCACGCGTGCCTGGGCTTTTTATTCAACAGACAAGTGGAGTGAATGGACGCCGGTTGAATATTAGCCTGAGGGGTCGCAATAGTTTAGACAATGGCACAGATCCGTTGATCATTGTCGATGGTATGCCTTACAATTCCGCCCCATTAAATTCAAGTACTAACCAGTTTACAGCTGGCGGTCTTGCGAGTCCACTAAATTATCTCAATCCGTCTGATATAGATGAAATCCAGGTCTTAAAAGACGGGGATGCGACTGCTATATATGGCAGTCGGGGTGCTAATGGAGTTATATTAATTACTACAAAGCGTGGAAAAGAAGGTAAGACACAAGTAGACGTAAGCGTATACACCGGCTATAGCCAAGCACCGCTTAAAGTTAAGCTAATGAATACTACACAGTATCTGGCCGCAAGACGTGAGGCCTTTCAGAATGATAATCAGGTGCCCATGCCTTGGGACGTTGATGTGAACGGAACCTGGGATACTACCAGAAGCACTGACTGGCAAAAACTTTTAATCGGAAATACAGCGTCTATGACCGAGGCGAATATTGCAATTTCCGGTGGTAGTCATCACACCAAATTCCGCCTGGGAACAACATATCGCAAAGAGGGAGTAATATATCCGGGAAGCTTCTATTCTTCCAAGGGGGCTGTACAATTTAATGTTACTCACTCCACGTTAAATAGAAAATTTTCGGCGTCATTGACTGGTAATTATGTTTATACTACGGATAATCTGCCCGCCTTCGGAGTCGACGCGTTTGTTTTTACCGCTCCCAATGCGCCCGATCCCTTCTTATCAGATGGTTCATTAAATTGGGCAAATTCTACCTGGACCAATCCTTTTGCAAGCTTAAGAACACAAGCCAACGAATCAGCAAAGAACCTGCTGTCTAATATCAAACTTCTATATAACCCGATTGACCGGTTAGAAGTTAAACTGGCTGGATCCTATAACACGGTTGATTTTTCACAAATTAATTTGCAGCCATATAGTTCAATAGATCCTGCGTCACCCGTTCCGCCAAATTTCCTGCGTACGCATAAAGCCATGTCTAATAAACTGACATCGTGGATCATTGAACCCCAGGTGTCTTATTCATTTAAACTTGTGTCAGGGAAAGTTGATGTTTTAGTGGGTTCCACTTTTCAAAATAAAAAGTCGGACTATCAGGCAATCTCCGGTACCGGTTTCGTGAGTGATGCATTGCTGCATTCCCTAGGAGCAGCCTCGTCAATTCAATTGAGCGGTACCAATGCACAATACGCATACACCGCCCTATTTGCAAGATTCGGTTACAATTTAAATAACAAATACATTATTAATGTTACCGGTCGCCGAGACGGAAGCAGTCGTTTCGGACCTGGAAAGAGATTCGGAAATTTTGGCGCTCTTGGCGTTGCCTGGATATTGTCCAAGGAGCATTGGTTTAAAAACGTTTCCTGGTTATCATTTGGAAAACTCAGGTCAAGCATTGCTACAACAGGTAACGATGAAATTGGCGATTACAAATACCTTGATACCTATTCTTCTTCTACCATCCCTTATCAGGGTGTGCCTGCATTGACGCCTACGCAGCTGACCAATCCGAACTATGGTTGGGAAAAGGTAACGAAACTGGAAATTGCCGCGGAACTATCGTTTTTTAAAGATAAGCTAGGATTCAATATAAGTTACTTCGACAATCGAACAGGCAACCAGTTAGTGCAGTACGGGCTACCTTCTATAACCGGCTTTACTAATATCCGACAGAATCTGCCTGCGATAATCAGTAATACCGGTATTGAAATAGAACTGCAAACCGTGAATATTAAAAGTGCCAGGTTTTCCTGGACTTCACGCGGACATATCAGTTTCCCGCGAAACAAATTGGTTTCATATCCAAATCTAAAAGCTTCCAGCTATGCCAGAAGATTTGTTGAGGGACTTCCGATTAACTCACTTCGATTTATGTACCAGTATAATGGTATTGACCCCGCAACAGGACTATATACTTTTGAAGATATAAACGGGAACGGTAGTTTGACGAGTACACAAGATCAAATACCGGTTTTTATTGGTCATAATTTTTTTGGAGGTTTACAAAACACTTTTGTACTCGGAGCCTTTGAATTTGACTGCCTGATACAATTTACCAAGCAAAATGGAGATGGATTATTTTTTCCTGCAAGGGGGATTTTTAATCAAGGTACAGGCAATATGATCTCTGAAGTTAAGAATCCGACAGTGAATATACCCCTGACCCAATCGCAATCAACTATTCTTACAAACGGTTCCAATTTTTCCAACAGCACAGGGAACATTATTGATGCCTCTTTTATCAGGCTAAAGAACTTATCCCTTAACTACGATGTAAAATTGCCCGAAACAGCAACGAAGTATATCAGTCATTTTTCGTTGTTCTTGCGTGCTCAAAACCTGTTGACGATTACGGGTTATAGAGGGTATGATCCTGAAACACCCAGCCGTTCGTTTGTAGTTCCGACACTCAGAACATTCACTTTTGGATTTCAAGCAAAACTCTAATTTTTTTAAGTTAAGTAATATGAAAAATTTACTGTTCATTATAATTCTTTTTAGCGTAACCAGCTGCAAAAAATTTGTATCGTTAGATCCTCCACAAAATCAATTAATATCGAGAACCGTGTTTGAACGTGATGAGACAGCTATCGCGGCACTCTCTGGACTTTATGGAAGTATCATGCGATCGGATTATCCGATCAGCTATAACATTGCAAACTTTACGGGCTTGTATTCCGACGAACTCGACCTGAAATCAACCAATACAGGCCTGAGAACACTTTATCAAAATGCATTGCAGTCGCAAGACGCACCGACAAATAATCTTTGGACCAGGGGTTATAACTTTATTTATCAGGCAAACGGTGTAATTGAGGGACTAAATAATGCGAACAGCGTTACGCCATCTGTTCGAAATCAGCTGTTGGGGGAAGCATTGTTTTTAAGAGCCTTTTGGCACTTTTACCTTTGCAACCTGTATGGTGATATTCCATTGATCACCACGACGGATTATACTCAAAATGCGGTGAGTACTAAAAACACCTCAGCAGTTGTCTATGCGCAGATCATTGAAGATCTAAAGAGGGCCAAATCATTGCTGACAACCAAATATGTTGGTACTAATGCAGTCGCCGAAATTTCTGATCGCCTCCGACCGAACAGTTTCGTTGTCTCAGCTTTTCTGGCAAGGGTATATCTGTACAAGGGTGATTGGCAGAGTGCTGACATTGAATCGAGTTCTGTTTTGTCGGATAACAAATTCACCCTGGAACCAGTTACGGTGGTTTTTAAAAAATCGAGCAAAGAAGTGATATGGCAAATTGAATTACCTGTAGCGACAACTTTTTTTAATTCATATGAAGCATTATACTTTACGATTACGGCGAGGCCAGTATCCTCTACCCTTCGAAGTACTACAATCAGCCCGAGGTTGTTTTCTCATTTCCAATCTAACGATCTGAGGCGAAGCAATTGGATTGGAACTTATACCGATGCATCTGTTACTCCAAATGTCCTTTACCGATATCCTCGAAAATACCGAACAATAACCCAACCGGTGGACGAGTATACCACACCATTCAGGTTAGCTGAAATGTACCTTGTCCGTGCAGAGGCTCGTACAAAAATGAACAATCTTGCCGGGGCTGTTTCTGACCTGGATAAGATAAGAGCAAGAGCAGGGCTTGCGACGTTAGCGGGAACCACACCGATGTTTACAAATACCCAGCTTCTTGATTCAATCGCGGTGGAAAGGCAAAGAGAACTTTTTTGTGAGTGGGGACACAGATGGATGGATTTAAAACGCACAACAACAGTAGATCAGGTGATGTCAGTGGTCACTCCTTTGAAAGGTGGTGTGTGGTCGCCTAACTGGGCAGTATGGCCTATTCCCTTAAATGATATTATTAATAATGTAAATCTTCAGCAAAATGCAGGTTATCAATAAGTTTTTTTTTAGAAATCAAAAGCTGACTTCTTGCCTAATAGCTTTTATGCTAATGCCAATCGGGTTGCTGGCGCAATCGCCCCCTAAAGGATTTCCAGTGGTAGGAGAAAAATGCCCGGATTTTGTTTTAAATGATGTACGGTATTATAAGAATACGAAAACCTCGCTAACGGAATTACGAGGACAAAATGTGATTCTTGATTTCTGGGCTGTTACTTGTGGTGCATGTATTGCGGCCTTTCCGAAAATGAATGAATTTCAAAAGAAATATGAAGGTCGCTTGCAGATATTTTTAGTTGCTGGAGCGTCACTTAAAGGCCGAGACGAGCGAAAGGCATACGAAATTATTAAAGATAAATATCAACTCTCCCTGGCATCTGCATACGATGCAGTGGCTTACAAGCGACTTGTTAGGCCAGGGACTATTCCCCATCTTATCTTGATAGACAAAGAAGGTGTAGTAAGAGGCATAGCCAGTTCATTAACTGATTCCGCTGTAGATAGTTTTGTTAATGGTCGCACTGTGGATTTTGTTGACAAAAGCGAAACAGGAAGGCAGGACGTGTTGTCTAAGGTAAACATGGATAAGCCGCTTTTCATAAACCATAACGGCGGTGCTGATACTTCCTATTTATTCAGATCAGTATTGGCAAAATGGGATTCAAAGCGAAGCATAAATCACTTTCATCCTGTGTACGGAGTTCCGGCGGGTGGTCGCATTAGTTACCAGGCCACAGGAGTTTCGCTTTCTCAACTTTATTCATTAGCCTTTTTCGGGGCCTTGTATAGTGACATCTACAATGCTGAATCAACCAAAAATATTGTTTTTAATCCTAACATTCAGGTGCGTGATATAGGCTTGTTCAAATCTCGCCAGGGTACTGGTGAAGGATTGTACTCTTATTCGATACAACTACCCTCAGAGGGACGAAGTAAGAAGGATCTTCTGCGGATGATGCAAATGGATCTGGAGAAATATTTCGGATTCAAGGCTACAGTCGAAGAAGCCGAGGTGCCGTGTCTTAAACTCATTATTATAGATAAGCAGAAGATTGATCTCATCAGAGGTGACCTTGGTAAAGAGGAAATTCAATGGAATCTTGAATCAAGCAATAACTTTCTTCAAAACGTCACCGTTGAAAAATTGATACGTATGTCTACTTATGAATTGGATGGTGAGAAAAGAAAGATGTTAAAATTTGATGAGACTGGAATTCAAGGCTCTGTTTCTCTAAAATTTAAAGGGCGCATCGATGACTTTGAAAACATTAGAATGCAGTTAAATGATCATGGCTTAGACTTAGTGCAATCAACAAAGAGAATGAAAGTTCTAATGATCAGAGATGCTGAATAGATGAAGATAAGTACCTACACCTCAGTTATGAGCTTGTTCTCTAGCTGTACATGTGCTTAAATGCTATGTTGTGCAAGAGTGCGCCGCAAGGAGCGATGCTATGAAAAGCTATAGCGGGTGCCATCAACCACTCGCAGTGGCATGATAGAATAAAAGATAAAAAGAGGCAGCAGCATGTGCTGCCTCTTCATTTGTGCATTATGAACCATCAAATGAACTGTTTCTTATCATACATGCAACCCGGTGCTTTGTTCATTTGTCTGAATTATAGTAGCATTGAAGTGTCAACGAACTGTACCCCGATGTCTCCTGCAGCCAAGGAAAAGGAATTATTTACTGCAGCCCTTGGCGATGAGGCTCAGTAAGAGGGTCCGTGATACTTCATAAGTTTACTCAAACCCTCCATCAATAAACCAGTCATCATTCATTGCAGCACGATAAAATGCAGCCTGCCAGGAATTCATGAGGTAATCCGCTTTTGAGGCGGCGTTTTCCTCGAGATATTTTTTTACGGCAGCTCTGCCAATATCCGTTAAATGCTTCTTCAACAGATACCTGATGCCGGATAATTCAACTGCTGCATGCGTGGTATATAATTTTGCAAGCTTCAACTTTTCAAAATGAAATTTTATCCTTTCCTGCAATAATGGTGGCCAGTGTCCAGGTGGGTTGACGAAATACTCAAATGAACAAGGCTTTGTTTGAATGATCTTTGCATCCAGCCACTCTTCATTCATGATATCATCAAAATAAGGATGCAGTATTTCCTCATTTGGTAACGTTGGATAAAACGCATCTTTCTCATCATTGCAATCCTTGCAGCAAGGCACAAGGTTTACCGTTGCAACGGAAAGGCGGGGATACTTAGTCTTGGGTAAATAATGATCAAGTGTTGTTGCTTCACGCTGGTTACAAAAAGGACAGATGCCACCTGGTGCAGATAGTAGTAGTTTATCATATATCCATCGACCCTTTGCATCTTTTGTGGCCATACGCCCGGTATACACTCCTACAAGTTCATCGCAGGTAACGTTTCCATTTACTGTCTCTTCGCGCGCAATGGTATGCATTTGGCCTTTGGTGATCTTCAGATCAAATTCCTCCGTTGCCTGCGTGATCAAAGCAACACATGCCCTGAGCCGGTTCTTCAGTTCAACGCTACGCACCATGTCCACACAGATCGTATACACATCAGCTGCAACAAAGTTGGGTTTATCGATCTTACGCATTGAAATTGGAATTATCCCTGTTAGCAACAAGTGCCATCAGAACAGCCCTGGCTTCCATGCCGAGCTGGTGATTGAAATGCCTGATGATATCATCATAGCTTTTATTCTCCGCTACCTGTTCTGCGAGTAATTTATAAAAGCCGGCATTTGTTACTTCCAGCCCGAATACATCGCTGGTGAGTACACCGACATTCTCACCAAATGTTTCCAGCCCAGGCCGGTCAGGGATCATAGTAGCGCCTGACCTTCGCATCTTCCAGGCGCAACTTTTTGGTACCTCCTGAAGAATAACCGGTGAGTGCGTTGCAATGATCGCCACGCCATTTAACTTTATTAAGAGATCGGCCACTGCGCGTATAAAAGCAGACAGTAAAGGCGGATGCAGGTGCGCTTCGGGCTCATCAATCATAACGAGTGTTTTTTCCTGTACTTTTTCGATCAGTCTCGTGATGGTGAGTAAGATGATTTTATGCCCCGAACTTAATCGCCTGAAGATATTCTCTCCCTTTGCTTCATAATCCTCTTCAACAGTGATCTCAATCAGACCTTTTATTTCCGAGTCTTTGAAGTTGGTATCGGACTCCAGCATTTCGATCGCATCTTTCCATCGCTTCTTTAATGACGGATTCTTGCAGGCGTTGAGGCTTGCGAGGAATTCCTTGCAAAGTTCTTTCGTTGATTTGGGTTGTTCATCGTTTGGTTTTCTCAGGCCGATGTAATAGTAGGGTAGTCCACCTACGCCATCCTGCCTGCCCTCTACCGGGATCGATTCATCAAAAGCACTAAAAGAGACAGCGACGAGGTTAGCGAATTGATTGTCGTTGTTGAAGTTTTCATCGATCCCTGTAAATTTTCCAAAGCTGTTACTGAAAGGGTTGAGCAGGGAGCTGATCATGTTATAGAGCAGGTGCGTTTTGCCGACGCCATTTCTACCGATGAGTACATGAATATTCGTTGGCGGAAAAGATTCCGGAAATACTTCGAAGGTGAAAAAGCCGCTGTCCGGGTCACGTGGCTCCTGCATAGCAAAACCAAACTGGTAACTGGTCAACCTGTATCCACCATTTGCCATACGGCGAAGCTGTCCGGTTACGGTACTGGCAGTGAAATAACGCAGGAGTGATGTGGTTGTTACATTCTCTTCCATTGCCCGATCGAAGATGTCCGGAAACTTAGCGATGTCATTTAGTGCCGTAAGGATCTCATCGCGTAGCTCAGGTCCGAGGTTGTTTAATTCTTCATAATAATCCTCTGTGCCACCGAGTGAAAAAAACTCAGGTCCGAGCTGCGTAAAGTTGTAATCTTTTTCGAGTGGTGCCGGTCCTGGTTCCTGGCCGAAGCGTGCGATGCGTACGCCGCCCATCTTGTGTTCCATGCCGCGCCCATCGACGTAGACTAACCCGTATATCGTGCGATAGTTATAATCATTCCAGTCATCCCAGGTAAGGTAACACTGGGAATTATTCTGCATTGGGCCATACCTTCCGGTAACTGTAAATTCCACGAAGAGGGATTTAGGGGTTATGTTGTGAGGCTAAGATATTAAAAGATGGGAGACTTGGGTTGCAGGATCGACGCTTTTTGTTTCACATTCTGAAGAAGGTGGCGCGTGTAGCGTATTATAAGGTTCGTGTATGATAATGAGTATTTCGTGTACTACAACATTTGCTGGAGTGATTGCACACTTAACTTTCACGCATGCTGAAGCGTCGTTTGTTCTTATTTATTTTTAGCTTGATCTCAGTCGGCACCTTCTCACAAACGGATTCTCTTGAAGTAAAAGATTCGCTGCGCATCATCAACTTCTCTTCTTACTTCACGCAGCATATTGATTCCAATTATGTGTATCAGTTCCGCATTAATAAAGAGACAAATTATTACTGGTACCTGAGTAATGCACCGGTTGGCCTTTCGATCAATAAGGATAACGGCGTTGTTTCTTTCAAAGCTGCGAAGAATTATTTTCTTTCCGGTAAACTGAGGTATGACTTTCCTTACAAGGTTTCGATCGGTGTAAAGAATCTGAAAGATCAAAGTGATAAAATTGATACGAGCTTTACCATTCTATTTTATAACACGGAGATCATTCCTTCGAAAATAAAACCTTCAGTATCGGGGACAATCTTTATTGCAGAAGGTGATACATTAAATTTTGATCTGCAATGCGAGCAGGGGAGTTTTCCAGTAGAGACAGTCGTATTCTCGAGTAATTTGCCGATTCAGAATTATACCTTCAGTTCCCGGTGCGGCAGCAGGTTCTCCTGGTCACCCGGCTTTGATTTCACCAGCCAGAACGATTCAGCCCGAACAAAGATTTTACATTTAACTTTTACTGGTAGCACACGTTTTGGTGCAAGGGATACGGCTTACGTGCGCGTGGCGATCAGGGATGCACTGAATTACCCGCTGGCAAAAGAAACGAATGAGACTGTTCGAAAAAATACCAAGGTGTATATCCTGCAATTGAAGTATGCATTCATGGAGCTGGACAGAAAGATCAAACGCGTTAAAAGATGGCGCACGGGTTTTGACCTGACCTCGGCGAGCTCCGCACTCACCGGTACGATCCTGAATACTTCTTCCTCTGCACAGGCGCAGAAAACAGGTAAGATACTACCCAGCGTAGGTCTTGCACTAACACCGATCAAGGAAGCTACGACGCCGCAAAAAGTAGCGGAACAAAACCAGGCATCTACTGTCCGTAACGCGATAAGAAGACTCGAATTTCTCCTGCAGGACACAGAACTTATCGGAGAGAAAGATACAGAAATTGTTGCTAAGACAGATCGCCTGCGAAATGAACTGAGGCAACTGCAGGTGCAGCTCATCGATGTACCACTGGTTACAGAAAGTGGTATGACAGAAGAGGAGCTGAATGATTATTTCAATAGCCCGAAGGTGAATAAAAAGTATAGGTTAAGATAGACACATGAATCCAATATCGCTAAAGTCGTCGATCATTGCTTCCGTTGCATATGATGAAAGAAAAAATGAATTGCAGATTAAATTCGTGCATGGTAGTGAGCATGTTTATAAAGAGATTTCTTTTGACGTTTTCAATGCACTTGTGAAAGCAAGTTCGCCCGGTAAATATTATCTGAAGAATATCAGGGGGAAGTATGAGTATGAGAAGGTGGGGTTATGACTGCCGTAATCAAGGTCCGGCGGAGCAGCTTTAAGTGGGGTGATGTGAAAGGAAGGCTGCTACATGATAGTATCAAAGCATACTATCAAAGCAGGGATCTCCCTTAACGGTTATTAAATATTATTCGGTGGCGACTTTGATCATCCTTTTTTGTACTCCCTATGAGGTCAACGCAATAGTATGCACGAATCTGTTAAACAGGTAGCGGCCTTTCCCAATGGCTCATGTCATCTGCAGTATCGGCATCATCCGGGACCACCATCAATCGTATTTCCAATGGCGGCTTAGGGGCATAATAAGGTGACATTGAAGAAACGGTTTCGTCGAAGATCCAATTTTCATCCGGAGGAGAATAAGCCTGAAAAAAATGACAGAAGATCCATCTCAAATTCGTTGTTTGAGGGTCAATGTTTTGGATCGTATTTAGGATTTTTCCGAGCCTTTGTTTTTCCACCTCTGGCCCATCAAACGTTTCCATTCCTATATGTATTACCGCGGTATTATCGGTATTAAACTGTTGCATGGCATCAAATACCTGGCGTCTGATATCCCTTGCTTTTGCCCATAATGTTTCGATTGCATCACAACTCCAGTAAATAGCAAATGCGTTACGGATGTCATCCACATACAGGTTGCTCACTTCACCTTCACCTATGCGAAGAAATTGGCGTGCATACCACATGTGAATGCTTTATTGTCTACCGGCTTTTTACCGATTAAATGGTTGAGTAAAGGGGAACCATTTTTTACAAGTTTTTTTTGCAAGTGTTTCCTTGCCGAATGAAGATCTACATAATCCAACCAAATATCCAGGATGCTATCTGAAATAATTTTACCCGGTATCGCCAGGCGAAGTTTATCCTTCAGCAGATCCAGCAAAAATGTATCGGGTAACGTTTCGATTTCAACATGAAATACGATGTCAAGAATAATATTCTCCTCGATCAGCATCCGGCTGATATGGGAGATCATCTTCTGTCTTTTGGTTGTTTCCCTATAGGCATAATCTGAAGTCTTCGATTGTCTTTTACATTCGATGTTCCAGGTCCCGCCACCGCGAAAAGCGCGGATGTCAGGGTTTTTTTTACCGGCTTCTTCTTCAATAAATTCAACCTGATAACCGTTCCTTGCCCAAAGCAGCGCCGTTAGTATTTCAAAAAGTATTGCATCGGCTTCGGAGATTCTGTTCCGCAACAGGGTTCTTATTCTTCTTTCAACGCCTTTTATAGTCTTTAGTAATTCCAGGTCTGTTCCAAAACGCTTGAAAATCGGAACTACCCGCACGCCCTGGAAATACTCATATTTGTGCGGTTCGTTGATCAACATATCAAGCAAATACAAATACCATCCGATCATATCATCCTTGACGAGTTGCAATGTTCCTTCAGTGAGCGATTCGGAAAAAGGAGAAGTCCTTTTGAATTCATACGTTATTTTATCCTCAATCATTTTTTTTCGCCGGCGCCATTCTGCTGCTGAAATAAAAGACATGAACCATTTCCAGGCATTGAGCACATCGGGATCAGAGTACCCGGGCACATTAAATTTTTCAATGGGAATTCTGTGCATTTTTCTGGTTATTGCCCAATGAAAAGATATTAATTAAACTGGAAATTTATCCGAATAAGAAAATTGATGCACTTCCTGGTCTAAGTTATTGCAAAAGAAACTGAATATGCATTAGTGGATAATGAATCGTGAAGGAAACATGAAAAATGTATGTCAAGTCTAAAGAGGGACGTTCGATCTATCCCTTTTTTGCAAATTGAATAAGTCTCGGTTTAAAAGCTGTAGCGTTTGCTGTTTTGCCGAAGAAGGGACCAGCAAAGATATGTTATGTCGGCTTCCACCATAGCTCACCATTCGTACGGGTATACCTTTTATCGATTCGAATAAAGTCGCTAATATCTGATCTGTTTGGCTAATCTCATTGCCTACAATACAAACGATTGTAAGGTCATTTTCTATTTCAAGTGTTCCGCATGGTTCAAGTTCGCGGGTAATCTGAGCCAGGTTGGCATCATTGTCTATCGTTACAGAGACTGCTACTTCAGAAGTGGTAATCATATCTATAGCAGTACGATGCTTTTCAAAGATTTCAAATATTTTCCTTAAGAAGCCATAAGCAAGTAGCATCCGGCTACTTTTAATATTGATGACAGTAATTCCATCTTTTGCTGCAACAGCTTTCAGGCCAACAGACTCATTCAATCCTGTAATGGTTGTTCCTTTATCTGATGGCTGCATGGTGTTCAGCAATTTCACAGGTACATTATAAAGTTGGGCTGGCCAGATACAAGCAGGATGAAGGATTTTTGCGCCGAAGTATGCTAGCTCGGCAGCCTCATCAAAACTCAGTTTTTCGATCGCTACCGTTTTGTCCACAATACGTGGATCGTTATTGTGCATCCCGCTGATATCTGTCCATATCTCACAAACACTAGCATTGATTGCTGCTGCAATCAATGAAGCGGTATAATCGCTGCCACCACGTTTGAGATTATCTACTTCTCCCTTTGCATTGCGACAGATATATCCCTGAGTGATAAATATCTTTGTTCCTTCATGCTGCTTTAATAAAACAGATAATTTGCTGCTGATATGTTGTACCTGCGGTTCTTCAAACGCATCGATACTCATGAAGTCTAGTGCAGGAAGTAATTTATGATCGATGCTCTGCTCATCCAGATATACGGAGAAGAGCTTCGTGCTCATTAACTCACCTTGTGCCAGAATATCTTTATTAAGCGATTCACTCCACGATATTTTTAAGATGATGTTGAGAAATTCGAAATGTTCATCAATGGTCGAATTGGCCTGCCTTCTTGCCAGGTTGCTCCTTAACAAATGATCTATAAAATTGCGGTAATGCATCTCAAGTTCTTCAATGCAATTTTTAGCGGCTAGTTTATTGAAGGCTGCAAGGTGGTTACTGATCTCTACGAGTGCGTTAGTGGTGCCACTTAAAGCAGAAAGCACGACGATTTTAGGATGATCGTCTTTTTGTATCAGTTCTGCTATCTGGTGCATTCTACGGGGTTTACCAACGCTGGTCCCTCCAAACTTCATGACTTTCATAGTTTACAAAAGTTCGATAATTAATAGTGTATCCTATTAGGAATACACCAATCAACCTTATAAATACATAATGATCGTAGTTGGTGGCGGAATTGAAATCGGCTGATAAAATGTACTTAATGGCCTCGCTCGTGTATTCACGCTGGTTCAGATTTCAGCCTAAGAATAATTTGAGCTTGTTTATACGTTTTATGTGAGCATTGCAGTTCACATCCGAGGGATGTTTTCACATCCCTTTTTTATACATTTAACTATGTCAAAAAAACCACGACCTCAACAACGGGTGCAAAGAGATATGGCAGTCACGACTGAAGACCTTGATCAGGTTTTCGGGAACTTAGCGAAGCTCGAAAAACTTTTTATGCGGGAAGCAAAACAGTTTCTGCAAATAGAAGAACCTAAGGGTAAGATATTCACTACAGATCTGTATGTGTCTGCAATTGTTAACCGTGCTATATCACTAATGCTTGGCTTTAAAACACTAGCTCACCAGAACAATTATATCTGTGCAGTTCCACTCATCCGGATCCAGATCGATAACTGTATGAGATTATTGGCAGTGACATTAGTAAAGAGTGAAGAAGCTTTTTTTATGGAGTACCTGAAAGGAACGCACATCAGAAATATCGAGGATGCATCAGGTCAGAAAATGACAGATCATTACCTCGTTACAAGGCTTGATAAAGAAGTCTTTCCAGGTATTCACAATTTGTACATCAATACCTCGGGATATATCCATCTCAGCAACGAACATTCATTCCTGCAGACTGAGCTTTCAAAGGAGGAGGAGCGCACTATTTTAACAAGAATCGGTCACTACGACTTTTTTGCAATTGATGAAAAAGTTGATTTTGCTTTCAATATGTTTAAGGCCAGTGAGTTTTTATTGACATTAGTGAAAAGCTGGCGGGTTGAAAAAGCCAGAAGGCTCAAGGTTTCATGAATGTAAAATTCCCTTTGCACCTGCAAAGATCTTCTTCGCGGGCTTCGTGTATCTCTTCACTTCACTCGTCTACTCACTCTTCATTGTCCTATTTCCTTGCCTTAATATCGCCGCAAGATGAAGGTTATGGGAAAGGTATCAACGTTAAAAGTAGTAGACGATATTCAGCGGAAAATCAGCAGGCTATGGTACGTGATCGGTAATACACCTATGCTGGAGATCCGTTACCGTTACAAAGGTCAAAGTTCACGTCTGTTCGCAAAAGCAGAGCACTATAATTTAACCGGCTCCATTAAAGACAGGATGGCACTGTACATCCTCGAGAAAGCATACGCATACGGGACCATTAAAGAGGGCGATCGAATCGTAGAAGCAACGAGCGGTAATACCGGAATTGCATTTGCCGCAATCGGTAGAACACTTGGTCACCCGGTAACGATCATCATGCCTGACTGGCTCAGTAAAGAAAGAAGATCAATCATCGAAGCACTTGGCGCAGAAATTATCACTGTTTCAAAAGAGGAAGGTGGTTTTACCAGAAGCATCGCTATTGCAGAAGAGATGGTGTCCAAAGATCCGAATGTATTTCTGCCGCGACAGTTTGAGAATCGGTTTAATGCAGAAGCACATGAAAAAACAACTGCCCGTGAAATACTGCACCAGCTTGATTCACTCGGACTGAAGCCCGATGGCTTTGTTGCCGGAGTCGGTACAGGAGGTACCGTGATGGGGATGCATGCCTGTCTCTCGCGACGGAATCCTCACATTGTTGTCCACCCACTCGAACCGAAAGAATCTCCTACACTCACCACCGGGTATAAAACCGGCTCGCACCGTATACAGGGCATCTCCGATGAATTCATCCCTGCCATCGTTGACCTTTCCAAGCTCAACGAAGTGATTCAGGTATCGGATGGGGATGCGATACTGATGGCCCAGCAGATGGCCTCCGTACTTGGGTTGGCTGTAGGTATATCCTCGGGTGCCAATATCCTCGGTGCGATCAAGGTGCAAAATTATCTTGGGCAGGATGCAGTGGTAGTAACCATACTCAGTGATAGCAATAAGAAATATCTCTCTACAGATCTGTTGAAGAAAGAACAGGTGAAGCCCGGTCATATTACTCCTGAAATTGGATTGCTGGATTATATGCCGGTCAGGAGAGCGGATTATTTGTGAAGCAAGGGACGATGAATAGCTAAACTCTGTGTATCTTGACTTCTATGGCTAAAACAAATCCCTGGGACGGAAAATGGAAGGTAATAAAGGCTTTACCCGGAGGTGGACAGTGCCTGAACTATACAGTTAACTCAACAAATGTTTCTGACACATCACTGTATGTGCTCAAGGTGATAAAAGATAACAGTAAACATGAACGCAGATCCAGATTTTACAGGGAAGTACATCATTATATCAGTTTAAATGCTCCTTATTTTCCGCAAATTGTTGATCACAATTGCGTGAATATATCTGATGGAAAAGATAGATTGTACTTCGTGTATCAATATATCGAAGGTGAGAATCTTGAAGAATACATTAATCGAAACGGTAAAATTTTACTTCCGGATGCTATTCGTTTAATCTCTCTTATCATTGAAGCAGTTGCCTATAGCCATGCTAACGATATTGTTCACAGGGATATAAAACCAGACAATATTATGCTACGGGAATGCAAAATAGGTACGCCCGTTTTGATAGATTCCGGCCTATCCGCGAATGATGCAGATGAATAACTGCCGGAGTCTGGTGATCAGCAATTAGGCAATCGCTTTTTATATCTGCCGGAGCTTAAATATCCCAGCAAGAATAAACGCGATAAAAGAAGTGATATCACTTACGTCGTTGGATTATTATTTTACACACTCACGGGGCAAATACCAGCACAATTTATCGATGATCAGGGGCGATATCCGCATCAAAGAATAAATTTAAGTGAGGCAATCGAGGGTGCAAAGCCCGAACAAGTTCACATGATCAAACGCATATTTGATATCGGTTTTCAGCATCAATTAAATAACAGGTTTCAATCGTTTGAGCATTTAAACGAATTAATGGCCAAGGTGATGTCTGCAGGTGAGGAGGAAACTTTTAATTATGAAAATTTTCTGCAATCATCCGTTAACGAAGTGATGTTGCAACTTGAACAGTCATTGAAGAAGATGGAGCCGGCGTTTAAATCAATTTTCCAGCAAATCCCTTCAATTATTTCTACCAGGTTTGCTGACATTGAAGTTGGAATGAGCGGACCGTCGGTACTGCCGCATTGGACCCCGATGTGTATCGTTGGTCACCTGACACTCACCGAAAAATATAAACGTGAGATACAAAGAACTTACATGGTTAAGTTGTATCCGAATGGCAGCGAATATATATTATCACTCTTCCCTGATAAAGAAGAAGAAATCGTGATCGAAAGGTTTGACGACATTAGAAGCCTTGATGAAATGGCTACGCGAAAGGGTTTATTAGAACACATAATGCGAAACTTTGCTATACTGAAAAGAGAGATGAGTGGACAATAATGAAACTGGCTACTAACAAATCGCTTGTTACTATATTACTGCGGACAAATTCCTGGACGAGAATTGTGTAATTTTCTAAATCAATGTTTTGTTTGTTATATGTCTATCAACTGGAATAATATACGACCGTTAAATAATAGCCTCAATGATGGTTTTGAAGAATTGGTTTGTCAACTTGCTTCGAAGGAAAAGATAAAGAACAGCACGCTATTCCGTCGCATCGGGAAACCTGATGGAGGGAAAGAGTGTTATTGGGTAACCAATGATGGAAGCCTGCATATGTGGCAGGCAAAATATTTTACCACGAGTCTGACAAATACTCAATGGCAACAGATAACGAAGTCCGTGAAATCTGCGATTGATAACTACTCAGAACTGCAATGCTATTATGTGTGTTTACCGCTAGACATGCCTGATGCGAAAGTTCCAGGCAAGACCTCAATGCTGGAAAAATGGATAGCTCAGGTTAAGGTCTGGAAAGACTACGCAGCTTCTAAAAAATGCATTGTGGAGTTTGACTATTGGGGTAGTAGTGAGCTGATTAGGCGTTTGAGTTTAAAAGATAATCAAGGATTACAATATTATTGGTTCAATAAAGAGGAATTTTCTGACGAATGGTTCGATTATAAGAATAACGAGTGTATCACTGCTTTGGGTGTGCGTTACACCAACGATCTGAATATTGAATTACCGATTGCTAAGGTGTTCGATGGACTTGCGAGGAATAGCGGTTTCGAAAGTGAGGTTAACAAATACTATTCAACATTGCTAGAAAAATATCGAAGGATCCGGATCAGCGAGAAGGAAGAAACCTTACGTACAGACATTGACAATCTCGCGAACACTATCAGCCAGCTACGGAGAACTTATGAAAAATTGGCCTTTACAAGCAACCAAAAAATTCCGATAGAAGCACTAAATAAAATCCTGGATCAATGTATTCAGTTAACGGCTGATCTGCAGAACGAGATTTATAACCTTGGAATAGCAAGAAAGAAAGAAAAGGAGGCCGATCCTGGCTTCCATTATGACTCGCCTTATTCAAGTGAGAGGAGTGATCTTTATTCATTCTCCACCGCTGTAAACAATTTTAAAAGATACCTGAATGGTTCCAGCTGTAGACTTGCCAATAGTCCTTTTTTGTTGGTAACAGGAGATGCAGGAATGGGGAAGTCGCATTTGCTGGCAGATATAGTGGTTAACCGGCGTAAAGAAAGGGCCCACAGCTTGTTTTTTCTTGGTGAGAACTTTACCACCATGGATTTACCATGGACCCAGCTATTGCACAATCAACTCCGAAAACAGATAGATGAATTTGTATTTCTGGGTGCGTTAAATGCTAAAGCGGAAAGCGAAGGACGCAGGTTAATCATTTTCATTGATGCACTTAATGAAGGCAACGGCAGAATCATCTGGCCCCGAAGACTGAGATCTTTTGGAGATGTAATTGCAAGTTATGCGTGGCTTGGCCTTGTGGTGAGTATTCGGTCTTCTTTTGTTCGGCTGATAGCGCCTGAAGACGAAATTAAAAATGACCTTTTTTCCATAATAACTCACACAGGCTTTTTAGGAAATGAGTATGTTGCTGTAAAAAAATTTTTTGAGTATTATAAAATTGTACAACCGGATTCACCTTTGCTCAACCCGGAGTTTCAAAATCCTTTGTTTCTTAAACTCTTTTGCAAATCACTTGCAGAGAGAAAACTAAACAGAGTACCACCAGGATTTGGAGGTATTTCTATTATCATTGATTATTTTATTGAAACTATCAATCTAAAGCTATCGAGACCTGCTGAGTTGCATTTTGATGAAAAAATTCCGTTGCTTAAAAATGCAATTGAACAGATAATATTGAAGATGGTTGAAAACGCAAAAGAATTTCTAACATATCGAGAGACCAACGAGATTGTTTCTTCCTTATTTGATCGGTACTGCAGTAACAAAGAACCTTATCTTAAGCGTCTCATTTCTGAAGGTGTGTTTAATGAAGATATTTACTGGAATGAAGATGGTAGTCATACTGATGTTATATATTTTGCCTATCAGCGGTTCCAGGACCATCTCATGGTTTCAATTTTGTTGGATAAATATTTTGACAATGATCACCCTGAGGAAAATTTTACAGCGGGAAGATTGCACCAATTTATCAAAGATGCCAGATCCGCAAGAGGCAATCAAAACATCGTGGAGGCATTATCAATTCAACTACCCGAACGCTTTCAAAAAGAGCTGCATGAAATAGCGCCACATGCAAATAAATATCTTTCAGTTGCAGAAGGATTTATTCAATCATTGATATGGCGGCAAAATGATGCAATTGGGGAAGTAGCTAAGAAGTATGTAAACGAAGTTATCATAACAGACCAGGCACTATTTAATAAATTTCTTGATGTATGTATACTCGCTTCGATGAAGCCCGAATTTTATTTTAATGCAGAAAGGTTGCATACATTTTTTATGCGCTTCAGCATGTCTGAACGCGACGCATTCTGGACCACCTGGTTGCAGGACAAGTATGTGATCGAGGGGGAAGAAGTCACCAGTGTTAAACGGTTGATTGACTATGGGTGGAATAACGAGCAGCACAGTCATTTGGATGATAAATCGATCTTCCTGGGTAGTATAACACTTAGCTGGTTTTTTACCAGTAGCAACAGGTACCTGAGGGATGCTGCAACAAAAGCGCTGGTAAATTTACTGCGGCAGCGTCCACACCTTATTCCCCAGTTGCTGGCAAAGTTTGAAGGGGTTAATGATCCTTATGTACTTGAGCGAATCTATGCGGCCTCCTACGGAGCCGTATTGCACACAGAGAATCATAAACCTTTCATTGAAATCAGTGAGTACATCTATAAAGAAATATTTTCCAAAAACAAAGTATACCCTCACATCCTCTTGAGAGATTATGCCAGGCAAATTATTGAGTATACTATTCATCTTGGTTATTATCCGGCAGTCAAAGTGAAAAAGATCCGCCCTCCTTATAAAAGCAAACCTCTTCCTAAACGGTTACCCTCAACCAACTCAATAGACAAGAAGTATGATCCAAAGGGAAAAGATGGTAATTATGAAAAAAAAGGGTGGGGAGCTACTGCTATCCTTCGCTCCATGGCTACTGAGTATGGCAGGGGGACAGCGGGGTATGGTGATTTTGGGCGCTATACCTTTCAAAGGGCGTTGAGTAAATGGAAAGTTAACTATGATAAACTCAGTAACTACGCCATCCAACTTATTTTTAAGATGGGATACGACCCACAGATTTTTACCGAGTTTGACAGCAAGCAAGGTTCAGGCAGAAGTGCAGGACATAAAGAACGTATTGGAAAGAAATATCAATGGATTGCCTTTTATGAGATACTCGCAAGGACTGCTGACCACTATACATTAATTGATGAATCTACCTTTGGTCGTGACCGGAAAGCTATCTCATACAATGGTCCATGGTATCCGTTTGTGCGAAATATAGACCCCTCACTTTTGATCAGGAAAACCAAGGAAGAACGATATGAGGACAAGCATTCTTCGCACTGGTGGTTTAAAACGGCCTATCAACCCTGGGATGAAGCAACACCAGAATGGATCGTCAATAAGAAGGATCTACCCCGGCCGGAAAAGATACTGGAAGTAACAGATTACAAAGACCAGAGCTGGTTATGGCTGGAGATACATCCTGAGTGGGGAGAACCAGAGCCGCTTGGTGAGGATCGATGGGATACCAGAACAAAACGCTTATGGTATCAGTTGAGAAGTTACCTGGTGCGAAAGAAAGATATCCAAAAGTTGAAGGATTTACATAGTAAAATGGTTTACAGGGGCGAGTTACCTGAAGCCCGGAGTATTCATAGCATTTTTGACAGGGAATATTACTGGTCTTCTCCTTTTCAGTTTTTTTCGCGGTCATACTATCACGGAGGCGACTGGATAAGTGTACCGAGAAGGTCAGCCAAGACCTGTAAAGTGCATCGCACCTGTGAATATTTTAATTGGGAAGCTGAGTATGATTGTTCCAAAGAAACGGCCGTCCAATTTTATAAGCCTGTAAAGTGGATATTGGAATCCCTGAATCTAAAACAATCAGAAAAAGAAGGGGTGTTTATTGATGAGGCAGGTGAGGTGGTATGCTTTGACCCGGCTGTGCATGTGCAATCCATATCCGGATTGCTGATCCGTAAAGACGTGCTGGTTAAATGGCTTCAGGCAAACGACCTGGTCTTAGTATGGAGCCTGGTGGGAGAAAAGCAATTCCTTGGAAATATACAGGAAAGATTAACGCATCCGACCCGTTTAAATATTTCCGGATTATACCTGATGGAAAAAGAAAGTATAACAGGTGAGCTGAAGTTTTCGAAAGAATAAAACACACAAACTTTATGTAGGCTTCACATTAAATGAATCGGATAAATCACTTTCAATCAACCCGGGCTTTTTTTTATAGAGCTTGGTCAACTCTCTTATCGTGTCTGCTATTTCCCACTTGGTTGTGTTACTCAGCCTGTATCCAAGAATTACTTTATCAACTGTAATTTTTGGAACTACGTTTTTGGGTTCAATGCTTTGGGAACGGATAAAGTCATAAGTCTTTTTATCCCATTCCCATTCCAATTCAAGTTCTAGGTAGCATGTTTTCTGTCCTCTCAAAATGTCGTAATGTACCGCTGGCTTATCCGACAATCCAAATCCCTGGTTGTACAGCAGTCTTACTTCTTTTTCATGTGAGTAGATAGGGTGTTTATGAAA
Organism: Chitinophagaceae bacterium; assembly: GCA_036676415.1. GTDB lineage: Bacteria > Bacteroidota > Bacteroidia > Chitinophagales > Chitinophagaceae > JAEZDC01. Next base: position 26,386 of record JAKFCX010000060.1, read on the forward strand.
AGAATAATACTTGTAAAACATTTCATCGAAGGAGGTAATAGTGAGCAAATGTTCCTTCCTGAATTCGTTGTATTTATTGTGCATTTCCAAAAAAGGCTTTAGGAAAATTTCATTGTAATGGACTTTGCTCACCATATAGTGAACCCAATCGTTTGCATACTTTTTATCAAAAGAGAAGACCAACCCGATTCCTAATCCGTCCTGGCTATACTCGCGCCACATGGGTAAGCTCCTGCGTTTTGTTTCAGTTTCTATCTCACACATGGAGAAACAGAATATTTTCTTTTTGATCTCTGCGAGTTCGTAATCAGATATCTCTTTGTTCAACCATTTTGTAGAGACGCTTAATTCCTGCTTATCATCCATTCCATTCAGGCTATAAAGTCTGATAACTTTACTTCGCAGGATGTTGATTGCGTTTGAAAGAGATGTATAATGAATGAACTTATAGGGTTTGGTATAATAATATCTGGATCCCTTATTAATATCGTTGGTATCTGCAAGGTCCAAATAAATGGCTCCCGCTTTGGTCGTGGGAGGACCAACATATGAAAGCGACTTGTGACTGGCATTGGGAATTATTTCCTTTAATACCTTTTGGTAAAATGCACTGATAGCTTCCTTGTCAAAGATGTTTTCTTTAGCCATGGGTACAATCGAAAATTATTTTGTTATTCCGTATAGTCTTGCCTGACCCCCGGTGATTATTTACACTAAGTTATTATGCATCACTTAAAATGTTCAGTTTGAATAGGCACCATTTGTTTACAATGGAGAAAAAAATATTCGTGTACTACTTTGCGGTACTCGTGTATTATTAATGTTGCCCAATGATCAAAGTTTATATCTTGCACCCAGTTCTTACAAATACGCTTATCCAGAAAGGTGGAGGGTAATGGCCCTGCGAAACCTTGACAACCTCTTCCCGCGACGGCGGGAGAAAGGTGCCAATTCCATCATCACTTGCAAGAGTGATGAAAGATAAGTCAGACACAAGCTTTTTGTTGTTTACAATCATATCAGCTCCTCTGACTTCACAGTGGAGCTTTTTTATGCCCCTACCCGTATGGATACGTGTATCGATTTTCAAAAAATAAAAATACACAACCATGCGCACAGCAACAGACATCATCCATTCGATCCCAGTCGACCCGTTAACAGGAGCCATCTCCGTACCGATCTACCAGACCTCAACATTTGTACAGGAGGCTCCCGGTATCAACAAGGGTTTTGATTATGCCCGCACAAATAATCCTACAAGACAAACTTTAGAAAATTTACTGGCAACGCTTGAAGGCGGGAGCACCGGAGTTGCTTTTGCCAGCGGTCTTGCGGCAATTGACGCAGTACTGAAGCTTTTAAAATCCGGCGATGAAATTGTAGCTGTCGATGACATCTATGGTGGTGCCTTCAGGCTCTTCACACATGTTTACGAGAAGTTCGGCATCAAAGTAACTTATGTTGATTCAACCAGGGCTGAGAACGTCTTTAACGCGATGAACGAAAACGTGAAGCTTGTATGGATCGAGTCGCCGACCAACCCATCGCTTAAGATCACAGACATTGCCGCAGTAGCGAAGGTTGCACAGGCGTATAATGCCTTGCTCTGCGTAGATAATACGTTTGCGACACCCGTCCTGCAGCAACCGCTATTACTTGGTGCGGACATTGTGATCCATTCAGCAACCAAATACCTCGGCGGTCATAGTGACCTCATCGCTGGTGCTGTTATAACGAAATCCAAAGAGCTTGGTGAGCAAATAAAGTTTTTACAAAATGCAAGCGGTGCGATACTCGGGCCGTTTGAAAGCTGGCTTGTAATAAGAGGCATCGAGACACTTCCTTTAAGGATGGAAAAACATTGTGCGAACGCAAAGGTGATTGCTGCATTCCTGGCTGATCACCCACTCGTTGATAAAGTTCACTATCCCGGCTTTGGCGGTATTGTGTCATTCAGCCTGACGAATGATACGGAAACGGACGCGATACGTTTTGTAACCGCTACACGCTATTTCAAACTGGCCGAAAGTCTCGGCGGATGCAAATCACTTTTGTGTCACCCCGCAACAATGACGCATAAATCTATTCCGGCAGAGAAGAGAAGGGCAGCAGGTGTTCAGGATAGCCTGATCAGGTTATCCTGTGGCCTTGAAGAAGCACCTGATCTTGTCAGGGACCTGCAACTGGCACTGGAGAGAATTAAAGTAAATAAAGTAATAAGCAAATCACTATGAGTAAGGAAATTAAGATTGGTCTATTCGGGTTTGGTGTGGTGGGTGAAGGGATTTATAAAGTCCTCCAGCAGACACCCAGTCTGAATGCGAAGATTCAGAAGATATGTATTAAGGATCCTGAAAAGGAAAGAAGTATTCCGAGGGAAAACTTTACGACAAATTATGATGATATACTTAATGATGAATCAATCAATGTCGTCGTAGAACTGATCAGCGATGCAGACGAAGCCTGGCGTATTGTTTCCACCGCGCTGAAAAATAAAAAGGCAGTAGTGAGTGCGAATAAAAAGATGATCGCGGAAAATTTGCCGGAGCTCCTTTCACTGCAGGAACAATACAATGCTCCCTTGCTGTATGAAGCTGCTGTCTGTGGAAGTATCCCGATCATCCGCAACCTGGAGGAGTATTACGATAATGACCTGCTGGAAAGCATCTGTGGTATTGTAAACGGTTCGACGAATTTCATCCTGACAAAGATGTTCAAGGATCACAAGACTTATCGTGATGCACTCGCAGAAGCGCAGGTGAAAGGATTTGCGGAAAAGGATCCGAAGTTAGACGTGGAAGGTTATGATGCAGCCAATAAACTCTCGATATTGCTACTTCATGCACAAGGCGTTATCGTTCATCCTTCGAAACTGCTGCGCCTTGGTATTAACCGGATCCATGCAGCAGATGCGCGCCTGGCTAAAGAACGGGGCCTGGAAGTAAAGTTAACTGCCCAGGCAAAAAAATTAAGTAATGGAACAGTCGCGGCTTTCGTGTTACCACAACTTATCACGACTGAAAGTAAGCTACACAGCGTAGAGAACGAGTTTAATGGTGTGGTACTGCAGAGCGCTTTTTCTGATAAACAATTCCTTTATGGAAAAGGAGCCGGTAGGTTTCCAACAAGCTCTGCAGTTTTGAGTGATATATCGGCCTTGCGTTATGACTACCGCTATGAATATCGCAAACTGCCGGGAACGCAAACGGCGCTGGCAGAAGACTATTATCTGAATGTCTATGTCAGCTTTGATATCTGGAGCCAGGTAGATCGCTCCGATTTCGAATGGGTCAATGAGTTCTATAGTCACGAGGAAAGACAATACATGACCGGGGTGATCGCTTATAAGAAATTGAAAAATGCAGCCTGGTTTGAAAATGAGAAGGTCTCGGTGATCGTATGTCCCGATGGTATTATTGAATCGATCGATACACGCAAAATACGTATTCAAAGTCTCCGGCTTGCCGGCGTTAACCACCGCGATCTTGAGATCGTGGATCAAACTACCCCCATATGAAGAATACATGTTTTATCCCGGTAGGTGACAGATTTATCAGTCTTCGCACTGAAGAGATCATCTACATCGAACTCATCAAAGGTGTCATCACACTTGTTACTGCCCGCAAACGTCTTGCGCTCACTGATGGCACGATGGCGCTTGACACATTACTCTCACTGCAGTCTTTTTGCAAGGTGAGCGCAAGCTGTATCGTTTCTGTTGCACATGTCCAGTCCTTTGATAACCGGCATGTGTATCTCACTTCAGATCTCGTACTGCCTTTCGAATCAGGCTACCAGGAGAAGTTGCAAAGCCAGGTAAGAGTGTTGCTGAGCGAGACGAGAGGGAAGAAGGTGAATTGAGGCAGGATGTATGATGTCGGATGTATGAAGTATGATGGCGATGATCGCTATAATAAGTGTTGTGCATTCGTGTATGTATAGTGGGTATTGGTGTATTTTTAGTGTGGTCATTTTCGATGATGCGTTACCTTACTGGTATGTTATCATTCGTAAAATGAGTATCCTTTTCGTGGGGCGGGCCTGGGAACCTGCCCCATTTTTTTACCCACCCTTTGAAAAAATGCACGCATGAATGAACCCGTCTGCCGCCATAAAGTTATTATGGTGATTGATGATAACCCGATTGAACATTTTATTCTTGAAAACTTTTTTCATGCTGAACAGTTTGCAGAAAAAATCCTCCGCTATGAAAAGGCAAAAGATGCACTAACATTTCTTGCGCAACATGCTACATCGTTACAAGTGCTCCCTTCCCTCATCTTTCTTGATATCAATATGCCTTTCATGGATGGGTTTGAATTTATAAAAGCGTTCAACGCACTTGATGACACGGTAAGGAATAAATGCAAGATCGTGATGGTATCCTCTTCCATCTACGAGGAAGATCTTGAGCGCGTAAATAATTGCCCTCATGTATCACTTTTTATCGATAAGCCACTGACAAGAGAGAAGCTGGCGAGCTTGTAATTTTTTTGAAATTCAAATTTTTCTTATCTTAACTCTTCTTAAGGGTTTAGGGTTGAAAAGCAGTTTGTGTTAACAGGCTGCTTATTTTTTGCCAGATATAAATTTTAATTCAGCATGTTATGTTGTACAAGAGTGCGACGCAAGGGACGATGATATGAAAAGTGATCGCTAATACCATCCACAACTAACAGTAGCGAGATGAGAATGAAAATATTTTATAGAACAGTCAGCACGTTCGTGCTGACTGTTTCATTTTAATTATTCATATCTATCGCAGGAGGCTGTTAGTTGTAAACCCTAAACCTCAACTGCCTTTTTATAATCATACTTTTTATACTTGTTGATCGTATTTTTATTGCTTGTTACCGCCAGTAGATCATTCTTTACAGACACTTTCAGCCACAGCTCGGCAGGAGTATGAAAGAAATGCGCAAACCGCAAAGCAAGATCGGTATTGAATTTACGCTCGCCTGTGACATATTTTTTGAGATTGCCATCACTTGAATCAATCGCCAGCGCAAACTTCCGGAATGGCATATTTAAGGCTTGAAGATAGGCCAGCACAAAATCTTCAATGTTCATGCGTTTTGCGGGATCATTTTCCTGCAGGTAAGCTTCCATCTGGTAACGCACCGCCAGTAAGCGGTTTTTTAACACGCGCTCAGGGGAACGTTTAGCTGCCCTTTGCAGGATGAATTCATGCACACCTACATGATGCTGCTTCGTCCACTTCCTGTCAGCAGGTAAGCCGATTGTTGGGTCCAGGTTTTCTTTTAATTTCGTTGCCATAATCCTTTATTTTCTTTCGAGAAACTCTTTGACCAGCTGGTCACCAGATCTATCCTGTATCAGCATCGTTGTTGTTGTACCATATCGTACTGCACTGTAGACCTGCGAATAAAGTGCCATCAGTTTTTCCGCCCTTTTTTTATCCTCATCTTTAACATCAAATACAAGCATTGCCTTGTAATTTTCGTCCGCAGCGCCATAGCTCATCTTAAACGCATACGCGATGAGACAACCGGCAACATGATCATATCTTTTATGCGGAGACTTGTTATGCGGCGCGATCTCCAGGTATGACATATATGCCATTATTTTATCTTTCCATTCGAAGAGCATGCATCCTTCGATCTCTTCCGGCGTATGATCCGCTGTTAATACCCAGGCAGTTGTATTCCTGGCGCGGGCATGACGGTTGAGATTAAAGATCCAGCCATCCTGTATACCCGGTAACTCAGCGGGCTTTGCCTTCCTGATCGTCGCCGGTACCAGCGTCCCGGTAGCGATGTCTAATATCTTTACTTTCTCGTTCAAGGTACGAAATTATACAAATTGTACAATATTATACAAAATGTATAACAAATATTTAGGCGGTGTTCCTCTACTAAATGTTGGCAGTCGGTATATTTAATTTTCCCCTTAAGTGAAGATGAAAAAATTCCTCAGTCATAACTATCGATATTGCGAATCATTTTCTGCAGGAAGCGTTTCACATCATCTTTTACTTCCGGCGTCACCTTATCACTATACTTACAAATACTTTCAGCACTGAAACCTTTCACGGTTTTATTCGCCAGGTGTACCGCTGTTTTTTCAAGCAGCGTTTTATAGATCTCGCCCGGGGCACCACCTGCATCAATAAAAGCTTTATGCAGCAGGTAAATCTCGGCACCCTTGAAAGGAAGAAAAACCTGTTGTCTTACCGCTTCGTAAGTGTTGCACGGTTCGGTAACAACAGGAGGTGAAGGATGGATATTGTTTCTGTTGGTATAGATAGTAGGACCTGCATTGAAAGATCGCAGGAAGTGTAATTCTTTTTCGATGGCTTCCGATATTATCAACTTAGCAGAAGGACTGCGGGGCTGTAGCTCGAATGCGGGTCGCGGCGGTATCTGCGCAATCTCTTTTACATGCACTGCTAATTTTTCGATTTTTTCTTCGATCACAGGGATCTGTTTTATCTCTTCATGGATGACGGACATCACATAATGGAAGAAGCGGTTTGAATTAAAGTTTGAATGAATCAGCAACTCCAGCACGGCCCGGTGGATGCTTTCTTTTTTCTGTGAATGACAAAGTGTAGCAAGGTCAGTGATCAGCGTGTCACGATAGCGGAGGTCGCGGTAAGTAAAGTGCTTTCGCTCACCGCAAAGGTCTTCAAAGCTCTCTGATATAACAGCGATCAGTTTTTCATCCTTAAGACCTGCACGCCGTAGGGCATCTTTGCAAAGCTGGAACCGGTTCGCGATATATGTTGCAGCATTTTCAAGATAAGATACAGGTAAACGCTCATCGAAGTTGAAATATTTGTCAAAATAGTTTTCAATAAAATGCAATACGAATTCCAGGTGTGCACCAATTTCATGGTACATATTTTTTACCGGTATCTCTAAATCTTCCTGCCGCTCGTACTGATACACCTGGTCGATCAGGCGTATCAGTACTGCCTGGTGTTGATGCACAAAAAGTGCTATTGCTTTTTCCTTTGTCAGCGAGAAGACCACCTGGATCATTTGCTGGCGAACCGCATCACGCTTTGTTTCGGATTGATCGGCCAGCAGGCGGAGGCTCTCCTCATTTACAATAAAGTTCCCGAGGTTGGAAGGTTGCAGGGTCATTGAAATGAACCGGTCCCATTTTTCAAGTTCATATTCCATTACGAAAATCTCACAAAGATTTTGCCCTGCTGTTTACCTTTGCATTTGCGATCGGTACATTTCGCTTTGCAATCGGAACAATACCGCGGACCGCTTGCATGTAGTCTTTTCCTTTGTAAAACGACTTACCTTAATAGAATGAACGACAACGCATCCCAAAGATCCGACGAGCAAGCTTTCCGGGTGGCTTATCTGGTGGCCGGATACATTCGCAAAAAACTCACGCCTGCTGAGCATGACGAGCTTGACCAATGGGTGGAGGCATCAGATGAAAACATGCGCCTCTTCGAGGAACTGACAGATGAAAAAAATATAGCCGCAAACTTGCAGTGGATGGATGAAGTGCGCGTGAAAGAACAATTAAAGAAAGCAAAGGAGGGACTCGTCTTTGCAAAGCCAAAGCGAAGAACCAAGTTACTTGGTTATGCCATTGCTGCCTCTGTCATATTAATAGCTGCCACTGTACTGGTACAGCAACTTGGAAAGGATCAGCAGGTGAAAGGTGAAGAGATGACTGCAGCGCACATCCTTCCCGCAACCCCTCGCGTTACATTGCGGTTGAGTGATGGCATTGAGATCAATCTTTCTGCAAGGGGCAAAGGCGCCATAAAAGAATACGCATCCAATATTGGTGACGGTGTAATTGCTTATGATGATGTTAATGTAATTGAAGTGATCATGCACGAGCTGAGTACTGCAACCGGCGGGCAGTACCAGGTGCAGTTATCGGACGGTACAAAAGTGTGGCTCAACGCATCAACCAAACTAACATATCCTGCAGTGTTCAATGGAAAGGAGCGAGCAGTTGCATTAAGCGGTGAGGCCTATTTTGAAGTTGCAAAAGATAAAGATCGTCCCTTCATCGTGATGATGAACAAAGGCGATGAAGTGCGCGTGCTCGGAACACATTTTAATATTCAGACTTACAGTGATGAGCCTGTGGCCGAAGTAACATTGACAGAAGGACGCATTGCTGTGAACCAGGGCAGCCTGCAGAAATTAATGATGCCGGGAGATATCGCATTGTTACAGGATAGACAGATAGAAATCTTCCGTGAGAGTGATACCCATGCAAAGATCGCCTGGAAAAATAATCTTTTTGTATTCCGTGATGCAGATATCACAGCTATCATGCGCCAGGTGAAACGCTGGTATGATGTGGACATAAAGTATGAAGGAATACCGAATGATAAGTTTACTGCAACGATCAACAGGAAGGAGCCTTTGTCGAAGTTGTTACACCTCCTGGAACTGACCGGTAAAATTCAATTTGACATAAAAGATAAAGTTATCCATGTACATCAATGACGGCTAGATAAAAATAAAAAAACCGGAAATGGTTCGAGCATTTCCGGCGAGTATGTCTGATCACGGAAGTTATTCTTTAACCAAACATGAGGCTAAGCTATGAAATTTATAGCACATTCACCCAGCTGCCTGAAATGGTGTCTCACCATCCTGGTACTATCGGGTCTGCGTTACGGATCTGCACAAACCGTTACGCTCAATTTCACAAAAGTTCATCTTGAGACTGCCATCAAATCCATACAGGACCAGACCGGTTATGGGTTTGTCTACACACGCAAACAAATGGCAGGCACTTCTCCTGTCACCGTAATACTGAAGGACGCCAGCATCAGGACGGCGCTGGATATTTGCCTGAAAGACCAGCCACTCATCTATCATATCGAAGACCGCTATGTGGTTCTCAAAGATAAAAACGTGAGCAGTGATGTTGACCTGGTTGATGTGCACGGTATAATCACTGATGAAGCAGGAAACGCTGTTGCGGGTGCAACCATTCAGTCAGGGGACAGGATGACGGTATCATCGGATGACGGCAGTTTTCGCCTGCGAAGTATCGCACCGGGTTCAGCCATCACCGTTACCAGCATCGGTCATAAATCAATGACACTTGATGCAAGTGAAAAAATGAATATCACCCTGAATTACCAGGTAAAAGTACTGGATGAAACACTGGTTGTAGCTTACGGTAAAGTAACCAAACGATTCAATACGGGGTCGGTGAACAAGGTCAGTAAAGAAGATATCCAGCGCCAGCCAACAGGTAATGTGCTCACTGCACTGCAGGGAACGGTTCCCGGTCTTGTGGTCAGCCAGCCCAGTGGTATCCCAGGCGCGGCTGTCTCCTTACAGATCAGAGGAAGAACCTCTATCAATTCCAATATTAATAACGATCCGCTCATCATTATCGATGGCGTGCCCTTTGCCCCGAATAACACTTCGATCAGCCAGGTGAGTTCTGCGCTTGGTACAGGAGGGCTCAGCCCGTTCTCACTCATCAATCCCGCCGATATTGAATCGATAGAGATACTGAAAGATGCAGACGCAACAGCGATCTACGGATCGCGCGGTGCGAATGGTGTTATATTGATTTCAACAAGGAAAGGTAAGGCGGGTAAAACAAAGCTAACACTGAACGCATGGACAGGTTTCAGCAGGGCGACAAGAAGTCCTTCATTTCTCAGTACAAGAGAATATGTCGCGCTCCGGAAAGAAGCTTTTGCTAATGACGGCATTACACCCAACGCAACGGTCGGGTCACCGGGCTATGCACCGGACCTCATGATCTGGGATACCACGCGGTATACAGACCTCAGGAAAATGCTCACCGGTGGAACGGCGCGTTCGACAGATCTCCAGCTTACACTTTCTGGTGGTAACGAGTCTACACAATTCTCACTTGGCAGTGGTTATTTCCACCAAACCACGGTATTCCCCGGGTCGCTTGCAGAAAACCGCGGCTCACTGCATTTTGATCTCAGCCACCGCCCGATAGAAAAAAAATATTCAGTTTCGTTCAAAGCAGGTTATGTCTCTTCAGGGAATACGATCAACGTCAGTGACCTGTCGGCCCTGCTACGGTTACCGCCGAATATACCTGCACTATATACTGCGGATGGAAAACTGAACTGGGAAAGTGGCGGAGTGGTATTCGATAACCCGCTGGCCTCATCGCTCAAAAAATACCGCGCGGCGAGTTCAAACCTGATAACAAATCTCCGGATCGGTTACCGCTTCCATAAATCAATTTCCTTCACTACCAGCCTCGGTTATAATATTCTTACGGTGAATGATCATTCTACCAATCCGATTGCTGCACAGAACCCCGCCACGGCACCACTTGGCAGCGCCTCCTTTGGTAGTATGACCGCCCGCAGCCTGATCGCTGAACCACAGCTTGATTATTCTGCACGGGTTGGCAAACTGAAGTTAATCGCACTTGCAGGGGCGACCTTACAACAGAATGTTACGGATGTAACTTCATTCAACGGTAATGGTTATACCAGCGACCTGCAACTCGGTTCGTTAAAGGCTGCATCAGCTGTTACTGTTATCCGCGATGATCGAAGCGATTACCGTTATGCGGCTGCATTTGGAAGGATCAATTTGCGGTATGCAGATAAATATATTCTGAACATTACCGGGCGAAGAGATGGTTCGAGCCGGTTCGGACCGGGTAAGCGCTTTGCAAACTTTGGCGCAGTTGGGGCGGCCTGGTTATTCAGCAGTGAAGCTATTGTGAGACGCGCAGTGCCTGTACTCAGTTCGGGAAAATTGCGTGCGAGCTATGGTACCACCGGTAACGATAAAATTGGTGACTATGCATTCCTCAATACCTTCAGCGCTACAGGTCAAAGTTACGGTGGAACAGGCGGCATCACACCAACGAGTTTATTTAACCCGGATTATGCCTGGGAGATGAACAGGAAATTTGAAGCCGTGATCGAAACAGGATGGTGGAAGGACAGGTTGCTGTTATCTGTTGCATTCTACCGGAACCTGTGTTCCAACCAGCTGATCAATTTTTCGCTTCCTGCACAGACAGGAGGATCCGGCATCATCGCCAATTTTCCTGCTGTAGTAGAAAACAAAGGATGGGAAATTGAAAGTTCTGCTGTACTGGCACACAGTAAGAATTTCAGCTGGACAGCAGGATTTAATCTAACGATACCTTCAACAAAATTGCTGAGCTATCCCAATTTCGAAAGCTCTGTTTATAACTCAACCCTGGTTGTCGGTCAGCCGCTGAATATTGCTGCAGGCTATCGCTCTGCTGGCGTCAATCCGTCAACAGGTCTCTTTGAATATCTCGATAAAGAAGGTAAAATTACCAGCACACCTGTATCTGCTGATCGCGTAAAGGATCTTGTGAAACTGGATCCGCGGTTTTATGGAGGACTCTCGACGAACATGAAGGTTCGTCATTTCGAAATCGATGTATTGTTTGAATTCAGAAGTATCGAAGGAAGAAACTATATCGGAAACATTTATGGTGGATCACTTTATCCAGGCATGATGTTCAATCTCCCGCGTGCAGTGCTCACGCGATGGCATAAGCCAGGTGATGTTACTGAAATACAAAAAGCCACTACAAGACCGGGTACCGCGGCTTATACCGCTGCAAATTTTATCCGTCTCACCGGCGCTGAAAATACCTACAGTGATGCATCGTATGTACGCGTGAAAAATGTTTCTCTTGCTTACGTGTTTGCGGAATCCTTATTGAAGAAAGCTAAGATTGAACAGGCAAAGGTTTATATCCGTGCACAGAATCTTTTTACGCTCACAAAATTCAAAGGTGGTGATCCGGAAGGCCAGGATATATTCCGCATGCCACCACTCAGGACAATTGCGGCAGGATTGCAGTTAACTTTTTAAAATTATTATAATGAAAATCATTTTCATATTTCTTTTCATGGCGCTTGTCGCCTGTAACAAACTGGTAGAGGTGTCACCACCAGATGACCGTCTTTCCGGTGATGTCGTGTTCACAAGTGATGCAACTGCCAACGCCGCTATTGCAGGACTATATCAACAGATGATGCGGTTCAGTACGCAAATTGCAAGCGGTGCAATCACGATTTATACAGGTCTTTCCGCTGATGAACTCGTAAACACTTCATCCAGTGTAAATGCCGATGAATTTATTTCCAATGAACTCTCTGCAACAAATCCACTTCTGCGCGCGAATTTCTGGGGACCGGGTTACCAACTCATCTTCCAGGCGAATACGATCATAGAAGGCTTGCAAAATAATACGAGAATAACGGCGTCGCTTCGTAACCAGTTGTTGGGAGAGGCATATTTTATCCGTGCATTTTCACATTTTTATCTCCTGCAACTTTTTGGCGAAGTACCAATAATCACTGCGACTGATTACCGCGTTACGGCGCTTTTGCCACGGAGTGCTGCCAGTGAGGTGTATGCACAGGTTGTTGCGGACCTGAAGTTATCACGCGATCTTTTGCCGGTAAGTTATGTAGGTACTGGGCGTATCCGGGTCAATAAACTGGCTGCGACAGCCCTGCTATCACGCGTGTATCTTTACCTACAGGACTGGCCTGCGGCAGAGACAGAAGCCGGTACCGTCATCAATAGTGGGGTTTATTCATTAACGGCTAATCTGAATAATGTGTTTCTCCTGGCAAGTAACGAGACGATATGGCAACTCATGCCGACTTCTTCATCTGCCAATACCTGGGAAGGAAATTTGTTTATTCCTGCCGGAACAGCGCTCCCGCTTTATACGATTACATCAACACTTAACAATGCTTTTATCGCACCAGATGCAAGAAAGACTGCATGGACAAAGACGATCACTGTGAGCAGTGTGAGTTATACTTATCCTTACAAATACAAAGTAAAGACCTCTACCACACTCTCTGAGTATTATGTCGTGTTGCGCCTGGCAGAACTCTACCTGATCCGAGCAGAAGCAAGGGCCGCGCAAAATAAAGTTACGCTCGCGCAGGCGGATATCAATCTTGTGCGTGCCCGCGCAGGGGTAGGTGCGACTGCTGCAGCTGACCAGGTTTCGCTTCGTGCTGCGGTTGAAAAAGAAAGACAGCTTGAACTCTTTGCAGAATGGGGGCATCGCTGGTTTGATCTTAAACGAACGGGTCGCGCAAATGCAGTACTGGGTTCCAAACCCGGATGGCAGCCGCATGATATGTTATACCCGATACCTGTGCAGGAACTGCAAAGAAATGGTTCACTAACGCAGAATCCCGGTTACTAAATTTTAAAAAAAATTACAATGAAAAAATGTGTGAGCAAACTCATACAGGCTATGCTATTGCCTGTATGCAGCGTTTTATTTTTTTGCGACATTGTTGCGGCGCAGGAGTTAGGTAAAGGTGATGTGTTCCCGATAAAGTTGGCAGGTGCAGAAGGAAAGCAACTCGTGATACTCGACTTCTGGAATACGACATGCAAAGGTTGTATCAAGTCTTTCCCCAAGTTAGACTCACTGCAGGAAAAGTATAAAGATAAAGTTGCAATCTACCTCGTGAGTAAGGAAGCAAAAGATTATGCGGAACGCTTTTTTGCGTTGCGTAAAAAAACTATTCTGAAACCACGGGTCAACTATATCTACTCAGATGTCGCGCTGAAAAAATATTTCCCGCATAAAGCAGTGCCACACGTGGTCTGGCTGGATGGGAAGGGTAAGGTGCTTGGTATCACCGATGGTCGCAATCTTGATGATAATAATATTCGTGATTATCTGGAAGATGGCAGATTAGAACTTGAACAGCAGCGCAGGGACTTGCCCTATGATGGGACCCGATTCCTGCATGGCGAACCCGGTGATAGTAGTTTACTTTACCATTCTTTCCTGCGCTATGCGATCGATTCGCTGAATGGAACTGTGAAAACACTCAGAACGAATACGAACCAGGCTTACAGGTATATAGGTAATAAGCGATCAGTGCTCGAACTGTTGTACGATGCATTCGGAGAAGGGCGAGATAAATTTTCTTATTATTATAAGAATGTAATATTTGAAGTGAACGATTCAATGCAGTATAAAAGACCGGACGATCCGGCAATTTATCGGGAATGGGCTCCGCGTAACCTGTACCTGTATGACCTGGTGATTTCTCCTGCGATGGCACCACAGATATATAAATTTATGCAACAGGATATAAACCGGCTGTTTTCACTGAATGCAAGGGTTGAAAAAAGAGAACGCATTTGTTATGCGTTGAGAATGGGAGGCGAGGATAAGATTGCGACGAAGGGAGGGCCTTGGCTTAATCAGTTAAGAAAACCGCCGGCGGATAGCCTATGGGTATTTCAGAATATGGCTTTCAAAGATTTTTTCAAATTGATAGAATCAAGATTTCATGTTCGCGGACTGAAACTCATAGATGAAACGGGCTATGATAAGTTTGTCGATATTACGATCAGTGGAGAGATAACGGACGGGATAGATATTGAAGCGATACGTAAGGACCTTCGAAAATATAATCTCGTGCTGGAGGAAGTAAAATGCATGGTGGATATACTGGTGATTCGGGAGAAATGAAAATAAAAGGGCTGCTCTCGCAGCCCAGTAGTTACCCAACCCCTGTTACGGAAAAAACCCAAGATCCACGAAGTTTATTTCAGGCTGCGTTTCGGTATTGCTAACGCATCCATAAGCGCAAAGCGGGTCGCCAGTCAACTCGCATTCATTAGGTGGCTCCACTGATGGTTCATCGCTGATCAGTATTTTGGTATCTTCCCAATACCAGTATAAAGCATTCTGACCGGTAGTGGCCTTCGGCGCAGGTGTGAAAGCAGAGAAGCCAACTGCAAGTAAGATTGCGAAAAGACTCAACAGATACTTTTTCATAAGTCATTAATTAATGTAATAAATGATGCCTACTATCTTGTACAGGTGTTCGGCTAAGCCTGTTTATTGCAATAAAGCGTTGATGTCTGTACGTTAGCCAAAAAGCCGCCGCATTCAGTATACAGATTGATACATTGAAAATGAGATGCTGTGTCCAGGTCATGCCACTGATCACCCCTCCGCAGGAGCAGGGTAGTTGTGAGGCAGTAATAAGCATGTAAGAAATGTATATGGTGAAAACACTCATCAGTACCAGTGAAGAGAAAAGTCCTGCGAACTTTGTTCGCGGGAAGATGAGTAGTGTACTAATGATGATCTCTACGGAAGGAATGAGCCAGGCAATGAAGCTTGCATAGTCTCTCAACACTTTTGATGAAGCAATCGCGATGCGAAATTTTTCAAGATCGGAGAATTTACTGATCGCTGTATAAACGTAAAGGAGAATTAATAGTGAAGCAATCAGTTCGGTGAAAGTTCTGGTATTCCATTTCATTACCCGAAGTTCCAACTTGCTTTAAAGCAATTTCAAACTTCCCTATCTGCAATAAGCATCTTTAGTTATGCAATTGGAACATACTAACTATGTTCCCTCAATGTGCCTGGTGTGTATCCAAACTTTTTACGAAAGGCCGTGATGAAATTTGTTACACGAGAATAACCTGCGAGTGCGGAAATTTCCTTGATTGGTTTATCTGTTGAGACCAGTAATGCTCGTGCTTGTTCCATTCTTTTTTCCTGCAAACATTCAAATACACCGGTACCAAATAACTCGCGGAAGCCTGCTTTTATTTTGAATGTATTCAGCCCGACAGCTCTTGCAAGATCTGCGATGGTATGCGGCCTGCCTTTGATATCACTCAGCAATATTTGACGCGCCCTGAACAGTTGTGCTGTCTCGTATTCATTGAACAAGTAACGTGACGGTTTGTGGAAATAAACATCCTGCAATAGGGTAAAAAGAAATTCGCGCACTTTGATGTCAAAATAAAGATGGGATGCCGAAGCATCATAAGGACATTCGATGATCTGGCGAATGATCGTACTCAGTGATGGCGTGATAAAGCAGGGCTTTGATGTTATCAGTTTTGTAGCACCGCTGTTGATCACTGTTTGCAATTCCGGGAAGAAGACCGCGAGTTGTGATGTTAACTCGGGAGTGAAAGCAATATCGAGTAATTGGTAGTCTGCATCACCTTTAAACTTTACTTCGCAATGGGTTTCCTCTGTCCATAACAGGCCGGTGGTTTCTTCTGAAATCTGAAGCTTACCAGTGTCACGTATCTTATGAGTGAGGGAACCCTTGAGCATCGTTCTACTGAGGAGCCCGGGCACGCGCGCATCCGAGTGAAAAACCGTTTGCCGGATAAAATGAAAAAAATTAAGACGGATGGTATAAAGGTCAGAACGAAACTCCTGCACCATCAGATGGAACTGATCGGTATCGCAAAAAAACTGTCTGTCACCGGGGAGGACTGGGCCACGATAATCCGGTAAAAATCCAGGCTTGAAACGCAGTGTCTGATCATATAAGCGTATGGCCATGAGGGTTGGTTGAAACAGGTTATTCAAAAATTCACTTCGATAAATTTCGGTTTTTTATTGAATATGCATCTAATGACGCCTAAATAAAATGTGAAAAGGTCAGGATCTCAACATTGTCTACGAGTTCCATAGACTCAGGTAAATTTTCTCTTGATACTCTGCAAATAGCTGTCCCAGTCAGACACCTTTACACCCTGATCTTTTTGAAATGATAAAAATTCTTTCTTCAATTTCATATCGCCTTTTCTGCCAATAATGAGTTGGAGATCGGGATGAAAAACATCAACCTGATATTTTGCTTTGAATTTTTCTTTAGTCCTTTGAGAGTGGAAGGCCTTTGAGTAATCCTTCAATTGTTCGATAGCCAGATATAGTTTTTTGGAGAATGACATGTGACCGCTTCTGGACTTCATTCCTATAGTCTCATTAGGAAGTTTCAATTCGAGAATCTTACAGAATTGTAATTGATCGTGTGGGACTAAAAAGAAGTCAGCTTTCCAGTTGATGTCATCATCAGTGTTGATCACGGCTTGCGGAATAACTTCGCGATATTCCTGTTCCTTTAAAAATTCAGGATGTTCTTCGAGAAATTTTTGCAGGTCTGATTCTTTTGTTCCAGGATCGTTTATAAGTTCTTCAAAAATTCTGATTGTCTCTGAGTATTTATTAAAACCGGTGAAATAAAAGCCTGCAGGAGATTTCTCGAGATCCGTCTCAAATTCAGTTCCTTTCTCGTCAAGGTATTTGACGACTAACCTGCCATCTCTTCCAAATCCGATCGTTAAACGGGTAATATCTTTCACCTGGAAATCCTCTTCCCAAATTTCGTTTTTGAATTCAATTGATAAGGCTTTGTACATATCCCGATTCAATTTCACCGTTGGTTTCAGATCGGATGCATTGAACCCCTTATCTATGAGAAAATTGACCATCGTATCCAGCCCAATATTGAATTCTTTTCCAGCAGCTAAAAGCCTCGGTAGTTTAATTATTTCATTTACTTTGATCGTACGGCCAGTCTTTTTCTGTATCACTTCGTCCAGCTTTGTTTCGGTTTTCTTTACTTTGTTGTTAGTCAAACTGCCTCTATATCTTAACAGAATCGCATTACGCATCGATTTATTCAACGTCAGTTTTCCCCTTGACAAATCAACCTGATATCCCTTGCTTTTTAAAAAGTCGATCAACTCATTTTGAGATACCTCTAATTCAATGGCGATGGATTTAAGAGAAGGTTTCTGCCTGGGCATGTTTTTTCTTTGATGTAAATATAACTTCGAGATCACTTCTACAGTCCTCCACCAAGACATCTATTTGCAATTGATGTAAAGATGTAACCAGAGCTCTTCCTGTTAAATAAATCCGTACAAGTACGCAATTTAAAGATCTCAAGGAGTGCTACTTTTCGCCCAATTTATTTTCCAATTTCCATTTGAAATACCCAACTGGTCGATACGGCATTATCATTCGAGCGATGTCATTACGATGCTCATAGCGATGAATGGAGAGAGTCAGAATCGAAATGTTGATTGATTCCGGCTAAAAGCACCTGGATTTTGTAACATAATAGGTAAATTTGTCGAGCACCTTGAGGCCTGCAATGATACCGGCCGTTAATAAGAAGTAAGACACCATTTGGAAAATACTGAACCCTGAGACAAGCGACTTGTTCAAGGATAAAACAATTTTCCGATTCCCAACAATTATCATGATTAACACAGATGAATAAATCTGAACATTATGGCCCAAACGGATATTGACATAGAACGAGAACTTGATTTGACAAACGAGGATTATAAGGCCATCGTAGAATGTTTATCCGATAACGTGAAAGTTAATGACAGGGTGCAAGCCAGTTTTCATTTTATAAAATATCATGACTGCAATAACAGGGAAACAGATTTCCTGGAAATATTAAAAAGTCATCTGGTGTATTACTGTTTTCCAAAGCATCGGTACGAGGGTAAGCGTGTGAGTGAAATCTGTAACCTGGCATTTGAAGGACGGGATAAATTCTTTAACCCAAAGTCCTCAGAAGCTACCGCAACACGGAAACCGAGATCCGCTGCAAGCCGGACAGGAGAGCTTGGAGAGATCGCGCTTTACTTCCTGTTGGAAACTTTCCTGAAAGCTCCCCAGATCGTTAGCAAGATGGCGCTTAAAACGACAACAGGTGAAAACTTCAAAGGTTCCGATGGCATTCACCTGGGGATCGTCGGTGACAGGAAATGTGTATTTTATTGCGAGTCAAAACTCAATAAAATAAAGGATAACGCCTTTAAGGATTGTATTGATTCAGTGATCGACTTCCAGGGGAAGAAGAAAGATTTTGAGATATCCATTGTTAACAATCACATTGATGTGAAGGATCCTCTTTTGAAACAAGCAGTTATCGATTTTTTAAATCCTACCAAACCCAGAGGTGATGACTGGCTTGAAGTGCATGCCTGCTTTGTCGGGTTTAACTGGGATAAGTTCGGAGATGTTGAAAAAGAGATGTCGAATGAAGAACTGCACGCGAAGCTTAAGAAAGAACTTACCGAAGAAGTGCAGGCAGTCAAAACATTGCTTGAGATGAAATTGAAATCTCCTGATAATAAGATTCGATATTACTTTTTTGTGATGCCATTCAAGGATATTGAAGCACTTCGAACGAATTTTTTAAAGCTGCTGTATGGAGCAACGAAATGAACCATCCATATATGATGAGTTATCGGAGCAGATATATCACTCCGATAAGTTTGCAGTTTATCGAAAACTTGTACATAGTGAGATACTTCGTGAATTAAAACTTGATGGTAGTGAAACGGAGGAGCTTTCAGGGGAAGAGATCGATTTTCTTTTTCAGACCGCCTCAATTTTTGCCTGTTCTTTTTCAGATAAGTTTAAACAACTGGCGTATTCAATTGCGATATTACTCTACACAAAATTGAAAGATAGCGAAACAGAAAAGGTAGCTGAAATCATATCTTTTCTGCTTATTCGTCTTGGCAACTTTCCGGCGTTTACTTTGATCGGCCAATCAGAAACGCTTGACATGCAGGAAAACATACCTTTATCACTTCAGCTGGAGACTACTGCCAAAAGCCTGCATAATAAAATTGAACTGGCCCAGCACGAATTATATCTCACAGACTTTCAAAAGGAGCTATTTGATGCACTTTCCCAAGGCTATGATTTTAGTTTTGCTGCACCTACTTCAGCGGGTAAATCATTCCTGCTTAATATCTACCTCATTGATCAGCTTAGAAAAAGTGAGGATCTGAATATAGTGTACATCGTACCAACGAAGGCACTTATTAACCAGGTAAAGAATGATGTAAAAACCAGCCTTAATAGTTTTGGAGTACAGGATGTGAGGGTGCTCTCATCTACTGTGTCATTTGAATTTGAAGAACTGTATACAGAGGTGAAGCAGCGTAAGCATGTACTAATTTTAACCCAGGAAAGGTTAAGCTATTTGCTTTCCAAAAGAGAGATTGATTTTCAGGTTGACATACTGATCATCGATGAAGCCCAAAAGATAAATGACGGCAATCGGGGAATCATACTTGAAAGAGTAATTTTACAGACGATAGCTAAATACCCACGCTGCAAAACAATTTTTTCTTCACCACTTGCATCAAACCCTGAATTCTTTTCCAGGTTTAAGTCCTCTATAGGCGACACAAAAACCAACTATTCACCAGTTCATCAGAACGTTCTGTTTGTTCGCACTAAAAAACGTTCTCCTTTTTTGACGCTGTTGGGTGAGACAGAATTTACTTTATTGGAAAAGTCTGACTTGCAAAAAGCGTGTCCGATAACTGCAAAGGCAAAGCTCAGCTTTATGGCGTATCATCTGGGGAAGGGCAGATCTAACATTTTGTATGCAAATGGGCCAGCTGATACTGAAGCGCTTGCAAAAAATCTTTGCACCTATCTGGATGAGGTTTCTCATCCCAGGATTACTCAATTCATTGACTTCATTGAGGAGAATATTCACGAACAATATACGCTTATTGACTGCCTGAAAAAAGGAGTGGCTTTTCACTATTCGACCATGCCAAGGGAACTAAAGGAGAAGATTGAAGATTTGTTCAAGGATGAAAAGGTTCCTGTGAATTACCTATGTTGTACCAGTACACTTCTGGAAGGCATGAATCTCCCGGCGAGGAATGTATTTATTTTCAAACCTACCAAAGGTGCCGGAAACAAAATGAATAAGTTCGATTTCTGGAACCTTGCAGGAAGAGCAGGCAGACTGTTGAAAGATTTTTATGGCAATATTTTCTGTGTTGATGTAGAGGATTGGGGGGATGACAGTTATAAGCCCGAGCGATCTGTAGAAAATTACCAGATCGTGAGTGCTACAGAAAATTCTGTTACAACGCGATCAACTGATCTGGGTTTTTATCTGGAAGACGTCAGGCATAACTTTCCTTTAAAAGAGCGCGAATTACTTGAGCAGACTACTGCAACTTTCGTTTTGAACTATCTCAGTGATTCCAGGAACACAGTGCAAAATTATATCACTACAAGAGATTTGATAGAACCGGATACAGATGTCATTCGCAAAGCAGATAACCTGATCAAAGGGATAGTTGAGCGTAACCGGCTTCCAGTAGAGGTGCTCGAAAAAAACTCCGGGATCGATCCACGTCTACAGAATGAATTGTATGAGCACTTTCAGACACTTTTTTATGCGTATCATCTACCGAAGTATCCCGCAGCATCAGAGTTTTATGATTCACTTACTGCTATTTATACTACTATAGACAAGATATTTTTTGATGAGGCAGATAAAAAGATATTGGGAAGATATGTCTTTGTATCTCATCGGTGGATCAATGAAGTATCGCTCGGACAACTGATCAGTTCGCAGATCCAATATAAAAGCACAGAAGAGATTCCCGCAAATGTCAACGCCTGTGTAAGGGATGTCGTGGATCTGATAGATAGAACGATCACTTATAAATACGCTAAGTACCTGAAATGTTACAATGATGTCCTGGAGTATCATCTTTCACAATTAAATGTTCAGGAAAAAATGGTGAACTTATCCGCTTACCTTGAACTGGGTGCTCATAAGCCGACTACACTCAGCCTCCTTTCTTTTGGTCTTTCGAGAACCACTGCCATAAGACTTTGCCAGATTATCGGTAACAACAATTTGGATCGCACTGAATGCCGTAAGTGGGTGGAACAGTACTATGAAAAATACAAGGTCAATCTGCCGGAGATATGCCAGGAAGACTTTGATAAAAATTTTGAGTGATATGAAGTATGCTAACCTCCCTATAAAAGAAAAACAAACTATTAACGGCAAAATCTCTCAGTTCATGGATGTGTATATCCGGAAAAACCAGGTATGGTTTCCGGAAGATATGTTCCGTGATTTTTTGCAGGATATTTCTCACCAACATCTTTCAGGATACTGGTATTCGGGAACAGACCCTGTAAGAACAGCAATCATCAAAAACTCCCTGCAATGGATTCTCTCTGTTGCCGGACAAGATCATGTATTGGGAAAGATAAAAGCAAAACATGCAAAAGACACTGATATAGCCATCCGCCAGAACCCTATTACAGAAAGAGTACGTTTTGGTGACTGGCCGGACAACCATTTTGATATTGGTTATGGATTAAAAGGCAGAGGTTCTGAAAGAATGAAGATAGAGGAGCTACGCGAACTTAATGTCACTCCCTGGACAGTAGACCACATCAACCATGGACTGAAAAGCAAATATGGCAAAGACTTGAAGCAGATTTATCGAAAGTTTCCATTTGGCCACCTGGAAATAGATTTCTTCTCGCATTGGTTCAGTAACTATTATGACACCGATAAGCCTGCATTGATTCCGAAAGTAAACGCTTTGCGGGGTCAGTTTGGGTACATCACATATAAGGGCGAGATATACCAGAATTCCCGTGAAATCGGGGAGGAATGGTATTTAACGGATTTTCGGTTTGAAAGGTATAAGTACGATTTTATGTTGATCAACATTGAAAAGAAAGTTGCATGCTTTATTGATATTTTCCCCATCAACTTTCCACTCACCAACCGAGATAAAAAAATTGTAAAGATCAAAGGCGAAAATGCGAAAGAGTACAACTTTAAATATTTCTGCTTCGAACAGGATGCTATTAAATCGGAGCTTCAAGATTGTTTTGATCAATTGAAAGTTTACCTGGGTAAGTAGTACCGGTCATTTAATACTTCCATCTGAGTTCTATATCCTTCCACCTGAAGATTCTTTTCTCAATATAACTTGCATACAGTTATTAAATCATCCTCCCATTAAAAGATAGCCAGATACACTGCTTATCGAGACGCATCCTTGCTGAATTTAAAGATTAAAAGTGCAAGCTATGTTAAACCAGATATCATGGGCTGATTATATCAGCACCATCATTGCAGTAACAATTGTCTATTATCTTTTTGTCGCCACACATTACTACGGCAAGGATATTCTTCTTTACATCAGCGCACGCAGTGCAGGTTCAAATTCAATTTCGTTTACTCGGGAGCAATCGGAGTCTACGTTAATTCCCAACGAACTCAAAGCTTTTATTGCCGAGACAGATCATGCAGATAAGGACTCCATCATCTCGGGGATGAATTACATTCTTAAACGATATGACATTGATCATACAGCAAAAGATAAAATAAACACCTATATAAAAGTTAATTGCTCCGCTCACCTGAGTGATGAAGAAATGCAGGGGATATGGAACAGGTGAGCGAGCATTTTTTAAACGAATAATCAATTGATATATGAACTGGAAAAGATGGATACTTATTGCTGGGACAATAACAGTGAGTGTGGCGCTCATGGCGCAGGATGGTAACGCAGGGATACAGGAGGCCAACCAGAAAGTAAGAAGCTATTTCAACAGCGGCACAAGCCTCATGTATGCTGTAGGTGCCATACTGGGACTGATAGGCGCCGTCAAGGTATACTCTAAATGGAATGCAGGCGATCACGATACCTCGAAGGTGGCAGCGGCATGGTTCGGCTCCTGCGTGTTCCTTGTAGTCGTCGCCACAGTGATCAGATCATTTTTTGGCGTATAAAAAAATTTTTTCAATGGCGAGCGTTTATCATATCAACAAAGGGATCAACAAGCCCATCGAGTTTAAGGGTTTGAAGGCGCAGTACATCTGGTACTTGGGGGGAGGGCTTGTGATCCTGTTGATACTTTTTGCAGCACTATACATCTGCGGAGTCAATGTATTTATCTGCGTAACGATTATTGGTTTGCTGGGCCTGGGGTTATTCATATATGTCTATCACCTCAGCGGTAAATATGGTGAACATGGACTGATGAAGAAGGTGGCGAGAAGAAGAGTGCCGAAGGTGATTAAGATGCGTTCAAGAAAAGGAATTCACAAATTAATGCAGCATGATTAAAGTGGAAGACATATTACCAATACTTGATATCGAACATGATGCGATCGTCTCAAAGATGGGAGACCTTACTGTGGGATTCAAACTGAAGTTGCCGGAGATATTTACCATGAGTGACCAGGATTATGAGGCGCTGCATCATACATGGATCAAAGCGATAAAAGTGTTACCGAGGCATTCAGTGTTGCACAAGCAGGATTGGTTTGTTGAGTCGAATTATGCTGCGAATTTTAAAGGTGCCGACAGCTTCCTCTCACGCAGCAGTGAAAGATTTTTTAATGAAAGACCTTACCTCGACCATTCATGTTACCTGTTTCTTACTATGAAACCTAAAGGGAGAAAGATTTCAACTTCTCTCGTGTCGGGTTTATTAAGGAGGTCCATTATACCGGAGGAAACACTGGACCAGAAATCATTCCTGGATTTCTTAAATAATGTAGGACAGTTTCAGAAGATCATCGAAGACAGTGGCCTCGTGTCAATGGAACGATTGAATGATGCAGCACTGTCCGATGTAGTGATGAAATTCTTATCGTTGGGGCACGACAAAGTTTTAAGAGATATTTCATTTGATGAATACATACAAGTCGGAGAAAATTTCCTGCAACTTTTTACTTTGGCAGACGCTGAATGTTTGCCTGCTATCTGCGGATCGCGGATCAACTATGACAAGTTCTCAACTGATAAAACAAAATTCAGTGTTGGCTTCGCGTCGCCTGTCGGTCAACTGCTCTCCTGTAATCATATCTATAACCAGTATGTATTTGTTGAAGATGCACATAAGACAATTCAGAAATTAGAAAGTAAGAAATTACGATTACAATCGCTATCCGCATACAGCCGCGAGAACCTCATCGCTAAGGACGCAACAGATGCATTTCTAAACGAGGCCATCGCAGAACAACGGCTCCCGGTAAAGGTCCATTTCAATATTATCAGCTGGACAGACGACGGGTCAAGATTAAAAGATATCCGAAACCAGACTTCTTCTGCTATCACGCAAATGGATGCAGTACCAAAGATTGAAACAGCAGGCGCTCCGCAAATTTACTGGGCTGGTATCCCAGGCAATGCTGCAGATTTCCCCATGAATGAAGCGTTTGATACATTCTCACCACAAGCCTGCTGTTTTTTCAATCTTGAAACCAACTACCGCTCCTCTATCAGTCCGGTTGGTATAAGGTTAGGTGACAGGCTCAGTGGTGTGCCGGTGCATGTAGATATTTCGGACGAGCCGATGGAAAAAGGTATCTGCACCAACCGGAATAAGTTTATCCTGGGCCCTTCAGGAAGCGGTAAATCCTTTTTCACCAATCACATGGTTCGTAGCTATTATGAGCAGGGAACGCATATTGTGCTCGTCGACGTAGGTCATTCGTACAAGGGGCTGTGTGACCTGGCGGGAGGATATTACTTCACTTACTCGGAGTTGCAACCGATTCGTTTCAATCCATTCTATATTAGCGAAGGCGATGTGCTGGATACAGAGAAGAAAGAAAGTATCAAGACCTTGTTGCTGGCTTTATGGAAGAAAGATGATGAAAGCTTCAACCGTTCCGAATACGTCGCGTTATCTAATGCACTGCAACTTTATTTTGATCGTGAGGTGGCATTCAGATGTTTTGATTCCTTCTACGAATTCCTGCAGGGTGAGTTTGTTGAAGTTCTTAGTCGTGATGGTGTGAAGGAAAAGGATTTTGATGTCTCGAACTTTCTTTATGTGCTGCGGCCTTATTACAAGGGCGGTGAGTTCGACTATTTGTTGAACGCTACCGAGAACCTCGATTTATTGGGTCAACGGCTTATCGTGTTTGAGCTGGACAATATCAAAGACCACCCGATACTCTTTCCTGTTGTTACGATCATCATCATGGAAGTATTCATATCGAAGATGCGGAAGCTTCGGGGTGCGCGAAAAATGATACTGATCGAAGAAGCATGGAAAGCGATTGCGAAGGAAGGTATGGCTGAGTATATCAGGTATCTATTTAAAACGGTGCGTAAGTTTTACGGCGAAGCAGTAGTAGTGACACAGGATATTGAAGATATTATTTCATCCCCTGTTGTCAAGCAGGCAATTATCAATAATAGTGATTGCAAAATTCTACTTGATCAATCTAAGTTTCAAAACAAGTTTGACCAGATACAGGAGTTACTTGGATTAACAGATAAAGAGAAAGCACTGGTGCTTTCTATAAACAAAGCCAATGATCCTTTGCGCAGGTATAAAGAAGTTTTCATTTCGCTGGGTGGTGTACTATCAAAGGTCTATAGAACGGAAGTCTCACCGGAAGAATACCTGGCTTATACGACGGAAGAAAAAGAAAAGATGAAGGTGCAGCAGGCTGCGAAAAAGTTTGGTTCCATTGAACGAGGCATTGCAGCGATCACTCAAAAAGAAGTAGCATGAAAAAGATTTTGTTGATGGTGGTGTTCGTGGTAATGGTGCATGGTGTGAATGCGCAGACTGGTATACTGGAAATTATCAAGGCAGGTGTCGTGAAAGTTATAAAGGCTGTCGACCTGAAGATCCAAAGGTTGCAGAATAAAACGATCTGGCTGCAAAATGCACAGAAAAGCCTCGAGAATAAAATGGCTGAACTGAAACTGAATGATATCAGCAGCTGGATTGAAAAACAAAAGAAGTTGTATGCAGATTACTATGATGAACTCTGGAAAATAAAGAGGGCGATCGGCCATTACCAGAAAGTGCGTGATGTAGTTAACAAGCAGGTGAGCCTCGTCTCCGAATATTCCAGGGCGTATAACCTATCGCGGCAGGATCAGCATTTTTCTTCGGGCGAACTCGACTATATGGCCAATGTATACAATGGGATCATCGAAGAGAGCCTGAAAAATATTGAGGAACTGCAACTGGTCATTAACGCTTACTCGACACAGATGAGTGATGCGAAAAGACTGGAGATCATTCACGAGGTGGCTGAGAAAATGGATCAGCATCTTGCGGACCTAAGATCTTTTAACCAGCACAACATCAAGCTGAGCCTGCAGCGTGCGAAGGATAAAAATGACATCGATGTTGTGAGAAAATTATACGGCTTACAATGAAAACTCTATTAATAATACTGGTGCTGTGTTCGCATGTATGTTTCGGGCAAACATCCGCTGAATGGCTACAACAAAAGAAAGTTCAAAAGAAATATTTGCTCCAGCAGATAGCTGCACTGAAGATGTACGGAAATTATTTATCAAAGGGATATGCGATCACCCGCAATGGTTTGAATGTGATCGGTGGGTCGAAACAAGGTTGCTATAACCAGGATGATAAGTTTTTTGAAAGGCTGCGGATTGTTTCGCCACGTGTTCAGCAGTATAAGCGTGTTGCGGATATAATAGCGATTCACCTACGGGCATCCAAGGCAATTAAGCAGACCATGAACTATTCAGTTAATAGTGGACAACTGAAGAGTCAAGAGATTATTTATCTGCAAGGTGTTTTTGACAGACTAGCAGCCGAAAGTGAATCAGATCTTGACAGGCTAGTGGCTGTAACAACAAGTGCAAAGATTGAAATGTCAGACGATGAACGTATCAAAGAAATCGATAAGCTCTTTGTGCTGGCTATGGACAAGCAAAGTTTTGTCCAGTCATTTACTATCGGAGTAAAGGGGCTCGTCGTGCAAAGGTTGAATGAGTTGCAGGAAGTAAAAAAATCGAAAACATTAAACGGGATAAGATGAGAAAGATTGTAGTGTTGATGGGCTTGATGTTAACAGGTGTTTGTTCTTTTTCACAATCACAGGAAGCGCAGCAATTATTGCTGAACGTGGAGAAGCTGGCGCAGTTAAAAGGGATACTTCGCGATATGTATAGGGGCTATGAAATTGTGAGCAAGGGATACAATACCGTGCGTGATATATCGAAAGGAAATTTTAACCTGCACGAAACTTTCCTGGATAAGATGATGCAGGTGAGCCCGGCTGTAAAGCAGTATAGGAAGGTGGCAGATATCATAAGCTACCAGGGTAAGATTGTAAAGGAGTACAAATCTGCATTTCAGCAATTCCAGGCTTCTGATCTGTTTAATGAAAATGAAATCACCTATATGGGGAATGTGTATGGTCACCTCTTCGACGAGAGTGTCAAAAACCTGGATGAACTCATCATGATCATCACTACAGGCAAAGTTCGTATGAGCGATGAAGAGCGGATCAAAGCAATCGACCGCATTTTCGCTGATATGGAGGATAAGCTGGTATTTCTCCGAAGTTTTAATAAAGGAACAAAGGTGTTGGCGGTGCAACGGCATTATGAAAGAACGGAGGTAGAGACCTCGGGGAAACTGAACGGTATCAGGTAAGCACTATTAAAACGTGTGGTATGATAAAGTGTGTTTGGATGTTAATGATGACGCTGTTGCCTTGTGTAACATTTGCGCAGGACGGGGGATTTGCAGATGAGATCAAAAGCCTTCACCTCATACTGGAACAGTTGTATGATGATATGCTGCCACTCTGCAGTAAACTCATTGGTGTCGGAAGAGGCATCGCCGGCTTTGCAGCACTCTGGTATATTGCTTCACGCGTATGGCGTCATATTGCTAATTCAGAGCCGATCGACTTCTATCCTTTGTTCCGTCCCTTTGTTTTAGGCTTTGCAATTTTGATCTTTCCCTCAGTCATTGCAATGATCAATGGTGTAATGAAACCTACGGTAACAGGTACTGCAGCCATGGTAGAAGATTCCAATAAATCAATTGCGGAGTTGCTCCGCATGAAAGAAGAGGCGATAAAGAAAACGAATGTTTGGCAGATGTATGTGGGGGAGACAGGAAGCGGTGATCGCGATAAATGGTATAAGTACACACACCCGGATGAAGCGCCATCTGATGAAGGAATATTTGAAGGTATCGGCAACGATATCAAATTCGCTATGGCCAAGGCGAGCTATAATTTCCGTAACGCAGTCAAGCAATGGTTGAGTGAGTTACTAAGAATATTGTATGAGGCTGCCGCACTTTGTATTAATACGATCAGAACATTCTATCTCATCGTGCTTGCTATACTAGGACCGCTCGTTTTTGGTATCGCTGTCTTTGACGGA
The DNA here is from genome assembly GCA_036676415.1 of Chitinophagaceae bacterium. Classification (GTDB taxonomy): domain Bacteria; phylum Bacteroidota; class Bacteroidia; order Chitinophagales; family Chitinophagaceae; genus JAEZDC01. Next base: position 55,173 of record JAKFCX010000060.1, read on the forward strand.
TTTCAACATACGCTCACAGTATGGATCGCAAGATATATGAATGTCTTTCTCTGGCTGCCCGTCGCGAATTTATTCGGCAGTATCATCGGCAAGATCCAGGAGAATATGCTGAAGCTGGACATGTCACAAATTCAAAATTCAGGCGATACGTTCTTTTCATCTACTGATACGGCTTACCTCATATTCATGATCATCGGTATCGTCGGATACTTCACCGTTCCTTCTGTCGCCAACTATATTGTTCATGCGGGAGGTGGTAATACACTACTCTATAAAGTGACTTCACTCACGATGAATTCTTCGCAGTCAATTATGCAGGGCGGTGCAACAATGACAAAAGATGTGTATGGGGATGCGGCAGGTATGGTGCGCAATAGTATGTCAACTCAAGGTAGTGCAGGCGGATATTTTGGCAATGATAACGGTTATATGAAAGATAAATTGACAGGAAAATGATGTTTACGAAAGTGAAAAATATTGATGCAGCATTCAGGCAGCTGAAGTTCTCGATGCTACTGATCGTTGCAGGATGCTTTCTGCTTTGCGGTTTTGTTCTCTACAAAAGCTACGAGCTTTCTATGAAGCTACAGGATAAAGTGTACGTGATCGCAGGCGATAAAGCGCTGGAGGCTTTTGCTTCCGGTAGAAAAGATAATATCAAAGTCGAGGCAAGAGATCACGTGCGAATGTTTCACACTTATTTCTTTTCACTCGACCCGGATGATAAGGTGATCGAAGCAAATATGGTGAAAGCATTTTATCTCGCTGATGGCTCGGCCAAGAGGCAATATGATAACCTGAGGGAGACTGGATATTATTCGCAGGTGATATCGGGCAATATCAGCCAGGAGATATCAGTCGATAGCGTGAATGTGGATGTGGCACAAACGCCTTATTATTTCCACTGTTTTGGTACGGTCAGGATCATTCGGCCGGCCAGTATCGTAACGCGAAATCTTATTACGGAAGGTTATTTAAGAAATGTATCGCGCTCAGATCATAACCCGCATGGGTTCCTGATCGAAAGATGGAGTACAATTGAAAACAGTGATATTAAAACAGAAAGCAGGTGAAATGGTTCAGAGGTGATAAGCAGGTAAAGATTGCTGATAAGGCAGCGCAGGGTGTGGCTGGTGCCATACTGAAGTTGCAGCGAAAGTTTGCAGTTTCTATGGAACGGTATTCGTCTTCGTGGAGAAGAAAACAGCAAATCATTTTTCTTGCTGCGGTATCTATCGCATTTATAACAATGAGTATCACCGTACTGGTCACACCATTTAACAGGAAGTATAAGATTGAAAAACCGGCCATGATCATAACAAGCAAAAAAGAAACGGTTGAGATAATGCCGCGGATTACCGAGGAAGAGTTTCAAAGGGTGCAGGAGTATATATTGAAGTTAGATAGCGTAACGATTCAACAACGTCCGGGGTTAATGGACAGCCTCCGCATGGTGAAGGAATTATATCATTCAAATTTAAAATGAGGTGTATGGAAAAGCAAAAGTATTCAGTAAGGTTTCTGCGGCGAAGGAAGTTTATGATGGTATTACCATTACTCGTGCTACCGTTTCTTACGATGGCGTTCTGGGCGCTGGGTGGCGGTGCGTCAACATCTGAAGTTGCTGTGAAGAAAGAGGGCTTGAACCTCGAGTTGCCCGACGCGAAGTTGAAGGAAGATAATGCTTTTGATAAGCTGAGTTTTTACAGGCAGGCGGAAAGTGATTCCACCCGCTTGAAGGAGATGATGAAGACCGATCCTTATTACCGCAACGAGCTAGAAGATGTTGCCGGTACCACAGGGTATAATATATTAAACGGTTCGCCGTATAGTGACTCTGATCCAAATGTCAGGCGCGTGCAGGAGAAGATCAATGAATTGAATTTACAACTAAATCAACCCGCCAAACAGGAAGTTACTGCTGCGAAAGTAAATTATGTAAGCAGTGATGTCGACAGGCTTGGTGAAATGATGCAGGCAATGAATGCACCAGGTGAAAAGGATATCGCGAAGTGCTATTACTGCCGTGATACATGAAACGCAAACCCTTGTTGCCGGCTCAACCGTGAAGTTGAGACTTACTTCTGATGTTTATATCAACGGCATGCTGATTCCTTCCGGTACGTTCGTGTTTGGTAATACTTCGATGGAAAATGAGAGACTGCTGATCATCATTTCCTCAATCAATTACCGGAATAATCTTTTACCGGTTTCGCTTTCCGTTCATGATATCGATGGAGTGGCCGGTGTATATATACCCGGTTCGATTAATCGTGATGTAGCGAAACAATCCGCGGACCAAAGCTTAAGTGGCATTGACCTGGTAACAATGGATCCCTCTATCCGGGCCCAGGCTACTGCAGCCGGAATCGGTGCGGTCAAGACGCTCCTTTCAAAGAAAGTGAAGCTGGTCAAAGTAACAGTGAAGGCAGGCTACAGGGTTTTACTTAAAGACAATAACCAACAAAATTACTGAGATGAAAAGTGCAATGATAATGATGTGCGTTGTATTCGCATACAGTGTATTCGGACAAACGGTGCAGACAAAAGCAGTATTTAAAGCAACGAAAATAGAAGTGACTTATAACAAAACGACCAACCTTGTTTTTCCAGCTGCAATCACATCTGTTGACAGGGGGAGCCAGGATATACTTGTTCAAAAAGCAACAGGTGGAGATAATGTGTTACGTGTAAAGGCCGATGTCAAAAATTTTATAGAAACAAATTTAAGTGTGATCACAGCGGATGGCCAACTCTTCTCCTTCGTAGTGAACTATGCAGAGCATCCCGCGGAGCTGAATATTACTGTTGAAGGTGATGTGCAGGCTTCATCCGTTCCTGCGGGCGGGCAGGTCAACTTTACGGATGTGATTATAAAGAGGCGAGGTAATGTTCGCTCGTTGAAAGATGAAAGTTCGAAGGTGACATTGAAGTTAAAAGGGTTTTATGTGAAGGATGAAATTATTTTTTGCAAGCTATACATGAGTAACGAATCGAATATTAATTATGACATTGACCAGTTTCATTTTTATATCAGGGATAAGAGGAAGTCAAAGCGAACTGCCTCACAGGAAGTTGTTATCGCGCCTGTTTCCATTGCCGGAGATACAGGAACGATACAGTCAGGTGCGTCAAGAACGGTGGTTGTTGCCTTGCCAAAATTCACCATTCCTGAGGGGAAGCTCGTGGTGGTTGAAATGATGGAACGTAATGGTGGCAGGCATTTGTTTTTGCGCGCTAAGAATCGCCATGTGATGAAAGCAAGACAGTTGTAAGACGATGCCTCAGATGGATCAAATCGAATTGGAGTCAAGGCTTCAGTTCTATGACTGGAACCAAGTGATGTACGATCCTTTGCAGGATTTTATTGAAGCATCTACAGATGAAGAAAAACAGGCGCTTACTGAAATGCAGCACCTCATAAATGACCTGCAGCAACTCTATCATCAGTCGCCGGAACAAGCGATCCTGCTTATGGAAAGATACTGGAAGGGTACAGCAATGGAACCCTGGATCAACATTATTAAAAATGAAGCAATGAAACAGGAACCGGTATACTTACGTAAAGGGTTAGAACAGGAACACGTGATCGCTAATGAAGTGTTGAACAAAGCAGAGCTCGAAGCTTTGATTGGTAGAAAGATCATGGTATACAATACGGCTGCATATTTTCTTTCATCCAGGCAGGTTGAATTCTTCGCAGATAAGCAAGCTGCCAATGCGTTTATCCTCCAACATGAATCGAAAGCGTATAAACTGATAGAATTTGATTCAGTGCAGGACATGTTGAAGAAAATTCCATACGGCAGTATTGTCGCTGAACAACAGGAAGAATATTTTCTAACTATAAAAAACAAATCTATGAACGAACAGAACATGCAGTACTTGAAAGATAATATCAAGTACATGGGGTTTGGTGAAGGGCTTCATGCAGATCTCGAGAAAAGTCTGAATGCAGGTAAAACGGATTTTCAGCTGCATTTCAAAGGTGAGATGAGCCAGAAGCCGTTCGAGGCTACCCTCAATTTTCGCAAGTCTGACACGTCGGACATGTATTTCTTCAACAGCTATTCTGCAAAGCTTGAGCGTAATAATGGTGATGTGAAAGAGCAGTTGTTCTACCTCGACAAGGGTAAAGGTGTCACTGCGAAAGAGGCTTTCAATTTACTTGAAGGCCGTGCAGTGCATAAAGAGCTTGCGAATAAAAATAATGAGCCGTATAAAGCATGGTTGCAGCTTGACTTTAATGCAAAGGATAAGCACAACAACTTTGAAGTGAAGCAATACCATGAGAACTATGGTTATGATCTGCGTGCTGCAGTTGGTAAACTATCGATTGCTGAATTGGGTGATCCAGAAAAAGAAAAGAACCTGATGGCGAGTTTGCAAAAAGGCAACATGCAATCCGTATCGGTCGAAAAAGATGGAACATCTGTGAAGCTGTTCGTCGAAGCCAATCCGCAATTCAAAACAGTGAATGTATATGATGCTTCGATGAAGCGCATGCAGAAGGAGGACCTCGTGCAGTATCAGGGCAAAGCCGTGGTTAAAGAACCGGAGCAAAAGTTGGATCAAAAAAAAACTTCAGCAAAGAAGGAAATGAAGTCCGCTAATACTTTATTGCCCAAAAAAAGGACAAGCCAGAAGAAAGGGCTGGGTATAAGCTGATATAAAGCTCTAAACCCTTTTTACAATTAAATCGTATTCCATGAATATTGAAAACATTGCACTACTCGGTGGCATGTTAAAAGACCTGGGCTTTGATGAGGCGCTTGGTTATGATTTATTAAAGCAGGCAAGCTTTCTACCTCCGTTAATAGTTGTCCGGCAGACGATGCAAAAGGGTGCTGATATTATTTCATTTCAAATATCTTTTGAAAGAAAACTAGACCTGTATCATTTTAAATATTACGACGCTGCATTGCGCAAGGCATTGGATTTAAGTGAGACCGTTTCTGCACTCGATAAAAAAATGCAGACGATAGACTGGCAATCTGCATTTAGTCTATCGGAAAGAAAGCAATGGTCTGCATCTGATACGGCGAGCTGGAAGACGGAAGCAGTGGTTGCATCGGTTATACAGGAATTGGAAGTGCTTGGCGATACGGATGATGCCGCCAAGCTAAAGGTCAAGCACTGGGGAGATATAGACCAGCGAATTTTTAATTTGGTACCACTAAAGTCGAAGTTTGAAATTAGCCAACGCTTTTATTTTTTTGAAGAGCAGGGATGTATTGGTGCAGATGAGGCGTACCGGTTTTTGCATAACCGGTGGTTGGAAAAGCAGATGCTTGCTCAACGAAAGGCTGTAACAGGCAATGAAGCAGAAAAGAAAGATGCAGGCAGTGGCAAGTTGTTGCAAAAGAAAAGAAGTGGTAAAATAAAACAGATTTAGTGATGGTTATAATCGTTTCAGAAGTGGTCGGACAAATGCAGGATTTCTATCACTGTATTGCAGATGACGCAAGAATCAGTGCCACACACATCAGTGTATATATGGCCTTATTGCATCGATGGAATGGTGAAAGTCGCCCGCTTGAACTGCAGCGCCTGGAAATCATGCGGGCAGCGAAGATATCCGGACGCCAGACATACAATAAATGTATGAACGATCTCAAAAATTATGGTTACATACAATACGTTCCATCCACCGGGCGAGGTGTAGACAGTATAGTTTACCTGAAGAGATTGAAGCGTTGATAATACAAGAGAGGAAACCATAGAGATGTTATTTATTCCGAGTGAACAGGATTTTAGAAAATGGATCAAGAGGATCACGTAGAAGTCGCCTCATCCGCTTTATGTAATTGTTTCGGCAAGTACTGATCTCAATACCTGTTCGAGATCCAGCAAGCTACTCGGTTTGGCAACAACTGCTATGCAATTATTTTCCAGGAGTGAAGATACTGCGGCATCTGCAGCGGTTGAAATAAGGATAATCGGAATTTTCTTCCAGGTGGAAGTTCCTGATATCTCCTTCGCAACTTCATCACCACATTTCATCGGCATGTTCATATCCAGAAGGATCAGGTCAGGTAAATGGTTTTGTTTTTCCAGTTGATTTAATGTAAGTATGGCATCGTCTCCGCTATATGCATGTAAAACCTGTATTTGAGGATCTATTTTCGTAATCGTTTCCTCTAGCAGCAAATGATCATCAGGATCATCATCGATCTGCAAAATCAGCGTATGAAAATCGGGTAACATGACGGCCAGTAAAAGCAAAGATGAAGCCACACCCTGGCTTTAAAATTAAAATACCTCTCAGTATGCTTCGTCAAGCATATCATTATTTGCCTGATGGTAAACTATAGTGGCTGGTTGGTGTATTCGACAGTGGGTCTCTATAACAGATGCGTCAATTTTGAATGATGGAGCACCTTGCAGTATCTTCAGATATTCTGATGAGTCTCGCCTACAATTCCACCTCTCAGGAATTAGAAATCCAATATACCGAGGGCTCTCTTCTCTGCTATAAAAATATATCTCTCGATGAGTACCAGAAATTTTTGAAAGCTACTTCGATCGACCGGTACTATATCCGAAACATTAAGTACAGGTATACCTCTGTGAAATTGAAATGATGAAAGATTCAATAACCAGAAAAGAACTTTACGATAAACTATGGAATGATCAACTCTCTGTTGTCAGTGACGAATTACTGATCAATATAATTTCCTTGAGATTGCTCTGCCTCAAGTTTGACATTCCACTTCCTTCAAAGAATTATTGGCTACAGGTTCAACAGAAATTGCCGGTAGTTAGAATTCCATTGGTTGATTCTGGGCAGATTGGTGATGTTATTTTACTGGACTCCTGGCGCAAAAGAAAAACAACAGCCCTTGCATCCAAGCCTGAGCCTGGACCTGGTCAGATGCCGGAAGAAAAGAAAGCGATAGAAGTGGCTATGTTGAAAGACAAAATTCGAAGTAAACTGATTCTCGACGCGGAAAAGCACTTTAACGGGAAGAACGTATTTCGCGACGACGGTTTTGTGTGTGGTGGCCGGGGCTTGCTGGAGATCAAGGTTGCCCCGGAAAATGTTGACTGGTCACTGATGTTTTTTAACAAGTTCATCATCCGTATGAAACAACGAGGTCATGATGTGCGGGTAGATGGTAATGATACCCACGCAGTAGTGATGCAGGAGAAAATCAAAGTCAGCTTCAGAGAAAAATTCCGACGTGAAGAAGTAAAGGAGGGTACATGGAGCAGATCTAAAAAAATACCGATTGGTCTTTTTGTTTTTAAGATGTGGGGCTATCCTCCGAAAGAGTGGACTGGGAAAAAAGAAGGGATGGAAGATTATCTTGATGCAATTTTGTTGCGGCTGGAAGAGGAGAGCAGGGAAATGAAGGAATGGAGTGAACGTGCGCGTGTAAATAAAGAAGAGAGTGAGAAGCAAGAGCTGGCTGCGAGGGAGCTAAAGGCGTTGAAAGCTCGTGAAGAGGAGGCATTCCTTGAGATGATGCGAAAAGCGGAACGCTTGCAGAAAGTGAAGATGATCCGCGAATTTGTTTCAGAGTGTGAGTTGAGGTGGGCTGCCTCCGGGGATTTATCTGAAGAGCAGCAGCGGTGGTTGCAATGGGCGAATTCAAAAATTGAATGGTATGATCCGTTCATTGAGAAGGACGATGACTTATTGAACGATGTCGATAGGATGTCATTGGGCTCTCTTCGTAAAGAGTCGTCTCAGTCGTGGCCAATGCAGGCACATGACTTTCCGGATTTCTACAGGAAACCTTCATGGTTTTAGGTGATGTTAATGAAAAGGTTGTTTCGGCATATTAACCATCAAGCTCATCTTCGAAAGGCAGGTTTTAAGTATGCAACTTTATTCGCGATCCGATGACGCCCTTGTATTCACCTCTACTTTGATTCTATACACCTCCACAACGTTAATTGCCCATTGCTCGATATTGCATACACTACTGGAACTAATTCTTGTGAGATTGTTTGAAGACTTAAGATTTGATCAATTAAGAGGCGAAAGATTATGAGCGTTGAAATCATCACAAAAGACGATCTCCAGTTATTTCGGAATCAATTACTGAGCGATATCCGTGACCTGTTCAGTCAAACGACAAAAACAAGTAATGAAGTAGAAGGCTATAAAACTTCACACGTCCGGAAGATACTTGGATGCTCAGTGAATAAACTGACTTCTCTCAGGGTTTCCAGGAACATACGCACCAAGAAGATTGGCGGAACTATTTATTACAATAAAGATGATGTAAGAAAGTTATTAGAGGAAGGTTTTTGAGCCTGCTCTTATTTTGATTTATTTCGAATAAATTCTTTTCTAGAGTGATTTCACTTTAGATTTTTCTTACCTCTTTGAGGTTGGAATTTTAGCATTCTCCCTGATAAAAATGCTTGTTCCTTAAGCTAGATTCAGAAACTATTTCCTATGTTTGATCTAAGAAAGTTCTTCATTTTAGTCAGTGAGTAAAACGGTGAGTTCAATTTTTTGCTGTTTACAATGTATTGATATCAAATTTATTATTCGGGTGGTTCGAATCCAGTCCACCCGACAAAAAAAGCGACTTAATTAAGTCGCTTTCATTTTATTTAGTCGTTTTTAATTATTCTTCCAGGATATTCCATGTACTTGGTGCCTTAGGTGTAGTCTCATCATCACCTTCATTTGTTTCGGGTTTATTGGAATTATCTTCCTTTAATGCCTCATCACTCAGTTCTTCCTCAGGCCTTTTAAATATATCTGTATTAACATTCTCAATATCCTGTTCCGTGATCTTGTCGTTAGGATCAGATATATGTTTGCGGATTTTTTCCCTCGTTATTTCATCAACATAACGATCCGGATTGTTATTCTCTGTTGGGTTACTTTGATTATCACGTTCCATATCAATGGTTTTAAACATAATAGTGATAATTCTATGCCACAAACGGCAGTTAGATAATAAATCCCCCGTTGAAGGTTAAACAGCTGCCATGAAAATCGAAAGCACAAGTGAGTGACACAATCGCAGACGAGTTTTGTGCCTCAGTTAAGCTCAATAAATTTTCACTATTTGTTTCGGGGTGTTGAAAATCAATGACATTATCTTTATCCACATTTTTATTTCCACTCCTTATTAACAAGTGAACAACCTGTGATTTCGGATTGAAACGAATTAGTTTATGTTCGTTGTGTTATACGGAATGGAAGTATTGGTACACCTTGAAAAGACACTTTGTCGATTATGAGACTTAAATCATTAGAGATCAAAGGGTTCAAAAGTTTTGCTGACAAAACAATCGTGAGTTTTGATGAAGGCATAACCGGAATTATTGGACCTAACGGATGCGGTAAGAGCAATATCATCGATTCAATTCGATGGGTAATAGGTGAGCAAAAGATCTCAGCCCTACGTTCTGAGAACCTGGAAGCCCTTGTTTTTAATGGTAGCAAAACAAGGAGTGCCAGCGGTTTGGCAGAAGTAACCCTCACATTTGAGAATACACGTAATCTTTTACCTACAGAATTCAGCACTGTAAGCGTAACCCGTCGTTTTTATAAAAATGGGGAAAGCGAGTATCGTTTGAACGATGTGACTTGTCGTTTGAAAGATATTCATAACCTTTTCTTGGATACAGGGGTTTCTAATGACAGTTATGCCATCATTGAGTTGGGAATGGTGGATGATATCATCAAGGATAAAGAGAACAGCCGTAGAAGAATGCTTGAGCAGGCTGCTGGTATCACTATTTATAAAACACGTAAGAAAGAAGCGAAGAATAAGCTCGATGCGACTGAGCAGGATCTGAACAGGATTGAAGATCTTTTGTTTGAGATCAATAACCAGTTAAAGACCTTAGAGAACCAGGCAAAGAAAGCTGAGAAGTATTACGAGATAAAGAAAGATTATAAAGAAATATCTGTTGAGTTAGCGAAAGCTGCACTTGAAGGTTTTAACATCACCTATAAAGATCTTAACGAACAGCAGGAAGTTGAAACGGACAAGAAGACCCAGTTAGAAGCAGAGATAGCAACTGAAGAGGCCGCTATTGAACAAGAGAAAGTTGGTTTTATTGAAAAGGAAAGAGCGTTACAGGCACAGCAGCATGAGTTCAATGATCTTGTACAAACACTTCGAACTAAAGAGAACGAGAAGAATCTTGCTACGCAGAAACTGCAATACCTCAGAGAGAAAGAAACTTCCTTAAAGGAGTTTTTAGATAAAGCGGAAGGCCAGTTAAAAACAATTGGTGACTCTATTGAGTACACACAGATGCAGGTGGGTGAAGAAGAAACCAAACTTGCTGATCTGGCTGACAGGGTAGCAGCAGCCAAACTTGATGTAGAAGACAAGCGTAGAAGCTTCGATGATAAAAGAGGAAGTGTTGATTCTTTAAGAGGTCAATACCAGCAAATACAGAGAAGCCAGTTTGATGCTGAGAAAAAAGTAGCTGTTGCTGATACCTCCATTCAAAACCTGCAAAGAGCACAGGCCCAATTAACTGACGAGAAGCAGAACAGGGAATTTCAACTTCAGCAGTTAGAAAATGAACTGAAGGAGAAAGAAGAGAATCTTGAAGCAAAAAGAATCGATCTTCAGCAATTACAAGAACAGCACGAAAGAACAAAAGAGCAAATACTCGAAACACAGGCTGAGGTAGAAATACTCAGGGCTAAACTGGCTGAAGAGAATCGTAAGCTCGATTCAAAAAGAAACGAACACGATCTTTTAAAGAGCCTCATCGACTCAATGGAAGGATATCCTGAGAGTGTGAAGTTTTTACATAATAACCCTAACTGGAATCATCATGCACCGATTCTATCCGATATCATTTATGTAAAGGAAGAATACCGAACTGCAGTTGAGAATGTATTGGAGCCTTACCTGAACTACTATGTAGTAAATGACATGCAGGAAGGTTTACAAGCGGTTCATTTGTTAGATGCGAATCAAAAAGGTAAGGCCAATTTCTTTATGCTGGACAGGGTGAATAATTTCAACCCGGCAGAAACACATCAACCATTTGATACCATCAAAGCCATTGATGTTATTGAAGTGGATGAAAAATATAAGAACCTTGCAGAATACCTTTTGGGTCATGTTTACATTGCCAACAATGAAGAAGCGATTCTCAACAGCAACGGATCTGTTGTGTTGGAAAAGCATGGCAAGTATGTAAAAGGTAAATTCACATTAACAGGTGGAAGTGTTGGTTTGTTTGAAGGAAAAAAGATCGGTCGTGCAAAGAACTTAGAAAAACTGCATGAAGAGATCGTTGCACAGGAAACTGTGGTAAATGCACTGAAAGCTGAGATCCAGAGCAAGCACAACGAGGTGGTAGGCTTCAACGAACAATTGAAAGAACATGCCATTCGCCAGACTGAAACTGAGATCAACCAACTCACCAACCAGCTTTTTGCTACAAAGAATAAGATCGAAAACCTGCAGGCTGCACAACAAAATGCTGAGCAGCGTTTAGAAGATATTTCTGTTAGATTACAGGATGAGCAGGATTCAATTGCTTCCACAAGAGAAGAGTTAACTTCTTTAAATGAGCGTTTGAATGAAATAACTCAATCCTTATCTGTTGTTGAAAATGATTACCAGGTAGCTGAGCAGGAATACAATTTCGCTTCTGCAGAGTTTAACCAGAATAATCTCCAGCTAACAGTTCAACAGAGTAAGATCACCGGGTTAAAACAAGAGTTGGTGTTCAAGCAAAACCAGTTGAATGATCTTCATTCACAGATTACCACCAATACTGCTCAATTGAGTGATGCATCAGATGCAATCACTGACTCACAGGAAGCTTTGGTAGCGGCAGAAGAAGGATTACTGGATATGATGCGTAAGAAAGAAGAAGAAGAACTGAAGCTGAATGAAGCAGACCAGGCTTATTACAATCTTCGAAATGCGTTACAGGAAAAAGAAAGTGAGTTAAGACATAAAGCAAAGAGTAAGGAAATGATCGATCATTTACTTACAGAGATCAAAGACAGGTTGAATGAATTGAAACTCCAGCTTGCAGGAATGAAAGAAAGATTGAGTGTAGAATTCAGGATTGAACTCGATGAAATACTAGACCAGGCAAGAACTACAGAATCTACATTAGAAGAATTACAGGCAAGTTCCGACAGGATGAAAAAACGCCTGGAGAATATGGGTGAAGTGAATCCGACAGCTATTGAGGCTTTCACCGAAATGAAGAAGCGTTACGAGTTCATCCTCGAACAAAAGAATGACCTTGTTTCAGCCAAAGAAAGTTTATTACAAACCATCCAGGAAGTAGAAGCAACAGCCAATCAGCAATTCCTCGATACATTCAATAAAGTAAGAGAGAATTTCCAGAAAGTATTTAAAGCACTGTTCACTGAAGAAGATACGGCTGATATGGTTCTGGAAAACCCGGAGAATTTAGCTGAAACAGGAATCGACATCATTGCAAAGCCAAAAGGCAAACGTCCATCTTCTATTACTCAGTTGAGTGGTGGAGAGAAAACATTGACGGCAACAGCATTGTTGTTTGCAATATATCTTATCAAGCCTGCACCATTCTGTATTCTGGATGAGGTTGATGCACCACTGGATGATGCTAACGTTGGTAAATTCACCAACATGATCAAACAGTTCAGCGAGAACTCGCAGTTCATTATTGTTACCCACAATAAAATGACAATGGGAGCCGTTGATGTGATCTATGGTGTAACCATGCAGGAACCTGGTGTAAGCAAACTGGTGCCTGTTGATTTCAGAAGTTTGAACTAACCACCCATCTATAACCATTAATGTTGAAGTCCTGCCTCGTGGCAGGACTTTTTATTTCTACATTTGCAACCTTGCGTTTAACTGTAATCATATTATACATTGTTTGTTTTGGTTGTTATGTGCTATTTACAAGGCAACCAGACTATTTTGACAGTGAACAAACCATTGGCAACATCCAGTTACAAGAAGGAAAATTGGTTGCTGTATTTTCTGACGGAAAAAATACACATCATGCAGAAGTACCTTACGAGTTTTTGCATCAACAGGGAGAAAGGGTTGAAGTGATCTATGAAGCTTCAAATCCATCGCAAGCAAAACAATATGGCTTGATCGGCTACTGGATAACATTTGGAGAGTTGTTCGGTTCGCTGTTTATTATTATCGTTCTGTATTTTGTGGCTGTATCCATCACCAGCAATCCGACTCCGGAAGCTTTGCTTGAGGAAATAGAATCCGGAAAGAAAAAACCTCGCAAACCGAAATACGATCTTTAGTAAGTTAGCAGCATGAGAACGATCATCCTGTTAATTGCATCTAACCTGTTTATGACCATAGCCTGGTATTGGCATTTGCGTTTTAAAGGTTTGCCTTTATGGAAGGCAATTATCATCAGCTGGGGAATTGCATTATTTGAATATTGCTTAATGGTTCCAGCCAATCGTGCCGGATATATGAGTGGCTGGAGCGGCTTTCAATTAAAGATCGTGCAGGAAGTAATAACCTTATTAGTGTTTTGTGTATTTGCAGTATGGTATTTGAAAGAACCACTACGATGGAACTATCTTGTTAGCTTTTTCTTTTTGATGGGTGCTGTATATTTTGCTTTTAAAAAGTGAATTTTTTAATGAAGAGAGGTGAGATGTATTATGAGTAAATTGTTTATTTTATGTAGTTTCTGCTTAACTCTTCTGTCCTGTAAAGTGCAATCCAGATCATTCGAGGTTGTTGTAGAAAACGTACAATTATTAAATACTGTTCCTTCCGGATCTGGAATTGTAGCTGTAGGTGATTCTCTTTTTATTATTGGTGACGATGCTACTTCATTATTCAAACTATCACACCACACGAATGAAATAAGGGTCATCCCATTATTAAATAATGATAATTCTTTGACAAGAATCGCCAAACCCGATAAACATGATCTCGAATGTTTAACCCTTGCTGAATTTGATGGGAGAGAAAGCTTGTTTGCATTTGGGTCCGGAAGTGTTTCTCCACAGCGTGATTCTTTACTGATTATTAATGCAGATGATCCTTTAAGACAACAATGGGTATCATTAAGAATCCTGTATGAGACCTTGAGAGAATTTTCTTCTACCCATGAACTTAATATTGAAGGAAGTGTTATCACCGGAAATACCTTATTTCTTTTCAATAGGAGCGGTAATCAACTTTACTTAATAAGAATGGAGGTTTTCGCAGCATATATACAAAAAGAACAGGCCAACCTCCTCAATTCAATTAAGGTTCATACTGTTTCACTTCCGTTAGTAAATGGAATACAGTCGTCATTGTCCGGTGGATGTGCGTTGCCAGATGGAACAATACTTTTTTCTGCATCCCTGGAATCAGCTCCAAACATTTATGATGATGGTGATATAGGTGGAAGTTTCATTGGTATAATTTCAATGGAAGATAAGCCTGTTGTAAAATCTATTTCCCAGTTAAGAGACAAGCAAGGAAAGATATTAGCGGATAAACTTGAGTCGATTGATGTTGTTGGTAGTTATAGTAATGGCGATATAAAAGCAATTGCCGTTGCTGATAACGATGATGGAAAGTCTAAAATATTTGAGCTGAGAATAACAATCCGCTGATCATTATGCGATTTTTCTGTTCACTTCCTGTTCTACTGCTTTGATCTCTGCTAAAACCGAACGGATGGTGGAAGTAATATGCCTGATTTCATACTTTGGTTTATGCTCTCGAACAGCCATTACGTAATTTTCACCCATTTGTATATACTCATTACGAAGCTTCTGAAGATATAATTCGTTGTCCATCGAGGCTGGCTTTCATAAAATATATCATAAGATATGCCATCTTTCTCTCATGATGGTTAAAATACATAAGACGCATGTAAATCAAAGTACATGTTAGTTCCAGGGTCAATGCCAGTATAAACAATCAGCAAACAAGCAGCTTTTCAAGTATAACGGATAGTTCTTCTTTAAACCTGGCTACCTCTCCAGGCTTAACGATATAAGGTATCGCAAACTTTTTGAAGTAATTGATGTCTTCGGGAAGGTTGGATGTAGATAGAACTACAACCGGTATCCTTGCAAAGGTTTTGTCTGCCTGTAAACACACAAACGTTTCCTTCCCATTCAACTTGGACATATTAATGTCCAGCAGTATCATTTCCGGTAGTTGTCTGAGTTGTTTTGATTGCTCAAGAAATTCCAATGCTTTTATACCGTCTGACATATGAACGATCTCAACCTCGCAATTAATTTGTTGCAACACATGCATTAAGAGTTCAACATCTTCAACATCATCTTCTATGTACAGGATAAAGGGCTTGCCGCTTACTTTCATTAAGGGATATTTTTTTATTTCAACTAAGCGGCAGACTTAGTGAGAGGATACAAATGTACAAGTTTATTGATATGTGTGTATCGCCTGGGTTAAAAGAATTTACAATTATGATTTTTCCATCTCCCAACCGTTAATAAATTCTTTAAACATGTCTATTACCAGGTTCAGATTATACGTGAACATTTGTTGGAACCCCTGGAATCCATTGCTGGCATGGTTTTGCTATGATGAGTTGTGGAAATATAATTGAAGATTTTTTAACAACAGCAATGTTCCTTCGGCTTATGCAGGTGAAATGATTTTAAAGGAACTGATGAGCAAGCAACAGGATAGAAATAATTTGACAAATCAAGGACAGCTGAAAGGCTGTCCTTTTTTATATAGATTATATTTTACGCATGATTTTCGTAATTCATAATTTTATATTTAACGATAAATCGAATATATGGCCGCTAACGGACCAATCATTATCATTGAAGACGATAAAGACGATCAGGAGATTATGGCTGAAATATTAAAGCAGGTGATACCTGCTAATAAAGTTATTTTCTTTGATAAATGTCCGGAGGCTTTCGCCTATTTAAAAACAACTGCCGACAGTCCATTTATTATTTTCAGTGATGTAAATCTCCCGGTGCAAACCGGCCTGGAATTCAAAAGGGAAATTGACAATGATCCTGAACTTCGCAGAAAGAGCATTCCATTTGTATTTCTGTCTACCTCAGTCAACCAACAGGCAGTAAATGAGGCCTTTATTAACATGAACTCCCAGGGTTTTTTTAAGAAACCCGGAACTATGGCCGAACTTACCCAGCTTATGACCCGAATTGTACATTATTGGACCGATTGCAGGCATCCGAACACCGATTAATGCGTTGATTAATTTGCTTATAACACGTTATTAGCAGTATTTCAGGAATTTAATTAGCAATACCCGTTATAAAAAACGACCTTTACCAACTTACCAATATTATAGCCATGTATACGCAAGTCTGGTCAAAGTACCTTCCGGTGATTCGAATTATGTTGAAAAGAGCAGTAGCATCACCACAGGTGTTGAAATTGAACAGAACAGATTTTGATAAAGCAGGTGGTGGTAAAAAAGTAGGATTTAAGTTTCTTATTGAATTTAAGAACGGTAAAGTACAAAACAGGTTTACCTCTGCTATAGCAAAAGATTTGGTTACTGCTATCCAGCAGGATCCAGCTACAATGGCAATTTTAGCGGGGAAGGAGTTTGAAATAGATATGAATCCAAAATGCGAAGTAAATCTTAAGTACACGTCTGCTCCACAAGATGAAGTTGAAGAAGAAGTGGTAGCGGAAGAAACTGTATAACAATAAGAATTCAAATATTTTCTGAAGAGAGAGCATGGCCATAAAGCCATGCTCTTTTTATATTAACATCAACTTCAGTGTAAATACCTTACTTTTACATTGTTATCGATATTTATCATTGTAACTGACTAGAAGTTCTACTCCACTAAAGTTCATCAAGTCATACAGATGAACATAATATTAACAACCGATCTTTCATACTATTTGTAAGGTTGTAATTACAAGATCATAATCTTTTCTTATTTTGAATTTTGAACAATTAAATGTTGTTGCACCCATATTAAAGGCACTGCAATCACAAGGCTATACACAGCCAACACCCATTCAGCAGCAGGCAATTCCTGTTGCATTACAAGGCAAAGACATTTTAGGCTGTGCACAGACAGGCACAGGAAAAACAGCGGCATTTGCCATACCTATTTTGCAATTATTAAATCAGCAAAAAGAAGAGGGTAAATTACAACAAGGCATCAAGGCTTTGATATTAACACCTACAAGAGAACTCGCCATACAGATAGAGGAGAGTTTCAGGGATTATGGAAAACATCTTTCACTGAAACATTGTGTGATCTTTGGTGGTGTTTCGCAATACCAGCAGGTAAATACTCTGAGAAGAGGTGTTGATATATTAATTGCCACACCAGGCAGGTTACTTGATCTCATTGCTCAAAGGCACGTATCATTAAACGATATCCAGATGTTTGTTTTAGATGAAGCAGACAGGATGTTGGATATGGGTTTTATTACAGATGTAAAGAAGATCATTGCCAAACTTCCGGAGCAAAAGCAAACCTTGTTTTTCTCGGCAACAATGCCACCAGAAATTCAAAGGCTTTCAAAGATGTTATTGCATCATCCTGTGAAGATCGAAGTAACGCCGGCATCGTCAACTGTAGAAAAAATACAGCAGGCAATTTATTTTGTTGAGAAGCAAAATAAGGTGAGCCTGTTACTGCATATACTAAGAGATTCAGCGATTGAAAATGCACTGGTATTCACACAAACAAAGCATGGTGCAGATAAACTGGTTAAATACCTGGTTAAAGAAAACATCAGGGCACAGGCTATTCATGGAAATAAATCTCAGAATGCAAGACAGATGGCATTGGAGAATTTTAAGAAGAAAAACATCCGGATATTGGTAGCAACTGATATTGCTGCAAGAGGAATTGACATTGACAGGTTAACGCATGTGATCAATTACGACATTCCTAATATTCCTGAAACCTATGTACACCGTATTGGAAGAACAGGCAGGGCAGGAGAAGATGGAAAGGCAATATCTTTCTGTTCTGTCGAAGAGAAAATGTATCTGCGTGATGTACAGAAGATCACTGGTCTTTCAATTCCTGTGGTTGATGAACATCCTTACCCGATGAGCAATCCGGGATTGGCAATACCTCCACGACCTGCAATGCCCCATGCTGCTTTAAGAAGTGGCGGTGCAAGAAGAGGAAGAACATTTATGCAACGATAATTGCAAATGGTTCTATGATCATCAGGAAATAATTTTAAAAGAAAAAAGCGATTTTTATACATGGCAAAATCAAAAGCAACTTTCGGTAAAAGAGACAAAGAAAAAAAGCGTCTTGAAAAACGTCAGGAAAAAGCTGATAAGAAAGAAGAACGTAAAGCGAATGCCAAAAAAGGGCAGTCTCTTGAAGATATGATGGTATACGTAGATGAAGATGGCAACTTCAGTTCTACTCCACCGGATCCAAAAAAGAAAAAAGAGATCAATCACCAGGAAATAGAATTAGACATTCGAAAAATGCAGGCTGCAGCCGAAGAAGATGCACGGAGAAATGGAATCATCACCATGTTCAACCACGAGAAAGGTTATGGTTTTATCAGAGACCTGGCTTCACAGAAATCTGTATTTGTGCATATCAATTCCATTCATGGTGAGATTAAAGAGAACGACAAGGTGAGCTTTGACTTGCAGCGTACCCTTAAAGGAGACAGTGCTGCAAACGTTCAAAAGAAATCATAATGAAGCGAACTTCCGATGCAAACAAAGTATTGCAGCACCCCGACCTGGAAATTGGTCGAACGAAAGGTGAAAATGGTAATGACTTATTTGTCGGGAGAAGTAAAAAATATGAGCCTTATGAGGCTTCAGCAGAAACAGCTTTGGATTGTTTCTTCAAATTCAATATTCAACTATCAGAACAGAAATTGATAGTGTCTCACTTAAAAAGCTAATGCGGAAGGCCCGAAATATTTATCCTGTCTAAGTAAAACCCGGGCAGGTCAGATATTTCATAGGCCTTCAGCATAACAATCTCCGTAAAATCTGTTTTATATTCAGCTTCAACATAAAAATCAGCCACCTGGTATAACATGAATTTTGCTTGTTCTCTATTATGAGAACCTACAGGGCTGCCTTTTTTCCAAAGGCAATCTGCTTTTTCATTATCACTTAGTTGCTGAAATTCGTTGAAGGTCATCTCACAGGATTAATGAAAAGAACGTACTTATACTTTCTTTACATTATAAGCTTCTGGTCCTTTTCTTCCTTCTCTGATTTCAAACTCAACTTTGTCGTTTTGCTGGATCTGCTGAGAAAGGTTGTTGGCATGTACGAAATATTCTTTGGTAGAGTTGTCTTCGGCGATAAAACCGAATCCTTTTGCTTCGTTAAAGAACTTAACTGTGCCCGTAATTGTGTTGTTCATTGTATTTTGTGTTGATATATACGCTTTGATTTTACTTCAGTTTAATTGAAGTAAGAGGTGAAGTTAGGTCATTATACCGGAATTGAAAGACTTCTTCCTGTAAATTGATTCTTCAGCCGGTTAACGCAACAAACTTCAGGCTGAACAAAATGCCAGCAGTTGAGACACTTCATGCATCATATTGGCATATTTCGCCGGTTTTGTAATGATATGAACGTCATACTTCAACGCAATATCAGCATAAATCTCTCTTGGCGAAGTAGTAAAAATGGCCACAGGAAGGTGAAACCAGTGCGAATGGTTCTTCATGATCTCCAGTGTTTGTTTTCCATCCATCACCGGCATATTCATATCGAGAATAACGAGGCAGGGAGCGTGTCCAATGGAATTTAACTCAGCCAGTTTTTCTAATGCATCTTCACCGTTAAATGCGGTTAGCACTTTATAAGATGGTGCAAGTTCATTAATGGCTACGGTAAGAAGTTCTCTGTCATCCGGATCGTCATCTGCACAAAGAATGATTTTAAATGAATGGTCTGCAGTATTCATATAGAATGAAGGTAGTAAAATTTGTGGCAGTGGAATAAGATGACAATACCCTTAAATAGCTAAGATTTTTTATAACTCAACACCCTCACCTGTATGGAATCTGCAGTTGCAGGGTTGATACTAAAGTTTATCCAGCCTTCCCGTTTTGATCTTTTTGGTGAAAAGGCGATCTGCAATTCTGAACGCTCCATGACCGAATCATTGTTTAGCAGGGATGCTTCTATCATTACATCCTCAGCTGTTTCTCCTCCATGGTTTTCAAGGTATATTCTGTAACTATATGGATTATGGGCAGTAGAATCTTTTGCGTAGGTTACCTGTAAGTCAGGTGCAGAAGGCTTATGCGTGAAGGTTTCATAACACAGGTATGCAATTAAACCACAAAGGAGAATGGAGCTGATAGCAAAAACACTCCATTCCAGCCTGTTCTTTTGAAATTCCCCGCTGTCAGACTTTTTCCTGGTTTCGCTGTTTTTAGAGGGCATAGTAGTTATTGTTGTTTAATCAAAAGTCTTCCGGCAGAGGCACCTAAAACAGCAGGCAATCCTAAAACAATCACTTCACTAACTGCTGTTGAAAAATGTATATCGCTGAATCTTCCAAAAAACCAAAGCATTAAAGCAGAAGTAATCAGGGCAATAACATAGGCTGTAAAAGTCTCAAACATTACGGCCAAAGACAAACTGCCTGATGGAAGTTTACTGCTTTTCCTAAAATTACTGAAGAACAGGATGACGGTTCCTAATGCCAGAGACACTAACACGATCATTAACAATCTGAACGTAGATATTTCCATTGCGATCATTGGAATCTCATCTGTAGGTGCAACATTGCCTGCAATAAGTACACTACCGCATAATGCCAATACAGCATGACCTGCTCCGCCAATATTCCGATCATCGTTTTTATCATTATTACCACTGGTCGTGTCGCCACCTAATTGTGCAGTTCCTACAGAAACACCAATAGCAACGGTCATGGTTTCAACAATTGTTTTACCCATTATTTCATTGATGTTCATTTCTGAGAAATCTATTCTTCCTGCCAGCCAGAGTACAAGAACAGATAATATAAACCCGATGCCAATCTCTTCAACTGAATCTATGATCACTTCCTTGAATGTTGCATCTTCGTGAACGCCGGCATAGTTATTATAACCCAGCAAAAGCAAAAAAGTGGCAACGATATAGATAAGGAGCTGATAAGGTTGTATTGAAAAACCAAGCCACCATACCTCCATTGTATATAAGAGTGGCAGGCTGAATAACAATCCACCTGTAATACCTCTTGCATATTCTTTTAGCGAATCTGAAACAGATTTCATGAAATAATCTTAAGCAATAGTAAGGTATCAAATTTAAACCATGAATCTGATAAGCTAATCATATCATACTCCAGAGTTCTCAAATGGCAGAATTGTAAACATTGGCTGTAGAAGTAGTGGAGGCCGGAACGATTTTTTTATCTGTTTCATTTAAGTTAGTAACCAGGAAATTCTTAAAGTTTTCCCAGGAAGTATGTTGGATATACTGTTTTATTAACTGCTGATCAATCTTTTCTCTGCTAACGCTGAACTCATCTAAAAGTGCAGCCAGCTCCTCAAAATTATTATAGGTGTAGACTAATCCCTTCTTTCCAAGTT
Organism: Chitinophagaceae bacterium; assembly: GCA_036676415.1. GTDB lineage: Bacteria > Bacteroidota > Bacteroidia > Chitinophagales > Chitinophagaceae > JAEZDC01. Next base: position 76,646 of record JAKFCX010000060.1, read on the forward strand.
CTTTAAAAGCACCGATGTTAGGGCCAATAATGGTTTTGCCATAGGATAGTGTTTTACAAAGGGCTGCAGAACTTAAAACAGAAGCTGAACGATAACAGAACAAAACGTAATTGCTTTTGGCAAAAAGATCATTTAATTCATCATCTTCGATTACCCGGTTTATAAGTTTGATATTGTCTTTTTTGTACCCTTCTATTTGATTATATAATTCCTGTGAACTAAACTTTCCTGCTATAAGTATTTGATGTGAGTTTAACTTATCCGAATGAGCATTGAACTCAGCAAATTCAATTACACCTTTATAAGGACTAACAGAACCCCAGATCAGCACATCATAAGAAGGAGCTGATTTTTGCTGTATGAATGGCATTTCTTCTACAGGGTGTTCAAATACTTTTATCTGCGGCATTCTTTTGATCAATGAAAGTTCATTTGAATGCGAGAAAGTAACATCAGAGAATATCATCATCATTTTCCTGATCAGCTTTTTGGCAAACCAGTTCTTCCTGGTATGTGAGATATCATTATGAACAAACCAGGCGATTTTTTTATTGCTGATTTTAGCGAAGAGTAGTATGAATAACAAAACAGGTATCTGTAAGTATCCGAATCTTCTATCAGCAATATCTGATATCCAGTTAAAATAAAGGATATCGGTTTTGGGCAGCTTAAACAACATGTCAAAGATGCCCAGCTTTGTTTGTTTATTCACGACAGTGAATTCTTCATTGAGCGCATCAACCAGTTTCAGAATGTAATTATTGGCCCCTTTTTGAAAAAGGAAAGGTGTTATCGGGTATACATAGATGTTCTTCTTTCGTGCTGCTGAATTTTTCCTGTGCCTGTCTGTAGTTAACAACACAGGACTGCCATTCGATCCCATAGGTTTTAATTAATGCAAAAATTGTTGATGAAACCTTCCAAAACAGTTAGTGCATTAACAAATACAATGCTATTCTGCATTTAATACCATTCTTACTAAAAATTAAATTGAAAAAATGTGTTATTGTAAGCATGCGTTTATCTACTGTTTTGATGCAGAACCATTGAAAAATAATCGATTAATTTGTCCGCTTCAACACATACTCATGAAATATTAATGGCAGATTGAAGGTCTAATCAGTTACCAATAATTCAAACGATTCTCCATCTTTTCCACAATAATGCTTTTCACAGGTTTCATTTTGCTATAATCGAATTCCTAACGTTTGTTGTTTTTGAGAGTAAATGGACTAAGCTTTGTCTTTTTCAGGTCTCTTCTTATTGAAGCCCGACTAACTTTGCCACCCATATGGAAATTGGTGTATACACGTTTGCAGATATTGGAACTCACCCGGTCAGTGGAGAAAGTATAACAGCTCATCAGCGTATCCAGAACCTCCTCGAAGAGATTGAACTGGCAGACCAGTTAGGGCTCGATGTATTTGCCATAGGAGAGCATCATCGGCCTGATTACAGTGTATCTGCCCCGGCAATAATTCTTGCTGCGGCAGCCATGAGAACAAAAAGGATAAAATTATCCAGTGCTGTAACCGTGTTGAGCTCTGATGATCCTGTTAGAGTTTTTCAACAATTTGCTACCGTAGACCTATTATCATCAGGCAGAGCCGAGATAATGGCAGGAAGAGGTTCCTTTATTGAATCCTTCCCGCTGTTTGGTTATGATCTTGCTGACTATGATGTACTTTTTTCTGAGAAGCTAAAAATGTTACTCGAAATAAATAGATCAGAAAAGATCAACTGGAAAGGAAAGAAAACACAGTCATTAAACAATATTGGCGTTTACCCCAGGCCTTACCAGGAAAAACTGCCGATTTGGGTAGCTGTTGGTGGAACTCCTGAGTCTGTTGAAAGAGCTGCATCCCTTGAATTGCCAATGGCTCTGGCAATCATTGGTGGTACTCCTGAAAGGTTTGTTCCTTTTACTCAATTGTATAAAAACTGTTATACAGCTGCGGGGCATGATATTGCCAATCTTCAGCTCAGCATCAATTCACTCACTTATATTGCTGATGATTCTAAACAGGCCCGTGATGAATATTTTCCGGTTTACGCAGCTTCTATGGGTAAGATCGGAAAGGAAAGAGGATGGCCACCTGTTACCAGGCAACAATTTGATGCTACTACAACATCCAAAGGTGCATTGATCGTTGGTAGCCCACAGGAAGTGATCGAAAAAATTCTCTATGAGTTCGAATTATTTGGTCATACTCGTTTTCTTGCACAGATAAGTTTAGGTGCCATGCCTCATAAACAGGCAATGCATGCTATTGAACTGTTAGGAACCAGGGTAGCTCCGGAAGTAAGGAAACATATTGGAGAGAAGCTGAATTAGTTGGCCAGCAGTAGTAATGCTATTTTTCTTCGTTGTGTCACTCACTTCTGGGTTCTTTTTACAACTCATCAGTTCATATGCAGTTTTATCTGATCTGCAGATAATTAATTGCCATTGTTCAGCAAAAATATCCCAGCCAAACTGCCAGATTCAGTTTCTTTGCCTTGCTTATGAGTTTATTTGTAACATCACTGAACAGCGGAAGTAATGGTAATTGCTACTATGTTGGCAACAACAATGAAGCTGTTTTGGTTGATGTGGGTCTCAGTTGCAGGGAATTTGAAACAAGAATGAAGCGGCTCGAACTTGACATGAACAAAGTAAAAGCCATTTTCATCAGCCATGAGCATAGTGATCACATCAAGGGAGTTCAGCTGGTAAGCAAAAAATATAATTTGCCTGTTTATGTTACTGATGCCACAAGGAAGAATGGCAGATTAAAGCTGGAGAAACATCTTTCTAAAACCTTTTCAGCTACTGAACAGGTGAAGATCGGTGGACTTGTTATCTCGGCATTCAATAAATTTCATGATGCAGCCGACCCATATAGTTTTATGATCAGTTGCAGTGGTGTAAATGTTGGTGTGTTCACAGATATCGGCAGACCATGTGCTAACCTCATTCATCACTTCAAACAATGCCATGCTGCATTTCTAGAGTCAAATTATGATGATGTGATGCTTGAAAATGGTAATTACCCATACTATCTTAAGAAGCGTATAACCGGAGGTCTGGGTCATTTGAGCAATAAAGAAGCACTCGATCTTTTCAAATCTCATCGATCAGCAAGTTTATCACACCTGTTCTTATCTCACTTATCGAAGAATAATAATTGCCCAAATCTTGTTCAACAATTATTTGATGATCATGCAGGAGGTGTAAAGATGATCATTGCATCGCGGTATGAAGAAACACCTTTGTTTAAGATCGGCGATTATCCTGGTCTCGCTGCTAATTCTCCAGCAAATAGTATGTCCAGGCCAACTCAATTGAAGTTAAGTTTCGTTTAAGCGTTTGATTAAAAAGAGTTTAAGAAACCTTGGGCCATTTGTGCTTCTCATATTTATTATATCTTCGTAATCAGAGTGCTTGCGATGCATTATGGTCAGCCTCTAAATACAAACTCCTTCCATGAAAACCGTAATTATTGGTGGCGGAATAGCTGGCTTATCAATCGGAATTTTGCTCCGGAATAATCATCACGACGTTGTTGTATGTGAAAGGTCACATGAGTTGCCATCCAGGGGACATGCATTTTTAATGCACACAGAAGGCAAGAATATTTTAACGGAGCTAAAAAATGGCACCACAACTTCACTACCAGGTTCGAAAGTGGAAGCTTTTAGCCTGAGAAGACCAGGCGGAAAAGAGATTAAGCATCTGAAGTTGCAGCATTGGAAATGCATCAAACGATATGATATGATGCAGTTCCTGTATTCATTGATACCCAATGATACAATTAATTTTAATAGGGGATTCTCACATTTCATTTATGAAGACGGAAAAGCAGTTGCCGCCGTGTTTGAGAATGGAGAAATTGAATACGGCGATATTTTTATTGGGGCAGATGGAAGCCAGTCAAGGGTAAGAAAAGAAATTTTTGGATCAGTAGATTACTCACCTGTAACCGTTAAAGAAATAGTCGGAACAGTGAAGCTAAGCAGTTCATTGCAGGATAGTCCTGATACTTTCGCAAAATACCAGCATGAAGAGAGAGGTCTTGCTTTTGGGTTGATACCAACCGGTGTAAATGAATACGTATGGTTTATGCAATACAATCCTGAAGATGGTGATGTGGAAGAGGAAAGTGCTGCTTCGCTTGAAATCTTCTGCAAAAGCCAGTTGAAGGATTTTCCTGACCAGGTTAAAAGGGTGATCCATGAAAATAATTTTGAAACAAGTTATATCTGGCACACCACTGACTTCGACCTGCTGCCAAAGTTCCATGAGAAGAATATTGTGTTGATTGGTGATGCTGCACATCTTGCACTTCCTTTTACAAGCACAGGTACAACCAATGCTTTGCTTGATGCAAAAACACTTGCAGCCAGCCTTATTAAGAGTAATGATGTTGAATATGCCTTCGGTGAATATTATAAAGCGAGGTTTGCAGAAGTTGCAAAACATATTGCTGCAGGAAGAGAACTGAATGAGTTTTTCCGTCATCCATCCAGACTGGAAGATGATGAGATACCTGTTCCACTTATTCCCCCTAAACCGCAAAGGCCAGATAAGAAGCCCATCCAGGTTTTATACTATACTGATCCCGTTTGCTCCACTTGCTGGATCATTCAACCATTATTAAGAAAACTTCATTTGGAATATGGCAAGTATCTCGATATAAAATACTGCATGGGTGGTTTGTTACCATCGTGGGAGAATTACAATCGTGGAAAGATCAAACAACCTTCAGATGCAGCAATGCATTGGGAAGATGTTTGCAGACAGTATCATATGCCTTTAGACGGAGATGTTTGGATTGAAGATCCTTTGCCTTCTTCATATCCTCCATCTATTGCATTTAAAGCAGCCCAGATGCAGGATACAGATAAAGCCATTTTGTTTTTAAGAAGAATAAAAGAGATGTTATTCCTCGAAAAAAAGAATATCATTAAGTGGGAGTATCTTGAGAAAGCTGCATTTGAAACTGGATTGGATTCCGCCAGGCTAAAAAGAGATTTTGAAGGAAGAGCACCTGAACTCTTCAGAGCGGATCTGCAGTTGGCAGAAGATCTTTCTATAAAAGTTTTTCCAACACTGATATTCTCTGATGGCTCGGGTAATTTATCAAGATTAGCAGGTTACCATCCGTATGAGAAATTTGAATCGATTATAAAGAAAATATATCCGGGTGCTGTGAAGGAATCGATCTCTGCTGATCCTGTGGAATTATTCAACATCTTTTTTTCCATGACGGATAAAGAATATTCACTTATTACAGATACTTCAGATGAGGAAGCCAGGAATCAACTGATGGCTTTGTTCCAGGAAGGAATAATAGAACGTTTCGACAGTAAAAATGGAACGATCTGGACAAGGAAAGCAAGCGATAACTGATAACAATCAAACCATTCTTTATGGGTTGAGCTTCACTTCAAATAATGCAGGCCATTTTTTCCCTGTAATGTAAAAGCTATTCTTTGTAGAGTCATAAGCGATGCCGTTCAATACATCAGCACCTTCATAAGTTTTGCCGCTTTTTTGCAATAAACCTGTAAAGTCCAGTTTTGATTCAACAGAACCGGTTTCAGGATTGATCACAGCAATATAATCGCTGCCATAAATATTTGCATAGATCTTTCCATTTACATATTCCAGTTCATTAATATCTCCCAATGGTCCATAATTACTATTCACACTAATGGTATTGAGTATCCTGAATGTTTCAGGATCTACAAAATAGATATTATTTCCACCTGTACTTATCAGCAATTCTTTTCCATTGTTGGTAAGTCCCCAACCATCATGATCCCAATGAAATTCTTTGATCGGTTTTAAAGTAGCCAGGTCATAAACAAACACTTTATTATTCTTCCATGTTAACTGGTAGATCTTATTATTGATGATGGTGATTCCTTCGCCGAACAAAGATTTATCTATGCTTATTTTTTGTATTGGTGCACCATCTTTGAGATTTACTTTCATCAGGTGGCTTTGACCTTCAAGCCCTGTTCCCTCATACAGAAACCCATTATGCCATTGTAAGCCTTGTGTGTATGATGAAGTGTCGTGAGGATACACATTCACTATGTTGTAGCTAATCGTCTTTGGTTCGGGAACATTGCTAACCTGCGGCTGATCATCATCCGGTTTTGGGTTATTGTTACAACTCATCACTACAGACACGACAATGAGGGCAAAGAAATATTTCATATCAGAATATTATAACAAAATTAGGGTTGATGCAATACTGTTAATGCATCAGCTGATCATTTCACAAACTTTTTCAGCAATAATCGGGGCTAAGGCAACACCCATTCCATTACAGGCTACGGCTACCGACACATTCTCATCAATTCTCTTTACCAGAGGTTGTTTATCATCCGTAAAACCCATGATACCACTCCATCTTTGTTCAATGGTAAATGGCTGTGCAGGTAATAAATGTTCCAGGATAAAGGCTTCGAGCCGTTGTTGTATCACTTCACTGGTTTCCATTTCAGTTGTTACTTCGGTTTCGAATGAGATGTTCCTGGCTCCTCCAAGTAATATCCTGTTTCCAAGATTACGGAAATAATAAAAGCCCTGATCATAATGAAAAGTGCCTTTCAGTTTCAATCCTTCAATTGGGGCAGTCAGAATCACTTGTCCTCTTGCTGGAGTTATCTTTTCAGGTACTAATGCTGATGTAAATGCATTGGTGCATACAAGTAATTGATCGGTTGTAAATTTTAATAGTGAGGAAGTGCTTACTTCTATTTTCCCATTGATCTTTTCCCAGCTTGTAACCGCTGCATTGGTAAAAACCTGCACACCTAGCGATTGCACTTTTTTTAATAAAGCCTGAACGAGTTTGCCGCTATGTAAATATCCTTCCAGTTTATTTTCTATCATAGCACTAAAACCAGAGAAGCCAAATTCGTGTAGTTGATCATTTGCCCAACTAAAACATGGAGTATTGCCAGTGATTTCTTTCAAACCTTTGTTTAGCCAGGTAATGTTTTCATCCAGTTCTTTCATATCAATAGAAGAATCATACACTTCATACCCACCACAGCGTTCAAAGCTGATCACATCACAGTTTAATAGCCTGATCATCTTTTCTATTCCCTGGTAACGCATTTCAACAATGCTCCACATCCTGTCTTCTCCTAAAACATTCCTGTCCTGTATTAATTCTGTAGGGCTGCCAAAACATGCAAAGCCTGCATTTCTTGTAGATGCACCTGCAGGAATAAATCCTCTTTCAAGAATCGTGATCTTTAGTCCGGGATTTTTAGTTTTCAATTCCAGTGCACTCCATAGACCAACCAATCCACTACCAACAATGATAATATCCTGTTGATCAAAAAAAGTTTCTTTCTCCCAGACTGACAATTGCATAAAGCGAAGATAAGAAATGGATGTGCTGAACTTCTTTAACCAGTTCTTATCAATTGGCTCAACTATATTTGACTTAATATATTCCCATGAAAAGATCAGTTATTCTCGCCTCATTTATCATGCTTTGTGTTGCTTCCAATGCCCAGGGATTAAAAGGATTGTTGAAGAAAGTGGCTGCAAAAGACTCTACCGGAACTTTAAATAAAATTATTCCGGGTACATCGAATGATTCTTTGTCTACCAACGATGTCGTTGCAGGATTAAAAGAAGCACTTGTAACAGGTACTGGTAGAAGTGTACAAAAGCTATCAATTGCCGATGGATTTTTTCGCGATGCCGTTATTAAAGTGTTGATGCCGGAAGAAGCGAAGAAAGCCGAATCTACACTCAGGAAATTTGGTTTAGGCAAACAGGTTGACGATGCCATACTATCTATGAACCGTGCAGCTGAAGATGCAGCCAAAGATGCAGCTCCAATTTTTGTTAATGCCATAAAAGGAATGACGATACAGGATGCCTGGGGAATTTTAAAAGGTGGTGATTCATCAGCCACCAGATACCTGAGAGAAAGAACAACTGCTTCTTTAACGGAAGCTTTCAGACCTGTGATTGAGAATTCACTCTCAAAAACAAGTGCTACAAAGCATTGGAACACGGTTTTCTCAAGCTATAACCGTTTCAGTAAAGACAAAGTGAATACAGACCTTGCAGCATACGTAACTGAAAAAGCTTTGTTCGGTATTTTTTACCAGGTAGCGCTTGAAGAAATGAAGATCCGCAAAGATCCTGTTGCAAGAACAACAGATATCTTGAAAAAAGTGTTTGGAAAGTAGTCGGAACGATGTCAAATACATTCAATGACCTGCCTTGCAGGTCTTTTTTTATGCCATACTGCTGCTAATTAACAATTGTATCTTTAAACTGGCATAAATTTTAAAGTCAATAGGAAAATAAATTTTTATGAAGAAGCTTTTACTCATTGCATTTCCTTTTATGCTTCTTGCCAGTAGTTGTGATACTGCAAGACAAGTACTGGGTGATCTCAATACAAGTGGCCTTACACAATCAGAAATAGCATCCGGATTGAAAGAGGCATTGATCTTTGGCTCACAAAACAGTAGTAACAGGCTGTCTCTTGTAGATGGTTTTTTTAATAACTCCATTCATAAGATATGGATGCCGGCTGAAGCACAAAAGGTGGAAAGTGCTTTAAGAGCGGTTGGCCTTGGTGCAACAGTTGACAAAGCCATTCTGGCGATGAACAGGGCTGCAGAAGAAGCAGCTAAGTCAGCAGGAGCTATCTTTGTTGATGCAGTCAGGCAGATGTCAATACAAGACGCTGTAAGGATACTAAGAAGTGGAGATACTGCAGCCACAGCGTTTTTCCGACAGGCAACTACACAACGTTTGTTCAGTTCATTTCAACCCGTTATTAATAATGCTTTAGCAAAAACACAAGCAACTCAATACTGGTCGGAGGTATTCAGCTTATATAATAAGATATCTAATAAACCTGTAACGACAGACCTGAGTGCTTATGTTACCAATAGGGCTATTGATGCTTTATTTCATGAATTGAAGAATGAAGAGATCAAGATCAGGACAGAACCTGCAGCAAGGGTAACAGAAATATTAAGAAAGGTATTTGGAAGTTCGCTTGCACAACAGCGAATCTGACATTATAACCATATGAATTGAAAAAGTCCCGTTAGCGGGACTTTTCTTTTTAGTATTCTCTTATTTCAACTGTGGGTATTCCGTCTGTGATCCTAACGATATAGATCTTGTTGTATACAGATTCATCCAGGTCGGCATATTTCGAACTATCTCCGATTAACAAGTTCACCAGTCGTGGAACTGTATTAGAGTGGCCTGCAATTAATATGGTGTGGCCTTCCATTGTTTTTAATTTCTCTGCAAACGCAGCCTGGTTTCTCGGATCATAATGCTGTACTTCAACCCCCAGTTTCTTTGCAAAAGGAGATACTGTAGACCTGGTTCTTTCGTAATTGGTGGAAAAAACTGTTGACGGTGTAAACTCTTTCAATGCAGTGATAAGATTCTCTGCTCTCATTTTTCCTTCTGCAGACAGTGGCGGGTCAGCTTTCATTTGGGCATCACCCGTTACAATTTCTTTTTCAGCATGGCGAACAACAATGATCGTTGTGGTTTTTGATTGTGCCTGTGCTGCAAAGGAAACTATTACCATGCAGCATACTATTAATGAACGTAGGATTGTCTTCATACTTTAAAAGTAAATGAATTGCAGTTATTGTAATTTCCATTCATCAAACTTTTGCAACTACGGTATTTTTTATATTTTGACAGCTGAAAATCAGACTACATGGCAACAAGGGAAAAAAAATTTGATGAATATATTAAGAAGGCACAGCCTTTTGCACAACCTATTCTCACTCATTTAAGAGAGCTGGTGCATAAAATTTGTCCTGATGTTGAAGAAAAAATCAAATGGGGCATGCCTTTCTTTGATTATAAAGGGCCGATGTGCCACATGGCTTCATTTAAACAACATGCAGTCTTCGGCTTCTGGAAAGCTGCATTGATGAAAGACAAAGAGCTGCTGGAGATGGCAAAGTCGGAAGTAGCTATGGGACATTTGGGAAAAATCACATCATTGAAAGACCTGCCATCTAATAAACAGCTCACGGCTTATATAAAAGATGCGATGCAGTTAAATGAAGCAGGAGTGAAGCTTCCTGCCAAACCAAAAGCTGCAGCAAAACCTGTGGAAGTTCCGGCTGAATTAACTGTTGCACTAAAACGAAATAAAGCCGCCAAAGCAACATTTGAGGCATTCAGTAATTCTCATAAGAAAGAGTATATTGAATGGATCACTGAAGCAAAAACTGAAGCTACGAGAGAGAAAAGATTGGAGCAAGCCATAGAGATGATGGCTGAAGGAAAAAGCAGGAATTGGAAGTATCATGCGAAAGCTTAGTACGCTATGCGAGAAAAATAAATACAAATACACTGGTTAAATAGATCCAAAGAATAGAGAAGAGGATATGGATACTTGTTTCAAACATCTTTCCTTTCCAAAGCTTAGATGAATAACCAAAGAATTGAAAGTATAATCTTACTCCCCAGAATAAACCAATGCCAAGCGAAATATATTTCCCCAATTTGGTTGTAATCAGATCCTGTGGTAAAAAAAAACTCAGGATACCAATAAGCAATATAGTCAGTGCTATAAAAAATGTGTGAACATACATCATCTGTCGATTGATGAGGCTGAGCGAGCTTAATTCCTGTTTCCAGCTGAAATATCGTGGAAAAGCCAGGTGCATGAGTGAAAGTAAAATGAGTAATACACCGATGATTTTAAGATGAATATACATGACCAGACATGTTAGGGCTTGCATTTAAAGATAGACATAAACGGTGTGAATTTCTGTTCTTCAAAGGAAGAAAATCCAGCTTTTTCAAAAGCCTTCTTCCATGTTGATCTGGAAAAAAAATGCGTAAAACCTATAGAGAAAGCCAGGAAATTAGGGAAGTCACGTAGATGTTCAACCATGATCACACTTCCGTTTTGTTTGCAAACACGATAACATTCTTTCAAGAACTGAACCTTTTCTTCCTGAGTCCTTATTTCGTGCACAGCCGACAATAAAAAAACCGCATCTGTTGCACCATCTTTAAGTGGGATATGAGTTGAACTGATCTGTTGTGTATTGGGAAAAATCAGGCTGACTTTACGTGCTCTTTTAATAGCAGGCTCGGTATGTTTTTTTGCATTATAAAAATCAAATACACTTAGTTCAGCATTTGGAAACTTTTCCTGTAGTATAAAACTTGTTTCGTCAAAACCTGCATTGATATTTACAATCGAATTTTGCCTATCCCTATCGTGTGATATTTTTTCAAGCCACTTAAATTCGTAGTATCCTGAGAAATCATATACATACGCAGAAACGAGCAAAGGCATAATGAGTCCATAAAGAAATGCGATTATCACTATCCAAAACACAACTTCGTTCCAGCCGAATAATAATCTGCTAATGAAAAATGCAGCTAATACAATTAAGCCGAAGACATAATAATGCCGATTGAAACTTAAAATGTTTAGCACACCCTGGAATTTTCGTCTCTTTATTTCCATTGCTCAACTTTACCTTTTTTCCAATAGTAAGGGACGTCAGAGATAAGAAATGCATTTGCCAGCCTAACATCTTGCAAATTCAACTCATCGATAAATGAAAAATGCTGGATATTCACTTTAACAGGCATAGGCTTCCATTCTTTGCGAACTCCTTCGATCACCAATACTTCACCTTTTTCACTATTGTAAGTGAAGGTAAATGGTAAAGGGCCAGCAAACCTTCTTGCTTCTTTCCAAGTGGTAAATGGGGAATATTCTGGTAGCTGAATATCTCCTGTATTCGAATATTCAACTTCCAGGTTGAAATTTGATTTTTGTGAACTTATTTGATAAAGATTGTTCTGTTGTTGTTGGTTAATATCCGTTGTTGAATAATTGTAGTGCGTAAATATGTTTCCAAAAAAAGACATTTTCTTTTTATTTGTTTCTGAATTTAGAATGTACAATCCCCTTAGATTTTTACCCGCCTTAGTTGTGAATCTTACAAATACACGATAACCGATGAGGAAGAAATCATTACCAAATATTCTTGGAAAGCCTTTAGGTCTTAATCCTTTTGTCTGAACCATTGCCACGGCTATAAAGGCCCATTTATCGTTAAAAGTATCAAGCTCAAGGCATTTTGGTACCAAATGTTGTATTTGTTCTTTAGGAACAGCAAACGTTAATACAAGAGAGCTTTCAAAAAATGCTTCTACTGCAAAAGGATGATTTTTTAATTTTGAAAACATCAGGTGGTTACAGATTTCTCATTAAGATAAAACTCCTTGTAGTAAATTAAAATTATGAATAAGAAAGCAAATACTGAATTGAGTTTACCCCAAAGTAACAGTTCAGGGACAAGAACAAACTCGAGGATATTCATAGCTGCGATGATGACAATTTGAGTTACTGCGTTTAATTTAGAAAATAGACCGCTGAGGATCCAAAGTGCCATTATTATCTCTGATAATCCTATGAATAATGTAAAAAGCCTGGAGTAGCAGTTTCCAAGGATGCTTGCAACGATCTCTTGGTGTCGAGGGACTAAGTTCAGCACTTTGCAGAATAGTCCATTGATAATCCAAACTGTGGCAATTATAATTGTTATAACATGTTGTTTTGTTTTTTTCATAACAATACTAGAAGGAATCTCTAACTAAATCTACAAACAAAAAGAGCTGTAAACAGCTCTTTCTATTAGCGATCATTCGCTTCAATTCGTGTAATCCGTGGTTTAAATATCTATCGCTTCTCCATAAGCCACAGCAGTAGCTTCTTTCAAAGCTTCACTCATAGTAGGGTGAGGGTGTACTGCATTCAGAATTTCATGAGCAGTCGTTTCAAGCTTTCTTGCAACCACAGCTTCAGCGATCATCTCGGTAACATTATTACCGATCATATGACAGCCTAAGAACTCACCGTATTTTGCATCATAGATCACTTTTACGAAACCTTCTGTTGCACCGGAAGCACTTGCCTTACCGGAAGCCATGAAAGGAAATTTACCAACTTTGATCTCGTATCCTGCATCTTTAGCAGCTTTCTCTGTCAAACCAACACTTGCAATCTCAGGTGAGCAATAAGTACAGCCTGGAATGTTACCAAAGTCCATTGGCTCTGGCTGGTGATTGAATTTCTTTTCGTTATAAGCAATATGTTCTGCTGCAAGAATTCCTTCTTTGGATGCCTTGTGTGCCAGGGCATGATTCGGAACACAGTCACCGATGGCATAAATACCAGGAACAGAGGTCTGGCAATATTTATCAATAATGATCTTTCCTTTTTCTGTTTTGATTCCCATTTGTTCAAGACCAAGATCTTCTACGTTTGCAACAACACCCACAGCACTCAATACAATATCAGCTTCTAAAGTAACCATGCTGCCATCCTGTTTTTTCACACTAGCTTTTACACCATTACCTGCAGATTCTACTTTCTCTACAGAAGCATTGGTCATTATTTCAATGCCTTGCTTCTTGTATTGTTTTTCCAGTTCTTTAGAGATATCATCATCTTCTACAGGAACGATCTTAGGCATAAACTCAACGATCGTAACTTTTGTCCCCATGCTATTGTAGAAGTATGCAAACTCAACACCGATGGCACCACTTCCAACAACGATCATAGATTTAGGCATTTCAGGCAATACCATTGCTTCACGGTAACCGATGATCTTTTTTCCATCGATCGGTAGGTTTGGTAATTGTCTTGCTCTTCCACCTGTTGCTATAATGATGTTCTTTGCTTCAACGGTTTGTTTGGTACCATCCTGGGATGTTACTTCCACCTGGCCTTTCGCCTTTATTCGTCCATAACCCATGATCACATCGATCTTATTCTTCTTCATCAGGAACTGAACACCTTTGCTCATCTTATCAGCAACACCACGGCTACGCTTGATAACTGCACCGAAATCTGCTTCCGCACCAGATATATTTATACCGTAGTTACTGCCATGCTTTGCATACTCATATACCTGTGCACTTTTGAGCAATGCTTTGGTTGGAATACAGCCCCAGTTCAGACAAATACCACCCAAACTTTCTTTTTCGATGATCGCTACTTTAAAGCCAAGCTGGGAAGCACGGATTGCTGCAGGATATCCACCAGGACCACTACCGATAACTATTACGTCGTATGCCATATTATTATTTTAAAGTCAATGAGTCAGAGAGTCAATGGTCATTTAGTGCTAATACTGAATGACTGCATGTCTATAACTGATGACTTGATTAAGAGGTGGCAAAAATACTTGCAATTGGGCAAACAGAAAAATGAAGGAATATCAATCCTTTGTGTCAGGATGTTCCCTGCTTTTTGATTTTTTTCCTTCAAAGCTGAATAAAAGAGATACGTGTAAGTAATCTTTTAGTGTTACAGACCCTGATTTACGGTAATCATATTGATGCATAATGCCTGTTTGCAAGGCAAAAATATCCGTGAACTGGTATCCGATACTTCCAAAGAGACGATTACGTTCAAAATGTGGTTTTGTGTTAGTGAGGAAAATTTCATCTGATACATTGATGTAGAATGTTCCTTTCTCAACGTCTTTTTTGTTTAAGGGTATAGTGGCACTCAACCGGTAACGATAACGATTCCTGTATTCTTCTGCTGTCCATCTTTGCTCCACCCTGAAACGGTGATCCACTTTTACTCTGCCGATCTTGCCTTTGAGTGTGTACTGCTGGAAGAATCTGAACTCGCTGCTGGTGACTGAATCAAGATTACCTGTAGGAGTATAGTAGATATATTGCCCTGCAGCAAGTGTAATATTGAAGTTTTCAGCCACGTTGTACCCAAAACCTCCTTTGTATTCGTGGTAGAAAAAATTATTGTATAACTGCTGGCTCCGGATCTGAGCTTCAAAAAAAGACGTCCATTTACTATCAAAGTCTTTGCTGAAGTTGATGAGGTTCCATGTACCTAAACCAGGTGTTTGCGCATTGATATTATTTCCTAAAAATAAAGCCATCGAAAAGATGATGGCTTTAATGAATATTTTCTTTTTTTCCATATTACCATGTTCTGTTAGGATCCCACTTTTCAAGCTCCTTAGCCACTTCCGTCAAGAATGATGCCCCTAAACTACCATCCACAATCCTGTGATCATAACTCATACTCAGGTACATCATATGACGGATACCAATTGTATCACCCTGTGGTGTTTCAATTACTACCGGCCTTTTTTTGATTGCACCTACAGCCATGATCGCTACCTGTGGCTGGTTGATGATCGGTGTGCCCATCAAACTTCCGAAAGTACCTACATTGGTGAGTGTGAAAGTTCCACCCGTAGTATCATCTGGTTTTAATTTATTATTTCTTGCATTTTCTGCAAGGCTGTTAACCGATCGGCTCAATCCAACAAGATTCAGCATGTCTGCATTCTTGATAACCGGAACAATCAGGTTGCCACTTGGTAAAGCAGTGGCCATACCAATATTGATATCTTTTTTAATGATGATCTTATTGCCATCCACCGAAGCATTGATCATCGGGTGACGTTTGATCACTCTTACAATACATTCAATAAAAATAGGCGTGAAGGTGATTCTCGTGCCTTCCTGTTTCTCAAAACTCTTCTTTACTTTCTCACGCCACATCACCATATTGGTCACATCGGCTTCCGTAAAACTGGTAACATGTGGAGCAACATGCTTACTGTCAACCATGTGTTTGGCTATCAGCTTACGCATTCTGTCCATCTCAATGATCTCAACATTACCGGAAGGATATTGAGTACTCGGTGCTGGTTGACTTGATGCCTGTTGCTGAATGCTGGTTGGTTGTTCCTGCTTTTGAGTTGCTGTTTCTTCTTCCGTACCTCGTACCCCTTGCTTCGTACTTACTTTTCCTGCTTTCTTATCAGCCACATATTGCAGGATATCTTTTTTAGAAACCCTTCCTTCATTACCGGTTCCTGGAATTGTTTCCAGTTCAGATAAAGCAATGCCTTCACTGTTGGCGATATTCAAAACGAGTGGAGAATAAAACCTGTTTCCACCTGCTTTTGGTGCAATTGTCTGGGTTGCCTGTGGCTGAAAAGGAACTTCTTCAACCGATTTGTCAGCTTGTGGTGCAATAGCAGGTTTTTGTTGTGTAGCTGCAGGTGCTGATGTTGCAGTAGCTTGTCCGTTAGTTTCTACCCTTGCTATTACAGTACCGATCGGCACTACATCGTTTTCTTTGAAAAGGATTTCAGTGATTGTTCCTTCAGCAGTAGATGGTACTTCGCTGTCAACCTTATCCGTTGCAATTTCAAGCACCGTCTCATCCTGTTTAACCTGGTCGCCAACTTTTTTGTGCCACTTAAGCACCGTTGCTTCCATTATACTTTCGCCCATTTTAGGCATCACCAGTTCAGCTATGGCCATATAGATCGTTTATTTTTATGATGCCAGCATTGGTATTCCAATCGATCTTCGTTGTGTCACTCACTTGTACTTCCTGTTTGCCGGGCATCAAAACCGAAGCAAAGAAAACAACATGACGGCTTTTTAGCAAATCTACCTTTGAACATTTGAGGATATAGGGCTGGAAATCATCAAATAGTATGTATTTGAATAGAAAAATAGTTGAAAATATCAACTGCTCACCCAAAGTTTTGCTGCTTCGATCTCTTCATGTGAAAAACCTTTGGCCTCACCAGGAGCGATATAGCTGAAGTAATCTGTAAACTTAATAACACCTGATTCTTCGGAAACGATAGCCATCTTATGCCATTTGGTAAAGTGCTTTAATCCCACACCCATATCTTTTAGCAAAGCACCAATGGTGAAGTTTTTCATGGCTGTATCTACAATTAGCAGGAAGTTGATGGAATCCTGTTTTTGCACCAAAGCATCAATGGCCGGTATTACCACTTTGTCATAATCGTCTTTGGTAACTTCACCTGTTGCACGAAAGGCAACAACGTTTGATGGAGCATCAGAAAGAAGTGTGATCATAATTTCATTTTCATCTTTACGCTCAAATGTTGTACCTACAATCAGGTTTGATTAAAACAGATTGAAACGGCTTTTCATATCTTCAAAGCATGAAAAGTATCGCCCTGGGATTTCTCTTCTGTGTCGTATCATTTTTTTCGAATGCACAAAAGTCACTGCCGCTGGTGTCAAAGATTGCTTTTGGTTCATGTGCAGAGGAAGACAAGCCTCAGCCAATACTGGATCTTGTGGTAAAACATATGCCTGATCTGTTTGTGTACCTCGGCGATAATATTTACGGCGATACGTACGACATGAAGCTGCTGAAAGCCAAATATGATTTACTGGCAGCAAAACCTGAGTTCCAAAACCTGAAACGTAATACAAGAATTCTTGCTACATGGGATGATCATGATTTTGGATGGAACGATGCTGGTAAGCATTATCCTTTTAAAAAAGAATCAAAAGAAATATTCCTCAACTTTTTTGATGAACCGGTGAATAGTGAACGAAGAAAAAATGAAGGTATTTATACTTCGTACATGTTTGAAGGAAATGGCAAAAGATTGCAGGTGATCTTACTGGATAACCGGACATTCAGGAGTGACCTGAGAACATACAGGGGAGAACTGCATAATGATCCTAAATATTTTTACCCTTTAGATTATTATCCCCATGAAATAGAAGATTCAACCCTGCTGGGAGCAGCTCAATGGAAATGGCTGGAAGAAGAACTCAAAAAACCAGCCGATCTGCGAATCATTGGTTCAGGCTCACAGTTCGGAATATCGTTCAATGGTTATGAGGCATGGGCCAATTTTCCGCATGAACAAAAGCGTTTCCTGGAACTGGTGAAGCAAACAAAAGCCAATGGTGTGTTATTCATCAGTGGGGATGTGCATTATGGTGAAATATCAAAGCTTGAACATGAAGGATTGTACCCGATATACGATATCACCTCAAGTGGTATCACCTCTACCTGGCATTTTGCTACACCCAATACCAACAGGATTGAAGGTCCGGTAATGGACAATCATTTTGGGTTGTTAACGATCGACTGGAAACAAAAAGATCCTTCTATTAAAATGGAGATATGGGATGTGAGAAATAACCAGCGAATAGAGCATAGTATTCAATTAAGCGAAATATCTAACAGGTAGATAGTTATTACAGGCAACAAGTTGCTATTAGTTAGTATCTTTTCGGCCATCAAAACTACTTTATGAGAAAATTTTTTACCCTCTGTGGTCTTTTATTATCTGGGTCATTCATTCATGCGCAGGTAGAATTGAAGGATGGTTCAAATATTTCGCTTGGAAATTTTACTACCATTACTGCTGCTTATGGTGCAATTCCCGCTTCTATTTCTGAATCTTATGTAATTGAATTATCAGCTGGATATAGTGCCGCAGGTGAAACTTTCCCTATCAATTTTGTGAATAAGCCGGGAGCCAGCAGTTCAAGTACTATCACTATCCGGCCCGCTGCAGGAGCAACGAATATCAACATTACTTCAAATGTTTCGGGTGCGGGAACTTTCAAACTAACTGATGCAGATTTTATCATTTTCGACGGCCGTCCTGGTGGAACAGGATCGTCCAGGGAAATGACCATCACAAATACCAATGCTGCATCAAGTTCTGCCCAAATAGAGTTTATTAACGGCTCTTCTGATAACATCATTCGGTATTGCCGTATTATCGGTGCATTTACGAGCAACGCTACCAGGGGTGTTTATTTTGGTGGAATCGTTGCAGGAAGCTCTTCCGGAAATTCAAACAATATTATTGAACAGTCATATTTTACAGGTGCCAGGTCATTTGTCAATGCCTCCGGTTCCAGTACAGCAGCATTCAAAGGCGAGAATAACATTATCCGGGGATGTGAGTTTGATAATGTTCGATTTGCCGGCATCTGGATACAGGCTGGATATTCCAATTTCGTAATTGATTCCTCAAGACTTTTCTGCAGTACTTCTGCAGGCCATGCTTCAACAGGAGCTTTTGGGATACTGATGGATTTTCAGAATGATGGATTAACCATCACCCGGAATTTTATCTCTATCAACAATGGAAACTATACCACAAAGGTCAGGGCCATAAGCATCAGGTCGAGTAACAGCGCCAGCACCCTGAACATATCTAACAATTTTATTTCACTTACAGATGCCAATGCAACGAGTGCAACGGTTGGGGCAATAGAATTTGGAGACAATACACTGGATGATCCATTTGTAGCGGATATTCATTTCAATACAATTTATATTGGTGGCACCCATACGAATGGTACCTCCGGCAATGTATTATCTGCAGCATTTATTTTCACAAAGACATTTGCCAATCACACATACAATATCAGTAACAATATAGTTATCAACGATCGTGTAGGCCCTGCAGGTACTGTTCATGCAGCTTACTGGATACCAGCTAACGGAACATTGGGAACGAGAAATCTAGATTACAACACGTATAATATATCAGGAGAAAATTTTGCTGTCATTAATACTACGACCTATAACGGCTTTGGGAATTACCAGGGAGCTGTTGGGCAAAATGAGACCAATTCCAACACAGTACCCGTGCAAACGATTTCCAATACAGATCTTCATTTAACAGGGACTTCTATTGGTAACCCAAATCTTGCAGGGATTAGCGTACCAGGTATTGTGAATGATATTGACGGACATTCTCGTGGACCAATTCCATACCGGGGAGGCGATGAGCCAAATGCTCCATTGCCTATTAGACTGGCTTCTTTCAATGCAAGCGAAAAGAATACAGATGTAATACTTAACTGGACAACCGCTTCTGAGATCAATGCAGGAAGGTTCGAGGTTCAGCGTTCATTTACACCAGCTGAAGGGTTTGCAACTATCGGAAGCGTAGGTGCAAAAGGCAACAGCAATTCAATTCAGCACTATACTTTAGCTGACCGTTCCGTCACTTCTATGTTCAGCGGTCGTACACTGTATTACCGTCTGAAATCAGTTGATGTCGATGGCCGGTTCGTGCTTTCGGGTGTGATCAGTATTAAAACTGAAAATGTAAAACAGCTGGCCTCAGTTTATCCCAATCCATTTACCTCCGATCCCAGCATCCAGGTTAATACGGAAAAAACAGGAAAAACGATTCTTATGCTAACTGACATTACCGGTAAAATCATCCTGCGTCACGAAATCATGCTGCCAGCAGGATCAAGCCTTATAAAAATGCCAGGTCTTAACCTGGTAGCGAAAGGGATATATCATTTGCAGATTTTAGCTGAAGGAAACAGGACTGTTGTTTCTTTAGTAAAACAATAAGAAATATTTAATCAGCAGATAAAGCCCGGTTAGCCGGGCTTTATTGTTGCTATGCGTGATTATAGCAGCAATAGCATCACCTCATAATAATTATATTTGCCGCCATATGAGTGAAGAGAAAAGCCTGAATTTTTTAGAAGAGATCATAGAGAACGACCTTAAAAGCGGTAAGTATAAATCAATTGTAACAAGATTTCCGCCGGAGCCAAATGGTTACCTGCACATGGGACATGCTACCAGCATTTGCCTGAATTTTGGCCTTACACAAAAATATCCGGGTTATACCAACCTGCGTTTTGATGATACCAATCCTGTAACAGAGGAAACAGAATATGTTGACAGCATCAAGGAAGATGTGGAATGGCTCGGCTTTAAATGGGAGAACCTTCGTTTTGCTTCAGACTACTTTGACCAGCTATATGAATTTGCAATAAAGCTCATTAACAAAGGACTTGCTTATGTTGATGACAGCACCAGCGAACAGATTGCACAGATGAAAGGCACACCAACACAACCAGGTGTTGATAGTCCAGCACGAAGCAGGAGTATCGAAGAGAACCTTCGCCTCTTCACCGAAATGAAAGAAGGCAAACACCCTGATGGAGCAATGGTGCTTCGTGCTAAAATAGACATGGCTCATACCAATATGCTGATGAGGGATCCGTTGATCTATCGAATAAAACATGCACATCATCATCGTACAGGAGACAAATGGTGTATCTATCCTATGTACGATTTTGCTCACGGGCAAAGTGATTCAATAGAAAATGTAACACATAGTATTTGTACACTTGAATTTATTCCGCATAGAGAATTGTACGACTGGTTTATTGAGAAGCTGGAGATATTTCCTTCGCATCAATATGAATTTGCAAGACGAAACCTGAACTATACTGTAATGAGTAAAAGAAAACTCCTGCAGTTGGTGAATGAGAAACATGTAGAAGGTTGGGATGATCCCAGAATGCCAACGATCAGCGGCATGAGAAGAAGAGGGTATACACCTGAAGCCATCAGGGATTTTTGCGATCGTGTGGGTATTGCTAAGAGGGAAATATTACTTGAGTTCAGTTTGCTTGAGTTTTGCGTAAGAGAACATCTGAATAAAATTGCATTGAGAAGAATGGTGGTGTTTGATCCATTAAAGGTGATCATCACCAACTGGACGAACGAAGTAGAAATAATGCAGATCGAGAATAACCCTGAAGATGTGAACTCAGGCTCAAGGGAAGTTCCTTTCAGTGGCGAAATTTATATAGAACGTGAAGATTTTATTGAGAATCCTCCGAAGAAATTTTTTCGTTTATTTCCTGGCGGAATGGTGAGATTGAAAGGTGCTTACATTATTAAATGTGATGAAGCAGTGAAAGATGAAGCAGGAAATATCACTCACCTTAACTGTACATACATTCCTGAAAGCAGGAGTGGCACTGATACCAGCGGCATCAATGTAAAAGGCACCTTGCATTGGGTGAGTGTGGCACAAGCCATTACTGCTGAAGTAAGATTGTATGATCGTTTATTCCAGGTAGAAGATCCGTCGAGTGAAGAAGGTGATTTCAAAAGTTATATCAATCCAAATTCGCTCAGTTTGCTAACCAATGTACTTTGCGAGCCTGCCTTAAAGCACTCAAAATTCAATGACCGTTTCCAGTTTTTGCGTAAAGGATATTTTACGTTAGACAAAGACAGTCATGGCAGGCTGGTATTTAATAAAACGGTTGGATTAAAAGATGGTTGGGCTAAAGAAGTGAAGAAGGGTGGTTAGGTAATTGGTAAATTCAGTATTACTTCTTCAATTTGGCAACCTGTATTGCTATATACTTTGGTAAATAGTTAGGTGTACAGTTTTTTGCAACAACCTCATCTTTGTATAAACCGGTTCGCTCTCCAAGAGCAATGCACCTGGACCGGTATTCAGGCTGAAAAATACCGATCTGTGCTGCTGTAAAATTCATGGCCCATTGAACTGATGCGTCTTCACTTTCTATTGATTGTTCGATGGATGAAAGTAAATCTTCGGTATTGGGTGGAGGTGTTTGTCCTACCCAACGCAAACGTCCCTGGTGGTACCAGAATGTTCGTCTTTGCAGAACTGATTGACTATTTTTCCAGGACTGCATAAGGGCAATGGTCTTCTTGTCTTTAGCAAGTTGGTTCGCCATCAGCCAATCTATTAACTGGTGTCTTTCTTCTATTGGGTGATCCTGTATATCCTTGTCAAGTTGATCGATCAATTCCTGTGAAAGCAGTTTTGAATCCATGATCAGAATTGCCAGCTGCCGGGGTAAATATTCACGGGTAGACCAAAGTTCCATTGCCAGCTGGTGATCCTTTTTAATGTCTTTTGCAATTTTTCTAAGATCTCCGAGTCTGGTAGTATCATCCACAAGGGCATAGATGTTTGTAGCTTTTGAAGAAAGTTTCATATTCAAATATAACCGACGTAATTCTCATTTGAAGTGCCAAAAAAGCATCACAAAAATGTGATGCCTGTTTTATATAGGATATGGATCAGAATTTTTTCTCAGATGGTTCTGCCGCATTATTGTTGTTATGATCTTCTGTCTTGTTTAAAAAGATCCAGAATGAAAGGATAGAATCATAAACACCAGGAAAATGCTGACCGGCTTTCAAATAGATGCTTTCATTTATTGTACCGAAGCACCTGTATTTTCCTGTCACCAGGCATTTTTCTCCTGTTTTGCCAAAGGTCATTGTTGTTGTTTCCTTTATTGTCAGCAATGTAGTCCGATGAGGATGATAACATCATGAGCAATATCATATTGCCGTAATCTTAATGCATTTTATACCTGCTTTCATGTTTTTATAACAAGACATATAAGTTGATGCAGTCTTCAGCCCTATCATTTGTGCCACTTATCTTTGCCGGCAATGAACCTGCAGGAGCAATTCAATCAATACTGGCGAAACAACTATCACCTGTCAACTACCAACTGTCATCTTTTATTAGCTGTGAGTGGTGGGCTCGACAGTGTGGTATTAACCGATCTTATTTTCAATGCAGGATTCTCTTTCTCCATTGCTCATTGTAATTTTCAATTACGTGGAGATGAGAGTGAAAGAGATGAAGCTTTTGTAAGAATGCTTGCACAGAAATATAATGTTCCGGTTCATGTTAAGCAATTTGATACACTGCAATATGCTGAAGAAAACAAAATTGGCATACAGGAAGCAGCGAGGGAACTGAGATATAATTGGTTTGAGGAATTGTTGAATGGTGAATGGTCAATGGTGAATTGTCAACTACTCACTGCTCATCATGCAGATGATAATATTGAAACCGTTCTCTTCAATATCTTACGGGGTACCGGGATTAATGGACTGCATGGCATACTTCCACAGCAGGAGAAAATAATTCGTCCATTGTTGTTTGCAAAACGGGAAGATATTCTAGCCTATGCAAAAGAAAACAGACTTGAGTGGGTAGAAGATAGTTCTAACGAATCCACAAAGTACACCCGTAATTACATCAGGCATGAAGTGTTACCGATGCTAAAGCAAATATTCCCTTCAGTAGCAGATAACATCAGCAACAGTATTGAACGATGGAGAGAAGCCGAACAGCTGTACAACCAGGCATTGTCCATTCATAAAAAGAAACTGTGTACGATAAAAGGCAACGAAGTACATATACCTGTGCGAAGGTTGCAGCAATCAAATCCACTTAAGACAATCACCTTCGAGATCATTAAAGATTTTAGCTTCAGTGCTGCACAAACAACAGACGTTATCTCTTTACTGCAAAGTGAAAGCGGTAAATACGTTGCTTCATTAACACATCGGATTATACGGAACAGGAACTGGCTGATCATTACGCCAAATAAGACAGATGAAGCTGATAATATCCTGATTCAAGAAGGGGAGAAGCATGTTGTGTTTGCTGAGGGAGAGATGACCGTGGACCGTGGACTGTGGACGGTAGACCGTCTACCCTCAACAGATAAGTATATCGCGGCACTTGATGTATCCTGCATACAATTTCCATTACTGCTTCGTAAGTGGAAACAGGGAGATTATTTCTATCCACTGGGCATGCGGAAAAAGAAAAAGGTTAGCAAGTTCCTGATCGATCAGAAAGTATCGCTAAACGATAAAGAAAAAGTGTGGTTGGTGGAAAGCAATAAGAAAATTCTATGGATCGTGGGTCATAGAATTGATGATCGATTCAGGATCACTCCATCAACCAAAGAAGTATTACAACTCAGTTTCAAAAAGTGAATACAACCTGTCAGGTTGGTGTCTCCTTTGCTAAAAGACCTGGAGGTACAACAACTGTCGAAATTTATTAACCTGACAGGTTCCTCTAAACACCTTTAAAAAGAACTGATCCATTCTTTCACCAACCTGTCAGGTTGGTTTCCCTGTACTTAACAGCACTGTAATATTTGTGACTGTTGAATTATTTACCTGACAGGTTTCGTTATAGATAATCTGTGAAGGGTTGCCGAGACGAGCAATCGTATGAGCAGGATCAGCATTGACTGTTATCAAATGAATAGGGAATGACTTTACCCTGGGTCACCCCTGCTTCGCTAAGAAAAGACGCAGGATGACCGAACCAAGGATGAAGCAAACCCTAGCCTTGATCCTGGGATTTTCCTTTTAACAGGTATTCAGCTAAGGCGGCATGATAAACAGACTTGTCCACCGGGAGTTTTGCAGCGTAAGCAGACTTTTGTAAGTGATCGTTGTTAATGCCTTGTGCATATGCAACAGCCTCGGCAAAAATCGATTTCCAGGCTTTTTGTTTTGGTGATGAAACAACCTTACTCATATCGGGATAAGCAGTGATCACTGTTTTATCGGCATATTGTTTTACCACTACGGCTCTGCCAATGGCACCTTTGAAAGGCTGCAATAAATGTTTTTTATGAAGTAAAGACATCACTTGGTTTTTAGCTTACTCTAATGTACCTGAAGTAATGAACAAATACATGCGTAGAATTACTTAAACTTCTCCGATGCAACTATGGCATCAGCTTTCTTAGGGGTTCTATGCCTATCTCGGTTTCCTGCTTGGAGAGGGATGAGTGTTTCGGGCAAACACTTTTTATCGACTATATAGGTAGGTGACTGCAGTTTATTCACCAGGTCTTTTAATGGTTCGTTGCGTTGCTCTGCTGGTCTTATTTTTAATCAACATGGGTACTGCCAATCTCATCCCTGCATAATACCCAAACGTTGGCAAATCTCAATCATTTCGGAATTTTAAAACCTTCCAGCAGTTTTGAAGGCTCTACTGAGAGGCCTTGTGCAAGGCTTATAAGCGTAGTAAACGCAAGGTTAACCTTTCCTTTTTCTATTCGTTGTACCTGGCTATACTCTAACCCTGATGTTGCAGCAAGTTGCCTGATGCTCATCTCTTGCATTTCACGCAGTCTTGTAAGATGCTTTCCAAATTTTTCCAGCACTTTCTCCTTGTTCTCCATGAGGACAAGGTCACATCAATCTAAAATAAAATTGACGTATGATTATACGTCATGTCGATTTTGTTAATATATTCGCAGCATAACATTGTTCTCAGGACCCAGTAATACAAAGTCCCGTTTAGGCGGGGCTTGCTTTTCTACCTATGCAAAAAAATAACAAGTCTGTTATAGCTTTAAAAAGAACTGATCCACTCTTTCACCTGCTGCAAGAATGTTTCCAGTACAGGATAATCACTCAGGAGTAAGCAGGCAGCAATCGTAAAGATCACACCATATACCGAACCCCAGAAGTGAGCTGAATGATTGATCCTTCCACCACCTTTTCTATCAAGGTAAGCTGAGACTGCGAGGTAAATAATAGCAAATGCAAATGCGGGAATGTATAAGCCCGGTAAAAAGATCAAGCCAATGCCCTGCATGGGGTGAAACATAATGTAAGAAAACACTACTGCAGCCACAGCACCGGAGGCACCAAGGCTTTTGTAATATGCATTATCCGTATTCTTCAGGTAGGTAGGTAATAAGCTAACAACCAAAGCGGAAATGTACAGGCCCACGTACAACAGTTTTCCGTTGCCGCCGAACAATGAAACGAAGTCTTCTTCCACCTGCCTTCCGAACATATAAAACGCATACATGTTAAACAGCAGGTGTATGGTATCTGCATGTATAAATCCACAGGTGATAAAACGATACCATTGCTTTCTTCTTGAGACTGCAGGAGGGTAGAAGATCAGGTCATCCATCACTTTCTGGTTGGTAAATCCGCCAATAGAAATAATAACGGTGAGAATGATAATGATGAGGGTGATACTTAAACTGAGGGTATTAAATTCCATTACTGGTGATGATATTTTTCGTTGCGTAAAATGGTACAGGCTCTGTACACTTGTTCGGCTAAAATAAGCCTTACCAGCATATGCGGAAAAACGAGTTTGGAAAGTGACCACGTGAACCCTGCTTTTTTCATCACTGTTTCATGTACACCAAAGGCTCCACCGATCAAGAATACTAATCGTTTGGTGCTTTCATTGGCTCTTTTCTGCAGCAGTTCACTTAATTCTATTGAAGAGATATTTTTTCCTCTTTCATCCAGCAGAATGAGAAAGTCATCATCATTCAGTTGTTGCAGAATGATATCTGCCTCCTGTTTCTTCAGTTCCGCTTCACTCATCACACCTGCATTCTTTGGTGGAGCAATGATGTTCCATTCTGCTTTGAAGTATTTATTGATGCGACCAGTGAAATCTTCCACACCTTCTCTGATGTATTTTTCGTGGGCTTTGCCGATGCTCCAGAACTGGATCTTCATCAGGCAAATGTAGAATTATGAGTTAAGAATTATGAGTAGAGGATTTGATGGATGGTGAAATGCAAGCCGTCAAGAGTCTATTGCCTTTCTATCTTTCGATCATCCTTCGTCTTTGCAGACAGGAATACATACTATTAAATCCTGGCTGTACTGTAGATATACTCAGCCTATTCTCGCTAATCAACTCATAACTCTTCATTCTGCACTCTCAACTTTTCACTCAACTCTCATTCTCAAACCAGTCATCATGCATGGCTTTACCAGCAGCATGAATAATTCGCATCATCCTTCGTTTGGTTTCCTGCATTTTTTCTTCTTCCATACGGCTGAAGAGTTTTCCGTCGACCCCGTTGAGTACTTCGAGACAGTAGCAGGCAGTATTGATATAATCGCTGGCATAAGGTAAATATTCTTCTGCACGGCCACTTTCGATCTGCTCCTCTTGTTTCAGGTTATTGGTTTCGTTGATCATGGCTTTCCTCTCTTTAAAGCAGGTAGTGCAAATCCTGTTCCCCTGACCGGAAAACGGGCTTAAAGAATGTTTTGAAAGCTAAGTTGTTGCAGGCCAATTCTTAAAGTTATGGCCACGGTCAACCGGCAGTAATCGTAGCTGCCAAAAAGCAACGGTTTGTGGGTATTTGGGGATTTTGGAACCGTCTTTTGGCAGCATATATCCAGGTAATAAATATGTAAGAAATGGTAGCAATTTTCTAATAAATGAATTGGTGTTTAGATACTTTTAACAAATATCTTCGTGACGTAGTCATCTGAAAATTAAATTCATGAGAAAATTTACACTTTTATCTGTCGTTGCAATCTTGGCTTCCGCATCATTGTTCGGGCAAAGCCTAATCTTTTCAGAATATATAGAAGGCAGCTCAAATAACAAAGCAATTGAGATCTATAATTCATCTACCAGCACTATTAATCTTGCAAATTTTACCATTGTACAATTTAACAATGGGGCGTCAAGGAGTTCAGGAACTCGGTTTGCTTTGACTTTTACTAACCCAACATTGCTTTTGCCTGGGAGCACCTATGTTATCGCTAATTCATCAGCTAGTGCTGGAGTAACATCATTAGCAAATCTTACCACTACTAACTCTGTTATGAATTTTAATGGGGATGATGCGCTTGCTATTTATCTTGCATCTGATGTTACGGGAACAACCATTGCTGGTGGTGCTGTTGAGATTGATATTTTCGGCCGTATTGGAACTGATCCGGGCACAGAATGGGGAACACTGCTTCAATCTACGGCTGATAACACAATTAGAAGAAAATCCACTATCTATTCAGGTGTTACAACAAATCCCGCTGTTTTTACTCCGTCCGATGAGTATGATGGTTTTGCCACTGATGTTTTTTCAGGGTTAGGTTCTCATACTATGGGTACCACTTATGCAGTAAATACTACTTTACCGGCAAGAACGTATACTGATATAACTGTGAATGGTGCAGGCATTACGGTAGATTTTGCAGGACCATCAAGAATTTCAAAAACACTTACAGTCACAGATGGAACGCTTAGTTCAGCTGGCAATTTGACATTACAGTCAACTATTATTGGGACGGCAATGGTTGCCAATTCTGCAGGTTCTATAACAGGGGATGTTACAGTAGAACGTTTCATTCCAGCCAATACCAACCGTGCATGGCGTTTATTGAGTGTTCCCACAACCGGCACACAAACAATTGCCGCATCATGGAAAGCCAATACCTGGATCACAACCGCTAATGCAACTGATGATGCTGATGCAATCACCAAAGGCTTTGATGCCAAAACACCTGGTCACTCTATGCAATATTTCACAGGTACAGGACTGTCTGGTGTGGCATTAGGTACAGATGTATTATCTGCTCAGCCAGCTTATTTTCTTTTTGTAAGAGGTGATAGAACCTCAGATCATACGAATGCAACTGTTACTGCCACTACATTAAGTTCTACCGGTACCATTAACCAGGGAAGTATAACAAGAGGTACTGCAGGAACAGGTGGAGCCGGTTTTAGTCTCATACCAAATCCTTATCCATCGAACATAGATTTCGAAGCATTGAGAACAGGTAATGGAAGTTCCATCAATACATTCTATATCTGGGATGCCAACCTGAATACAGTAGGTGGATATCGTACCGTTACAAGAACTGAAGGTCCACTCACCTATACAGTTACTCCTCCAGGTAGTGCAGATGCTAATTCGAGGTATATTCAAAGTGGCCAGGCATTCTGGATTGGCAGTGAGCAGCAACTGAATTTTACAGAAAGTATGAAAACTTCCAGTGCTCCAACAACAAATGTCTTCCGTACAAGTAATATTACTGAAGGGCTGGCTATAAACCTCAGCATTAAACATGGTAACGGAACATATTTTCTTGCTGATGGTGTGAGATCAAATTATGATAACAGTTATAATGCAGCTGTTACAGCTGAAGATGTAAAGAAGCTGAGCAATTTCAATGAAAACCTTGCTATTAACAGGACAGGTAACAATATGGCTATTGAAAATCGCCCGATCATTTCTACTAATGATACTATTTTCCTCAAGCTGTGGAATACAGGAGTAAAGGAATATCGTTTCACGATCAATCCAACCAACTTCAGTACCGGATTAAATGCATATTTGGAAGATGCTTACCTGAACACATCAACACCGGTTAGCTTAACTGCTGCAACAGATGTTGATTTTGCAATAACATCAGATGCAGGTTCGCAAAACATTGATCGGTTCAGGATCGTATTCCGTCCGTCTTCTGTGATGCCGGTGAGTTTTACTTCTATCAAAGCGTATGAAAAAGCCAATGCGATAGAAGTCGCATGGAACGTAGCAGGAGAAAGTGATATACATCATTACGAAGTAGAGAAATCAGCAGATGGCAGAAACTTCAGTATGATGACTTCTGTAAAAGCAAAAGGTAATGAGAACGGCAGTGTTGCTTACTTATCGTTAGACAATGCACCGGTAAATGGCAACAATTACTATCGTGTGAAGAGTGTAAGCCTTGCGAATGAAGTTAAATATACTTCTACTGTAAATGTAAGACTGGGTAAAAACGGAGAAGCAGTTTCAGTATATCCGAACCCTGTAAAAGGAAATACAGTAGGCTTACAGCTTACGAACCTTGAGAAAGGAAGTTATACATTGAAGGTATATAACAGCACAGGACAACTTGTGGTGACTAAGATGATACAGCACGGTGGTGGATCTGCATCTGAGCAGTTAATATTACCGGCATCGTCCATCAAAGGTGTTTACCAACTGGAAGTAAAAGGAGAGCGTAACAGGTTTGTACAGCAAATCATTTTACAATAAACGATCACTGATAAAATCAAAAGAAATGAAAATGAGAAATCAAATAATAAGTTCAATGACCCTTGCAGTAATCGTTTTAATTATACCTACATTCACTCTTGCACAATTTGACCCCGGCGGAAATCCTGATGTGCCGATCGATGGTGGTCTTAGCATTCTACTGGCTGCAGGTGCAGGGTACGTAGTGAAGAAAGGGTATGACAGGAAGCGGAGAAAAGAGAAAGAGAGGCGTGAGAAGAACGAGGCTGGAGAATAGGTTTATAAGTATATAGAGTTTAAAGTGCATAAACTGGGATAACTGCTGCTAAAAAGTGGCAGTTATTTTTTTGTGGGTGAAGAAGCATTGAATGAAAGTTTGCCTGCTCTTTTTGCAAAGAAGATGAGAATGCCATAGGGCACAGGTGAGGTGAAAAACAACCGGAGGTTGCTGATCATGTTGCGGAAGGAGAGATTACTTAATCCGAAATAAATGTCAAGCAAACCAAAGAATGAGAGTGAGAAAATAATGATTGCATAAATAAAGATCCAGAGCTTTAATATCCAGGCCTGGTAGTGTTTATTCCAGCCATAACAGCCTGTTACAGCTACACCAAGTAACAGTGAGTAATTGATGATATGCCTGATGGTAGTATCTGCTTTAAACTGTGTTTTTGGGTCGTCTACGTAACCATGCCAGGTACCCCAATACAACAGGCAGATAATGGTTGCTGCAATCCATACCCTGGACTTAAACATTCAGGTATCTTTTTGAATACTTCACCCAGGCTAAAAATATCAATCCATAAATCGCCATTTTGAAGATGTATTTATGAAAGAAATCTGCAAGATGGTAATCATTCAGGTACATCCAGGTGAGCCCGTAGCAACGGAAGATGTTGAGAATAATAATGCTGATGGTTCCGATGATGGCATAAGAAAGTAATCTCTTCCATTTAATAGGAAAACAACACAGAAAACCAACATACAAAACAATCAATTCTAACCCGTTACAAGAGTCTGCAATTGCGACCAGTTTCTGATTGGCATTCACTACAGCCACATACGGACTTCCTTCAGGGCTAACCATATCCTTTGCAGTAGCCAGTTTTTCGCCCATCAGATTTGCATATAAATACACCGAGCCCTCAGCAGTAAAACGTGTTAAATGCTTGTCAGGAATTCTTATGGGAAACAACAAAAGGTGGTACAATAACTTCCAGGCAATAAACAGAACCAGGGCTTTGGTAAGAAACAACCTGATATCCTTCGGGATCTGTTTTAAGAAAGGTATTGCCTGGCTCCGGATCATACTGTAATTACAAAAGCGAATATATTGGTTGTTGATAAGATAACGTGGATTGGAATTAACAAGAAATAAAAAAGCCGGCAATATTGCCGGCTAATTTGTGACCGCGTCAGGATTCAAACCTGAAACCTTCTGATCCGTAGTCAGATGCTCTATTCAGTTGAGCTACGCAGCCTAAATGGGCTGCAAATATAAAAGCTAAAGATGAAAAGGAGAAATGTTATTAAACAATTCTGAAAACTATAAGATTCCGGTGGGAACCAGCGAATTGTTTGTTTTTCAACGCAGGGATATTTGCGATGTATGGATAAAATCTTTTACATCGAAAAAATTCCATTCATCACTCATACAGATGATTCGTAATAATAATGTGTGAAGGAAAAAAATCATCATATAAATTAGAATAAGAATGTGTTACCTGATTTATGTCTTTGAAGGCTACACTCAAAACTCATTCAGCTATCAAACGGTTTTTTACTGAGATAAATTTGATATTAATCCGATACAACAGTTTA
The DNA here is from genome assembly GCA_036676415.1 of Chitinophagaceae bacterium. GTDB lineage: Bacteria > Bacteroidota > Bacteroidia > Chitinophagales > Chitinophagaceae > JAEZDC01. The sequence continues at coordinate 108,735 of JAKFCX010000060.1, forward strand.
TTACCCAAAAACTACACTATGAAAATCAAAACCAAAAAGCCACCCGGGAGATAATCCTGCAGCAAACCTCCACTCAACTATCGCACAACACCAACACCACTAACGTACTACTTTGAAGGTTGTATGTTTCAGATCGGCATGCTTTGCAAAAAGAGATGCCAGGTACACTATTGCTAACACCCAATTGAAAATGCTATGAAAACTAAACCTTTCTTATTGTTCGTGTGTTTCCTGAGCCTTAGTATCAGCATTACTGCACAGATTACCTGGCCTAATAAAGTCAGGGTACATTATCAAACTGCTTCCGGGCAGATAATTGACAATATCCTTATCCGTTTTTCCAGTGATCCTACCGTAACTACTGAAGAAAGTTTTTACTGGGATGCACGATCATTGAACTGCTGCACTTTTATTGCATCTATGAAAGGCAATACCAACCTTGCGATACAAACAAGACCATTGAATTTTGTGAAAGACTCGGTTAAACTCAGGGTACAGAGCACCACCTGGGGAAATTTTAAACTGGTATTTACCGATTTCCTGAATTTCAGCCAGGCAAAAGAAGTTTGGTTGGTGGATGCTTTTACCGGAATGCGGCAGGAAGTAAAATCCAACAGCACATATTATTTCTCCATCACATCAGATGCAAACAGCCAGGGCACAGAAAGATTTAAACTGGTATTTGTAGCAGAACAACTGGTGATAGAATGTCCGGATAACATCGTGGTGAATAATGCATTCGGCAGGAATGGAGCAGATGTATTATTCAGTGTGTATGCACCTATTGCAAAATGTTCCAATCCAATTATCAATTTTAGTCATGCTCCAGGTAGTTTCTTTCCAATAGGAAATACAATCGTTAACATTAACGCAAGTGACCTTTGTGGAAATACGTATCACTGCAGCTTTACGGTAACGGTTACAGACATTGAACCTCCAATGGTCGTAGCGCCATTACCTGTAACCCATACAACCGATGCTGGTGCATCTTTTTATACATTCATACCTACACAGCCTGCAATAACAGATAATAGTGGGAGTGTTACCGTTACCAGTGTAAGGAGTGATGGAGCATTACTCTCAGATCCATATCCAATCGGCACTACAACTATTTCGTGGCAAGCTGTTGATGCTGCCGGAAACCAGACTACAGCTGTACAGCTGATCAATGTTACTGATGATGAATCACCCATAATTTCAGCACCACCTATTAGTTTGAATACGGTAGAATGCAGCCTAACCATCAGTGATTATTTATTGAATGTAGCAGACAACGCCGGCAATGTAAACCTTACCGGAGTAAGAAGTGATGGTGCTGCGTTGAACGCATCATATTTTCCTGGTAATACAACAATAACATGGACCGCAACTGATGCTTCAGGTAATACAGCCAATACAGTTCAGACGATTTCTGTAAAGGATATTGCTGTTCCTGTTATAACACCAGCCAGTATCAATGAACTTACTATAAATGCCACTGGCTGCACCTACCTGGTAACAGGTAATGTTTTAGATGCAACAGCTTCCGATAACTGCTCAGGTGTAGTATTAACAAATAACATCACTAATACTAATACATTGGATGGTGCTTCTTTTAACACCGGAAATACAACGGTTGTATGGACAGCTGTTGATGCTGCAGGAAATACATCTTATTACAACCAGGTTGTAGTAGTTACAGCACCTTCAATAAATGTTTCAATTTCGGATGCTGCAAGTATGACAAGTGGTGTACTGCCAAACACTCTGTATATCGGGTATAACCTCGTTTCAGAAATAGCCTATACTGCATCAACTGATGTTACCGTGTTGACATATTCATGGACAGGCAGTTCCGGGTTGATCATTTCAACCACATCTCAGCCGGAAGCAGTAAGAATTAGTGTAGCATCTTCGGCACCGGCAGGTATTTATCAACTAACACTTACAGCAACAAACACAACGGGCTGCAGTTTTATTACTACGAAAATGATAAATGTAGTTGATATCAGGTGTGACAATAAACTTGATAAAATATCTATCTGCTCACCAACAGGAGCTGAGCTTTGTGTAAGGCAGAATGCTTTAACAGGTTATCTGAGACAAGGATATAATTTGGGTAGTTGCAATACTAGTGCAAAAGCAACGAGCCGTTTTATTGAACCGGGAATCAGGGAAAGTTCAATGAAAATATATCCCAACCCTGCAAATGGAATTTTTCAACTTCAGCTTAATAATCATGCACCCCAAAATGCAACATTGTTGATCACCGATATGTTTGGTAAAGCTGTACTGCAGCAATCAATAAGAATACAAGGTGGGGATGAACGTAATAAAATAAACATCTCTCATATAGCTGCTGGAATGTATAATGTTCAGCTAATAACAAAAGAGGGAGTAAAGCTGGTAAAGCTTGTTGTGGTAAAATAGCATAACGATTATGGGTTCAAGCCGGTGCAGGTTTCGCCCTCACCGGCTTTTTTTAGTAGTGCCATCGTACAAAGGCTTCGATAGCGGCATATTTCGTCATACCAAGTTGTGCATACATATTTGCGGTGTTGCTGTTTCGGTCTTCTGCTCTTTGCCAGAATTCCCTGTTATCACTTCCCTGGAAAGGCACCATATCTTTTTGTGACTGGTGAATGAAAATGCCATAACGCTTCTTCATCACCTGCTCCGGGCTCATTGGTATGGCCATTTCAATCTCCGAAATATCCCATTCCTGCCAGGCACCTTTGTAGAGCCAAACCCAGCAATCCTTCACCCATTCTTCTCCGGTAGCTTTTAATCTTCTAAGGCTTTCAAATATGATGTCGAGGCAAACTTTATGTGTACCATGTGGGTCGGCAAGATCTCCTGCACAATACACCTGGTGTGGTTTTATTTTCTTCAACAGTTCAATGGTGATGGTGATGTCTTCTTCGCTCATCGGTTTTTTCTCTACTGTTCCTGTTTCGTAGAAAGGAAGATTCATGAAGTGATAATTCTCATCCTTAATGCCAACATACCTGCAGGTGGCTTTGGCCTCACAACGTCGGATCAAACCTTTGATGGCCCTCACTTCAGCTGTATCACTTTGATTCTTCTTTTTATCCGCAAGAAATCGTCGTGCTTTCTCTAGTATCTCGCGGCTTTTGTTATTATCTACTCCAAACATTTCTTCAAAGCCCACTGTGAAGTCCATAAACCTCGTAACAAACTCATCCGTTACAGCAATGTTGCCACTGGTTTGATAAGCTACATGAACATTGTGTCCCTGGTCGTGCAATCTCATAAACGTTCCTCCCATGCTAATGATATCATCATCAGGGTGAGGAGAGAAGATCAGGCAGGTCTTGGGATAAGGTTCACTTCTTTCAGGATGTTGTGGCATTACAGCATTTGGTTTTCCGCCGGGCCAGCCTGTAATGCTATCTCTTAGTTGATAGTATACCTGTAAGTTGATTCCATAAGCATCTCCTTCTTCCACTAAAAGATCACTTAAGCCGTTTTCGTTGTAGTCGTGATTGGTTAAACTCAGTACAGGCTTGTTCAACTTAAGGCTGAGATTTACCACAGCTCTTTTTATCATTTTCGGCTTCCAGGTAAAGTCACCGGTAAGCCATGGTGATTTAATCCTTGTGAGTTCCCTTGAAGCATCTTCATCCACCACAAATATGCAATCGCTGTGTTGTTGTAGTAAACTTGCCGGTACCTGTTCCGTCATGTTTCCTTCCACTGCTTTTGCAACAATAGCAGCTTTGAAACCCCAGGCCATCAGCACGATCTTTTTGGCTTTCATGATGGTGCTGATTCCCATTGTTATGGCTAAACGAGGGACTTCAGAAATATTTGTAAACTCATGCGAGTTAGCTAAACGAGTGCTGTTATCAAGTGTGATCAACCTTGTTTTAGAAAAAATGCTGGAGCCGGGTTCGTTGAAACCGATATGACCATTATTTCCAATGCCCAAAATCTGAATATCTATTCCACCAACGGCTTCTATCTGTTGCTCATATTCCAGGCAATGTTGTTTGATCTCATCCTTTGAAAGTTCACCATTTGGGATATGAATGTTAGAGGGATCAATATCTATATGATTAAATAAATGGCGGTGCATGAAATTGTGGTAACTCTGGAAAGCCTCCTGTTCTATCGGGTAATATTCATCGAGATTAAAAGTGATCACATTCTTAAAGCTCAATCCTTCCTGTTTATGCAGTCTCACTAATTCAGCATAAAGACTAATAGGTGTAGAACCTGTTGCCAATCCTAATACACATTTTTCACCGACAGATTGTTTTTGCCTGATGAGGTCTGCAATAAGGTTTGCGACATAGGCAGAACCATCGTAAGAGGAGGGAAGAATGTTGACTGGTATTTTCTCAAAGCTGTCTGTAAGGTCTATTTCAGGTTTTTGATGCGCCATTAACTGCGTTTTTTTGCAGGTTTAAAGATATAATTTACTTTATAAGGTAAGTGATAGATTTTTATTTAACGGCTGAATAGCAACGATTAAGCTTTTGTTGTGTCACTCACTTCTACTTTCTAAACTTTTCTCAGCAGGAATGTAACGGATGAACATCAAATTCCACAATAACTCATTGGCAGGCAGTTTGATATCCTTAGTTCATAAAATCAACAATCGATATGAAGAAGTTTTTATCCCTTCCTGTGTTGCTAATGCTATGTGTTACCAATATAACTGCCCAGGATACATTGTATGTAAAAGATTCGGTGATCTACGATACCAAAGGAAATTCAATGGTATTATCAGCCAGTAGTGGAGAGGTAAAAAGACCATCACCCTATAAGGTAACATTAAAAAAAGACGGACCAATCATAGCCGGGCTGCTTGGATTAAATGTATTGGGCGTAAAACTTATTGCTAACAAAAAAGAACTTACCCCAGAGCAGCTAGCTACAAAAACAAGAGATAAAGTTCCATTCTTCGATAGGGGAAATGTTGGATACTTTGATGAAAGCATTGATAAGGCCAGCTATGTTCCGTTCTATGCTTCATTTGCCTGGCCCGTGGTAATGATGCTGGCAGATGGAGACCAGACAAGAAACATCGGACAGGTCTTAGCTCTGTACATTGAAACAATGGCTGTAACCGGTGCAATGTTCTCTATCACTGCAGGTACTATTAATAGGAGTCGTCCTTTGGTGTATGGTGCTGAAACACCCATGCAAAGAAGGATCAGTAAAAATTCACAGCGTTCTTTTTATGCAGGTCATACTGCTGCAACGGCAGCCTCTACCTTCTTTACAGCAAAGGTATTTAGCGATATGAATCCTGATTCAAAGCTCAAACCTTATGTATGGGTTGTTGCAGCTGCAGTTCCTGCACTTGTAGGATACCAGCGTTACCAGTCAGGTCAACATTTTTTAAGTGATAATCTTCTGGGTTATGGACTTGGTGCAGCAACGGGTATTTTAATTCCGCATTGGCATAAGATCAAGAAGAATGATAACCTGAGCATCATGCCCGGTTTTGGTCCAAATTACCAGGGAGTAGCAGTCGTGTACAAGATCAAATAAATAAAAGATGAAGAAGATATTATCAGCCGTCATCGTATTGTTCTTTCTATCGTGTAACATCAACGTAGAAGAAGAAAACAAGAAAGATTCGGCAACTACAGGGTTTGATTCATTTGTGCAGAAAGCCGATACCACTTTAGAAAGATGGGGAGATTCTGCCAAAGAAAAGTACAAAGATGTACGGGATGATGTAAATGATCGTTTTAAAGACGATGACTCTACTACTTTGAGGTAGTAGTTAACCAGCCTTTCAACATTAAGCCGCTTCCTTAACAATAGTTTTAGATTATTGTTTAGGATTGCGGTTTTTTGCGTTATATATTTGCATTGTAAATCATATATCTATATCTACTTTGTGATTTATTTCCATTCCATCCTCTGAAAATCCGGCATAAAGCAGCAATCGAATAAAGGACATATAATATGAAGACGAACAACAACAAACAATTGGTACAAGTTGAAAAAGAGGAGTTGCAGGAGTTATGTAAACAGGTTAATGAGACAGTAGCTTCTGAAGCTGAAATTAAGAACATCAGGCAACAGTTTGGTATCGCTGATCTCTGGAACATTCAGCGATCAACACGTTACCGGATTCAAAGAAGAATCTTAAACGCATAATCATAGCAAGCAACCCACTCTAAACACAACCGTCAAATTTATTTGACGGTTTTTTGTTCCATACAGTTGCTTGTAAAATTCGTGTATGTATCTGGCAGCATTTTTGAAAATTTATAATCATCAATCATTATAAAAACAAGTGTATATGCAAAAGATTCTCATAGGCACATTAACAGGTTTGGTTGCAGGTGTTGCAATCGGTTTGTTGTTAGCACCAGTAAGTGGAAGTGATGCGAGGAAAAATATAGCCAATGGTACCAGGAATCGTTGGAGACAACTCTGGGGTAAACCTGATCTTGAGGAAGATCCATGGGCAGAATACAATGAACGTAAGGCAGCTGCAGTAGATAATGGAACTGCCTAGATCTATGAAAACCACAAAGCCGTGAGCTTCTGCTTACGGCTTTTTCTATGTTTATAACTGTTGATCTTTCTGGCATTGTATTCGTGAATTATCTATAAAACAAGTATTTATGACAGGTAGTGCATACAAAATAATATTTACAGCTTTCACAGCCCTGGCTTCAGGTGTTGCAATAGGTGTGTTGTTAGCACCAAAGTGTGGTTCTGATAACCGGAAAGCGGTGATGGAGACAGCTGAAAATATCCGTAAGCGAATAATGGGTTTTGCCACAAGAAGTGGACATACTGTCGAGGACGTTAAGCAGATGCTTACTGATGATGTGGAAGGATTGAATCCTGATCTTCGAAACAGGATACTACAACTGATAGAGATATCTGAAAAGCGATTATCGTAATTTTTAAAAAAGACAAATCAATGAAGACCATTCATATTGTATTATTTACTTGTGCCGGCTTGGCTGCAGGAATTGGGTTGGGCATGTTGCTAGCTCCATCTGCCGGACGTGAAACGAGGAGAAAATTGAAATATTCTGCCGAAACGCTTAAGAAAAGACTTGGTATAGATGGTGATGATTTCACCGATTCTGAAATGGAGATGGATGCCACCAACGGACGTAATTTTGGCTGGGGTTAAGCGATAATGTAGTAATAGTTTATTTTGAAGAAAGCGGTTTAATGTGTTCTGTTTACACATTCTTTTCGTTTACTTTGTACCAACTAAAAATGCTGCATCTTGCCATTAAAAAAATCTTCAGCCCAAAAGAAGGTGGTACCTAAATCACCCGTTAAGGATAAAAATTCTGAGAATATCGATGTTCTGAATAATGGAAGCCAGGCGATTGGCACAAAACTGCAAAAATCTGCGGAAAAAATAACTAAATCTCCGCCGAAGGAACCAAAAGCTGTAGCAGTTAAAAAGGCGCCAGCTAAAAAAGAAGCTCCACAGAAAAAACCGGCAAAGAAAATTTCTGCATCAAAGGCAGAAACTAAGACACCTGTGGTTACTATAGAATTCAAACTACGATTTCACACACAATTTGGTCAATCTCTTTACTTAACCGGAGATGCCGAAGTACTAGGCAATTCGGATATGGATAAAGCCATTCCTTTAAAATATCTCGATGATCAGCATTGGGGTGTAAAGATTAATCTTACTGTAAAGGAAAAAGCGCCACTCAATTATCATTATGTATTAAAGCAACAAGATGGCAGCTTTGATTATGATTGGGGAACAAAGACCATTGATCTTACATTATTCAAAGCAGGTAATGTAACCATTATCGATTCATGGAATCATGCTGGCTATTTTGAAAATGCTTTTTATACCGAGCCGTTTAAAAAAGTATTACTGCCAAATGCATCATTCAGTAACAGGAAGAATTCAAAAACATTTTCACACCGGTTTGTTGTAAAAGCACCATTGCTACAAAAAGATGAAGTGGTTTGTTTGCTCGGAAACGGAACTACACTCGGCAACTGGAATATAGAAACACCTGTACTGCTTAACAAAAAAACAGAAGAAGATTCATGGTCTGTTAATCTTGATCTGACCAAGCACAACTACATTATAGAATACAAATACGGAGTATACAATATTGCTGAAAAGAAATTTGTACGTTATGAAAAAGGAGAGAATCGTTTTGTACAACTTGCTGCAGAGGGTCAGCAATTAAGTGTGAATGATGGCTTTGTTGTGTTACCAAATGATACATGGAAAGGAGCCGGTATTGCTATTCCTGTATTTAGTCTTAGAACGGAAAGAAGTTTCGGGGTAGGAGAATTTACCGATATAAAACTGCTTGTTGACTGGGTAAAACAAACCGGTTTTAAGATGATACAGTTGTTACCGGTGAATGATACTTCTGCCACACATAGCTGGAAAGATTCTTATCCTTACGCTGCTATCTCTGCATTTGCATTACACCCCATGTACCTTGATTTGGCGAAACTAGCCGATTCAAAGAACCAAAAGCTGTTGCAAAAGCTGGAGAAAAAAAGAAAGGAACTGAATGCATCGTCGACAGTTGATTATGATGAGGTGGTAAAAGCGAAATGGAATTTTATTGAACAGGTATATCCATTGCAAAAATCTGCCACTTTCAAGGATCCATCATTCAAATCTTTTTTTAACGACAATGAACACTGGCTGGTTCCTTATGCAGTATTCTGTTATTTAAAAGACGAATACGGCACATCAGATTTTAATCAATGGCCTGATCACAACACTTACAATGCAGCTGCCATATCAGCACTTGCAGCAGAGGGAAGTGTGGCACATGATAAGATCAACATCCATTTTTTTGTACAATATCACCTGCATTTACAGTTGACCGAAGCTTCAGCTTATGCACATACAAATGGAGTTATTTTAAAAGGTGACATACCGATTGGCGTATATCGATTTGGTGCAGATGCCTGGCAGCAACCTGAGTTATATCATTTAGATGTGCAGGCCGGAGCACCACCAGATGATTTTGCAGTGAAGGGGCAAAACTGGAGTTTCCCGACATACAATTGGGAGAAGATGAAGCAGGATGGTTTCAAATGGTGGAAAGACAGGTTCACCCAAATGCGTTATTATTTTGATGCATTCCGAATAGATCATATCCTGGGCTTCTTCCGTATCTGGAGCATTCCATTGGATGCAGTAGAAGGAATTATGGGACGTTTTGTTCCAGCGGTACCAGTGGATGTAAAAGAGTTCAGTGAACGAAATATTTATTTCGAATACTTACGTTACTGCCGTCCTTTTATCAACGACCAGGCATTGAAGGAAAAGTTTGGTGAGCAAGCTGGTGAAGTAAAAGAAAAGTTTCTGATGTACGATGGGTTTGATCATTTTGTGATGAAAGATGAGTTTGACACACAGCGAAAAGTGGAACAATATTTTGCCGGTAAAGATGATCAGCAGTTGAAGGAAGGGTTATTCGATCTTATTTCAAATGTTATTCTTTTTGAAGAAGAGGGATCTGGTGGAACAAGATTCCATTTCCGTTTTGCAATGGAAGATACCTTATCGTTCAAATACCTTGATGCACATACACAGTACCAGTTAAAACAGCTGTATGTAAATTATTTCTTTGAAAGACAGGATCATCATTGGGAGATCGAGGCAATGCAAAAACTTCCTGGCTTGAAGAGAGCTACGAATATGCTGGTTTGTGGTGAAGACCTTGGCTTGGTTCCTCATTGTGTTCCGAATGTAATGAAGCAGTTAGGTATTCTTAGTCTTGAAATTCAAAGAATGCCAAAGGCTGTGAAAAAGCAGTTCTTTAACCCTGCTGATGCACCATACTTAAGCGTAGTAACACCTTCTACACATGATATGAGTACCGTGAGAAGCTGGTGGGAAGAAGACAGGGCAAGTACACAGCAATTTTACAATAACGAATTACGGCAGCCTGGCGATGCTCCTTACTATTGCGAGCCATGGATCAGCAAAGCGATAATATTGCAGCATATGTATTCACCAGCCATGTGGAGTATTTTCCAGATGCAGGACCTGTTAGGTATCAGTGGAGAGTTAAGAAGAGAAGATCCTTCTGAAGAAAGAATCAATCTTCCATCGAATCCACAGCACTACTGGAACTACCGGATGCACATCACGCTGGAAGAACTTTTAAAGGCAGCCGAATTCAATGCTGAGCTGAAAGAATATCTTCAATCTTCCGGAAGAAATTAATTTCTAAGCCATCTTTGCGATGGCTTTTTTATTTAATACCGATACATTGAAATTACGATACAAGACATACGAACTCCCTTTTGTACATCCGTTCACTATATCTGGTGGCAGAACAAAGACACACCAGCCTACATTGATCGTGGAACTTTCATTAGGTCCTTTTAAAGGTTATGGTGAAGCTCCAGCGATAAAATATTATAATATCACTACAGAACAGATGGTGGCTGATATTGAGCGGAAGAAGATGTTTATTGAGAAGTTTGCATTCACCCATCCTGATCGTTACTGGCATTACCTGCACCATTTGTTTCCTGCGAATCCTTTTCTTGTTTGTGCGTTGGATATGGCTGCATGGGATATGTACGGTCAAATGCAACAGAAGCCTTTATTTGAACTCTTCGACAGCAAATGGAAAAATGAAGTGCTTACTGATTATACCATTGGTATAGATACCATTGAAAAGATGGTGGAGAAGATGAAGGAAAAGCCCTGGCCGATCTATAAGATCAAACTGGGTACACCAGAGGATATAAAAATTGTTGAGGCTTTACGTAAACACACTGATGCAGTGTTAAGGGTAGATGCCAATGCAGGATGGAAAGTGGATGAAGCTTTGATATTGATACCTCAATTGAAAGAATTAGGAGTGGAGTTGATAGAACAGCCTTTGGCCAAAGATGACTGGGAAGGAATGAAAATATTGTTTGAAAAATCTTCCTTAACGCTGATCGCTGATGAGAGTTGTGTGATGGAAGATGATGTTGAGAAGTGCCATCAACACTTTCATGGCATCAATATTAAACTCACCAAATGCAGCGGACCAACTCCAGCACTTCGGATGATAGAAAAAGCAAGATCGCTTCGAATGAAAGTGATGATGGGCAGCATGAATGAATCTACGATCGGATCAGCTGCTATTGCTCATTTTCTGCCGCAGTTGGATTATGTGGATTGTGATGGACCTCTGTTATTAGCTGAAGATATTGCTGAAGGTCTTAGTATTGACAATGGAGTGGTATCCGTTTCTGGTAATTCCGGATTAGGTGTTGAAATTGATGCCTTACGATTTGAACGTACAAGAGAGTGACACATGAGGTGATACCATGAAAAACAGTAGCTGGCTAAAAAAAGAAGCCAGTCTGGAAAGACCGGCTTGCTCATATAATCCAAAACTAACTGTTAACCTTTTAATTTGAAGTCGAACATCAGGGTTCCTTTTTGTTCTTCATTACCTGCTGTAAACTTCAATTGCTTTGCTTTTCTTATTGCGATGTTCCTGATGTTACTGTTTGTAGTGGTGGTTCCTCTCGGACTTACAGCAGCACTAATCACATTTCCACTTTCATTAACTACTACATCAACCGCAACAACTGCATTCTGGTTGAACTCATCTTCAAAAGTATAATTGCCCGTAATTCTTCTTCCAGTCAACCCTGTTTTAATACGAATACCACCATTACCTCTTCCGTCACCAGTATAGCTATCACTGTTCGGATCACCACCTGGTTTTCCCTGGTCACCTTTACCACCAGCTATTCCCTGGTTGCTGCCTTTATAATAACTGTCAGCACCATTACCACCAGTTCCTGTTGCACCTGGAGATGTTTTACCATTGAACACTGCTTTTGGTTTTGCCGGAGCAGGAGTTGGGTTGGTAACAGGTTTTGTAACAGAAGCTGCTACTTTAGTTGCTTCTGTAGGTTTAGTATTTATATTCTTAACATCATTCTTTACAACAGGCACGTCAGAATCTGCATCATCAGGAGCATCATCACCTGCATTATTCATTGCAGTCTGAGCAGGTGCTGTGTTGGCTTCAGGAGCAGGATCACCAGGCAATAAAGGCTGGTCTGTTCCAAAACCTGTTTCTTCAGTTCCCAGGTTCACTTCTATACCCTGTAATTCCAATGGCGGATCAGGATTTGCAATTTGTGGTAACTGCCATGAAACCAAAAACAGGAAGATAGCCAGTGCAACAAGAATAGCAGCAGTATAAGCTCCTGCTTTCATATTCTTCTGTTGTTCAAACTGGTTTACTGTCATCTGGTAAGATTGTGCCATAGCAAAGTAAATATTATAGGGTAACGATGAGATAGATGTGGAAATTACATAATCGCTTATCTCAGTTTTGTTAAAACACAGTGCTTTTGTGGATAAGTGCAGGGTTTGGAACTAAGCGGCATTAATACTATTGAACATCGTTGCGTCGCACTCTTGTACAAAAGGATGTCCATCAACAAAAAATCTTGACCGCTCTTATGGAAATTGAAAAACGCTGAATCACAGCTGAACACCTTCACCAAATCTTAACATATGCGAATCTATCAGCACATCCTGCAGACCAGCATTATCTTACTGGTTATTGGTTTCAACAGTTATATTATCGGTAATGCCATTCGATTAGAAAGTGGCTGGGCTATTTTAGGATCGATAGCAAGCCTTTGTGCTCTCGGTTATTGTATTCACCTGTTCAGGAAACTAAATGAGCTGGAAACAGAGGAACAGGAGCATTACTGAGCCAGTTGAAAGCTTTCGATCTTCTTTTTCAGCCAGCTGTCTTTAACCGGTATCAGCCAGTTATTCAATAACTCTTGTTTATTTCTGACGAGATTATTGAAGTATAATGTATCTGGAGTGATGAAGTTATTTTCGATCGCATATTTCAATTGATTCAAGGGCAGCATCTGTATCTTGTCTTTTATCATAAAAGCAAGAAACTCCCTGTCAAACATATTCACCTTAAACCTTTGTTCGATCTCTTTCACCACTTTCACTGAGCTGTCGGTACTGCAACCACTAACACCAGTGGCTGTTTCATCGGCAATGAATACGAGGAATTGCCCATACAGCAGGTTTGCATAACCTTTTATCAGGGAACCATGACTGTTCCATTTGCTGAGGAAGTCTTCCAGCATCGCTTCAATCTCAAGTGCTTCACTGATAAAGAATAAACGATTGCTCTGGTAGATCCAAACTCTCGAATTTGCATCAAAATCTTCAGGAATTAACTGCTGGTATGCTACATTCATGGTTGCAAAGTTAAGACAACATGGACCAACAAACCAGAACGGCTGGCACTTATGTAGTTGCCATCTTATTATTTATGATTGCTTTTATTTTTTTCTGTTTCGGTATTGGGTTGTTATTCGCTTTTCCTGATCTTCTTGGATTGCTTGGTGTGGTAGTTTTAGGATTAAGCGGAGTGTTTATTTATTCCGGCGTGAGAAATCTGAATGACGCAAAGCTGATGGACAGGGATGCTACATTACAGATAAGAAAAGCAACAGCGGTTTTGGAAGTTTCCGCAAACGAGGGAAAGAATCTTGCAAATCCAAATCAATCGCCCAGCGATATAACAGTAATGGCATATTGGCAATATTCAAATGAAGAATGGACCCGGTTTATGAAATGGGAGCGAAGCAGGAGAAAGACAAGCTCAACTGTTGAAGCTGTTCTGATCATCATTTTCGGATCATTGGTGTTAAGAAATCTAAGAGATGCATCCTGGACAGAAGCCATCGCAATTTCAGGTGCATTCGCTGTAATTTACTGGACAGGGAAATATTACATCTCGATGAATTCAATTGGCAAGAGAAAATCAAACGAAGTGATATTAACCAGTCGTTCGGTGATCATTAACGGAAAAGTAAATTCTTTCAGCGATGGACTTTACTGGCTGAATAAAGTTGAACTGATTGAAGAAAAAGATATCTCTGTATTACAATTTGAATATGGATGGAACACAAGGAAAGGTCCGAGTTCAGAAGAGATCAGAGTACCTGTTCCCAATAATAAAATTGATGAGGCAAGAGAACTGATCAGGCAATATTAAACCATACTGGCAGCAACAATTTCTGCTATATCCAACACTGCCACTTCATTTTCTTTTTCCCTATTCTTAACACCGTCAGTAAGCATCGTATTACAAAAAGGACAAGCTGCAGCAATAACATTCGGGGTAAGACTTAGTGCTTCGTCTGCTCTTTCAATGTTTATTCTTTTATCGCCTGGTTCTTCTTCTTTAAACATATTTGCACCACCAGCTCCACAACAAAGTCCGTTTGTTCTGCAGCGTTTCATCTCAACCAATTCTGCATCTAACGCTTCCAAAACTTTTCTGGGTGCTTCATAAATACCATTGGCTCTTCCTAAATAACAGCTGTCGTGGTAAGTGATCTTTTTCCCTTTGAATTCTGCGGCATCTTTTAATTTAATACGGCCTTCATCAATCAATCCCTGCAGTAGTGTTGTATGATGTATCACTTCGTAATTGCCGCCTAATTCAGGATACTCATTCTTTAAAATATTAAAGCAATGCGGACAAGCAGTAACGATCTTCTTTACGCCATATCCGTTCAGAATTTGAATATTGTTATAAGCCATCATCTGGAACAGGAATTCATTGCCGGCTCTTCTTGCAGGATCACCTGTACAGGCTTCTTCTTTGCCGAGTATTGCGAATTTAATCCCCACTTTTGAGAGAATCGTTGCAAATGCTTTCGTTATTTTCTGAGCTCTCTGGTCATAACTGCCTGAACATCCAACCCAGAATAAAACTTCCGGTGTTTCGCCATTTGCCATCATCTCTGCCATCGTAGGAACATGCATAATCAGTCGTTTAGGCCAAAAGTAGGGAACAAAAGCATTGATTCATCCCACAAAGCCGTTTTGCACACATTCTGTTAGCATTTTTTGGCATAGGATTTAAATCATTTAGAGTGGACGTAAATCGACAGAAGATGAAAAAGATAGTGATGACAGGTTTAGTGATGTTCTTTGCTTTTACTATGCAGGCTCAGGTATTTAAAAAAGGTGAAACAATAGAGATCAACAAAAACCTTACGGATGAGGGAGACTTTGTATGGGTCAAAGCTCATGTGGTGGATATTGATATTGAAAAGAAAGAATATACCATCAAAACAAAAGACAGAAAAACTTACCGGGTTCCTTTTGCTAAAGAAGATCGCTGGATGAGAAAAGAATTACAGCCCTTAAGTGCTGCTTTGATGGTTAAAGATGTAAACCTGGGTTGTTCTCCCACTACAGAATTTGTAAAGCAAAAGATAAAGGAAGAGTTTGATGCAGATTTTTCAGAGTATGATAGCGTGATGATCACTTATAATAGCATTCAG
This sequence comes from Chitinophagaceae bacterium, assembly GCA_036676415.1. Lineage (GTDB taxonomy): Bacteria > Bacteroidota > Bacteroidia > Chitinophagales > Chitinophagaceae > JAEZDC01. Next base: position 124,032 of record JAKFCX010000060.1, read on the forward strand.
GTTTTAGAAACATATACAAACAGTGATGCAGCTTTTGGTAAAGTGGATACAGATGTTCACCCGTTTGATGTTGATTTTACTGTAAGACTTGTGAGTAAGAACAGTGATGGCACACAACGTAAGATCAACTGGCAGTTTAAAAGAAAATACTTACTGCACCAGAATATGAGAGGCAAATGCAGCTTGTCAGTTGCAGAGAAAGAAGAAAATTTATTGAGTAATATCTAAATAAAAAAGCTCCCACATTGAGGAGCTTTTTTTATTCCTAATTCTTTTTCTTTCCGCCGGAACCGGAAGTATTTTTATCACCCGGAACGAGGTCATTGATCCCTTTACCCGCAGCATCTAATATCTGGCTTGAATTATCAATTAGTAAAGTATTCACGAAACTGTTTTTCGAACTTTCACGCACATTTACCTGTACAGAATAAGCACCCTGGCTAAATGCTTTTTCAGGCTTCCCATCTTCATTAATGTAATAGCCGAATGATCTTGGTACAATAAAACTTCTTCCTTCAATAGATTTACCCTTCAATTTATCATAGTAAGCAATATAACCAGGATCAGTTTTATCTAATGGGGCATCCCTTAGCATGAAAACAAATTTTCCCAGTGTAATATTATCAAACAAAACACCTTGTTCGTTTACATAAGATGTTTTGAAAGTGATATCGAAATCCATATTCAACTTCTTAGGACCATTCGAAGCAATTTTCGCTTTGGCATAATTCAGTTTCAGGTCTTTCAGTTTTAAACGAAAGATCGAGTTGTTCAGAATCTCATACGGACTTGTTTTATCCAGTTCAAACTCTGCAACCAAAGCAGTATCAAGATTGCCATTTTCGTTTTTAAATGTTCTTACCAGTGTAAAACCGTTGAACTGCATTCCAACAGGATCAAACGGACTAGCTGTTGAAAGCTGGTCATAGAAAACCATATCCGTCAAAGCCATTTTATATTCAGCTGTGTATTTCTTTTTATCATTGGCGATCATTTTTTTCACCGCATCAACGCCAAGCTTGGTTAAAGCACCAACCATGGGAGCAAAGATTGCCCTGGTTTGTCTTTCTTCGAAAGTGAGCATGTTCTGGTGTTGCAGCTTTCCAAAGTCGAGCGCATCTTTTTTATGATCTACAAACATTTTTGCCTGGTCCGGTTTGCCGACTGAAGAAAATTTTGAGGCAGTACATGAAGTGGCCATAACGGCTGAGAACATCAGGAGGGTAGAAACAGTTCGCATTGATCTTTGATTTGTGCTAAGATAGAGGATTGATGAAAATTGCATAAAAGATAATGTGAAAAGTGTGATATGGGCATCGGTAATTCTATCAAGCTTCGTTGCCCCGATAACTATTGGGACACTCTTGAACTTAAATACTTACTTCAGCTACGAGAAATACACTACCACATATCAAAATCAGGTCATCATCTTTTGCATGCGTAAGTATTTCTTTTATTGCCATATTTACTTCCGGGTAACATTTACCTTTTAATCCAACTTCTTCCGCTTTTTTGGAAAGTTCAGCTTCATCCATAGCTCTTGGAATCTGTGCCTTTGTAAAATGATAGTTCGCATGATGCGGAAGTAATTTCAGCACCTGCGTAACATCTTTATCCTTCACCATTCCAATGATGATGTGGAGGTGATTGTAGGTTTCAAACTCCAATTGTTCGATCAGTTGTAAGATTCCATCTGTATTATGGGCGACATCAAGAATTATTCTAGGGTTGTGATGTATAGTTTCCCATCTTCCATGTAAGCCGGTAAGTTTTTTTACCTGCATTAAAGCTTCATGAATATGTTCAGACGATATATTCCAGCCCAACAGTTGCAACTGGTGAATAGCTTCCAGTACAGTTAAAAGATTTTTTCTTTGGTAAATACCATTCAGATCAAGTTGGTAAGAGGGTTTCTCATTTTTCTTCCGGTCATCAACGGTAATGTTTAAATAACCAGCCTCATAGTTGAAAGTATCAATGTATTTCTGATCGTCTGCAAAAATGATAGGAGCCGTTTTTTCAGCTGCAGTTCGAATGAAGACTTGTTTGGTTGACTCATTCGTTTCACCAATAACAACAGGAATATTATTTTTGATGATACCTGCTTTCTCTCCAGCAATTTTTTCAAGGCTATCGCCCAGCAATTGCATATGATCCCAACCGATGTTAGTGATAATGCTGAGTTCCGGTGTGATGATGTTTGTACTGTCTAACCTGCCACCCAATCCTGTTTCAATAACTGCTATATCTATTTTTTGCTGTGCAAAATATTCGAAAGCCATGGCTACCGTGATCTCGAAAAAAGAAGGTTCTATTTTGGTGATCAAAGGCTTCACTTTCTGAACAAAGTCAACAACGAAATCCTGCTCACACATTTTCCCATTGACCTTTATACGTTCTCTGAAATCACGCAAATGAGGAGAAGTATACAAGCCAGTTTTATACCCGGCCTTTTGCAGTATAGCAGCCAGCATGTGACTGGTAGAACCTTTTCCATTGGTTCCTGCAATATGAATGGATCGAAAAGCGTGCTGCGGATTACCTAAAGCATTACAGAGACTTATTGTATTCGTAAGATCTTCTTTTATTGCAGCAGCACCTATCCTGCTGAACATTGGAAGCATGCTAAACAAATAATCAACTGTCTGTTGATAGGTCATGCAGCAAATATAGATACGAGTAACAGATTATACGTTGAACCTGAAGTGCATTACATCTCCATCCTGAACAAGGTATTCTTTTCCTTCTATCCTGAGTCTTCCTACTTCACGGCAGGCAGCTTCTGAGCCGTATTTCACAAAGTCATCATACGCTATCACTTCGGCTTTGATAAAACCTTTTTCAAAATCCGTATGAATAACGCTGGCAGCCTGTGGTGCTTTCCAGCCTTTTTGTATTGTCCATGCTCTTACTTCCTGTACTCCGGCAGTAAAATATGTTTCCAGATTCAAAAGTTTGTAGGCAGTTCTTATTAAACGATTCAATGCAGGCTCTTTCATTCCAAATTCTTCCATGAACATCTGCCTGTCTTCATCATTCTCCATTTCGGCTATCTGAGCTTCCAGATTATTGCACATGACAATCACTTCTGCACCTTCATCTTTCACAGCATCCATTAAAGCCTGTGAGTATTTATTACCTGTATGCATATTGCCTTCATCAACATTTGCAACATACAATACCGGTTTTTCGGTAAGTAAAAACAAATCAGCTATGGCGACTCTTTCCTGTTTGGTAAGGTCTAGTGAACGAATACTTTTTCCTTTTTCAAGATGATCTTTGCAACGAACGAGGATTTCCAATTCCGCTTTTGCTTTAGGATCGACCCTTGACATCTTTTCTGCTTTCTGCATTTTCTTCTCAACACTGTCAAGGTCTTTTAACTGCAGTTCTGTATCAATGATCTCTTTATCACTTACAGGATTGATGGCACCTTCTTCTCTCAAGACATTTTCATCTTCAAAACAGCGGATCACATGGATCACAGCATCTACCTCACGAATATTTCCAAGAAACTTATTTCCTAGTCCTTCACCTTTACTGGCACCTTTTACCAGGCCAGCGATATCTACAATTTCTAATTGAGTAGGAACGATACGATCTGGCTTTACCAGTTCTGCCAATTTGTTTAAACGCTCATCAGGCACATCCACCAGGCCAACATTTGGTTCGATGGTGCAGAAACGATAATTGCTTGCCTGTGCTTTGGCACTTATGCTCACTGCATTGAACAAAGTTGATTTTCCAACGTTCGGTAATCCCACTATCCCAGCTTGTAATGCCATGTCGAGAGTTTAAAGTTTATAGTTTAAAGTTTTGAGTTGACCATTGACCAATAAATGGCGGCAAATATAGTTGAAAAGAGATTGTGGTATTTACAGCTGATATTCTAACTTTCAGCCTTAAATATTTCTATGGCACTCAGCAGAATATGGTCGGCCTTTATCATTATAGCCATTGGTGTGGCATTATTCAGGATGATCGGGGGTGATGAAAAGATCTTCAGCAGGATGGTAGTTGGTAAAGCTGATGACACTTACGAACCTGTTTATTATACCGTTTCAGGTTCGGCTGAAAATGCAGGTTTTACTTCGAAAGAGGCTTTTGAAACACATATTAAGGCTTATGGATATGTTCCAGCTGATTCGGTAAATGCACCTATGGTGATCATTGCTGAAACCGAAGCCAATGCAGCCACATTTAAAACACAGTATCCGGAGTTGCAGGTGTATACATATCGATCCATCCAAACAAAACTCACCAAGAAAGCAGATGGCATTATTGAGACTTGTAAAACTGCTGTAAACATCAGTATTGGTTTGATCGGCATCATGGCCTTATTCATGGGTTTTATGAGTATTGCTGAAAGGGCAGGAGGGATAAGAATGTTATCAAGGATCATCGGGCCTTTCTTTTCAAGATTATTTCCTGAGTTGCCAAAGAATCATCCGGCTATGGGACACATGATGATGAATTTTTCAGCCAACTTACTTGGACTTGATAATGCAGCTACACCTTTTGGTATAAAAGCGATGGAAAGCCTGCAGGAGATCAATCCTGATAAGGAAAAAGCTTCTAATGCACAGGTGATGTTTCTTTGTTTGCATGCCTCTGGACTTACCTTAATTCCTGTAAGCATTATTGCCGCAAGAGCAGTATTGAAAGCGGAGAATCCGACTGATATTTTTATTCCATGTATGATTGCAACATTTGTTGCAACGATGGCAGCGATGTTTATTGTATCATTCAAACAAAAGATCAATGTATTTCAGCCGGTGATTATGAGCTGGGTATTGGGAATATCTGCGGTTATTGCATTGCTCGTGTTATGGCTGACCAGTCTTTCTACTACAAGAGTTGAGATCGTTTCAGGTATTTTAGGAAATGGAATTTTGTTACTTATTTTACTCCTGATCATACTTGGAGGTGTATATAAGAAGGTAGACGTTTTCGATGCTTTTATTGATGGAGCAAAAGGAGGATTTGAAACTGCAGTACGTATCATACCTTACCTCGTAGGAATGCTGGTAGCGATAAGCATGTTGCGTACCAGTGGAACATTTGATGTTGTGATCAATGGAATGAAAAGCCTGGTTGTTGCTTTAGGAGCAGATACAAGATTTGTAGACGGAATTCCAACTGCTTTGATAAAACCATTGAGTGGAAGTGGTGCCAGGGGAATGATGATAGATACAATGAAAAATTTTGGACCTGATTCTTTTGCCGGCAGGCTTGCATGTGTACTACAAGGATCTTCTGATACTACTTTTTATGTGATAGCAGTTTATTTTGGAGCGGTAGGAATAAAAAATACCCGCTATTCTGTTGGAGCCATGTTGCTAGCAGATCTTGTTGGAATAATTACATCGATCTTTTTATGTTACTTGTTCTTTGGATAAAAAAAGGCTGCCAGTATTTTGGCAGCCCTTGATTATTTTTTTAGCCTTAATCAATTATTAGCGTGTACAGATATTGTTTTGGTTGTGCTTCTATGGCTACCTCTGTAAACAGCGGTATAACTTCTTTTGCGGTTGAGATTTACGGCAAGTTTAGCTAACTGAATAGAAGTTCCGGTTTCTCTAACGTACAAGGTATCCAAAGTCGCTGAATTGAAAGGAACGAAATTGGTTACATTTCCCACGGGGATGTTAGTAAAGACGTTAGTTTGACTTTTGAAAGAGAACACATCTACATTCGCCACTGCAGTTGGATTATAGATCAGATTTGCAAATCTTAACCTCGCAGAACTATCAGCCGGTATTTCAAAATTATTCTCTACTATAATCTTCTTTGGTGCTGTGATAGTATCATAGGTAAAGAGGGTATAACTTTTACCAGCTTCAAAGGTGTGGGTAAACTGATTTTGTAACTGCGTACTTGTAACTAATGTATCTCTTACATTAATACCATTTGACCCGGGAAACACTGCAAAAGCATAAGAACTGGTAGGAAACGTCGTACCATAGGCTACAGTTGTACCGTTTGTTCTAACTCCATTTATAAAGATGAAATTTCTGTTTGAATTCACAGTGGCATTCATCCATTGAACATAAGCCGCATTAGGGATTTCCCTCATCGGAGTAGTGTCTTGTGTTTCTTTCTCGCAACTGCTTAATCCTATAAACAGTGCTGAAGCAATGACTAATTTATTGATAAGATTCTTTTTCATTATTCTTGGTTTTAGCTACTGTTTAAGGTTTAGAGAACCACATTTCATATGTATGGAAATCTGTTTTGTCCGCACCAATTTTTCTTAATGCATCAATGTTCCATACTGTTTCAGAATTATACCTTGGGTATGTTCTGTAAACAGGGCTTCCGTTGTTACCCGGATGAAGATCTGTACCAGAAGGCAGAACAAAATCGGTATACACCTGAACACCATCCACCATATCGGTGTAATGGAATCTTCTCATATCAACCCATGTTTCACCAACACCCCATCCATATAATGCGATATATTTTTGTAGCATTATCTTATTCAAAGAAATGTCGGATCCGGCAGGAGGAAGTGCAGCTGTGATATAAGCGTTAATAGAAGTAGGGGTCATCTGTTCAGCTGTTGGAACATTGGTATTGTAGTCTGTTAACAGCATGTTCATGTTTAAACGTACTGCGTCTTCTGTAGTATTTCTGGCAAGACTTTTCTGACCTTTCCTGTACTGGGCTTCTGCTTTCATGAACAGAATTTCAGAAACAGTCATCACCGGAACAGGTGCAGCATTCCTGAAAATGTAACGTACGTTGTTGTCGTTACTAGGTGCTACGTTACTCACTCCAGTTGTCTGGCTTACACCATGAAAATTCTCAGGTCTGTCGCCGGCAACCGTAATACCTGAATTACCTTTATTTGGCTGCAAACCCTTGAAAGTATTATTCGCATTTTTCCTGAGCAGATAAATTGCCCTGGGATCAGTTACTCCAGGAAATGCACTATTTGCACCGGTCATGAGGTTAGCGATATAAGCCGACTGGCGAATGGCACTGTTGGTTCCATCGACAACACTTGTAAGGTTACCACGCAAAGGACCGTAGAAATTTGCTGAAGCTGATTGTCCACCAGGCATATAAGCAAATTTCACTAATGCATTATCGGAGTTAGAAAACGGAAGCCATTTGTCTGCATAAAAGATAACTGAATCGGGTTTGTAATCGGCTTTGTTGCTAATGTGATTGTGTACTCTTGCCAATACACCATAAACAAATTTTTTCCATTTGTTAAGATCTCCACCATACATGTAAGCATCACTTACAGCAAGGTTTGCAGGGTTCATAGCATCACCGGACCTGTTAAGATAATCCAATGCAGCATAGCATTCGTTCTTTACATGGGCATAGATCTCTTCCTGTGAATCATATTCAAATACCAATCTTCCCTGGTCAAAAGCCTGTTTCAAAATGGCTTCACCCTGTACATCTGTTAAGGTAAGCCAGCTCCAGGCTGAAATTGCTTTACCAATACCTGCATAGTCCCATTTCTTTTCTTCTGCAGCCCATTGAATCATACGCTGGCAGTTCTGCCCGATATCGTAGTAATGTACTCTGAAGATTGAAGCAGTCATATCAGCCTGGGTACTTCCAAGAGAAACCAGACGACCACTCATTCTGTCGTACATATCACCAGCGTTGGCAAAATGCCAGTATTGAATGTATTTTCCAAAGAAACGATAATCGTTTAGCGGCCCATGACCTGCACCGTTTGCAGCCATAGAAGCGATCAATGGAGGTAATATTTTTTCAACCGGTACCTTAACATCTGCATTCGGGCTTAGGTAAGCCTCATCTATTTTTTTGGTACAACTTGCCGCAAGCATTCCAATTGCTGCAAACAAGACGAACATATTTATATTAATTCTTTTCATTGCTGTTGCTTTAATTGTTTAGTGTTTTTAGAAACCAGCCCTGATTCCAAAGTTTAAGCTGATAGGAGTGCCTGTACTTCCGTAATCAAAACCCCATCCGCCAACACCTCTAGTGCCTGCAGTGTTTCCACTTGCTGATGGATCAGCACCTCTATAGTTAGTGATAAGAATAAGATCGTTACCGGTTAAGAACACACTGAATGATTTGAAATAACGGAGTTTACTAAGTGCATTTCCTGTGAAAGAATAATTCAATGTAATATCTCTCAGTCTTAATGCATTTACATCTTTCTCGATGTATGCCTCTTCAGGCATGTTTGCATAGCTGTAATAAGCCGACTGCCAGTGTGGAGTAACAGCAATGGTATTGATTGTTGGGTTATCCGTATTTTCTTTACCATCTCTTAATACACCATTTACTACTCTTGGTGTTTCCCTGTCAAGTGTTCTTAAACTTCTGCCGATATTGGTCAGGTACATTTCTGTACCATTGAATACATCACCACCAATTCTCAGATCCCACATAAAGTTCAGTCTCCAGTTTTTATATCTGAAGTTATTGAGTGCTCCTAACGTAAAGGTTGGATTTCTGTCTCCACGAGCTGTAAATAAACCATCGTTAAGTGGTAATCCGGTAGCTGGGTCAATTAAAACCTGTCCATATTTATTTCTAGCATAACCAAAAGCAGTGATAGAAGTAGTTGGTCCACCTTTAACCAGACCACCACGTGCATTCTGGAATACCCATGTATCAGAAATGTAAAACTCAGGTACGTTTGCTGGTAATGATAACACTTCGTTCCACATGCGGTTGAAGTTCAAACGAACGTCCCAGCTAAAATCTTTACGCCTGACCGGTGTAGTTGAAACGCTGATCTCAACACCTTCATTTCTTGTTGTACCAACATTCAAAGTGTTTAAAACGAAACCTGTTCCATAACTGGTTCTGAAATTCTCTGCGATTTGCTTATCGCAAAGCGTATTGTAATAAGTAATATCAAAATTCAACATATTATCGAGCATCCTTACTTCAGTTCCTATTTCATAGGTATTCTGAATTTCAGGCTCCATATACATATTGTTGTTGTTGAAACCGTAAGCATAACCACCACCGCTGGACGCAACAAGGTTATAAACCGACTGGTTCATGTAAGGCTGAGGTGTTCTGGCAGTGCTAGCTAAAGACGTTCTGACTTTCCAGTAATCAAGGAATTTAGAATTTTTCAGACCTGGAATAAGATCCGATACGATAATGCTCAAACTTCCGGCAGGGTAATCATAGTTTCTGTAATCTTTAGGAAAAACAGAAGATGTTTCATACCTGCGTGAATAGCTTAAGAAGATCATATTCTTATAGCTGAGAGACGCTTCTGCAAAATAAGCAAGCTGCCTGTTGATAGAATAGTTTGGCGTACCAAATCGCTGAGCATTATTCAACCTGAATCTTGAGCCAGGATTTGTTGAGCTACTATCACCCAGGAAACTTTCAAATTGTGACTGGGTTATTACTGCACCACCTTTCATCATTTCGCCAGCTGAGTTCACAGAATCTACGATGTTGGTTCCCCAAACAGAATAAGATTCTGTTTTGTAATCCTGCCACATTGTACCAACTGTTAAACGGCCACTGAACTCACCCACTTTCTTTTTAGCAACTGCTGTGATCGTATGATTGTATCCTTTATAATCTCTGTAATAATTATCCATGCTACCACCGGTTCCTCTTGTTAACCAGAAAGACAGTGGATGATAAACCGTGTAACCCTCAGACCTGTATCGGTCGTAGCCAAATCTACCAGCAAGCGTTAACCATGAAGTAGGAGTGATGTTAAGTCCTAATGTAGCTGTGTACCTGTTCGTTTCATCTTCGCTCCTGTTTCTTGTAACACTGAAGTAAGGGTTGTCAATTTCACCATTCGCAGTAGAACTGAACAAAAGTTTTTTACCGCCACTGCCATTCTCCCAATCAGCAGCATCATAGTTGTTTGGCCATGTAAGCAGGTTCAGCATGTAACCATTCACACCTCTTAATGGTTTATCGTTTGTACTCCTGGTAAAGCCGATAGCCGGCACTATTTCGATGTACTTATTGATCTTTGTTGAATTGCTTATACGGAAAGTATAACGCTTGAATTTATTCTCTGGAATAACACCTGACTGATCGAAGATGGAACCTGATAACCTGAAGCTGTAATTCTTCTTACCATATTCAGCACTGATGTTGTGTGTCTGAGCAAAACCTGTCTGGAAGAATTCTTCCATGTTGTCATATATCTGTGTGCCCGCAGGATATTTTGGACCAAGGTAACGGAATTCAGAAGTGGTTAATCCGTTGAATCCATTACCATAAACATTCTGGATCTCAGGCAAACGAGTAAGACGTTGTACCCTGAAAGAGTTATCGTAGTTGATTTTCAACTTACCATCTTTCGTACCTTTTTTGGTAGTGATGATAATGGCTCCTGAACTTGCCTGGCTACCGTACAATGCAGTAGCTTCAGGTCCTTTTAGGATTGTGATGGTTTCAATATCATTCGGATTGATATCAGCCATCCTGTTGGTATAATCGTTATTACGATTAGATGTCTGGTTTACATTCCTGTTAGAGTTTTCTACTAAACCAAGGCCCGAACCTGAAGTACTATTCTGGTTAAAACTCTGGTTATCGGCCACCACACCATCAATTACATATAATGGCTGGTTATCCAGTGCCATAGAGTTAAAACCCCTCAACACGATACTTGATGAAGCACCTGCCTGGCCGCTTGACGCGTTAACTGTTAAACCAGCCACACGGCCTTGCAAACTATTGAAGAAATTTTCTCTCTGTGTTTCCTGTACTTCAGCACCGGCAACTTTTTGGTGCGCAAATCCCAGTTCTCTTGGATTACGCTTCATATCCATCGCCACAGTAACTTCTTCCAGTTCGGCACCCTGGCCTTTCATGGTAAGATTCACTACCGCAGCATCTCCTACAGTAATAGTTTGGCTGTCAAAACCAACATAAGTAAATGTAAGCTTGTGCCCTTTTTGTGCCGAGATCTGGAAATTACCAGACTCATTGGTTACGGCTTTTCGGTTGGTTGTAGTGTTGGTAACAGTTACACCTACCAAAGGAATATTATCATCAGAGATGATTTTCCCTGTGATCATTCTTTCCTGTGCGAAAGAGGGGTAGGATAGTAGTAGCAGCAGCGATAGTGCCGCATACAAGCAAGCAAGTCGTCTCATATCAGGTTGTTTGGTTTATATTAATCGAAATGGTCCGTATGATTGTTCAACTTCTGCACAAAACCGCAACACAAAAAACAAATCCGCAGAAATCTGAATTCAAATCTATGTTAAATATGTTAACAAATTAATGAAAAAATTTAAACCCTACCAATGTAGGACCGTTAAGCCCGTGGAAAAGTTTTTATCTCTAAATGCAGCGAAATACATAAAGGAATGTCCCTATAGCAAACTCACCTTTTCATGGTAGGATTGCAGGGCAGCATCTGAAGGGTCTAATTCAGTTATCAGGAAGTCGAGATCTTTCAGTTCACAAACCTTAAAACGCTGATTTGTATTCAGTTTTTCAGCGATGGCCAACGAAACTTTCATATCAGCAGATTCCAGCATCGCTTTCTTTACTTCAATCACTTCCCATTCCATATCAGAAACTCCGTCCGTGTCAATGCTGTTTGTTCCCAGGAAGCATATATCGGCTTTAATGTGGGCAAGTTTTTTTATCACTTCGGCTCCAACAGAGATTTGGGCACTTTTTGAAAGCTTATTTCCCAGGAAAATGACTTCACTATTCGGATGATTTAATAATTCGAGTGCAATCGGCAAACTCACCGTTATAAAAGTTGCGTTGAGCTCAGGTGGTAAATTATTCACTAACTCCCTAATGGTTGTTCCCCCAGATAATAGAATCACCATTCCATCTTTGATAAGCGTAATTGCTTTCCTTGCAATCACCTGTTTCTCTTTTGCAGAATAAACATTATGATTTTGCAATGTAAAATGAAAGCCTGTTGATAAAGCACCACCGTGAACTTTCAACAATTTGCCTTCTTCGGATAGTTCATTGAGGTCACGTCTCACCGTATCTTCTGAAACATTCAGCTGTATGCTGAGGTCTGAAGACAGTACTTTGTTGTGAATATTTAACTGTTGGGTAATGTATGCTTGTCTTTCCTTTTTGAGCATGTTAAGAAACTTAAAGCGGGAAAGATAAAGACTTTTGGGAAATGACGAATGTCTCTTTAGTTCAAAAGTTCCTGCCAGGTTTTTGGTCTTCGATCGATCAACCACCTGAAACCTCTCAGTCTTATTTCAGTGTGATTCACCTGGTTCATTGGGAATGTTGTGCCCTTGAGATCATTTCTGAAAACAACTTTTTGCGGTTGTTTATTTTGAAAATACATATCAATGATATCGGCGGTTGATTGGTTCACTCCTATAAAAGCACTGTCATCATCTACTGCATAATATATACTTGCTGCACTGCCCTTTGCCCGTAAGTTATCAATATTACCTTCTTTGAAATAACCGTTGATGGTGGTGCCTTTTACCTGGTTATAATATTCGCCTTTTACCTTACTGATGGCAAGGCCATTTTCAAATACCTGCAATCTTTCAGGCTTCTTATTGATGGTGAAAAGATAAATAGTATCACCGGTCAATTGGTTATCCTGCGTCCATACTACGGGATCTTTGAACAAACGAAAAGTGGAATCTTCGAAAGAATAAAACAGGCTGTCTGCTACTGCCTGCATCGAATCAGTATATATTCTTACGTTGAAATAGGCTTCAAAGAACCGGTTAGAATTGGTATCTTTTTTTTGTTGTTCTGATACAGCTATCAGGTAAGCAGAATCACGAATTGTTGGAATATCTCTTTCTTTTCGGAGATCACTCAGTTTTGCTGAGTAAAGTGTATCGGCAGCAATGAAAATAGAATCATCGTTTTGTTCAATGATCATTAAGGGTTTCAGTGAAGCGAGAAATGAACTTGCATTTCGATTGAATTTAATATCGTCTGCCAGAATTGTTGTTCTGTTGGCCGTATCTTTTGTACGATATTCAGCATCACCCTGTGCCTGTCCAAAACCGGTACGATCGTCAAAAGCCAGGTTATCTGCTATGAGATCAGAATCTTTATCGGTAACCTGTGATCGTTTGGTGAATAATGCCTTCCTGTTTTTCTGATCGTAATATCCTTCTCTTGTTTTTACCGTCCTGTCTTTGCTCACGATTAAAGTAGGAGCTACGAACCTTGCCACTTCTGTTTCCATGTTGTATAAAAGCGTATCGGTAGTTATGCGGTATTCAGGATCAACAAGCACCACATTTTTTTTGAAATAGGCATCTTTCGTATCACCATAATAAATGCCTTCGGTGCTGGTCAAAACGGATTTTCCTGTTACGATCTTCCCACCTTTAAAATAAGTGCCGATCTTGGTGTTGATTTCGTACTCCAGCTCGTTTGTTGTGAGTGTACTTTTATTGTCAGTTAATCGAACATTGTTTTTCAGGTAAGCCTTTCTTTCCCTACCAACATAACGCATGTAATCAGAATAAGTATGTACACTGTCAGCATCATTAATATGTACCTTGCCAAAAGCTTCAACAATATTCTGCTGTTGGTTTACAACTGCACTATCGCAATAAAATAAAGTATTTTCTTTTTTCAGTCTTACATTTCCAGCCAATGAAATATAGTTCGCCGAATCTCTTTTTTCGAAGTTGTATCGGTCGGCAGCTAAAATTTCTAATACCGAATTAGACGAAGGATCCACAACGATCTGTGCTGAAAGGTTTGTTATGATGAACAAACTCAAAGAAAGAAATATGTATGTAAAGAAACGTATTTGCATTATTTGCTTGTGAGACTATCTCCCGACTGTTGCAAAGGTTGTTTCAGAAAATCACCCTGTGATTTCTTGCCACCACCAAAAACAGAGAATGAAAGATTTACATAACGTTTTGGATTCACACGAAGATCGTCCAATAAAATATTGGCACTTCTGCTGGTGTTCACAAGGTTATTATAAAATTGCTTATCGTTTAACAGCAGACCAATTGAACCTTCTTTGGAGTCAATTTTTGCGATAGATGCATTCAGATTTTCAACTGCAGCCTGGAGTTTTGCAACTGTTCCTTTCAGATCTGCTTCCGCCAAACCATTCGATGTTTTTTCGAGGTTAGACAAAGTGGTGTTGATCTTATCATTATTCGCTGTAAGATTTCCTGTGAACGCATTTACATTATCCAGGGATTTTGCAAGACTTCCCTGCTCAGACATCATTCTTTGCAACGAAGCTGATGAAACGATCATGCTGGAAGATATTCTTTGCAGGTTAGCCATCGTGTTTTGCAGGTTGGCTCTTGCAGCAGGATTGAGTGTTTGATTGAAATTCTGTAACAGTGAGTCGAGTGAACCCAATGCCACTGTAAATTTATCAGACAGCGGGCCTATTTTATCCTGTAAATTCCCTAACAATCCTTTATTAGATGCGGTAAGAATAGTATCACCTGATTCTAACATTTCCTTTCTATCACCAAGCAATATCTGGATGCTGGGGCTGGTCATTAAAGATTCTTCGATAGTAGCAATAGAGTTTTTTGGTAAATTATAATCCTTATTCAGCTTTATAGTAACCATTGTTTCATCCAGGTTCTCAGTAGGACTTACCTCATATACATTTCCAATCTGGTAACCATTGGCCCAGACTTCGAAAGAAGGTTTTAGCTTTTTTGCATCAGAGAACTTTGCGTATAAAAAATTACCGTGCTTGAAAAGGCTCTTGCCTTTTAAAAAATTAAATCCAAGTATGAGGAAAACAATTGCGATAGATGTAAGAGCACCTACTTTCGTCTCATTCGAAATTTTCATTTCTGGTATTTAGCTGGTTTATAATGTCCGGTGAAACTCATGTTGTTATGTGGTTCCGTTCAGACAAATGTAAGGTTTAAGGTTGTACTACTAAGATGAGGCCAATTTATGCTATCTGCCTGCACCGGTATCGATCAATTGATTCTCTAGTGAATGCTTATAGCGTTTAATGGCCCTGATGATGGCTGTAGTCATCTCTGCTTGCCCGGCATCACTATTCATATATTCTTCTTCTTCCGGATTTGAAATAAAACCAAGTTCCACCAATACACTTGGCATTGCCACGGCTTGCAATACCCAGATAGGAACTTGTCTTTGCCTTGCTTCACGGCTGATTCGGCCCGTTTTCTTGAACTCGTCTTCAATAGTCATCGCAAGATTTGCACTACGCTTGAAATATTGTTTTGTTTTAAGTGAATACAGAATCAGTTTTTCAGGATCATTAGGATCGAAATCTGAAACTTGTTGAGCAAGCGTACTATCTAAATACAAAGCTTCGTTTTCTTTAATTACTTTCTCTTTGAAATCATTTTTATTTACTCCCCAGATATAGGTTTCGGTACCTTTTGCTGTACTTGGGCTTGTCCATGTACGATATTGAGGTACTTTCTTGGTTCTTTTCTTCTTCCCTTTACCGGTAGTAACTGTTTTGTAACCCGTAAATTCCCTATGTCTTGTAGGAGCAGCACTATTGCAATGAATGGAGATAAAAAGATCTCCTTTTGCCTGGTTGGCAATATTAGCTTTAACGGTTGGATGCTGATAAATATCTGAAGTTCTTGTAAAAACAACATCCACTTCCGGTATTTCCTGGGATAATAACTGACCAAGTTTTAACGATACTGCTAACGAAACATCTTTTTCTCTCGAAAATTTACCTGCTGCGCCACCATCGTGTCCTCCGTGACCTGCATCAATAATAATTTTTCTTAATGCAGCAACGGATTTATAAGATGATGAGGTAACATAGGAAGTCAGTCCTACAAAAAGAGCAAAGAAAACAGCCAGCAGAGTGATCTTTCTTACCATAGTTCTTTTAGCATTAAGGGTATATTCACAATTCGTTTATTCTATTCCACCTATTTTTGGAACATCTACTTATGAGTAATCGTTGTAAAGTTAGCGTAAAATCATTTTTTGCCGGGCTTCTCATCTCGTTACTTTCACTATTAACGCTACAAATCAACGCTTCGCATAAAAACACTTCGTTTTTTCTCAGTTCATTAACAGATTTTGCCGATACTACTCCAACATCTATTGATTCTCTTAAGTTGTCTGTTGTAAAAAAAAGTAATGATACAACTCGTAAAAGAACAGACTCTACAACCGTTCAAGTGTTTAGTCTTGACTCTATAAAGATCTCTAAAGATTCATTAGATGTACCAATTACATACTCTGCCCAGGATTCCGGAGTGTTAATAATTCCTACCAAACAATTTTATCTTTACGGCAAAGCTCATACTGAATATGCAGATCTGCAGCTTGATGCTGGTTTTATACGATATGATCAGAATACCCAAACAGTTGTTGCATATGGAGCAAGAGATACCGGCAACAATCCATTAGATAAACCCACACTGGTTCAAAGCGGATCAACTTCTATTAGTGACACCATCATCTACAATTTAAAAACAAGGAAAGGCCTTACCAAGAATACCTTTTATAATGAGGGGGAAATATTTGTAAATACAGGTATTGCAAAAACGTTTTCTGAGGATGGAGATAATGTGGTGTATGCATTCAGGAATTTATTTACTACCTGTAATCTTGATACTCCGCATTTTGCCTTTCGCACAAAAAAGATGAAACTGATCACCGGTAAACTGGCTGTGTCAGGTCCTGCTCATCCTGAGTTTGAAGGTGTACCGGTACCTATCTATCTTCCTTTTGGTATATATCCAATGAAACGAGGTCGTCATTCTGGTATTCTTGCTCCACAGTTTACTGCTAATGAAGAATTTGGATTGGGGCTTGAAGGTTTAGGATATTATAAAGTATTGAATGATTATATAGATATTACTGCAAGAACAAACATCTATAGCTATGGTGGCTGGAACCTGATTTTATCTCCAAAATATTTTAAGCGATACCGGTATAATGGAAGCCTCACCTTATCAATACAGCATACCAAGTTGTTGAACAATCAGGGCAATTTTAAAGATGAGTTTACTACGAATGATGGCTTTATGGTTAACTGGTATCATTCAAGAGATGGTAAAGCAAGACCCGGAACCAATTTTTCTGCCAGTGTAAATGCCGGAAGTACAAAATTCAACCAGTTTGTTCCCAATAATAACGTGTTGAATTTTCAGAATCAACTGAGTTCAACTATTCAATGGAGTAAGACAACTGATAAGACAAATCTTACAGTAGCTGCAAACCACGATCAGAATAATATTTCCCGCCTGGTGAACTTGAGATTACCATCGGTGAATTATAGTGTGCTGACTTTTTATCCCTTCCAGAAAAAGGAAAGAATAGGTTCTGAAAAATGGTACGAGAAATTAGGTATCGCTTATGATGGTACGCTTCAAAACCAGCTATCTTTTTACGACAGTGCATTTAGCACCAAACGTCTGTTCGATACACTTCAGTGGGGCATCAATCACAGGATTCCAATAGCACTGGCATTGCCTGCAATGGGTCCAATAACATTATCACCAAGCATTAGCTATGAAGAAAGATGGATGGGTAGAAGTGTAACCTATGAATGGAACCAGGCCAATAGAAAAGTAGATACTTTCTATGCAAAAGGGTTCTATACACCAAGAGATATTTCTTTGGGCATTTCAGCAAACACAAGAATTTTTGGAACATACCAGTTCAAAAAGAACCGTTCGTTACAGGCCATTCGTCATGAGATAAGACCAAACATAGGTGTTAGTTATAAGCCCGACCTGGCGAAAAAATATTTTAAAAGTGTGCAGGTAGATACGAATGGAAATAAGCTGCGGTATTCGCAGTTTTCAAATGGTTTGTTTGGTGGGTTTAGTGAAGGACGTTTTGGCGGAATAAACTTTGGTGTAGACAATCTTCTCGAAATGAAAGTGCGGGATAAAAGTGTACCGGCTGATTCTGCAGAACCTGCCACCCGGAAAGTTCGATTGATAGATGGATTTGGTTTTAATGGTGGCTATAATCTTGCAGCAGATAGTTTTCAATGGTCAACACTTCAATTCTATCTGCGAAGCACTTTATTCGAAAAAATAAACATCACAGCTAACGCAAATCTCGATCCGTATAAAACAAATGTACAGGGCTTCAGAACAAAAGAACTGGCATGGACGAGTAATGACAGAGGCTTTGGAACAATAACGAATGGAGGTGTAGCGATATCTGCGAGTTTCCAGAGCAAAAAAGCTGACGATAAAAAGAAAGCAGTTGACCAGGGTAATTATGTTAATCCCGAAGAACAACAACAGATGCTGGAGTATATGAGAAGTAACCCTGCAGAATTCACTGATTTTGATATTCCGTGGACAGTGCAAACATCTTTCTCTCTCAATTTCAACAGGGCTTTTGATTTTCGTTCTGCAAAATTCACAACAGAAACCTCGGCAAATATTTATGTGAATGGAGATTTTAGCCTGTCACCGAAATGGAAGATCGGTGGTAACACTTATTTTGATTTCAGAACCAAGAAGATTCAAACATTGAGCATGTTTGTTACCCGTGATATGCATTGCTGGCAATTAGCCATCAACATCACACCTGTTGGATTGTATCGATCATTTACTATCACCCTCAATCCTAAATCAGGCTTGTTGAGAGATCTGCGAATAAACCGTTCCAGATTTTTTACGCAATAGTTTTGGAAGCCAGCAGCAGAAACGCTGTGCAACATTGCTTGCGTCGCACTCTTGTACCGAAGTAGTTACTGCAACAGCTTACAAACGGCTTTTATATTCACTTTTCAACAAGCCGTATAAAATAGAATCTTCTGCTATTCCATTTTTAAAATAATGTTCTTTAAGATGCCCTTCTTTCCTGAATCCGATTTGCTCAATTAATTTAAGAGAAGGAGTATTTGTTGGCCCAACAAAAGCTTCGATCCGGTGCAGGTTCATTGTTTCGAATCCATATTCAATTACATAAGGCAAAGCTTCTCTCATATAGCCCTTTGCTCTTTCAACTTCGGCGGTTAATACGTATCCGAGTTCTGCTCTTGCATGTTGAGTGTAATAGGTATGAAAACCACACCATCCAATATTTTCTTCAGTGTCTTTCTTCAATAACTGAAAATAGAGGAAAGATTTGTTGAAGGTTGTCAGGCCATTGTTGTACATCGATTTCTTTTGCACCAGTTCTTCATCTGTAGGCAAACCAAAAAAGAACTTCAATTCCTCGTCTGTATAGGTTGTAAAAGCATGCCGATAACCTTCAGGAGTCATTGCTCTAAGCAATAATCTTTCGGTGGGTAATGTATCAAATGTCATATTACTTGTTTTGGAGGTAGTAGTTCCACATCACCTCAAACACTTCCTGTTTCAGTTCTTTTGCAGATTTGTTTGCAGCAGAAATCTCAGGCAGAAAATGAATGGCCAATGGCTGAGGCATGAAATAAAAAGTCTTATGAAGTGGTAATGCTTTTTTAGTGTTGAAAATTACTGCCGGAATAACAGGCTTACCTGTTTCTACTGCCAGTTTAAATGCTCCATCATGAAAAGGTTTCAATGGATCATCGCTTCTGTTTCTTGTTCCTTCAGGATACACACTCATGTGCATCCCTTGTTGCAATGTTTCCTTCATCTCTATAAAACTTCTTCTGCGGCTTTCATCACTTTTCCTGTTTACCAGAACAGATCCTTTCGCATAAAAAAAACCGAACAAGGGAACTTTTGTAAACGAGCTTTTTGCTATTGTTTTATTGGCTCCGGGAATAAAAGGACAGGAGAGTGGAATATCCATTAATGAATTGTGATTGCAAGTAACCACATAGGTTTCTCCTTTCCTGAAATTGCTGAGCCCTTTTACTTTTAATGGACAAGCAACGAGAAACAACCAAATACTCATCCAGATCCTTGATATAATAATAAAAATATGCTGGCCTCTTTTTCCCGGGATCAAATGAGTTAACATTGACGGGATAAAGATGATAAGGAACGTGAGAACAAAAGTTACAATTCCCCAAAAAGCCCAGATGCGGCCGAATATTTCTTTGAAGTATTTCATATTAATCAAGTGACCAGTTTATAGGATCAATTCCATTATACACCAGGTAATTATTTGTTTTAGAAAAATGACTGCATCCAAAAAACTTCTCAACACTAAAAGGAGAAGGATGTGCTGACTGTAATATCAAATGTTTGTTTGGGTCGATAAACACCTGTTTTTGTCTTGCAAATGCTCCCCATAAGAGAAAGACAATATTTTTTTTATGTTCCGATATTTTTTGGATCACAGCATCTGTGAAATTGTGCCAGCCAATTTTTGCATGACTGTTTGGTTCATTTACCCTCACTGTTAAAGACGCATTTAGTAAAAGCACACCTTGTTCGGCCCATTTTGTTAGATTACCGGTTTTGGGGATAGGAATGCCAACATCTTTACTCAGCTCTTTAAAAATGTTTATGAGCGATGGAGGTGGTTTTATTCCATCAGGAACAGAGAAAGATAATCCCATGGCCTGTCCTGGACCATGATATGGATCCTGCCCCAGTAACACTACTTTCACTTTATCGAAGGGTGTTTTATCAAATGCATTAAAAATCTGTGGCCCCGGAGGATAGATGATCTTTCCCTGTGATTTTTCGGTTTTGAGGAAATGAGATATCTCTGCGAAATACGGCTTGTCAAATTCATCCTGCAGTATCTTTTTCCAGCCTTGTTCTATTTTTACATCCATTCTCTTTGCACATTAAGAATTTGATAAGCAGCGGTTTGATCCAGTACTACAAAATAATGGATGTTATTTGAGTTGGCTAAGAAAAGATTTTTCCGTTATTTTGCGACCGTTTTAAATCGGTTCGGTAGCTCAGTTGGATAGAGCAACTGCCTTCTAAGCAGTAGGTCATTGGTTCGAATCCAATCCGAATCACAAAAAAAATCCCATTTACCTGGGATTTTTTTATTCCTGTACTAGATTCTGCAATTGACGTTGTTGCTTCAATATATCCGTTCAAATAAAGCCAGTACATTTGGCAGCCTAGAATTGCTGCTATGAACGATAATACGCTACAACTAGATAATCAATGGCTGAGTTTTGAACATGTGAAAGATATCTTAGATCATGATCAAAAAATATCTATCACAATTGATACACAAGATAGAATACAGAAATGCCGTGAATACCTCAACAAAAAAGTAAATGCTTCTGACGATCTTTTTTATGGGATCAATACCGGTTTTGGATACCTGCAAAATGTTGCGATAGATAAAGAACAGGTCGAGCAATTACAATACAATTTATTAATGTCTCATGCCTGTGGGCTCGGAGAAGAAGTGCCAGGAGATATTGTAAAGCTGATGTTGATGTTAAAAATTAAATCACTCGGCTATGGACATAGTGGTGTACAGCTTTCAACTGTGAATCGCTTGCTGGAAATGTACAACTATGATGTGCTTCCTGTTATATATACCCAGGGTTCATTAGGTGCTTCCGGTGATCTGGCTCCTTTAAGCCATTTAAGTTTGCCATTGATTGGCTTAGGCGAAGTAAATTACAACAGCAAAAAGCAACCAGCTACCGATGTTTTGCAACAGTTAGGGTGGAAACCAATTCAACTTCAAAGTAAAGAAGGACTGGCTTTGATCAATGGAACACAATTCATGACCGGTTATGGAATGTGGTGTTTGAAAAAAGCCGAGCATTTACTTAAACTGGCAGATCTTATTGCTGCACTTTCATTTGATGCATTTGATTGTGTGCAGTCTCCGCTGGATGAAAATATTCATCGTGTTCGTCCACATAAAGGACAGGTTGCAACTGCTGCAAAATTGAGAGAATATCTACAGGGAAGCGAAATTGCAGTTAAACAAAAGCAACAGGTGCAGGATGCTTATAGTTTTCGCTGTGTACCACAAGTGCATGGAGCCAGTAAAGATGTGTTTGAGAATGTGCTGAATGTATTTTTGACAGAGATCAATTCTGTTACTGATAATCCAAATATTTTCCCCGATGAAGACTTGATCGTTAGTGGTGGAAATTTCCACGGTCAGCCTTTGGCTTTGCATTTAGATTTCCTGAGTATAGCCATGGCTGAGATCGGAAATATCAGCGAAAGAAGAACTTATCAGCTCATCAGTGGACAAAGAAATTTACCGCCATTTTTGGTAAAAGATCCAGGGTTGAATTCAGGTTTTATGATACCTCAATACACTGCTGCCGGAATTGTTAGTGAGAACAAGCAATTATGTACACCATCCAGTGTGGATTCAATTCCAAGCAGTAACAACCAGGAAGATCATGTGAGTATGGGTGCCAATGCTGCTACGAAATGTTACCGGTTAGTAAATAATGTAGAGAAGGTTTTAGCGATAGAATTATTAACTGCTGCACAGGCTTTGGATTTCAGGAGACCGTTGAAGAGTTCAGCAGTAATTGAGAACTTTGTTGGTGCTTTCAGAGAAAAGGTCGGCTTTAATGAAAAAGACAGGATTTTGCATGATGATATGATCAACGCAATTAATTTCATTCAACATTATCAACTGTAGAACAGAGTTCAGAAAGTACAAGAGTGCGACGCAACGAAAGATTATTGGAGATATGTCGCTGGCCCAATAAAAATTAAACATCATGTCAACTACAACATATAAACGTTACGACGTAAAGAAATACAAAACGCCAACAGGTACAAACCTTAACTGTAAAGGTTGGATACAGGAAGCTGCATTGAGAATGTTGCTCAACAATCTCGATCCTGAAGTTGCTGAAAGGCCAGATGATCTGATCGTATACGGTGGAAGAGGAAAAGCTGCCAGGAATTTCGAAGCCCTGGATAATATCATTGCTGCATTGAAGGTATTGGAGAATGATGAGAGTCTGCTGATACAAAGTGGAAAGCCGGTTGGTATTTTGAAAACACATAAAGATGCACCACGAGTATTGATCTCAAATTCACAGCTTGTTCCAAAATGGGCTACCTGGGAACATTTTGATGAACTTGAGAAGAAGGGATTGATGATGTACGGACAAATGACTGCAGGTTCATGGATCTACATCGGATCACAAGGAATTGTGCAGGGCACTTATGAAACATATTCGGCTGCAGCAGATAAACATTTCAATGGAACGTTGAAAGGAACATTAAACGTAACTGCAGGTCTTGGTGGAATGGGTGGTGCTCAACCTTTAGCAATAACCATGAATGAAGGTGTTGCTTTGATAGCTGAAGTGGAGGAGTGGAGAGTTGATAAAAGATTAGAGACAAAATACCTGGATGAAAAATTCAACGATATTGATGCTGCCATTGAAAGATCGTTACAGGCAAAAGCAAATGGTGAGGCAGTGAGTATTGGAGTTGTGTGCAATGCAGTTCATTTGTTACAAAGATTGATTGAAAGGAATATAATCCCTGATACTTTAACTGATCAGACATCTGCACACGATCCATTGATCGGGTATATACCACATACATTAAGCAATGAACAGGCAAATATTCTTCGTAAGGAGAATCCTGAACAATACATTGAAAGAGCTTATGAAAGCATGACACTTCATGTTGACTTAATGCTGCAGTTAATGGATAAAGGAGCCATTACTTTTGATTATGGAAATAATATCAGGGCAAGAGCAGAAGAGTATATAAAGAATCAAAAGTTGAAAGGTGCAGGTTCACCATTCACCACTAACCACTCACCATTTGATTTCCCCGGTTTTGTTCCTGCTTATATACGTCCGTTGTTTTGCGAAGGAAAAGGACCGTTTCGATGGGCTGCATTGAGTGGTGATCCTGCTGATATAGCAATGACGGATGAATTGATTGCAAACATGTTCCCTGAAAATAAATCCTTGCAACGCTGGTTAAAACTAGCGAAAGAAAAAATTGCTTTCCAGGGATTGCCTGCAAGAATATGTTGGTTGGGACAGGGAGAAAGAGAGAAAGCCGGGCTTGCATTCAATGAACTGGTGCGAACTGGAAAGGTAAAAGCACCGATCGTTATTGGAAGAGATCATCTGGACACAGGAAGTGTAGCATCACCAAATCGTGAAACAGAAGCAATGATGGATGGCAGTGATGCTGTGGCTGATTGGGCCGTTTTGAATTTATTAGTGAACACCGCTGGAGGTGCAAGTTGGGTGAGTCTTCATCATGGTGGTGGAGTTGGAATGGGCTATAGTATTCATGCAGGTATGGTGATCGTAGCTGATGGAACGGATGATGCTGAGGCAAGATTGAAACGTGTATTAAGAAATGATCCGGGAATGGGAGTGATAAGACATGCTGATGCGGGATATGATATTGCTAAAGAAACGTTGAAGAAGAATGACCTCGATTTTACAACAAGACTGTAACTCTTAGCCATGGTTTTCATTCACCTTCATAACCTCAGGTTCTTTTCTTTTCATGGTGTTCATGAAGAAGAAAAAATTCTCGGTAACGATTACGAGGCAAATATCTCAGTTGGGTTTGAGCCATCAACAAATATTATTCGTCACCTTGATGAAACCCTGGATTATACTGCCATATTTCAATTGGTGAAGCAAAGAATGGACATCCCAACTCCCTTGCTGGAGACGATTGCAATGGAAATTTCGGCAGCAATACAGTCAAAATATACCTCAGTCACTAAAATTTCTGTCTCTATTAAGAAATTACATCCACCAATTAACAATTTCAAAGGTGCTGTAGGTGTTAGTTTTGAGTGGAACAAATAATACCAATGAAAACATTGTTTCTTCTCATCTCAGTTTTATTTACACAAATTTCTTTCAGCCAGGATATTGATGTGCTGCTTAAGCAGGCCGACAATTTTGATAAACAAGTGAAAGAAACTGAGGCTATAGAAAAATACAAAGAGATCCTTGCTATTGCCCCAAACAATTTCAAAGCATTATATCGTCTTACAGAATTGAATGCAGCCATTGGATCAAGGCAAATAAAGGATAAGGATAAAATTCCTTTCTTTCAAACTGCATACGATTATGCACAGCAAGCTTACCAAGCAGACTCAACAAACGCCGATGCTTTTTACCTTCTTTCATTAGCCAGTTGGAAAAAGAGTTTGATTGAAGAAAAAAATAAAGAAGAAGTTGAGTATCTAAGAAACTGGAGAGAATATGCTGAAAAAGCAATCACCATCAATCCAAAACATGCAAAAGCAACTTTCTTACTTGGTAAGTGGAACTTTGATATGTCCAAAGCCTCTGTTTTAAAAAAGGCAGCTGCAAAAACAATTTACGGTGGTATTTCCAACTGGGATATTGAGTCTGCCATTAAACTTTTTGAGAAGGCTAAGGTCTTTGATCAGTATTTTGTTCAGAACTATTATGAGCTGGCAAAAGCCTATGAGTATAACAATCAGCCTACTCAGCAAATCGAAATCCTTAACCGGCTGGTAAAGCTTCCTGTAAGAACCGGAGATGACGCAGGATGGAAGGCCGAAGGAAAAAAGATGCTTGAACAAATGAAATAAACTTACATTTGACCTCTTATGACAATGGATATTGACCAGGGATTTGAACAAGCTGTGGCTGATAGTAAGTCACTTTCTTCCAAGCCAAGCACAGAGACTTTATTAAAACTTTATTCTCTTTATAAACAAGCCACCGAAGGTGATGTTCATACAGATGCACCCGGTGCCTTTGATTTTGTTGCCAAGGCCAAACATGAAGCATGGACTTCATTGAAAGGCAAATCAAAAGAGGAAGCTAAAAAAGAATACATTGAGCTTATTCACAAGCTGAAGTAATCAGCTCAACAAGGTTTTATTTGTACAAGAGTGCGACGCAAGTAAAACTCAATAGCATTCCTACACTTGATACCTAAATGTTCCTGCTTCTCCATTTACCACTTCTGATATAGAAGAAGGAAGGAACAAAAAGACAGCTCCAGTAGATCAGTTCACTCATCCAGCCAATGGTTATCGGCAGATTGAATACCTCCAACACCAGGTACACATAAATGCAGTAAAAGATGATGGCAAATACTTCTATTGCCAGGGTGATCTTTGTGCTTCCAGTACCCACTACAGCATTTAACCATACTACAGAGACTGACATAAATACCAATGCAACAGATATGATGCGTAACACGGGAATTCCGTTGGTGATGAAGCCTTCATCCTGTCCATAAATAGCGAGAAACTGTGCAGGAATGATATTGATGATAATACAGATGATCAAAGCTAAACCCAGGCTCAGCTTCATGATCTTGCGAATCAATTCCGGCACTTTATCATGAAGTCCCTGGCCAATTACATTACTCACCATTGCATTACTTGCTGCAGCAAAAGCCCAGCTGAAACATCCAAAGAATCCAAATACATTTCTCATGGCATTTGAGATAGCCAACTGCTGATCACCATGATGCTCGATAAGGATATAAAAGAACTCCCAGCTGATCAGGCTTACAGCAAACTGTAACATTAGCGGTGATGAAACTTTCAGGATATGGAAGAAATGCGTTTTACTGAACGTAAGATGACTGAATAAACTGAATTGCTTCCCGATTCCTTTGACGTGTATCACCAGGAATATGATGATCATTCCTACAAACTCGGCAATGATTGATGCATAGGCAGCACCATTAAAACCAAGTTCAGGCATTCCCAGTTTTCCATAGATCAATCCATAGTCGAATACAATGTTGGCAACAGCTTCGACTAATGCAGCAATGAAAAGAAGTTTTGTCTGGCTGATACCGACCAGCAAAGCATTTCTCATCTGGTAGATGTAGAGAAACACCAATCCCCAGATACGGATATTGAGGAAATCGACAGCCATCTCCACACTCTCTTCTGATCGTAAAGCCCACCTGAAAATATAGGGAGTTACCGTATAAGTGGTAACAATACCAATAAAGGCAATGACTATCGCAACGATGATTCCATTGATGAACAGCTTACCAATATCATCTATTTTATTTTCGCCGGCTCTTCTGGAGATGAGCGATTGAAGACCGTTGTTCAATCCTTGTCCGATCAGGGCAAAAATCAGGTAATACACACCTGTAATACCTGCCACAGCCAGTTCTTTTTGGCCAAGTCCACCCAGGAAAATATTATTGGTGATGAAGTTGACATTGGGAATGAACATAGCAGCCGTTATCGGCAAAGCGATCTTGAGTATCTGGTTATTACTAACCTCCACCCTCAGGTCCTTACTTTCTGCAGCAGTGCTCATAAGGCGGCAAAACTATAGTAGTCTCATGTATAGCCGCAATTATTTTTAGTATCATTGCAGCCAATAAGCAACATGGCTAAGAAGACGTACAGTTTGTATTACAGTGTTGATATCATAGACCAGCGGTTAGCTGTTGAAATTGGTGTATCACATATTGTATTGGTAGCAGGAGGCGAAAATCTTGTAGCAGGACTGGAGTTTTACGAGATGGAGGAGAATGACCTGCAGGAAGTGTTGGATGATATCAAACAGCAATCACAGTTACTAAGTAAGAGCTACAGCGAAACCAATGTATACTACAACCTGCATGAATCTGTTTTGGTTCCTGTTGCACAATTCAATACGTCAATTGCTTCTGAATTACTGGATGTAGCTTTCGGAAGTAGCCCCTTAAAAAGAGTGAATGTAGAGAACATCAATGTTTCTCCCGGTATGGTAAATGTGTACAGGAGTAATGATCATTGGCAGGATATCATCAGCAATTATTTTAGGGCAGTTACTAAGAAGCATATCTATACAAAATTGGTTGAAGAGGCCATTGAAGCTAGTGAGAACCTGACCGTTCAGTTTTACAGGAGTGAAATAATTGTTGTAGCAACAAAGAAAAAACTGCTGAAGATCGTGAGAAGTTTTTCATTCAGCAATGATGCTGATGTTTTGTATCACCTGTTGAATGTTTGCAAACAAGTAGATATGGATGCAGCTGAAACTACCCTCAGCGTTTCAGGCCTCATCAACACAGATTCAAACATATTCCTGCAGTTGCAAAAATATTTTGCAGAGTTAAAGCTGAATAATGCCTCAAAAGAACTGTTGCCTGAAGAGCAGTTGAAACAATATCCACTTCATTACTTCACACCATTTTTTAAGTTGTTGTCATGAGGATCATTTCAGGAAAATGGGGCGGAAGAAGGATCAGTCCACCAACAAAAATGCCGCACACCAGGCCAACGACAGATATTGCAAAAGAAGGTTTGTTCAATATTCTCCAGAACCGTATGAGTTTTGAAGGCATTTCAACACTTGATCTCTTTGGTGGTACAGGAGCCATCAGTTATGAACTGGCTTCGAGAGGTGCAGCCGATCTTACCATTGTTGAAAAAGACCCGGTAATGCAATCTTTCATCCGGAAGAATGTAGAAATGCTCGGCATGCAAAATACCAGGGTGTTGAAGATGGATATCTTCAATTTCCTCAACACCTGTACAGACCAGTTCGAATTTATTTTTGCAGGACCACCTTATGCTTTAGGTACGATTGATGAGATACCAAAGATCATCATCAGCAAAAACCTGCTTAAGCCCAAAGGAATATTCGTCTTAGAACACACACCACGAAACGATTACCAGAAGTTTGAAGGTTTCAGCTTTATGCGTAATTACGGAACAACGTTGTTTAGTTTTTTTATTGGCCAGCAGTAAGGTTTTATGGCATCGTCTGTTGTGTCACTCACTTGTACTCCTGGATTCTATTGCAGCTGGTTGATTGTAGTTAGAAAGATAGATATTGAATATGGCTCTTTATCTTCACACCATGCTCAAATCTGAACTCCGTAAGATCTATAAAGACAAACGTTCTCTCCTCACGCCACAGGAACGTAATAAAATGGATGATCTTTTACTTATCCAGTTCCAAAAAATGGCAATGGATAAAGTGCATACATTACTCAGCTATTCTCCCAGCGAAAAACACGCAGAGCCGAATACTTATCTCTTCAGTACATATCTCGAGTACATGATACCGGAACTGAAGACCTGTTATCCTGTAACTGATTTTGGAAACCTGCAACTTCAACCAAGACTGGTAAATGATTATACGGAATTCCACGTAACCAAATATGGTATCGAAGAACCGATGGATGGAGTTGATATCGACCCTAAAAAAATTGACTTAGTATTTATTCCAATGCTCATCTGTGATAAAAAAGGTTATAGGGTTGGTTTTGGTAAAGGATTTTATGATCGTTTCCTGGCTTTATGCAGATCGGATATACTAAAGGTTGGTTTCTCATACTTTGAACCAATTGATAACATCAGCGACACCCATCAATTTGATATACCTTTGGACTTTTGTATCACACCAGAGCATGTGATTGAATTTTGAACAACTTTTCCAAAGTTCCAAACTTTGGAAAAGTTATAGCACCTAACCAAAGTTTTTAGATGAACCTGAATGCAGTTTTCTTAAAATCTTTCCGTGTTTTATTACTCCCTTTTGCATTGTTGTATGGACTCGTCATCATCATTCGCAATAAACTCTTTGATAAAGGTTATCTCAAATCAGCCGATTTTCATTTTCCACTCATCTGTGTAGGTAATCTTGCCGTTGGTGGAACCGGGAAATCGCCAATGGTAGAATACATCGTAAGACTTTTGCATAAAGATTTTAAAGTAGCAACACTCAGCCGTGGTTATAAAAGAAAAACCAAAGGCTATGGTCTTGCCAATGAAAGATCAACGGCTTTGGAGTTAGGAGATGAGCCAATGCAGTTTCACGTAAAATTTCCGGATGTGGCTGTGGCTGTTGGAGAAGAAAGATTAGATGCTGTTCCACAATTATTACACGACAGGCCAGAACTGGAAGCGATCATTTTGGATGATGCATTTCAACATAGAGCTGTAACTGCAGGATTGAACATTTTACTCACAGAATATTCAAACCTGTTTACGGATGATGTTTTCCTTCCGACTGGTGATCTCAGAGATGCAAGAAGTTCTTATAAAAGAGCAGATATCATTGTTGTAACAAAATGTCCACCCGATCTTGCCATCGACCAAAAAAGAAAAACCATCAGGGATATCCGACCATACCCACACCAGAAAATTTTCTTCACTTGTATAGAATATGGTGTTCCGTATCATCTCACTTCAAAACAGGAGCGTAGCATCACCAAAGCTGATGAAATATTACTGGTCTGCGGTATTGCCAATCCACAACCTTTAAAAGAATATATTTTTGATAATGCAGAAACATACTACCAGCAGGATTATTCAGACCATCATATTTTTTCCATTGATGATCTGAAGGAGATCAAGAAGAAGTACGAACGTATAGATGCATCTTCTAAATTTATCATCACCACCGAGAAAGATGCGATGCGTTTTATCAAGTTTAATGAGCAAATTGCTGATCTTCCGTTATATGTGCTGCCGATTCGGCATAGATTTTTGTTTAATGAAGGGAGTTTATTTGATGAAATGATCATTTCATTCATCAGGAATTTTAAATCCACACAACATGACCAGGAAAAAGGCTAAGCAAAAAACACATTCCACAAAACATTCAAGGGCTCCACAAGCTATGACAGGAATACTGGAGATAACACGTTCCGGTGTTGGCTATGTAGTAATCGGTGATGGTAAAGACGACATCCTGGTTCGTCCCTCCAGTTTTAATACAGCGATGAATGGTGATGAGGTAGTGGTTAAAGTGATCAAGGAAAATGAACAAACCGCTAAAAGAGAAGGAAGGGTATTGGAAGTGAAAGCCAGAAAGCAAACGGAGTTTGTTGGTCATTTGCAGCTTTCGGCCAACTATGCTTTTTTTATTGCCGACACTGATAAACCAATGCCTGATTTCTATATCCCTCTAGACAAACTGAAGAATGCTAAGGATAAAGAGAAGGTGGTAGTGAAACTGGTACGATGGGATAAAGAAGATAAAAAGCCAATCGGTGAAGTAGTGAAGATCATGAGCCAGGAAGATGCTAATGATGCTGCCATGCAGGAATTACTTGCAGAGAATGGTTTTCCATTAAGTTTTCCTGATGATGTGATGGAAGAAGCTGCAAGACTACCTGAAGTGCTGGCTGCAGCGGAAATTAGGAAGCGAAAAGATTTTAGAGAAACACTTACGTTTACGATTGACCCTGTTGATGCGAAAGATTTTGATGACGCCATTTCAATTAAACTGCTTAAAGAAGGAGTATACGAAATTGGTGTTCATATAGCAGATGTGAGTTATTATGTAGAGCCAGGTACACAGTTAGATGAAGAGGCATACAAAAGAGCAACCTCTGTTTACCTTCCAGACAGGGTAAACCCGATGTTACCTGAAAGAATATCCAATGAGCTTTGTTCACTAAGACCCAAAGAAGACAAGTTTACTTTCTCTGCCGTTTTCCAGATGAACACGAAAGGAGAGGTAAAACAATTCTGGCTGGGAAAAACAGTGATACATTCCAATCATCGTTTCTCGTATGAAGAGGTACAGGAGATCATAGAAAATGGAAATGGACTGTATGGAGAAGAAATCCTGCTGCTGAATAGTATTGCACAGAAGCTTCGCAAGAAACGTTTTTCGAGAGGTGCGATCAACTTTTCCTCGCAGGAAGTTCGGTTTAAGCTGGATGAGAAAGGAAAGCCCTTAGGAATTGTTGTGAAGGAAAGTAAAGAAGCTCATCAACTGATAGAAGAGTTTATGCTGCTGGCCAATAAAACAGTAGCCGAGAGTGTGAGTAAGATCAAAGTGAATAAAAAAGAAGTGCCTTTTGCCTATCGTGTACACGATGTGCCTGATGAAGAAAAGCTTACACCATTTATAGCCTTTGCAAGAAAGTATGGCCATAAGTTCGATATCAGTTCACCTGAAGCCATTGCAAGTAGTTTCAACCAGATGCTGGATGATGTAAAAGGAAAACCTGAGCAACATGTGTTAGAGCAACTCGGCATCAGGACAATGGCAAAAGCTATTTATACTTCGGAGAATATTGGCCACTACGGTTTGGCTATGCCGCATTATTGTCATTTTACTTCACCCATTCGTCGTTATCCTGATGTGCTGGTGCATCGTGTATTGGAATCAATACTCAATAGCCAGATCATCATCGATAAAAAGATGGAAGAGAAATGTAAACACTGCAGCGAAAGAGAAAGAGCAGCAATGGAAACAGAAAGAGCTTCTAATAAATACAAACAGGTAGAGTTCATGAGTCAATACCTGGGAGAAGTATTTGAAGGTGTGATCAGTGGCGTGGCCAGCTTTGGATTCTTTGTTGAAACGGTAGAACATAAATGTGAAGGACTTGTTTCAATGGTTAGCCTGAGTGATTATGACGAGTTCAGGTTAGTAGAAGGTGATTATAGTCTTTCAGGAAGAAGAAGCGGTCGAAAGTTCAGAATGGGAGATAAGGTTTGGGTAAGAGTTGTCGCGGCAAATCTCACCAAACGCCAGATCGATTTTGAATGGGTGATTGATGGTGATAAGGATAATGATGAAGCTGCAAACGAAGAATTGGCAGCGTCTAAGAAGCGAAAGAAAAAGAGCAAGTGAGTTTATACCCTCATTAATAGTTTATGGATTGGCTATGGAATTTATTTACAGAAGCTTCCATTGCACAGGCTGTAGTGGTGTATGGTTTGGTGATTGCTATCGGACTATGGCTTGGAAAGATTAAGACCTTTATCAAGCTTGGTGTTACATGGGTTTTATTTTTAGGTATCATATTCTCTTATTTTGGCATCGCTGTAAACAAAGAGATCGAACATTTTCTCAAAGATTTCGGGCTGATTCTTTTTGTTTATTGTTTGGGTTTACAGGTAGGCCCTGGATTCTTTGCTTCGTTAAAGAAGACTGCACTTGTAAATAATGTATTGGCAGCAATGGTAGTGATTCTTGGAGTATTCACTGCTGTATTATTTTATTATCTATCCGATTTTCATATTTCCATCGTTGCCGGTGTAATGAGTGGAGCTGTAACCAATACACCTGGTCTTGCTGCAGCACAGGCTGCAATGGCAGATCTGAATATAGCTGATGTCAATACGAGTTACATCACACTGGCATATGCCTTAGTGTATCCATTTGGTGTAGTAGGAATTATTTTATCGCTCGTAATCCTCAAAAAAGCTTTTCGTACTGATATTAAAGCAGAACAGGAACTGCATCGAAAACTTAAAGCAATCAGAAGCAGCAAACCCGGTTCATTTAATATTATTGTTGAGAACAATCTCTTGCAGGATCAGACCCTGAGACAAGTGTTCTCATTTCTGAAGGAGCCTGTTGTTGTATCAAGGATGATGCATGATGGGAAAGTTTTAGTTCCTACACCAGACACAAAGCTTTCTATTGGTGATGTTTTATTAGTTGTTGCTCCAAAGAGTGAAATAACAAGAATAAAAATGATCATCGGTTCAGAAAGTGATATAGATCTGAAAGCCGAAACACAGGATGCACTCATTTCAAGGACCATTGTTGTAACCAATAAAGAGGTGACGCACCAGAGGTTGGGAGATATTCCTGCATTACATCAACGCGATTTCACACTTACAAGATTAAACAGGGCAGGAATTGAAATGGTGCCTCATGGTGATATGGTTCTGCAATTAGCAGATACAATAAAAGTAGTTGGTACCGAAGATGGTGTACGACTTGCCACAGCTGCAGTAGGTAATTCTTTAAAGAGGCTTGATGTGCCTGATCTTGCTCCAATATTCATCGGTATCGTTTTAGGTGTGATCATCGGCAGCATTCCTTTTTATGTTCCCAATATACCCGTACCAATCAAAATTGGAATGGCAGGAGGACCTTTACTCGTAGCATTATTATTAAGCAGGTTTGGCGGTAAACTTTATTTGAATAATTATACCACCAGTAGTGCCAACCAGATGGTCCGTGAACTGGGTATTGCATTATTTCTGGCCAGTGTTGGATTGAGTAGCGGCGAAAGACTTGC
The DNA here is from genome assembly GCA_036676415.1 of Chitinophagaceae bacterium. Classification (GTDB taxonomy): domain Bacteria; phylum Bacteroidota; class Bacteroidia; order Chitinophagales; family Chitinophagaceae; genus JAEZDC01. The sequence goes on from JAKFCX010000060.1 coordinate 157,733, forward strand.
TGAAGCTTTTACTCATGGTGGCTTGCAATGGATATTAATGGGTTTAGGAATCACGCTAATACCATTGCTGATCGTTGGTTTTATCGCCAGGAAATTCTTCCGTAAAACTTATTTTGAAGTATGTGGATTATTGGCAGGAGCATCTACAGATCCACCTGCTTTGGCTTTTGCATTAAAGATGGCGGGAAACGATATTCCTTCAGCTACTTATGCAACCGTATATCCACTTACATTGATCTTACGAATTCTTGCAGCACAATTACTCATACTGTTCCTGGTTTGATTCATGTGGATGTATGATGCTGTTTACTTACCTTGCGGCCTGGCTTCTATCGGCTATAACTGAATAAAAAGATACCGGAAATGCAAAGCTTCAGAGACCTGGCTCAATCATTTGCAGAGAAATTTGAAACTGCTCATTTTCCTCCTACACCTGCCTCTTTGTATGAACCTGCTGAATATTTTTTAGGTATTGGTGGTAAAAGAATAAGACCGGTTATCTGTTTAATGGGGAATGAATTGTTTGACGATATTCACCCTGATGCTTACCATGTAGCCACAGCTATAGAACTCTTTCACAATTTCACATTGATTCATGATGATATCATGGATGCAGCTCCACTTCGTCGTGGAATGGAAACCTTGCATAAGAAATATGGTGATAGTACTGCTTTACTGGCTGGCGATGTGATGTTGATAAAAGCTTACGATTACATCAATAAGATCAGTGCTTCTTATCAGAAACAGATATTATCCTTATTCAACCAGACTGCAAGAGAAGTTTGTGAAGGTCAGCAGTTGGATATGGATTTTGAAAAACAGGAGAATGTTGCCATTGCTGATTATATCCACATGATTACTTTGAAAACATCTGTTCTCCTGGCTGCCAGTTTGAAAATCGGCTCTGTGATCGGCGGAGCCAGTGAAGGAAACAGGATCCATTTATACGAATTTGGAAAAAACCTCGGCATTGCATTCCAGGTGCAGGATGATTATTTAGATGCCTTTGGAGATCCTGGCAAATTTGGAAAAGATGTCGGTGGAGATATCCGGCAAAATAAAAAGACTTTCCTGATGTTACATGCTCTGGAAGTTTGTTCGAATGAGCACAGACAGGAACTACAGCATTTACTTTCCACCAACGAAACTGATAAAGTTGAGAAGGTATTGAAGATATATAAGAGTTGTAATGTTGATGCCTGGGCAAATGAATTGAAGGAGAAGTACCTGGCTACTGCACTGCAGCATTTGGATGATATTGCTGTGATGTCTTCACGTAAAAAGCCTCTAATGGAGTTGTCTGAGTTTCTTATTCAAAGAGAATATTAACCTGCAATCCACAGTGTTTCTGCAAATACATCTCATTAGCTTACATTAGCATCCGTTAGCACAACCAAAACTTAACTGCATGTCTTTATTCAGAAGGAAATCTATTGATCTCATCAAGAAAGAATATGAAGCTGGTTTAAGTGATCACAAAACGGGTCTTAGAAAAGTATTGGGTGTTCGAGACCTTACTTTCCTGGGTATTGCAGCAGTTGTAGGAGCCGGTATCTTTTCTACTATTGGTAAAGCTGCCTTCAATGGTGGACCAGGGATTTCATTATTATTTATTCTTGTTGCGGTAACCTGTGGCTTTTGTGCATTGTGTTATGCAGAATTTGCAAGCCGTGTTCCGGTTGCCGGAAGTGCTTATACTTATTCTTATGTAACCTTCGGTGAGTTGATTGCCTGGATCATAGGATGGGCTTTGATCTTAGAATATGCCATCGGGAACATTGTTGTTGCCATTTCCTGGAGTGGGTATTTTAATAACCTGCTCGAGAATGTTTTCAATATTCATTTGCCTGAGTGGATGCTGATTGATCCCACCACCGCAAAAGGAGCTTTTACAGAGGCAACAACCGCTTTCAATTCAGGAGCTGTGCTCGATGCTGAAACAACAAAGAACTATAATTTTGCCATCCAGGCATGGAATGATGCACCAATATTATTCGGTAAACACATCTTCTTTAACCTGCCGGCCTGCATTATTGTAATTCTCATCACCTGGATCGCTTACATTGGTATAAAAGAGAGTAAGCAATCAGCCAACTACATGGTGATGTTTAAGATTGGTGTTATCATCTTCGTAATAGTAGCGGGAGCTTTTTTTGTTGATACCAACAACTGGACTCCATTCCTGCCAAACCGTTTTGAAGGTGTATTGAAAGGAGTATCGGCTGTATTCTACGCCTATATTGGTTTTGATGCTATCTCAACAACTGCAGAAGAGTGTAAGAATCCACAGAAAGATATGCCAAAGGCAATGATCAATTCATTGCTGATCTGCACTGGACTTTATATTCTGATTGCATTGGTATTGACAGGTATGGAACATTATTCCAACTTCAAAGATGTAAATGATCCGCTGGCTTTTGTATTTGAGAAGAAAGCACCGTGGATAGAAACAATCGTTTCCATCAGTGCAGTAGTAGCAACTACCAGTGTACTATTAGTGTTCCAGTTAGGACAACCAAGAATCTGGATGAGCATGAGCCGTGATGGATTGCTTCCTAAACAGTTCCAACGGATTCATCCAAAATACCAGACACCTTCATTTGCAACAATTGTAACCGGTTTCCTCGTTGCGATTCCAGCGTTATTTATGCAGGATATTCTTGTAACAGATCTAACGAGCATCGGAACTTTATTTGCATTTGTACTTGTTTCTGGTGGTGTATTATTGTTACCGAGGATCAAGAAAGAACCTGGTAAATTCAACCTTCCCTACATCAATGGAAGATGGATCGTTCCAATAATTTATGGATTATTCATATATGCTTTTCATGGTAGAGTGGTAGAGGCTTTTTATCATTTCGGCAATGAGGATCACCAGGAAATGTTATTTGCTACGTTTGTGGCCGTAGCGGGAATTCTCACTATTCTCACCATCATTAAGAAATATTCACTCATACCCATACTTGGTGTATTATTTTGTCTTTATTTACTCATAGAGATTCCTGTAAAAAGCTGGCTCGTATTCTTTGGCTGGATGGCTGTTGGACTGGCCATTTATTTCATGTATGGCTACCGAAACAGTAAATTAAATCCTTCGAGATTAAGAGAATAATGATTGAACCACCTGTAGTACTACTATAATACTTCGTTGTGTCAAATCGACGAAGGAGATTCACCGAAACCAACTATAAAAACAACCATTCTGAGGTAATCTCTTGTACGGCAGAAGCTTTGCTCAGCTTTAACCATATTCAAAGCTCATTCACTGTACATTTGCCGTCCAGATTATGAAGTACCAGGTAGGAGACAAGATACTCGTTTTGCATAGCAATGAAGAAGGAGAAGTGATAGAGATCATCAATGATAAAATGGTGATGATAGAAGTTCGTGGAGTGAAGTTTCCGGCTTACATGGACCAGATTGATTTTCCTTATTTCAAACGATTTACTGAGAAGAAACTGTTTCCTGAAAAGAAGCAGCCAAAGGTGTTTGTTGACAATGTACCCAAAGAAAAGATCCAGCCTAACAAGGTGAAGGTTTCTGAAGGTGTGTGGCTTTCTTTGATACCTAAGTTCTCCATGGACGAGTTTAATGATGAGATCGTTGAGCTCTTCAAGATCCATCTCGTTAATAAAACGGAGAAAGGATACAAGTTCACTTATAAGCAACAGTTTTTTGGCGATCTTGAGTTTGAATTAAAGAATGAGGTATTGGCCTTTCATGATTTCTATCTCCATGATATTCCTTTCGCTGACTTCAACGATAATCCTTCTTTTGAGTTTGAATTTTCATTGATCACTCCTGAAAAAGAGAAAGCCGAGCATTACGAAGCCAATGTAAAGATCAAAGCCAAGCAACTCTTTAAGCAAATAGAAGAGATGAAGCAGAAGAATGAGCCTACGCTTTCTTACAAGCTGTTTGACACATATCCTGATAAGGTTTACGAGGAGAAGTTTGAACTGACAGGTCTTGCCGCTAAAGGCTTCAAGATCTACGAAGCAAAAAAGATTCGGCAGCATCTTGATCCACCAAGATCTGTGATCGACCTGCACATGGAAAAGCTTTCTGATGATTTCAAGGGCATGAGCAACCAGGAAATACTGGATATGCAGTTGAAGGAATTTGAGAAGTGGTATGAGAATTCTATCGCTCATGTGCAACCAAGTTTGATCGTTATTCATGGTGTAGGAAGTGGAAGATTAAGAGATGAGATTCATGATCGATTGAAGCTGAGACGAGAGGTAAAGACCTTCATTAACCAATATGATCCAAGATTTGGATATGGGGCAACGGAGATATTTTTCCAGTACTGACTGTGAATTGTGAGTGGTGAATGGTGAATGATGCTATGTTGCACAAGGGTGCGACGCAACAGACGATGCTATAAAATGCTAAAGCTGGTATCATTATATTGTAGAATTATGAGTTAGAATTATGAATAGCTGCCAATACTTATAACTCTACACTCATAATTCATAATTTTACAAACAAACCCGAACTATCGAGTTCAGCAATGAATTAGGAAAGTCCGGACAGCATAGAGCAACTCACTGGTGAATAGCCAGCTTCCGAAAGGAAAGAGATAGTGCCACAGAAAATTACTACCAGCTTGCTGGAAAAGGTGAAAACGTGAGGTAAGAGCTCACGATGATCAGCAGTAATGTTGATCATGGGTAAACCTTGAGTGCTGTAATGCCACGTATAGAGTCGTTCGAAGGCTGCTCGTCTGAGACTCAGGGTAGGCAGCAACAGGTAAACAGTAATGTTTATCGCAGATAAATGATAGTTTAGAAACAGAATCCGGCTTACGAGGTTTGTAAATGATTGATCCCGTCTTAGTGGCGGGATTTTTTATTTGAGCGAAGCCTGTGTTTTCTTTGGCAGCTTGTTTTTGATGAGTTCATATGCATTAGAAGCGATTATATTCCATTCTTTGTTATTCATTCGGCTGATGTTATCTACAAACACCCATTTATTTCTTGCCATATAAGGTGCAGGTTTGAAACCTTTGCGACTGCTGATTTCGTCAAAATCATCATCACTTACTTTGAATGAAGCTGTTACGGGAGTTTCGTCTAAACCAAGGATCAGAAACATTTTCTCCGCTACACAGAAGCAGAGATGGTTTTCCCATTTGATGTCTTCTGTAACACCCGGAAATTTGTTGCAGATGGCTTGTAAGCTTTCTATATCCATTATTTGGTGTACTGGTTGATGATAGAAGTTAAGGCATTCAACAGTTTTAATTGCTGAGAACGATGACCATGTTGGGCTTCGACGTTTACATACGGAATATTCTTTTTTGAACAATAATAGGCCAGCGATCCGTCATCTACTGAAGTTGAGGTAGTCTCCCAGACGGTGTTGATCTTCTTTGCTTTAAGTTGATCGTAGATCGATTTTTCTGTTGTAAGAATAAAGTCATCCGGATCCATTGAAGGATTCAGGTACCTGTTCTTATAACTATTGGCGGATAGCGGTTTTCCATTTGTATTGTTATGCAGTGCCACAACCAGTTTAGCATTCCGGATACGGGATATGATCTTATCAGAGAACTCTTCCACTGTTTCTTCAGCGGCATCAATGTATTTTTTGTTGAGCAATTTTAGCGTTGAGATCCTGCCTGATTTGGTGAACATTCTATTGGGATCAAACTGGAATTTAGTGCCTCTTAAAACAAAGTTCAGGTTACGGTTACCGCTTTGCTTTACTGCGATCAAATGGCCATTTCGGGTTGCCAGGTAATCCTTAGCAGCTAAAACACTGGTGATTTCATTCTCGTGCAAGTTCAAAAAAACAACCTTTTCCGCATCATTTCCATACTTTGAAAGTTGCAGTCTTACCGCTGTTTTCTCCAGGAAATAGGTTTCTGTCTCGGCATTCTGAGCTTTTGCATTGAGTACGAATAATAGGAGTAAAGTGAAAATCAGCTTGCTCATAAAGTGAATTATTTACACAGGGAGAATCGGTCAGAATAACTCAAACTTATGTCTGCCTTCGTAATTCACAGGCACATTCAGAAATAATCCTCCTTTTCCAACCCTGGTAGTGCCTTTCACTTTTACTAATACTTCATTTGAAAAAAGCACAGAAACAGAGTTTTTAAAGGCGTTTTTCATATCTACCTCCATCCTGGAAGGAAGGGTGAATTCTGTTTTTTTGGGGATAGACATCACAGTATCCAACAAGTATTTACCCAGAAACTGGTCATTGATGTAAACGTCGCAATCCACTTTTCTAAGTTGTACACCAAAATTGTTGGGGTTGTAATAAACGAGATCCATGCTAATGGTGGACTTGTCAAATCCAAATTTTTCCACGTTGAAATTCCTGATGTCCCGGTAATCGAAACTCTGGGGTTTGGTACATCCAACCGTGAATAGGATAACTAAAGAATAGAGTAAAACCTTCATATGCATAATTACACTGCAAAATAGGAGAGACTGAACAAATTGAAGTGTGAAATATTAAGGGAGTAAAAAGTCGATTCGGTTTTGCTGGAAAATAAAACTAATTATTTTAGTTTTGGTACACCTAAAATGACGAATAGGTAATACTAAAAAAATAATCAGTAATATATTAGTTAAATGTATTGTATTTAAATGATATATATCTTATTAATAAACAAAAATTCAATGCAAAAACAATATTTTAAACATACATGGAATTCTATTGAAAAAAGAAATTACAAGATTATTATAAAATATCACAATTAGTTGATTAACAATAATATTATATGATTTATATCATTATTGACTTTGTTCTAATAAATTGATAAAGAATAATTGTTATATCAACCGGATTTATTTCTTCATTTTCAGCCGCAAAACCCTCATTCAATAAGAACTTCCCCAAGCAGCAAAGTGCCGTTTAATCGTCTCTTAAGAGTTATTATACGTATTGATGAATCTTCTTAAGTAAATTGCACTCCACCCCATTGAACTGCAGGCCGGCTATGAAACAAAGATTTTCTGTACTCTTATTTTTCGCTATCTTCTTTTTGGTTGGAACTATTGGAAAAGCCCAGGACTTTTCGAACAAGGGCAAGGATTTCTGGTTGGCCTATCCAGGCCATATTGACGGAAATACTTCCAGGATGGCTTTATATATATCAGCCACTATTAACACGACCGGGGTTGTAGAATTACCTGGAGGTGCCACTATTCCATTCACGGTGACTGCCAACCAGGCTACGGTTGTTCAGATTTCACCGGCAACTTATAATGTAATCAATCCTCAAAGTGAAGGAACTTTTGCAGGAAGAGGCATTCACATCACCTCCTTACAGCCTGTAGTTATTTACGCTCATATTCTTAACCAGGCCAGGTCAGGTTCAACCCTGGTGTTACCTACCAACACCTTAGGCCGGGAATATATTGCTACTTCGTACAGAAGCATGGTGAATTCCAATCCACCAAATGGAACAGCCAATGGATCAAATTCAGGAAGCCAGTTTACTATTGTGGGCGTTGAGGATAATACGACGATAGAGATCACTCCCAGTGTCGGGGATGCTGGTGGAGTAAGAACCGCTGGTTCGGTGTTTACAGTAGTATTAAATAAGGGTGACGTTTACCAGTACCGATCAACATTCAACAATGATATAACTGGAACAAAGATCAGAACGCTTTCATCTTCAACATCTTCTTGCAAGCCGATTGCAGTTTTCTGTGGGAGTTCCTGGGCTTCGCTCGATTGCAATAATGCATCAGGTGGTGATAACCTGTTCCTTCAGTTAATGCCAAAATCTGCCTGGGGGAAGAGTTATGTTACAGCACCTTTTGCAGACAGGCAATATGATATTTTTAGAATTATTGTCAGTGATCCAACCACTGTAGTTACCCGTAACGGCTCAATTTTAAGCAATGCTACTTTGCAAAACGGCACTTATTACCAGTTCACAAGCTCAGCAGCAAATGTGATAACTGCCGATAAGCCGGCAATGGTGATCCAGTACATGATCTCTCAAACCTGTGACACCCGGAACAATGGTAATACAGGTGCTAACGCACCATTTCCTGGTGATCCGGAAATGATTATCATCAATCCCATTGAGCAAACCTTGAACGACGTAACGGTGGTTTCTGCCCGAGCCAATCTTACTCCACCTAACACCAATATTACCAAGCATTTCTTCACTATTATCATGAAGACAAATGCGTTAAGTAGTTTAAGGATCGATGGCTTACCTGCAAATGGGAATGTAACTTCGATCGGTACCTCAGGTTATTCTTATATACACGAGAATGTTACCGCATCAACAGCGGTAAATCCTTCACACAGGATCACGGCTGACAGTGGTTTTATTGCCTTAGCTTATGGTTTGGGTGCGGTTGAGTCTTATGGTTATAATGCAGGAACGAATATTATAGATCTCTACCAATATATCAGCCTTCAAAACCAATATGCAACAGTAAACTTCCCTGCAACCTGTGTAGGAACACCTTTCCGGTTTGCTATTACACTGCCATACCAGGCTGTAAAGATCAAATGGGATTTTAATAACGCAGCTAATCTTAGCCCGAATGCTACCGTGCAAATCGACCCTCCTGTAGGATCCACTACTGTTCCTGCAGACAGTAGCTTTATTAGAGATGGGAAGACCTTGTATGTATACAAACTTCCAACCGATTACAATTTCTCGGCACCAGGAACTTATCCGATAAAAGTATTGGTAAACAATCCAACCCCGGATGGTTGTAGTGGTGACCAGGAAATTAATTATGATGTGGTGGTTTATCCAAAACCGGTGGTTGATTGGACGGTCACTTCGAACGGTTGTCTTACAGAAGCAGCCCAGTTTAATGATGCAACGAATGCCGGGGGAAGAACAGTAACCAGTTGGTTATGGGAATTTGGTGACGCCACGAATTCAACAATAAAAAATCCGGTCAAAACATATACAACTGCAGGCACTTACAATGTAAAACTCACAACAATCACAGACATAGGTTGTATTGCAGACAATACCAAACCCTTTACGTTAACAGCCGCACCGATAGCAGCTTTCCAGGTGGATTCACCAAGGTGTGAGGGAGCTACAGTAACCTTTACGGATCAGTCAACACTTGCTTCCGGTACAATTGCCAAATGGTATTGGGATTTTGGCAACGGAAACACTATCATCAACACAACGAATGCTTCTGTTACTCAAACTTATGCTGCTGCCGGAAGCTATAATGTAACGCTGCAGGTAGAAAGTAGTACAGGTTGTAAAAGTACTGTTACTTCTTATTCATTAACGGTTTCTCAATTTCCCGTCGTTGATTTCACAGTTCCAAATGTGGTGTGTTTGCCAATTGGTGCTGCAGCATTCACCAATCAATCAACTATCCCTGACGGTACAGGAAATCAATTATCCTACGAATGGACTTTTGGAGATGGAGGCACTTCCACTGTAAAAGACCCGACTCATCATTATGTTGCGACAGGTCCTTTTAATGTAAAATTGAAAGTCACTTCCAATAATGGTTGTATAAAGGAACTTACGAAGCCGATTAATACGATCTATGCAAGACCTGTTGCAAGTTTTATTACAAGCAATGAAATATGTTTAAGAGATACTGCTTATTTTACTAATACAAGTACTGCGACAGGGCAAACACTCACCAATTGGAACTGGAATTTTGGCAATGGTATTACCAGCAATGCACCGGATCCAGAATATCGATATCCGGCAGCAGATACTTTTGCTGTGAGTTTGTATGTAGTGAGCGATAAAGGCTGTGTAAGCGATACAATAGTTCAACAAGTGATTGTTAATCCATTACCAACAGCGTTGTTTTCTGTTTCTTCTCCTGTCTGCGAAACGAAAGATGTTACGCTTACCAGTCAGTCACAGGCAAATGCAGGAACACTAACTGGCTGGCATTGGAGTTTTGGAGATGGTAATATATCCGATCGAACCAATGAAAACCCATTCGCACATGTATTTGCTGCAGCGGGATCCTACCAGGTAAAACTTTCTGTTCAGTCGAGCAAAGGATGTATCAGTGATACCATATCTCAGCCTGTAGTTGTACATCATCAGCCCACGGCAAATTTTATTTTACCGGAAGTTTGCCTGAATGATAGTTACGCTCAATTTCTTGATAGCAGCCATATCAGTGATAATACTGAGAGCTTTTTTGTTTATGCCTGGAATTTTGGGGATCCAAATGCTACAGGAGCTAATCCAAATACATCAACAATAAAAAATCCTACTCACCAATACACTGCATTAGGCAATTATACTGCACAGGTAAAAGTTACTTCCCTTCATGGATGTGTTGATTCTATTTCAAGAACGTTTACAGTAAACGGGTCTTTCCCTGTAGCTGATTTCGATGTTTTGAGTTCATCAAGCTTATGCAGTAATATGGGTGTGGTTATTCAAAACAAATCAACGGTTACACCCGGCAACATCACTAAAGTTGAGATATACTGGGATTACCTGAACAATCCTGCCTTAAAGGAAACCGATGATGTGCCTTTCTTTGATAAAACCTATAGTCACCTTTATCCTGATTTTCAGCAGCCACTCACCAAAACCTTTCGCATAAGATTTGTTGCTTACTCTGGTGGTAGTTGTACAGGTGAATTTTTCCAGGATATTACGGTGAACGCAAGCCCAAAAACACAATTCATTACTATACCCGGAATTTGTTTTGATGCTGCACCAAGGCAGATCACACAAGCTTCAGAGATAGGTGGTGTACCAAAAGCACAGGATATATTCAGTTCAACAACAACAGCCCTCAGTTCCACAGGTTTGTTTGATCCTTCCATTGCTGGAGCCGGAACATACACTTTACAATACCTCTTTATTTCAACAGCAGGCTGCAGGGATTCTTCAACCAATAACATTACGGTATGGCCTTCTCCAACAGCAAAATTCGGCATCAGTAATCCTGTTTGTGAAAAAGCTGCTTTGACATTCACTGATAGTTCTATTGCTAATTTTGGCAACATCACAACATGGAACTGGAATTTTGGCGATGGTAATATTATTCCTAGAAACAGTGCTGCTCCGTTTACACATACATACAACACACCGAATACTTATGTTGTAAGCCTTTCGGTTACAACAGACAGTGGTTGTACGAGTTTACCGCAAACACAAAATCTTCAGGTAAATCATCTTCCGGTGGTAAACTTTACTATCCCATCTATTTGTTTACCTGATGGACGAGGAACATTCACCGATCAATCCACGATCGGAGACGGTACACAGGCTTTATTTTCTTATCTCTGGAATTTTGGAGATCCGGCTGATCCCAATCCTTCCACCCAGAAAGATCCGATGCACAGATACTCTGGAGTAGGGCCTTATGATGTGAAATTGAAAGTGACATCTTCACAAGGCTGTGTTGATTCATTCATTCAGACTATTGGTACAATATATCCTCAGCCAAAAGCAGATTTTAATATTAATCCATTTGAAGTGTGCCTTGGCGAGACTTTCAACTTTACCGATCAGAGTCAGCCTACAGGTAGTAATGCTGAAGTTATTAATGAGTGGCATTGGGATTTTGGAGACGGTTCATCTCAATCACTTATCAAAGATCCATCCCATACATATTCTGATGATTCCACTTATTCAGTTTCACTGTATGTGTTTAATAACAGGGGGTGTGTAAGTGATACGGTGGTAAAAAATGTGACTGTTCATCCGTTTCCTTTAGTAAATGCAGGTCCGGATGTTTTTGTACTATCAGATGGATTTATCGTTCTCAATCCAACTGTGTCAGGAAGTAACCTGAGTTTCCAGTGGACACCAGGCCAGTACCTGGATAATGCTGCTATCAAAAATCCAAAGTTTACACCGGGAATTGATCAAACTTATCGCCTGACTGTCACTGGTATTGGGGGATGTAGTGCTTTTGATGAAGTGTTTGTAAAAGTGCTGAAGAGTCCTGTAATTCCGAATGCATTTTCACCGAACAAGGATGGAGTAAACGATACCTGGAATATTCAGTACCTGGATTCATATCCAGGCTGTACAGTTGAGGTGTTTGACAGATATGGAAGAAGAATATTTGCTTCCCAGGGTTATGATCAGCCATGGAACGGAACCATTAACGGTAAGGAAATCTCAGTAGGAGTGTACTATTACGTCATCAATCCGAAGAATGGCAGAAAGCCGATCAGCGGTTCTGTTACGATCCTTAAATGACATTGATAAACAAAAGCTTCTGCATGCAACTCTTTTTATATCAACCATTCAACAATAATATAACCACAGTTTTCGTTACTTAAAATTCAGGGATCATGCAACCAAAAGAGGCGATGGAATCTCTTAAATACTTAAATTGCCACAATTCTAATAACTGATGATGAAAAAGCTACTCGTATTTGCTGCGTTAGGTCTAGTGTTTACAGCTGATGCTCAACAGCGACCTCATTATACACAATACATTCTAAATAACTATATCATCAACCCTGCTGTTGCAGGAATTGAGAATTATACCGATGTAAAGGTGAGCCATCGTCACCAATGGGTTGGTTTAGACGGAGCTCCAGTTACTACTTACATCACCATTCATGGCCCTTTGAAGAAAAGTGCTTATGAAAGAGAGAATCCAACAACTTTCCGTGCTGCAGGTGAAAATCCACGAGGTAAAGCCTACTGGCAGGATTATACGGCAGCAGATCCACATCACGGTATCGGTTTTACAATGATGAACGATAGAACCGGTCCGTTAAACAGGTTTTCTGTTGCTGCAACATATGCTTATCATTTAGGCATCTCTGAAAGAACAAGTCTTTCTGCAGGTATCAGTGCTGGTGTACAGAATATGACGCTGAATGCAAGTAAACTGAATTTTGAATTTCCTGTTGATCCTGCTGTTGCAGGAAGTGGGTATCTGAATAAGTTAAGACCTGATGTAAGTGCTGGATTATGGATGTATTCTGCCAACTATTTTGTGGGATTGGCGGCACAGAACATTCTTCCTTCTAAGCTCACATTTGCAGAAGATACATTGACTGTTACTTCATCTGGAAAATTGGTGCCGCATCTATTTTTATCAGCAGGCTACAGGGTGTTTTTAAATGATGATATTTCATTACTCCCTTCTGCAACGATCAGGTATATTAATCCAATGCCAATTGGCGTTGATCTTAATGCAAAAGTACAGTACCAGGACCTGGTTTGGGCTGGTGCAAGTTATCGTTTGCAGGATGGACTTTCTGCAATGGTAGGGGTGAACGTAAACAGCTCTTTCAATGTGGGTTATTCATATGATTATACTACCTCACGTTTGAATACTGTTAGCCGTGGTAGCCACGAGATTGTTGTAGGCTTCTTACTCGGTAATAAATATGGTGACTGGTGTCCAAGAAATATCTGGTAAACATTCTCCCATAGAAAATATTAATGGCTCAGTTTTAAACTGGGCTTTTTTATTGAGCCAGCTGCAGTATTACTATGATGTTTTACTTGCGTCGCACTCTTGTACTTTTAGAATTCTCTTCAAAGAGTTCAGTAAGTTTTTAGCATCTTCGCAGCCATGTTGAATACTGTAATACGAAGGTTGAGAGTAATAGGTTTTATCGAAGGAACATCCATGCTGGTTTTGCTGTTTATTGCAATGCCTTTGAAGTATTTTGCTGATAGTCCCTTAGCAGTAAAATATGTTGGCTGGGTACATGGAATTTTATTCATGCTGTTTATGGCTGCAGCTTTTCATGCATTTCTACATTATAAATGGCCTTTCAAGAGACTGGTATATGCTTTTATCGCAGCTTTTTTACCCTTTGGAACTTTTGTATGGGATAAGTGGTTGAAGAAACAGGAAGAAGCCAATGTTATAGATCAATACTCAGAGTAATAGACGGTGTCGATTTGAAACTCATTGGTCTTAACGTTGCCGTGGGTTGATTTTTTAGAGACAATGCCTGTTTTTTGTGTTTTCCTGCAGCTATAAAACAAGGAATGCTTCCAGCCATTGCTGCAATTCCCGTATAAGAGATTACCTGACCTGTTTTGACATCCTCTTTACCAGGCTCGAACATGTTTCCCAAATCGATTGCCACTCCTGTCATGCCTAATAATAAACCGCCACTTAATAATACCCATCCGGCAGTTCGATTCGATTTCTGCTTCTTTAAATGGTATTCGTAAGTTCCTTTCTGTGGTTTATTGAAATCCTGTTGTGCGAAAGAAGAATAGGAGAGCCCAATGGCTACAACTACAAGAATAATACGGATCATGGGTAGGTATTTATTACAAGATAAAAATCAGGATTGATTTTACAAAATCTTCAGCATCCATAAATCACAACCGGTATGTCCTGAATTTCCCATTGGTCCAGCCAGGTATTTAAAGCCGAACTTTTCATAAACAGATAATGCTTTTTTCAATTCAGGCATCGATTCAAGATACACTTGTTTATAGCCCATTTCTTTTGCGGCAAGCAAACATTTTTCAATCAATGTTCTTCCTAATCCTAAACCTCTTGCTGATGGTTTCAGGTACATTTTCACCAGCTCACAGGTGGCTTCCGGTAAATTTTCTGTTGGGTAAATTCCAGCACCACCTATTATTTCACCATTTTTCTCAGCAATAAAATAAATGCTGTTAGGGCTGGAGTTAAATACTTCAAATAAATGATCTGTTGTCGGATCAAAATAAACAGTACCAGGTTTATTTGCACCAAATTCAGCCAATGCATTCCGAATGATCTTTGCCAGTGTTGCATTATCTTCCTGCTGAATTGTTCTGATAATGGTTTCTGCCATCTCTTTACCTCTTTATAAAATTCTTTATCTCTTAGCCCCTGAAAGATTTGTACGTATTGATCAATCCATTCGTGGAAGAATCATGATCATTTACTACTTCCTCACTATCTAATTTGGGCAATATTTTATTGGCGAGATGTTTACCTAACTCAACGCCACACTGGTCAAAGCTGAAGATGTTCCATATCACTCCCTGCACAAATATTTTATGTTCGTATAAAGCAATTAAACTACCAAGCGTAAACGGTGTAACCTGTTTGAGCAGGATTGAATTCGTTGGCCTGTTGCCATTAAATATTTTAAAAGGAACAAACTTTTTGATCACATCTTCTCCTTTACCTTCCTTCTCAAACTCTTGCCGGGCTTCAGTTTCAGAACGTCCGTTCATTAATGCTTCCGTTTGTGCAAAGAAGTTGGACAGCAATTTTGTGTGATGGTCACCGATAGGGTTATGTGAGATAGCTGGTGCAATAAAATCGCATGGGATCAATACCGTTCCCTGGTGTATCAACTGGTAAAATGCATGCTGACCATTCGTGCCTGGTTCACCCCAGATAACTGGTCCGGTAGAATAGTTTACAGGATTACGATTTCTATCAATACTCTTTCCATTGCTTTCCATGTTTCCCTGCTGAAAATAGGCGGCAAAACGATGCATGTATTGATCATACGGGAGAATGGCTTCTGTCTGTGTACCGAAAAAATTCGTGTACCAAATACCAAGCAGTGCCATGATCACCGGTATA
Source organism: Chitinophagaceae bacterium (assembly GCA_036676415.1). GTDB lineage: Bacteria > Bacteroidota > Bacteroidia > Chitinophagales > Chitinophagaceae > JAEZDC01. The sequence continues at coordinate 173,200 of JAKFCX010000060.1, forward strand.
TTATTCTCGAACTTTTCACTCTTAAAATGCTTGTCAGTCGCTTCAGCTCCTTTTAGCAGTTGTTCAAAGTTTTCATACCCGATAGTCAATGCAATAGACAAACCGATAGCACTCCATAAAGAATATCTTCCTCCAACCCAATCCCAGAACTCGAACATGTTGGCTTTATCAATACCAAATTTTGTTACCTCTTTTTCATTGGTACTCAATGCAACAAAATGTTTTGCAATGTGCTTTTCATCTATTGCAGTTTCCAAAAACCAGTTCCTTGCAGTATGTGCATTGGTCATGGTTTCCTGGGTAGTAAATGTCTTCGAAGCAATCAAAAACAATGTTTCTTCTGCATTGATCTTTTTAAGCGTTTCTGCTATATGCGTTCCATCAACATTGCTTACGAAATAAGTTTGAATGCCTTCTTTCCAGTAAGGTTTTAATGCTTCTGTAACCATCAACGGACCAAGATCACTTCCACCAATACCAATATTGACGATGTATTTTATTTTCTTACCGGTATATCCTTTCCATTTGCCATTGTGTACTTTTTCGCAGAACGCTGCCATATGATTGAGTTCTTTTTGTATCAATGGCATGATATCTTTTCCATCCACTAAAATTGGATCACCTGAAAAATTTCTCAGGGCTGTATGTAAAACCGAACGATTTTCTGTTTCATTGATCTTAAGACCAATGAACATGTCTTTGATGGCAGTTTTCAACTCACAATCGTTGGCCAGTTGCAATAAAAGCTGGAGCGTTTTCTGATTGATGATGTTCTTTGAATAATCAAAAAGAATATCCCCTAATCGCAGAGAGAATTTATTGAAACGATCAGGCTCTGCAGCAAACATATCCCTCATATGCCTGCGATTCATTTCATCTTCATAATGTTTCTTCAATAAAAACCAGGCCTGTGTAGTGGTAGGATTAACTTTTGGTAACATACTCTTCTATAGTTGATCAATTATCTGGATCACTTCCTGCATCATTGCCGGAGTGATGTCTAAATGTACCACCATTCTTACATGAGTAGGTGAGATGGCAAACATCAAAATACCTTTCTTCTTCATTTCATCAATGAAATGCTGTGCAGTAAACCTGCCTTTTATTTCAAAAATGACGATGTTGGTTTCAACAGGAAATATTTCCCCGGTAAAATCTTTCTTTTGTAAAGCATCAGCAATTTGCTGTGCATGTTGATGATCTTCAGCTAAACGTTCAACATGATTTTCCAAGGCATAAATACCTGCCGCTGCTAGAAAACCGGCTTGTCTCATTCCTCCACCAAAAACCTTTCGCACTCTTCTTGCTTTTTTGATAAAATCTTTTGGTCCCAGTAAAACACTTCCTACAGGAGTTCCAAGTCCTTTACTCAGACAAATCGAAATGGTATCGAATGCGTCACCGTATTGTTTGGCCGTTTCTTTTTTCGCCACTAACGCATTAAATAATCTTGCACCATCGAGGTGAAAGGCAAGATCATGTTCTTCACAAACTTTCTTAATGCGTTTTATCTCTTCAAAATCATAGCAACTTCCACCACCACGATTCGCAGTGTTTTCGAGGGAAACAAGTTTTGTTACAGGTTTATGTACATCATCCGGGTTGATAGCAGCCAATACTTGTTCTGCAGTAATTCTCCCACGATCTCCCTGCAATAATCTTACAGAGCAGCTAGCGTTAAAAGCAATACCTCCACCCTCATATTGATAAATGTGAGAGAGAAAATCACAGATCACTTCATCACCAGGTTGAGTATGTACTTTGATGGCAATCTGGTTGGTCATGGTTCCGCTTGGACAAAACAATCCTGCTTCCAGCCCAAACATGTCGGCAGCCATTGATTCTAAACGATTTACTGTTGGATCTTCAGCGAATACATCATCACCAACTTTAGCAGCCATCATGGCTTGTAACATTCCTGCAGTTGGTTTGGTAACAGTGTCTGAGCGAAAGTCGATCATAAGGCTTGCGAAGATAGTTATTTGAACCACAGAGGCACAAAGGCACAAAGAACACAATGAAATTTCATCCAAGGAGTTCTTTGTCTCTGGGGCTCTTGTTGCCATAGCGATTGGAGGTATAAGTGTGTGACACAACAGTTGATGCCACGAAGGAATGGGCTGGCAAAAAAATATATGCTTCAAAACACCACATTGGACAAATTTTTGTGGATAAATATTCTGCTGGCAGGTTGAGGTTTAGAAGCTGTTTTTCCCTTAAATTATCCACAAAAAGCTACCAATCCTCAATACAGTACCTTACCTTTGCAGCCATTTTGATGTTTTGAAGATATATTTAACAGCAGAATTGCAACGATTCCTGCGCAATTTGCGTCTTTATTACGTTAGCATTTTCATTTAAACAGTATAAGTAACACATGAGGCAGCTCAAAATTGCAACCCAGATCACCAACAGAGATTCGCAAGCCGTAGAAAAGTATCTGCAGGAAATTTCTAAAATTCCAATGATCACTCCAGAGGAGGAAACAACACTGGCACAGCGAATCAAAATGGGTGATCAAAGAGCACTCGACAAATTGGTACAGGCGAACTTACGTTTCGTGGTATCTGTTGCAAAACAATACCAGCACCAGGGTTTATCACTTAGTGATCTCATCAACGAGGGAAATCTCGGCTTGATAAAAGCGGCACAACGCTTTGATGAAACAAAAGGTTTCAAATTTATTTCTTACGCCGTATGGTGGATCCGTCAATCCATTTTACAGGCTTTGGCAGAACAGGGACGTCTGGTTCGTTTGCCACAAAACAAGATCGGTACTTACAACAAAGCGAACAAAGCATACATGGCTTTTGAGCAGGAGCACGAAAGAGAACCATCTACAGAAGAGTTGGCAGACATTTTGGAGATGTCTGAAACAGAGATCAACAACATCTTCCAGTCGAACACTCGTCACACTTCATTGGATGCTCCGGTACACGAAGCTGAAGATGTAGCAATGGGTGACCTTCTTGAAGGTTCTGACGACACGGATGATGATGTGATGAAAGACTCTCTGAGAGAAGAAATCCGCCGTGTGCTGAAATCACTTTCTCCAAGAGAAGCTGAAATTGTGAATGCTTACTTTGGTCTCGATGGCGAGAACGGTGTTACGATCGAACAGATTGGTCAGAAATACGATCTTACCAAAGAACGTATCAGGCAGATCAAGGAAAGAGCGATCAAGCGTTTACAAAAAGCAAGATACTCTAATGCGCTAAAAGCGTATTTGGGATAATGGTTTCCCGAAAATCTATTAAAAGTCTCACGATGGAGTGAGACTTTTTTTATGGACTTAGCTGTAGAACCCTTCTTGAACTTCGGTTGCGTCGCACACTTGTGCTGAGGAATATTGTGTGAACTTTTCCAAAGTTCAAAACTCTGGAAAAGTTTGCATTAGAAATTACAATGTACTCATATCAATCACAAAACGATAACGAACATCACCTTTTAGCATACGTTCGTAAGCTTCGTTGATGTCTTTGATATTGATGATCTCAATATCGCTGGTTATGTTATGTGCTGCACAATAATCCAGCATCTCCTGTGTTTCCGGAATACCGCCGATCAAAGAACCTGCAAGGGTTTTTCTTTGCATGATCAGGTTAAAAGCCGGTACTGAGGCAGGAGTAGGAGGAGCACCAACACAAACCATTTTACCATCTCTTTTTAATAAACCGAGATAAAGATTGTAATCGTGTTCCGCAGAAACAGTATCCAATATAAAATCAAAAGTTCCTGTTGCCTCTGTAACTTTTGCTGCATCACTTGTCAATAGAAAATGTTTAGCACCCAGTTTTTCGGCATCTTTTTGTTTGGAGGGAGAATGGCTCAGCATAGTTACTTCTGCTCCAAAAGAAGCTGCAAGTTTTACTGCCATATGACCCAAGCCACCCAATCCCACAACACCAACTTTATCACCTTTTTTTACATTCCAATGTCTCAGTGGAGAGTAAGTGGTGATGCCTGCACATAACAAAGGGGCTACACCAGCCAGGTTTTTCGTGTCTTTTATTGTCAATACAAAATCCTGGTGCACTACGATCTGTTTACTATACCCACCTAAAGTATATCCGCTGCCATCTTTTTCGTCGCCATTATAAGTTCCTACAAATCCATTCTCACAATATTGTTCCAGGCCATCTTTGCATGATGCACATTCACGACAACTATCAACCATACATCCTACACCAACATAATCACCTTCTTTAAACTTCGATACACCGGCACCAGTTTTTATAACCCGACCAACAATCTCGTGGCCCGGTACACACGGATATTTCGTTCCTCCCCATTCACCTCTTGCCGTATGCAGATCACTATGGCAGATGCCGCAAAAAAGAATATCTATCTGCACATCGTTTTCTTTTGGTTCTCTTCTATCAATCGTGTGAGGCTGTAATGGAGCAGTTGCTTCCTGTGCTGCGTAAGCTTTTACTTGCATGGCATTAATAAATTGAAGTTTGTAATAAACTGATTTGCAAAGATTCAACATCCGTTTCGGATTTACTATTTTTTCTACCCTAGCGTCTCAATCTTTCCAAAAAGTCTTTCCTTATTGCAGGCATAACTTTTGACAAGCTTGCTTTATGAAAAGCATCTTAATTATTATAGCCGCTATTTGGTTCCTGCAATCCTGTAAGTTCAGTGATAACAAGAGTACAGCAAGCACTGATAGTACTGCCGTTTACAGGGATGAGAGTATAACATCAGAAAATGCATACTCTGACCTGTTTCTGGACAGTAATGTGGTATCGTCTTTTATTGAAAGAGAAAAACTTGATGATTCTACCGCACAAATGCTGAGAAATTTCTATACAGTTAGAAACAATCAATTTGCGTGGTTTACATCTCAGGGATTGACAGAAGAGGGTCGTAGCTTCTGGAGCTTATATTCCAATGGTGGCGATAGTGCCTCAGCTTCATCTAATGATAAAGCGTTGAAGGAACATATGGACAGTCTTGTTCAAAAAGATTCAATGCAGATCAGTACGACGGATTCTGGCTTTGTGCAATCGGAACTAATGCTAAGCCAACGGTTAATCAAATATGCCGGCAGCAATAATACCATCATTAATAAAATTAACATCTATACTATTGTCCCACGTAAAAAGACCGATCCCTTACAGCTTGCAGATTCACTACTAAACAAACAAAAAGATTCAACATCATTTGCTGCAAACAAAAATTATAGTGCAATGAAACAGCAGCTATCCATTTATTATAATGCTGCAAAAAATGGAGGATGGCAAATGATAACTGGAGCAGGATTGAAGAAAGGTGTGAAATCTCCTGCCGTTACAGCTTTAAAAAAGAGGCTCCAGGCTACGCAGGACTACATACAAGGCGACACTACAAATATCTATTCCGATTCACTTGTTATCGCTGTGAAAGATGTGCAGGCAAGATTTGGATTAACACCAACCGGTATTGTGAATGATTCTTTGATACAAGTGTTGAATGTACCTGCACAGCAGCGACTTCAGCAAATTCTATTGAATATGAACCGGATGGTTTGGATCCAACCAATTGATGAAGCCAATCGTTTAGAAGTAAACATTCCATCACAAATGCTTTATGCTTATGAAGGAAACACGAAGGTGTTTGAGATGCCTGTTATAGTAGGTAAAGAAGGAACAAGTACAGTAGCATTTAGTGGTAATATCAACCAAGTTGTATTCAACCCTGCCTGGAATGTTCCGGAAAGCATTGTGAAGAACGAGATTATGCCGGCTATGAAAAAAGATCCAAACTATCTTACAAAAAAGAATATGGAGATCGTGAGCCAGAAAGATAGTGTTCCGGTCATCAGGCAGCTTCCCGGAAAAGATAATGCATTGGGAAAGGTGAAATTCTTGTTTCCAAACAGCTTTGATATTTACCTGCATGATACTCCTGACAAATCACTCTTCAATAGAAAGGATAGAGCATTAAGCCATGGCTGTATCAGGGTTGCGGATGCTGCCAAACTGGCTTCGTATCTTTTACGCAGCCATTCAGAATGGACACCAGCTAAAGTAACTGAAGCCATGAACAATGGTAAAGAACAAACGATATCAGTAACAAACGAACCGGTTCAGATCAGCTATTTATCAGCCTGGGTGGATGGAAACGGTAAATTGAATTTCCGGAATGATGTATACGGGCATGATAAAAACGTAATGGCCAGGTTGTTTACTACACAAGCTACATCAACGGATGTTGCAAGTGCAAGCCAGGATAGTACGAAAACCCGGAAAGACGTTTCCAGCAAAAAAACTTCTAAACGCTAGTTTCTTAGAAAATTCGTTATACAAGCGATACACTGTGATAGTGTATCGCTTTTTTGTTTCAGGCTGGCATTTATCCCCACCAATCATATCGTGTGTATAACCTGCACCAAGATCAGTAAGGGAATGATAAATTTGCCGTCAGCATATACAACTATGGAAATCTCAGAAAAAGTTCACCTCCTCATTATCGGATCAGGGCCTGCAGGATATACTGCAGCTATTTATGCCGCAAGAGCCAACATGAAACCTGTTTTATACCAGGGAATTCAGCCTGGTGGTCAGTTAACCATCACTACCGAAGTAGAAAACTATCCTGGTTATCCCGATGGAATACAGGGACCGGAAATGATGATCCATTTTGAAAAGCAGGCAAAAAGAATGGGTGCTGATATTCGTTATGGTCTTGCCACTAAAGTTGATTTCTCTTCACAGCCCTACAAAGTACAGATTGATGAAGAAAAATGGATTGAAGCTGATGCGATCATTATTTCAACGGGTGCTTCGGCTAAATGGTTGGGTATTCCAAGTGAACAAAAGTTAAATGGATTTGGTGTCAGTGCATGTGCTGTTTGTGATGGATTTTTCTTCCGTGGAAAAGAAGTAGGCATTGTTGGAGCAGGAGACACAGCTGCAGAAGAGGCTTTATATCTTTCCAAATTATGTACAACCGTTCACATGATCGTTCGTCGTGATGAGATGAGAGCCAGTAAGGTGATGCAGGAAAGAGTGATCAACACTCCCAACATTAAGATTTACTGGAACAGTGAGACAGATGAGATATTAGGAGATGATCGTGTTTCGGGTGTTAGAATAAAAAATAACAAAACGGGGGAGAAGACAGAAATTCCTGTCAACGGATTTTTTATTGCCATTGGTCATACGCCCAATAGCGAGATATTCAAAGGGGTTATTGATATGGATGAAACAGGATACATCAAAACGATTCCGGGAACATCAAAGACAAACCTTGAAGGTGTATTTGCATCTGGTGATGTGCAGGATAAGATCTATCGCCAGGCTGTAACAGCAGCAGGCAGTGGATGCATGGCTGCATTAGATGCGGAAAGATATTTGGCTGCAAAGGGTCATATTTAAATCATACAATGACCACACTCATCACCAACATCAAGCTGCTCGTTAATGCAAGAGAAAGTAATTCCTTGCTTCGTGGTAAAGAACTGGCTGAATTGCCCTGCATTGAAAATGCCTATATCATAATTGACGACGGAGTTATTTCCGAGATAGGAAAGATGGATGATCTTGCTAATCCCAGATCTCAAATTCCAAATTCCATTGATGCGAAAGGTGCAACAGTTCTACCAGCCTGGTGCGATTCACATACACATTTGGTTTTTGCTGCAAGCAGGGAAGAAGAATTTGTGTACAAGCTCAAAGGTATGAGCTATGCAGATATTGCTGCAAAAGGTGGTGGCATTTTGAATTCTGCAGCGAAGATCAATGCCATGACGGAGACCGAGCTGTTTAATATATCATTGCAACGGCTGCAGGAAGTGATCAAACTAGGAACAGGAGCAATAGAAATAAAAAGTGGTTATGGATTAAGTGTAGAAGGGGAGTTGAAGATGCTGAGAGTTATCCAAAGACTCAAACAAGAATCACCTATACCAATAAAAGCAACATTTTTAGGAGCACATACCTATCCTTTGCAATTCAAAAATGATCACCAGGGTTATATTGATATGATCATTGATGAGATGTTGCCCGTTATTGCTGAAGAAAAACTGGCTGACTATATTGATGTGTTTTGTGAAGAAGGTTTCTTTTCAGCCAGCGAAACAGAAATCATTTGCAGGGCTGGAATGAAATATGGATTGAAGCCAAAGATCCATGCCAATCAATTGAATTTATCAAACGGAGTGCAGACAGGTGTAAAGCTGAAAGCCGTATCAGTAGATCATCTCGAAACGATGAACGAAGATGCCATTCAGACTTTGGCAAGTTCCAATACGATCGGAACCTTATTACCTACTGCTGCATTTTTCTTACGAATGTCTTACCAGCCTGCACGACGGTTAATTGAATCGGGTTGTGCCATTGCCTTGGCTACAGATTATAATCCCGGGTCTTCACCAAGTGGTAATATGAATCTTGTTGTTGCCATGAGTTGCATACAAATGAAAATGCTACCGGAAGAAGCGATCAATGCTGCTACAATCAACGGTGCTTATGCTATGGAATTGCAGGATGAAGTTGGAAGCGTCACTATCGGTAAGAAAGCCAATCTCATCTTCACCAAGCCAATTCCTTCCCTGGCTTATTTGCCTTATTCTTTTGGGTCTAACCTTATTGACAAGGTGATGATCAATGGTGAATTTGTGTAAGACCAATTAAGACGAATTAGTACCATTGGAAACCCTGCCAATCTTGCTGAATTGAATTACTGCAGTACAAGAGTGCTCCGATAGCTATCGGAGCAAGTAAAGTTTAATTGATATTCATCAGCCGGCTCAATAATATTCTTCTCTATATTTAGAGATAATTTGCTGCTATGACTCATTTTAAGTTCTATAATAAACAGGATGTACTCGATTTAACTTCTATCAGGAGATTTGAAACAAAACTGGGTGAAAGAATACAGGTGATCAGTAATGCAAAAGAATTGGAGGAAAGTCTTCGTTCTTCTTCTGCGAAAATGGTGGTGTTTGGTGTGCCGGAAGATATTGGTGTGAAAGCGAACCTTGGTGTGGGTGGAACTGATACTACATGGCTTCCATTTTTAAAATCTTTCCTCAACGTTCAAAGCAATGATTTTTTAGATGGACAGGAAGTGTTGTTACTGGGTCATTTCGATTTTTCCGTAATGACGCAGCTCATAGATGGCAATGCACATGATAAGGAAGAGCAGATTGCCGCTTATCGACATGCTGTAAATGCTGTGGATGATGAAGTGGAGCAGCTTGTACAGATAATTACGCAAAATAAGAAACTGCCGATAGTAATTGGTGGTGGTCATAACAATTCCTACCCATGTTTAAAAGGAGCAGCCAAAGGATGGCATAAAGCAGGAGTGATTCCTTTGGCCCAGATAAATGCAATAAATTTAGATGCACATCCTGATTTTCGTCCGATGGAAGGAAGGCATAGCGGTAATGGATTCACTTATGCAGAAGAGGATGGCTACCTGGAAAAATATTGTGTGATAGGTATTCACGAAAATTATATTCCACAGAATGTATGGATGGATATGGTGAATAATCCTTTTGTGGATCTGATCACTTATGAAGATATTTTTATTCATGAGAAAAGAAACTTTATACAGGCAGTGGCACATGCCACAGGCTTTACGGATGATACCTTGTGTGGAATTGAATTAGACCTCGATGCCATTGAAGGAACACTAAGTAGTGCTACCACACCTTCCGGATTAACCGCTTTACATGCACGTCAATACCTGAATTTTGCCGCAATTGATTCCAAACCGGCTTACCTGCATATATGTGAAGGGGCAACACAGTTAAGTGATGGAAGAACAGAACAGTCGACAGGGAAACTGGTGAGTTACCTGGTGAGTGATTTTGTAAAAGCAGTGAATCTAAGATTGGCAGAGAAGTAGGGTTCAGTTTTTGAAATTAATGTAGCTTTTGCAATTCAACTTCAAGCTTATCAAAATTTTCTTCATTCTTCTCAACTGCAAATCGTCTTATTTTTTCACATTCTTCTTTGGTGTTAAACTGCATTCTGAAGGTGAGTTTTGTTTTATCACCTGGATGCTCTTCGAAAGTAGTGACCACACGAAAATGAGGTTGTGAGATACGGTCCCAGGCAATTAAGGAAGGTGCTTCCACACTAAGAAATACCACCTCGTTGGGATAATTTCCTTTCTCCGGTCCATGCATCATAAATTTCCATTTACCCCCGGGAACCGGATTAAATTCATAAAAGGTATTGGTGAAACCTGCAGGACCCCACCAGCGTTGTAAAATTTCAGGATCGGTCCAGGCTTTAAATACAATGAGAGGAGAGTAGTTCATAATACGCAGGGTTACTATTTCACATTCAGGGTTGATGTTGAATAACTCATTGACCATAAGAGCGTGTTGAAATTCAAATTTACTAAAGCTTATCGCTTTCCGAATATCAATCCAACAAACAGGCTCACCATTCCAGCCATACTTATCCAGCCTCTTAGTTCAATAAAATATATCCATTTCAGGCGAAGCGTTTCCAGGCTCTTATCAATCGTTCCAAATTGATAAGCATTCAAATGTTGATTGATCGGTACGTTGATCTTTACGGCTATCACCATATCTGCGATCAACATTACTGTAGCAAAAACCGTGGTAGTAAAGACCAGGCTGTTCCATTGCCGATGCATCAACACTAAAAGAATAATCCCCAGCACAAGGCAGGCATAGTAGAAAGGAATATGCCGAAGATGTACCAGAGGATCCACGATCTTTCTGAGCTCAATAAAATTATTAATACCCGTTTTCTTCATGGCATCACCCATTACAACCACATAGAATAAAAGCTGGCTGGTAAGAATAAGAAAACATACAAGATGCAGTAGTCGGATGATCTTAATTGCTGGCATACATTTAATTTTAGTGTTGCAAAACAAACCATGCAGATCAACAGTTTTCTTGAGCTATATCAATAAATTAAATGGCAGCACCATCACCAGATCCTCTAAGTTCATTTACAAGTGATCTTACCGCTTTAGCAGCGCATGAATCGGATGCACTTCGTTCTGCCCTTACTCATAAAGTGTATAAAAGAAAGGAGTATTTTCTTCGGGAAGGACAGGTATGTAAGCATCTTGGTCTTATAGCGAAAGGATATGTAAGGCTGTTTTATGTTGTAGATGGAGCAGAGATAACAAAGGATTTCAATTTTGAGCATTCTATCTGTGGCTCTTATGCAAGTTTTAGTTTGCAACAACCTTCCCGCTTCAATATTATAGCTATGGAAGACCTGGAACTATATCTTTTGGGAAGGAATGATCTATACCGTTTGTTTGATGAATTTCCCAATATCCAAAAGTTAGGAAGATTGCAGATAGAGAGAATGTTTATAAGGAAAGAACTGCGGGAAGCTTCTTTTTTACTGGATAACGCAGAACAACGATATAAAAATCTTCAGCAGCATGAAACAGAGATGATCAGGAGGGTTCCGTTGAAATATCTTGCATCTTATTTAGGGCTCTCGGCTGAAACGCTGAGCCGGATAAGATCTTCAGCAACCAGAACATAGTGAAGGTTTTTAGGGTAGTCAAATATTTAAATTGGCAGACAAACGATGCAACCAATATTCTTTAAAGATGGAATAGCTTTCCGAAAGTGGTTAAAGAAAAACCATGCTACAGAAAAAGAAGTATGGGTAGGTTTCTGGAAAGTTCATACAGGTAAGCCCAGCATGACCTGGAGCGAATCAGTAGATGAAGCACTTTGCTTTGGTTGGATAGATGGGATTCGTAAAAGTATAGATGCTGATAGCTACACCAATCGGTTTACGCCGAGAAGGAAAGGCAGTAACTGGAGTGCCATCAATATTGCAAAAGTAAAAGCGCTTTCGAAGAAAGGATTGATGCAGCCTGCAGGTATTACAGCTTTTGAAAAACGGAGGGATGAAAATAGTGAAGTGTATAGTTATGAGAATAAACCAGGCAAGTTAAGTGCTGGTTACCAGAAACTCTTTAAAGCAAATAATGCGGCGTGGAAATTCTTTAACGCACAAGCACCATCTTACCAAAGAACAATGATACATTGGATTATGAGTGCCAAACAGGAAATCACCCGGAAGAAGCGTTTGATGAAGACGATTGAAGCCAGTACAGATCAAAAGAGAGTGTTGTAATCTAATGCCTGAACAGTTTTATAACCTGCTAATGAAATCCTTTATCACTATTATTTTTCTATTGATTGGTTCTAATAGAAGCATCTCCCAGGATAGTTCAATCACTAACCTTGAGGAAGTAGTGGTGAAAGCTTATGGTAATTCCACTCGTCAAAACATAGCTGCAGCAGTCAACATCTTCAGTAGTTCTGTATTTAGTCGCTACGGTGATGTTTCTACAGTGAATGCCATTAATTCAATGCCGGGAATAGTGATGGAAGAGCGATCTCCAGGCAGTTACAGGCTAAACATCAGGGGAAGTGCTCTCAGGTCGCCTTTTGGCGTACGCAATGTAAAAGTGTATTATAACGATATACCCTTTACTGATCCAGGAGGAACTACTTACCTGAATGCATTAGGTGTTCATAATTTTCAATCGCTAGAGATCATCAAAGGACCAGGTAGCAGTATGTACGGTGCAGGCACAGGTGGTGTAATGCTGATTGAAGGGGCCGATACTTCTTCACCCTATCTAGCTTCTGCAGCATACACTTACGGTAGTTATAATTTACACCAGGCATATTTCGCCATGAATCTTTCTGGGCATACAGTATCATTCCACCATCAGCAAAGTGATGGGTATCGATCTCATTCTACCCTGCAACGAGATGTCTTTAGTTATGCCGGAATACTTCTCAACAAAAATCGACACCAGTTAAAGCTAAGCCTGCTATATTCAGATGTAAACTATCAAACACCCGGTGGATTAACAATAACGGAGTTTCTGACAGATCCAAAACAATCAAGACCTGCTGTCGGAGTCTTTCCTTCAGCCATTGACGCAAAAGCTGCTCTTTACCAGGAGAACCTGCTTTCAGGATTAAGTTATCGATCCACTATAAATAAGCATCTTTCTCAGACGGCTGTTTTATACCTTGCTTATAACACACTAAGTAATCCTGCCATTCGTAATTATGGTAGGAATACAGAACCACATTTCGGCGGAAGAAGTCAATGGAGTTTTACTAAGAATATTAAAGAAGTGGTATATAAGATTGATGGTGGTTTAGAGCTACAGCAAAACCTTCATCGTATTAAAGTGTTTAATAATGCTGGTGGAAATACAGGAGCAATGCAAACAGACGACAAGGTACATACCAATCAATACTTTGTTTTCTTACAAGGGCAACTTAATTGGCGTAGTTGGATAGCTACAGCAGGAGCAAGCATCAACCAGATGCAGGTTAAGTTTAATCCGATATCTCCTTCAGCAATAAATCAAACCATATCATTTAGCAATGGAATTGCACCCCGAATATCGCTCTTGCGAAAACTCAAACGCATTTCATTGTATGCTGCTTTAGAAAAAGGTTTCTCGCCTCCGTCTGCTGCTGAATTGCTGCCAAGTGGTAGTCCATTAAATCTCTCTTTGCGTTCCGAAAGAGGATGGAATCAACAAGTCGGCATCAGAGGTACGCTTGTTCGTAATGTATATGCTGACTTGAACGTTTTCTATTTTTCATTGGATAATACCATTGTGCAAAGACGTGATGCCGCTGGTGGAGAATATTTTATTAACGGTGGTTCAACACAACAATATGGAATAGAAACTTACCTGGGATGGCACTTGTTCACAAAATCACCATCTGTAAACAAATCCATGTTATGGCTGAGCCATGCATTACACTCTTTTCATTATCGTGATTTTAAACAGGTGAACAATGATTATTCAGGTAATCGTATGCCAGGCAATGCACCACATATTATATCTGCAGGATTAGATTTATTACTACGGCAAGGCTTTTCTGCTTATGCAAACTGGTATTACAGCGATAAAGTTTATTTGAATGATGCGAATACCGCAACAGCAGCATCTTATCATTTAGTTGGAATAAAACTGGGATATACATTGCCACTTAAGACAACAATGATATGTTTAAGTGCAGGGGTAAATAATTTGCTGAATGAAACGTACAGCAACGGTAATGATATTAATGCGGCTGGCGGCAGGTATTATAATGTAGCTCCAGGAATAAACTATTATGTGCAATTGCGGGTTGATATCAGGAAGAAGTAAAATGAAATGAAGTGTTCTGGCGGTGACTATATTGCGGGAAGAAAAAAGTGGTTGATGATCTGCATCAGCCACTTTTAAAAATGAATTTCCCTTTAAATAATTATTGAGCTAAGTATCCACCATCAACAGGATAATAAGCACCTGTTACAAATGATGATTTTGATGAAGCCAGCCACAGTAACATTTCAGCAATCTCTTCAGATTCTCCCAATCTTCCTATTGGGTGTAATTCTACCAATGCATTCATTGCATCAGGGCTGAGTGTTTTTTGTACCAATGGTGTTTTAATGTATCCTGGTCCTACTGAATTGATGCGAATGTTTTTATCTGCATATTCCAGTGCAGCAGCTTTTGTAAGACCTACCACACCATGTTTCGCAGCAACATAAGCAGGGGAGAATTTTGTACCTGCCTGTCCAAGAATCGAAGCAATATTAATGATGCTACCTCCATTTGGAAGTATTGCGGGAATCTGGTAACGCAAACCATAGAACACACCGGAAAGGTTAATGTCTATTACTTTTTGCCATCCATCAAGTGGATATTCACCTGTTGCTGCTAAAGGTCCACCGATACCTGCATTATTCACAGCAATATGCAATGCACCATATTTTTCAATAGTCTTTTTTACCAGTAATTCATTGTCTTCAGCCTTAGATGTATCTGCTTTTATAAAGAAAGCTTCACCACCACTTTTAGTAATTTCCATAACTGCACTATTTCCGTTCTCTTCATTAATATCAGACACTACAACTTTGGCTCCTTCCCTGGCAAATAGTATAGCTGTTGCCTTTCCAATACCTGATCCGGCACCTGTAATAATGGCAACTTTGTTTTCAAGCATTCTCATTTTATTTCGTTTTAAATGAATAATAATTTTAGAAATTCATTGGATGTTTCATCTTTTTGAATACACAAAGCTACCTCCGTATGCTGCCATGCTCCATTGCCTTTAGGTAAGAAAGATGGTTGATAAAAGTCAATAGTTTAAATTCTAAAGATGCTTTTATGTTAGCTTCTTAATGCGTTAACGAATTGGCACCTGAATTGCCTGCTTATCCCACATTTAAACTATTCTATGCATAACGGTACAGCCATCCAGCTTTTTCATTGGTATACACCAAATGACGGACAATTATGGAACGAAGTGAGTAAAATGGCTTCAGATCTTGCAGCCATGGGTATTACTGCAGTATGGTTGCCACCAGCCTGCAAAGCTGCTGCAGGAAATGTAAGTACCGGTTATGATTTGTATGATCTGTACGATCTTGGCGAATTTGATCAGAAAGGTTCTGTTCGAACAAAGTATGGAACAGTGGAGGAATATGTGAATGCAGTAAAAGCACTACAGTCTGCAGGCATACAGGTGATCGTGGATATTGTCCTCAATCATAAAGGAGGTGGAGACGAAACAGAAAGTGTGATGGCCGTAAAAGTAAATCCACATGATCGTAATGAAGTGATCTGTGAACCATACGAAATAGAAGCATTTACTAAATTTTATTTTCCTGGTCGGCAGGGAAAGTATTCTGAGTTCATCTGGGATCATCAATGTTTTAGCGGTGTTGACTATGATCATCGAACCGGTGAAACAGACATCTTCAGTCTTTTACACGAATGGGGCCATGACTGGGAAGAATTGCCTGATGATGAAATGGGTAACTATGATTACCTGATGTTTAACGATATAGAATTTCGAAATCCTGCTGTAAGAGAAGAACTGAGCCACTGGGGTAAATGGTATCACGATAAGATACAGTTTGATGGCGTAAGGCTTGATGCAGTAAAACATATCTCACCTAAATTTTATAATGAATGGCTGACACGTCTGAGAGCAGAAACCGGTAAAGAGATATTTGCAGTAGGAGAGTATTGGGCTCCTGGAAATATTGATCGATTGCTGCGTTACCTGGAAAGCACCGAAGGAAACATGAGCCTGTTTGATACAGCATTGCATTACAATTTTCACCAGGCTTCTGCTGCAGGTAACAACTACGATATGGGCAGCATTTTACAAAATACGCTGGCATCCACGGTTCCAACAAAAGCGGTGACGATTGTAGAAAATCACGATACACAACCACTACAATCATTGGAAGCACCGGTGGAGCCCTGGTTTAAACCATTGGCGTATGCCATTATATTACTCAGGCAGGAAGGTTATCCTTGTATTTTTTTCCCTGACTTATTTGGTGCACATTATACAGATATAGGAAGAGATGGAAATGAGCACGAAATATTTATGCCTGTGATAGATGAATTAAAAGGATTGCTTGAGGCAAGAAGGTCTTTTGCCTACGGTTTGCAGCGTGACTATTTTGATCATGGAAACTGCATTGGCTGGACAAGAGAAGGAGATGAGGAACATGCTGGTTGTGCAGTAGTTTTAAGTAATGGTGAAGCAGGAATAAAACAGATGGAGATCGGTCAGCGTTATGCAGGTCAGCAATTTGTTGACTTATTACAAAAGAGAAATGAAGTAGTGGTGATAGATGATGAAGGTAAAGCTGAATTTTTCTGTGAAGCAGGTTCAGTAAGTGTGTGGGTGGTAAAAAGCTAACAATAAAACTCCTGATACCTCTTTAATAAAACCCTTTCCAAAAGAAGTACTATTTCCACCACTCTTCTTTAGGATAATTTTTATTTAACACGACAGGCTCACCAATCTTTGGTGTAGTATAATTAACCCTGGCATCGTTTGCAGCTTTTATAAAACGCTCTATGGGTTCATCCCAGTTATGCAATCCTAAAGCAAATTTACCCCAATGCACAGGCATGAGCATTTTTGCCTGCAGGTCATCACCGATGGTGATCAGTTCTTCTGGCATGGTATGTATATAACGCCAGGCTTCGTTGTACTGGCCACATTCAAGTAAGGCAATATCAAAAGGACCATACTGGCTACCAATTGATTTAAAATGTGTGTCATAACCTGAGTCGCTGCCAATAAATATTTTGTAACTATCGATAGCCAATACAAATGAGGCCCAGAGACTGCCATTTCGTTTCAATCCTCTTCCACTGAAATGTCGTGCAGGTGTACAGGAGAGTTGAATATTATTTTCAAGGTTCACAGTATCCCACCAGTCCATCTCCTTATAAGCATGTTTCAATGCACCGGTTTTTTCGAGGTATTTACTAACGCCCAAAGGCATGATGAATTGCTTTGTTGTTGGTGCAAGCCGGTTGATCGTATCGGTATCAAGATGATCGTAATGGTTATGCGTGATGATCATTATATCAATCATCGGCATATCACCAGCTTTATAAATATCACTTCCTTTAAATGCTTTCAGATACCAGGAAAATGGAGAAGCCGTTCCACTGAAAACAGGATCTACCAATATGTTGATTCCATTACAATGAATGAGATAAGATGAATGGCCAAACCATATAATGGATGGGGTAGTGCTATGATAGTTCTTAAGATCAGTTTTTACTGATGGCAATGTCTTTAAGGGTAATACCGATTTGCCTCGTGTGAAGAAATCCTTCAAGATGCTAAACATCGAATGGCCTTCGGTGAGCTGAGGAGTATAGGAAAGATTTTGAAAACCCGTTTTGGTATGATGCGGCTTGTTCATTTAGCAAAAGTATAGTTGGCTATAGTCTTAGCATCCTAATATTGTAAGATTGATCGTTCTTCGCAATAGCGGGATATTATTTTGTTCATCCCAATTTTTCAATCAACTTCCTTCCATCTCCATGATCTTCTCAAACAGCTTTTCATACTCTGCATTGGCAGCAGCGAGATCCTGCATCACCTTTTTATACTCAGTTTCTAATGCAAGAAATTTTTGATGATCAGAATAATTCTCAGGTTTCCCCAATTCAAGTTCGAGTTCAGCTTTCTTCCTGTTTTTTTTGTTGACTTCTTCTTCTGCTTTCTGAAATTGCCTTTGTATTTTCTGTAGTTCTTTCTTTTGATCCCGGTCTAAATTATTGGCAGTTGATGATAGTTGGCTGGCAGCAACTTTTACTTCATCATTCTTTATGCCTTGTTCCTTGTTCTGCTGTTCCTTCCCCTCACTCTCAACTATTTTAGTATCATCTTTTTTTTTACCGGAATCAGATTTACGTGAAGCTTCACGAGCCTGCTTTTCCATTCTTTCTTTCCACTCGATATATTCTGTATAAGTCCCTTTAAATTCTTTTATCTTATGATCTACGATCTCCCAAATTTTATTGGCAGTTTTAGAAATGAAATAACGATCGTGACTAACCAGGAGATAGCTTCCTTCATAATTATTCAATGCTTCTGCCAATAACTCCACCGAATGCATATCAAGGTGGTTAGTAGGTTCATCCAGTAAAAGAAAATTGGCTTTGCTGGCAATAACTTTAGCGAGTGCAACCCTGGCTTTTTCACCTCCACTTAATACTTTTATCTTCTTATCCACCTCATCACCGCTAAAAAGAAAACAACCCAGCAAACTTCTCAGTTCAAGATCTGTCTTACCGCTACGAGCCGTTTTCATTTCTTCGAGAATGTCATTATTCAGGTGCAAAGCCTCTAACTGGTGCTGTGCATAGAAGCTTTCATCTACATTGTGTCCCCAGTTTCTTTCACCTTCATATTTTTCCGTTCCTGCAACAATTCTCAGTACCGTTGATTTACCTTTTCCATTTGCTCCAATCAAAGCAATCTTATCACCACGATTGATCTCAGCATTGGAATGATCAAGGATCACATTATCACCAAAACGCTTACTCACTTCTTTCAGCTCACAAATAATTTTTCCAGGCTGTGTATCTATTTTAAAATTGATCTTTAGGTTGGGTCTTATTAATTCTGGTTCTTCAATACGATCCAACTTGTCCAGTTTCTTTATTAAGCTCTGGGCCATGGCAGCTTTACTTGCTTTTGCCCTGAAACGTTCAACTAATCTCTCATTCTGCCTGATATAATCCTGCTGATTTTCGTAAGCTTTCTGGGCAAGATCCATTCTTACAGCCTTCTCGGTTTCGTAAAAATCATAATCACCGGTATAGATGTGAAGTTCCTGCTGATAGATCTCAACGATCTTATTCACCATACGATTCAGGAAATATTTATCGTGGCTCACGATCACTACAGAACCCTGGTAATGCAACAGGTATTTCTCCAGCCACTCAATAGAAGGAAGATCGAGGTGGTTGGTAGGTTCATCCAATAATAAAACATCGGGTTGCTGCAATATCATTTTTGCAAGCAAAACCCTCATTCTCCATCCACCACTGAATTCTTTGTAAGGCCTGTTCATATCATCACTGCCAAAACCAAGACCATGTAATACTTCTTCAGTACGGTGATGAATGGTATATCCACCTAATACTTCAAGATCATGCAGTTTATCGGAATAATCATGAAGCAGTTTTTCGTCTGATGATGTTTCCAGAATCTTTCCAAGTTCTTCGATTTCTTTTTCGAGCTTCTTAATCTCTTCAAAAGCACCCATTGCTACTTCCAGAATGGATTCATTGGTATCGAAGCTCAACAGATCCTGGTGCAGGTAGCCTATTGTTGTTTCCCGGCTTTTTTCAACTGTGCCGGCAGAAGGTGTGTACTGACCCACCAGTAGTTTTAACAAAGTTGATTTGCCGGTTCCATTGTAACCGATCAAACCAATTCTTTCTCCCGGATGAATGTGCCATGTAGCTTCTTCTACAATTACTCTTGCACCAAACTCGAAAGTTACATTCTGTAAACCAATCAGCATTACCGTAAAATTTGAAGCCGCAAAAGTATCGAAAAAGCAGGCTGTAAGTTTAGATTAACATCGCTTTTGCGTTAGCTTTGCCTGTAAATATCTTCTTATGAAAAAAATGTTGATATACTTTCCGCTTATGGCAATCATCGCTTGCGGTGGAAACAAAGATGAGCAAGCCGAAAACCCTGAGACTGTAGCAACTGCACCTTTGGCAAAAAGCCAGAATTCGGATGCATTCAATAGTTCGTTTGAAAAAATGCTGAGTGATTACTATTTGCTGAAAGATGGTATGGTGAAATCAACTTCGTCTGTTGCATCTTCTGTAGATTCTGCCGCAAAAGCACTGATAACTAGTAGTGATAGTTTAAAATTGACTGAGTTGAAAGCTGATGAAGCGATCGTTTCTACTGCACAATCCTATGCACAGGGCATTTCGGCTGAAGCAAAAGCATTGGCAGGAGAAAAAAATCTTGAAGCAAAACGCAAGGCCTTTCAAATGATCAGCGACCAGATGTATGACCTGGTTAGAACAGTGAGATATGACAGACAGGTGGTCTATCATCAGTATTGTCCTATGGCTTTTAATGATGAGGGTGCTTATTGGCTAAGCAATAATTCAGAGATCATGAACCCTTATTTTGGGAATAAAATGTTGCATTGCGGAGAAGTAAGAGATTCGCTGGATTTTCGTGTAAAATAAAACAACAGCCTTTTTATAACACGCAGGTACATTGTGCCTGCGTTTTTTTATTACAAATTCGAACCTGATTCCAGTATCTCAATTTTCGATACGATCTCTTTTATTTGTTTCCTGATCACCTCCAGTTCATCAGAAGAAGAGTCGTTTTGCAAGGCAACAAGGAACTCCTGGCTCAGTTCAAAATACCGTTTCTGTAATATTTCTATCGTTTCTATATGGGTCATTGCAATTTCTGAAGCGGCAAAAATATTGTCTTGAACGACAACATTACATTAAAATTTCGATCAGCTTTCCAGATTTAATTTGTGGAATCTTATTGTTGATTTTATGAATGGTAACGAATTTACCTTCAGAACAATAACTTTGAACAAACATATCAAACCCATGAGATCTATTCTTATTCTTCTTTTTCTTGCTTTCGCTTCTGTTGGTTATTCCCAGGTTGAGGTTAACGCCACAACTATCAAAGACCATATCGGTGATTCGGTGAAATATTGCGGCAAAGTAGTTACAGCTAGATTAATGGATAGAATGAACAATGCCCCAGCATTTTTGAACATTGATGGTGCTTATCCAAACCAGGTATTCACAGTAGTAATATGGAAGCAGGACAGGGAGAAATTCAAAGAAAGCCCGGAGAAATTTTACCTGAATAAAGATGTTTGTATCTATGGTAAAGTAGAAACTTTTAAAGAACAGGTACAGATCATCCTGCGTTCAGAATCACAGATCGTGATACAATAGAGTTAGATTTAATATCTTTTTCATGCTTTCATAGGTGAATCAACAATTATTTAATACTGGGATGGAGATATATGTTTGAAATTGCACTCGATTTACCCCTATGAACAACAACCAGATCAGCAACGAAATAAATCGTTCCAATTCTTCCGAGGTATACATTCAATTTCTTTCAAAGAATATCGGGGTTTCCCGTGAGGAAATATTAGCAGTAGCCAAACATTCAGGAATCAGTGCTAGAAGAATGGCAGAATACCTGGTCAGGAAAAATCTGAGTCCCGCAGTTTCTGAAGACGAATAAAACTGTTCAGCAATTAGCCCATATCTTTAATTCACAATCGAATTAATGAAGGCAATTCTTCCACTCCTTGTTTTTGTATCTGCATGCTCCGGTGTAAAATTTAAAGATGGAGGTCAGGCATATCCTTCATTGGAACAGCAACGAACCACGCTTGCAAGTAAACCAATCGTAAAACCCACAAGACTATTAGACAGTACACAACTCATCACCGATCTAAAATTTTTAGCTTCTGATTCTTGTGAGGGACGAAGGCCAGGCACCCAGGGCCATGCTGCTGCAATGCAAAGAGTATTGGTGAGAATGCGAGAAGCCGGAGTGGATAGTTTTGATAATGCTTTGATCTCTGGATTTACCGGAAAGCTGATCAATGGAACAACCGATGGAAAGAATGTGATCGGGTGGGTAAAAGGAACTCAGCATCCGGATAGTTTTGTAGTCGTATCTGCACATTATGATCATTTAGGGAAAAGAAGTTCTAATACTTTCTATGGAGCAGATTATAATGCAAGTGGAACGGCTTGCCTGGTTGCTTTGGCAAAATATTTCAAACAGCATCCACATAAATATTCTATTGTATTTGCAGCTTTGGATAGGGAAGAAGTTGGATTAGAAGGAGCTTATGCATTGGTGAAGCAATTTGATTCAGCTAGAAGGAATATTGTTTTCAACCTGAATATGGATATGATCGCAAGAAGTGATAAGAACGAAATCTTTGCTTCCGGATTATCGCATAATCCACGATACAAATATCTTGTTGATGTAGTACAGGCAAAAACCAATGTAAAACTATTGATGGGACACGATACTGGTAACGACATCAACGATTGGACAAATCAAAGTGACCATGCAGCATTTCATAAAGCAAAAATTCCATTCTTATATATTGGTGTGGAAGATCATCCTGATTATCATAAACCCTCAGATGCATGGAATAAGATCAATTTCAGCAGTTATATCGAGAACTGTAACATGATCGCTATGATGGTGAAGGCAATAAAGTAGACCCTTATTCTTTTATCTGACTGATCAGTTTGGCAAAATATGCAGGTGCATATTGTAAACGACTTCCGTACCAGCTAAACATTTCGCCATCTACCAACATGATCTTTGTATTTGGAAGATGCTGTTGTAGTTCTTCAATATGTTGCTCTTTGAAAGGGTAGGGCTCTGAACTCAGTAATAACAGTTTACAATTGGTAGTTTTTAGTTGGTCGACTGATGTTTCAGGATAACGATTTAAATGTTCAAAAACATTTGGAAAGCCACAACGTTGCAGCATATCGTTGATGAAAGTATCTCCGCCAATGGTCATGTAAGGATCTTTCCAGATGAGATAGGCAGTTGATAGTTGAAAGTTAATAGCGGATAGTTTTTGAAAGCCGTTTCTGATGTTGTTGATCAGTTCTTTTGCTTTAGAAACCTTTCCTGTCATTTCTCCAATAGAACTGATCATTGCAAGTGCATCAGCCAGGTTGTTTACATCACTCACCCAAACAGGAGCAATTTCTCTAAGTGCATCTATCTGTTCTTTTACATTCTCTTCTTTATTAGCAATGACGAGATCAGGCTGAAGCGATTTTATCTTTTCGATATTGATATTCTTAGTGCCGCCAACTCTTTGTTTATTGATGAACCAATGATCAGGATGAATGCAGAATTTGGTGAGGCCGATGACTTCTTGATCCAAACCAAGGTCATACAACAATTCTGTTTGTGACGGAACAAGCGATATGATCCTTTTCGGAGAGGAGGAAAGTTCAATTGTGTTTCCAAGTTGATCTGTGAAAATGTTCATCGTAGTATGTAATAACTTTTCCAAAGTTCAAAACTTTGGAAAAGTTATAATAGCTATTTGGCAAGGCTTTGTATCACATCATATTTTGTAACAATGTGATATTCTCCCTTTTCGTCTTTTGCAAGTACAGCACCATTCTCTTTATTGATGAGGCTGCCGAGTTTTTCAACAGGCGTATCAAATTCAACAACAGGGAATGCTTTTTCCATTACACTTTCTACTGTAGCATTTTTAATCTCCGTATCGCCGAAGACTTTAAGGAACAAACCTGTTTCGCTTACTGCACCAATCGGTGTATCATTTTTCATCACAGGTATATGTTCAATATCGTATTTCTTCATTAGTTCCACAGCTTCAGAAACACTATGCTGGGGTTCAACTGTTACTAATTTTTTCCCATGACGACCGTTGACAATGTCTTTGAAAGATTTCACATCAAGGAAACCTCTTTCCATCATCCACTGATCGTTATAGATCTTAGCTACATAACGGCTTCCATGGTCGTGGAAAATGCAAACCACTACATCATCTTTTTTCAACTTATCTTTTAACTGCATCAATCCCTGTAAACAACTTCCTGCACTGTAACCACAAAACATTCCTTCTTCTTTGGCCAGTCTTCTTGCCATTACAGCACCATCTTTATCGGTCACCTGTTCAAAAAGATCGATCACACTCATATCGTAATTCTCCGGCACGAAATCTTCACCAAATCCTTCAGAGATATAAGGATGCACTTCGTTCATATCGATCTCACCGGTGTTAAAATACTTGGTGAGGAGTGAGCCATAAACATCAATTGCCCATATTTGAATGTTGGGATTTTTTTCTTTGAGGAACATGGCTGTGCCTGTTATCGTTCCACCTGTACCTGCAGTGCAAACAAGATGAGTGATCTTTCCTTCTGTTTGTTCCCATATCTCAGGACCAGTAGATTCATAGTGAGCCAGCCTGTTTGCCAGGTTATCATATTGATTCATATGATAAGAGTTTGGCGTTTCTTTCGCCAGCCTTTTTGCCACACTGTAATAACTTCTTGGATCTTCCGGAAGCACATTCGTTGGACAAACGATCACCTCGGCTCCAACAGCTTTTAATATATCAGCCTTTTCTTTCGATTGTTTATCGGTAGTAACAAATATGCATTTGTAACCTTTTATGCATGCTGCAAGGGCTAAACCCATACCTGTATTTCCGCTGGTACCTTCTATGATCGTTCCGCCGGGTTTTAATTTGCCTTCCTGTTCAGCCACTTCAACCATCTTCAAAGCCATACGGTCTTTAATCGAATTACCGGGATTGAAGTAATCTACTTTTGCAAGAACAGTAGAGGGAATGTCTTTTGTGATCTTATTTAACTTGATCAGGGGAGTATTGCCAATCGTCTCGAGGATATTATTCAGCCACATAAAAACTAACAGTTGTTTGTGGCAAATATAAGTAGATGTCTGATGTAAGATGTCTGATGTCAGATCTTTGATGTCAGATGGGGGATTATGAACGATAATTTCTACTTGCTTACACCCAAAATCCTGGAGAAGAAACCAATTCTCTGTGGATTAGCAATATATCTTTTCAGGAAATCTACCTGGGGTGCTGGTCTCCATTCAGGAAGTCCTTCATACCAGATATTGTCTGAAGATTGCAGCCCACGGTTTTGCAGCTGCTCAACATCGTATGGACCTGTGATTACACTGTCCTTTTTGCGGATGTAGATCTTTTCCATCGTCGTTAGTTTTTGGTTTGAATATTTGGATTCGTAGGGACGGTAGGGATCTTCAATTACTTCATTTCCAGGCTAAAGGGTTGCTAATGTAATCTTTATTTTAAAACTTCCAAAGCTTTTTGCACTATTTTATCCGTTTGATTATAAACCTCGTAAAAGCCTTCGTATCTCCACATCTGCCTCGCCATCAGTGTTTCCATTCTTTCCAGTGTCTCTGCTTTGTCTTTTGCAGGCACTTTGGCAAGATCAATACTGTCTTTTGCTGCAAAGGTTTTTAATTGGTTCCATTCATTTTCTCCAAAGCTATATTGACTAGAAAAACTAACAGGGTCTTTGAACTTACTGAACGTGGTCATATTACTAACGTAGAAACGGTAGATAAAATTTTGTAAGGTGCCTTTTGTATATAAAGAACTAATAGTCTTGTCCATTTTTCCTGAATCTGCACCTACAAAAATATCCGGTGTAATACCTCCACCACCGTATACCGTTCTGCCGGATGGAGTTTTGTAGGGCTTTCCAACAGGAGCTGTGGTATCTCCATGTATCAATTCTCCGTTACTGTATCGGTTGTATACTTCTTCCTGGTATTTATCTTTTCCAAGGGTATATGGCTTTTGAATATTCCTTCCCAATGGTGTGAAATATCTTGCCACTGTCAATCTTAACGCAGCACCATCACTTAATTGATATTGTTCCTGCACCAAACCTTTACCAAATGACCTTCGGCCAATGATCGTAGCCCTGTCCCAATCCTGCAAAGCCCCGGCTAATACTTCACTTGCTGAAGCTGATGATTCATCAATTAGTATCACCAGTTTCCCCGTTTCAAAGAGCCCATCTCTCCTGGAATTATGTTCGGTTTTTTTGATGTGTGATCCCTGGGTATAAACGATCAGTTTATCTCCATCAAGAAACTCATCAGCCATTTGCACCGCTTCATTTAGAAAGCCTCCACCATTTCCTCTCAGGTCGAGGATCAGTTTTTCCATTCCCTTTTTCTGCAAGTTTTCCATTGAAAACATAAACTCTTCATAGGTTGTCTCCGAGAATTTACTCAGGTGGATAAAACCTGTTTTAGGAGCGATCATATAAGATGCATCAACAGAAGGTAAAGGGATGATGCCCCTTTTAATGGTGATCTTTTGTGGCTTTTTATTCCTGATGATTGTCACCTGCACTTTACTGTCTTCTGGTCCACGAAGTGCTTTCCTGATCTGGTCGGCTTCTTTTTTAACCAGGTTAATGGAATCATCCACCATTACAATCATATCACCAATCTTCAATCCTGCTTTATCTGAAGGGCCATCTTTAATCACATTGATGACATTCACCGTATCATTAAAAACCTGGAACTCTACACCAATTCCCTGGAAATTTCCCTGCAGATCTTCATTGGCAAACTTTAGATCTTCCGCTGGAATGTATACTGAATGCGGATCGAGCTTCGCAAGTATTTCTTCAATAACGGTATTGGTTAAGCTGTCTGTAGTAATATCATCAACGTATCTTGATTGAACCAGATCCAGTATCTCCTGTACAGAGTTTTTCTTATTGAGCTTTAGAAATCCTGAGATACTACTTGTTTTCTCCCTCAGCTTAAATCCGATCACCATTCCTATCACCATCACTAAGGCAAAAAGCACCGGTAACCACACCTGCAATTTTTTACTTCCCATAAATATCGCTTCTTTGTATCTTGAAGCACGAAAATAAGTGTAAGCTTTGATGTTTTAGGTCTGAAGTTGTATAAGTGGACATAACAACGATGATCTCAAAGTAAAAAGCCTCCAATTTTTTAAAATCTCTTATGGCTGTAAAACTGATAGCTGACAGTGGTGCCACCAAGTGTGAGTGGTGCCTTTTAATAGATAATAAACGGAAGAAGATCGTTACGCAAGGCATAAGTCCGTATTTTCTTGATGCCGACATGGTGATTGCATTATTGCAAAAAGAACTGCTTCCAAAGTTGAAGAATGTACAGGTTGATGAATTATACTACTATGGAACGGGTCTCAGTAATCCCAACAATGTAAAAATGATAAAGGGAGCTTTGAAAAAAGTTTTTCCCGGAACATATATTGAAGCAACCCACGACCTGATGGCTGCAGCCAGGGCATTGTGTAAAAATTCCAAAGGTATTGCCTGTATCCTTGGCACGGGATCGAACAGTTGTTATTATGATGGAAAGAAGATCGTAAAGAATAGTCCGGGCCTTGGCTATGTATTGGGTGATGAGGGTAGTGGTGCTTATCTCGGAAAAAAAGTGATTCAATATTATCTGTACAATACTTTCGACGAAGACCTGAGGTCAAGATTCGATGCAAAGTTTGTTACCACACCAATCGAAATACTGGAGAATGTCTACAAAAAGCCTTTGGCCAACCGTTACCTGGCTTCTTTTGCCATTTTCCTTGCAGAGAACAGGGGACATTACATGGTAGAGAACATTATTGAAGACGGCTTGAACGATTTTATCATCAATCATCTTTATAAATACCGGGAATCCTGGATCATGCCTTTGAACTTTGCCGGCAGTATTGCATTTGGTTTCAGAGATGTTTTAAAAGAACTTTGCAACAGTTACGAACTGGAAATGGGTGTGGTGCTCAAAAATCCTATGGAAGGCCTGGTGCAATATCACAGCTAGACATATGAAAAGGAGGCCCACAACCCTATAATAACCTAAACATGCAGGAATTTAAAAAAGTTACAGAACAAACATCTAACTACAGGCATCTGGAAAAAATGTCAGTGTTAGAACTCCTCACAAATATTAATAAAGAAGACCAGACTGTGCCTGTAGCTGTAGCTAAGGCCATACCTCAAATTGAAAAACTGGCTTCCTCTATTTCCGATAAAATGTTGGCTGGTGGAAGACTGTTTTACATTGGTGCAGGAACCAGTGGAAGACTGGGAATCGTTGATGCCAGTGAATGTCCACCAACTTACGGAGTACCTCATGGGTTGGTGATTGGTATAATTGCAGGAGGAGAAAAAGCCATTTTGGAAGCCGTGGAGTTCGCAGAAGATGATTGGAATCAGGGTTGGCTGGACCTGGAAAAGCATTTTGTAAGCGATAAAGATGTGGTGGTAGGTATTGCAGCAAGTGGAACAACTCCTTATGTGATAGGAGCATTGGAAAAATGCCGGGAACACGGCATTATAACCGGAAGCATAAGCTGTAATCCGAATTCTCCCGTATCTGCAGCAGCCGATCTGCCAATAGAAGTGGTGGTCGGACCTGAATTTGTTACCGGAAGCACCAGGATGAAAAGCGGTACAGCCCAGAAACTGGTACTGAACATGATCTCCACCGCTGTAATGATACAGCTGGGAAGGGTGGAAGATAATAAGATGGTGAATATGCAGCTGACAAATGAAAAACTGGTTGACAGGGGAGTAAAAATGCTGATGGAACAATTGCCACTTAACGATTATGAGGAAGCAAAACAACTATTGTTGAAAACCGGTAGTGTAAAAAAAGCTTTGGATTCGGTTGTGAAAAACTAATTCTTTTGCATCTCTTATTTTTTATATAATTTACGCTTAGAATTCACCTGCCATATTTGTGGCCATTCCGCTGAACAGATTAATTAACTAAAACGTACAACATGAAGAAGGTATTTCTACTCTCTCTGGTTTCTTTTTCTTTATTCAACGCAAATGCACAAAGTAAAAAGGCTTTTGCCATTACAGGTGATGTAAAAGGCAGTTACAACTGGATCTCAGTAAAAGAAGTGGATCTTAATACAGGTGAAGTGGTGAGAACAGTATTTGATCCTGCTGTAAATACACAATACAATCTCAAAACTGTTAACGGGCAGGCTTTGGCAGCAAGAGGTTATACCGATGCTCCAACTTATTCAGGTGTGGCAGCTGCAGCTTATGATGAAAAGAACAACAGGCTTTATTTCACTAATATGAGAGGTTCTGAACTTCGTTATTTCGATCTGAAGACCAACGAGGTTACCGTTGTGGTAAACCCTGATGCAGCCTTCAATACCGGGGCAAAGAATGATGAGGCCAATGTGATCACAAGAATGGTGATCGCTGCTGATGGTTTTGGTTATGCTTTAACCAACGATGCTAAAAACCTGATCCGTTTTTCTACAGAAGGAAAAGCTACAGTAACCAATCTTGGTGCTGTAAGAGACGATAGCAAGAATGGCAACATTTCCATCCATAATCTTTGTACAAGCTGGGGTGGAGATATGATTGCAGATGCTTATGGAAATCTATATGTTTTCAGCATGCGTGGCCATATTTTCAAGATCAATCCAAATACAAAAGTGGCTGATCATTTGGGAACAGTTACTGGTCTTCCTGCTAATTTCACCATCAACGGTGCTGCGGTTGATGCCGACGGACATGTAGTGGTGAGCAGCTCTGCTTTAACTGACAATTATTTCAAGATCAACCTCGGAACAATGAATGCAGTGGCTATTCAGAAATCCGGCGATAATGTTTGGAATGCATCAGACCTTGCCAGCGGAAATATTGCATACAGGGGTGGTTTAAACACTACAACAGTAGTTGCAGAAGTGAAAGGAAATGAAGTGATCAGCATTTATCCTAACCCTGTGGTAAATAGTTTTGTAAATGTTTCTTTTAAAAAAGTAACACCAGGCAAATACACAATAGAATTAACTGATGCCAGCGGTAGAAAAGTGATCAACCAGGTAGCTGAGATCAAAGGCTTCCAGAATCAAAGAGTTAACCTGCCACGTTCCACTTCTGCTGGAATGTATATGGTAAGAGTGATAAATGCAGACGGTAAATCTGTCTTCAACGATAAAATTGTGGTTCAGTAAGTAAATTATTCTACCAAGAATGAAAGATCCCGCTATGTTTATGGCGGGATTTTTATTTGGTTCCCTGGAAAAAGTTATAGCGGCTGCCTTGTCATTTATCTTTTCTAAATTTGCACATTCTATTATTATAAAACATTCGATATATGGAATCATTAGCTGCATCTAAAGTTCGTGAGCAAACCGCAGAAGATTTTTTACCCCTGGAAGGAACCGATTATGTTGAGTTCTATGTAGGAAATGCCAAACAGGCTGCTCATTATTATAAAACGGCTTTTGGTTTTCAAAGCCTTGCTTATGCAGGACCAGAAACAGGATTAAAAGACAGGGTCAGCTATGTAGTGAGACAACATAAGCTCACTTTTATGTTCACTACACCTTTACGTGCCGGTAACCCGATTGCGGATCATATTTACAAGCATGGAGACGGTGTTAAAAATCTTTCCCTGAGAGTTCAGGATGCAACATCAGCATGGGAAGAAACTACCAAACGTGGTGCAAGAAGTTTTATGGAACCACTAAAATTGCAGGATGAATTTGGTGAAGTGGTAATGAGTGGTATTCATACTTACGGAGATACAGTTCACCTGTTCATCGAAAGAAAAAATTACAGCGGACCATTTATGCCTGGCTTTAGAAAATGGGAATCAACTTACAATCCAACAGATACCGGTTTGTTATATGTTGACCATTGTGTAGGAAATGTAGGATGGAACCAGATGAATCCCTGGGTTAAGTTTTATGAAGATGTGATGGGCTTTAAGAACATTCTTTCATTTGATGATGAAGATATCTCTACTGAATATTCAGCCCTGATGAGTAAGGTAATGAGCAGCGGAAACGGCTTTGTGAAGTTTCCAATTAACGAACCGGCAGAAGGAAAAAAGAAATCACAGGTAGAAGAGTATCTTGAATTCTATGACGGAGAAGGTGTACAACATGTTGCTTTAGCAACAAACGACATTGTAAAAACAGTGAAGGAACTAATGAGTCGTGGTGTTGACTTTCTGAAGGTGCCTTCAACATATTACGACGACCTGTTTGATCGTGTGGGTAAAATTGATGAAGACATTGAGCCCTTAAGAGAATTAGGAATACTAGTTGATAGAGATGATGAGGGTTACCTCTTACAGCTCTTTTCAAAGCCGGTTGAAGACAGGCCAACACTTTTCTTTGAAATAATTCAGCGAAAAGGAGCCAAAAGCTTTGGTAAAGGAAACTTCAAAGCTTTGTTCGAAGCCATTGAAAGAGAGCAGGAATCGAGGGGAAATCTATAAGAAGCTTGTTAAGCTCCTGTGAATAATAGGAGCTTTAAACATAGTTTAATTCACACTAAAACCTTCTGCGGGATAGATTGCTTATTTTCAATCAAAGAAATCAGTACGGATGAAAAAGGTTTTATTGTTGGCTTGTTCGGTAATGATCATTAGTTTAGTCTATGCACAGCCACAGACTACTTTTTATGATATCCAGAAAAGTTATCCAAGAGTAGCTTCTGCAGTAACGAAGAAAGAAGATACACTCCGAAGACAATTCGAAAGAGCCGGACTTACCTGGCCAGCCAAACAATTATACATTCGCAGTTTCAAATACGATAGCCAATTAGAAGTTTGGGCAAGAAACAGCAACAGCGAACCCTACAAGCTTTTCAAAACCTACAAAGTTTGTGCGTTAAGCGGAAGCCTTGGTCCAAAAAGAATGGAAGGCGATTACCAGGTGCCGGAAGGTTTTTATTACATCAATGTTTTCAATCCAAAGAGCACTTACCATTTATCATTAGGACTTAATTACCCTAATGCATCAGATGTTGTGCTGAGTGATTCTATTCAGCCTGGTGGTGATATATTCATTCATGGAAGCTGTTTAACTGTAGGATGTATTCCAATCCAGGATCACCAGATTGAAGAGTTGTATATTCTTGCTTCTCATGCAAGAAACCAGGGACAGGATTTTATACCGGTACATATTTTCCCGATAAGATATACCAATCCGAAAAGCGTAAAAATCCTCACTAAAGCATGTGATGATGATGCTCAATACCTGAAATTCTCTACCAACATCAAACAGGTATTTGATTTCTTTGAAGAAAAGAAAAAACTTCCATTGATATCTGTGAACAGCAAAGGTGAGTATGTAATTATGTAACAGAGGCCGGTTCTGCTATATAGCTTTTGTTGCGTCACTCACTTGTACGTTCTGAACTTTATTCTGCTTTTTGGTTCACGCAAAGGTAATTAAAGGGCCAAAGCTTTGCTTCCTTTGCAGCTTTGCGTGAAAATTACCTATACACCACCTGCACCGTCTCCTTAGTCTCTTGCTGCAACAACACATCTTTTCCTTCCACCATTTTATTCAGCAACTCATTATTAAAATGCCGGATCGTAAGTAAACTCAATCCTCTTTCTAATTCCACGTCGAATATAGAAGATGCTTCAGCTGCTAACTGGTCAATTTTTTCAGGGTGATCATCCAGACAAAGCTGTACACTGATAGCACCTGTCTGTACAAGGTTTGCTTTGAACTTCAACTTTGCAAACAGGTCGTATAACATGCTCATGGGTTTTTCACCTACAAAAGAAAAATCCTGGCTTCGTAAATGCAATAACACCTGCTTTTCTTTTATCACGACAATTGGAGGCAGGTTTCTCACGGTTTTATTACTGATCGTTGTTCCTGGTAAACCAGCATCTAAAAAACATTTTACATGCAGTGGAATATTCTTATTCTGTAAAGGCTTGATTGTTTTTGGGTGTATCACCTGTGCACCATAATAAGCCATTTCAATCACTTCATTAAAGCTCAGGTCACTTAAGAATGTTGCTTCCGGAAATTGTTTCGGGTCAGCACTCATTACACCTTCCACATCTTTCCATATGGTGAGGCTTTCTGCATTCAGCAGGTTGGCAAAAATTGCTGCAGTATAATCACTTCCTTCACGGCCAAGCGTAGTGCTTTCATTTTCGTCAGTGCTGCCAATAAATCCTTGAGTAAGATTAATAGATGCTGGATGATCGTTGATGGTTGAATTGATACGCTCATTGGTAAAATCCCAGTCAACATTTGCATCCCTGAAATTATCATCGGTTCTCAGGATGTCTCTAACATCGATCCATGTATTTGGTACATCAACTTCTGTTAAGTAATGGCTGACGATACAGGTGCTGAGCAATTCTCCAACACAAACGATCTGGTCGTAATAATAATCATAGTTTCGAACAGGCTTATCGTGTAATAGCCATTCCACCTCCGTAAAAAAATCATTCAGCTGGCTGTAACAGGGATTATAATTTCGTACTAAAAGATATTTGGCAGTGGTAAGGTGTTGATGTTTTACCGTATCAAATAACTGCAATGCCTGTTCTTTTTCACCA
This sequence comes from Chitinophagaceae bacterium, assembly GCA_036676415.1. Taxonomy (GTDB): domain Bacteria; phylum Bacteroidota; class Bacteroidia; order Chitinophagales; family Chitinophagaceae; genus JAEZDC01. The sequence continues at coordinate 206,477 of JAKFCX010000060.1, forward strand.
CGGAAAAATGCTTCGGCCACTTTTTCCAGTGCATTGGTAGTCTTTCCCATTGCCGATATAATAACGATCAGTTTATCGTCACGAAAACTGTTCAGGATGGTTCCAACATGTTTGATTCTATCTACGCTGCTTACACTTGCTCCCCCGAATTTGAAAACTTTCATATTAATAGTCAATGATCAATGGTCAATTCTTAATCAGAAGCAAAAGTCGGGCAAAAAAGAACATGTGGTTCAAAAGATACATCCGTTGAGATACCAACCGGTCAGGTTTGTTCAATTATATCCAAGCCCTTGAAGTGATTTGGTTCAGCTGATTCACTTAACCTGACAGGTTTGCTATTGCTGCATTACGTTCCCTCAGTACAAGAGTGCGACGCAAGTAGAGCTGAAAATAGTTCTGCTGCCGGCTTCATACAATTACTTATTACATTTGCTGTAATAATCATCTAAATTTTGGATCTATGAATGTGAACAGGAACGTCCTGACCCTTGACGAATTTACGATACAACAGATGAGAGCTTTTCCACAGGCAACAGGAGAACTGAGCAGTCTTTTAAGAGATATTGGCCTTGCTGCAAAAAGAGTGAATGTTGAGGTGAATAAAGCAGGATTAGTAGACATTCTGGGAGATGCCGGAACAATGAACATCCAGGGAGAAGAAGTAAAGAAACTTGACGTATACGCCAATAACCAGTTTGTAGGTGTATTGAAGCATGGAATCAGCTGTGCCGGTATTGGTAGTGAAGAATTAGATGAGATCGTTGTTTTTGATGACCCGGTAAGTAATAACAGTAAATATGTTTGTTTATTTGACCCCTTAGATGGAAGCGGCAATATTGATGTGAATGTTTCCATTGGAACCATCTTCAGTATTTACAGGAGAGTGAGCGAACTTGGTAAGCCTTGCACTGAAGCTGATTTTTTACAGCCAGGGAATAAACAGGTTGCTGCAGGTTATGTGATCTATGGATCTTCTACGATGCTGGTTTATGCTACAAAAAGAGGGGTGAATGGATTTACACTTGATCCTTCAATCGGGGAATTTAGTTTAAGTCATCCTAATATAAAATGTCCGGATAACGGAAAGATCTATTCAGTAAACCACGGTAATTTCTTCCAGTATGATGAAGGAGTTCGAAACTATATAAATGCCTGCCAGCGGAAGACCAAATCCACAGGTGGTCCTTACACACAACGTTACATTGGCAGCATGGTAGCCGATGTTCATAGAAACCTGATCAAGGGTGGAATTTTCATGTATCCTGGCACTACAGATAAGCCTAAGGGAAAATTAAGGTTGCTATACGAATGTAATCCTTTTGCTTTCATTGCCGAGTTGGCTGGTGGTGTGGCAACCAATGGTAAACAACGTATTCTGGATGTACAGCCAACAGAACTTCACCAGAGAACTCCCATGTTTATCGGGAGTAAGGATATGATGGCAGAACTTGAGGTTTTGTTAAATGCTGAATCATCTGGAGCAGCGGTTTAATTTTTGCCTCAACTTGCATCAAATCCTCCTGAATGAAAAAGATGCTTTCTTTTATTTTACTGCTTGCCAGCTTAACATTGGTATCATGTGAAGCTTTTACCGAGTTACAGCAAACCGGTGAAATAAAGTCTGTGTCTTCATCTTCCCCCAAAGAAGTAAACATGGAGGCTTCAGTATTGGAGCTGATCAATAAATACCGTGCATCAAAAGGGTTAAAACCTTTAAAAATGCATGCTGCTATCTCGGAAGAAAGCCTCAGGCACAGTAGCGACATGGCCAGCAACAAAGTTCCTTTTAGTCATGAAGGGTTCAACAGCAGGGCAAAAAGACTTGAGGGAAAGATCAATGGCGTAAAATCCATTGCAGAAAATGTTGCTTACGGCCAAAGAACAGCAAAAGAAGTGGTAGAAGACTGGATCAAAAGTCCTGGCCACAAGATGAATATCGAAGGAAACTATACTCAAACCGGAATTGGTATCGCTGCTAATAAAAAAGGTGTTTTATATTACACCCAAATATTTGTGAGGTGAACCAAAACTTATTAATCAAACTATTCCTTTCAACCTGCTTTTACTGTATTATCAATTCCGCTGCTGCACAAAAAATAGTGCAGGAAACCTATTATTATAATCCTAAAGGATTAACCTTTATTCCTGCTTTGAAAAAACCTTCGATTATTTACCAGGGCAAATTACATGTTGGAAAAAAGCAGCTAACAGGTTTATTCAATCACCTGAATAACCAGGAATTGAATGCCTATTTCAAAAAGTATAAAGCCAATAAAACAGCATCGGCCATTTTGAATATTGCCGGTATCGGCCTTTCTGCATATTCATTATTGGATTGGAGAGCTGGTGAAAGAAAATTTAACTGGTACACCTTCGGTGGAGGGTTATTAATCGGTGGTGTGAGTGGTTACCTGGATACAAAGGGAAATGAGAACCTTAGAAAAGCTGCGCTTGTTTTTGATAATGCTACAACTAAAACGACATTTGCACCGGTTCAGTCATCAGTAAGCTTTACCATTCCGCTTTCTAAATAACATGGCAAATACAATAATCAGTGTAAGGGACCTTCATAAAAAATATGGAGATTTTCATGCTGTAAAAGGCATCAGTTTTAATGTGTATGAGGGAGAGATATTTGGTTTGCTTGGACCAAATGGTGCTGGAAAATCAACTACACTTGAGATCATAGAAACATTAAGAGATAAGACAAGTGGAGAAGTAATAGTTGATGGTCTTGATCTTGATAAATCGCCTAACGAGATAAAAAAAATAATCGGGGTACAGCTGCAGACTTCAGGTTATTACCCTGGTTTGAATTTGCTTGAGCTTGTGAATCTTTTTTCCGGATTGTATAACCAGGAAGTAGATGCTTACGAGTTACTCGATAGCGTAAATCTCAGGGATAAAGCAAAATCAAAATTCAAAGAACTGAGTGGTGGTCAGAAACAACGTTTTTCCATTGCAACAACACTGATCAATAAACCCAAGATCATTTTTCTGGATGAACCTACAACCGGATTGGATCCACAGGCAAGAAGAAATCTCTGGGATCTTGTGAGAGATATTCGAAATAAAGGTACAACCGTCATCATCACTACTCATTATATGGATGAAGCGGAAGTTTTATGTGACAGGGTAGCCATTGTAGATAGTGGAAGGATCATTGCTTTAGCTTCGCCGGACCAGCTGATTGATGAATTAGTTGCAAATGGTTTCGAAAAACCCAAAGAAGTAAAGCAGGCTAACCTGGAAGACGTGTTTATCAAATTAACTGGTCACTCCTTACGAGAAGAATAATAAAATTATGGTGGATTTGCGTTACCCGATAGGTGAATATCAACCTCAGCCATTTTCTCAGTTGCAAAAAGATCAATGGTTGAAAGATTTGAAATTTCTGCCAGATGATCTTTCGATCGCAGTTCAGAATCTTGATGAATACCAGCTCAATACCCCTTATCGTAGTGGTGGATGGACAGTAAAACAAGTGGTACATCACCTTGCCGATAGTCATATAAATGCCCTTATACGATTCAAACTCGGATTAACAGAAAACAATCCTGTTATCAAACCATACGATGAAAATGCCTGGTCGGTTTTAAATGATGTAGAAACTGTTCCTATCAATGTTTCGCTCACCTTGTTGCATGCTCTGCATATTCGTTTAGTCAAAACAATAGAGCATTTATCAGACGAACAGTGGCAGAGAACCGTTGTTCATCCTGAGCATAATAAACAAATGTCGCTTTGGTATCTGCTGGGTAATTATGCCTGGCATGGTAAACACCATGTAGCACACATCACCTCTTTAAAAGATCGGAATAACTGGTAGTATTCTTGAACTAAATCAGCAAATTTATCTGATGAGTGATAATACAATGAAATGGAAAATTATTTCTTCGGAATACATTCATAAAGACGAATGGCTGAAGGCGAGAAAGGAAGTATGTGAAAGACCGGATGGAAAAATTATCGATCCATATTATATTATTGAATATCCTGCCTGGGTTTGTGGTGTTGGATTAACACCCGATAACCAGGTGGTGCTTATTAAGCAATATCGTCATGCATTAGGAGAGGTGTGTTTTGAAATTCCGGGTGGTTGTGTAGACAAAAAAGATTCCAGCCTTGAAGAAGCAGCAAGAAGAGAAATGGTGGAAGAAACCGGTTATGTATTTAAAGAAGTGGAATACCTCGGATTTACTTCCCCAAACCCTGCTATAAATACGAATCTCATGCACATGTATCTACTAAAGGGTGGTGAGAAAAAGCAGGAGCAGGATCTTGATCATAATGAGGACATCAAAGTAGTATTGGTTCATTTGGATGAACTTTTTCAAATGGTACTTGATAGAAAAATTCACCAGTCAATGCATATGACAACAGTGATGCTTGCTTTACACAAGTTGGGGAAACTTGAAGTGAAATAATTTTTTGGTCAGCTCAATTGCTACTATGTAGCATCGTTGCGTCGCACTCTTGTACTTTTTACTCCTCACTTACCAGAAAAGCCTTATAATTTTTTATTCCGCAGGAATTTTTTTCATGCCTGTACAAAATTGGTATGCTGTTTGAAAATACTGCGGCAATTGACAAAGTTTAGTCAATCTCCGGCTAGCCACGATTGCTTACGATACGAGAAGGGAAATTTATTAAGCTAAAAAATTATGAAGATGAAGATGAATACAACGTCGAAAGTACGTGTAGATGAAAGACTGTTGCATGAGATCCAACAGGAAGTGAAGGAAACACTTGCAATGAATGTAGAACTGGAAACAAAGAAACCAAACGTGTTTTGTGTAGCAGACCTGTGGAATATTCACAGGAAAAAGAGATCTGTTTCTAGAAGATATCTTTAAGTTGCTCTATGGCTTTGAAAAAAAGATGGTGCTGTATTGGTGCCATTTTTTTTAAGCAGCCACTCGCTAAAAATTAGCGGAGGTCGATACTTTGCGTTGTATTAACATCGATAAAAACTCCGCTTGCGTTTAATCCTGATTTTTTAAAATGTCGACTTGCTTCTTCGATGGAACCAGCCATTTTGTAAGGTCGTCCTCCATAAAATTCAAGTTGTGGAAAATACTTGCCATCAGTATTTATATACACAGCAGTATTGGTAGGTAGCCTCTTAATGATTGCTCCTGTGTTTTTAAAGAAATGTTTATCTGCATACATTCCTTTTCTGAAGGGATAGTTATGAAGGAAAAAATATTGAATGATTGCAAATGAAAGAATGATAGCAAGAGAAACGATTGCATTCTTTTTTCTCATTTGACTAATTATAATTGCAGCAATAAACACGATTGGAAATGCCATCTTTAGTGTGGCATAATCATGTTCGGAGGTAAATCCGAAGAAAACAATATGATGCAATACAGCCGTGATTAACATCAATAGTAGGAAAGGGTGAAGCCTAGTTTTGATCAAACCAATCAATAACCATATCAGTAGAACTCCATAACTAACAATGTAGAATAGAAAAATGTTCAGCTTAGCTGGCCAGAAAGAAAAAAATGAATGTCCTTCTTCACCAACAGTTCTGCTAAGAAACTTCCATTCCATAAATTTTGCATAATCATTTAGCGAAGCCCAGGAAGTGTAAGTATAAATGATAATTAAAACGCCTAAAAGAATTGCAATGCCAGGCACCAATAACATCCATTTTGGTAATTTCTCCTTCCTGCTAAAAAGCAGATATGCACTCATCACTATTCCCTGGAAGAAAGGCAGCCAGTCAAATTGAATTCCTGCAAAAAGAAATAGTGCAGTTAACCAAAGCCATTTCGTTTGTTTGTCCTGTAACAATCTCAGGAAGAAATACCAGGCTAAATAATAACAAGGCAGTACTGCCGTTTCGTGTACATAACCATTTACCTGGTACCATAGTACAACAGGACTTATGAGGTATAAAACAATAGTAATAAACGTTATTGTTTTTCTATTTGGTAATTGGTAGTTGAGTTGTGAGGCTAATTTATAAATTGCAAATACGGTTAAAGCCAGCCACAAAAGAGAAAAAATTCTCACTCCAACAGGCCCTGGAGGAATATTGGTCAGTTGCAAAAAATAATAAGGAACAGCAAACCATGCAGACCCAAAAGTGGTGATTGTATTATCAAATTGAGTAAATGGAGGTTTGTCTTTTGCAAATGCGTATGAACTAACCGGAATATTCTTTTTTGCAATGGCAGGATTATTTTTCCAATAAGATGCGTTTATAGCAACAAGTGCAGGGTTGCTTTCCCGGAAAAAACCGAATGGTTTACAGAAATTGAAGCTGATGATGGTAACAAATACTATTGCTAGCACCATATACCATCTCCAAAGTTTTCTTTCTTGATTGAACAACATCAGGGTACGAGTTTTCCAATTCTTCCTGTACCTGCAAAATACACAGCTTTCCCTGTTTTACTTTTTGCACAAACATTAAAACCATCTTTACCTCTGGCTCCATCACCATGAATGAGTTTCCATGTTTTGCATCCATCAAAGCTCATGTCAACTCCATTGGTGCCACAGGTGATGAAATTTTTTTTATCTGTTTGTATGATGCAACTTCGGTACCCATGAACAGAAGAACGTTTCCAGCCTGCATTGGTAGTAAAAACAACATTCCGTGAATCTTTCCAGTATTCATTATAATCTCCACCAGCGATATATATTTGTCCATTATCTCCGGTAGTAATGGAAAAAGCACCACTGGAAGGATGGCCCTGCATAATTGGAATCTTGATACGTCGATAAGAGCCGTACAAATTGTAAAAAACCAGATTCGATTCGACACCTCCGGTAATAAAAATTGCCTTTGTTATTTTCGGATTTATCAGCTTTGTTAGTTTTAAGCCTATTGGGATATTTATGATATTGCTGCCACTTGCTGCAAAAACGAATTCCGCTGAACTGGCTGGAGAAACAAATGCACCGTTATTTTCAGTCCATGAATCACCCTTGTCGTCACTATTCAGAATGTAAAAGCGTTTTCCTAAGAAAGTGTCGATTACTATTGGATCTCCAATGCAAATTCCGGTATCACCTTCAAAATCCATTGCATCTAAAAACATCCCTTCCTGCTCTTTCTCAAAAACAACTTTCCAGCTATTGCCTCCATCTTTTGTTTTTAAAATGTAAGCAGGATTATCAACAGCCATAATGATTGCCGTCTCTGCATCAAAAGCTTCTATATCCCTGAAATCTTTCTTCTCAAAACCAGGAACGATCATCCATTTCCATGTTTGGCCTGCATCTAAAGATCTTCCGACAGTTCCATTGCTTCCACTGACCCAAATGATTGAATCTGACGGAACAGACAATCCCCTGAAAGATGATTTGATACTGTCCTGTAATATATGAACCGAAGGAAGTTTTTGTGAATAGCTTGTTTGGGTAGATAAAGTAAAAAAGGTAAATAAAGTTAATAAGCTGATAGGAATGTGGCGATACAACTTCATTGAATGAAGTTACTTATTATGAAAATTCAATTCATCTTTCAATTGTTCCACTACATTGAAAATGATCGGGCACCGATCGTAATGCATAAAAGTGGTGAAAGCCCTTTTCTTAAACCCCGGCAAATGAAGAGCGGGAAATTCTTTACATCCTTCGAAACGATATTCGTATACCGAACATTTATTATCTGAAAGAAAATGACAGGGTATAGCGTTTAACAACATCATACCGTTACTGCCTTTTTCGATGTACTGCTCATCAAAATTTTCACGTGTGATCTGTAAATGATCAGAGAGATTATTGGCTTCTGTTTCATTGATGTTTACCATAAGGCTTTTGCAGCAATTACCACAGGACGTACAGTCAATTTGAGGAGAGATGCTGCTGTCCAGCTTTCTTACTACAATATCGATCTCTTCTTCATCATGACTTTGGAGGAATTGCCTGAAAGCATCATTTTCCGCATTTTTTTGTGAAGCCAGTGTTCCAATTACGTCCAGGTCAATATGTAAATCAGGCATTTTCAAGGCTCAAAACTAACCGGTTGTGGTCGTTTTGGTGTATAAGATTTCCTTAAGAGTTTTTATCCACACATTTGCCTGCTTTTGTTAAAAAACTCAAACCTTGCAGGGCAGCAGCAAGCTTTACATTTGTTGGTGATGATTGTGAGGCTGGAGGTGTGAGGCTGTAGACTATAGCATTTAAGTTGCAAAGAGTTATGTTGTACAAGAGTGCGACGCAAGGAACGATGAGAAGGATGTGGGAGTTGATAAAATAATTACAATTCAAAATCAAAACCTGGGTTATCATTTTGACTTTTGAATTTTCACTTTTGACTTTTAAGAAATTATGGCTGAGAATAAAAATATGTTTGATTATACCGAAGACAGTATTAAAAGTCTTGACTGGCGTGAACACATTCGTTTACGTCCCGGTATGTATATTGGAAAACTGGGTGATGGATCAGCACCGGACGATGGAATTTATGTACTGATAAAAGAGGTGATCGATAACTGTATTGACGAACATACCATGGGTCATGGTAAACAGGTTGAGATCAATATCGACAACAAAACAGTTACCATCAGGGATTATGGTCGTGGTATTCCTTTGGGGAAAGTGGTGGATGTAGTAAGTAAAATAAACACCGGTGCAAAGTATGACAGCAAAGCATTTCAGAAGAGTGTTGGATTGAATGGCGTAGGTACAAAAGCCGTTAATGCACTAAGCGATTATTTTAAAGTAGAAAGTTTCAGGGAAGGAAAGGCCAAAGTAGCTGAGTTTGAAAAAGGTATTTTGCTTAAAGAGCATAAAGAAGTAAAAACCAGTGAATCGAATGGTACGCTGGTAACATTTATTCCTGATAGTTCTGTATTTAAACATTTCAATTTCAGGAATGAGTACATCGAAGAACAGCTATGGAATTATTGTTATCTCAATGCAGGTCTGATCATTTCACTGAACGGAAAAAAATACGTTAGCAAAAACGGATTGCTGGATCTGCTGCAACGTAAAACAAATGTTGATGAAATAAGATATCCGATCATTCACCTAAAAGCGGAAGATATTGAAGTGGCCATCACCCATAACAATGATTATGGTGAAGATATTTTCTCATTCGTAAACGGTCAATACACAACACAAGGTGGAACTCACCAGCAGGCTTTCCGTGAGGCTTACGTAAAAGTGATCCGGGATTTTTACAAGAAAGATTATGAAGCTTCAGATATCAGGACAAGTATCGTTGCTGCAGTTTCGGTAAGAGTGCAGGAGCCGGTTTTTGAGAGCCAGACAAAAACAAAACTTGGTTCACAGATCGTATACGAAGGTGGGCCAACGATGAAGAATTTTATCCTCGAGTTTCTTGCAAAAGAGCTGGATAATTTTTTACATCGTAATTCCCAGGTTGCAGAGGCTTTAAAGAAAAGGATTGAGCAGAATGAAAGAGAAAGGAAAGAGTTAGCTGGTATTAAGAAACTGGCTAATGAAAGAGCCAAGAAAGCCAATCTTCATAATAAAAAGCTGAGAGATTGCCGTGTGCATTTGAATGATGAACCACCTGCAAAAAATAAAGAGCAGTTTATTTCGCTGCAGGCTTTATCTACTTTATTTATTACTGAAGGAGACAGTGCCAGTGGAAGTATCACCAAGTCCAGGGATGTAGATACACAGGCCGTGTTCAGTCTACGTGGTAAGCCATTGAACTGTTTTGGGCTCACCAAAAAAGTGGTGTATGAGAATGAAGAATTCAACCTGTTGCAACATGCTTTGAATATTGAAGATGGCCTGGAAGGATTAAGATACCAGCGAATTGTAATTGCAACCGATGCTGATGTAGATGGAATGCATATTCGTTTACTGATGATGACCTTCTTTCTCCAGTTTTTTCCTGACCTGGTAAAGCATGACCATGTATCTATTTTAGAAACGCCATTGTTCCGTGTAAGAAACAAGCAGGAGACGATCTATTGTTATAATGAAACAGAGAAGCAGGCAGCAGTAAAAAAACTGGGAAGTAAACCAGAGATCACCAGATTCAAGGGTTTGGGAGAGATATCGCCAAGTGAGTTTGGAAGGTTTATCGGCGATGAAATTCGGCTGCAACCGGTAATGCTAATGCCGGAAACACATATCCAGGAAGTCCTTGAATATTATATGGGTAAGAATACGATGGAACGGCAGGAGTTTATTATTAATAATTTGAAAGTAGAACTTGATCTTGTAGAAGAAAATGTTTAAGATAATTCAAAAGTAAAAAGTCAAAATCTAAAAATGATACACGTTGTTTTTCAACAGGCTGATGTTGATGTTTTAATTAAAGCAATAGAATTAGATGAAAGCCTTACAGGTGAAATAGTAGAGATCAAAGATGATTATGCTGTAGGCCCATTGGGAAATCTGAATTCACCTGAAGCATGGCAGGAGAGAAGAGACTGGTGGAAATCTTTACTGGAACAATCACCATACATAGAACAACTGGATATGGTGGATGACAAACTTGCCCTGCACAATCTGAAACAGAAGTTAGATGAAGGTGCTGATGATGTCTGGTTGTGGATGGGACAAAACCAACATGATGTTTGTGGTTATTACTGGCTGATGAGCCAGTTGAAAGATTACCAAAGCAGGATATATGTATTGTACCTGAATAATCTTCCATTCCTCAATGAAAAGGGAAGTTTGTATTATCCTACAGCCATTCATGAAATATTGCCAAAGGAAATACTAAAAGCAAAAAAACTATCAAGGCCAATTACGCTTAGCGAGTTTGAAGTTGATCCTGATGAGTGGAAGAAACTTTGCAACGAAAATGCTATTGTTAGAATATTAGAAGGGGGGAAAAAAATAGTCAGCAAAGAGGAAACATTTTATGATAAGGAAGTATTATCTGCTATTACAGGTGAATGGCAGAAGTTGCATAAGGTGTTTGGAAATATGTTTAGTAAAATGAAGATCAAAACAGGTGATGTATTTCTTGCCTGGAGAATGAGGAAACTGGCAGAAGAAGGAAAGATTGAATTGCAAGGTGACTGGACAAAAGCCGGATGGAAAGAAGTACAGGTGAAACTGGCCGGTGTTAATGCCGAACCATTTTTAGCTGAAGAAACCGCTCAATCATAAATATGAAAACAATCATTCAACTGGAAGAATTTGGAATGTTAGTGCTGAGTGTATTCCTGTTCGACATGCTTCCCTTTGAGTGGTGGTGGTTTCTTGTGTTGTTTCTCTCGCCAGATATAAGTATGCTTGGCTATATGGCTGGTAACAAGGCTGGTGCTGTATTATATAATCTTTTTCATCATAAAGGAATTGCAGTTGCATTATATATATCAGGATTTGCATTGGAGAATGATGTATTGAAACTGGCCGGGTTAATTTTATTTGGCCATGCATCGTTTGATAGAATGATGGGTTATGGGCTAAAAACATTTGAAGGGTTCAAAGCAACTCATTTAGGCACAATTGGTAAAGCTGAATAGAATTGTTGTTGTAAAAGTGTGCGACGCAACGAAGCATTATAGTAGTAATAACGTTGGGATCATAAAATATGGCGAAAAGTAAAGACAATTACGTTCATGAAAATGAAAATGGCTTACAGGGTCAGTATAAAAACTGGTTCCTTGATTATGCCTCTTATGTGATATTGGAAAGAGCTGTGCCTGCATTGGAAGATGGATTAAAACCAGTGCAGCGTAGAATCTTACATGCAATGAAAGAAATGGATGATGGGCGTTACAATAAAGTAGCGAACATCATTGGACAGTCTATGCAATACCATCCACATGGTGATGCGTCAATTGGTGATGCCTTGGTAAACATGGGCCAGAAAGATCTTTTAATTGATACACAGGGAAACTGGGGTGATGTAAGAACTGGTGATGATGCAGCTGCTGCAAGATATATCGAAGCAAGACTTTCAAAATTTGCACTTGAAGTTGCATTCAATGCAAAGACAACAGAATGGCAATTAAGCTATGATGGAAGAAAGAATGAGCCGGTTGTTTTACCAATGAAATTTCCTTTGTTGCTGGCACAGGGTGCTGATGGTATTGCGGTTGGTCTTTCCACAAAAATTCTGCCTCACAACTTTATAGAGCTAATAGATGCTTCAATAAAATACCTGAAAGGAAAGAAGTTTGAACTCTATCCCGATTTCCAGACAGGGGGAATGGTTGATGTTTCCAATTACAATGATGGAAGACGAGGTGGAAAAGTTCGTGTTCGTGCCATCATAGAAGAACTGGATAAGAAAACATTGGTGATCCGTAGTGTGCCTTATGGTGTTACTACAACCACTTTAATGGAATCAATCGTTAAAGCAAACGACCAGGGAAAGATCAAGATTAAAAAAGTAACAGATGCAACAGCTCAGCATGTAGAGATCATGATAGAACTGGCTTCAGGTATTCAATCTGATATTGCCATCGATGCATTGTATGCTTTCACTGATTGCGAAGTGAGTATTTCACCAAATGCATGTGTCATAGTCAGCCAGAAACCACAATTCCTGGGGGCAACAGAATTATTAAAATCTTCTGTAGACAATACGAAAGATCTCCTGCAGAAAGAACTGGAGATCAAATTAAGAGAACTTGAAGAAAAATGGCATTACACTTCACTGGAAAAAATATTCTTTGAAGAAAAAATATACAAAGAGCTTGAGAAGAAACATGAGACCTGGGATAAGGTGATCTCGGCCATTGACAAAGCTTTTGTTCCTTTCACTAAAAAACTGAAACGACCTGTTACCAAAGAGGATATACTAAAACTTACCGAGAAACCGGTTAGAAGAATTTACAAACTCGATATTGATGAACTGAATGCACAGATCAAAGGCATTGAAGCTGACATCAAGCAAGTAAAGCATGATCTGGCCAATCTTGTTGATTATGCCGTGGCCTATTTCAACAGCCTGCTTACCAAATTTGGTAAGGGAAAAGAAAGAAAGACTGAAATAAAATTATTCGACACCATCAAAGTACAACAGGTGGCCATTGCCAATACCAAACTGTACATGAACAGGGCTGAAGGTTTTATTGGTACTTCTCTAAAGAAAGATGAACTGATCACCGAAGTTTCTGATATCGATGACATCATCGTTTTCACCAAACGTGGACTGATGAAAGTGGTGAAAGTAGGTGAGAAGACCTTTATTGGAAAAGACATTATTCATGCCGCTGTTTTTACCAAAAATGATGAACGTACCACCTATAACATGATCTACCTGGATGGTGCTTCCGGAACCAGTTACGGTAAACGATTTAACGTAACGGGAATTACTCGAGATAAAGAATATGATCTTACAAGAGGTGATGCAAAATCAAAGGTTCATTATTTCACGGCCAATGCAAATGGCGAAGCTGAAGTGGTGAAAGTTGTCTTAAGTCCTAACTGCTCTGCACGCAATAAAGAGTTTGAGTTCTACTTTGAAGAACTTGACATCAAAGGAAGAAGTAGCATGGGTAACCAGGTTACGAAGTATCCTATAAAGTCAGTTAAGTTTAAAGAAAAAGGCCGAAGCACTTTAGCAGGAAAAAAGATTTGGTTCGACGATACTTTCGGAAGATTAAATACCGACGAGAAAGGAGATTACCTGGGAAGCTTTGAACCGGAAGATCGTATTGTAGTGGTATATGATGATGGTACCTATGAGATCACTGACCAGGAATTAACTCAACGTTTTGAAGCAGAAAAGGTTTTGTTAATAGAGAAGTTCATTCCTGAAAAAATAATCACTGCAGTCTATCTCGATAATGACAAGCAACAGTTCAATGTGAAGCGGTTTAAGATTGAGACCACAACCCTGCGTATTAAATTCTTATTTATCAAGGAAGGTAATAATAACAGGCTTGAAGCCGTTACTACAGATGATAAGCCAGTGCTGCTGCTTACTAATGGAAGAGGTGCTCAGAAACGTGAACAAAAGATTAAGATTGCTGATTTCGTTGACGTTATGGGATGGAAGGCTGTGGGTAACAAATTAGCCGAGTATAGTAAGAGTGTAGAGATGGAATGGATACCGCAAAACAACAAGCAACAGTCACAGCCAGAGTTGTTCACATAGCGTGAATTAAAACTTGATTAATCATATTGTTTGATATTACTATTTAGATAATTTGAAGTCCAATAACAACAAACATCCCCTTGACTATGGAATTCTTCGACAAAATCCGGTTAGACGAGTGGTTCTACGAAGCTGACCAAAATATAAAAGAGCAGCGTTATGCTGATGCCATGCAAACCTTAGAATCGATTATTGCTGAATCACCAGAATATGGTAAAGCATATAATCACCTTGGATGGCTGTACGAAACAAAATATTACGATTATAAAAAGGCTGAAGCTTGTTATAAGAAGTGTCTTGAGCTGGAGCCTGAATATACTCCTGTTTATCTCAATCTTGCGGTGGTGCTTTCCGGTGTACGTAAATGGAACGAACTCGAGGAGCTTTTAAATAAGGCTATCGAAACACCTGGTGTTGACCAGGCTGCAGCTTTCAATGAATTTGGTATCATGTACGAAATGAAAGGTGAGTATGAACTTGCTATCAAGAATTACAAAACAGCCATTCGTATGAGCCTGAAAAATTCTAAAATAGATGCTTACCGTGATGCCATTGACCGTTGTAAAGTGAAGATGGACATTTTGAAGAATTAATTGAGCAAACTGTAGTGCTACTATAAGCTTTGCTTGCGTCGCACTCTTGTACTGGTATAACATTATTGAACATATCCTACTTGCCCTGGCCTTGTGCTGGGGCATTTTACTTTCGTCGTTGCGAGGAACGAAGCAATCTTCTACATACTTCAATTGCCAGGTTATATGATCAACTTGGGATCATTTTTCCTGTGGGTAATATTTACTGTTGATTACAAGATGCTTTTTACCATCCATATCCCAGATCGTTATCACACTTTTCTCAACTTTACCATCAGGAAATTTCATAGTAAGAGTATTGCCACTGATATCATAAGTACCGGTATTGCCTTGTTGGGATTCACCAGACACATCTGGCGTGCTAACAGTTCCATAATTACTGGAGGTGAAAGTGCCGTCTTTCTTAAAGACGAGTGTACTCGTTGCTGCCACATTTGGTAAAACAACAGATGATGCATACTGGCCTTCTATTCGATAATTCTTAGGCATACCCGTTTGCTTTGTTGTGATTCCACCATCAATGGCCGAATACTTACCATTCTTTTTTTCTGTACTCCAGGTAGCTGTTTTACCATCGCTCCAGTTAATAGCAAGTTTATTGCCTTGGACTTTATAAGTGCCGGTTTGTTTTTGGTTATCCTTTTTTTCTTTCGCCCAGTCAACAGGGTTCACGCCATGCTTTGGATTCTTTACAATATTTCCTTTATCATCCATGAATATCCAGGATATGTCTAATGATGAGCCGTACATGCCTGTCCACATATATGTCCTCAAATAAAGATCACCGGTAGTTTTAGCACTGATTTCTTCAGTATCAGCAGCTGAAGATTCACCTGTACCGTTGCAGGCAAATAATAATGCGAAAGCAGTTAGGGCTAACATTTGTTTCATAGAGCAGATTTGTGTTACTAAGATAAGGTTTAGCTTGATGCAATGAAACCAAAACGTACAAGTGAGTGACACAAGAGGTGATGCCATGTAAAACCTCAGCCGGCTTAAAAATATCGAACAAGGAACAAGGAATGCTGAATATTGAACTTAATTGACTAATTGTCGAATTATCAAATTGGCTAATTACATTTGCAGCTATGACAACAGAGCATTTAAAAACTATAAGGGACCGTGTTATTGTCCTGAGGAGGTTTCTTTGACTACGATAACCGGATTCAAATCGTAGAAAAAGACCGACAGCTTTCACTTTCACCGGGCTTTTGGGATGACAATGAACGAGCCACGGGCATCATGAAGGAAATTAAAGTTAACGAGTACTGGCTTAAACTTTATAAGCAGGTAGAAACTGCTGTGGAAGATTTCGCCGTGCTGTTCGACTTTTTTAAAAGTGGAGATGCCACCGAAGAAGAAGCCAAAGAAGCTTATGAAAATGCATTGAAAGAAATTGAAGATGCAGAGTTCAAGAGCACACTCAACCAGCCAGAAGATGAATTGCCTGCAATACTGCAGATCAACTCCGGTGCTGGTGGTACAGAAAGCCAGGACTGGGCTCAGATGCTTTTACGCATGTACCGCATGTATGGAGAAAAGCAGGGTTGGAAAGTAACCGAGATCGATTTCCAGGAGGGTGATGGTGCAGGAATTAAAACAGCCACATTGCAGTTTGATGGTGATTTTGCTTACGGCTTTCTAAAAGCTGAAAGTGGAGTGCATCGGCTTGTTCGTATTTCGCCATTTGACAGCAATGCAAGACGACATACTTCATTTGCTTCAGTATATGTATATCCTTTGGTGGATGATACAATAGAAATCGACATCAATCCAAGTGAAATTGAAATGGCAACATCAAGAAGTGGTGGAGCTGGTGGCCAGAATGTAAATAAAGTAGAAACGAAAGTGATGTTAACGCACATTCCTTCAGGGATCGTGGTGGTATGTCAGACTGAACGTTCACAGCTCGGCAATAAAGAAAAAGCCATGCAGATGTTGAAGAGCCGATTGTATGAAATTGAATTGAAAAAGAGAGAAGCTGCAAAAGATGCAGTGAATGCCAACAAGAAAAAGATAGAGTGGGGAAGCCAGATAAGAAGTTACGTGTTTCACCCGTATAAGATGATCAAGGATCACCGAACAGATTACGAGGTAGGCAATATTGGTCCTGTAATGGATGGAGAGTTGGATGGTTTTATTAAGGCTTACCTGATGAGTGAGAAAGAGAGTGATTAATTCGACAATTCGATAATGGGATAATTTGATAACAAACAAAGGTGATCCGATGGATCGCCTTTGTTTGGTTAAATGAGATTTATAGATAACGCTCTTCTAATATTTGTTTGTGATGCAGCATGTGGCCGTAAATAATAAATGCAATTGCATTTGCTGTAACAGGTTGATCACTTGCTGTTCCTCTTTGGGAGAGCTGTTCTTCATCAAAAGTGCTGAGTAATATATCTGTTGCTTTTCTAACTGCAGCAAATTCATCTTTCAACGATTGAAAACTTCTTGCTGATGCTTTTGAAGCAGGAGTGTAGCTGTTCTCATCAAAGCCGGGTAAAGGTGTTTTATCTTTTCTTGCAATTCTCAATGCACGGTAGCTGAATATTCTTTCTGCATCAATGATATGTAGTAATAATTCTTTTATGCTCCATTTTCCTTCCGCATACCTGTGATCTGCTTTTTCTTCCGGTAAGGAAAAATAGAAATCCAGCATAGCATTACTATAGGTACTGATGATCTCCTGAACATTTTCTCCGTTTACTTTCCCTACATAAGTTTCATAATAAGCAGCGTAGTCATTTGGTTGAGGTCTTGCCATCAGTTGATCTTTTTATTCTCGAAAGTTGATTTAGGCAATTGTTCATTTTTCTTCTTCTTGTTTGTTGTTTCGGGCTTTAATGAATCAGCATACTTCACTGCCTCATAAGCATTCACAATACCACCATTGGAAGAAAGATCAGACAAAAATACCTGTTCTTTCTTTTCACCAGGCCTGTTCACCAGTGTTGTATCAGACTTCCACACTGTTTTTTCTATCGCTTCTTTTACCTGTTTTGCTGTAAGATTTGGATAGTGAGACCAGATCAATGCAGCGATACCTGAGACAACCGGTGCAGCCATACTGGTTCCCTGGTTGTTGCCATATTGACTTGTACCAGGTAAGGTTGAATATATTTTTACTCCTGGTGCAAACACATCAACTGTTTTTTTGCCATAGTTACTGAAGTCTGCTATATAATCACCTTTTATTGAGGGATCACTACTTGCTCCAACTGTGATAAAATTAGATGCTTTTGTTGCTGTTCCATAAAAATACGGAGTAGGATAAGAAGGTGTTTCTTCCAGGTTATTTCCATCATTCCCTGCAGCGTGAACTAATAATACACCTTTTGATTCGGCATATCTGACAGCATCATCCACCCATTGCTTTTCCGGTGAATAGCCTTTGCCAAAACTCATGTTGATGATCTTAGCACCGTTATCAACTGCATAACGAATGGCAAGTGCAATATCCTTATCATACTCATCACCATTTGGTACAGTTCTCAGCATCATGATACGTACATTATCTGCAACACCATCGGCACCAACACCATTTCTAATAGCACCAATGATTCCGCTAACGTGTGTGCCATGTACAGGACCTCCACCCATTACATTACTGTTGCCATAGAACCTGTCGTTAATATCATTGTAGTTATCGCCGATCACTTCTTTTCTGAGATCTGCAGGTGGATTATCCTTAGCTGTGAAAGCAGTTCTTTTCTGGTCTACATACTCCACCAGTTCTTTGAGTATATAAGTATTGGTGGATGAACTTTCAAAGGTGAAGAGCTTCAGATAAGTGAGAAAACCTGATTTAGCCTGTTTTGCCAGCGAGGTGGTGGGTTGGTATTTTTCCAATGAATCAATAACATACTCTTCCTTCTTCATGTCTTCCCTGATCATCTTATCATACTTCTGCATAGAACTCAAAGCCATATCAACAAAAGCAACGTTCAGCTGTTCTTCAGGATCAGGAGTAATTTCTTTCGCTGCTCGCTTCCACATCTCATAGATCGCTTTATCATCTTCTGAAAGAGAGGCAAAATCAATATGCTGACCCTCAAATCTTTCTTTATAGCGATGATAGATTCTTGCCATTTCTGATGATGCTTTTGTTACCATATCACCTTTAGCATTGCCAAGGAAATTCCAGCCAAATACATCATCAGTATAACCGTTACCATCATCATCAATACCATTGCCCGGTACTTCTTTTGGATTCCTCCAAAGTATAGGCTTTAGATCTTCATGAGCCGTATCTATACCGGAATCTAATACAGCAACAATGATGGGCTGAGATTTCTTCCCTTTCAAAAATTCGAAAGCTTTATTTAAACTGATACCACGGTACCCATCTTTTTCAGCATCGAGTAAATGCCAACCTTTGGGTGCTTCCTGTGCAAATGTGCTGATGAATAAAAACAGCCCTCCCAATAATCCTAATCCCCTTATTTTCATAGTGTACGATATCTAATTCTTACAAATATGCACAATGGAGGGGAGATATATGCTTAACAAAAGCCTTTTTAGGAATTCTTTTTTACAAACGGTGAGTGAATGGATTTGTTTCTGTGATCGATTGAAGCTGAGTGAAAATGTTTAGCTTAGTAAAACAACATTCCCCATGGCCCAGAAGTATCTTTTCATCACCAGGTGGCAAATAAAAGCTCCGGTAGAAGATGTTTGGAATGCGATTTACCATTCACTCGAATGGCCTCAATGGTGGAAAGGAGTGAAGAATGCAAGGACGATTGATGAAGGTGATGAAAGAGGCATTAATGGTGTTAGAGAATATACATGGCAAAGCATTCTTCCTTATAAACTAACATTTACATCAAAATTGCTGGAGCGTGAGGATATGAAACGCTTATATGGAATTGCATATGGTGAACTGGAGGGTGAAGGTACCTGGCATTTTTTTGAGAAGGATGGAGTTACCTACTTACAATACGACTGGAGAGTAGCCACTAAAAAGAAATGGATGAATGCACTCTCTTTTGTGCTTAAGCCATTGTTCAAATACAATCATGATGTTGTAATGAAATGGGGTGCAAAAGGTCTTGCAAAAAAACTTGGAGCAGAACTGGTCTCTTATAAATAACTATTCCGCTGTTCGTTTCTTTAACTTGATCATTCCATTGGTTTGCAGGGTACTTGTTAAGCTCACCTCGTGACGCTTTTTACCATCATGCACAATCAAGACAGCTGTATTAGGAGGGATGATACCAAGATTTTCTGCGAACATGCTTATCTCGTTCACTGTTCGGTGTTCATCCAGTTTAACACTGAATACCAGGCCACGCTTTGTGAGTTCCAATTTGTTTGCAAGAATATGATTATTGAAGAAAATGCTCACAGAGTCTTTATCGATTTCGCCATTATCAATCAACTCAATACTAATGTTATCATTGTCTACTTCTATAACACCCATTTCAATATTCTTACGCTGTGGAAACTGCTTTTCTGCAGTTGATTGTTCTTTGAATGCAACAGGTACCACAGGTATTGAAGCATCTAATTTCTTTTCTTCTGACACACCAAGATCTTTTTCTTCCATAATGATCTCGTCTTTCTGAATATCATCTTCTGATGAATAATTAAGATTCATCAATATATCAGGACAAGTCAATGAATAAAAATCTGTGCTGCTGAATTTGCCTTTAAGTGAAGAACCTGCTTTTGAAACCAATAAGGTAAAATCTCCGTTCATGCTGCATTCTACACCATTCACTGCTGCTGATCGATAGTAAGTAACAGGAGTTGTTTTTATATGAAGCCTTCTTGATTTGCTATCGTAGTTACCAGAGATCTTACTTGGGAAATACCCGTTCTTAAAATAATAATTGAATTCACCAGTAATAACAGCACCTTTCTGGATCAGCACCATTTCAATCAGGTAATTATTGTTGGATCCATCCATGTTGGCATTGCCTACACCATACCATTTACCTGTAACTGTTTGTGAATTTGCACTTGTAAACAGCAGTACAGCTATCAAGGATGAGAGTAGGCTCTTCATAAAATGAAATTTAGTGGATGTTTGCTTTTAACCAATAATCATGCTAATTATAACGAAAGATACCGTGAGATAAGTGTGCAGCAAACGTAAGTGGAAAAGAAGAAAAGCGCCTATTCGGTTATTAACATTGATATTGAACTATTTCAGATATCTTTTGATCTCTCTGTCAGTATCCCTGGCTTTAATTGATTCTCTTTTGTCGTACAACTTTTTTCCTTTGCCCAGGCCAATCTCTATTTTCACCAGGCTCTTATCAGTAAAAAATACTTTCAGGGGTACTATGGTAAGACCTTTTTCTTTCAATGCTGCCTGCAGTTTGTTCAACTCCCTTTTTGTTAGCAGCAGTTTTCGGTCGTGTACTGCAATATGATTGTTAGCTGTGCCATGAGAATATTCAGCAATGTACATACCTCTCAGCCAAAGTTCACCACGATCAAACAAGCAAAAGGCATCATTGAAACTCACCTTTCCCTCTCGGATAGATTTTACTTCAGTTCCAAGCAATACAACACCGGCCACATATTTTGTTTCTATGTGATAATGAAAGTATGCCTGCCTGTTACTGATTTCTTTTGCTGCCATGGGCGGCAAAAATAGAGTTAATGAATTAGATAGAATTAATAAACTGTAGCATGATGTTTAATACTTGCCATAAACAACTTTTCCAAAGTACTAAACTTTGGAAAAGTTAACTGCGTATAATTTTGTGATTAATTTCTAAATAGTCGGATCACCTGGGCCAATTTCTCCTTCAGATCCTTTCTATGTACAATAAAATCCAGGAAACCATGGTCCAGTAAGAATTCGCTTCGCTGGAAACCTGGCGGAAGATCTTTTTTGATGGTTTCTTTTATAACCCTCGGACCTGCAAAACCGATCAATGCTCCGGGCTCGGCAATATTGATATCACCCAACATTCCAAAACTGGCTGAGATACCTCCAAATGTTGGATCAGTTAGTAAAGAGATATAAGGAAGTTGTGCATCGCTTAGTTGTGATAATTTTCCGCTGGTCTTGGCCAATTGCATTAAGCTAAAGGCCGATTCCATCATTCTAGCACCACCACTTTTAGAGATCACCATGTAAGGCAGCTTATGCTCAATACAATAATCTACTGCACGGCTAAATTTTTCACCCATTACACTACCTAATGAACCTCCGATGAATTCAAAATCCATGCAGGCACAAACAAGTCCTTCACCGTTTACCTTACCCACGGCTACCCTCATTGAATCTTTCAAATCGGTTTTCGCATGAATCTCTTCCAGCCTTCTTTTGTAGGGTTTCAGATCTGTAAATCCAAGTGCATCTTTACTTTGAATATTTTCGAAAAGCGGTTCGTATTCGTTATTATCAAAAATAACCTCGTAGTATTCTTCACTGCCAATTCTGTGATGATAACTGCATTTAGGGCAAACGAATAATGCTTCCCGTAAGTCGGTTGAAGTAGTAATATGGTTACATTCAGGGCATTTGGTCCAAAGGCCTTCAGGTGTTTCTTTTTTATCAGCAGTTGAGGTGGTGATTCCCTTTCTAAGACGCTTATACCATTTTGGCTTCACTTCTTCACCTGATGTTCCTTCATCACCTGCAAGGTTTGATTCTATATCCTCGGTCTGGTCTTTCTTCATAGCTGGGTTTTCAATACGGCGAATTGAAGATAATCAAAAAGCCCCAAGCTGCAAGCTTTAAACCTGCAGCTTGTAGCTTATAAGTCAATATATTAAGCTATTGTGATGGAGTCATCCAAATAAACGTCCTGTGTAGTATTCAGGAGCTTAATTCCATCTGCCAAAGGTTTCTGGAACGCTTTACGACCAAGGATCAATCCCATACCACCGGCTCTTTTGTTGATCACGGCTGTATAAACTGCTTCCTGCAGATCGCTTTCACCTTTACTTTCACCACCGGAATTGATCAATCCAACTCTACCATTATAGCAATTCAACAACTGGTAACGACAAAGATCGATAGGGTTGTCTGTGGTAAGTTTGTCATATACCAACTGGCTTGTTTTACCATGCTTGGTAGCCAAATAACCACCATTGTTGGTAGGTAACTTTTGTTTAATAATATCAGCTTGTAACGTGACACCCAAATGGTTAGCTTGACCAGTAAGGTCAGCTGAGGTATGATAATCAACTCCATCAACTTTGAAGGAATTATTCCTTGTATAGCACCAGAGAATGGTCATCATTCCCAGTTCATGTGCATATTCAAAGGCTTCAGCAACTTCTTTCAATTGTCTGGCACTTTCGGCACTGCCCCAATAGATTGTAGCACCAACACCAACTGCTCCCATATTCCAGGCAGATTTTACGGTACCGAACATGGTCTGGTCAAACTTATTAGGCATACTCAGGAACTCATTGTGGTTAATCTTAACAATAAAAGGTATTTTATGAGCATATTTACGGCTCATAATTCCAAGTACACCATAAGTAGAAGCAACTCCGTTGCAGCCACCTTCAATAGCCAGTTTTATAATATTCTCAGGATCGAAGTAAATAGGATTGGGGGCAAAAGCACTACCGCCACTGTGTTCAATACCCTGGTCAACTGGAAAAATAGAGCAGTAACCTGTACCTGCAAGTCTTCCATGATTCAACAGCTGTTCCATGCTACGCAACACCTGGTTGTTACGGTTGCTGTACGTCCACACTTTGTCCATGTGATCGGCTGAAGGAAGATGTAAGTGGCTCTTGTCTACTGTTTTCGATTGATAGCTGAGTAGTGATTCGGCTTTGTCGCCAAGCAGTTGCAGAATTTGTTGATTTGCCATGTATAGTTTTTTTTGGAGACGAACTGCAGTAACACATATGATTCTTAGTTGTGTCACTCACTTGTACGTCCTGTAAAAGTTCGGCAAATATAGGAACAGAGAGAATAGGAATAAGGATGATATAGATGATTATAATCAGCTCTGCAACAGCAGCTGGTAACGCCAGAATCTGTGTTCACCATAAAAAGAAAATCAGAATCCGTGAAAAGCTTTCCTGTCAGCGTCATCCGTATTCCGCTTTAATCACTATCCTTCCCCAGGTTTTTTTGTATCAGGTTTAAACTCTTCTTCAGTGAATATCGCAGCGTTTGCTTTACAATATCACCCATGCTTTTACAACGAAGCATCGAGTTGGTTTTGTAATGTTCAGCAAGGTCATGTTTCAGCCGGTTGATCTTGTCAGTGGTAGAAAGCACATCATTGCTCATAATATTCAATAACTCCAGCACACGGTATCGTGATGAGGCAATTCTGAGTGCCATGAGTGTTCTTTCTTCTGCCTGGTATTGTTCAATGCTTTCTTTGTTCAGGTGTTTTAGCGTAAGGTCTACAAACGGAAGATTTTCCTTAAAGAACTGCGGCAGGTAAAGACTTTTTCTTCCTTCATAAGATTGCTGGTCAAAATCAATTGCCCTCATCCTGTATTGGTAATCCTCAATATCAGGCGAAACAACGATCACATAGTTATAGCTTCTCATATCGCCCAGTAATCTCACAAAACATCTCTCATTAAATTTCACGAACTCTTTTGCCAGCCTTATCTTATTAGTTTCGGGAAGCTCCAGGTGTTTTTGGATAAAAACATCACCCGGAATTCCAACAATATGTTCTTCCACTAAAGTTCCAGGACCTGTTAAATAGCTGAGTCTGTTAGGAGAGAGAAGATGTTCCAATTCTAATCCATATATCCTGGAAGCATCTTCTTTTTTAATGTAATAATGATCGTAGTTATCATTGAACCGGTTTACGATCCTGATGCGAAAAGGATTTGAATTTCCAAAAGTGCAGTAATCGATCCTGGCAACATCCAGATGACTGGTGTACGAAAAATCACCTTCTGTTTTTATAATAGCATAAAGTTGAATTAAGCCTTCACGAAGTCGTTCCCAATCCTTCATATCATACAAGGTCTTCTCCCAAAGTGTGTCTTTTCCTTCTTTGTCTTTTAAAGGAATGGAGTAGGTGATATTGAGCAGGTCGTTATAGGTTACCGGAAGTGTCACCTCACGACCGTAATTCTTTAAGTATGTTTTCAATTCTTCTCTTACAGGAAAAAATGGTTTCTTTTTAGATGGTTTATCTAATACCGGTTCTTGCATGGGTTAAAGATAAAGCCTATTAACAATCATCCATTCACTCCATAAATAGAAGAGAAATATTGCGAAGCAATAAAATAAAAACGATGACCCTACTTTAATTCAGTTACTACTTAAAGACAAGTAAAAATTCTCCATCATGATCTCCATCAGTTGTAATCTTTCTGCTCCATTGTACTTTAGATCTGTAATGGCAATGAAAGAGAAACATACAACAATGGCAAGCATGATGCTTGGATTGGTATTACTCGTAAATGCAATAATCTTAAAAAATTCTTGTATTGATGAATCACCGGATTACCGGCCATTGCTGGTATCTGTTCCTTTACTTGCAGTGGTGCTTTTAAATTGTTATGGCAACAAGAATACTCGTTAATTATTTTAACGTTAATCAATAAAAAAGGCTGCATTTAAGCAGCCTCTGATTTAATTTATTTACTATTAATTTCCACCACCAGCTGCAACAACATTCGCACCTCCAGCAGAAACAACGTTTCCACCACCCGGAGCAATTACATTACCTCCGGCAGGACCAATCAGGCTACTAGCTTCTTTGGCTACCTGTGAACCAACAAAAGCCAGTTCAAGGTATGAAGATGAAGAACCAATAGTGTTTGAACCATTAGTTTTTGCGGTATTGCCATTTTTTCTTTTCCAGTCTTCATGGCATGCTGCTAAGATCATGTGAGACATAACAGGCTGAGATTTCCAGAAATTTATTTCTGCAGCATTAGGCTCACGTCCGAATACTGTTTTGTAAGAATTCTTGATAACATTTACGTAATCGCTACTGCTTTTCTTAAGCCAGGCAAGGTGATTATTCATCCACTGAACATAGGTCATGTTCTGGTTCATGTTAGTATTGATCTCGCTTTCTGTAGGATTACGGCCATAGGCATTTTTAAAAGCCTTAATGATCATCGTTCTCTTGCTGGCCTTATCGCCTGCCAGATATTGGCGGTGATTTTCTACTAACTGTTCTACCGTTAAATTCCCCTGGCCTTTCCAGTAATTGAGTTCAGCTGAGCTTGGTTTTCTACCCATCGCAATCATATAAGCTACTGTAATTCTTTCGGTCTTTACATCCTGCGATTGTGCCGTAGCTGTTACCATTGTCATTATGACCATTGCGATCATAAATTTGTACATTCTTTTCATATGCATGTCCTGTTTTGATTTTAAGGAAGCGAAAATAGGAAACATAACAGATTGGCTGATACTAAGAAAAGTGTATATCATATATAAGAATTATCTGTAATTTATTTAAGGAGTTTATGCCGTGTCCTCTAAAAAAAAGCGGCTGACTGAACTGCAAACTTTCCATTTTCTGCTTAACTTTCGCCTTTATGTCTATACGGAAGATTTTGCATATTGATGATGACGAGGATGACCAGGAGATATTTTCTTCTGCTCTGGCAAAGGTGGATGAGACTATCGCTTTGACCGTAATGGCTAATGCCGGAAATGCGTTGCAGGAGCTTTCGTCAAACAAGATAGAGCCTGATTTGATTTTTCTCGATCTCAATATGCCGGGAATGAACGGTCAGGAGTTTTTACAGAAAATTAAAAGAAAAGAAAACCTTCAACACATTCCAGTGATCGTGCTTTCTACTTCTTCTCATGCTGCCACCATATCGTTAATGAAAGAAATGGGTGCAAAGGATTTTTTTACTAAACCTGAAGTATTCGATGACCTTGTGATTATGCTTAAGAAAGCATTGAACGATCAGAACTGAACATTATAGTAGTACGATCCCCAACTGACAAATTGAAACAAATGGAATTGAATAGAGATATTAATGTCTTTGGGTCTGCTGTCATGCAACATGATGGCGAAATGGCTGAACTGATCAGGCAATACGATTGGAGTAAGTCTCCACTCGGTACACCAGATACATGGCCTATTAGCCTGAAGACTACTTTAGGACTGATACTGCATTCTGCGTTTCCGCATTTCCTGTTCTGGGGTGAAGAGCTTATTTGTTTTTATAACGATGCGTTTTTGCCGAGTCTTGGAACAAATGGCAAACATCCTTCGATCGGTAAAAAAGGAAAAGAAGTCTGGCCGGAGATATGGGATTTTATCGGTCCATTGATACACCAGGTAATGAAATCCGGAAAACCTGTACAGTTCAATGATCAGTTAGTTCCATTCTATCGAAATGGAAAGATCGAAGATATATACTGGACTTTCTGTTATAGCCCTGCTTATGGTGATGATGGAAATATCAGTGGATGCTTTGTTACCTGTACAGAAACCACCACCAAGGTTCAAACCATCAAAAAATTAACGGAATCAGAAAAGCGTTTTCAATCCCTTATACGTGAAGCTACGGTTGGTATTGTGGTTTTGACCGGTGAAGAAATGAAGGTAGAGATAGTGAATGATGCATATGGAAGACTAATTGGCAAGACAGCGGAAGAATTGTTGGGAAGGGAACTTTTTGATGTAATACCTGAGGTTGCTTATGAGTTTAAACCGATGCTGAATAATGTTCGGCTGACAGGTGAGCCGGTTTATCTTTATCATCATCCTTATACGATTAAACCTGGTGATAAAACCATTGAAGGATATTTGAATGTGGTGTATCAACCTTACAGGGAAGAAGATGGTTCCATCACAGGTGTAATGGCTTTGTGTCATGATGTAACAGTACAGGTAGCGTCTGTAAAAAAAGCCGCAGATACCGAACAATTATTAAGATCGGTAGTAGAAAGTGCACCTTTCCCCATAGGTGTGTACACCGGAAAAGAAATGAGAATTCTTCTGGCCAATCGTTCCATTATGGATGTATGGGGTAAAGGTTATGATGTGATTGGAAAATTATATTCAGACATATTACCGGAGTTGAGCAATCAGCAGATATTCCAGCAACTGGATGGTGTATATACTCAAGGCATACCTTTTCATGCAAGAAATCAACGGGTAGATCTTATCGTTGATGAGAAACTAAAAATATATTATTTCAATTACAGCTTCACACCATTGTTTGACACTGATGGAAATGTTTTTGGTGTAATGAATACAGCTGCAGATGTAACTGATCTTAACCTGGCCAAACAACAGGTTGAGCAAAGCGAAAAGAACTTTCGCAATATGATTTTACAGGCTCCGGTTGCTATGTGCATTTTATTGGGTCCCGATCATGTTATTGAAGTAGCCAATCAACTGATCATAGAGTTATGGGGCAAGCCAGCTGAAGATATCATGCACAAACCTGTATTTGATGCATTGCCTGATGCAAGAGAGCAGGGACTTGAAGCTTTATTGGAAAAGGTATATAATGAAGGAGAATCAATTCATGCCGATGAGATGCCTGTTAGCCTGTTGCGTTTCGGAAAACTGGAAACCGTTTACCTGAATTTTGTGTATGATCCTTATCGTGATGCAGAAGGAAATATTCTTGGAATTCTCGCCATTGCTCATGATGTAACACCACAGGTGATGGCCCGGCACCAAATTGAAGACGTTGTTGCAGATAGAACAAAAGAACTTGCAGCGGCCAATAGCAGTCTTGAGAAATCTAACGAAGAACTGGCCCAATTTGCTTACATAGCTTCACACGATTTACAAGAGCCGGTAAGAAAAGTGAGTGTATTTACACAAATGCTCGAATCAAATCTTCCTGCATTGGACGAACGTTCGCAACATTATGTTGACAGGATAAAACTGGCATCATCAAGAATGCTTGCGTTGATTCGTGATGTGCTAAGCTACTCTCAATTATCCGGCAAAGCCGATGAACCTGTTAATGTAGATCTTAATCTGGTGATAAGAGATATAGAGAACGATTTTGAACTGCTGATGCAGCAAAAACATGCGAAGCTGGAATATCATGGTTTACCAACCCTTAGTGCCATTCCATTGCATATGTCGCAGTTGTTTGGTAATCTTATCTCCAACGCACTGAAGTTTACCAGGAAACAGGTTGAGCCAATTATTATTATCTCATCAGAATTGGCAGACCGGAATTTATTGGCATCTCGTGAATTGAGTGGTGAATCATATCATCATATCACTGTTAACGATAACGGTATTGGTTTTAGTGAGGAAGATGCAGAGAAGATATTCAATATTTTTCAACGATTGAATGGAAAGAGAGATTTTGAAGGAACCGGTATTGGGCTTGCAATGTGCAGGAAAATTGCTCAGAATCATAAAGGAGACATTTTTGCAACATCAAAAGAAGGTGAAGGGGCCACATTCCATATTCTGTTGCCGGCTCAGTAAATTCAATTTAAATCCGATTTAGAAAGTAAACGTATTTGGCAGTCTTTCATTTCCAAAATATGATTCGATCGGTGTAGGATTTAACTGCTTGTTTGTTTTCAATTTAGCATATAACTCTTCAAAACTTAGTGAAGCACCTTCTTTCGTCAGTATATCTAACAAGGCTACAGCAAAAGGAGAGTTGCTACTAATTGATCCGTCATGAAAGCGAATAAAATCATCCACTTCTTTAATTCCAGAAGCCAGCACTCTTTTAAATGGATTCTTTAGTTTAGCTACCTCACCTTCAGGATCTGTTTCCCTGTTACCCTGCAGCATAGATGATAATGAGGTTCCGCCAAAACATACATCCGTTATCAGTATTACTTTATTCAGCTGATCGAGATTTCTGAACAGCACAGTATAATCAATATAGCTGTTCAATTCTGTCATAGAAGGTTTCGACATGTCTTTCATCGGCTTAGAATCGCTGCAAACTATATATCCCGCTTTTTGTCGCTGATCATAATACCCATGACCAGCAAAATAGATGATATACTGGCTGTATGGGTTCTGAATTTCGTTATCGATCAATTCGGATATTGCTGATAAGATGCTGTCTTTTGGCTTATTGTACAAAGGAATCACTTCATAACCCAATGAAGAGAAAACCCTGGCTGCATCTCGTCCGTCGTTAACAGGATTTCTCAATAATGCCCAGTTGTCTCTAGCTTCATAATTGCTCGTAGCTACAATGATCACCTTCTTCTTCCGGGTGGCAATATTGCTGTCTATAACGGCTGGCTTTTGTTTGATGGTCAGACCACGTTTTTCACTTCCAGATTCTGGCTTTACAAACGATAGGAGCCTTAAATACTCTGTTTCCTCTATGATCTTTATGTTTGCCTGCACAGACAATTGCTGGTCATACCAATGTTTAAGGAATGTCTTATAAGATGCTCGATGTAATGTGTCGAACAGGTTCAATACATTAAAGCTATCAGGTAAGTTGCTGATCACTTTAAACATATCACCTTTTATCACACCTGTTTTAGGATCTTTCGACTCACTGCTCATTTTTTCAGGGCAAATAATCACTCGATTCTTTTTAGAGAATAATGCTTCGGAAATATTATCACTAAAAAAGTTCCTGTAGTAATCCGGTAAGATCACATCACCTTCACCAGTATCGAATATAATCAACTGGCTTTTCGCAGCTATCCTGTCTGTGAGTGTTTTAAGGTGACTAAGCGTAAATACATAGTTCTCCCTCTGTTTATTAACTGCAAGATTGTTTATGGCATAAAAACCTTCCTTGTTTCCTTTTTCATCCATTTGTATTCCCCAACCGATGCTTGCATAATAAAAGATAAATATATCGTCTGGCTGAATGGTTGATTGGATTTTTGCAAATGCCTTGTATAATGTGTCGAGTGTTATATCAGTGGTGTAGGTCTGACTTATTACGCTATCAATTCCTGCTCCCGGCTTCTTTTTTAACTTCGTAAAATATGCTGATATACCATCTGCATCTGTGATACAAGCAGAACAGGGAGTGAAGATCATCATATCTTTTTTTTCCTGGCCCGATGCAGGTGAAAATCCAATGGAGAGTATGTATACTCTTTTACCTTTTTTGTTTCCGACAGGTGCAACACCAGCCCAAACAAGTTGACCTGAAAAGGCAACCAAAACAAGCAATAAAGCAGTTCTCAGGTACAGCATAATATGAATCGGAGGTTTAAAGCATTGAACTTCACGCAAAAGATAAGCAAATTATGATGAAGCAGTTTTAAGGTAATAACAAAAAAAGGCCGGGCTTTTAAAAAAGCCCGGCTCACCCTAAACCTAAACATCTATGATTAGTTACAAACTAGCTGCAATTTCTGTTACTATTATTAAGCCTTGTTCAGAATGGCATTAGAAACATATTAGAATGTCAATCAGCCGATGCTAATCTTTCTCTGGAAGGATCCAGTTTATTGTATGCAATCATAAATATTGCTCCGAGATTTTTATGTGGTGGTACATAGTCTTCAAACCGATCCTTGCTTGCTTTGTCTTTAAATTTTGTACTAAGATCTTTCCAGATTGAAGGCCACTCAAGGTCTTTTCCCTCTCTTAAAAGATCAGCCATGTGATTGATCAAAGGTTGAGTGATGATAGCTGTTCCCACTTGCTTAGTTGCAATAATATGAGCCTGTGGACATGCCTGTAACACATCATCTAAATTCTGGTATCCACCACAGCTTCCTAGCAGCACCACTTTTGATGAAGAAGGTAATTGTTCAATCGTTGACCGAACATGATAGCTATGTCCACGATGAATAGCAATGGTTGGGTGAATATTATTTTTGTATAAGTAATCGTTGAGATTAGCCTGGGCTTTGGCATCCAGACCTTTTCTTTCATCTAAAGGTTTGTTTGCATAGATCGTAACATCATTTCCTTTTAGCGAAACGATCTCTACCCATTCCGGTTTATTGATGATCTTCCAGTTGCTGTTTCTGAATGTGGCGAGAAAGTTTGCAAAATCGGCAGGTCCAATCTCATCACCATAAATAAACTGTTCTATGATCACTCTTCCTGAAGGATCTTTTAATGTACTGACAGGCATGTTAAAAACAGGGTTGATTCCTAGCGTAGCCGGAATATCAATATTATTAGCCGGATCTTTTGAAAGGAAAATAGTGTTTAAGGTGTTGTAAATATTCTTTGCTCTTAAGCTGGTTGCTTTTTCCTGGTTGGTCTGTACTTCAGTTAGAATGAGAAGTTGTAAGGTAGGGTCAGCAATACTGGCAAATGCATCAGCCACATCAACAGCATCTTCCAGGCTATTCGTTTCATCCAGCTTGTTTACAAAGCGTTTCATCAGTACAATGGACTGATCAGTTTCCATCCTGGTGAGAAAATCATTCAATGTATTGTAACCTGCAGCGAGTTTTATCCATTTTTTGAAATGATCATAACCAACTGCTTTCATTAATTCATCACCCGCATTTTTTCCTTTTAATTTGTCAAAGATCCTTTTGTATACACCAAGATAACTACTCGTGTAAATTTCATCGGCACCCATCACTGCTACATAATACAACTCTTCCGGCGATAGTGGTTGTAGTTTACGATAACGAACAGCATCGGAAGCGTTATGCAGACCATTGATTTGGTTTACGTATAACTCAATTGCTTTTTGCTTCAGTTTTTTTGAAAGGTCTTTATAACCAATAGGTGTTTCATTTTTTGAAAGACGGTCGGCATAACTTAACTGTGTTTTTACCAGCAGCTTATAATATTTATTATCATCTTTTAAAGCTGGTTCAATTGATTCAAATGTTAGCGTGCCACGATAAAGATCATCGAGAAAAGGGAAGTATAGTCTGCCTGTTTTCATCGAAGCCATTTTGCCGATGGTACTCACCAAAGGATCGCTACTGGCTTTAATTTTCTTGCTTAATGCACTACCTGAGGCGGCATATGTGTAGACCAGGTCAGGATTCTTATAGGCAATCATCCTGATCTTTTCTTCTGCTCCTGCTATGTTTGGATTTCTTACCAGCTTCTGCATCACTGTTTTATCATCATCAGCTTTTGGCTGTAGCATGGTATCGTCGTCTGTAACAGTGGCGGTTTGAGCAAAACCAGCACTGATTATCAATGAAAATGCAATGGTCACAATAATTCCTCTCATCAAAATTGCTTTAATGTGATGGTCACAAAAATGAAACCAAGGCTGGTTGATGATTTGACTCTACAACTGGATTGAATTTTAATAAGGGAACAGTAGTGAAGCAGGAGCACTATGCACAAAAGAAACTGCCTGGAGAACCAGGCAGTTTGCACAACAATCGAAATAAAGGCCTACATCCACTTAACTAAAAAATTTTAAGAAATTATCTTTCAACTCATCGTTTACGATTCTGTTTGCCTGCATCTGCAGGCCGAACATCTTTACGGAAGGTGTCAATTCAAATTCAGTCTCCCATTCATCTTCCTCGTCTACAGAAATATTTTCCAGCTTTAACTTCATCCTCTGTAACCATTTTTTCTGGATAGAGAAAGATTCAGAAAAATGATCGATCATATTTAATACTTCCTCAGATCCATTATGGTCTGCAGCATCGGGAAGATGGCGCTTCATTATGTTGATCTGGTCGTTGAGAAATGCCAGCTCTTTCAACCAGAGTTCAACTTCAAGTTCATGTTTTATGGTATGGTTAGCAACGGCTGACATTCGGTGTAATGGTTAATTACATAGCAAAAATGGAGGTTGCATATCAGCTAAAAGATGACAGATGGCATTCAAAAA
Source organism: Chitinophagaceae bacterium (assembly GCA_036676415.1). GTDB lineage: Bacteria > Bacteroidota > Bacteroidia > Chitinophagales > Chitinophagaceae > JAEZDC01. The sequence continues at coordinate 239,708 of JAKFCX010000060.1, forward strand.
CATGATTCTCATCAGGAAGAGGCCATTTTTAATCTTGGCAAATGCCATGATTGGATCGAAATCCAGTAATAGGGGCGATAAATTTCTTACGTTTGCAAAAAAAATTGAATATGAGAAATACGATTTTGCTAGCCATTGTATGTTTCTTCTGTTTGGGAGCTTCTGCACAATTAAGAACTCCGGCTCCAAGCCCATTACAAACGATCAAACAGGATTTTGGTGTTGGAAATATTGAACTGAGCTACAGCAGGCCTGGCGCTAAAGGAAGAACAATACTTGGAGATGTAGAACCATTTGGGATTGTTTGGAGAACAGGTGCGAATAATGCTACTACACTCACATTTAGTGATGATGTGAAAATCGGAGGTGTGGATGTAAAAGCAGGTAAGTATGGTTTAGTTAGTATTCCTGGTAAGGATGAGTGGGTTTTTATCATTACTAAAGATCTTAATGTTACGTCTGCCTCAGCTTACAAGCAGGAGAATGATGTGGTGCGTGTAAATGTAAAACCTGTTACGAATGCGAATCATGTAGAGACGTTAACCATGCAGTTTGGCAATATCACCAACAGTTCGGTTGATCTCCAGTTGATGTGGGAAAAAACAATGGTGTCTTTGCCAATCACTACCAATACTGATGCTAAGGTGATGGCTCAGATCGAGAATACTTTGATCAAAGACAACCGTCCGTACTTTGCAGCTGCTACTTACTATTATGAGAATGGCAAGGACATTAATTTAGCAAGACAATGGGTTGATAAAGCTGTTGAGAACAACCCAAAAGCTTTCTGGATGCATTTACTTAAGGCAAGGATCGCTCTTAAGCAAGGCGACAAGGCTACAGCAAAGGCAAGTGCAGAAAAAACAAAAGCTTTAGCTGCAGAACAGAAAGCTGATAATTATGTTAGAATGGCTAACGAATTACTCGCTTCATTGTAAAAGATATCATGTTCTTATAAAAATATCATGTTCTTATAAAAAGCCACGGATACCGTGGCTTTTTAATTTTCGATAATGAATTTTCTAAGAAAGTTCAATGCATTGGTAGCAGTCATTTCAATATTGCGCTGGCGATCGAAGCGAAAGTTGAATGACCTTGTTGCAACTTTCCCTTCATTATTAGCAGCAGCGATCCACACCAGGCCAACCGGTTTGTCTTCAGTTCCACCTGTTGGGCCCATGATTCCGCTAACTGCGATGGAATAATCAGTATTCATCAATTTTACTGCATTCAAAGCCATTTCTGTAACGGCTTCTTCACTTACGGCACCGGAGGATGCTAATGTAGAAGCGTTTACTTTTAAAATACCTGTTTTGATACGATTATCATAACTCACTACAGATCCGTAATAGTATTTTGACGAACCAGGAATAGCTGTAATTAGATGAGCCATATAACCTCCTGTACAACTTTCCGCAGTGCACATTGTTTTGTTTTTATCAATCAATAGTTTTCCAATTGCAGCTTGAATTGGAATATCTTCATCAGTAACAAGAATATCTTTTACCTGCTTTTTCAATGTGGCGAAAAGTTCATCCAGCTGTTGTTGTAAAATGATCTTATCAGCCCCATGTCCCGTAAGTCTTAACCGAACCAATCCATAATTCGGCAGGTAAGCTAGTTTAATGTTGGTTGGCAGTGTTGTTTCAAAATCCTTGATATGCTCAGCAAGAAATGATTCGCCCATACCCATTGTAACCAACGTTCGATGTTCAATTGCAGGTGTTTTGAATTTTTTTTGAATGATGCTTACAACCGGTTGCATCATTGCTTTCATTTCTGAAGGAACGCCCGGCATTGAAATGAAAATGCTTCCATTTTTTTCAAACATCATTCCTGGTGCTGTGCCTTTTTCGTTTTTGATAACAGTACAAACGTCAGGAACCTCTGCCTGTTTACGATTCCTGTCTATCATTGGTCGGTTATATATCTTTTCAAACAGATAAGTTATATGATCTAATGTGGATTGATCTGTTACCATTTTGCCGCCAAAGTATTCACACAAAAGTGGCTTGGTAATATCATCTGCAGTAGGTCCCAATCCTCCCGTAATGAGAATGATGCTGGATTCTTTTGCGGCAATATTCAAAATGTTGATGATGTCATTCCATTCATCACCAACGGCATATTTTGCTTTAACGGTAACGCCGATCTTATTTAGTCCTTGCCCAATAAAAGCACTGTTGGTGTCTATAACCTGTCCGATCAATAATTCATCGCCAATAGTAATAACAGATGCAAATAGCTTTTCCATAACAACAGACCGTATTTTTGTCTTTAATTTCAGGTGAAGGTAAAGTTGAATTATGAAAAGATGTTTAGTGGTTTTAATGATGATGGGTTGTTTAGTTGCTAATGCACAATCAACAAAAGAAAGGCTGGATACCCAGGTAAAAAGGTTTGTTGCCGATAGCCAGATGAAACATGGTATCGTTGGTTTTTATGTTGCCGATGCAAATACAGGAGATGTCGTGTATGACTGGAATGGAAAAGTTGGTCTTGCTCCAGCCAGTACACAGAAAATTGTTACATCTGTTGCTGCATTGGAATTGCTGGGTAAGGAGTACAGATATAAGACTGAAATAGGCTATACAGGTGAATTGGATAAAGGACAATTGAAAGGAGATGTGGTCGTGAAAAGCCACGGCGATCCAACTTTTGGAAGCGAGAAGTTTGAGTTAACAAAGCCGCAAATAATATTTAATAAAGTCGCAGATTCGTTTCAAAGTCTCGGTATTAGAAAAATCACAGGTAATTTATTATTGGATGTCTCCTCTTTCAGCATTCAACCTTTACCGGGAGGATGGATCTGGGATGATATTGGAAACTATTATGGAGCAGGAAGTTGGGGATTGAACTGGAGAGAAAATCAGTATGATCTTTTATTGAAGCCTGGAGCTAAAGAAGGAGACAAGGTGACGATTACTGGCTCTGATCCAAAGCTATATACCGAGCTTCCTGCTAATTATCTCAAAACCGGTAAAAAGGGAAGCGGAGATAATGCATATATCTATTATCCACCATATTCCTTCAACGGTTTTCTTGAAGGTACATTTGAAGGTGGTAAAAAGATAAGTGGAAGTTTTCCGGATGCGCCGGCACAATTTGGGTTTGAATTAAAACACCTATTTGAATCAAAGAATATAACTCTTCTGAAACGTGCTCGGATAGTTTATGAGGAGCCATTAAATGGAAATATTTTCTTCTCTCATCATTCACCCTCTATGGACAGCATTGTTTATTGGTTCATGCGAAAAAGCATTAATTTATATGGTGAGGCTTTAGTAAAGACGATAGGATCAAAGATTTCAGGAGTCGGTTCTACAGATACAGGAGTGGCTGTAGTAAGAAGATTTTACAAAGACAAAGGAATTGTTTCATTGGCAGAATTAAAGATTATGGATGGTAGTGGTTTGTCTCCATCAAACAGGTTAACAGCAGAATCATTAGGTAAAATATTGGTGTATGCTAAGAAACAATCGTGGTTTCCGTCATTCGAACAATCATTTCCTCAATTCAATGGCATGAGCCTTAAAAGCGGAACAATAAGAGGCGCAAAAGCGTTTGCCGGATATCATAAGTCGAATGAGGGTAAAGAATATGTAGTGGCCATCATTGTAAATAATTATGATGGCTCGGCAGGATCAATTGTAAACAAGATGTATAAAGTACTGGATGTGTTGAAATAGTTTAGAATATAACACCTGCATAAAGTTCAGCAAATGAAATAGTATTATTAATTGTAGTTATTTGTAGGATGCCTGTTTCATTTTGTAATTCTTCGAACTTCCAGTTATTACCGGGAGACTTTCTCCAAATCCTGATGCCTTTTTTTAAAGAATCAATCATTATATATTCTTTTAAAGATGGTATCTGCATGTAGAAGAAAAATTTCCTGCCCATGTCATAATCAGTAGTAGAAGGAGAAAGTATTTCAAATACTGCTGTGGGATTAGCGATCATATCCATTTTATCATCCACCAATTCGGGTTCTCCACATACTATTGTGGCATCGGGATAGAAAAATGATTCTTTTGATTTAACGTATAATCTAAGCTCACTTGGAAATACCGTACATTCTTTTCCTTTTAATCTCGCATGCAATTCACCAATGAGATTGGCATGAATTCTATTGTGCCTCAGCGAAGCTCCTGACATATTAATGATCTCACCATCAACATATTCATGTTTTTCCTCTTCACTCCGTTCCCAGCTAAGGTATTCGGAAGGAGACATTTTTGGATGATATTTTGCCACTGGCTCCTTGATATCCATTACTCTAATTTAGGCATTTTTATTCTGTAAAGTGCTTGCTGAATAATGATTTAAAAGCACAAGTGAGTGACACAACGAAGCTGATTCATTTTCTATAGCTGGCTCAATAACCTGCAAACCTTACCTTTGCCGACTTTAATAAAGTCAATAGGTCATTAGAAATAAGTCATTAAGCTTACACAATGACTGGATGACCAATGACTTAATGACGAAATGGAATGAAGTATCAGAAAGAAATAGAAAGAAGAAGAACATTTGCGATCATCTCTCACCCCGATGCCGGTAAAACTACATTGACTGAAAAATTATTGTTATTCGGTGGTGCCATCCAGGTTGCCGGAGCTGTAAAGAGCAATAAGATAAAGAAACATGCCACGAGTGATTTCATGGAAATTGAAAGACAGCGTGGTATCTCTGTTGCTACTTCAGTGATGACATTTGAATACGAGAACAACCTGATCAACTTATTGGATACACCTGGTCACAAAGATTTTGCTGAAGATACTTACCGTACACTTACTGCTGTTGATAGCGTAATCCTGGTAGTTGATAGCGTAAATGGGGTAGAAGATCAAACAAGAAGGCTGATGGAAGTATGTCGTATGAGAGATACTCCTGTGATCGTTTTCATCAACAAAATGGATCGTGACGGAAAGAACCGTTTTGATCTGTTGGAGGAAATAGAAAAGGAACTGAAGATCTCGCTTCATCCAATGACCTGGCCGATCAACAGTGGTAAAGATTTTAAAGGAGTATATAATCTTGATAATAAAAAACTTCGTTTGTTCACTGCAAGTACAAAGGCTGACGATGATGATGTGATTGCAATCGACGACATCAATGATAAAGTGTTGGATGAGAAAATAGGAGAGAGAGACGCTGCAACATTAAGAGAAGATGTTGAACTGATTGAAACAGTACACGGTAATTTGAATGTAGAAGATTATTTAGCAGGAATGATAGCTCCTGTATTTTTCGGTAGTGCGGTAAATAATTTTGGTGTAAAGGAATTGCTGGAAACGTTTGTTCGTATTTCCCCTTTACCGCAACCAAGAGAAACCAACAAAAGAAAAGTTGAACCTGCGGAAGATAAATTCAGTGGATTTGTGTTTAAGATTCATGCCAATCTGGATCCAAAACATAGGGACCGGATCGCTTTTATGAGAGTGTGCAGTGGTAGATTTGAACGCAACAAATATTTTCACCATGTTCGGTTAGATAAGGATATTCGTTTCAGTAATCCTTATTCTTTTCTTGCACGAAGCAAAGACATTATTGAAGATGCTTATCCTGGTGATGTAGTTGGCTTGTTTGATACAGGGAATTTCAAGATCGGTGATACATTAACAGAAGGAGAAGATTTTTTCTTCACCGGTATTCCAACTTTCTCTCCCGAGATATTTAAGGAATTGGTGAACAAAGATCCGATGAAAACCAAGCAGCTTGAGAAAGGTGTTCAGCAGCTAACGGATGAAGGTGTAGCACAGTTATTCACCCAGTTTGGCGGAAATAAAAAGATCATTGGCTGTGTGGGTGAACTTCAGTTTGAAGTGATACAATACCGTTTATTGCATGAGTATGGTGCAGCCTGTGAATTCCGGAGCATGCCTTTTTATAAAGCCTGCTGGCTTACTTCTGACAACAAGCCAAAACTGGAAGATTTCCTTAGGTTCAAGCAACAGAACTCAGCAGAAGATAAAGATGGCAATCCTGTTTACCTGGCACAGAGTGAGTGGTTTTTAAATACTGAAATACAGAACAATCCCGAGATCGAATTTCATTTCAGTTCCGAGATACATAAGTAAGAACTGCTATTTTTTACCTAAGATCGTTTTATAGTAATTCCAGTGCCTTAAGAGATGGAATAGAGATATGATGGCCATTGCTACCCCAAAATCTACATGAATAATGTAAATGATTTTCATGTATGGAAGCTGTAGGTTGTAAATGATCTTAGCCGTTATCAGTAATCCAAGAATGGCAGTAACCAGGAAGGTGATCAGCAATAGAATGTTCCATATCCTAAGGAATGTTGCTTTCTTCATTTTTTTTCGGTCAGATAACCAATGCAGCAGAAAATATCCAAACATCAATGGTATTACAATAGAAAGGAAATGGTAGTTTGATTTTTTGCCTTTTCCATGCTGACGAATTTCAGTTGCAACATTTTTTGGAGGAGAATAGTTAAAGGAACTTCCAACAGGTTTTGGTTCGTACCGGTAGTTTGTTGCTTTACTTTTGGGTGACTTCAACTCAATTTGCTTTTCTTCTTTTGCCTTAAGAATGGAGGTGTCTATTGTTTCTTTATCACTAATAATCGTCGAATGTTCTGTTATAAACAAACCTGAATCAATAATAGATGCATCACAAAATCTATCTTCATTCTCATCAATAAACTGACCACATTCGCCGGTACAGTTCACAGAACTGTCTTTGCATTGTGCAGTGTCAATGCCAGATGCTACTAATAATAGAGATAGTGCACAGAACCACATATTAAGACCTGATATCCAAAGTTCCTGCAGAAGCTTTGACTAATATCTGATAAATGTCATTTTGAACATCTAACTTGCTTCTGAAACATAAACATGAAAAGAATAAACTTGCTCGTAGCGCTGATAATTTTACTGCAATGCAGTGCTTTATCTCAGAACTTAAATTCTGATGAGAAAAAGATAATAGCAAGTATTCGTACCGCTTTGCCCCAGCATCTACAGTTGTTAGAGAGCCTGGTGAATATCAATAGCGGAACACTCAATATAAAAGGCGTGAGGGCTGTTGGTGATGCATTGAGAGTCGGGTTCAACAAAATTGGCTTTAGTACCGAATGGATCAATATGCCGGATTCTATGAAAAGAGCCGGTCATCTTGTTGCCTCAATAAAAGGAAATAAAGGAAAGAAGTTGTTTTTGATAGGACATTTAGATACAGTGTTTGAACCTGATATGCCTGCAAATCCTTACCGGAAAATAAATGATTCAACAGTAACCGGACAAGGTGTAGAAGATATGAAGGGTGGAGATGTAATTATTCTCGCAGCATTGGAAGCATTACACAAAAATGGTTTGCTGAAAGATGTAAGTATCACTGTATATTTTACAGGTGATGAAGAGAAAAGTGGTTCACCGATAGAATTGAGTCGTGGAGATTTTATTGCTAGAGCAAAATCACACGATATGGCTCTTGCTTTTGAAGGAGCCATCGGTTCTACAGTTGCTACAGGAAGAAGAGGGATTGGCGGATGGAAACTGAATGTGTATGGCAAACAGGCACATTCTTCGGGTGTTTTCAATAATAATTACGGAGCCATTTACGAAGCATCAAGAATAATTGATGCATTCAGAAGAGAGCTAGATCATGAACAGTTTCTTACTGTAAATCCCGGAGTTATAATTGGAGGAACTGATGTGAATTATGACTCAAGTAAAACGAGTGGAAATGTTTCAAGTAAAACAAACATCATTTCACCGTCCTGTGTTGTACAGGGAGATATCAGGTATCTGACACAGCAGCAGAATGATTCAGCCAGGGCAAAAATGCTAAGGATCGTGAACAACAATAATCTTCCTGGAACCAGGGCTGAGATCACATTTAGTGATGGCATTCCATCAATGGAACCGGCAAAAGGAAACACGGCACTTGCTGAAATGCTAAGCAAAATCTCTGTAGATCTTGGTTATGAACCGATGATGGCCGGTGATCCTGGAAGCCGTGGTGCAGGTGATATTTCTTATGTTGCAAAATATCTTCAGGGTTCTTTGGATGGTCTTGGTGCAGAAGGCTGGGGTGGACATGCACCAGGTGAAACCATGAGTTTAAAAACTTTTGAAAGACAGGTACAAAGAGCAGCAATATTAATCTACCGGTTAACGAGATAATCAAAGACTAAACATTCCGCCAACGGCAGCAGCAATCAATGTATTCAGAAAGTTTACGGCATTATTACCTAATAAATTATTTCGCTCAGCTGTTGCACCCAAAAATGAATCTGCAAAATTTCCAACTGTTCCTGCAGCAATGATTATCAAGATAGAATTGATACTCCAGCCAGTACAAATGCAATAGGTGATGGAAATGATAGCGCTACCCGATACTCCTAATAATGTTCCTTCCATACTGACTACACCATTTTCTCCTCTTATATCGGGTTTCAATGTGGTGATGTTGTAAAATTGTTTGCCATACACCATACCTAACTCTGATGAAACGGTATCTGCAGTAGCTGCAGAAAAACTACAGGCAATTAATAAAAGCATTATGGCTTGCAGGTCAGGAAATACCATGGATAAGATAGCTAATATCAATGCCACACCACCATTGGCTAGTACCTGTGCCGTATTTCTTGTGCCGTCTTTTTCTTCAGCTGAAATAAAATTTTTTTTGAAGTTCTTTTTCCAGGATGTTGCCCAAACACCAATGATAAAAAAACTGCCGAGTAGTATTATTCCGCAAAAACCAACTCCTGCATAAATGGTGGATGCAAGCAAAGCTGCAACCACAGCAGCGGTGATTGTTAGTTTCCTCGTATACACAGTGATAAACAAAGTTGTGATCAATACGATCAGAAAAATTAATTGAGTTGAATCCATCCGTATGGTTTATTTGGCTTCACCTGTTGCAAGTGTTATTCCATTCTCGCCAATGGTAATCTTTCTTTGTTTATATAAAAGACCCAGTGTCATCTTAAACGTTTTCTTACTCATGCCAAATACACTATAAATATCTTCGGGAGAAGATTTGTCGTTATAAGGAAGTGTTCCCTTATTTTCTGAAAGCAACCTGAGTATTTTTTCTGATTCATCTTCTACTTTTTTATACCCGGCTTTTCCCAGCACAAGATCGATCTTGTTATCTGGACGAATTGTTTTGATAAATCCTTTTAACTGGTCTCCAGGTTCAATGTCTCTGAACACTTCACTGTCATGCAACACACCAGTGTGAATATTGTTAATGATCATTACCCAGCCAATATCACTTTTACGGTATGCAACAAGATTTACCTCATCCATTTCTTTTACCGTAAGATTCTCATTACTCAACTGGAACTCTATCTTTTGCGTAGCTGCCACACGACCTGTTTGTTCGTCTATATAGATCTTTACGAGGTACTCACCACCTTTACGCATCAACCCCAACTGCTGGCTCTTGGCTACAAAAAGATCTTTCATTAATCCCCAATCAAGAAAAGCACCGGCACCAGTTGTACTCACACACTCCAGCATCACAATATCACCTACAATTCCTTTTGGTTGTTGTGTGGTAGCAATCACCCTGTTCTCCGAATCATGATAAAGAAAAACCTCTATCTCTTCTCCAATACGAACACCAGGAGGAACAAACCTTTTTGGTAACAGGATACCTTCTGCACCATCATCAACATAAACACCTATTTCGGTTTTGCGGGCTACTTTCAGAATATTGTATCTGCCTATCTCGATCATTATGTGAAGTTAGCAGTTTGAATTTTATTGACCGTGGAGAGATCAAATTAGCTGGGTATGTTCCTTTTTTTCCGATTGTTGCATCACCGATGAATGCAAGATCGTATTTCCCCCAGTTAACAGGACTAAGAGCTATAGCTGCTTTATTGGTCTTCGTGCATCATTTTGCATTTGCCGAAGAAAAAGTAGGGAGATTTTTGTTTCGTTTTCAAAGTGAATTATACATCGGTGTTTCCATTTTCTTTGTATTGAGTGGATTTCTTATTACGCTTCGTTATTACGACGAAAAGATCTCGCTGAAACAGTATGCTATCAATCGTTTTGCAAGAATTTACCCCATGTTTTTTTTGCTAACGGTATTCACTTTTGTTTATTACTATTATAACCCGGGTGAAAGGTTTGCTCAAGAGGCTATTGGAAAAGATATCACTATAAGTTTTTTAGCCAACATCAGCTTACTGAAAGGTTTTTTTGACGACCTGAGATTTACAGGCATAGCACAAGGATGGACGTTAACAGTCGAAGAATGCTTTTACTTCCTTGCACCTTTGATCTTTTTCTTATTGCGTAGAAACATAAAGATTCTCTTTATTGTGCTCGGCTTTTATATTGCAGGAAGCTTACTCGTATTAATGCCTAAGGGAGATAATATCTATGGATTCTTCAATACCTGGCAGTTTATGTTCATTGCAACATTCTTCGGCAGGTGCCTGGATTTTTTTATAGGCATCCAGCTGGCCTTATGGTTTAGAACCAGGAATAAAGCTGCAACAAAGTCAACCTATTATACTGTAACGGGTATGCTACTGCTTTCCTTTTCTGTTTTTTTGCTGAGCATTCGGGATGTTGATGAAGCAAGGTATCCATTAGGAATATACACCAATGCAGGGCTCGTCATCAACAACTGGATACTTCCTTTCGCAATTGGTGTATTGTTTTGGGGATTGATCACAGAAAAAACATGGATCAGCAGGCTACTTTCTACAAAGCTTTTTGAACTGCTGGGCAAATCGTCTTATACATTTTACCTCGTTCATATGGGTGTCATCTCATTGCTGGTGGTTGATCTGGTACCAAAATGGATCATTCATTTACCAATAATGCTCATCATTTCTATCATCCTCTATAAACTGGTGGAAGAGCCAATGAACAAATGGGTGAGGAGCTCTTACGGTAAAAACAATCCACCAAAAGCTTAGGCTTTATAATTTTTCCAAACCTTTTGTGTTCGATTTACCTGCTTCTATGATGCTGATGGCATATCCACCTCCCGGAGCACAGAATTGAGACAAGGTTGAATTTTTATCAACCAACACTTTCCTTATCGTGTATGCCTGTGGATTGGTTTTATAGTGTGCATCGTTCTTATCAGCATAAATGGTAGCGATGTAAGTTTTACCAGCATCCAGAAAATTGAATTGCATTTCAGAAGTTCTGGAAGTATTTCCTGCCACGCTTCCCACAAACCATTTGTTACTTCCTTTTGCTTTTCGTGCTACAGTAATATATTCACCTGGCTCAGCTTCAAGATATTTGCTGTCATCCCAATCTACTGCTACATCTTTTATGAACTGGAAAGCATCTGGAAATCTTTCATAGTTCTCAATAATGTCTGCAGCCATTTGCAAAGGACTGTACATGGTAACATACAAAGCAAGTTGATTTGCCAGTGTACTATTAACATGTGAATTGTTATCAGGGTTGAGTTTGCTGATATCCATCTCAAATATGCCTGGGGTATAATCCATTGGCCCACCCAATAATCTTGTAAATGGCAGAAGTGTTACATGGTTTGGTTTCGATCCACCGAAAGCCTGGTACTCTGTTCCTCTTGCTGATTCATTGCCAATAAGATTCGGCCAGGTTCTGGCAATACCTGTCGGACGAACAGCTTCATGTGCATTTACCATTATCTTATATGCTGCTGCTTTTTCTATCGCATATTGATAATGGTTGAGTATCCATTGACTATAATGATTTTCTCCCCTGGGAAGTATATCACCAACATAACCACTCTTTACAGCATCATAACCATTTGCTTTCATGAATTTATAGGCAGTATCCATATACCTTTCATAATTACGTACCGATGATGATGTTTCATGATGCATAATCATCTTCACACCTTTTGATCTTGCATAGTCACGAATGGCTTTTACATTAAAGTCAGGATACGGTGTTACAAAATCAAACACATGATCTTTTGAATGGCCAAACCAATCTTCCCAGCCTATATTCCAGCCTTCAACAAGTACGGCATCAAAACCATGTTTGGCGGCAAAGTCGATATACTTTTTTACATGAGCTGTATTTGCTGCATGTTTGGGATTACGTTTTACTTTGGTGTAGTCTGTAACTCCTAACTGAACAGCAGGCAGATCTGTATAAGCCCAGCTACTTTTACCCGTAATCATTTCCCACCACACACCAATATATTTTACCGGTTTGATCCATGAAGTATTTTTGATCTTGCTTGGTTCGTTTAAATTGTAGATCATCTTCGAGGCCAATATATCTTTTGCATCATCACTTACAATAATCGTTCTCCATGGTGTAACTGATGGTGCCTGCATGTAAGCTTTGTCACCTTTAGCATCTGGTGTTAACCACGATTCAAATACCATGTTCTTGTCATCAAGGTTCAGGTGCATGCATGAATAATTGATGAGTGCAGCCTCATGTAAGTTGATGTAAAGACCATCATTAGATTTCATCATCAATGATGTTTGTACACCAGTAGGTGAAAAAGATCTTTGAGATAAATTGTCAGTAATCGATTTAGCCATCAAAGCCCTGATCTCGCTGAGTTTGGAAGTGGTGAAATCATATTCCTGTGTATCATAATCACCCGGTATCCAGTAAGCTGTATGATCACCTGCCATTGCAAACTGTGTTCGCTCTTCTTTTATCACGAAGTAGGTGAGATTTTTTAGCTGTGGAAATTCATAACGGAAACCCAATCCGTCATTGAATAATCGAAAGCGGACTATCATTTTTCTATTCGTGCCTTTTTGATTCAGCGAAACAGCCAGTTCATTATAATGATTCCGTATTGTCTTTACTTCACCCCATACCGGTTTCCATGTCTCATCAAAGCTGCCATTATAAATACTATCTACGAAAAAACTATCCAGCAACGATCTCTTATCATTCTTCAGATAAAAGCCCAACTTGCTGGGTTTGATTACTGCTTTTCCTTTGTACGTTAAAGCGTATACAGGAGTTCCATCAGCCTCTAAAGAAAAACGCATCACCTGGTTTCCATCTGGTGATGTTAATTGCTGAGCATAGGTACAACTGATGATCAGTAAAAAAACAGGAACAAACAAGAAGATTTTTCTCATACCGTTACGATAAATATTAAGGATAAACGTATTCATGTTCAAATGATGCAGCAAGTTATGAAGTAATTTATGGAAATATTATGTTGCTAAAGTAGCTGCTTCATTTTTGGGGAGTTAACTACTCTCCATTTCGATACATTATGCCATCTACTATAAGTTCGCATTTTGGTAACATAGCTGAGAGCCGTTCTAATTTATCCCTGATAGCATCAATTGAATCAGCTGAGAACAACAATGTTTCAAGGTTGGTAAGACTATCCAGCTGAAGAATCCCATCGATCGTAATATTGGTCGATTTTACATGTAGTAATGTAAGTGTAGTTAGTTGATTGAGAAATGGGATGCAATCATCGTTTAACTCACTGCATTCCTTCAGCCGTAGTTCTGAAAGATGCTCGAGCTTTGCCAGGTGCTCAATTCCTTTACAGGTGATCCCGGTATCGTTCAAATCAAGCATGTTCACCGAATTTATCCTGCTAACCAAAATGCCAAGTTCATCATCGGTTATTTTGGAGCAGCGAAGGTCAATGTGGTTTACATGCGTTGGAATTTCATCTGTTTTGGTAAAGCCAAATCTTTCCCAGAACTGACTTTCTTTCTTCAGTTGTTTGAGTTGTTGAGTATAAGGCAGCTTTCCGTTGGGGTATTCTTTTTTGTTCTTTTTCGCCATACTGATGTTGAATAGGTAAACCTAGGATTTAAATATATTGCTTAGAGGGATGAAAATAGTCCTTCACGGCTATTTAAAAGCCGATAAAAGTCCTATAATACTCATTGTAGTGTGTACCTTTATTCTGATGAAGTTCAGCATAGATAAAATTTATAATGATTCTTATAACCAGGCTGTAGTGATGCAACAATCTGGAATGACCCGTCAACAGGTGCTGGACTTTCTAACCTCAGCTGCAGAAAAAGCAGCAGGGTCAGGAGTTGTTGCCTCGATTCTTGTGCTTGACAATAAAGGGTTGTTACGTAATGGCGCATCACCATTGTTACCGGAAGATTACCTGAAAGCGATTGATGGAATAAAACCCGATCCTAAAGTGGGCACCTGTGCAGCAGCAGCGGCAACCGGACAAATCACTTTTACCGAAGACTTCACCTCTGATAATAAATGGTCTGAATTACGTCACCTGCCCATTTCACTAGGCTTTCTTGGTGCCTGGAGTTGTCCTATCAAATCCAAAAGCAATAAAGTGCTGGGAACCTTCGGAACTTATTTCCGTGAAAAAAGATTGCCTTCAGATGCAGAGATCAAGGGAACAGAGTTACTTGCATCGGCTGCTGCCATGGTTTTGGAGAACAATTAAAGTTATTCTGCATTAAAAGTTGTTAGGCGAAATACACCTGTTCCAGTATTCCATTATTACAACAATCGTTTTCTGTAGTTCTGCCAGTGAGTTCTGTTTTACAAAAAAACCCTGTACAGAAAGACTATATGCATCTGCTACTGCACGTTGATTGGATGCAGTAGAAAAGAACAAATAGGGAATACACTTTACCTGCAACTGTGCATCCATTCTTATCTTATTTCTTAGCGCAAAACCATCAAGCTTAGGAAGATTAATGTCTGATAGAATAAGAAATGGTGTTATGTTGGTATTGTTTAAAAAGTCTAATGCTTCCTGGCCATCCGGAAAATAGATCACCTCGTTGGGATAACTCAAATTGCCAAAAACTTCTTTTAGCAACATCCTGTCATCTGCATCGTCTTCAATAACGATCACCGGGCCTATAGTATTCATACATTCTTCATTTAGATTTAAAAGAACTACTAAACTTCTGAACAGTACGAATGAAAAGGAGATGCTAGAGTACCCCGGTCTTACTTATACTGAGTGCGAAATCGTTCATGTTATCATTTTACTTAAGTCAAAATTCATGCAAGAATGATTTATTATGCTTCTAACTATCAGATTTTCATCACTATGGCATATTAGCTACCCAACCAGCGACTATAATTGCCCATACACTTTTAATACCGGTTAAAATTCTCATCAAGGGAATGATGTTTGATATTCGTACAACTCATGCGAATACTCTGGAAATACTTTCGTCAACAAAAATGGTGGGTGCTGATTTCTTTATTACTGGCCGGTATTGCACAGGTGCTTACACTTGTTGATCCGATCATCTTTGGAAAGATCATAGACGAATATGCATACAATACTGGCAAGTTACCTAAGGATGAATTGGTGAATGGCGTGTTGTATTGGTTGTTGATTGCAATAGGAATTGCACTTGCTGCAAGAATAGCAAAAGCTTTCCAGGAATATTTTACACGAAAAGCAGTTCAGTTGTTTGGAATGCAGATCTTCAATGACGGGCTAAAACAAACACTCCGTTTGTCTTTCCAGGAATTTGAAGAGCAACGCAGCGGAGAAACGCTGAGCATCTTACAAAAATTAAAGACAGATACAGAGCGGTTCATCAATTCATTCATCAACATCGTTTTTTCATCAGTAGTCGGCATTGGTTTTCTTATATGGTATTCCATTACAAAGAATGGAATGTTGATCCCTGTTTTTATCATCGGCATATTGGTGCTGGGCTCACTCACAGGGTTGTTGAGCAAGAAGATCAAGACCATTCAACGATCCATCAACCGGGAAACGAATAAAATGAGTGGTGTAATCACAGAGTCTTTGCGAAACATTGAGCTTGTAAAAAGCCTGGGACTAACGTTTCCAGAACTCCGAAGGTTAAGATTACAAACGCAAAAGATTTATGATCTTGAAATGGAGAAGACCAAACGTGTTCGTACACTTTCCTTTCTGCAGGGTACAACGCTTAACCTGTTAAAGCAATCCATCTTATTTATTTTACTCTGGCTAATATTTAGTGATGTACTCAGTACAGGTGAACTGATTGCCATGCAGTTTATCTCCACTGCTATTTTTGTTCCGTTACAGGATCTTGGAAACCTGATATTGCAATACCGTGAAGTGGATGCATCCGTGCATAGTTTTGATCAGTTAATGCAGAAACCCATTGAGATCAGGCCAGCTGCACCAGTAGAAACAGGACCATTGCAAAGCATCAGCTTCAGGGATGTGGTATTCAGGCATAAATCAGCTGCGGCTAATGCCATTGATGGTGTTTCATTCTCCGTTCAATCAGGCGAAACCATTGCTTTTGTAGGTCCATCCGGTTCAGGTAAATCTACGTTGGTCAAGTTACTGGTGGGTTTATATCTTCCGGTGAAAGGAGAGATACTATTCAATGATATTCGCAGTGTTGATATCCGGTACAATGAATTGCGAAGAAAGATCGGATTTGTAACCCAGGATACACAATTGTTTGCCGGAACGATTAGGGAAAATATGTTGTTTGTAAAAGCAGATGCAACAAACGATGAGATTATTGCAGCCATGCAGAAAGCTTCAGCCAGTCATTTATTACAACGAAGTGAAAAAGGAATGGATACTATATTGGGTGAAGGTGGAATGAAGTTATCAGGAGGTGAGAAACAACGTGTGTCCATTGCCCGTGCCTTGTTAAGAAATCCCGGTTTATTGATATTTGATGAAGCAACGTCTGCACTCGATTCTTTAACGGAAGAAGATATTACCAACACCATTCGTGATGTATCTCTCAGCAAGGAAAGGATCACCATTCTTATTGCTCACAGGCTTTCAACCATCATGCATGCTGATCTTATTTATGTACTGGAAAAAGGTAAGGTAGCCGAAACAGGTACGCACCTGGACCTTTTGGAACAGAAAGGACTGTATTATGCCATGTGGCGTCAGCAGGTGGGAGAACGAAGAGACATTTGATTCTTTATTTGTATTTAGCTGGTAAAGTATTGCAGTCAACCTTTGTCAATACTTCCATTTCATTATAAACAACATTACCGGGAGCTGAGTAATAAGCAGAGTCACCCTTCACTTTTATTTCACCTGTACCATGTATCAAACCAGCTGCTGTGATTTTAAAATAGACCTCTGAAATGCTGTTCATTCCTTCCGATTGAAAACGATACACCAGTTTAAGTATGTCTTCATCAATGATACCTGTAACAGTACCGCTGCTGCCATCTTTTTGATAATTGTCGAACGTTAATTTACCGCTGATGATATTACCATCCTGTGTTAAGAATGCAGCCAGCGTGTCTCTCTGCATCACACGTAAATAACAACCAGGAATTTTGGATGCTATATCTGCTTTATCTGCAGATGAGTCTTTTGAAATCGCCGGGCTATCGGCATTCGGATCTATCCCCGAATCATTATTACAGGCCATGAATACAAGAGGAAAAAGCAGGCAGGTTAAAAATTGTTTCATCCGGAGCGTTTTCTTGATCGAGCAATTATTATGCCCTGTGAATCTTTTCCAGTCTTAGTTACCTGCAAAATATTTGAATTATTATTGTTGCGAATAATTTCGAGATATAGTGGATAATCCTGGCAATAAAACGAGGTTTATAGAAATTGCAAAGCTGTTCCTTAAGCTTGGTATTATTGGTTTTGGCGGACCAGCTGTGCATATTGCAATGATGGAAGAAGAAGTAGTGAGAAAAAGAAAGTGGATGACACATGAACATTTTCTGGA
>JAKFCX010000061.1:0-33643 GCA_036676415.1 Chitinophagaceae bacterium
AACATTTGTTGATGTGGCTGAAAGTGTTCTTGTGATCTGTTCAAACACACCCAAAGCCTGCCTGTATTGTTCACTGTTCATATGAGCATAACCCAAAGTATAACGTGCATTGGTCGGATTTACTTCTCCGGCAGATTGTGAAGCCGTGAGATATTTGTTGAGATAGGTAATAGCCTGGTCGTTCCTTTTTGCCCGATAACCCAACTCTCCTTTCCAGAAATTTGCAAGCGAAAGCCAGTTTGTATTATATGGAACAGTCATCAAGCGATCAATTAGTTCCTCAGCTTGTGCAAGTTGCTGGTCATTGATCAATTCAACGGCTCTTCCATATAAAACTCTTGGATAAACTCTTTTTACATTCTCACTTTGTGCACTAAGACTTTCAAAAAGGGCCAATGCATCAGCATAATTATTACTATTGGCCATTACAGCTACCAGTAATTCTCTAGCTTCCTGCTGGTAAGTTGATTTTGGATAATCAGCAATAAATGACTGGAGTTCATTTAAAGCAATATCATTAAATCCAAGTTCATAACTAAGCTTGGCATAATTAAATCTCGATACTTCCTTTTGAAATGCATTGCTGCTATTAGTAGCACAAAAAAGAAATGCACTTCTTGCATTTGCTTTCTGTCCTGTCTTTAAATACGAATCGGCTAAAAGATACATGCTGTTTTGGGCAAGAGAATCTTCTTTGCCCCCTAATTGCTTAAATCCTTCAATGGCTTTTGTCAGGTTACCTGCAGCATAATATGAATACGAAAGTTCATAGAGGTCCTCTCTCCTCACCTTGCCTGTCTTACTAACATATTCTTCCAGGTATGGAAGTGCTTTTGCAAACTCCTTGTTCTCAAAATGGGCATGACCTACCAGTTGTTTCAACTGTATGTCGTAATGCTGGCCACCTCTTTTTAAAGCAGCTTCACCATATTCGATTGCTTTATCTCTTTCGCCATTGAAATAATAGATCTGGGTAATATAGTAAGGAACTACTTTTTCATAAGTTGGCTCCTTCTCTACTAAACGGAAGCTTTCTAAAGCCTGGCGGTAGTTTCTTTCTGTAAAAAGAATGAAGCCGTAATAATAATTTGCATCTAAATAATTAGGATCTGTTGGTATTTGCCGGATGCTGTTGAATAACGATTTAGCCTGGGAAAACTGCTGAAGTGTAAAATAACTGTAACCCTGGTGAAATTTCATCTCCGCAATTTGCCTGTTACTAAGGTTGGCAACATTTGCCTTTTCATAATTCTCCAATGCCCTGGCAAAATCCTGTTTGCGATAGAAATATTCTGCCAGTTCATAGCTCAACATCTGCACTCGGGGTGTATTATGCTCAAGATCAATGAACTCCTGTGCAGAAATTTCGGCTGTAGGATCGTTTAGCTGCAAAGCACAAACGATGGAATAATACTTCGCTTCCAGCTTTATAGTGGTAGAAAGATTACTATACCTTGAATCTGATACGGACAAGGTTTTAAATAAAGGATAAGCAAGGCTGAATTGACCTTTCTGGTAAAGCTCCTTGGCCAGTTTAAAATCCTCGTCAGGATCATTATGAAATTTGGAGCCCTGTGATTGTGCCGTAAAAGATGCAACAACCAGTAAAAATAAAAAGCTGAACTGTCTGCAGCGTTGTATCATAGTTCGCTAACGTGAGTGATGAAGCAAATATTTCTGTTTGTTTCTTAATGAAACGTAAAAGCTTGCACTAAGTTACTGATGCTGCCACCCAAAGCAATAAACGTTCCCCGAATGTGGATAATCTTAGCTCTCACTATTTTTTAACAACAAATGTGAGTACTATTTTTCTTGAAAATTCGAATATGAAATCAGTTCAATTAATGCGAACAGGCATTGTCATTAGTTCTTTTTTTCTTCTTGTTACTTTTTTCCACGCTTGCCTTGTTTCATTAATGTATTTGTTAGATAGCTTTTTTTTCGGAAGTAGTAATGGATTCGGCCCCTATTCTGCAAAAACAATGATCATTTATTTTATTATGTTCCTTACATGTTTGCTGATCCTGAGAAAATCAAACGCCATTTCGGATTGGCTTACCGAAAAAGCAGTGAATACTGACAATATTAGTATTACGATAAGTTACCAAACGATATTCATGATCATCCTTATTTCATATTCATTTTTTGAAATAGTATCCTTATTACCTACAGTTCTGTCTGCCATATTTGACAATTTCAAGTCAAAAATAAATGGTGGATTAATGGACGTATTCGGTGAGCAAGATGACATAAACTGGTTTAGTTTCGTTATCAAGATTGCCGTTTATACATCTATCATCTTTTTGGCTAAACGAATTTCAGGTTGGTTCAACTGGAGTATTGAGCGTACACCTGAGCATCTGAAATTGGTAAATGAGGACATAAATAGCAAGAGAGATATTACGGACGATGAACCTTAACTTTGCAGCATTCCAAACTATGAAAAATAAACTACAAGAAGATGAAAAGACTTCTCTCCATTAAATACACAGCAGCCTCTTTTAATTTCTCCATGCTGCTTTTGCGACTTGTATTTGGCCTGATGATGATAGCCCAGCATGGTATGCCGAAGCTGATGAATTTTGCAACCATGTCAAATGGCTTTTACGATCCTATGGGTATTGGAAGTAAGACCTCCCTGATACTGGTAATATTTGCTGAAGTATTCTGTAGTTTTTTTATTGTGCTGGGATTATTTACAAGAATTGCTTTGATCCCTTTGATCATATTAATGTGTGTTGCATTTTTTGGCAGGCATAACGCCCTTGTTGGTGATGGTGAAATGGCTGTATTATACCTGACTGTTTATGTTGTGCTGTTGTTTTTAGGCCCTGGAAGAGTGAGTGTGGATGGAATGATAAAAAAATAACCTGAATTACGAGGTACGAAATACGAAGTACGGAAAAGGCAGGCTTGCCCAATAAAGTACTAAAAGTACAAGGGAGTGACACAACGAAGCTGAATAGAATTACCGGAAGTTTGCTAAATAAAAACAGATGTATGAAACGCTAACCCAATTAAGGGTTCGATATGCTGAAACTGACCAGATGAATGTTGTGTATTACGGAAACTATGCACAATATTTTGAAGTGGGCAGGGTGGAAAGCATTCGTAACCTGGGCATAACTTATAAAGACATGGAAGCTTCCGGTGTAATAATGCCTGTTGTGGAAATGCATGTAAAATATTTACGCTCTGCCAGGTATGACGACCTGCTGACCATCAAAACCACATTAAGAGAATTGCCGGATGATCATAAAATAGAGTTTCACCAGGAAGTGTTTAACGAAACAGGAAAGTTACTCACCAGTGGTAAAGTTGTTTTATATTTTTTGCAGGCTGCTACTTATGAAAAAACAGTGATGCCTGCTAATTTAAGAGAGAAACTACAACCATTCTTTCCTTCAGTTAAGTAAGCCTGTTGCTGATCTGGTTGTCGATGAGTTTGAACAAATGGTAAGGTTTATAAATTCTCCAGTTGGGGATTTCCATTAGTTCGATGTAATAATTCAGTTTCTTTTTCCTGAAATCGTGCTGTGTAGATTCCGGCATGTTGATGCTAACGATCCAACCGTTCTCATCTGAAACATCATCGTACCATTCTTCATAATATTCCCTGTCACTGCTGTGAAAGTTCAGCACATTCTCCGTTATCAGAATAAATTTATTGATGCCATCTTTTTCCATGATGTCGATCACATCACGTTTCAGCGTCATAATATCATTTTCTATGGCATCATTCCACTCACCTATTAATTCTATTACAGCAAAGTTCAGTTCGTAATCTACATAGATCACTTTCAGGTAAAGCGTTTTGCTGCCAAAATCATCCCATTGAGGGTGGATATAATAATTATAAACGGTTTGAGTAAACTCAAATTCACTATACACACGGCCATAGAAAGGTGATTTCGGATCTTCTTCCGAAGTATAAATATGTCGCCAGTTATAAAAAGGTTCTATCTCGTGCATATGCAACAAAATTCTCTCAAGAAAATGAGGTAACAAAAAAGAAACCAATAAAGCTTGGCTAAAATGTTTTTAAAATCTAATGATGAGATGGAAAGAGATTGCTAAATTTTTCTTATTATGTACTTAGCTGTGGTAAGTTATTAAACTTTAGTTGCGTCGCACTCTTGTACAACTGGAGCAGAGCATCTTTATGACTATTGCGACTTAGCGTCATTGCGGTTTATTCTCTCTTTTCAAAATAGCAACCGTCAACCTGCTTATGCAAATCAGGTGACCTTTCTCATCGTGTATCTTAATATCCCACACATGAGTAGATGCACCCAAATGAACAGGAGTACAAGTACCAATCACCAATCCTTCTCTGGAACTTCGTACGTGATTGGCATTTATTTCCAGGCCAACACAGAGATGTTTGGTATTATCAATCACCAAAGCAGAAGCTACACTACCAACTGTTTCAGCTAATGCAACAGAAGCACCACCATGTAACAAGCCATAAGGTTGTTTGGTTCTTTCATCAACCGGCATGGAAATTTTGAGATAATTATCACCGATCTCAATGAATTTCATTCCAAGCGTTTCAGACATTGTATGCTGACCCCAGGAAGAAAAATCTTCTATCTTAATATCCTTTTTAAACCAGATTGACATGAGAATTATTTTCCGTAAACAGCTTTTCTAACAACCTCAGGTAAAAATGGAGTAGCATCTCCACCATTCCTGATCACATCTCTAACAAGCGTAGATGCAACAGAGGTGAATTGTGGTGAACAGGTGAGGAATATTGTTTCAATATTAGGATCAAGGCTACGATTCATGTCTGCAATTACTTTCTCGTACTCAAAATCGCTAACGTAACGAATGCCTCTTAAAATAAACCTGGCTCCTACTTTTTCGCAGCATTTAACGGTGAGGCCTTCATACATCAAAGCATCCACTCTTGGTTCGTCTTTGAATATTTCTTTTATCCAGCCCAGTCTTTCCTCGTCACTGTACATGGGAGCTTTGTTGGCATTTTTACCAATGCCGATGTATATTTTATCGAACATATCCAGCGAACGCTGAACAATATCTATGTGTCCAAGCGTTACAGGATCAAATGTTCCGGGAAATAAGCAGATTCTTTTCATAACAGCAATCCTAATTTTCTCTATTAGCCAGTAAATATAGCACTGCCATTCTAACTGCTACTCCATTTTCTACCTGGTTCAGAATAATAGAGTTTGATCCATCGGCTACATCACTGTCTATCTCTACACCACGATTGATCGGACCAGGATGCATGATCACAATCTCTTTCTGTAAACTATCAAGCATCTTTTTGTTGATGCCATAAGCCAGACTATATTCTCTTAATGAAGAAAACAAAGGCTGATTTTGTCTTTCAAGTTGAATACGTAAGACGTTAGCCACATCACACCATTGCAAAGCTTCTTTTACATTATAGGTGACGTTCACATCAAAGGCTTCCTTAATGTATTTAGGTATTAAAGTAGGTGGACCAACAACAGTCACCTCTGCTCCCATCTTCTTCAATAAGTAAATATTACTCATTGCCACACGGCTGTGCATGATATCTCCAATGATGGCCACTTTCAATCCTTCCAGCTTACCTAATTTTTCCTGCATTGAAAAAGCATCGAGTAAACCCTGAGTAGGATGTTCGTTGATACCATCACCGGCATTTACAATGGCTGCAGGAATATGTTGGGCAAGAAAATGTGGAGCACCGCTGGCCGAATGTCGCATCACCACCATATCCACTTTCATGCTGAGGATATTATTGACTGTGTCTAGTAAAGTTTCACCTTTTGATACAGAAGATGCACTCGCAGAAAAATTTAAGGTATCGGCCGACAATCTTTTCTGAGCCAGCTCAAAAGAAATTCTTGTCCTGGTAGAATTCTCATAAAAAAGGTTGACGATAGTAACATCTCTGAGTGATGGAACTTTTTTAACCGGTCTCTGTAAAACGTCTTTGAAATTGGCTGCGGTAGATAGAATAAGCTGAATATCTTCTTTGGTGAGGTCCTTGATTCCCAGCAGGTGTTTGGTGGAAAGTTTCATTAAAAATCAAAGATATAGGAAAGTTGGAAAGTAGAGCGAGAAGTTTTGATTTCTCATTCATTATGACTTTCCTAAACCAAAGATCACTATTAAAGCTATCGCTATGACAGCATAGATCAGGTACAGGGTTTGTCTTTTCATGGCACTAGATTTTTTCAATCACCTCCAACCCCTTTTTTATCAATCCTTCCACGGCAGCTTTTCCATCTTTACTAAATTCTTTTCTAACCCTGTTGGCAACGATCACATTCACACTTAAACATTGATGGCCTAATAATTTTCCCAGTCCATAAATAGCACTAGTTTCCATTTCAAAATTGGCGATACGATGATTGCCAAAGCTGAAATGCTCTAATCTATCTATCAGTTGCGGATTGGCTAAACCTAATCTCAACACCCTACCCTGTGGTCCATAAAAACCCGGACAGGTTACTGTAATTCCCTGGTGAAAACCATCAACAAAATGCCGGATGATATGTGAACTGCAGCTGGCAATATATGGAGTGACAGCACCTTGTAATTGTGTATGTGTAACAAAGTTCTGCAGTATCTCTCTTTCTTCCTGGTTATTTTCCAACCGATAATAATGCAGCAGGTTGTCAAAACCAATTCCGTGTGTGCCTGCTACAAAGCTGTCAACAGGAATATCAGCCTGCAAAGCACCACAGGTTCCAAGACGAATAATGGTGAGACTTTTCAACGCTGATCTTACAGTTCTTGTTTCAAAATCGATATTGGCAACAGCATCAAGCTCATTCAACACAATATCGATATTATCAGGACCAATGCCACTGGAAATGACAGTGAGTCTTTTCTTGCCGATCAATCCAGTATGAGCGATAAATTCTCTATGCTGGCGTTTTACTTCTATGGTATCAAAATATTTACTCACCTCAGCTACACGGTCAGGATCTCCAACAGTAATAACGGTATCGGCCAATTCTTCTGGTCTTAGATCAATATGATAAATGGATCCACGATTCGATATGATCAACTCACTTTCAGCAATTCTGTTCATAATATTCAATTAGCAATTGTGAAAATATGCAAATGTGACAATGAATTTGATGAGAATCAGCAGCTATTTTCATCTGAACTCATTTCAAATTTGCACATTAGTTATTTCCCTCCTATTTTCGCAGCGAATTTTGGTCCTGTGGCCGAGTGGCTAGGCAGAGCTCTGCAAAAGCTTCCACAGCGGTTCGAATCCGCTCGGGACCTCACATCAGACCTTGAAGGCAACTTCAGGGTCTTTTAAATTACAGTATGAAATACTCTCAACTGATCGGTATTCTTTTAGGCTTGATGCTTATAACCGTGTGCTACTTTCCCTGGAGTTATATTGAGAGTAAGGATATAATGGTCACCGGTATGTCTGCACCCGGCACCAATTTCGGCAAACCGGGATTGATGAATATTTATGTTACCGTTGCCAGCATTATTTTATTTGCCATTCCAAAGATCTGGGCTAAGCGAACAAACCTCTTCTTTACCATGTTCAATATGGGATGGAGTATCCGCAACTTTATTATTCTTGCAGTACAGTTCTACGGCGAAACTCCTGTTAGGCAATGGGGTCTTTATGTGAGTTTGATCTTATCTATTTTGATGTTTATAATGTCACTTTTACCAAAGCTGGAGATAAAACCTAAAGCACTATAATTTTTTAAGTGAAACGGGTAGGTTATTTTTACTTTCTAAACTTCCGAGGTTGAAATCAATTCTTACAGAAGACCAGGTTGAAATAACAGTGAAAAGACTAGCCAGGCAGATCTATGAAAATCACCTGGAGATGAAAGATATAGTGATCATCGGCTTGCAACCACGTGGTATATTCCTGAGCGATAAAGTGGTTGATGAATTACAGAAGCTGACCTCAGGTAATATTTCTTATGGCAAGCTCGACATTACATTCTATAGAGACGATGTTCGTACTGAATTGCATGTAGCTAATAAAACCGATATCTCTTTCAATATTGAAAACAAACAGGTGATACTGGTTGATGATGTGCTTTTCACCGGCAGAACCATCAGGGCTGCTTTGGATGCATTGCTCGATTTTGGGAGACCTTCTAAAGTTGAATTATGTGTTCTGATCGACAGGAGATTCAGCCGTGAACTACCGATTCAGCCTGATTATTGCGGAAGAGCTATTGATACTTTTGCTTCTCAAAAAGTGAAAGTGAACTGGAAAGAAAAAGATGAACGAAACGAAGTTGTACTGATCTAAAATATTTAGGATGTCAACTTTTTAAAAGTTGACATCCTTCTTTAATATGAAACTTACATTCTACAAATACCACGGTACCGGGAACGATTTTATCATCTTTGATAATAGGAATGGTGAGATAATCCTTACGAAGCAACAAGTGAAATTTTTGTGTAACAGGCGATTTGGTATTGGTGCCGACGGATTAATGCTGTTGAATACCAAAGCCGGTTATGATTTTGAGATGGTCTATTTCAACGCTGATGGTCGTGAAGCCAGCTTGTGTGGAAATGGTGGAAGGTGTTTAGTGAAATTTGCTCACGACATGGGCCTGAAGAGAGATAAGTTCAGGTTTCTGGCTGTAGACGGAGATCATGATGCGGAATTTGACAAGAATGGTTGGGTTAACCTGAAAATGCTTGATGTTGAAAAAGTGGATCACAACCGTGGAGATGCAATTTTAAATACCGGTTCGCCACATTATATAAAACCTGTTCACGACATTAAGGGCTTGAATGTTTATAAAGAAGGAAAGGCTATTCGTAACAGCCGTGAGTTTGCTGCAGAAGGCATTAATGTGAATTTTGTTGAACAGAAAGAGGACTCAATAGCTGTCCGTACTTACGAAAGAGGTGTGGAAGATGAAACTTTTAGCTGTGGCACAGGTGTTACGGCAGCAGCTTTGGTATTTGCACATAATGCGAATGGTTTCAATCGTGTTGCTGTAGAGACGATGGGTGGCAAATTAGCGGTGGAGTTTGATAAGATTGACGACGAACATTTTGAGAATATCTGGCTTTGTGGCCCGGCAACATTTGTATTCAAAGGTGAGATCGATGTTTAGGGATTACTTATTATGTCAGGCTGAGCCTGACGAGCTTTGCCGGTAATAATCAACAGCGAAATAATCATCAACCTCACAACAAACTCAGCGTGACAAGGCTTAGTTGTTGATTCACATTCTTCAACTTGAAGTGAGTGACACAACGAAGAAGCCATGATAATCCACAGCTGGCTTCCTAAAATATTCATTTACTTTCGCCAGACTTAATTCACCCAATGATTCAATATTTAAAAAATATCAATAGCCAGACGGTGGAGGTTGACAAACCTGACCAGGCAGTTTGGGTGAACCTCGTACCGCCATTCAGAGAAGAAGAATTTATTGATCTGAGCGACAAACTGGAGATACCCATTGAGTTTCTTCGTGATTCACTTGACATAGATGAAAGACCACGTTTTGAACTGGAAGACAATGTGAAATTCATTGTGATTAAAACGCCTACAGAGAACAATTCATTCAACGACAGTGATGCTTATTATATCACCATCCCGATTTGTATTATTTTAACCCATAACCAGATCATAACGGTTAATTCGTTTGATAATGGTGCGATAAAAAAAGTGCTGAACAGCTTTGAAAAGACGCTTCCGGACAAGCGAAGCATGATGTTGCTGAAGGTGTTTGAAAAGATCGTTCAGAATTTCATGGAGCACCTGAAAGAGATCAATAACAGGCGAAATATGTATGAGCAAAAGCTCTACGACAGCAGCAGAAATGAAGAGTTGTTACACCTGATGCGAATTCAAAAAAGCCTGGTGTATTTTGTTACAGCATTACGCAGTAATGAAATGCTGATGATGAAATTGGAACGCACCAATTTTCTTTCATTGAATGAGGAAGAAAGAGAATTCTTAAATGATCTTATCGTTGATACTTCACAGGCACTTGAAATGGCAAATATTTATACCAATATTCTCAGCAGTACGATGGATGCTTTTGCCAGCATCATTGCCAATAACCAAAACCAGGTGTTGAAACGACTGGCGGTAATTACAATCGTACTTACTTTTCCCGTGTTGGTAGCGAGTTTGTTTGGAATGAACGTGCCCAGTGGATTTGAACATTCACCTTATGCATTTTACATTGTTGCATTTCTCTCCTTCGTGATTTCAGTAACAATCGGATGGTTTTTCCTTAGAAAAAAAGTGTTTCGTTAATGGCAAGGTTTAACATACGAGTGTATGGTGTGTTGATCGATCCAAAAAATCGGGTATTAATCAGTGATGAATACATTCGTGGCGGCTTCTTTACCAAATTTCCTGGAGGAGGTTTGGAGTTTGGAGAAGGAACAAGAGATTGTTTGAAGAGAGAATTCAAGGAAGAAACAGACCTGGATATCGAAGTGGGAGATCATATTTACACAACAGATTTTTACCAGTTATCTGCTTTTAATAATAATGACCAGATCATTTCCATTTATTATTTTGTACACGGAGATGCATCACAGCTGGAGACAAAAACAGACAGGTTCGATTTTGTTGCACACCAGGTATCAGATCCTGAAGGTGAAGCAGAAGTTTTCAGGTGGATTTCATTGGATGAACTGGATGAATCGATGATGGATCTGCCGATTGATAAGATGGTGGTGCAAATGATCAAGGATAAACGTTAACCTGCAGCAGGAATATTTCCGAACTCATCATCCTGCTTTCCCATTGCTGAACGTTTCATCTTCTCCGCAAGATCTTTTCCGAGATATTTTTCAATAAGATTGTGCACCAGGTAAATAACAGGTGTTAATACAACTGCCATCAGAAATTTATAGATATAATTCACTGTTCCTATTGCCAATACCTTCTGAATACTCCAGTCAGCACCAATATAAAAAGCAACGATCAATACAATATAGCTGTCGATTAACTGAGAGATGAGGGTTGAACCTGTTGCCCTAAGCCATATCTTCTTCTCTCCTGTTGCTTTTTTAATACGATGAAAAGCCATTACATCTATGATCTGCCCTATCAAAAAAGCAATGAGCGAACCGATGATAATCCAGTTACTTTGTCCCAGCACAGCTTTATAAGAATTCTGAAGATCAGGAACATCTTTGTTTGATCCGTTCCACCAATCTGGTGGGGTTAGGGAAATAGCTGTAACAAAAGCAATAAATGCATATGCGATCAATCCGACCGTTAAATAAGAAAGCAACCTCACTCCTTTTGGTCCGTAATATTCATTGATAATATCTGTCATGATGAACACCACCGGCCAAAGTAAGACTCCGGCTGTGAGAGAAAATCCAAGACCGCTTTCACCTAACAATGTAAAACTGAAAGGATCGAACCCAAGTGTTTTTTCCAGGGAGAATATCTTAACACCAATGATCTCAGCGATCAATGCATTGGCAATAAAAAAACCTCCTAATATGATAAAAAGCCTGGCAGACTTGTCTTTGATGAGGTTATGTATCATGACGTAAAGAAATAAAAGAAAATCTGAAGCAGGAAGCAAAGCAGGTTAAAACCGATGATCCAGGCAGGAATCAACATAGGCTTTCGCAAGATCAGCATCATAAAGATAAAAGGATGCAATGCCATATTCAATATAAATGAAATCCCCCATCCTGTCGTGATGATCAATCCCTTCAGGTAATTGTTTTCAATTGGCAACAGTTTAAGACTTCCTGCAAGGAACAAAAGGAACATCACGTTCATTAAAACCGCAACCCTCGAAAGAAATAATAAGGTTCTCATACAATTCGTGTAAAATACTATTATTTTGCTTTCTGCTAAAAACTGACAATGAAGAAATTTTCCTGGAAGCCCCTTGTGCCACACATTATTGCTGTGGTTGTGTTCCTGATCGTTGCCCTTATCTATTGTAAACCTGCCCTTGAAGGTAAAGTGCTGCAACAGCATGATATCACTCAATGGAAAGCAATGGCCAAAGATATTTACGATTACAAAGAAACACATGGCGAAGCTCCGTTGTGGACAAAGAGCATGTTCAGCGGAATGCCGGGATATATGATCGCAACAAAAGCGAATAATGTTGTGCCGTATTATTTCCAGGAGGCACTATCATTGTTCTTACCCAAACCATTTAAGTTTTTCTTTCTTGCCTGTGTTTGCTTTTACATATTCTGCCTTGTGCTTAGAGTGAGGCCATATATTGCAATCATTGGTGCTTTGGCTTATGCTTATGCAACTTACAACCCAATTATCGTTGGGGCTGGTCATGACACGAAGATGTTGTCTATTGCTTTGATGCCTGGATTAATTGCAGGACTTATTCTCATTTACGAAAAAAGATATTGGCTTGGAGCAGGATTAACGGCTGCATTTACAGGAGCACTCATCAGTGTGAACCACCTCCAGATAACTTATTATGCATTGATCATTGCATTGATCATGTCAATCGGTTATGTAGTAAGATGGATCATGGCGAAAGAATGGAAGCACATGATGGTTGCTGCAGCTTTTGCGGTTGTTGCAGGCTTGGTTGGTGCATTATCAAATGCCGTAACATTATTTACTACTTATGAATATTCTAAAGAAACAATTCGGGGAGGCAGTCAATTAACTGCTGGCAAAAGTGCAGCAACTGGATTAGATTCTGATTATGCCCTCAGTTACAGTATGGGTATTGCAGAACCCATGGTGATGATGTTCCCGAGAATGTTTGGAGGTAGCAGTCAGAGATTAGAAGTGGATGAAGAGAGTTCAAAAGCAATTGAATCGTTAAGATCAATGCCACAGGAATTGGGTCAGCAATTACAGCAATCTCTCAGTTTTTATTGGGGCGGCATTGGAAGTGGCACCTCCGGTCCACCTTATGTTGGAGCTATTATATGCTTTCTCGCATTAATGGGCTTTGCATTCTTAAATAATAAACATAAGTGGTGGGCTTTAGCTACTATCGTTATAACATTAATGATGAGCTGGGGTGAGTATTTGCTTGGTTTTAATACGTTCTTATTAGAGTACCTACCCTTCTACAATAAATTCAGAGCTCCGAGTATGATCATTGTAGTACCAACATTCCTGTTATGCATGTTGGCTGTTATGACCCTTGATAAAATATTATTCCGACCTGTTGATAACGCTTTACTAAAAAAGCAATTCAAAACCGGATTGATTATTGCCGGAAGTGCTTTTGCAGTAGCATTATTGATATACATGAGTTCCGACTTCCTGATGCAGCGAGAAGTTGAAACCTTGAAGCAGGTGAGCCAGATGGATGCCCAGGTAAAAGAGCCGGTAAACGCTTTCTTTAATGCACTGAAAGAAGACAGGCAAAGTCTCTTCCTCAACGATATTCTCAGATCATTATTCTTCGCTGCAGTGGCTGGACTGGCTATCTGGTTATTCATGAGAAAAACATTAAAGCCCACAGTTGTTTTAGTAGTGATCGGCATTTTTGCTTTGATCGATGTAATGGCAATCAATGCAAAGTATTTAAATGCTGAAAACTACCAGGAAGCCGATGAATATGAAGGAAACTTTTCTCCCACAAAAGAAGATCAACAAATTCTACAGGATCAAAGCTATTATCGTGTACTGGATCTGCGATATGGTGGCATAGGAGGTGCATTTAACCAGGGAGCAATGACTGCTTATTATCACAACTCTATTGGAGGATATCACCCGGCAAAGCTGAGTATATACCAGGATCTAATTGAAAAACAACTGTTCAATTTCCCGAATTGCATGCCAGTGATCAACATGCTGAATACAAAGTATATCATTAGTGGTGGACAGGAAGGATCACAGGTATTCCCAAATCCCGATGCTTTAGGTGCTGCCTGGTTTGTAAAAACGATCAAATGGGTGAATACACCTCAAGAAGAGATGAATGCACTTACCACATTCAATCCTGCTGATACAGTGGTGATTGATAAAAAGTTCCAACTGATAGCTGATAAGCCATTCAGCTTTGATTCATCGGCAAAAATTGAACTGGTAAAGAATGATAACGATATCGTTACGTATAAGTCATCTTCTGCTACACCTCAATTCGCTGTCTTCAGTGAAGTATATTACAGTAAAGGATGGAAAGCCTTCATTGATGGAAAAGAAACAGATTTTGTAAAAGCCAATTATGTATTAAGAGCAATGCCAGTACCTGCAGGTGATCATACAATTGAATTCAGGTTCGATCCTGCCAGCCAGAAAATTGGCAGTACTGTTACACTCATTTGTTCAGTGCTGATGATCGCTTTACTTGGATTTGGATTATGGACTTATTACAAGAAGCGACAGCCTGGTGTTGTTGATGATCACGTCTAAATTTCTGCATTGATATTTATAACTGTCCTGCTGCAACAGGACAGTTTTTTTATACTCATATCAGCAGTATCTTGCAACCATGTGGCTGCCACTTGTGAGTATTATTCTTCCGGCATATAATTGCGAGAAATATATCTCGGAATCCATCAGCAGCATCTTGCAACAAGTGTATGATAAATTTGAATTGATCGTTATCAATGACGGATCAACAGACAATACCTCGTCCATCCTTGCTTCCATCACAGACCAACGAATAAGAGTGTTGAATAATGCTGTCAATAAAGGATTGATCTATTCACTCAACAGAGCCATTGATGAATCAAAAGGAGAATTTATTGCAAGAATGGATGCCGATGATATAGCTGCAGACGACAGGATCGAAAAACAGGTGCATTGGTTATTACATCATCCTGAAACAGCTGCAGTAGGAACATTTATTAATATAATCGATGAGAATGGTAAAGAGAAACCTGAATGGAAATTAGACAGGGAAACATCCTCTCATGAATCCATTAAGAAAGTAATGCCAAAAGAGAATTGTCTTGCTCATCCAACCATGATGATCAGGGCTGATATCCTGAAGCGATATAAATATTCGGAATTTCAAAAGAATATTGAAGATTATGATCTATGGCTGAGAATGCTGGCAGATGGATTGATAATAGAGAAAATACCTCAGCCTTTGTTGCAATACAGGGAGCATTCAACTTCTGTTACCAGTAAGTTCTTGAGAAATAAAAATCCTTTCCTCAAAAACTATCACTGCAAAAAAAGATTTCTTTTTCAACGAAGGAAAGAAAACAAGTGGAGCAGCTTTGAATCGAGCGTAAGAAAAATGATGATCAAAGACAGGATCATGGCTTTTGGTAAATCTGTAAAGCGATTACTAAAATGAAGTTTGCAGGATATATGATCAAACGGAAGATCGAGAACATCTTCATCTTCCCTTTTATTTTGGTGGGACGATTATTGGCAAAGCTTGATCCACTTCAAAAAGATTATGATACCTTTTTCTTCTTCCCATTTTATCATACCGGTGGTGCTGAGAAAGTTCATGCATTAATTGCAAAGGCTACAGGTAATCCTAGCTGCATTATATTTTTTACAAGAAGATCTGTTGATGAAACTTTCCTGCAGGAATTCATCGTTTCAGGATGCGAGATAAGAGATATTTCCAAATACACCGATAACAAATGGCTATACTTTCTCAATTTGATCTGGAGAGGAAAAATAACAGGATATATCAATAATCAAAGGAAAAAGCCTGTAGTATTTAACGGACAGTCAAACATCGGGTATAAAATAACGCCATGGATTGATCAATCTATCAAACAAGTCGAATTGATTCATTCATTCAACAGTTTCTCATGGATACGAATTCCGTTTCTCCCTTTTATCAATCAAACGATAATGATCAGTAAGCTGAGGATCGAAGAGCATCTTCAGCAATATAAACAACTTGATATTCCTCAGGATTATGGAAACAAGATCAACTTCATTCAAAATGCAATAGAATTGCCGGCTGAAGCTTGCAATAAATCATTTAGCAATGGCATCAAAGTTCTGTTTGTTGGAAGAGGAACACCAGAGAAACGACCTGAATTATTCATTCGGATTGCAAAAGAATTACCGCAATTGCATTTCACTTTAGCTGGAGATATGCCCGAAGCAATTTTAATTGATCTTCCTGCTAACCTCTCTGCTCCTGGAAATATTGATAGTGCTGAGCAACTTCACAAACTTTATTGTGAGCATCATATTTTAATTATTCCTTCTTCCACCGAAGGATTTCCTATTGTACTAATGGAAGCAATGGCAAGAGGCTGTGCTGTAATGGCAACACCGGTTGGCGATATTCCTTATCATATTAATGAGCAGAACGGCTACCTGTTTAGTTCCATTGATCCTGAAATGGTAATTAGAGAAGGAAAAGACTGGCTGGAAAATATTGCAATAGAACAATTGCAGGCTATTTCTGTAACAGCAAAAGAATATGCTTTCAAAAATTTCAGCATCGATTTATTTAATCAGCAATACAAAACTATATTGCAACCGTGAAGCCCCTGAGTTTTGTAATCATCACTTATAATCGTCCGGCAGATACTTTAGAGTTACTGCAAAACATCAGCACATTAAATGATGCTGATGAATTATTAGAGGATGTGATTGTCGTGAACAATGCATCTACTACAGATTATTCATTGGTAAAGGAATATGCAGCTACTCATACGAAGATCCCATTTCAATTTATAGAAGCACCTTCAAATCTTGGTGTAACCAAGGGAAGGAACTTTGCGCTACAATTTGCAAAAGGAGATATCATTATTTTTCTTGACGATGATGCGGTAATGGGTAACAAAGATGCTTTGCGAAATGTAGTCAGATCCTTTGCTACACCCGGAATATATAACAGGCAGATAGCAATCGTATCTTTTAAAGTGGTGTATTACGATACGGGTGATATGCAGGTTAATGGGTTACCCCACAAAAACTATTCAGCTTACAAAAACAAAGAAGAATTCTTTACTTATTATTTCGCTGGTGGTGCTCATGCTATCAAAAGATCAGTACTGGAAGAAGTGGGTAATCTACCTGAAGAATTTTTCTACGGAATGGAAGAATACGATCTCAGCTATAGAATTCTAGAGAAAGGTTATTGTATAAAATATGATGCATCGATCATTATGCGTCATAAAGAATCACCACTTGGCAGAAAGCCCAAAGCAGATAAGTTAAGAATGATGTGGGTGAATAAAGCAAAAGTGGCATATCGTTATTTGCCGGCTTTGTATTTTGCATCTACAGCAATCATGTGGAGCTTTCAATTTTTAAAAGAAACCGGTTTCAATATCAGCGGATATTTTGAAGGATGGAAACAGATCTTCAAAATTCCAAAGCAGGAGAAAAGAACTCCTTTGTCTGCTGCAACGATAGATTACCTGGAGAAAGTAAAAGCCCGTCTTTGGTACTAATCCAACTTTTCCAAAGTTTTAAACTTTGGAAAAGTTACTCCACTACAAAAGCCACCTGGTAAAAATTATTTACGGCGGCTACTGGTCTCATCTTCACATAGAAAGCTTCTGAGAATATTTTGAAAGCCTGGTATTCATGGTTGGCAACATTGAACTCATCAAAAAAGATGATATCTCCTTTTTGCAGGTATGGATGTAATTGTGATAACACAAATATGGTGGATGAAAAAAGATCTGCATCCATGTGAATCACCTTCTGCTTATTGTGCAGTGAATCTTCATTCGATGCAATAAAACCATGAACCGTATCCTGGAATATTCCTTTATAAAACCTCGCTCTTTGATCGTCAATATCAGGTAAGGCAGCACTCATATCGCCTTTCTTAAAATGTCTTCCCCAATCTTCCGGTAAACCTTCAAAAGTATCAAAGCCATGAAATTCTGATGACGGATTTGTATTCTTTGCCAGCCACCATTTAAACGAATGTGCTGCAGCAACACCAAATTCCATGTAGAGAATGTCTTTTGTATCGAGCTGGTAATGTGCAGCTACTGTATCATATAACTGCAAACGTTTATTGTAATCACGTTTTGGAGAATAAAAATCATTCAGGAGCAATCCATCTTTATGTTTAGTGATCCAACTTCTCATTTTATTGAAATTGGAGATGAAAAGAAAGCTATGATTCAAAGGTGAGAACACCCTCAAAACACCTGAGTAGAGAATAAAGTCTTTCAAAAACCGGATCGTACGAAGCTTCATGAAGGCTGATTATTAAATGCGGCCAAAAATACAGCAAACCATCAGCCCTGCAGCAGTTTCAGAAAAAGATTCAGCCCTTCTTTTTTATCGGCTGTCAGCTCATAACTCACATTTTCTGTATAATATGTTTTCAGATCATAGGGTTCATAAGGATTTTCAGCGATAACCTCATCCAATAACCCTAATCCATAAGCATTGGCCTGATTGAAAGCATTCATGAATTCCACATCAATCGGCTTATTAGCAATCCATGCAGCAAATACAAATGGAAGATTGGTCATTTTTCTCCAGGCAGAAGCCAGATCATAATTATAAGCAGACTTTCCTCTTTGTTCCAGTGCCCTGTCTCCTATTACCACACCTGCAGTTGATCCGTTGATTTGGGATATATAATCAGTTCCAGCATCTTCGAGTTGTGGTGATACCTTCCAGAAATCTCTCATCAGTATTTTGGCCAGGTTTACAGATGTTCTGCTCTGGTAATCCAATAAAACTTTCTGCACTTCATTGATCGGCACTTCACTGAACAATGAAACCGAAGCCACCTCACCTTCTGCACCAATACAATAGTCAGAAACAATAAAATGTCGCTTCATCCTTGGAATAATAGCAACTGGCACCAAACCAATATCAATTTCATCATTCAGCAACTGTTCGGCTACTCTTGCAGGATAATCTTCTGTCAATTCCATTCTCTCAAGCACAGAAGACCGCTTTATCCCATATAATAAAGGCTTTGTGTTCAAATAACTTACTGCACCAACTCTAATCTTGTTCAATTCGTTTAATTTTGCACCGCAAAGAAAATATTTTTTAGGTAACCAGCATCATGACACCTATCAGCTTTCGTTGTGTCACTCACTTGTACTTTCGGATCAATGTTCAGCAAAGCTCCGTAACCTGAAGAGTGCGACGCAAGTAAAGCTACATAGATATAAAATAGCTGGCTAACCAAGCAAACCACAACTGTATTGATGGAACTCAATAATCTAACTGCCATATCTCCGATCGACGGTCGTTATCGTAAGCAACTCAGCCATCTTGATGAATATTTTTCAGAATACGCTTTAATGAAGTACCGTGTACTTGTTGAAGTTGAATATTTCATCTTTTTATCCGGCAAGAAGTTCTTTAAACTTTCGGCTAAAGCAAAACAGCAGTTGAGAAATATTGCAGCAAATTTTTCTTTGGAAAATGCTCAACAGATAAAGCAAATTGAATCTACCACCAATCATGATGTAAAAGCTGTGGAATATTTCCTCAAAGAACAACTTGAAAAAATGGGTGTTGCTGATGAAAAAGAATGGGTGCATTTTGGTTTAACATCACAAGACATCAACAACACGGCTATTCCATTAAGCTGGAAACATTGCCTGGAACATGAATGGCTGCCTGGACTAATCAATTTACAAAGCATGATACACGATATGGCCGGTGACTGGAAAAATATTTCCATGCTAGCCAGAACACATGGCCAACCTGCATCTCCTACAACACTTGGTAAAGAATTGATGGTGTTTATTGAAAGGCTGGAAAGCCAGGTTCAGTTGTTTTCTTACATTCCTTATTCAGCAAAATTCGGTGGTGCTACCGGCAATTTCAATGCACATCATATTGCTTTTAGCAACAAAGACTGGATCAAACTGGGGAATGAATTTGTAGAGCAGGTGTTGGGATTACAAAGACAACAGTTCACTACACAGATTGAACATTATGATAATCTTGCTGCACAGTTCGATACGATCAAACGGATCAATAATATTTTGATTGATCTATGCCGTGATATCTGGACTTACATCAGTATGGATTATTTCAAACAAAAAGTAAAGAAAGGCGAAATAGGTTCTTCTGCAATGCCACACAAAGTAAATCCAATTGATTTTGAAAATGCTGAGGGAAATCTTGGAATGGCCAATGCAATCTTTGAACATTTAAGTGCCAAGTTGCCAATCAGCCGTTTGCAAAGAGATCTCACCGATTCTACCGTATTGAGAAATATTGGTGTGCCGATAGCACATACCATTTTAGCTTTTCGCTCAATAGAAAAAGGATTGAATAAGCTTGTCTTGAATGAGCAAAAGATTAAAGCTGATCTTGAAAACAACTGGGCTGTTGTGGCAGAAGCGATTCAAACAATTTTACGAAGAGAGAATTATCCAAATCCTTATGAAGCGTTGAAAGATCTAACCCGTGGAAACCATACCATTGATAAATCTGCAATTCATACATTTATTGATCGTTTGAAAGTGAATGCGGCTGTGAAAAAAGAATTGAAGAAAATAACACCATCAAACTATACCGGAATAACCCCAAAATTCTAACGAATGAACCCACAGGAACTTGCCATTGGAATTGATATCGGCGGAACAAACACCAAATATGGAATTGTAAATCACCGAGGTGAAATCGTACAACAGGGTGAATTGAGAACAGATGCTCACCTGACTGTTGAAGGGTATATTGATGCTTTACATGCAGGGCTGATGCCGATCATGGAGCAACAACATGAATATGTAATTAAAGGAATTGGCATTGGAGCTCCTAACGGAAACTATTATACGGGAACAATTGAGTATGCACCCAATCTTCACTGGAAAGGAGTAGTGCCGCTGGCAAAAATGGTCGCAGATAAATTCTGGGTTCCCTGTTCATTAACCAATGATGCAAATGCTGCTGCTGTCGGTGAAATGATGTACGGAGCAGCAAGAGGAATGAGGGATTTTATTATGATCACTTTGGGTACAGGTGTTGGAAGTGGTATTGTTGCCAATGGTCAACTTATTTATGGTCATGATGGTTTTGCGGGAGAATTGGGACATACTATCATTCGTCCAGGTGGAAGAAAACACTGGTCAACAAAACTTGATGGTTCTCTAGAGGCTTATTGTTCAGCAACTGGTATTGTATTAACAGCAAGAGAACTGCTGGCAGAAAGTGATGAAGAAAGTCTGATGCGTCAATACAAACCTGAAGAGATCACTTCTAAAGTTGTGTATGAATGTGCCAAACAGGATGATGCTTTGGCAAAAGAAGTGTATCGTTTTACAGGACAAATATTAGGAGAATCATTGGCTAACTTCATCATGTTCTCTTCACCGGAAGCGATCATATTGTTTGGAGGAGTGATAAAAGCCGGTGACCTTATCATGAACCCGACGAAGGAACACATGGAGAAAAACTTACTGCCGATCTTTCAGAATAAAATTAAACTGGTCTTCTCTGAATTAAGAGAAGCCGATGCAGCCATATTAGGTGCATCGGCTTTGGTGTGGGAACTTAAATAGAAAGAAAAAATCCTTACTTAAGCTTTAATACCGGTTTCAACATATAAGTCCCATTCTCTGTTTGGTGCACTGACAATGCAGCGTCAAAATCAATCGTTACTTCGTTCATTCCCTTGCTTAAAAATTTTCCTAGCTTGATCTTTAATCCTGTCTCTGAGCCGCTGGGAATTGTCAGTGGGTACACCACATCGTTCATCTTTATACTATTGTTTGTTCCCAATACCAGTCTTATTTCCCCTATATTGTTTCCTGTAATACTACCTGTTGCGATCGTTGTATCTAACCCGTTTTGGAAATCCAGCAGGTTGTAGATACCTGAGTTTGTTGGCAGAACCGACCATTCATCGGATCCATCTTTAAAATTTACTCTGACTTCTTTTAAGTCGATATTGACTTCTTCTGCAGCAAGGGGATTATCAGTAAGATTTACTTTGAAAGTGGTTGTTGCCCCAGTTTCAGCACTTCCTTTTGTACAGGCATAAAATATGCCCATAAAAGTAAGTGTAAGCAATGCAAACAACAACGTGGTTTTCATAGATATTCAGTTTATTCCAATCTTACGTTCTAAATCCTTTCTTGTTACAATTCTAATCTACATTAAGATTTATAAAAACCATGCCAACGGAATTAAACATTCTCATATAAGGACAATGTGGGGAAAGTTCTGAAAAGCAGCTGTGACAAGGATTTCAGCCGCTTGAGGTTAAATGGTGAGAGATTGCTTTGTGCCTAGTAATGACGTTTACTTCTATTTTTTTGATTGAATGATGAAGACAGCAGGAATTGGTCTTTGTTCGCCGGCTTTATCTGAAGGCTTGATCGTCTCTTTTCCATTCACTAATAAACACGAACTCCCACCACCATCTAGATTCAAGGCTTCGACACAACCAAGATCTTTTAATAGCTGTGCTTCCTGAGTAAGTGCAGCTCCTTCCGCCACGTTTGGAAATCGACCCTGCACAACAAGAATGATAAGCTTATTATCTTTCGTATAACCCATGGCGGTTCGAGGATGTTTATCATATTTCGCTTTGCCCATGAACTTTCGTTCCATGTCATTAGTAATCTTAATTTCACCATTCTGCAAAAGAACAGGGCCACCTCCTACTGCGGTTTTTATTTTCCATCTTGAAAAATTATCAACTAAACCTCCAATCGGTCTTCGCTTACCTGTTACTTTATCGATGGTAAAGAAATTTCCATAAGATGAGGTTACAGGTATCTGTGATGCAAAAGGAAATCTTTTCGAACTATCTGTTCGTATCCACGCAACATCTGCTTTTCGTCTTTTGGTTATTCCGATAGCACCAGTAAAAACTTCCTGCTTTTTAACTGAACTATCCTTTTGTTTTGTATTGATTGTATTAATATTATATGACAGGAGTTTGTTCTCATTCACCACAACATTCAAGTTCCTGTTTGTTTCAAATGAAAAGAATGTGCAATTCACCACGACCAAAGGCTGAGCATTCTTGGTATAAAACTGACTTGGTGTTAACCTTCTTCCCATTGATGTGTCTGCAGTAAAGTCTAGCCTCTTGTCTTTCAGATCAGCAATAACATAATAGGCAATGTTTGGTTTTCCATCTAAGCTGTCATTTGTATAGTACACATGAACGGATGATGGTAAAGGTTGAAATAACGAATCAACATTCTTCCATGTTAATTGTGCCGGGGCAGCAGTTGAAATCAGTAAAAGAATAGACAACATTCTCATAGATCAAATGTAGTATAAACAAGAAGTCCCGCCATAAGCAGGACTTCTCTTCTTTCTGCACTGTTCCCAATTAGACCTCTGTTAATTCTTCTTCTTTCCTGTAAGTTTCTGTCAGCTTTTTCTGAAGTTCAGCAGGTACAGGTGCATAATCATATAACTTCATCCTGAATCTAGCTCTTCCCTGGGTTAAACTTCTGAGTGAAGATGCATATCCAAACATATCTGCATAAGGTACTTTCGCTTTAACAACGGTGAAGTGTCCTTCGGTATCAAATCCTTCCACCATTCCTCTTCTTGTCTGAAGATCACCCATGATATTTCCGGTCAATTCATCAGGACATAATACTTCTACACTGTATATTGGTTCTAATAATTGCGGATCGGCTGCCTGGAAAGCTTCCTTGAAAGCCATCATACCTGCAGTTTTAAAAGCCATATCATTACTATCAACAGCATGCATCTTTCCATCGTACACCGAAACACGAATGTCTCTTACATACGAACCTGTCAAAGGACCATTATGCATTTTTTCCATTACACCTTTTAAAATAGACGGAAGAAATCTTTGATCGATCACTCCACCTACGATACAGTTGTAATAAACCAGTTTACCGCCCCATGGAAGATTATGTATGTCCTTGCCTCTTACATTCAGCCCTACCGGTTCCGGCATGTTTTCAGTCCAGGGTTCTATCTTCAATGTTACTTCACCAAACTGACCGGCACCACCTGATTGCTTTTTATGGCGATAAGTTGCATCAGCAGATCTGCGAATCGTTTCACGATAAGCAACCTTTGGTTTAATGAAAGCGATATCAAGATGATATTGATTCTGCAGCTTCCACTTGATCACGGCAAGATGCATATCTCCCATGCAATGCAATAATGTTTGTCCCAGTTCAGAAGAAACTTCCACCTGTACCGTTGGATCTTCTTCTTTTAACTGATGTAATGCCGAAGCCAGTTTTTCTTCTTCGCCTTTTTTATTATTTACAATTGCAATGCTCATTACTCTTTCAGGAAAGACGATCGGCTGGAGTTCTAGGTTCTTTCCTTTTTCGTGCAGTGTATTATTGGTATGTGTATTCTTCAACTTGAGCGTTGCACCAATATCACCTGCTACCAATTCATTCACCGGTGTACGTTTATTGCCTTCCATGATGAACAACTGGTTCAGCTTTTCGGTAACACTCGTGCTTTCATTGATCAGTTCCATTCCTGTCTTCACCACACCGGAGAACACTTTAAAGAAACTCAATTCGCCGATGTGTGGTTCACTCACAGTTTTATAAATGAAGATGCAGGCAGGACCTTTTGGTTCACAAGGCAGCTCTTTTCCATCAATTGTTTTTTGTGGAGGCATTTCATTTGCAGAAGGACAAACATTGTCGATATAGCTCATCAATCTAACCACACCCCTGTCCTGCAATCCCGAAGCACAGAATAGTGGAAAGAGATCATGTTTTATCATTGAAACATGTAATCCTTCTCTCATTTCATCTTCGGTCAATTCACCTTTATCAAAATATTTTTCCATCAAGCCCTCATCGTTCGATGCAATGGCTTCGATCAGTTCTTTATGAAGTGTTTCCGCTTTCTCTTTTTCTGAATCTGGTATCGGAAGTTTTTTAGGTTTGGCTGTACCATCACTGTATTCATACATCACCATGTTCAATACATCAATGATGGCATTGAAGCCAAGACCGGGATTGATCGGATACTGAACCACTACCACATTATTCCCGAAATGTGCCTTTGCTTCCTGTACTGTTCTGTCGAACTCAGATTTGGGATGATCAAGTTGATTGGCAACGAACAATGTTGGCGTTTTGAATTTCTCTGTGTATTCCCACATCACATCAGCACCAACTTCCACACCGATGCTGGTATTGAGCACCATCACACCTGTATCAGCAACACGCAAAGCAGAAAGCACTTCACCTGAGAAATCATCAAAGCCTGGTGTATCAATAATATTTATTTTGTAACCTTTCCAGGGAGCATGCATTAGTTTGGAAAAGATGGTATTCCCTCGTTCTTTTTCAATTTCGGTATAATCACCAACTGTATTTTTTTCTTCGATGGATCCACGACGATGGATGGCTCCGGCTTCCATCAGCATACTTTCTGCTAGTGTCGTTTTTCCACTGCCCGAGTGTCCAAGCAGTACGATGTTTT
This sequence comes from Chitinophagaceae bacterium, assembly GCA_036676415.1. GTDB lineage: Bacteria > Bacteroidota > Bacteroidia > Chitinophagales > Chitinophagaceae > JAEZDC01. The sequence goes on from JAKFCX010000061.1 coordinate 25,235, forward strand.
TGACGTGAGCGGTATCAAATTCTGGCATAACAAAGGTTTTATGTGTGAGTAATGATTATTGCCAAAGAGCGATTTGCACTTGAAGGTAGAAGTGCCCGTAAAGAGAAAATATGAGCCTTGTCAGCTTTAGAATTGATAATTAAGCGTAGAATAACCCATCCATTGAGTTGTGCCTATGTGTAATTTACTCAGATATTCAGACAAAAAAGAAAGTTTGAAAGAATTTAATGTGAAAGCAGGGCTACTGCTGGTTTGAGCTTTGGTTGCTTTGATAGCAATCGGAGCATTGTTGTACTCATGGAACTATTTCAACTAATACAGCTTGATAAAAATGTAAATTTGAAAGATGAGTGCCTGGAGAAGAAAAGCAATTGAATGTTTGCCTGAATTTAGAGAAGAATTTGAAGATCCTAAAACAAGTATTTACGATGTTTTTATTGAATTCCGTTCAGCTTTAATGGAGGCTCATCAGGCAAAGAATGTTGAAAGAACAGAAAAAATCTATGCTTTTGCTGAATGGTGTTTTACACAAAAAACTCAAGATCTCTGGAATGCCGCCGGAGTGTCTTTTTATGAACATCTTGCAGATTCACCTGAGATAGTTAATGAGTTACCCCAATGGATTAAACCAGAACTCTATTTAGAGATCAGACCATTAATAGAACCCAGAATTGAAAAAGACAAGTTCAAACTTCTTGATAAACGCTTTGGTATAATCAATTCAAAATAGATTACTCACTTATCTAATTAGCTTTCATCATCTCCACAAACTCATCAAACAAATACCTGCTGTCGTGTGGACCAGGTGTACTTTCAGGATGGTATTGTACACTGAAAGCATTCTTTCCCTTAACACGTATCCCTTCGATTGAACCATCATTCAGGTTAACATGGGTGATCTCGAGGTTGGAATTATTCTTTATTGATTCAGGATTTACACCAAAACCATGATTCTGGGTAGTGATCTCACATTGACCGGTAATGATGTTCTTTACAGGATGATTCAATCCCCTGTGACCATGATGCATTTTAAAGGTGTCAACTCCATTTGCCAAAGCCAGCAATTGATGACCTAAACAAATACCAAACATCGGTTTGTTCTCATTCATGATCTCTTTCAGGGTATTTACTGCATAATCCATTGCAGCAGGATCACCAGGACCATTGCTGATGAAATAACCATTCGGATTGAACTCTTTCAACCTGTTAAGCGAAGTTTTTGCAGGATGCACTCTTACATGTGCACCTCTTTGCACTAAACACTCAAGAATGTGTTTTTTTACACCAAAATCCAGCACAGCAACCTTTATGGCAGAATTTGGATCGCCCAATTCATATTCCTTTTCTGTGCTGACTACACTTGCCAATTCCAATCCGGCCATATCAGGACATTCTGCAAGCTGTGCCTTCAGTTTCTCTACATCCATCTCTTCAGATGAGATAATGCAGTTCATGGCACCTTTCTGCCTCACATGAGCCACTAAAGCCCTTGTATCAATATCTTCTATTGCAACGATGTTATTCTTCTTCAGGTATTCATCAATCGAGCCTTTCGCCATAAAGCGGCTGAACTGCTCTTCCAGGTTACGACAGATCAGTCCTTTGATCTTCACCGAATCACTTTCAATATCATCGTCATTCACGCCGTAATTGCCTACATGCACATTGTTCATGATGAGCACCTGTCCGTAGTAACTTGGATCGGTAAATACTTCCTGGTAACCCGTCATACCAGTATTAAAACATATCTCACCTGTGGTAGTTCCGATCTTACCAAAAGCACATCCTTTAAAAACATTTCCATCTTCTAACACTAAAATCGCAGGCTGAGGAGAATTTGACATTTATGAAGATTAATTGAGTGCAAAATAAAAAAGGCAGAACCAATGTTCTGCCCTTTCTTATGTGAAACTTTTCAACATTATTTATTCTTCTGTTTTAGGAGCTTCTTCAGTTGTTGCTTCAGCAGCTGGTGTAGCTTCTTCAGATTTAGCAGTTGCCTTCTTAGAAGTACCGGCACTTCTGCTTCTTCTTGTTTTCTTAGCTGGCTCTGCAGATTTGTCAACACCTTTACCGTAGATCTCGTTGAAATCAACCAACTCAATCATGGCTTTTTCACCATTATCACCCGGACGAATGCCAAGCTTAATGATTCTTGTGTATCCACCTGGTCTTCCTGCTACTTTCGGACCTACAACTGAGAACAATTCCTTCACAGCAGTGTTATCCTGCAGGTGACTGAATACGAGCCTGCTGTTATGCATGATCTGCTCTTTGGTCTCGTTGTACTTTGTTTTAGTGATCAGTGGTTCAACGTACACTCTTAATGCTTTAGCCTTAGCCAAAGTAGTAACGATACGCTTGTGTGTGATCAATGCTGTAGCTAAGTTTGACAGCAAAGCTTCCCTGTGTGCCTTTTTACGGCCGAGGTTTTTGATTTTGTCTCCGTGACGCATGACTTTAAAGTTTATAGTTTAGAGTGGAGAGTTTATAGTTTCTCTTTCCAAACTGTGATTTAATGATTCAGCTGCACCGTGTCAAGGAATTGCAGCCTACTTTATAAAAAGAAGCGTTATGAATTCTATGAACTCATAACGCTAAATTCTTAATTAATCTAAATTGTCCAATCCTAATTTATGCAGATCCATACCAAAGCTCAAACCTCTTTCATTCAGTACCTGGTCGATCTCAGCAAGAGACTTCTGACCAAAGTTTCTGAATTTCATCAGGTCTTCCTGCTCATACTGAACTAATTCGCTCAGTGAATTTATTTTGGCAGCTTTCAAACAGTTGAAGGCACGTACAGAAAGATCAAGATCTTCCAACGGAGTCTTCAATACTTTTCTAAGCTGTAACACTTGTTCATCAACTACATCTTCTTTCTTATCTTCTTTATTATCGAAAGTGATGTTCTCATCAGTGATGATCATCAAATGCTGGATCAGAATTCTTGAAGCTTGTTTTACAGCTTCTTCAGGATGAATTGTTCCATCAGTAGCAACATCCAGGATCAGTTTTTCGTAGTCTGTTCTTTGTTCTACACGATAGTTTTCTATAGAATATCTTACATTCTTGATTGGTGTATGGATAGAATCGATAGCGATCCAGCCAAATGCAGCATCTTTTTGCTTATTTTCTTCAGCAGGAACATAACCTCTACCTTTTGCGATAGTAAGTTCGATATCCAGCTTAGAAGTAACGTCCATTGTGCTGATTAGCAACTCTGGATTCATTACCTGGAAACTCTGGCTCAATTCACCGATCATGCCGGCTGTGAACTCAGTTCTTCCTTTTACAGAAAGATTGATACGCTCTGTAGGAACATCATGATCTACATTCTTCTTGAAACGAACCTGCTTCAGGTTAAGAATGATCTCAGTAACGTCTTCAGTAATGCCTTTGATTGTAGCAAACTCGTGGTCTACACCTTCGATCTTGATACCAACAATTGCATAACCTTCTAACGAGCTTAATAATACTCTGCGAAGTGCGTTTCCGATAGTTAAACCAAATCCTGGCTCTAACGGACGGAATTCGAACTGACCTTCAAAATCATTTGCTTTCTGAAGAACGATCTTGTCGGGCTTCTGGAAGTTTAAAATTGCCATTTATACTTCGTGTTTTAGTGTGTGTTAATTATTGAATCAGTGCCTGGTAGTTCAGTCATCTGTTGTTGCGTCGCACTCTTGTACTTTCGAAACAACTATCAACTATCCCCCGTCAACTGTCAACTATTATTTAGAATACAATTCCACGATCAGCTGCTCCTTAATGTTTTCAGGAACGCTTTCTCTTTCCGGCATTGTAATGAATGTACCTTTCTTCTCAGTTTCGTTAAAGTCGATCCAGCCGAACTTTGGATTCTTGCCACGGATAAAACTTGTAACCGACGTGTTATCGTTACTCTTAGGTTTAAGGGCAATGATATCACCTGGCTTACATGTGTAAGAAGGAATATTCAATACTTCACCATTCACCATGATGTGTTTGTGAGAAACAAGCTGACGAGCTGCAGGACGAGAAGGAGCGATTCCCATACGGAATACAGTGTTGTCTAATCTTGATTCTAACAATTTGATTAGATTTTCACCGGTAACACCTTTCATTCTTGAAGCTTCTTCAAATGTGTTGCGGAACTGACGCTCTAAAACACCGTAAGTGTATTTAGCTTTTTGTTTTTCTCTTAACTGAAGTGCGTATTCTCCTAAAGTTTTACGCTTTTTGGTAGCACCATGCTGACCTGGAGGATTGCTGTTCTTGTTAAGATACTTTCCATTGCCTAAAATAGGCTCACCGAATGTGCGGGAGATTTTGGTCTTTGGACCTGTGTAACGTGCCATAATTGTGTTTCATTTCGATTTTTTTAGAATCGGCGCTTCCATCGGTAAAAAATCGTAAAAAATTAATGGAGCACCCTTTTGATAAATGAAAGCCTGTGGCTTAAATATGTATTGTTGTATTACTCTTATTAGAGGTACAACTATTAAACTCTTCTTTTCTTTGGAGGACGGCAACCATTGTGTGGTAATGGAGTGATATCCTTGATCATCGTAACTTCAATACCGTTCTGTGCCAATCCACGGATTGCACTTTCACGACCAGCTCCAGGTCCTTTTACATACACATCTACTCTTTTCACACCTGCATCCAATGCAACTCTTGCACAATCTGCAGCTGCCATCTGAGCAGCATAAGGTGTATTTTTCTTAGAACCCCTGAAACCCATTTTACCTGCAGAAGACCAGCTGATCACTTGTCCTTGCTTATTGGTTAAACTAATGATCACATTGTTGAAAGTTGCATTGATATGAGCATCGCCATATGCATCAACTTTCACGATCCTTTTCTTGGCAGCAGCTTTACCGCTGTTCTGTGCTTTTTGTACTTTAGCCATTGTTCTTTTTTGAGGTAATCTTCTAAAATTTTGCCCCTCCATCGGCTTATGCAGCCAGATATCCGGTGACATTTATATAAACCAAACAGCTCAAAGCAGATTGCTGAGAGCTGAAGGGATTATTACTTCTTAGCCACTTTCTTCTTACCGGCAACCGTTTTACGTTTACCTTTTCTTGTACGGCTGTTGGTTCTTGTCCTTTGTCCACGTACCGGTAATCCTTTACGATGACGAAGACCACGATAACAGGCGATATCAAGTAAACGCTTGATACTCATCTGAGTTTCAGAACGTAACGCACCTTCAACTTTAAATTCGTTGGTGATGATGTTACGAATTGAAGCCAGCTCATCATCATTCCACTCATTTACTTTCTTTTCATAAGTGATCCCTGATTTATCAAGGATATACTGAGCTGTGGTACGACCTATACCGAAAATATAGGTAAGTCCGATTTCGCCTCTTTTATTCTTTGGTAAGTCTATACCGGCAATACGAGCCATATTCTAATTAATGTTTTGAATGTTGAATGTTGAATTATCCCTGGCGTTGTTTAAAACGAGGATTCTTCTTGTTGATTACATAAAGTTTACCGCCACGCTTAACGATCTTACAGTCAGCACTGCGTTTCTTAATGGATGCTCTAACTTTCATCAGTTAAATTTTTATTTCTTTTTCGGCTTATTTATACCTGAATATGATTCTTCCCCTACTCAAGTCATAAGGACTCATTTCCACTCCTACTTTATCACCTGGAAGAATACGGATGTAGTGCATCCTCATTTTTCCGGAGATCGTAGCCAGAATTTCATGACCATTTTCTAACTTCACCCTGAACATAGCATTACTCAATGCTTCCAAAATAACTCCATCCTGTTTGATCAGCGGTTGTTTCGACATATGATTTTTCGGGCTGCAAAGATATTGGTTTGCAACTGAAATATGAAAATTCAGCCTGAAATAATTAGAAAATTTGTGTAAAACTTAATAAATTCTGCCGCAAAACTATGATATCCACAATTTCTGAGGATGTTAAAGCTGAATATTGAACAGGACGTACAAGTGAGTACCTCATTCTATTATTTGTTGGTTTCGGTGAATCTCCTTCGTCGATTTGACACAACAAAAGCTAAGTACCAGAACGGCTCTCTGGTTCAATAATTTATATAAGTGTGTTTAGGAGTTCCTTCAGGTCAGCTTCGGTTTTTACCACCACTTCCCTGGCTTTTGAGCCCTGGTTTGGTCCTACGACACCCGCAGCTTCCAGTTGATCCATCAACCTTCCGGCCCTGTTGTAACCAAGTTTCATACGACGCTGAATGAGTGAGGTACTACCCATTTGGCTGCTGACGATAAGCCTGGCAGCATCTTCAAAAAGCGGGTCTTTATCATTCATATCAAAATCACGGTTCTCCAATTCCTTCTCATCAACATATTCAGGCAGCAGGAAAGCCTGAGGATAGCCACGCTGATCTCCAATGAACTGGCAGATATTCTCTACCTCAGGAGTATCTACAAAAGCACACTGTAACCTTGTGATTTCTCCGTTATAGCTTACCAGCATATCTCCTTTCCCGATCAATTGCTCAGCACCTCCAGCATCTAAAATGGTACGGCTGTCTATTTTAGAAGACACCTTAAATGCAATTCTTGCAGGGAAATTGGCTTTGATGGTTCCGGTAATAATATTAACAGAAGGTCTTTGTGTAGCGATAATAAGGTGAATACCTACAGCCCTGGCCAGCTGTGCCAAACGAGCAATCGGCATTTCTATTTCTTTGCCAGCCGTCATAATAAGATCAGCAAACTCATCCACTACTAAAACAATAAAAGGAAGATACTGATGACCTTTTTCAGGATTCAGTTTCCTGGAAGTGAATTTATCGTTGTATTCTTTTATGTTTCTGCAACCAGCTTCTTTCAGCAGGTCATAACGGTTGTCCATCTCAATACAAAGTGCATTAAGGGTATTGATCACCTTCTTTGTATCGGTAATGATCGATTCTTCTTCGCCAGGTAATTTGGCTAAGAAATGCTTTTCAATTACACGATAAAGGCTGAGCTCTACCTTTTTGGGATCAACCAAAACAAACTTGAGCTGCGACGGATGCTTCTTATATAATAATGATACGAGTAAAGCATTTACGCCAACTGATTTACCCTGGCCTGTAGCACCAGCCACTAATAGGTGAGGCATGCTGGCGAGGTCGACGATGAAGTTTTCGTTGTCGATCTTTTTACCAATTGCAATTGGAAGTGAATAGTTGTTATTCTGGAATTTATCGGAAGCGAGCAAGGTTTTCATGCTCACTACTGTTTTCTTTACATTGGGAACCTCGATACCAATTGTTCCTTTTCCTGGTATCGGAGCAATAATACGAATACCGAGTGCAGCAAGACTGAGTGCAATATCATCTTCGAGGTTCTTGATTCTGCTGATACGGACACCTGGAGCCGGAACGATCTCGTATAAAGTAACGGTTGGTCCTACAGTAGCCGCAATTTTCTGAATATGGATATCGTAGTTCTTTAGTGTAGCAATGATCTGGTTCTTGTGTGTTTCCAGTTCTTCAGCATTGTGAACGATCTTTTCGCTGCCGTGCTGTTCTAAAAGATCAAGTGAAGGATATTTGTAATCACGCAGGTCAAGTATCGGATCGTATTTGGAAACCGGCTGGGCTTTTACAGGAATTGCTTCTTCCGGCACTTCCTCTTCTTCAACACCTTCGTTAATCAATAGTTCAAGACCATCCTGAACAGTTTCTTCCCGGTCGATGATGTATTCAGGTTCGTCTTGTTCTTCTTCGATCTCAACCACAGGCTCAGTTTCTACTCCGGCGTTAAGAACACCTTTATCAGCTTCGTCTTCTACAACATCATTCACTTTCAGATCAAAATTGGTGAGTGCATTTGCAGCAACTTCTTCCTGGGGCATCATTACAAAAACACCTTTGCCTTCACCTTTCAATTTATTACTACTGACGGGTTCATCATCTTCTGAAACAGCAAGCGTACCATCGGCATACAAATCATTGATGGATCTTCCATCACCTGCATGATCAAATATTTCCTCTTCATCATCAACTCCTGTTAACACTAATTCTTCACCGGTTTCAGCATCAACTTTTACCTCATCTAACAAAACATCATCTTCAACAGCAGCAGCTCGTTTTGTTTTTGGTTTTGCTTCAGGCCATTTAAATGTTGGATTGAAACGCCATATCACATAACTGAAAGCTGCCACTATTAACATCGCACCAGTTCCTACCCTGCCGATCCACTTATTGAACCATTCACATAACATTTCTCCGACGGCTCCACCAAAAGAAAAATCAGTATCAGGAGCAATAAATGCAAGGCTCATACTAATGATGACAAGACCTACGATTACATACTTGATATTTCTGGCGAGACTAAATATTTTCTTTTCAAAAAGAAGGTTTACACCCAATACAAAAAAGAATGTACAAAGCAAATAGGAAGCAAGCCCAAATCCTTTATAAAAGAAAAGATGA
>JAKFCX010000062.1:0-149988 GCA_036676415.1 Chitinophagaceae bacterium
GCACTTATTAAATGATTTCTCTTAACCTCCATATTTGCTGAAGAATCTTGATTCTTATCCTCTCCACAAGAGTACAAAGCAAAACCTAATATTGTCAAAGTTAGAAGTCTCATAAAAAACGCTCAACGTACGTGTTAAACTCCATCGCTTTCTCCTGGATATAAAAAAGGATATTTATAATCTGTAGGTGGATTAAATGTCTCCTTCACTGTTCTTGCACTCAACCAGCGATACAGGTTGATCATACTTCCTGCCTTATCATTTGTTCCACTGGCTCTTGCTCCACCAAATGGCTGCTGGCCAACCACAGCTCCTGTTGGCTTATCATTTACGTAAAAATTACCAGCAGCATTTCTGAGTTTTTCCGTAGCAAGTTCAACAGCATAACGGTCTTGTGCAATTACAGCACCGGTTAATGCATAAGGTGAAGTATCGTCTACCAGCTCCAATGTTTCTTCGAACTTGTTTTCATCGTAAATATAAATGGTGAGCACAGGGCCGAATATTTCCTCACACATTGAAACATATTTTGGATCTTTTGCTTCAATCACTGTTGGTTCAATAAACCAACCTTTGCTCCTATCGTAACCCCCACCAACTAATATCTCTGCATTAGCATCTTTCTTTGCATCATCTATATATTTCGCAATACTCTTAAACGATTTCTCATCGATCACTGCATTCACAAAGTTGCCAAAGTCTTCTACCGTTCCAACTTTAAAACTTTTAACGCCTGCTACTAGTTTCTTTTTTACTTCATCTGCCATGCCTGATGGAATATATGCCCTTGATGCAGCAGAACATTTTTGTCCCTGGAACTCAAAAGCACCTCTTAATAACGCAGTAACCACCACATCTGGATCAGCTGACTTATGAGCCAATACAAAATCCTTTCCGCCTGTTTCACCAACGATCCTTGGATAAGAACGATAATTTGCAACATTCTCTCCTATCGTCTTCCACATACTATTAAACACTCCTGTTGAACCAGTGAAATGAACACCTGCAAATTCCCTGTGATTCATGCAGACTTTACCAATCGTTGGTCCATCAACATAAATAAGATTTATTACACCATCAGGCAATCCTGCTTCTCTCAAAATTCGCATGAACATCTGGGCAGAATAAATCTGTGTGTTTGCAGGTTTCCAAACCACAACGTTACCACACATGGCAGCCGATGTTGGAAGGTTACCTCCAATAGCCGTAAAGTTGAAAGGTGTTACTGCTAATACAAATCCTTCCAATGGTCTCCATTCCATTCTATTGTGCATTCCTGCACCACTAACCGGTTGCTGGCGATATATCTCACTTAAAAAATGAACATTGAAACGTAAGAAGTCAATCAATTCACATGCAGCATCAATCTCTGCCTGGTAGGCATTTTTACTTTGGCCCAACATGGTTGTACCATTCATGTACATACGGTACTTTGTTGAAATAAGATCAGCAGCACGAATAAAAATATTGGCCCTGTTCTCCCAGCTCATTGCTGCCCATTTTTCCTTTGCCGCTAATGCAGCAGCTATTGCCTGGTGTACATGAGATTCATCACCGGCATGAAAATATCCAAGTGTATGTGAAGTTTCGTGTGGTGGATGAATGGCCACTTTTTTTCCCGTTTTCACCTGCTCTCCTCCAATATACATTGGAATATCAGCCTCTTCACTCTTTAATTCTTTTAATGCAGCTTTTAAAGCCTTTCTTTCTGCAGTACCTGGTCCGTAACTAAGTACAGTTTCGTTAACGGGCACAGGGTAAGAAAAATATCCTAAGTTCATATAGCGTATTTGAAGTTTATGAAGCCGCAAATTTAGTTGTTTTTGTGGTTCTTAGCTGATTACCTTACTCGGCTTCTGTTGTGTCACTCACTTCAGCGTTTAGAACATTATTGAACAATGTTCTAATTAACTTTGCCGTATGAGTTCAGCCAATGAATTTCCTGATCTGCAGGAAGGTGACATTTTTTATACTGAGTATGATGGAAAATTTCATTTGTACAAACTATTGAAACAGGAGGATGATGATACTTTTCATGTATTGAGCTACCAGCCTTTAGACGAATTACCAGGTAAATACGGAACGGATGATCTAACAGTGAATGTTTACCACTTGCCAATGCATAAGGAAAGTTTTGTTGGTGCTCAGTTTCTTACTCACACCAATGTTACAGATGATGACCTGATCGGCTTTCATACATATATGGATGCCATGTTCGATTTTGATGAAGCTGCAAAAAAAGCTACTGAATATTACCACGAAGCTTATACATTAACCGACCAGGGAAAGCTGGAAGATGCAATCTTGACTTACGGTAAAGCTATTGAGCTGATACCCGAATTTTTTGAAGCTATTGATAACCGTGCTTTCTGTAAAATGGATCTTGGGCGTTGGCGAGATGCTATTGAAGATTTCAGGTTATCGTTGGAGGTAAATCCAAATAGTTTGCTGGCTGAGTTTTCTATTGGTGAGTGTTATTATAGACTTGGAGAATTTGCCAAAGCAAAAGAACAGTTTGAGAAATGTGTGAAGATTGATCCTGCACACCAGGTGAGCAAGGATTTTTTGTTGAAAAGCGAAGAGATGATGAGGTCGGCAGGTTGAGTATTGCAAAAAAGTACAAGAGTGCGACGCAACCAAAGTTTCATATAGCTGCTCCAGCTTGATAAATAACAATCCTAAACGACATGTGATAAAATAATTCCCGTGGCTACAGCTGCATTTAGAGATTCAGCTCCCCCGATTTTAGGAATTGTCAACGGATGGGTAATTAAGTTGTTTATTTCTTCACTGATACCTTTTGATTCATTTCCAATTACCAAAACTCCTTCAATTATTTTACCAGCTTCGGCAATATTTTTTCCATTCAATAAAGCACCGTAAACAGGAACTTTTGCATTCATTAATATTCCAGGTATATCTAGATAATAAACTTCCACTCTTAAGAAACTCCCCATCGTACTTTGAATTACTTTGGGATTATACAATTCTACAGTTTCGTTGCTGGCAATGATCTGTTTAATTCCAAACCAGTCTGCAATTCTGATGATCGTTCCAAAGTTTCCCGGATCCTGTATATTATCTAAAGCTATTGTGAGTGTATTGGCCAGCTCAGGAATCATCTTGCTGATCTTTTGCTCTACAACAGCTAAAACCTGGTTGGCTGTCTGCAAGCCGGTGATCCTTTGCAATTCATCTTCTGTAACCGATATCACCTCACCCGTAAATTTTGAAGGCTTCATCCAATCATCTGTTGCATATACCTTCCTGATAACATAATCGGAGATAACAAGTTCATTAACGATTTTAGGACCTTCCACAACAAATACACCTTCTTCATTCCGTGTTTTTTTATGGAACAAACTTTGAATATATTTGGCTTCATTCTTACTTATCATACTGTATGATTTTCAACCGTAAACCGATCTTTTATGCTGCATTGATCCTGTTGACGGTTTTCCTGTTTCAATCCTGTGTTCCTAAAAATAAATTGCTTTTTGTTTTCAACCGGACTTCTGTTAAAAATCCACCTAAAGACACTACTCCATTTGTTTTTGCAAACGAAATAAAAATTGAACCTGGTGTTATTGCCAAAGATGAACAAAATCGTTTAGAATCTGAGCTGAATAATTATTGGGATGATACGGTAAAAGCTAGAAGCCTGCAGCAGTTTGGCGTTTTTTATCGTATAAAAGATCCACAACGTTACGATACGATCGGGCTGCAACGAAGTCTTTACTTCATGAATTCATACCTGCAATCGCAGGGTTATTATAATGCTGTGCTGCTGCCAGATTCAGACACTTTTATTTTCAAAAGAAATTCTAAGCCTGCCACAGCTTTGATCGGTGGAGTTGTTGGTGGTGCAGTTGGAAATTTGTTAAGCAAAGATCAGCCCATAACAGGTGGAGCCATTGGTACACTTGTAGGTGGAGGTTTAGGTTATGGTGTTGGTAGTTTTATGGATCGTAATGCAAGAAGGCAGTTTCGTGTTACTTCTACTATGACCATTAATCCGGGTAAAAGACTCAAGTTCGATTCCATTGCTTATAACCTGATCGATACCGGAAACAAAAATCCTGTTGATACGATTCTGCAGCAATTAACCCTGCAGATTAACAAGGAAGCAAAACCCTTTATCAGATCAAATGATCCATATTCAAAACAAAGTGTTGCAAGTGAGTTAGACAGGTTGGTTACATGGTACAGGCAAAATGGTTTTTATAAGTTGAGAAGAGAGCACCTTGCAGCTTTGGTAGATACAACAGACCAACTGATAGACAGTGTTATCATCGATCCTTTTGAGTTGGCCAGGGTAACAGCTGAGGCTGCCGAGAGAAGAAGACAAAATCCTACTGCAGATGTAACGATCATGCAGGCTACACAGGCCAAAGATATTCCTTACGACTCGGCTGTTGTAAAGCAATATTATGTTGGAAACATTTTTTACTATCCAGAAACCAATGCAACAACGGATATTCCCGATACACTGCTTGCAAAAGGTGGATTCAGATCCAGGCCAAACAGCAGCGGAAGTATAACTATTCGAAATAAAAATGAAAAGCAATTGTTCAGGATGAGGCCTTTTATAAGGAATACTTACCTTACGAAAGGTGAACTCTACAATGAACACCTGTTTTATAGAACAGTTAATACAATGAGCCAGATGGGTCCATGGCAACGTCTGGATGTACGAGATTCTATTAAAAATGATACGATTGATTTCCATATTTTTCTCTCTCCCTATAAACGGTACAATCATAAGGAAGACTTTGAGTTGACCCGTAGTACCGGTGATTTCGCATCATCCAGCAATCTGTTTGGTATTGGTGGAAATGTTACAATTCTCGATAGAAACTTCCGAAGAAGAGCTGAACAGTTATCCATTTTTGCAAGAGGTGGCATAGAGTTAAACCTAAACCAGGGTGATCAATTATTACAAACAGTTCAATTTGGAACAGGTGCATCTTATGTGATTCCACATTTAACAGCAAGAAAATTCTGGTCATGGTGGGGAATTACTGAAAAAAAACTCGATGGTGCCAGAACAGTTTTAAATGTAAATGCTAATTATACAGACAGGAGAGATTTCTTCCGATTACGTTCCTTTGTCTCCAACTTTGGATGGGAGTTCCGTAGAAAGAATAAAGGATACGCTTTCAGAATTCCCAATATAGAATTATACTCTCTCGATACACTTAAGTTACTTAGTGATGCATTCAACAGAAATCCTTTCCTGAGAACTGCTTTTAACACAGGATCTGTTATTGGCTTGATTGGTACATTCAATGCCAACTGGCCAGCCAGAAAAAATATTTACCTGAGTCATTTCTTTAGAATTGGAGGAGAATATGCAGGACTTCCTGTTCTGTTCAGTTCTTCGTTAAAAGATAATTTCTATCACTATATAAAAGTAGAAGCTGAGTATATATACAAATGGCAGAAACGAAAGACAGCCTTTGTAACAAGAGCATTTACAGGAGCAGGTTTTAACTTAATCAATGATCCGGTACTGGGAAAATCACTTCCGTTCTTTAAACAGTTTGTTGCTGGCGGACCAAACAGCATGAGGGGCTGGGGATTAAGACAACTGGGATTGGGCTCATCTATCTTAAGTGAGACCGCACCTGGTTTTAAAGATCGTTTTGGAGATTTTCAACTTGAAGCTAATATTGAATACCGATTCCAGGTTGCAGATCTGGGTGGTGCAAAATTCAGTTCTACTGTTTTTACAGACATTGGTAATATCTGGAATCTGAAAAAAGATGCTGCAAACCCTTTGGGTCAATTTGATCCAGGCAGATTGTGTGATGACCTTGCAATGGCTCTTGGAACAGGATTAAGAATGAACGTAGCAAACTTTATTCTTCGTGTGGATTTCGCTATTAAGCTAAAAGACCCTGCGAGAACGTTAAATAATGGCTGGTTTGATTTTGGAAACTTCTCATGGAAAAATCAATACGGCAATAACAATTATGCCGTTCAGATAGGAATCGGATTGCCTTTCTAAGATCGTTTCAATTCTTTTATTTCTGCTTCAAATTGCTGAAGACTTTGGGCATCGGCGAGGGGAAAAATACCAATTCGTGTTCTGCATAACTTGCTTAAATATCCTCCTACACCTAACGCTTTTCCAAAATCGTTTGCCAGGCTTCGAATGTATGTGCCGGTAGAACAGACTACACGAAACTCAACTTTAGGTAATTCAATATTGGTAATCTCAAATTCAAATATGGTAACTGGTCTTGGTTCTAAAACCACATCCTCTCCTTTTCTTGCAGCCAGGTAAACAGGTTTTCCCTCTTTTTTTATTGCTGAATGAATGGGAGGAACCTGCAATATTTTGCCGGTGAAAGGAATTGTAGCCTGCCTAATCATTTCTCCAGTTAAATGAGAGATATCTGTATGATGTGTTGCTTCACTTTCCAGATCGTAAGTTGCAGTTACAGCACCTAAAGTAAAACTACCTGTATATTCCTTTTCCATTCCCATGTATTCATTGATCTTCTTGGTGTATTTACCAGTGCAGATGATCAATAATCCTGTTGCTAAAGGATCTAAGGTTCCAGCATGACCTACTTTCGAAATACCCGTGAGTATCCTGACTTTTTTTACCGCATCAAAGCTTGTCCAGTTTAAAGGCTTATCAATCAGCAACACTTTTCCTTCTAAAAAAGGTTCCATTGAAGGGTGAACCGGTTTCTGTTTCATACGGCGGCAAAACTATCATTATAGAAATGAAAAAGCCGGAAAATTATCCGGCCTCATCAGAAACTGTTTATAATAAATTACCCTTTTCGCTTGATAGTGCAACCCACTGAACGTGTTTCCTTGGTTGAGATATCCTTTCCGGCATTCATTTCATCAATTGCTACTTTCAGGTGTTCACGTTTAACGGCTGCAGCATCACCTGCATTATCATCAATTGCTCCATGATACACTAACTTACCACTACCATTGAAAAGAAAATTTTCCGGTGTACGTGTTGCCCCAAAAGCATTGGCGAGTTTTGAATCAGCATCCACCACGTAACTCCATTTATATCCCTGGGAAGCTGCATAAGATTTCATTTCTTCGAAAGAATCATCTTTGTCTCTATAATCTTCATTTGAATTTATGACGATTACACCCAATCCATTCTTTTTTGCATACTCCAGTATTTCAACTGTTCTTGCCTGGTATTTTACCACCCAAGGACAAGTATTGCAACTGAACATCACCAATAATCCATTTTTTGTAGCTGCATCTTTCAATGAAACCTCTTTACCGGAAATGTCTTTCATCTTCACCTCATTCATTGGTATGGAAGATCCTATGGCAAGTGGTGTAAGGTTTTGTGCGTAGGATGTAATCGCTATTGTAGTGATAGCAAAACAAGTAAGCAATAAAAGTTTCATTTTTTTTGATTTAAGATGTCCAAGTTCGGGAGTTTTGCTTCAGTTTCCAAACCGTTCGTTTCATTTAACAACCTTTCATCAGCCTTTGATCGTAAATAATCAATTGAAACATTCAATTCAAACCCGATCAGCAGTATAAGACTGTTCATGTAAACCAGTAACATAACGATCAGTGTGGTTCCAATTGAACCGTATAACTCATTGAAACGGTTAAAGTGTTCAACCCAAATGGTAAAAAGAAAAGTTGTAAGGAAAGTAAGCGATACGGCTAAGATGGTTCCTGGAGAAAATGTTGGCCACTTTTTTTCTATTGATGGAGCATTTCGGTAAACAAAACCAATGGCATAGGTAAACAAAGCAACAATGGCAATCCATTTGGCGATAATGATTAGCCATTGCAAAACATTGTCAGTAATGTTCCATGATTCCATGATCCATTTGAAAATTGCACCCTGGGCCAATAAGAGAAAAACTGTACCGATAAAAAGAAACATCACCACTGTTGTGAGTCGTATTGCTCTTAATCGCTTCCTGAAAAACCTCGGTTTTATTTTTTTATGCAATGAACGATCAAATGTTCTGATGACAACCATTAAAGCATTGGATGAATAGAATATTGCCAGTAAAAATCCGATTGACAATAATCCTGTTTGTGGTTGTTTAAAGAAATCTTCAATAAAATTAATCACGTATTCCTGTATCTGTGGTGACCTGATAATATCTTTTACGATGGTGGTAACCTGGTAATGAAATTGTTCGGGTATCGGCATATAAGGTACCAGGGTGATCAGGAATATCAAGCTTGCAGGTATGGCCATCAGGAAATTGAAAGAAACAGCTGCTGCTCTTTCTCTTAACCCGAGCCTTTTAGACTCTATCCAGAAGTATCTTGAAACATCGTACAGCGAAATACCTTTGAATCCCGGGAGGAAAATATTCTTACTGCTGCTCCTGGCAAAATTTACCGGTGCGCTGAACTTAATAAATTTTTTAAACTTATCTGTTCCCTCTTTCGTTCTGTGTTTGATGGTATTGCGATGCATATTTTTTATGCTCCTCAAAGGTAGTGCTGAAATGATGATAACCTGAGCCATCGATCTTTGCTACAAAATAGAAATAACCTGTTTTTGGTGCTGCCAGTACTTTGTCGATGGTAGTTGGAGAAGGTGTACAAATCGGACCTGGAGGAAGTCCCTTGTTACGATACGTGTTATAAGGAGAAGCCACTTCAAGATGTTTATGATAAATCCTCTTCAGTCCGAAATCTTTTAAAGCAAATTTTATCGTTGGATCAGCACCTAAAGGCATACCACTGTTCAACCTGTTGATGTAGACACTTGCCACCTGTCCTTTCTCATCGTGTTTATTTGTCTCCTCTTCTACTATTGAGGCCAATGTATAAATCTGTTCAGCAGTTAAACCCGTGTTACTCGCTTTTTGCAGACGATCATTCTTTCGCCAGAATTTATCTTTCTCTTCAGCAAGTTTGGCTAAAACCTTTCTTACTGGTGTGTTCCAATAATAAGTATAGGTGTTTGGGATCACCAGTGTCATTGCAGTATTTGTATCAACTCCAAAACGTTGCAGCGAATCATTTGAATTAAGAAAGGCTGCTGCCGTTGAAGAATCAGTAGCGAATTGTTTCCCGATCATTTTTGCAAGATCTTCTTTGGTCCTGATCTTATTGATCACAAGATTCACCGGGCTTTGCTGGTTGTTTCTCAGTTTTCTTACAATGGCCAAGGCACTTTGTCCATTCTGAATTTCAAATTTTCCCGGCTTTAACCGTTTCCACATATCCAATCTGTCAGCAATAAACGAAAAGGTGCCAATGTTTGAAATAATATCCTCTCTTTCTAAAATGGCCAGAACAGAATCTTTGTTGTTGCTGCCTTCATGTATGTATAAAAATTTGTTCTTTCCACTGAATGATGTGGCCGAACCAAAAATAAACCAGGCTGCGATTGCACCAACAATAACCAACAGTACAAGAAGAATCTTAATAATCTTACGCATATTATACAAAAGTTGAAATAATATAAACTCCTAATGAAATAGTGATCAACCCTATCATACCCAAAAAATATCCATCCTTCTCAAGAACCTTTTTGAAAGGCTTTTGAAATCCTGTAAACATCCATATTATAAAAGCCCCGGGATATTTGAACAAAATCAATAATACTATTTCCAATAGGGCTTCCATCGTGGTGAAAATAAATAAAAAACCCTGCCAGTTGTTTGACAGGGTTGTATAAATTATCATTTGAAATTATCTTGGCGTAACCGGAGTTGGCGTTGTTCCTGTTCCCTGTGTTTGAGTTGTTCCGGGTTTGATGTCTTTCATTACATCATCAGTTTCTCCTTTTGTGTTCAGGAATAAAACGGATACCATACAAAGCACCCCGATCAAAGCTGCAAATATCCATGTGCCTTTTTCAAGTACATCTGTGGTTTGCTTTACACCCATAAACTGGTTGTTGAAACCTGCAATACTGCCTGACAATCCACCACCTTTTGGGTTCTGTACAAGAATGATGAAACCCAGTATAACGGCAGAAAGAATAATCAATATCAGAAATAAAATAGTCATTTTAAATACCTTTTAGTTGTTCGATTTTGGCGGCAAAGTAAGCTGATTTGTCTGGATTCAAAAAACTTAATTTGATATACAGCTGAATTGCCTTGTCTGTCTTCCCTTGCTTGATCAGCACTTGCGCCATGGTTTCGGTTACGATCTCCTTAGTCTCATTAGAAGTTTTTGCAATGCCTTGTATCATGTTTTCCACCTCAGGATCAGTACCAAGATCACTGGTTTCGGTTTTAACATTCTTCATTTGTTTGAGCCAATCTGTGAATTTCCTTAGTTGGCTTCCGAGTTTATCCTGTGGTTGGGTTAAGTCAACTTTAATTCCCTGGGAGGCAAAATAATCGACTGTATAGTAAGGTTCAGCAGTAATTTTCAACTCTGTATCGGCCGTAACAGGCTTTTTAAACTCTGCTAACTGATCTTCTAAAACTGAAGCAATTACTTCTTTCTGCTTTTCCTCATCTTCTGCCTGTTGCATTACTTCTTCCGTGGTTGTTGCAGCATAGATTTCTTCATCAGGTACAGCAACAATAATTTCTGATTCTTGTGATTGAATTTCTAGCTGCGCTTCCTCTTTTTTATTTTGGGTTTGCTGCTCCTCATCTATCACTCGTTTCAATAATGGCTTCGTTTCTTCTTCACTACTTTGTGGAAGTTTTACATGTGGCTCTTCAGTTGCAAGCAAATAATTAAGCCAAAGCGGATTATTGAAATAGACAGCAGTTCTCTGTAATTGTGATTCCGGAGCTTGCTCTTGCTGCGTTTGAAGTTTTTTACACAACAAAAAATGACCAACAGAAAAATAAGGATGTGCTTCAGTGATCTTTTGTATTTCGATGAGGCTAACATCACTCAATTTTGCCTTACCGGTAAGCTGAAATAGTATCTTCTCAATTGCCCCGTTCATTCGGTGAAAATACGGTTTTGCTTACCAGTTTGAGAAGATGCGATTAAATATTTCATCGCTCATGTTACGAATAATATCATCCAATAATTGAGCTTCGGCCTGTGGCAAACTCAGATTGGCCGGGAAATCAAAATTCCTGCTCACATCATATTCTTCATTCGTATTCTTGAGTGTATTTCTGAAAGTGATATGCACTGAAACAGTCAATCGGTTTGTAGCTGTTTGCTGACCTGAAATACCGGCTGTTGTAACGTCGTAGTTAGAAATATATCCGCCGATCTGGTAATGAGCATCATCATTATTGGTACGGGTGAGTTTTGTTAACCGTACAACCTTTAACTGGAACGCTTCACCCAATCTTGAAGTCAGCTGTGGATTCACATACCTGGCCTGGTTAATAAAAGGTTCGATCTTAACCGTCTTCACGTCAGGATCAACACTCACATCCCTGAACTTGTAAATGTTACAGGAAGACAGGATTACCGAAGTAAAACCGGTAAACAAGACGATGAGAAATATTTTTTTAACCAGCTTCATGAATGCTATTTAGCTTTTGTTGTGTCACTCACTTCTACGTTCTGAACTTTTTTCAGCTATCAGGAATTTGTCACTCTGAGCATGACATAGAACTTACTCCTCAATATCGTATTCTTTCAACTTCCTATACAATGTTCTTTCGCTTATGCCAAGATCTGCAGCAGCATCTTTTCTTCTTCCCCTATGCTTTTTCAATGCTTTTATGATCAGCTCCTTTTCCTTGTCCATTATATTCAGCGATTCTTCTATTTCTTCATGATGCTGTATATCATCATTGTTCAATACCACTGGCTGGTGACCAGGCTGTACAAAAGCAGGAATGTTGTTTTGCTGTAATGCAGGTACCATATCATGATTGATATGCGTCGTATGTTCATTCAGCAAAGAATCCTGTGTAAATGCTGCCGCATGGCCTGCCAGAGAAGGATTCTGTAATATCTCTACAAACATTTTCTTCAGCTCCGTTACATCCTTCTTCATATCAAAGAACAACTTGTACAAGATCTCTCTTTCGTTCGCAAACTCAGTGGACGATGAATGCTGATTTGCCAATACCGGCATCCTGCTCATAAATCGCTCCGGCAAAAACTTTCGTAGTTCTGTTGCTGTTAACGATTTTTCGGGGCTTAACACCGATACCTGCTCTGCAATATTCTTAAGTTCCCTTACATTTCCGGGAAAAGGATAATTTATTAGCAGATCTTTAGCGTCATTGTCTAACTGAACAGGCATTGTTTTATATCGCTCAGCAAAATCAACCACAAATTTCCTGAAGAGCAGGATAATATCATCTTTCCTGTCTCTCAATGCAGGCACACGAATCGGAACTGTGCTTAACCTGTAATAAAGATCCTGGCGAAACTTTCCCTGCTGCACAGATTCAAGCAGATCTTTATTTGTTGCAGCGATCACTCTTACATCAGTCTTCTGCACTTTGGAAGATCCTACACGAATGAATTCGCCAGACTCTAATACTCTTAGCAATCTTGCCTGTGTGCCGATTGGCATTTCAGCAATCTCATCAAGAAAAATTGTTCCACCGTTTACGGTTTCAAAATAACCTTTACGACTGTCAACAGCACCTGTAAATGATCCTTTTTCATGGCCGAATAATTCTGAATCGATCGTTCCTTCCGGTATAGCTCCACAGTTAACTGCTATAAAAGGATTATGTTTCCTTGGTGACAATGCATGAATGATAGAAGAAAACGCTTCTTTACCAACACCACTTTCTCCAATGATCAGTACCGTAAGATCAGTGGAAGACACCTGTGCAGCTGTACTTAAAGCAAGATTCAATGCAGGTGCATTTCCGATAATTCCAAAACGATTCTTTATACTTTGAATGTCCATCTATAATAATTCAAAATGATGTTTAGGGTTGTATAATTTCTCCAAGCAAGGTTCCCTGAGTGTTTCTCTTCACATTCACCCATACATAATCTCCTGCTTTATAATTAAAGTTCCCTTTTGGAAATACCACCATTTTATTCTGACTGTTTCTGCCCTTCCAATCTTCACTACTCTTCCTGCTTTCCCCTTCGATCAATACTTTATAGGTCTTATTAATGTCTTTCTGATAACTTTTATACGACAACCTATTTTGCATTTCCACGATCTCTGCAAGCCTCCTTTTTTTTATCTCGAGTGGAACATCATCTTCAAATCTTCTTTCAGCTAAAGTGCCTGGCCTTTCACTATAGAAATACATATAACTGAAATCGTAGTTACACAATTCCATTGCAGATAATGTATCCTGATGATCTGCTTCCGTTTCACTGCAAAAACCGGTGATCACATCAGAGCTTAAACCACAATCAGGAATGATCTGCCGAATTCTTTCAACTTTTGCCAGGTACCATTCTCTTGTATACGTACGATTCATCTGCTGTAATATCCTTGTACTACCACTTTGAATTGGCAGATGAATATAATTGCAGATGTTCTCATACTTTGCGATGGTAAACAACACTTCGTCTGTAATATCTTTAGGATGAGATGTACTGAATCGTACTCTCAACTCAGGATCGATCAATGCTACTTTCTCCAGCAGTTTAGCAAAGGTTACTGTTTCATTTTTCTGCTCATCCACCCAATAATAACTGTCAACATTCTGACCTAATAATGTAACTTCTTTAAATCCACGATCAAAAAGATCCTGTACTTCTGCAAGAACAGAATCAGCACTACGGCTTCTTTCTCTTCCTCTGGTAAAAGGAACCACGCAGAAGCTGCACATATTATTACATCCCCTCATAATCGAAACAAAAGCAGTAATACCATTGCTGTTCAAACGAACAGGCGAAATATCAGCATAAGTTTCTTCTCTACTTAATAAAACGTTCACTGCTTTTTGTCCTGTCGCCGCTTCTTCTATCAAACCAGGTAAACTCCTGTAAGCATCTGGCCCCACAACAATATCTACTAATTTCTCTTCTTCAATAAATTTTGCTTTTAATCTTTCTGCCATGCATCCAAGCACACCAACCAATGTTCCCGGTCTTGCTTTTTTCAGTTTCCTGAATTCTGTTAACCGTTTCCTGACTGTTTGTTCTGCTTTTTCACGAATGGAACAAGTATTCAGGAAAATCAGATCAGCCTCTTCACAATTACGAGTGGCCCCAAAGCCTTGTTCCTGTAATATGGATGCAACAACTTCACTATCAGCAAAATTCATGGCACAGCCATAGCTTTCAATGTAAAACCGCTTTTTATATGGATTTGCATCAATTAGGAAGGGAGCAAATGCTTCTCCTTGCCGGGCTTCATCATGTAGTTTCTGGCCTAAATCCACCATTTCCATCAATCAAGTAGTTTGAGTTTGCGAAAATAGCTAAAAAAGCTTCAAGTGCCAGTTTGGCAGATTGTTAACATTAAACAAAGGATCGTGTTTTAGTTTTGAGGCTGATTACTTATTGAAAACACTGATTTACACATGAGAAGCTGCTTTTTGAGCCTGGTACTGATTGCTATTCCATTTTATTCCTATTCACAAGATATTACAGTCAAGAAACTTTCTACGGAAGTGTTTCGAGAAGTAAAGAAAGAACAAGACAGTATTCAGTGGAAATGGAAAAGAGGTGGATTGGTGAATGCAAATATTGCCCAGGGTTCACTGAGTAATTGGGCTGCCGGTGGTGATGAGTTCTCATTCTCACTAAATACTTACTTCAACTATTTTGTTTTTCACAAGAATGGAAAGCAGAGTTGGGACAACAGTTTTGAATTTAACCTCGGATTTTTACAAAGCTCAAGCCAGGGAAGTCGTAAAAATGATGACAGGTTTGATCTTCTTTCAAAATATGGCTACCAGTTAGACAGTGGAAGATGGTACTTATCTGGTTTAGGCAACTTCAGATCACAATTCTTTGATGGATACACTTATGGTGGAGGTAAAGCCACTTTCGCTTCTACCCTGCTTTCTCCTGCTTATGCATTAGCATCTGTGGGGATGGATTACAAACACAATTCGAAATTTTCAATATTCCTCTCACCTGCAACATCAAGATGGGTGATTGTTGCTAATAAAGCTTTATCAGATTCTGGTATGTATGGTGTGCCAAGGGGAAATCACATTAACCAGGAGTTCGGTGCATTTGCATCCGTTAGTTATACAACATCATTCACCAGGAGTGTAACTTATAAAGGGAGAGCTGATGTGTTTACCAATTATAAAAATCATCCCGAGAATATCGATCTGTACATGACCAATGCGTTTTCATTTAAGATAAACAAATACCTGTCTGCTACGTATAACCTGGACCTGATATATGATGACGACGTAAAACTATTTGGCGATGAGAAGAACAGTCCTGCCTTACAAATAAAAAGCCTGATAGGTATTGGATTTTTGATGAGATTTGCTCCTGTCACCCTCTAAACATCTAATTGAAAAAGTTACTCTTCCTTCTATTGATTTCTTGTTGTGTTTCCGCAACAGCACAACAAAAGACTGAAAACCTCGGTATTATCATCGGCAGTATCATTGCATCTGATGGCAAGCCTGCATCTTTTGCATCTGTAGAAGTAAAACTTCTTAATGATTCCGCTTACATTAAAAAAACAGTATCAGATAAAAACGGGGCTTTTGAATTCAACGATCTGCGTTTTGGATATTACCGTTTATCAGCGGTTTATGTTGGTCATGCCCCATTGATCTTAGATAGCATTCATTTAAGAACAGAGCGATTTGATTTTAATTTAGGTGATCTCAAGTTGAATATTGCAGGAGAACTACAGGAAGTGATCGTGTATGCTGAAAAACCTTTGATAGATATGAGGGATGGAAAGATCACGTACAATGTTGGGGAAAGTGCTCTGAGTGGAGGTGCTACGACTGCTGAGATAATAAAGAGCATGCCGCTCATCAGTAATGATCCTAATGGGAAGATATTATTGAAAGGAAAAGAGCCCAAGATACTGATCGATGATAAACCAACTGATCTGAATGCACAACAATTAGCTGATTTGTTAGAAAGCCTTCCGGGAAGCAGTATTGAAAAAATAGAACTGATGACCAACCCACCACCACAATATGCAAACGAGGCTGGTGGTGTAATCAATATTGTTACGAAGAAAGGCAAGATCGGATTGGTGGGAAGAATAAATATTAGTGGAGGTTCAAGGGGTGAAGGAAATTTGGGAGCGAATATTTCTTATCGTCAGCGTAAGCTTTCACTAAACTTCAATGCAGGTGTAGGTGTTTCTAAATTCCGTGGACAGAGCTATTCAAGAAGAGAGAATTACTATAAAGATTCTACTTCTTATTTCCATACTGATGGAAAATACATCAACAAAAATCTTCGTCCGAATATCAGAACACAGGTTGATTATGAACTGAACAAGTATCATAGTGTAAACCTTACTTACCAGGGTAACCTGAACTTCTTTGATAACAATAGCGAAACCCGTTACACAAATCTGAACAACAACAAAAACATATACAGATTAAGTACACGTAATATTGGATCAGAAGGAACAGGATATAGTCATGGTTTAACGCTGAGTTATACTGTGAAAGGAAAAAAAGCCGGCGAAACGTTAAGAATTATTAGCAATGGAAATATTGGTAAGAATGAACAGGACAGGGATTTTTTCCAGCAGTTTTTGAACCCTGATTTTGTTCCAACAGGTGTTGATTCTACTCAGTTGCAGCTTACTAATAATAAGAGCAGGGCATATTCGGTAAGATTGAATTATGACAAGCCATTGAAATGGAAAGGAACTAATTTGTCAACTGGTATGTCTTACGTGGTGAATGATTATCATAACATACTTAACACAAGTTTCTTCAAAAAGATTGATAGTAGTTTTGTACCGAATGATCTGTTAAGTACTGATTTTGAATTTCATCAATCAGTATTGCAGGGAAGAATTGCTTTGAGTTTTAATCTTCCGAAAGACTGGAAAATCACTGCCGGTGTTATTGCCGAACAAACTGAAATGAATTTTGAGTTTACAAAAGGCAATGGAGCCAATGTAAAGAATGATTACAGGAATATCCTTCCTCATATAAATATTCGAAAAGAGTTTAATAAAGAATGGAACACCAGTTTAGTGTATCGTGCAAATATTCGCAGGCCGGGAATTGGTGAATTAAACCCTGCTATTGATTACGGAGATCCTTACAATGTTCGTTTTGGAAATCCTTACTTGTCGCCACAAGTTGCAAATAATTTCGACTGGAACCTGTCAATGCATAAAGGAAAATATTATTTCAATACATCAATTGGTTACAACAGGGTAAATGATGTTTTCAACACGGTTAGAAATCTTGTTGAAGCGGGTAAGACAGAAGTAACCTGGCAGAATATATCAGACAGGAATGAATATGAAGCCAGCATCTGGGGTGGTTACACTTTCAGTAAAAAGTTCAGGGTGAATGCAAGTACGGGGTATACTTTCAATGAATACGGGGAGAAAGAAAAGCAATTGTATAAATACAGGGATGGCGGAAGTTTTTACACCAGCTTTAATTATAACTATACTCCTACAAGTGTACTCACCTTTGAAGGTAATGCAAGGTTCAACAGCTTTGCAGATCCACAGGGAAGAAGCAGGAGTAATCTCCACATGAATATTGGTGTGCAGCGTAAATTCTTTAACAAGCGATTGAATGTAAGCCTGAATATTATTGATCCTTTTCGTCCACAGCAATTCACCACGTTTACTTACGGCAGAAACTTTTTATTGGAGAGTCATAACCAAACTAGAACAAGAAACGTGAGGATAGCTGTGAGTTACCAGTTGAATAAAGTGGTTCAGAAAAAATCAGTGACGGAGAAACAAAAACAGGAAGCCATTAACAAGGTAAAGGCACAACAGAAAGTGCTGTAATCATTCTACTAATTTTTCTATCTCCTGTTTAAATCTTTCTTCTTTTACCTGGAACTCGAAGAACTGGCGATAACCTTTTTTGTTATTCACCATTAATGTTGCAGGAATAGAGCCACCCCAGGCTGAATCAATTGGCGGGCAGAATTTATCTGCATCGGTTTCGTCTAACCAAACCACATTAGAAGTATAGCCGGTTTTTTTTACGAATTTATGCAGTGCTTTATTTTGATAATCCTCTTTAAAATCCAGGCTCACCAAAACCATTTTTACTCCTTTTTCGTTGTACGCTGCAACAGTCTTTTCAAACCATGGTATTTCATGAATACAAGGCTTACACCAGCTGGCCCAGAAATTTACTACAATTGGAGATGTACTGGTATCTATCATCTTCACCAACTCTTCTATCTTCACTTTTTTTATTTCTTGTGAAAATACATTTGAAGCAGAAAGAGCAAATAATAATAGGAAGATGATCTTTTTCATTTGATGTATTTATTGACCTGGGTTGGACTCTTTAAAACCCCATTCAGTTTTCAGAACTTGTATCCTCTCAGATGGTAATGATGGTGTTTCAAACATTCCAGCTTCGCTTCTTTGCCTGAAAGCTTCATAAATGGTAACGGCACAGGCGACAGAAATATTCAGGCTTTGGATAATTCCTACCTGGGGAATCAAAAAGTTTCCAGTAGCAGCTTTTCTCATTTCATCACTCACACCAAATCTTTCATTGCCAAAAACAATAGCTGTTGGCTTTGTAAGATCAAGCTCATATAAACTTACAGATTCAGCTGAAAGATGTGTTGTTAAAATATTTGAATAGTGCTGTTGAAGATGAGTAATACACATAGCGGTATCAGTAAAATGATGAATACTCAGCCATTTGGCAGCACTGGTACCGCTTTTAAAGCTCCATTTCTTTTGTCGTGCCGGTTGATTCCGTAAAATATAAACATCCTGTATACCTACTGCATCACAACTTCTCATGACAGCTGTAACATTCCTGGGATCATCAATATTTTCCATGACAACCGCAAGACCGGATTGTCTTTTATGCAATACACGAAGCAATTTATCTGTACGTTCAGGGGTCATGCTAAACGATCATCATTTCTTTTTCTTCCATCCATTTTTTTCTGCCATAACCAGCAATCACATGTCTTTCGCTGTGATAAGATGAACGTACCAAAGGACCACTTTCTACATAATCAAAACCAAGATTATAACCAATCTCCCTTAATTCTGCAAACTCATCGGGATGAACAAAACGATGAACAGGTAAATGCTTTTTTGTAGGCTGTAAGTATTGACCCAATGTAAGCACATCTAAGTTAGAGGCTCTCAGGTCTTCCATTGACTGAATGACTTCTTCTTTTGTTTCGCCAAGACCTAACATGATACCTGATTTGGTTCTCATGCCTCCTGCTTTCAGTACACGCAATACTTCTAAACTTCTGCGATATTTTGCCTGGATACGAACCTGCCGGGTAAGTCTTTCAACTGTTTCCAGGTTATGACTTACTACTTCAGGAGCAGCATCAATCACACGCTGAATATTTTCCATTTCACCTTTGAAATCTGGAATGAGTGTTTCAAGTGTGGTATCAGGATTTAATGACTTGACGGCTTTGATTGTATTGTACCAGATAATAGAACCACCATCTTTAATTTCATCCCTGTCAACCGATGTGATAACAGCATGCTTCACTTTCATCAGGTGAATAGCTTCTGCCACTCTTTGCGGTTCATCCCAATCAACTGCTTCCGGTCTTCCTGTTGCTACAGCACAAAAACCGCAACTACGGGTACACACATTACCAAGGATCATGAATGTAGCTGTTCCTTCACCCCAACATTCTCCCATGTTTGGACAATTGCCACTTTCGCAAATGGTGTGCAATTTATGTTTATCAACCAAACCTCTCACGTGCCTGTAACTTTCACCTATTGGTAATTTTACACGAAGCCAGTTTGGTTTTTTTGGTTTATCTTCTACTATTGGATTTATGATCGTTAATTCCTGCATGAATAAAATTTAATGTACAAAGTTGATCTTGTACAGTCGGATAATGTTCTGAAACCTGAAGAGTGCGACGCAACGAAGTATTATTGAAATACTGACGCTGGCTCCATAAAATTTCGCAGCAAAAATAACTTACTTTCTCCTACCAAACGTGAGTGCTGCATAAGCATTGAAAAAGAAGCGTTTCTCCTTATTCTGCAACATGATAGGCATTGTTTGGGAATAGAATTCGGCGTTGAGGCCTATTTCCAAAGCGGATAAAAGTTCGTTATACCGTCCGTAATCAAAACGAACCGCAGTACGAATATGAGCACCGGGAACAAACTTCATTTCGCCCCAGCCTTTGCTGAAACCGGAAGAGCCTGTGATGACACTTGGATCGAGAAAATAAACTGCAGTGGTATCATGATAACGTATATCACGCTGTTGATTGGTAGCAGGATCTTTGATATCGAGATAATAAGGTTTTAATAGTCCTGCAGTAATTCCACCGCCGTAGATGGCAGAAACAGCAACACCGTTCTTATTGCCTTTATTGCCGAGCGTTACCTGTTGACCGTAACCAAGTTTAAAAAAGTAAAAATTGTTGACCTTTCCAAAGATGAAAGGATTACCGGTGAAGCCAAGTGGGCCTTCTGTCTTGGTGAGCTTTTGTTCTTTTGCATGTTTTCTTTCACCGATCTCTAACCAGTATAAATTCGCTTTGCGAAGGGTTTTCATTCTGCCTAATTCTACAAAAGCACCATAACCATCGGTGCTGAGTTTTATGCCGAATGCAGTTTGACGGGAGAAAACGATCTCACCTTCTTCTGCTCTTTTGCGTAATTCTTCAATGCGTTTTTCTCTCTCTGCCTTTTTCTGAGCTTTTGTATCTGGTTTCTGTGCTAATGCCAATAAAGGAGAAATGATAATGATCAGTAAAACAATCTTCTTCACCTGGTTAAATTTGTTGCTCGTAAATTTAGGCAAAAATACAATCAATGACTTGTGAAGTAATATATAAAGGTGAACTGAGAACAGAAATGAAGCATGTTCAAAGTGGAACGGTGATAGAAACCGATGCACCAACGGATAATATGGGTAAGGGTGAACGGTTCTCACCCACTGACCTGATGGCTTCTTCTCTTGGAAGTTGTATGATAACTACAATGGCAATTCGAGCTGCTGATATGAAGCTGAATTTTGATGGAACAAGAATAGAAGTGCTGAAGATAATGAGTACGGATGCTCCGAGAAGGATCGTTGGAATTAATGCTGACCTTTATTTTACAAAAGACTTTACTGCAACTGATGATCAAAAGGAACAGTTAGTGCGAATAGCAAGAAGTTGTCCGGTTGAGAAAAGCTTGCATCCGGATATTAAGGTTGAGGTTAATTTCCACTGGTAGAATAAACACAAATGAAAAAATTGAAGATGTTATTGGCAGTTCTGTCGATGCTGACAGGATTATTTATGACATGCATCACCGTAGCTGCTTCAAATGGACGATTCAGGTTCAATCCTTCAGTTCTTGAAGATTGGCTTTGGTATGGCACAATCCTGATCCTGATTTTTGTTCCGATACGATGGTTTGTAAAACGTTATAAAGAAAAGAATATCAATCAGACAACCTCACCTTCCAGGTCATAATCGTAGGCCTTCGTGATCTTAACGTTTACAAAATCGCCGATTGTGAGTTTTTTATCGGCTGAGATCACTACTTCGTTATCTACTTCCACAGAATCGAATTCAGTTCTTCCAAGATAACGACCTGCTTCTTTTTTATCTATGATCACTTTATAGGTGTGGCCTATCTTTTCCTGGTTCTTTTCGTAACTGATCTCCTGCTGTACCTCCATTATTTCCTGTGCCCTTCTCTCCTTTTCTGCTGCGGGAATATTATCAGTCATTTCGTAAGCCGGTGTATTTTCTTCATGAGAATAAGAGAAAATACCTACCCTGTCAAAACGCTGGGCTTGTAAAAACATCTTTAATTCTTCCACATCATCCAAAGTTTCACCAGGATAGCCGGAAATAAGTGTTGTTCTTAAACAAATGCCAGGGACTTTTTCCCTCACAGCGACGATCAGTTCTTCCATCTCACTTCTTGTAATTTGCCTTCTCATTGCCTGCAGCATATTATCGCTGGCATGTTGCAAAGGCATATCAAGGTAGTTACAGATGTTTGGACGATCTCTCATCACATCTAAAACTTCTAAAGGAAATTTGTGTGGATAGGCATAATGCAAACGAATCCATTCGAGGCCTTTTACATCGGCCAGTCGATTCATCAGGTCACCCAAAGCTCTTTTCTTATAAATATCAAGACCATAATAAGTAAGTTCCTGTGCAATCACCATCACTTCCTTCACACCTTTTTTTACCAGGCTTTCTGCTTCGGTAACCAGGTCTTCCATGGTACGGCTTACGTGTTTTCCCCTCATTAAAGGAATGGCACAAAAACCACAGGTACGATTACAACCTTCCGATATTTTCAGATAAGCATAGTGCTTTGGGGTGGAAAGCATTCTTTCGCCTAACAATTCAGCTTTATAATCCGCATCAAACTGTTTAAGGATAAGAGGAAGTTCCAATGTTCCAAACCATGCATCTACTTCCGGAATTTCAGATTCAAGATCACCACGATAACGTTCACTTAAACACCCAGTGACGTATACTTTATCGAGCTTGCCTCTTTTCTTGAGTGATATTTGATCGAGGATGGTATTGATGCTTTCTTCTTTGGCTTTATCAATAAATCCACAGGTATTCACCACAACAATGTTATGATCCAGTTTTCCGCTTTCATGCACCACATCAATCTGGTTGGCTGATAACTGTCCACTGAGCACTTCACTATCCACCAGGTTTTTACTGCAACCAAGGGTGATGATGTTTACTTTATCTTTTTTGAGGGTCCTGACTTTCATAAGAGGCGGCAAAGGTAAGAGAACACATTCTAACGGAGCGTTAAGTTGCAATGAAAAGGGAACGTACAAGTGAGTGACACAACAATTGATGCCATGAAACCTTAGGCTTGCCAATTCTTTAACAACTAATTGATACAAAGCGGGTCAAAACTTGCGTTTGAAATTATCACCTTCAAATGTTAGCTCATGAAAATCCTGCTTGCGCTTGCTGCATTTTTATTAGCACTTGCTGCTACTGCACAGCCTTATAATAAAGCTATTGGTGTAAAATTCCCTGTTGGAACAGGCCTGACCTATAAAAAATTCATACAACAGAAATCTGCTTTAGAGTTCCAGGCTTTGTATGCAAAAGAGAACTTTCGGCTTGCCGGACTATATGAATTTCATTTTCCATTTACGAAAGCAGAAGGGTTGCAATGGTATGTTGGCCCTGGAGTTCATCTGGGATTTTATAAATCCGAATTCCAGAAAAGCTACAGTAGCAAGATGGATCTTGGGATTGATGGAGTGATTGGGCTGGATTATAAGTTCAATGGATTGCCCATTAACCTGAGCCTTGACTGGCAACCTTCTCTGAGCTTTACAGGTTCTGCAGGAAATTCAGCCTATGGCGGTGTAGCCATACGTTATACGCTATAAATGAGCACAATAGGAAATAAATTGGCACGATTTTGATAAGTAATTTCAACTTATAAATAATTACTTATGACGAGAAAGATCCTGTTCTTTGTATTGCTGACAACCATTACCAGTTTAAGCGTTTTTAGCCAGAATACTGGTCATAGTTACAAAACCGCTTTGGGCGCTAAGTTTTACCCAGGAGCCATTACCATTAAACATTTTACTCAAACCAATCGTGCCCTGGAAGGTCTTGGATATTTCTGGGAAGATGGATTTAGAATTACAGGTTTATACGAAATACATGGAGACATTAATGGTGCTCCAGGCCTGAAGTGGTATGTAGGACCAGGTGCTCATATCCAGTTCTGGAATGAGAAATGGAGAGACAGATATCCCGGAAGAGATAGAGGTGTAGCCATTGGTGTTGATGGAGTTCTGGGACTTGATTATAAAATCGGTGGAGCACCTATTAACCTCAGTTTGGACTGGCAGCCTTCTTTCAATTTTGTTGGTCACACGTATTTTGAAGGTGGATGGGGTGGCTTTGCAGTTAGATTTACTTTCTAAATTATTATTTGGCCGGAGTCGTAAAAATTCCAAAAAAAATGACCTTTCAATTGAAGGTCATTTTTTTATGAGGTTTACTGACAATTGATTTAGTCTTTCTTTTCCAGGTTAAATAAGCTATCAACAAATTCATGCTTGTCAAAGATCAGGAGGTCTTCCATCTTTTCTCCTACACCTATATACTTAACAGGAATCTTAAACTGAGAGGCAATTGCCAGTACCACTCCACCTTTTGCAGTTCCATCTAATTTTGTGATTGCCAATGTATTTACATCGGTTGCTGCAGTAAAATGTTTAGCTTGTTCCAGTGCATTTTGTCCGGTGGACCCATCCAAAACCAACACCACTTCATGGGGTGCATCTGGAATTACTTTTTGAATCACCCGTTTGATCTTACCCAGCTCTTCCATCAGGTGAGCTTTGTTGTGTAAACGACCTGCAGTATCAATGATGGCAACATCTGATCCTTTGGCTACTGCACTTTGAACAGTATCGAAAGCCACAGCACCAGGATCGGAACCCATGGCTTGTTTTATAATTGGCACCTGTACTCTTTCGCTCCAGATAGTCAATTGATCTACTGCAGCAGCCCTGAATGTATCTGCAGCACCAAGAATCACCTCTTTACCAGCTTTTTTATAGTTGTAAGCCAGTTTGCCAATGGTTGTGGTTTTACCAACTCCATTCACTCCTACAACTAAAATGATATATGGTTTTTTACCAGCAGGTGTTTCAAAATTCCGGAAAGCCTGGTCAGGAGCATCTACTAAAATGTTCTCTATTTCTTCCTGAAGTATCCTGTTTAAATCGCTGGTATTAATGTATTTATCGCGAGCAACCCTGGCTTCAATCCGGTTGATGATCTCAACAGTAGTATCAATACCAACATCAGCACTTACCAAAGCATTTTCCAGTTCGTCCAGCACTTCTTCATCAACTGTACTTTTGCCTGCAATAGCCTTGGTGATCTTTGAAAAGAAGTTTTCCTTCGTTTTCTCTAATCCCTGGTCAAGGCTTTCTTTTTCTTTTTTACCGAACAGCTTATTAAACAATCCCATTCTTAATAATTAGGTTTTATTCTCTTTGATCTCCCAATTGCGAAGTATAATATGGTTCCGATGAAAGGAACAAATACAACGAGCACTATCCAGATCAATTTGTCGTGTGCACCTGGAAATTCATTCCTGATTATGCTAATAACAGCAATTATCCAAAAAAGAAACCATGCAAGTAAAGCGAAAAGAAGTATGAGTTCGAATCCTCCTACTAACAGATCCATAGTTTTAGTTTTGAACAAAAATAGCTGATTAACATTAGAAAGTACAAGGGTGCGACGCAACAGAAGTTGAATAGTAAATCTTGGCTTAGTTCCAAAATACAAAAAGCCGTCAGCCAAAAGGTGACAGCTTTTAATATTTTAGACCAGCCAATTATTTGCTGGCTAAGAAATCTTTTACTTTATCCTTGTGTACGATCTGCTCTTTGAAAGTGTATGCACCTGACTTAGGGCTGCGTACAGCCTTGATCACTTTGGTCCAGTTCTTTGCTTCAGCAGAAGCTTTCACGTCTTTTACCTTAGCGTTTTTGGAAGCTGCTTTTGCCATGATTATTTAATTTCTTTATGAACGGTTACTTTTTTCAGATTGCGGTTATACTTCTTAAGCTCGATACGCTCAGGAGTATTCTTTTTATTCTTAACAGTGATGTAACGGCTGGTGCCCGGAACACTTGTTGTCTTTTGTTCGGTACACTCGAGGATCACCTGCACCCTGTTTCCTTTCTTTGCCATCGTATAAACGATTTATAAATTGTTGATGATTAGATTTTTACTCCTTCAGCTCTCATTTCCTTGATCACTACAGCCAGGCCTTTCTTATTGATGGTCCTGATAGAATCTGCTGTAAGTTTAATAGTAACCCAACGATCTTCTTCAGCAAAGAAGAAACGCTTAGTCTGTAAATTTGGTAAAAAACGACGTTTGGTCTTGATGTTTGAATGTGAAACAGTGTGACCACCAATTGGTTTTCTACCTGTTACCTGACATACTCTAGCCATGATTGAAATAGTTTTACCCTATTTTTAGGGAGTGCAAAGGTCGGGAAATACGGCGAAATACCAAAACAAAAATGATAAAATTTAGAGTATTTCTTAACAAGTACAGGATAATTTAAGCATTGAAAATCGATTTCTGGGAGATTATCCACATTGAACGGTTCTAAATTCATTTCACTCCTCATTATTTCAATCGCTCTGATTCAATGCCGAATCATGAACGTGAAGGTACAAGAGACAAGGAAGATTACTTATCTTGCAGGCGATAATTAACGAAATGAACTTTCTCCATTCAAATCTCGACCTGCTAAACCACTGAACGGCCCCGAGTTTTTCTGCCTGACATTCAATTTAATTATCAATTATTATTATTTATGATCACAAATACGCTGTCTGAAAAGGCACAGCACCATCTTGAACTTGAAGAGAAATTCGGTGCACATAACTATCATCCCTTACCTGTTGTGCTGCAGAAAGGAGCAGGTGTTTTTCTCTGGGATGTTGACGGGAAAAGATATTACGATTTTTTGAGTGGTTATTCTGCTGTTAACCAGGGACATTGCCACCCACGAATCATCAATGCATTAATAGAACAATCAAAGAAACTTACGCTTACCTCGAGAGCTTTTCACAGCAATCTTCTGGGAGAGTATTCCAAATTCATCACCACCTATTTTGGATACGATAAGGTGTTACCAATGAATACCGGTGTGGAAGGTGGAGAAACTGCCATTAAATTAGCCAGGAGATGGGGCTATGTAAAAAAAGGAATTGCAGAAAACCAGGCTAAGATCGTTTTTGCCGAAGGAAATTTCTGGGGAAGAACTTTGGCTGCCATCTCCTCTTCTACTGATCCTTCCAGTTATAAAGGTTTTGGACCGTATATGCCGGGTTTTGAATTGGTGCCTTACAATGATCTTACAGCTTTGGAAAAAGCCTTCCAGGATAAGAATGTAGCTGCTTTTATGGTTGAACCAATACAGGGTGAGGCTGGTGTAGTAGTTCCCGATGAAGGTTATTTAAAACATGTAAGGGCACTGTGTGATGAATACAATGTGCTTTTTGTTGCTGATGAGATACAAACGGGTTTATGCAGAACCGGAAAAATGCTGGCCTGCGATCATGAGAGCGTAAGGCCGGATATTCTTATTCTTGGTAAAGCATTGAGTGGTGGTGTGCTTCCTGTTTCTGCAGTATTAGCAGATGATGCAATAATGATGAATATAAAACCCGGAGAACATGGCAGCACTTACGGCGGAAATCCATTGGCTTGTGCCGTAGCAATGGAAGCTTTAAAGGTTTTGAAAGAGGAAAACATGGCTGAGAATGCAGAGGCTATGGGGAAATTACTAAGATCGGAGTTGGAACAATTGAATTCTCCTTTTATTACCACCATACGAGGAAAAGGATTGTTGAATGCAATCGTGATTGAACATAGCGATAAAGAAGCTGCATCGGATCTTTGTCTTGAACTGAAAGAAAATGGATTGCTTGCAAAACCTACTCATGGTGATAAAATAAGATTTGCTCCTCCTTTGATCATAACAAAAGAGCAGATAAAGGAATGTGTTGCGATTATTGGCAAAAGCCTGGAGGTACTTGCTGAAAAATGATCTGAAATCTGAACAGTGCGACGCAACGAACGCTGATGTATTGTTAAGCTGACCTCATAAAAAAATCCCGGTCAATATTGACCGGGATTTCTATTTAGATAGAATTGTGATTAATGTTTTACAAAACGCTGTACTGCAGTTTCGCAACCATTTGCGCAGATGGCTTTGATAAGATAAGTACCTGC
Organism: Chitinophagaceae bacterium; assembly: GCA_036676415.1. GTDB lineage: Bacteria > Bacteroidota > Bacteroidia > Chitinophagales > Chitinophagaceae > JAEZDC01. Next base: position 27,733 of record JAKFCX010000062.1, read on the forward strand.
TGCCAGTTGCTGAACGTTCATCTGAGATTGATTATCTCCTATTACAAGTTGAGCATTTTGCTGCATGATCACTTTTCCTGAAAGATCTGTTACAACTATTGTTACCTTCTCAGCCCTCGGTGAAGTGATGATCATATTCAACTCTCTCGTTGCAGGGTTTGGATATACACTGCTTAATGTTATCTCTGTCGCTTTTGCTTTGAGAACAACGATATCTGAGTAAGTTGTTTTGCCATCTTTATCAATCTGCTTCAGGCGATAGTAGTTATTACCTGAAAGTGGTCTTGCATCAATATAGCTGTAGTTCAGCAATGAATTACTGTTACCATTTTCCGCTTTAGAGTTTACAAAAGTTAGCCCAGTGAAATTTCTTCCATCAGCACTTCTTTCTAATTCGAAGCCCCTGTTATTAACTTCTGTAGATGTAGACCAGATGAGCTTGTTAGCAGATCCTGCTTTCTCTCCACTAAAGTTAACAAGCGTAACAGGGAACACTGCAGAGCCTGTAACAGTTACTGTAAATGTTCCGTTACTTGCAGCTCCTGCACCATAACTCCATACACGGAAATAATAGGTTTCGCCTGCATTCAGACCAGTAAGCGCTGCAGTTTCACTTCCTCCATTACCAGGACCGTCGGCACAGCCAATGGATGTGAATGAACCGCATGTACCCGAATATGCAACTATTACCACATCAAGTGTTGCAGAAACGTTCGTCACAGCTATCGAAGCGTTTCCTGCATAGGTAGCAGTAAACTTATACCACACATCATCATCAGCCACCCCTGCTGTTGCACAAGCGTCGGCTGGCATGGACGGATTAGAGCCAACGGTAGTACCATTGACAGGTGTTGCATTGACCACAGTAATTGCATCTGCACACTCATCATTTGCAGGAGCCGTTGAAACAATTACAGAGGCCCATGTACTTACATCCGGAGACGTACAATTTGTACGAACATAGAAAGTGTAAGTAGTAGCAGCGGTAAGTGTTGTAAAGTTTACAGTGGTTGTAGCAGTGTTACCTGAACTAACAAGTCCTGTTGCACCTGAACCTGCAGCACCAGAGCTGCGAAGTTCCCAGCTATAATTCGTAACACTACCTACTGATGGAGCAGTCCAGTCAACCTGTGCTGCTGTTGGTGTAACACCAGAAACAACTAAAGAAGTTGGATTACCACAAGTTGGTGAGACTATCACCGAGATATCATCAACATATAAATTCCACTGGTTGGCTGCTGAGTATACATGGAAGCCTATGTAATAGACACCCGTAGTAGCCGGAGTAAAATCATATACAGCCGAATTAGCAGCTGAATTGTTGATAGTTGGATGATCGGCAATCAGATCAGTCATACTAGCCGCTGATGGCGAAGTACCGTACTTAACCTCCAGCTTCTCGGTATAGCCGGAATTATTGTTACCATACCTGTAAGATATCTGGTAAGATGTTCCACCAGTAAGATTTAAACCCTGTGTATAGAACCATGCATTGGCAGCATTGGTGAGTGTATAACCGTATTGAAGTGTTTTACTGCTAAATCCACTGCCGGGAGCTGTTGACGTAACCCAATTATTGCCTGTACCTGCATTCTCTCTTGAAGTACAGGTTGGCAGACCTGGTACGGTTGCAGATTCAAAATTCTGGGAATAAGGAACAGCAATTGCACTACATGGTGTAGTGAATGTAACCGGGCCACCCCATGAACTCAGATCAGTTCCACCGCAGTTTGTTCTTACCCATAAATAATAAGTAGTATTGGCCGACAAGCCTGTTATCGTTGCAGGTGATGTTTGCCCTGTAAGGTTCGGAGTTGCACCAGAACCAGGTACCGTACTGGAAGTATTATAATAGACCTGGTAGTTCACAGGAGAACCTGTGGTTGGTGGTGTCCATTCAACCTGGGCTCCTGATGTGGTAAGATTATTTGCAATGATCGCTGTTGGTTCACCACAACTTGGCGTTACCTCCAGTTTAAAGTCATCGAAGCCTAAATACCAAGGTGTACCATTTGCATTGATTCGTATTGCAAAATAATATGTGCCTGTTGCTGATGGTGTAAACGATTCTTTGAACTGAACATATTGCGCCACTGAGGTTGTAGATGCTGTAATGAATGAGCCTCCTAACTGTGTAGCACTGGTAGAATTCTGCGTATTATTATAAAATACGTCACCAGTCCATCCATCGTAGGTATCGCCTGTCCACCAGAAAGAAAAGTCATAAGATGTTCCGGCTGTCAACACGAAGCCCGGTGTCCACATAAATTCATTCGTGGCATTCCATGAGTTAGTGAGATAATTCGGAGTACTGCGAGGATCATTTTGTGATGCAAAGGCAGCATTGGAAGTTCTCCAGTCACCGTTCTCTTTCTTCCAGCAAGATGGGAAGGTTGTAGTTCCTGTAGTTGCCAATGCATCGAAATTTTCTGTCCACGGCAAGGTGCTTACAGGGTCACAAGCCGTTGTGAAACTGGCAACGTTAGACCAACTACTTACTCCTCCTGCACCGCAATTCGTTCTTACCCAAACATAATACACTGTGTTTGCGGTTAGTCCTGTAATGGTGGCTGGTGAATTGGCACCTGTTACGTTAGGAGTACTTGCCCCTGTTGGTGCTGTATTCGTTGTGCTGTAATATATCTGGTAATCTACCGGTGATCCTAAAGTTGGTGCTGTCCATTCAACTTCTGCGCTGTTATTACCTATTGTAGGAAAAACAACTGCTGATGGTGCATCACATGTTGGAATTACTTCCCAAACAATATTATCGATATAAACACTTGTAGAAGTTGAAGTGCTCAGTCTCCTGATTGCGATATAAGGATCAGTACCGCTATATGATGTAAAATCTACTGTATACTCTGTATATGTCGTTGAGATATCTATTGCCTGAACAAGTGAGAATGTAGCTGATGATGATTTATTATCGAGCGTACCTACTTCTATATCCTGCGAAGCAGTTGCATTCCTTGCCCAGAACCTTAACCTGTGTGTACCAGCCCCAGTATTACTCAACGGACGACTAACCAGCATAATATCTGCGGAAGCGGTAGAAGAAGAATTAGCAAGTAACACTCCATTTGGTGCTGAATTAACGCTTGCCGTAGAAGTTGTAACATTCGCTGTTCCTGCAGTTCCTCTTAAAAACTTACCCCAGCATGCCGGTAATGAAGGTGTTGTTACTCCATCAAAATTTTCAGTGAAAGATGTTACCGGAGTACATTCTGTTGTAACACTATCCATAGCTGTCCAAACACTAACTCCGTCAGTTGTACCGCAATTTGACCGAACCCAAACATAATATTTTGTTCCGGGAGCAAGTGAAGAAATGGTTGCAGGACTTGATGCCCCGGTAATGGTTGGTGTTGAACTACCAGTTGGAGCTACATTACTGGTGCTATGATAAATCTGGTAATTTACCGGTGAAGTTGCAGCCGGAGCAGTCCATTCAAGCTGTGCACTAGTGGTAGTGATACCTGAGAAAATCAGGCCCGTAGGCTCCTCACAGGTTGGAATTGTTTCGACTTTGAAATCATCAAAGCCCAGTCCGTAGGATGCAAAACCTCCGGTCGTGGTTCCCTGTGCAATAATATAAACAACCGGTTCAGTATTAAATGAGGCTGGAATATCTGCTTTATAATTATACCATCCATCTGCCGTTACAACAGGAGCTACTGTCCATTCAGGAAATATCTCCAGCAATTGTGTAGCTCCTGAAAGATCTGCAGTGGTATTAATGTGAAAACGGATACGATCGGTGGCATCATTGGCATCATTGCGATAGATCCATACATTGATCCTTGCACCATTTGGACCGGCAGATGTCATATTGATCGGTTGTGAGAAAAGCAATGCATCTGAATTGTTGTATTCCTTGCCCATGAATCTTGCCCCGGTACGAGGTGAAGGAACACCATCGTTAGTCGTTACGGGAGCCCAGGCATTTGTTCCTGATATCAATGATCTTGACCAACATGCCGGTATGGTAGCATTATCAAAACTTTGTACTGCTGTTGGTATAGATTCGCTGGCACATAGAGTGGTGAATGTTGCAGGAGTTGTCCAGGCACTATAGCTGCCACCTCCACAATCTGTTCTTACATAAATTGAATATGACGTATTAGACGTTAGGCCATTTGCAGAGGCGTTTGTAACGGCTGCAGACGTATTACCGCTTGCAGTTAAGCCGGTTGCTCCTGAACCTGCGGCACCTGAAGCTCTAAGTTCCCACTGGTATCCCGTTACTGTTCCGGATGTAGAGGGATCCCATGTGATATTTGCACTACTGGTAGTAACCGTATTACTTCCAACATTTATTGGTGATGCACATGCTGGAGCAGGGCCTTGAGTAATACTTATATCATCCAGGTAAATCCAATAGTCTCCGTCTGTCCACGACGAACTAAACCTTATATACATGTCACCGGCAGGTGGACTGAAAGTAGTTGACTTAGTAGCACAGGTTGTTGCTGGTGTATGACTTCCTGCATCAACTGTTTGAACTGTTGACCACGGACCTGAAGCTGAAGTAGCATACTGCAATAGCATAGAACCCCAGGGATTAGCTGTAGCCGCTCCTCCTGTATAATCAATAATCTTATACTGATAGGTAAGCGTTACAATACCACCATTAGAAGTGCCAACCATTGGTGAACTACTGTTGTTGGTTAATCCACCATTGTACAAATTGAATCGAAGGGATCCCACGTTACAGGGATCCACGGTTGATTGACCAGGGCTAAACCCTCCCACCGTTGTCCAACCACCAAGACCGGCATCAAAATTTTCTGAATAGGTAATCTGGCTATAGCCTTGTGTAAGCGTAAAACAAAGCAATACTGCAAAGAGCAGGTAAAATTTTCTCATAAATAAGTGCATTAGTAAATAGGTAGAAATGTAATTTAAGCACATTTTCTTTTCTTTAACATAAATGCACAAAAAAGCCCAACATTTTAATATTGGGCTAATTTGGCATGTAAGCGTTTTAGTTATTGTTTCACAAAACGCTGTGCTGCAGTTTCGCATCCACTTGCACATACTGCTTTGATAAAGTATGTTCCGGCTGCCAGTTGCTGTACGTTGAAGGTTTGCTGGTTATCTCCTATAACTAATTGAGTACCTGTCTGCATCAACACTTTACCGGTCATATCTGAAACTATTAGCGTTACTTTTTCTGCCCTTGGTGAAGTGATCACAAGATTCAACGATCTTGTTGCAGGATTAGGATATACACTGCTTAAAGTGATGTCAGCTACTTTGCTCGACAACAAGACTACATTGCTGAAGGTTGTTTTACCATCCTTATCAACCTGTTTCAACCTGTAATAGTTATTGCCAGCCAAAGGTCTTACATCATTGTAATTGTAATTCAGCGTTGAATTGCTGTTTCCATTCTCACCTTTTGATGAAATAAAAGCAATAGCGGTGAAGTTTCTTCCATCAGCGCTTCTTTCCAATTCAAACCCATTGTTGTTAACTTCTGTAGAAGTGGTCCATGTCAGCCTATTTGCAGTTCCTGCCTTTTCTCCCTTAAATTCTACAAGCGTTACCGGAAGAGGATCTGCCTGTATAGTAACATTATCAATATGGAAATCATAATCAGGTGCATCGTTCACCGGACCGTCACTTGCAAAAAATGCTATTATTACTATTTGTCCAGCATATGAAGAAAGATCAATTGTCTGGGTCGTTAGTATATTACTGATAGAAGCCGTATTACTTGCGTTATATACTTGCAAATCCTGGAAAGTAACACCACAGTCTGTAGAGATTTTAACAACAACTTTATCATCCGTTCCCTGCATACCGGCAGGATCTACAGCTGTTGAAGCAAAATCGGTAATAGCAATATCAAATTGTAGTTGGGTATTTGCGGCAGCCATAAACCTTGGCCCTACGATCCATTCGTTGCGGTTATCAAGGTAGAGATTTATTTTAGCCGTTGTATTACCTCCAGACCATGTAGCCTGGCTTCCCCATAAAGAAGTTGTACCTGCCGGAGAAGTTGCACCTGCACCTTCACGCCAATTAGGGAATAAAGCGGTAAGATTTGTTCCTGTAAAACCAGTGAAATCTATTGTTTCAGGCAATACAACATGTGAGGTACGTGATGCCATAACAGTATCGTTAGTGCTTATCCCGTCACCGGTCAATGTAGTATATGCTTTAAAATTAAAAGTACCAGCCACTGTCATATTCAGGGTGCCGTTCATTGTTACGTCAAGCGTTGCATCAGGTGCTAATATGCCGCTATTAACTGTTGCAGTCAGTGTAGTAGAACTTGCACCTGTTACCTGAGTAGTAACTGTTACGGGACTAACACTAAAATCCAACGGTGCAGTACCGAAATTTTTGATCGTAACTGTTACAGCTTCTGTTGCCGTGTAACATTGATCGCCTGATGTAGGTGCAATCAATGCAACAGCACCAGCATCATTTGCTACGGCATTTTCTATTAATACATTATCAATATGAAAATCATAATCCGGTGTATTATCCACAGGACCATCGGTCGCAACGAAAGCTATAATTACATTCTGACCCGCATAGGTAGAAAGATCGATCAATTGTGGAACCAATGTATTAGAAATTCCAGAGGTGTTTGCGGCATCAAAAACATACAAATCCTGGTATGTTGCGCCGCAGTCGGTGGATATTTTAACCTTAACACTGTCATCAGTTCCCTGCATTCCGGCAGCATCTGCTGTAACTGCTGCGAAATCAGTTATTGCTACGTCAAATTTCAACCTTGAATTAGCTGCGGCAACAAACTTAGGGCCTACGATCCATTCGTTTCTGTTATTGGTGTAAAGATTAACCTTGGCTGTCACGTTTCCTCCAGCCCAGCCAGCCTGATTAGTCCACAGAGAAGTTGTGCCGGAAGGCCTGGTCACTCCTACACTTTCATTCCAGTTAGGGAATAATGTATTCAAATTAGCACCGGTAAACCCTGTAAAGTCAACACTCTGAGGCAGACTTACAGCTGCGGTCGTTGTGCGGGTTATCCCTGATAAAGTATCATTTACCGCTGATGCGTCACCAGTGATTGTTGAAAAAGCCTTAAATGTGTAGGTTCCTGTAGCAGCCATGTTTAAGGTTGCTGACATAACCACACTTATTGTGTCATTTGGAGCTACTGAACCACTGTTCAATACGCCAGATAAAGTAGTATTGGCAGCTCCGGTAACCTCTGTAGTTACAGTTACAGGTGTTGTTGCGAAATTAATTGGTGCAATGCCAAAATTTTTGACTACAACACGAACCTGTTCTGTACTACCAAAACATCCTGCTGATGCGGGTGATAGAATAGCTGTTGCGCCCAGATCGGTTGTAGGCCCATTTTCAATATTGATATTATCAATGTGAAAATCATAGTCCGGAGCATCATTCGTTGTTCCATCTGTTGCGAAAAAGGCAAGAGAAATGATCTGTCCTGCAAACGTTGAAAGATCTACTACTTGTTGAACAAGAGAGTTCGTTATCGCAGCAGTGTTAGAAGCATCCATTACAAACAAATCTGTATATGTAGCACCACAATCGGTGGAAACTTTAACGACAACCTTATCATCTGTTCCCTGCATACCTGCAGGGTCTGCAGCTGTTGAACCAAAGTCAGTGATGGCAATATCAAATTTCAGCCTGCTGGCAGATGTAGCCATGAACTTTGGTCCTACTATCCAGTCATTCGCTGTATTAAAATAGAGGTTAATCTTAGCCGTAGTATTACCGGTTCCTAAAGTGGTGTTGATCCAGTTGGATGTGGTTCCGGAGGGAACGGTAGCTCCCTTTGCTTCATTCCAGTTGGGAAACACTGTTGTAAGATTCGCCCCTGTAAAACCAGTAAAGCTAACAGTTTCAGGAAGTGCAACATGCCCGGTACGTGTAGCTACAGTAGTATCATTCGCTGCATTTGCGTCGCCTGTTAATGTTGTATAAGCTTTGAATGAATAAGTTCCAACTCCTGTCATATTTAAGGTAGCGCTCATGTTTACATCTAAAGTTGCATCGGGTGCAAGGGTTCCACTATTAACCACAGCAGACAGTGTGGTGGTTGCTGCTCCAGTTACATTGGTAGTAACGGTCACAGGAGTGGTAGCAAAATTAATCGCAGCACTTCCCTGATTTTTGATAGTAACCGTAACAGTTTCTGTAGCTGTATAACACTGTCCTTCTGCCGGAGCAATTATAGCTACAGCACCCATATCGTTCGGCAGAGCATTTTCAAGCAGGATATTATCGATATGAAAATCATAATCCGGCGCATCATCTGTAGGGCCATCAGAAGCAAAGAATGCGACGATCACATTCTGTCCTGCATACGATGAAAGATCTACAGTTTGCTGGGTCAATACGTTTGTAATACCAGTTGTTGTAGATGCATCAAATACGTATGCATCTGTAAAAGTGGCTCCGCAGTCTGTAGACACTTTTACAATAACCTTATCATCGGTACCCTGCATGCCTGCCGGGTCTGTTGTAACAGCTGCAAAATCCGTTATCGCTACATCAAATTTTAGTTTTGAGTTAGCTGTAGCCTGGAACTTAGGACCAACGATCCATTCATTTCTTGTATTAGTATATAGGTTAATCCTTAGCGTGGTATTGGCTGGTGACCATCCAGTCTGTTCTAACCAGGCTGAGCCAGAATTATTAACAGGTGCAGTTGCACCAGTTGCTTCATACCAATTGGGAGCCACAGCAGTAAGGTTTGTACCGGTATAGCCTGTGAAATTCACTGTCTGGGGCAATGAAACCGGAGTAGCAACGGTAGACGTTGCATAAAGAGTATCATTAGGTGTGTATCCATCTCCGGTAGTAGTAGTTACGATTTTGAAATTGTAACTGCCGGATACTGGCATATTCAACGCAGAAAGATTGACTTCGAGTGTTGAGTCAGGATCAAGTGTTCCGGTTGAAACTGTTCCGGTTAATGTGGCAGTGGCAGCACCGGTAACCGAAGCTGAGATGCTCACACTGTTCGTTGCAAAATTAATAATGGTACTACCAGTATTTTTTATGTTTACTGAAACAGGTACCGAAGTTCCTTCACAACCAGTAGTTCCTGGTTTTACTAAAGCCGATGGGATAATATCTATCGCTGGAATAGGCATCCCATCAAATTCATCGGCGCCAATATCCGGTGCAGTACCACCACCATTCACAGATCCTGCCGGACCTGGTCGTGTTTGTCCATCAATGTCTGTAGTTATTGTTCCTGCAATACCTCCTGATTCTAACTTACTTGGTGTATTAGGTATATGAATATCTGTTGCACTAACAAAATTCGGATTATAGAAAATGGAATTAGCGTCTTTTCCGGTTGCTGTTTGCCAATCTGCCAATGTTGCATAATTCACAGAATTGTAATAACCAATACTATTACTATAATAAGCATTATTGCTCATTGAAGCAGAAGCCAGGATAGTTCCTGTCCCGGATGTGAATACGCTGAAAGCTCTTGAGCTGGCATTCATGTTTACAAAAATATTATTCTGCAATTCCGCTACAGTAGCACTGGTACTTGAAATGGCAATGCAGCCACTGGTATAGTTAACGGTTGTACCCGTTACATTCTGTTTAAGCAGCGCAATAGTATTATGATTGATCTTTAGGCCTGTCACAGCTGCATTTATCCAGATGCCATAATTTACAAAAGAAGATGGCTGGGCAGTTGAATACCTGCTGGCTACCATGTCTCTGATGAAATTATTATAGATTTCTATGCCTGCATTACTGGTAGCTGAAGTAATACCAATCCCTGCAGCAAGATAACCACTGGTTGATGGCTGAATAACATCGTGAATATTGTTCTTTCGTATTATTGCTCCGGCATTGGCTGCATCTACATGCACACCATAAATGCTCAATGCATATCCGGCTGCACTTGCATCTACCTCTCCGACTCTTATATCGTTGCCTTCAATAATAACAGATCCTGCGCCAGCAGAAGAAGATGTATAAGATATATTGATACCTCTCCCACCTATATTCTCAGCAGCTATACTGCTTCCTATAATATTATTTCTAATAATAGTTCCTGTATTCAGGTAGGAAGCACTGGCTCCAATTGCATTTATACCAAAAAGGGCTCTTGATATGGTGTTATTCTCAATTACCGTGTTAAGACTGGAATAGGCTCCTCCGGTAGAAGAACTGGTGGATGTTCCATTTGAGAATTGGATACCATAACTATTGGTAGTGCTTGTAGCAGAACTTCTCGAGCCGATAATGATGCAATTTCTAATTGTATTGTTGTTTGCTCCGTCTGCTCCCGAGGTAGAGTTAGAAGATAACCGGATTACTGCAATTCCTGCAGTTGTAGCCGTAACAGACTGTATTGTTAGATTTTGAGTGCCTGCAGTTGATGCATCATCACCATTAATTGTAACATTATCCGCACCGGCGAGTTCAAGAATACCCCTATTGGTAACAGGAGCTGCTGCCGAACTAATGGATACGTTACCCTGGGGCTTAATTAAGATACTGGTAAAGGTTGATGCTCCAGTCCCAGATTGCAACAATGGCACTGGTGTTGCAGGCTCAGTAGTATTAGCAGTTACCGTAATGGTAATAGCTCCCTGATGAGTTCCAGCATTTATAGCTGTAAAAGCTGCATTAACAGTTGTGTAGCTGGTAGGCCCTGTTGTTCCGGCAGTAGCAGTAACACTCACCTGGGCTATAGAATAAAAACTACAACACAGGAGTACTAAGAAGAAGTACAGTTTTCTCATATAAATTCAGTTGGTAGATTAAGAACAGGCAATTTAGATTTTTTTAGGATATGTTAACAGCCAAATGAGATTAAAAAAAAGGCCCATCACATTGGATGGACCTTAAAAAGCTGTAAATGTGTTCGCTATTGTTTTACAAAACGCTGTACTGCAGTTTCACAACCGTTTGCACATACTGCTTTGATGAAGTAAGTGCCGGCTGCCAATTGCTGTACATTGAATGTTTGCTGGTTATCCCCTATAACTAACAGAGTGGCGGTCTGCAACAACACTTTACCAGTCAGATCAGTAACTATAACGGTTACTTTTTCTGCTTTCGGTGAAGTGATCACAAGATTCAATTCTCTTGTTGTTGGGTTAGGATATACACTGCTTAACGTGATGTCAGCTACTTTACTTGACAGCAATACTACATTGCTGAAGGTTGTTTTACCATCCTTATCAACCTGTTTTAACCTGTAATAATTGTTACCAGCCAAAGGTCTTACATCATTGTAATTATAATTCAGCGTTGAATTGCTGTTTCCATTTTCCGCCTTAGAAGCAACGAAGGTGATGCTGCTGAAGTTTCTGCCATCAGAACTTCTCTCAAGTTCAAAACCTCTGTTATCGATTTCAGTTGATGTACTCCATAAAAGTTTATTTGTATTTCCTGACTGTTCACCTCTGAAATTAACAAGCGTTACTGGCAAAGTGAAATTACCGGTATGAACGAAGAAACTTCCCGATCCGGTAGCGGCAAAGCTCACACTCCATCTGCCATCGGCAAAATTAATATCAGCATCTGCAGGGTCTAGTTGTGTACCACCTGCGGTACCTGGAGTAGTAGCAGATCCAGGGAACATACTTACCCTAAGGTTTGCTTTACCTGCATTATCTGCAGTTCCTGTTGGCAATGCTGCATAAAATCCTCTTGCAGTGTTGAAAGCATCAAATTCACTTTGCAGGAAATACAAGGTAATCGTTGATGTTGCAGTAGCTGCGTTCGTTGCAGGTATGATATTGTAATGTCTCGCAACGTATGGCTCGTTCGTTCCTGCTGCAGTTGGTACTGCAGATTCAACTTTCACACATGCATTCACGCTGCCACTTACTGGTGCAGCACCAGACGGTGTTACAGTTGCAATGATATCACAGTTACCGGCAAAGAAATTGGCCGAGGCTGCAACATCATGACTTGCGCAAAGCTGTGTGCCTCCAGCTGTACCTGCAAGGCTCATAGACGGTGTAATGGTTGAATTAACGGTAATCATCACAGGTGTTGTGCTAGAAACTTCACTGCATGCACCGCTTTTAACCACAACTCTATAATAAGTAGTAGCGGTTAATGCGCCTGGCGATAAAGTCGTAGTGGTATTTGCAATTGTTGCTGGAGTAGTGAACGCTGCATCAGAAGAGCTTTCCCATCTTACAACACTTCCGGTAACACCACTTGCTACAATACTGTTTGGTGTACCACCTGTGCAGATTGTTTGGTTTCCGTTTAATGAACCTGCATTTGAAGTAGGGTCAACCATAATCGCAACAGGAGTTGCACTTACAGCCTCGTTACATACGCCGTTCTTTACAACAATCCTATAATAAGTATTTGAAGTAATTGCTCCAGGAGATAAAGTAGTAGTAGTATTTGCAATCGTTACGGGGGAAGTAAACGCTGCATCTGCAGAACTTTCCCATCTCACTACATTGCCCGTAGTTCCTGTAGCAACAATGTCAGCTGGTATTCCTCCTGTACAAACAGATTGATTTCCGTTGAGGCTTCCTGCATTTGATACCGCTTCTACAGTAACCAATGCCGCAGCTGAATTTTCTGTAACACATGCGCCATTCTTAACAACTGCTCTGAAATAAGTATCGGCCGTCAGATTTCCAATTACCGCACTTGTTAACGTTACAGCTGTCGAAGCTATATCCTGTGGAGTAGTGAACGCAGCATCGGAAGATTTTTGCCATTTAACAACCGAACCTGTTTGCCCGCTAAGTATTAAATCCGAAGGTGATGTACCGGAACATATTGTCTGTGTACCTGCAACTGATCCGGCAACTGTAGGAGCATCAATAGAAGCCAGTACAGGCACTCGAGCACTTTCACATCCTACTGAAACTTGCCAGTCATAGAAGAAATAATACGAAGTAGAAGTACCGCTAGCGGTTAGTCTACCACTTGTTATCGTCATTACCCCAGGTATTGTCATTGCAGGATTTGTTGCAATAGGGCCTCCGACTATATCACCTGTTGCATCTCGTATTAAACTTGCCACTAAACCTGTTCTGCTGGTCATATCAAGCCAATAATCACCAACGGGTACTGTCCAGTTAAGCGGAACAAATGTCTTTATTCCAGGTGAGGCTGTTCCTGTACATGCAAAACTTAAAGTTTCCAATACAGTTCCGGCTGAATTCTTCAAAGCAATATTAACTGTACCTGCACCGGTTCCAATAGGATAAATGTGCACTCCATTTAGAGTCATATTTGCAGTTACACTAAACAGCAACCCAGCCTGTAGTGTATATGTACCGGTTGAACCATTAGTAGCTGCTCCAACTGAATAATTCGCAGCACCTAAACCAGCCCCAACATAATAAGTTGTATTTGAACTGATCGATGGTGTTACAAACGAAGTTCCGGTACCAAGAGCTGTTCCTCCGGTAGAATTAGCGTACCAGTTTAATGTTGATCCGGTTGAAGAGGTTGCTCCTAATGTAACTGTACCTGTTCCGCAACTGCTTCCAGGAGCGGTGGTTAACACCTGTGGGTTCTTTAACTCAACAGTCACAGTGTTTGTAGTGGTTGTAGTAGTACCGCAGCTGACAACAGCCTGGTAATACATTGTTGCCGTAATAGCAGCAGCAGGAGTGTAAACATTCCCATTTGTTCCAACATTTGCCCATGGTCCCGTAGCGCTGTTTGATTCCTGCCACAGGATATTTCCACCAGCATTCCCTGTAAGCGTTAAAGTAGGTGTTCCACCTGTTACACAATAAGAAGCCGGAGCTACACTTACTGTGCCTGCAACTACAGCTGTCGCAGTTTTGGTTGCTGCCGTCATAGCGTTGTTAGCAGCATCACCATCTCCGGCGATTGCAGTAGAGGCATTAAAGGTATAGATACCCAGCGCTGACATATCTAATGTAGCAGACATTGTTACATTCAATGTTGCATCTGATGCAAGTGTACCGGTATTAACCGTTCCTGTTAAAGTGGCTGTAGTTGCACCTGTAACATTCGTTGTAACAGTAACCGGGGTAGCACTGAAATCCAAAGCTGCACCACCAATGTTTTTGATGGTAATGGTTACTGTTTCTGCATTACTATAACAAGCCTTCGTTGCAGGTGCTGTTAATGCAATTGCACCAGCATCAATCGCAAAAGGTGTTTCAATATTGATATCGTCTATATGAAAATCATAACTAGCTGCATCATCAACAGTGCCTTCAGACGCAAAGAACGCAACCATCACTGTCTGTCCTGCATAAGCATTTAATGAGATGGACTGTTGTTCCAGCGTATTGGAAATTGTTCCAATGGTAGAAGCATCAAATGTATACAGGTCAGAATAAGTTGCACCACAATCAGTAGAAATTCTTACAACAATCTTGTCGTCTGTGCCCACCATACCTGCCGGATCTGCATCAATTGAAGCAGCATCAGTGATTGCCACCTTAAATTTAAGACGTGTTAAAGAAGACACTGTGAACTTTGGACCAACAAGCCACTCTTCATCAACGTTTGATGCCAGGTTAATTTTAGCAGTTGTGCCATTAGCAGTGAAGACTGTAGAAGATGTCCATCCTGATGTTGTTCCAGTAGGATAAGTCGCTCCTGAACCCTCTCTCCAGTTAGGGAAAGTGGCGGTAAGATTAGCTCCGGTGAAACCCGTGAAATCGACTGTTTGTGGCAAAGTGACTACCGGTGCGTTAATACGGTTTTCTGTAACCATCGCATCGTTTGATGCTGTTCCATCACCTGCTATCGACGCCGTTGCATTGAATGTATACGTACCAGCAGCCGTCATGTTTAACGGGGCGGACATATTTACAACCACATCAGCTCCTGGTGCCAGTGTTCCCGTATTAAGTGTACCAGTTAGCGTCGCAGTTGCAGCACCGGTTACATTCGTAGTAACGGTAACCGGGGTGGTAGCAAAATTCAACGTAGCCGTACCATAATTCCTCACTGTAATAGCCACAGTTTCTGAGTTGGTATAACATACTGCTGTTGGAGGAGCGAGGGGTGTATTTAAACTCACAGCACCCAAATCAATCGGAACTGTGTTATATAAGTTGATGTTATCTATATGAAAATCATAATCAGCAGGATCACTCACAGTTCCTTCCGAACCATAAAAAGCAATGATTACCTGCTGACCTGCATATGCACTAAGATCAATTGTTTGACTGACGAGCGTATTTGATATTGAACCAGTGTTGCTGGCGTCGAATATAAATAAATCAGTAAATGAAACTCCACAGTCAGTTGATATTTTCACGATTACTTTATCGTCGGTTCCAGCCATTCCTGTTGCATCTGCTATAACATCGGCAAACTCAGTAATAGCCACATCAAATTTCAACAATGTATTAGCAGTTGCAGCAAACTTCGGCCCTACCAGCCATTCAACATCGCTGGCAACATCCAAATTAATTCTTGCTGTTACATTTCCATCACCCCATAAACTTTGAGATGTCCAGGTAGATGTTGTGCCTAAAGGAAGTGTTGCACCTGATCCCTCTCTCCAGTTTGGAAAAGGAGTTGAGAGATTCGAACCGGTAAACCCTGTGAAATTAACGGTTTGGGGTAAGGCAGTATTTGCAGTTGCCACCCTGCTTGCTGCAGGCATAGCATCATTTGCTGCCTCTACGTCACCCGTTGCTGTGGCTGAAGCATTGAATATATAAGCGCCTGCATTACTCATATCCAACGTAGCCGGAAGGTTTACATTCTGCGTTGCACCTGCAGCTAAAGTACCTGTATTTATAACTAAATTGCTTGTGTAAGCTGTAGCACCCGTCACATTCACTGTAACAGTAACAGGATTTGCTACAAAATCGTGGATGCTTGTTGCAAAGTTTTTAATTGAAATAGTCACTGTTTCTGCAGTGCCATAGCAACCGGTGGATATTGGGGCTACTAATGATGTTGCACCTATATTAACTCCAGCTAAAACAGAATATTCGTCCGCGCCGATATCCGGAGGACTCAATCTTGTCTGCCCGTCTATATCTGTAGTCAGTCCTGCTATTGCGGTTCCTAAACCATTAACAGAGGAACTACTTACGCTGATGTGTAAATCAAGAGGACTAACAAAATCCGGGTTAACGTTTATGGAATTTGCATCAGTTCCGGCGTTTCCTGTCATACCTGTAGTCCAATCGCTGATGGTTGCCCGGTCTGTGGTATTTGCTAACCCAACATAACCATTGGTCGTGTTGGCTATATAAAGATCATTGTAATTAGAAACAGATCCGGGAGAGGCACCAAATGATGTTGCGACTGTTGACCTTATCGCATAATGTTTTGCGACTCCTGTCTGAGCCTCAGTAAAATTCGCCAGGATGTTATTTCTCACTTTGTTGATCGGCGTACTTGAACCAAATTCAAGTGCCGTACTGGAGATTGTAGGTGAACCGCTACCGTCAATTCTCACTGAGTTGAAATCAACATTATAAGTAGACGTAGAAGCACTGGACCCGGTTAAAATACCTTTCAATTGTCTTGTAGAAGAAGCTGCTCCCGTATATGCCGAGGTAATGTCAGTAATAAAATTGTTATACAGATTGATAATGTGAGCTCCTGTCGAAGCCATGTCAATCTCTATTCCGGTAATTCCAGACGTACTTGAAGTACTGAGGCTTCTTAGCCCATACACCCTATTTCGAAAAACATTAGATGTTCCCTGGGCACCGTCAAGATATATTCCTCTAACAGTGCTGGTTCCGCCAAGATTTCTTATCTCTACATTAGATATACTCACGCTTGTTTGGTTCACCGCATTAATTCCACTTACACTTGATGAACCGCCACCGATATCTGCGGTTGGTGTTCCTGCATATGAAGCTCCTATTATTGTTGAGCCACCACCAGTAATTCCAATCTCATTATTCGTATCAGTATTAGCAGCTGTTGTAGCAGCACCTGTTAAAGTGATACCAGTATAACAATTTTGGATCTGGATATTGTAATATTTGTTATTGCTGTTAGATCCCGTTGCTGCAGTAGCTGTGACTCCGGCGCCTGTGCTGGAAGAGGACTGCAGGATTCCGATTACTGAAGTAGATGACCTGTTTAATGTAATCGATGAATTTTTGATGGTGTTATTCTTTGCACCATCTGTTGCCGAGGCGTTTACAACTCTGTAGCCATATTCTATAAGGTTAGTCGTGGTATTCATATTTGCCGATGCTACATCAATTCCATCAAATGTGATATAATCACCACCAACAATCGCAATAACCGCATCAGCACTGCTCGTAACACTTCCAGTGCTTGTTGGTCCGTAATTGCCTAATGCAGAAGTTGTAATTGTGGGGTTAGCACCTCCACCTGATTTTTGAAAAATAATCTGGTTGGCAGCAGTACCCGTAGCGGTAATAGCTAAAGCAGTTTCGTTGAAGTTTGACCCTGCCGTTACATTAAACGTAACGCCACCTGCACCTACTCCATGTGCATTTAAATTAGCAATAGCATGTCCGAGGCTCGTATAGTCTCCAGGTATTGTTTTAGCTCCTGTTAGCCCTGCCGGGGTTGCCGATGTAAGAACTACATTATCTATCGCAGGTGAAACGGTTGCATCGCCTGTATTACTATCATTGGTCCAGGTAAATACAAGGTTTTTGGTAGTTCCTGCAGCAGAAGCAGGTATCACTACATAAGCCCGTGTGTAACTTCCGGCACCGGCAAATAGCACAGGTAGCTGGTCAGCCGTTGCTGGAACAGTGCCTGCAACTGGTGCAGCAGAAGTAAGAGAAACCCTTATATAGTCATACGTAGTTCCTCCAGTTTCTCCTATACCCTTCCAATCAAAAGACAATATAATTGCCCCTTGTCCTGCCGGAAAACTGACAGGCGTATAAATATGGTTGGTACTTACAACATTGACGTCATATACATTTGAGACACCACCATCATTGGTAATGTATGCAGATTTTGTTCCTCCATTTGCAGTAGCGCTACCCACAAACCAGACATTTGTCGCAGCCGTGTTAGCTGTAGTCCAAACTGTCGGATCTCCCGTTTCAAAATTGGAATTAACCAGTGATGTTTGTGCGAAAGTAAAAATGCTACTGCATAGCAGTAACCCTAGAAAGTACAACTGTCTCATAAAGTACGTCAGTTAAGTTTTGGAATTAAGGACTGCCAAAATAGTTTAATTATCCTATCTGGAGAAATTTAAATTCTTTTACAGCTTATCCTCATCCTAATCATCTAACCCTCACACCAAACCATCCATTTTGCTTTTCCTACATTTGCTCTTTGCTGTTATATGAAGAATATCAAACTGATAGAAGTTCCCTCCGAGATTGGCGCAGGTACAAGAGGTGCCAGCCTCGGCATTGAAGCATTGAAAATTGCTGCTCTCGATTTCATGAGCAACTTCTTTATTCATTTTCCTTCCGAAAAAATTCAACCGGAAAACGAAATATTATACCAGCCTATCGAGTCTCCTTATGCAAAACGCATAAAAGGTGTTGCGGCGATGTATGAAAAAGTAAGCAAATCGGTTTCAGACTCAATGAAAAGCAATTTTTTCCCTGTAGTGTTAAGTGGAGATCATAGTATTGCAGGCGCTACCATAGCTGGCATCAAGATGGCAAAACCCAAAAGTAAGCTTGGTGTTGTCTGGATTGATGCACATGCTGATCTTCACACTCCTTATACCACACCTTCAGGAAACATGCACGGTATGCCAATGGCTACAGCATTAGGAACGGATAATTCCACTTCAGCTGTTCATGACCTGGATACCGAGACAAAAAGATACTGGGAACAGCTCAAAAATATAGGTAAGATCTGCCCAAAAGTGTTGCCCGAAGATGTTGTATATATCGCTTTGCGTGACTACGAAAAAGAGGAAAAGAACATCATTGAAAAAAATGAGATAAAGGTGATCACCACCAGTGAAGTAAGAAGAAAAGGAGCCGAAAACGTCGTTCGGTCGGTATTGCGTTACTTAAGTGATTGTACCGATATTTATGTATCGTTTGATGTGGACAGCCTGGATGCATCCATCTCAAGAGGAACCGGAACACCGGTAGGAAACGGATTAAAAGAAAGAGAAGCAGAAGACCTGATCAGCAAGCTAATGCAAAACCGGAAAGTTTGTTGTTTTGAAATCACAGAAGTAAATCCAACACTCGATAAAGAAAACCTGATGGCCGAAATCGCTTTTAATATTCTGCAGCGAAGTGTGAATGTGCTGATGATGAGTTAAAAGGTTTAGGCAGCAACGCTAACCATCATTCTTAACTCACCACACCACCCAATCATAATGATTCGTTTCATTTCTACTGGTTGGCTTTTGTAAACCGTTTGTCAATTGTACCACTTTATCACTCACCATCTTTTTCAATGCAGATACGGTAAGGGTTGCATTGTTATTAAACGCATCAATAATACTATAAGTAAAAACGCCATTCCTCAGATCACCTCTTTCTAAAGCATATTGCATCCCTCCTGCCGCACTAATGATTGTCGCACCTGTGCCCTTACTCACATTTACAAACAGGTTCTGCATCAATTCTACACTATTACTCATGCCAATATTCTTTTTAGGCACCACTTTAATGGTACTTCTTGTTGACACTCCATTCTCATTCAATTCTTTTTTTGAAGATTCTATCTTCTGCAGTTCTTCCTTATCTACCTCTCCACTATGGCAGGCATCTATCAGCATCAGCTTTTGTCGGGGTTTAATATTATCCAACAAACTTTCCAGTTCATCATATCCGAGTCCATTCTTTGCAGGATCATCAAAATTGATCGCATGGGTTGACAAGAAATAATCAAAATCTTTGCTTAACACACCGTGCCCCGAATAACTAACAATCACTTTATCGTCTTCACCAAGTTCTACAAGTTTCTTCTTTAAAGCCAGGATATTCTGCCTTGTCACCTCTTCATCAAACAAAGTATCAATGATAACACCAGGGTATTTTTGCTTGAGCTTTAATGCAAGATCCCTGATGTCTTTTACACTCCAGTTTAAATTGTATTCGGGATTTTTAAACCGATTAATACCAATGCCAATAAAATGAACCGCAGGTATAGTTGTTGTTTTGGATGCATGCTGCACATACAAAGGTATTTTCATACTTTCTACTCCATTCTCATTGTACACAGATGTTTCTATCCGATTCTCTCCATTAGAAAGTTTGATACTGACTGTAGTATCAAAATCTTTTCGCTTTGTACTAATTTGCATCCCCCTCATACCAAATAATGGAACATCATTGACCCAGATATTAAACCTCGTCAAATAATAGTTGGCATCGGAAGCAACAATTCGTAATAGCAGTTGATCATTCACCTGGTTAAAAGAAACCTTGTCTCTCCCAGAAAAATCGCATTGAGGCACTGATACATCATCCCGGAACTGGGTCGTATCGATCCCTAGTTTCTTAATTCTTTTCTCATACGCTTTCTTAAAAGATTGTATCAGCAACCTGTCTTTATTACCGATTTGTTCCTGCACTTTATCTGGCCGGTTAAACTTAATATCCAATTGGTCAAACGTAATAACTTTCAGGTCTTTTGTTACATAATGTATCAGCTTTGCTGCACCGGGAGTGGCCTGGTAAAAACCACCAGGTATCAAAGTAAGGTAATCAGTGCTGTCAATTTGAAAGAATTGATACTCCTCTTTTTTTGATGCAATATCCACTACCTTGTTGATGCTGCTGGCAGTTCCTAAGACAAGCTTTTTATCATCCGGAGTAAACACTGCAGCGTTAATATAATTACCCGGCTCTTTATCCAATGAATACAATTGCTTTCCTGTTTTTATATCGAATACACGAAACAGGGCATTATTATCAAGAAAGAATACCAGGTTTTTGTTGGTACTGATACCTCCACCAAATACTTCTTTATTGATGTCACCCGTGTTTTTATTGATGGTGGTAACTAATTTACCGGTGGCAACATCATAGATCATAATATTCGGTCCCCAGCCAAATAATGCCAGTAAACGATTATCAGGACTAAAACAAGCATAAGTTAACAGGTCATCTTTATCAAATGCAAAACTTCTTATTGGCTTACCTGTTCGGATACTCCAAAGTATTGCTGCATCTTTTTCGGTGTACATAGTTGTCAAAAGCATGCTATCGCCATAAGAAAAGAAAGCGTACTTAAGCTTATTGGAAAAAGAAGGTTGATTGAATTGGGATAAAGCTTTCATTGCTTTCATATCATAGACTGCGAAATTGTTGTCCAGTAATTGCACTCCTAATGACCGATCATTACTGAACACTGCATTTATCTTACTTTCCCCGGTGTACAAATTTGGCCGGGCTATTCCTTCATAAAACAAAGTGTTACGCATTTGCATCGTCCTGGTGTTCCATACACCGGCATATAATTTATCTTTCGGCTCTGCCACCAGCGTACTGTCGTTTGCGAAATAAAACAACTGGGTGATGGTGGTATGTGCCGGAAGTTTCATTCGCTTCACCTTTTTGGCAGAATCTGTAATCCATATATCATTACTTTCCAGTTCGAAATCAAGGCCTTTATCTTGTCTGCTAAACAAGGATGGAATTTTCCATGAGGGTGATTCGGGATTCAGTAATGATGTATCACTTAGTTTGTTCTGCTGCACCTCATATAACTTGCTATCATCGTTATACTTTGTTATGGCCAGCATTTCATTGGTGCTAATGTTCCAGTAATACCGGAAGAAGCCTTCTTTTTCTGCACTGGTAACCATGGCAACTTCACCGTTTATATTAATAACAGGAATGCCAAAAGTATAATCGTAAGATGGCACTCCTTTTCCTGGACTGAAAACGTTCAACAGTTTCCCGGTAGCTACATCCCAAATCCTGATATCATTTGCTGCAGCAATAAACCTGCTTCCATCTATATTAAAATTTCCTCCCTGTACTGTCTGTCCATTCGTTTTAAATACATGAACAATCGATACATCTTTTGTTCTTCTGATGATGATCGTACTGTCCTGTGATCCTGCTGTAAAAAATAATGTTCCATCATTTGAATATCCCATTCGGTATACACGGCCATTATGGCCATGCAGGTTTGCCAGCAGATGACCTGTCTGTGCATTCCACACTCTGGGAATCTCGAACCTGTCTCTTGTAAGAATGTACTGATAATCGGGACTGTAAATAGCATCGTATACACCACCAGAATGCCCCACAGGTAAAATAACAGTAAGGCCTGGCTGCTGTGCTTTTGATAGAAAAGAGCTGCAGAGGAAAAAGATAATGAGCAGTTTGTTCATGGAGATGAAAATATGAAACAAAAGAATAGCTTACTTGCTTCAGATTTATGAACCAGTGCTGCAATCTTAACTTTAGAAGGTTTTATCACTATTATCCGGAAATGACCGCCTAAGCCCTTCTTCGAAAATTACCGGTGCAAAACCTAACTGCCTTTTAGCCATTTCAATCCTCAGTCCACCTTGCTTTGCCCTTTGCACAGGCTCTTTAAATGTTTCTTCGGTAACAGGTTCTATCAGTGATGCATTCAACCCGGCAAACTTTGCAAAATGAACAGCCATATCGTAGGGAGTCAACCTTTCTTCGCCGGAAAGATGATATAACCCTGTTGCTCGTTGTTCAATTGCAGTTGCAATTCCCTTACAAATATCTCCCACATAAGTTGGTGTTCTTACCTGGTCACTGACTACTTTGATCCGCTTGCCAATTTCCAGGCTTTCCTTCACCCAATGTAAAAATGTTGGCCGCATGCCTTCCCAGGTTTCGCCATACATAAACACAGGACGAACAATCGTATACTGCAAACCACTTTGTTCAACAACCTTTTCAGCTTTTAACTTGCTCTCACCATAATAATTTAAAGGTGATGGTGCTGCCTCTTCATCATGAGGGCCTCCATCACCAAAAACAAAGTCGGTTGATATATAAATGAAATGTGGTTCATGCGTTAAATGCTTTGCTGCATCAACCAGATGTTTCGTGCCATTAATATTTACATCATCACATAGCATTCTATTTGTATCACATTCATCCGGCCGGCTCATTGCTGCAGCATGAATGATCACTTCAGCTTCCGTATCCAATAACAATTGCTGCAGTGAAGACGGATCGGTAATATCTGCAGCTAAATAACGCACACCCGGAAATGAAACTCTTTTCTCTCCCCTGCCTGTAGCAAAAATTGTATGCGAATTTTCCAGGAACCTGCACAAATGTTGCCCCAGGAATCCGTTGGCTCCGGTGATCATAATCTTCATATGAACAATAATATTAAAAGAACCTGATTTGAATCGTGTAAAGTTTACACATTAATCAGTCTTTTGTATTTGTGTTTACATTACCTTAGCTGCCTTGTTATGAGTCATAAAAAAGTTACCAGGATCGGCGTACTCACCTCAGGTGGAGATTCGCCCGGAATGAATGCAGCCGTCAGAGCAGTAGTTAGAACAGGACTTTACCATGGTTTAGAAGTATATGGCATTATGCGTGGCTATAGTGGCATGCTGGATGATGATATCGTGAAGATGGAAACACGTTCTGTTGCCAATATCATCCAACGTGGTGGTACTATTCTTAAAACAGCCAGGTGTAAGGAATTTTTAGAACCGGAAGGCCGACGAAGAGGCTTCGAAAATTTACAGAAAAGAGGTATAGATGGCCTTGTCATAATTGGTGGAGACGGAAGCTTCAGAGGAGCCCAGATCTTCAGCCAGGAGTTTGATATTCCATGTATCGGTTTGCCCGGAACAATTGATAAAGACATTGCCGGCACAGATGTTACCATTGGTTTTGATACTGCTGTAAACACTGCAGTTGAAGCCATTGATAAGATACGTGATACCATGGAAGCTCACGACCGTTTATTCATTGTAGAAGTAATGGGTCGTGATGCAGGATACATTGCTTTACACAGCGGAATTGCTACTGGTGCAGAAAACATTCTCATCCCCGAAACAAAGACAGATATGGAAGCAATACTGGCTTCGCTTTCTGAAAAAGAAAAAAGAAAGAAGCTGGTAAACCTGATCGTTGTAGCCGAAGGTGAAGAATTTGGTGGAGCAGAAAAAGTAGCAAAAGTGGTAAGAGAACATCTCCCTAAATCAGACATACGTGTTTGTATTCTTGGTCATATTCAAAGAGGTGGCTCACCTAGTTGCCAGGATAGGCTTATAGCGAGCCATATGGGTTATTATGCTGTTGATAGTTTATTAGCAGGAAGAAGTAATGTAATGGTGGGTGTGGTCAATAACAAAATACATTACACTCCTTTTGATAAAGCCATCAAAGAAAAACAGAAAGTTGGACAGGAATGGATCAAGATCGTGAAGATCCTCGCCAGCTAAAAAATTTCAAATTTCAAATCTCAAAGCTCTCATGTCTAAGAATCTCGATAAATACCTGCACCAGCAAATGGATAAACAAGCTGGTATAGACCACGTTACTCACAGAACAAAAATTGTTGCAACTGTTGGTCCTGCCTGCGATTCGTATGAACAATTATTAGGTTTGGTAAGAGCAGGTGTAAACGTGTTTCGTTTAAACTTCTCACATGGTGCACATGAAGATAAAATGCAGATCATTGAACATATCCGCAACATCAACAAAACAGAACCATACAACATAGCAATACTTGGTGACCTCCAGGGTCCAAAACTTCGTGTAGGAGAAATGGCAGACGGTGGAATGGAAGTAAACCCTGGCGACATTCTCACATTCACCAATGAAAAAGTAGTTGGTACAATGGAGAAGATATATGTCTCCTACCCTAATCTTGCAGCTGATGTAAAAGTGGGTAATACCATTCTTATTGATGATGGTAAGATTGAAGTGCGTGTAAAAGAAAAAACAAAAGAGAAGAATGTAAAAGTGGAAGTGACGATGGGTGGATTCCTGTCTTCCAAAAAAGGAATCAATCTTCCAGATACAAAAATTTCTTTACCTGCACTGACAGAAAAAGATCTTATCGATCTCGATTTCATCATAGAACAGGAACTTGACTGGGTAGCACTCAGTTTTGTAAGAAGTGTAAAAGACATTATCATCCTTCGTAATAAACTGGAAGAAAGTAAAAGCAGGACCAAGATCATTGCCAAGATAGAAAAACCGGAAGCCGTTAATAATATCAGGGATATCATTCTTGAAAGTGATGCCATCATGATAGCAAGAGGGGATCTTGGTGTTGAACTACCGATTGAACAGGTGCCGTTGATACAAAAAGACATCATTCGCAAATGTATTCACCGTGCAAAACCAGTGATCGTTGCTACGCAAATGATGGAAAGTATGATCGATCGTGCAAAACCAAACCGTAGTGAAACCACCGACGTTGCCAATGCTGTGATTGAAGGTGCCGATGCAGTAATGCTGAGTGGCGAAACTGCAACAGGTAAACATCCTGCACTGGTGGTTGAAACGATGAGAAAGATCATTCTTGAAGTAGAGAAAAGAGAATACAGATACAACCGTGAAGAAGACCTGAGGCCACAACCCCACTCTCCTTCTTTTCTTAGCGATGCCATCTGTTACAATGCCTGCAAGATTGCACATGATGTAAATGCTGAAGCATTGATCGGTATGACGCAAAGTGGTTACACCGCTTTCATGTTAAGCAGCTATCGTCCAAAAGCCCCTTTATATATTTTCACTAAAATTCGTGCACTGGTAAACCAGTTAAGCCTTAGCTGGGGTTGCAGGGCTTTCTTTTATGACGAAGAAGATAGCTTGGACGATATCATTCTTGACCAGATAGACATCTTAAAAGAAAGGGGATTCTTAAAAGCCGGCGATACCATCATCAATACAGGAAGCACTCCGGTTCACCTGCATCTTCCAACAAATGTTTTGAAGATCACCAAGGTGGATTGAGAAATATCCTGCCATTTAAACTTCCGATAATATATCAGCTGTTGACTATTAACAAAAGGTCAACAGCTTTTTTTATTCACATATACTGAAGCAGCATCAAAAGCAATTAGACTTTTAAAAGTCTGCTAAATTGACTATCATTATAGTATCAAAACCTTTCATGTTTATGAAACCCCTATGTCTACTTGTTGCTTTTGCAGCTTGTCTGCTCTGTAGTAATGTGTCTGCACAAACAGAATATGAAAGGATAAAGAAGACGTTTAAGATCACCCAGATCACTGAACATATCGGAAAAGATTCTGCCTTAGTATACATTCCCGCAACTCCCAAAAGCGGAATCGAAATAGGCTCATCCGGTGTGGTATACACCAAATCCGGTTCGGGTAATTACAACGCAGAAATAGGAAATGGATTTGTAGCCGGCAGCACAGAGAAAGGCACGTACATCTACGTAGCCACAGACCAGAAATCTTTAACCGATAGTGCATACATGGTGAAGGAAGGTGATCTCATCACACTTACTGTAAGGGTTCCGGTAAAATCATATAACAGTATATTTTATGAATTGGAAAAACTCGGCGTAACCTTCTATAAAAAAGACGACTATCCACTGTACAGTTTCGAAGACCTGCTGATAAACGACAGCAAAAAACATACAGACAGCTTGATTACGGTCGTGATTTCAGAATTCAAAAAACAATATGAAGTTTTAAGTAAACAGGAAGGTCTTGCGGAAGTTTATACCAAACCACTAGAAGCAGGAAGGCATAAAGGAAAAAGCATTCTGGATGTTTATAAAACGGCTACTGCCAAAGATGTTGTCCCATTCCTTTTGTATGCAAAAGAAAATCCCAGGGAATACAGGGGGCAAATGTATTACGCAACTTTTGCAGGTGCCGTGTGGATGTATGCAAAAAGCCCTTTCAGTTCTGCCGAAATGCTGGACACACTGGCCGCACATCTTTCAAATCCGAAAAAGCTTTCCGAAAAAGTAATCCAGTACAAAACAGAAATAACCGAAGGATCTTTTGTGAACAGCTGGGTTTTCCAGGCTTTTGCAGACCAGAATAATGGCAATTTACCTGAAGCAGAAAGAAAACTGAAAGTTTTAGATGTTGTGTCCAAAACACTGGGAGATGATTACAGTCTTGGCCTCACCAATCTTTGTCATGCACAGATCAACCAGAAAAAATTCGAATATAAAACTGCCATTCGCTATTGCGATTCTGCAGCAAAATATTTCAAACCTTCAGTGCATGGTTTTTATCATGTAGAGATACTCATTAAGAAAGGCCATTGTTATCGTTACCTGAAAATGCTACCCGAAAGCATTCAGTTTTTTAACCAGGCTATTGCGGTGATGAATGATCCTGCAACCAACTATGGTACTGATTCACGTAATTCCAATTCTGCAAGGGTGTATGAATCGATCGGTGATGTGTATGAAGAATTTGATGATTTCACCAAAGCAATTGGTGCTTTTAAAAATTCAATCCGGTTATTTTCGATGGACTCAACCTATGAACAAAAACTTGACCTGGCCCGTGTTCAGAATTCACTGGCAAATGTGTACAAAAACCAGGGGGCATACCAGGATGCTTTCGAGATTTACAAAGAACTAAAAACAACTTACACTAAGGTTAGCAATCTCAGCAGCACCGCTTCTACATTAAACGATCTTGGATATGTAGTATTCAAACAGGGCAAGTATGAAGATGCAATGACCTATCACAAATCAGCAGAAAATCTCTACGTGTATTTAAAAAGATTTGGCAAAGCAGGATTCTCTCTTTCACAAGTAGGCCAGGCTTACTGGAATCTCGGTAACTATGATTCTGCCATTGCTGCACATGCAAAGGCCATCGAATACGAAAAGGTGGATGAGAGTTATGATGATCTTGCTTACTCGTGGAATAAACTCGCTGACTTGTACAAGATCGTTGGTGATAAAAATAAAGCCCTTGATGCCCTCGACAGCACTTCGCATTATTTTCTTTTAGCAAAAGACAGTGCAGGTCTTATCAAAAATCTTTTGAACGTTGGAGAAGTATATGAAAAAGATGGTCAATACCAGAAAGCATTTAATTATTACAGCCAGGCACACGGTTTCAATCTGAAAAGAAATAATCGATCTGAAATTGCCAATAGTTATTTCAAAATGGCTTATGCTGCATATAACTATGATACAGCACTGGCAAGAAAAAATTACCTGGAATGTTACAACCTGGCCAAACAAATAGGTGACAAGTCAAACATATTATATTCATCACTCAACCTTGGAATTCTTGCTGTTCGGCATTACAAATACGACCTCGCTGATAAATATTATGCCGAAGGTCTTGCCTTGGCAATTGACCAGCAGAGCAAAACTGATGAAGCCTGGGCTTATACCAAAATAGCAGATGGTGCCACACAGAAACTAGAATACGATGAAGCAATCAGGATGTATGAGAAAGCTATCAACATTTATGATTCACTTGGCGAAAAATCACAGGTGCCCTGGCTCAATTCATCTATCGGCTACGCCTTAGGCTGTAAAGGTGATTTCACAGGATCACTGGGTTATTATGAGAAGATGAAGTCCATGGGTTATGAATTGAAAAATAATGCCTACGTAGCCAGTGCACTCAGTAGTATGAGTTTTGTGTACAGCATCTTTGGTGAACACAAGAAGGCATTGGCTACAGCAGATAGTGCCTTGCAGATATTTGTTGAACTCAAGAATAACTGGCAAATAGCCAATACCTACGGAACACTTGGAAGTGTGTATAGCGGCATGGGTGATTACCAGAATGCCATTAAATATCATTTACTTTCAGACAGTTTATATAGAGTAGAGAAAGACGAGATTTCAAGAAGCATTCCCCAGAATAATATAGGTGTCGTGTACTATTTCCAGGCAGATTATGATAAATCTCTCACCTATTTCATGGAAGCAGACAGGATCAATCAAATTGCAAAAGTGGTGAATGAAAGTGTGCTGATAACAAGAATCAATATTGGCGAAATTTATCTAACCAAAAAGAATTATGCACTGGCAACAAAATATCTTGAAGATGCCAATAAAATATCAAGAGATAAAAAGTTGCTTCGTATGTGGGGTACATCTTCGTTATTGCTGGGTAAGCTTGCTTTGGAAACCGGGAAACCGCAGGAAGCTTTAAAATTTCTTCTCGAAGCAAGAGTTAGATCGTCGCAATCCAATGTACTTGACCGGGTAGTAGAAGCAGATATTTACTTGGGTAAAACTTATAGTACCTTAAATAACGCTGAAGCTATCCCATCTTTAAAATCAGCTATCGAACTTGCAAAAAGAATCGAATCCAAGTATTTATGGCAAGGGTTGTATGAACTCGGACTAATCTATTACAACAAAGGCATGTTCGATTCTGCTACTATTGTTTTTAAAGAAGCAGTAGCAGATGTGGAAGCATCAGGTTCAAAATTATTTGGCGGAGCAGAAGCACAAAAATTGTATGCAGCGGATGTAAAGAAGATCGATTTGTATAATAAGCTGGTAGCGGGACTTGCTAAATTAAACAAATCAGAAGAAGCATTGTTCTATGCTGATAAAAGCAACTCGCAGGCCATCAAAGAAAAACTGGAGCAGTCAGGTATCGTTACCACTGATAAAGAAAAAAGCGAGGCATTAAAGAAAGGTAATGAACTCTTACAAAAACAAAATGCCATTCAACAAGCCATTGCAAAAGAAAATGCCAAGCCCGAAAAAGAAAGAAACAAAGAACTCATCGCATCACTCGAAAGCGTAAAGAAAGTAGCGGAAGAAGATTATCTCAATTTCATAGATGCATTAGTAGCAAAATATGAAGACCTGAAAAGTTATTTCGCCAAAACAAATCCTGCAGATTTCAGAAATTATATTGATTATATACCTGACAGCACGATCGTTATTCTATATGTGATCAATGGAGACCAGTTACTCATCTTCACCGTCACCAACCAGGAAACAGCCATCAAGGTTGTTGAGATGAAGAACGACATCAACAAACAGGCAAGTCGTTTACTGGGTATTTTAAAGAACCCTGAAAATGCAACAGGCACAGGAGCCGTTCAGGTAAGATCAACCATCAAATCGAAAGATGCCATTAAAGGAGATTTCAAAATAGAATCTACTTTGTTGTACAACATGCTCATCACTCCTATCGAAGATCAACTGGCCGGCAAAAAGAATATTTGCATAATCCCAAATTCAAAACTCAGCAGTATTCCTTTTGCATCACTGGGAACGGTTACAGAAAAAGGCAGTTTCAAATTCCTGATAGAAGATTACTGTTTGTTCTACACCAACAAAATGGACATCTTCTCAAAACCATACAAAGCCCGAAACATCAATGCATCATTCATTGCATTTGGTAATCCTGATAAAACTTTACCGGGAGCTTCCCAGGAAGTGAGTAATATCAAAGACCTTTATCCTAACACAACTGTTTACCTCGAAGATGAAGCCACAGAGCAAAGAGCAAAAGATGGTTTGAAAAGTTTCCGTTATGTGCATTTTGCAACACATGGTGTCCTCGATAACAGCAACTTCACCAACTCCTACATCCTCTTCAATAAAGACGGAGCGAATGATGGAAAATTCACGCTAGCTGAGATCAATGGGCAGATCAAAGATGAAACGGATATGATCTTCTTATCTGCTTGCGAATTGGCTGTTTCGCAGGAAATATCAAAAGGCTGGGATATCTCAGTGCTCAATGCATTCCTCAATAACAGGATCAGGACAGGTGTTGCATCGCTTTGGCAGGTACCGGATGAAGCAACAACTATTCTTCTAACAGAGTTCTACAAAAACCTGAAAACGATGACACGTTCAGAGGCTTTGAGACATGCACAGGCTGTTCTCAGCCAGAATCCGAAATATTCACATCCGTATAACTGGGGTGCTTTTGTAATGTATGGTGAGTGGCGGTAAACAGTTTGACCGTCTTGTACTGAGATAAAAGCAAAAAGGCCGGAAAGATTATTAGTCAACTTTTCTAAAGTTTAGAACTTTGGAAAAGTTTTATTCTAATATTTTATATTACCAACTTACATTTTTCATAGCATCACCTGTTGTGTCACACTCTTGTGCGTTTTGTTCTTTATTGAACAAACCAAAACCTGTAGCTTTCCGGTATGAAAAAGCTGTTGACACTTTTACTAATGCTGTTTTCAATTGCAGCACAATCACAGGAAATATCAATCATCCCAAAACCGGATTCTGTATTATTAAAGAAAGGTACAACAGTAATCGGTTATCGAACAGTATACATCATGGCTGATGAAGAGAATAAAAATGCAGCTTTGTTTCTTCAGCAATATCTTAAAAAAAACTATGGTCTATCGCTAACGGTTATCAAACCATTTTCGGCTAAACAAGCTAATTATATAAAACTCATCACCCGGAAATTTATCACTGCACCTCAATCCGATGCCTATGTGCTAAAAGTTGATAAAGGCATCATAGAAATTGAAGGAGATACTTATGCAGGAACTTTTCATGGCATTCAAACACTGATACAACTATTGCCTGTTCCTAAACCAAAAGGCCAACGTCATACTTTTTTATCAATACCCAATGTTTATATCACCGATGCGCCATGTTTTTCTTATCGAGGAATTCATTTCGATGTGTGCCGTCATTTCTTTAATGTTTCCTTCGTCAAACAATACATCGATTATTTAGCACTGCATAAGTTCAATACTTTTCACTGGCACCTAACAGATGACCAGGGCTGGAGAATAGACATTAAAAAATATCCCAAGCTCACTTCTGTTGGTGGTTGGAGAAACGGAACCATCATTGGCCGTTATCCCGGTAAAGGAAATGACAGCTTACATTATGGTGGCTATTATACACAGGAACAAATAAAAGAGGTTGTAAAATATGCAGCAGATCGTTTCATCACTGTTATTCCTGAAATTGAAATGCCGGGTCATGCTTCTGCAGCAATTGCTGCCTATCCTGAACTCAGTTGTTTTCCCGAAAAAGATACTAAGATCGCAAAAGGAACAGCCTGGGCCGGACCAACAAGAGGAAAACAGGTACAGCAAGCCTGGGGTGTGTTTGATGATATATTCTGTGCAGGTAAAGATGAGACATTCCATTTCCTTGAAGGTGTGTTAGATGAAGTGGTAGAATTATTCCCTTCTAAATACATTCATATTGGTGGAGATGAAGCACCGAAAACACATTGGAAAAGTTGTACTAAATGCCAGCAAAGAATAAAAGACCTTGGCTTGAAGGACGAACATGGATTGCAGAGTTATTTCATTCAACGAATGGAAAAATATATGAATAGTAAAGGCAAACAGATCATCGGTTGGGACGAAATATTAGAAGGTGGTCTTGCACCCAATGCAACAGTAATGAGCTGGCAGGGAGAGAAAGGTGGTATTGAAGCAGCGAAGCAAAAACATGATGTGGTAATGACTCCAGGTAACTGGTGTTATTTTGATCACTCACAAAGCCGTAATGAAGATTCGGTAACATTTGGTGCCTATACTCCAATTGAAGAAGTGTACAGCTATGATCCAGTTCCTGCACAATTAAATGCAGAAGAAGCAAAACACATATTAGGTGCACAGGCCAATTTGTGGACCGAATACATAAAGAACACCCGTAAAGTAGAATACCAGTTGTTCCCGAGAATTGCAGCCATGAGTGAAGTAGTGTGGACAGCAAAAGAGAAAAGAGATTCTGCTGATTTTGAGAGAAGATTGCAACAACAATTCAAGAGATATGATATGTGGGGAGTGAATTATAGTAAAGCATTGTATGGAATAAAAGATAATATTGCTCCGACTAAAGAATTCTCAGGAGTTATTTGGAATGCCTATTCAAAAAGTTCTTTTAAAATGATGTTTGAACTGCTGCCTTATTCAGATTCAATACAAGGCTGGTCAGTTTATCCACCTCTATCAGCATTTAATAAAATCCATACCGTTCCAATAACAATAAAGGAGAGTGGTTTGGCCGTAGCGGTCTTAATGAAAGATAATGGTGAGGTTATCGATCATCTACTACGAAAAATATCATTCAATAAAGCCACCGGCAAAAAGATCACAACCAACTTCCCTCCTTCTCCAGCTTATCCCGGTAACGGTGGTGTTTTTGGTTTAGTGAATGGTGTAAGAGCTGATAAGTTCACTTCTCCTGAATGGTTAGGATGGAATGGTAAAGACGTAGAGATCACGATTGATCTTGGCAAGAATGATCTTGTTTCAGAAGTAATATTACATGCATGGAAACAGGAACCCAGCTGGATCTATTTACCGGAATCTGTTGACATAACATTCAACTATAAAGATGCATCAGGTGACATTCAAACCTCAGGATTTGAATTTGAAAAACCTGAAGAAGGCTGGGGTGAAGACAGACAATTGAAATTCAACTTTGCACCACAAAGAGCAAGTACCATCATCATCAAAATAAAACCATTGATGAAAATTCCTGAAGGACGACAAGGTGCAGGCAGAACTGCCTGGGTTTTCTTAGATGAGATAGAGATCAACTGATCAGAGGTCAGTGATCTTAATAATATTTACAGGACAAGCTTTTGCTGCCTTTACATTGGCCATCTTTTCATCGTCGGATATCTTCACACTCCAGAAACCTTTTTTAGATAACCCATCCAGTAAGATACTCTTGCCATCGATCCTGCTCATTGCCCATCGAAAAGGTGCATACTCCACACAGTAGTTGCAACCAATGCATTTTTCCCGTTGATGCGTTATAATTATACCGCTACTCCGTTTCTTCATTTGATGCCACAATTTTATACAACTTATCTGAGGCCTTTATTGCTACATCAAAAGGAAATGCACAGAGATCACCTTTTACCGCCATGTCTTTTTCACCCTCATCATTTACATGAAGTGAAGTAATGATCGTTTCTTCCACTCCTGTGGATGGGCCGATGATCATGACCTTATCTCCTTTCTTTAACGAATAGGCTTCAATAGCAAACTCAGCTACCTGCAGTTTGTTATAATAATGATTGGCCTTACCAATATATATCTTCTTTGTCTTTGCTTTCGATCCGGCAGCATCAGTCCATTCACCCAGTTCTTTTCCAAGATAATATCCACCCCAGAATCCCCTGTTATAAACGGCTTCCATCCTGTTCATCCAAGCTGCCACTTTTTCTTTGCTGAATGATCTATCCAGGCACCTATCAATCGCTTCCCTATAACATTCAGTAACCGTTTTTACATAATCGGCACTCTTTCCTCTTCCTTCGATCTTTAAAACACTAATGCCTGTATCAATCAACTCGTCCAAGAAATCTATGGTGCAAAGATCTTTGGGCGACATGATGTATTCATTCTGTAACTCCAGTTCATGACCATCTTCAATATCAGTAACCTTATACCTTCTCCTGCAATTCTGCACACAGGCACCACGATTCGCAGAAGCATTTTGTGTGTGCAGGCTCAGGTAACATTTTCCTGACACAGCCATACACAATGCACCATGTGCAAATACTTCGATCTTTATCAACTCACCTGAAGGACCAGTTATATTTTGCTTCCTAATACCATCACAGATTTGCTTCACTTGTCTTAAACTCAGTTCACGGGCAAGTACCATTACATTTGCAAACCTTGCATAGAACTTCACCGTTTCAATATTGGTGATATTCACTTGTGTAGAAATGTGAATGGGCATCCCTTCTTCTGAAGCGAATTGTATAGCAGCCTGGTCTGCTGCAATGATCGCATTAACACCTGCAGCTTTTGCTTTTTTGATAATTGATCTTACCAGCGAAAGATCATGATCATATACGATTGTATTCAGCGTGAGATACGTTCTTATACTGTGAGATTGGCAAATAGAAACTATTTTCACAAGATCTTCTGCAGTGAAGTTCATTGTTGCCCGGGCCCTCATGTTTAACTGCTCTACACCAAAGTACACAGCATCGGCACCACCCTGTATGGCTGCCATTAACGACTCAAAATTCCCGGCAGGAGATAATAATTCAACTTTCGCTTGCATGGCAAATAGAATTGCCGCAAAAGTGATCTTAGCAGATTAAATAAATTATGACTAAGATCAATGATCAGCCATTTAGCGTAATATGAACAGTGGTTCCTTTGCCTAGTTTACTTTCAATTGACACCTCACCATCAAGCATCTCAACAAAATCTTTTATGAGCATGAAACCAAGTCCGCTTCCTTTTTCATTCCTGGTTCCAAGACCCACCATACCAGATTTTCCTTCCACCAGGTTTGTGAATTGCTGTTCGGTCATGCCAATTCCTGTATCAGAGATAGACAACTTTACCTTTCCCTTAGTGCGTTTTGCATCAATGGAGATCGTGCCGCCTTCGGTAAATTTATTCGCATTGGTGAGCACATTACGGATGAGAAAACGCAATACATTCTCATCACCGTACATCAGGAACTTCTTGTGGATATTATTTTGAAGCAAATTATTTTTTAGCTCGGATGGCGTACCACATTTTAGAAATTCATCTTTGACAATATCATAAAGGTTGATAGCAGTTTTATTGAACAGATCATTTGAAGCCTGGATCTTACCCCAGTCTATCAGGTTGGAAAGAAGACACATCGTATTGTCCAATTGTTTCTTCCACATTTCTATCATCTCAGCTTTCTTTTCTTCTGAAATGATATTCTCCTGAGATAATTCTACTATTCCCTGTAAAGAAACCAAGGGGGTGCGAACATCATGTGCAACGATAGACAGTATCTTATTCTGCATTTCGGCCTGTTGCTGCAAACGCTTCTGGTAATTCTGCAGGTAACGATTCTGTAACTTTTGCTCGGCCAGCTTTACTACCTGGTGGCCCAGCACTTTTAAAGCGAATTCCTGGTCTTCAGTAAGGTTTTGCGGAACAGAATTTACCACACATAAGGCTCCTAATCTATGCCCTTTCCTGGTGATCAGGGGCACACCTGCATAAAAACGAATATTAGGATCACCGGTTACATTTGGATAGTCATGGAATCGTTCATCCTTGGAAGCATCTTCAACTTTGAAAATATCAGCTTCATCAGCTACTACATGAGCACAGAAAGAAAGCTCTCTTTCCGTTTCAGGATCATCAATTCCTTTCCTGGCTTTAAACCACTGCCTCTGAGAATCGATCAGCGTTATGGCAGAAATAGGAACCTTGCATATTCTGGATGCAAGCTGCACTATATCGTCGAAACTTTCTTCATTCGCAGTATCAAGCAGATCATAATGATAAAGTTCAAGCAGTCTCTCCTCTTCATTGGGAGTAGTCATGGAAGTGATCATATCACAAAAATAGTTACGCTGTAACATAATATTCATTAAGAATATTTAAGCCCCTTAAGCTGTTTTCAATACTGATTTGTATCATAAAAAAAGTCCCGCAATTAGCGGGACTTTTCATTAAACATATACAACTTATCTTCCATTTTTCTTATCCAGTATGGCACCTACACCATAACCACCTGCTGCACCGAGAATACCACCAATGATAGCACCTTGTACTTTTTTCTCCTTTGAGATCACAGCACCGGCACCAGCACCAACTACACCACCGATCACAGCACCTTTAGCCTTATTGCTCCATCCCTTTTTCTTTTGTTCTACAGGAGCTGTAGGTAATACTGCAGGCTCGCTGTAAGATGAATAGGAAGACATCTGTCTGCCAGAAGAGGTAGTTCTTCTTGCAGCTGTTCTTTTAGCTGCAGCTACATACGATACTGCTTTTTCTTCTGCTATTGCTTCTTTCTCTGCAACTACTAAATTCATTGAATCGATCGTTGCCTGCTTCGCTTTAAGAATAGCCAGTTCCTGTTCTGCTGCTGAGTTGTTTGTATTACATGCTGCAAACACTGCAACTATTCCTAATGCGGGTAAAAACTTTTTCATAGTACTTTCTTTTAGGTTTTGAATAATTATTGGATTCGTATACCCTAATTGAAATAATGGTGCCACTCGTGCCAGTTTTTATATTGTTTAGGAACTTATAACATAATAATTTTCATTTAGGAAAATAATATCATTACCCAATTAAACCTTCCAGTTTCATGCGATTGTTCACATAAAAAAAGAGAGAATATTACATCCTCTCTTTTGCATCTAAACTGAGTTATATTTAGGGATATATATATTCTACTACATCATTTCCCATGTACGAACCACCAGGATAGCTGGCTGTATAATCAAGATTGATCCATACATTCCCTTTGGCATCTTTATAATAATTGAGTTCTTTTTGTTTTGTTTCTTTAGTAAACAATTTCTCTGTAAGTAAACCAACTACTCCAGGAAGATCTTCTTCTTTACCGATAAATAACTCAGGATAGATATGACCTTTTATAAACGTTAACCTTACCTTGGCTCCTATTGATTTCAATGCTGCGGCCATCAGTATAGAGTAATCATCACAATCTCCTGCCATCAACCTGGTACTTTCACTGGCTTTCGCAAAATATTCTTCATCCTCCGGATCACTAACATAATTCCAGTTTGCATTTATTTTTTTGAACACAGCAAAACTCTGCACCAATACACGGGAATAATCAGTCCTTATTTTCTGTTCCTTTCTGAAGAACTCGTTGGCTGCATTCACCGCGAATTCTCTTACCTGCGGATCTTTATGATCAATGGCGTCTACCAATTGCCTGTCACGATAAAACACCGTATAACTGGTATAAACAAAAGTGCTTTTATCTTTATAACCAGCCATATCATTAAATACATTCCGGCTGTGATTATAAAAAGCAAGTATATCCTGCTTTCCCATATAAAAATCAAACCCCAGCCAACCTGATATTCCTACCAATAGAAAAACAAAAACCCATTTTAGTTTTTTTGCTAAAAAAAATGTTAATGAGAAAAGCATAAGGAGTATGAGGCTTCTTTCTAACTGAAAAGAGAAACCAAATTCCGGTAGCTGATCATACAACAAAACAAATAGTAAAGCCGAAACAACAGCACAGAGTAAAAAGAGAAGGATATTCACTAAGGAAAAAAGCTGCGATATCCGTTTCATAGAGGTGATTTATAAGATAGACGATAAATTTCGACTATTAAGTGCTGTATAAAAGTGAAAGAATGTATAATTCACCTTATTACATAAAGAAGTATTGAGGAGCATCTCTACATAATTGTCGCTTGATGCATGGACATCCTTTCGAACAAAGTTGAAAATCAATGCATTTTCTTATTCATAGATAAATGGCACGGTCTTTTGAAGTATAGGTGAAATAAAAACAAGATTATGAAAAAGATATTTGCCGGTTTAGCTATAGCATCTGTTATGACTGCCTGCAGCGATTCAGCAAGCAATAGAGATGCAGAATTGCAGGCAAAACAATTTACTATAGACTCGATGAAAGCAGTGGCAGCAGAAAAAGAAGCTGAAGCAAAAATTTTAGAAACCCAGGCGGCAACAAAAACAGCCGCAAGGCGTAGTTCTGGTTCCAAGACAGTAGTGTATAAAGGATACAGTGAACCAACTACTACCAGTACCAGAGATGGACATGACAGACCAGGATGGAGCAACAAAGCTAAAGGTGCAGTCGTTGGTGGTGTTGTTGGTGCTGTAACCGGTGCAGCCGTTTCGGATAAGAAAGCAAAAGGTGCAGTTATCGGTGGTGTTGTTGGTGCTGCAGGTGGTTATGGTGTTGGTGCTATTCTAGACAACAAGAAAAAGAAACAATAATTGGTATAAGAAGGATGTAAAGCCTCACTTTGGTGAGGCTTTTCTATTTAGTATCATATAATTTCTTCTAAATCCTTTTCTTTGATTTATGAAAAAGCTGATACTTTCTTTATTGCTTACTATAGGTGTAGGAGCACTTGGTGGTATTGTTACAGCAGGTGAATCATCAGGTGAGTGGTATACGAATCTTGCTAAACCATGGTATCAACCACCTTCAGGGATATTTAGTCCTGTATGGACACTATTGTACATTCTTATGGGAGTTGCTTTTTATTTTGTCTGGAGAAAACCACTTTCACGGGAAAGGAATAATGCCATCACCATTTTCCTGGCACAGTTACTTTTGAATTTTTTTTGGAGTTTCCTGTTTTTTAGTTTGCATTCACCCGGATTGGCATTGATCAATATTGTTGTACTCTGGATAACGATCCTGCTCACGATATTCAGTTTTTCTAAATTGTCTAAAACAGCTGCATGGCTATTGGTGCCTTATATAGCATGGGTGAGTTTTGCTACTGTTCTTAACTGGGATATCTGGAGAATGAATTAAGAAGTTAATCATTCTCAGGAAATTCTGGACCGGCTTTCTTCACTCCTATTATTCCACCAAGAATGCAAAGTCCGATTACTAACACTAACATAAATGGGACACCAATGTATCCACGCTTGTCATAAGGAAGCTGATACCATATCGGAAATCCGATGGCAAAACCTGCAGCAATACCAATGCAACATCCGATAATGCCATAAGCAACCTGTTTGTCCATGCACTAAAGTTCATTATTTTGCTCCGATACTTTGTAAATAGTCCAGCACTTCTTTGGCTTGAGCTCCACCTCTTTTTGCATGATGGATCAATTGCAATCCATGTGGCCCTTTAGAATCTTTCAAGTTTGGAAATGCAGTTAATAATCCTTTTACTACATCCAGGTTTCCCAACATGGCAAAACAAAAAATATTTGCTCTTGCACCTTTCGATAAAAGATAATTAACGATATCTCTATCCCCGACATGTGATGCTCCTTCAATTGCAGCCTCAAAATCTCCACCACCCAGATCCCAGCTTGCATTTAAAAGGCCAGGTTCTTCTGCAAGCATTTGCTTTACTTTTTCAAGATTGTTGTGCCCTGCACTTACAAATGCTTTTATCAACTCAGGTTTAATGACAGGCGGAACTTCTTTCTTCTGTTGAGGCATAGAAGTAAATGGAAATAAACACAGCCCTGTTGCAGTTAAAGAAGATAATTGCAGGAAGTGCTTTCTTGAGATAAACTGTTGCATAGCGAAAGATTAAGTAACTAAACTTACCAATTGGTAAGGATACTTGGCTACCGTCTATCATTTGACCTTTAAGATTAACACTATTTCTTAATCATACTTTATCGCTGAATACCCTAACAATCTTCTCCATAAAGCCAACTGACCAATAATGCTGGCTTCACGGTAAATCGTAAAACAGATCAATTCATAGTAACTCATTTTCATTCCACCCATATCTATCATACTATCAAGCTTTGCATCATCGATTTTCACCAATGCTTCCCGGGCTATCGGCGTGATCTGATTCCAGTCATTAATATATTCTGCAACGGAAGGATAACGTTCACCTTCCTGTATTCCTTTATGCCTTTCGAAAAGATCCGCCCTTGTTTGTTCTACATCATGTTTCATTTCTGTAGCCATTTGAAAACGTTGATGCACCAGAGAACCAGTAAGCCATGCAGGATGATTGGCCTGAGTGTTTAAACGGTTATGCATATCATTTTCAGAAATGCCGTCAAGCGCTTTCTTAAAGAAATCCGTTTGCCAGTCGAATAATGTAAGTAAAGCATGTGTACGTGTGCTGGTAGTTTGATTGTTCATGATGAAACTGTTTTGAATAGTAAAGCTAGTAAGACCATTTCGTTTAGATAGTGTGCATTGCGACAATATGAGGGCGTAATTGCGAAGAAAAAGTAATCTACAAGTTGCTGGTGAAGCTTTGTTTTGCACCATTTGCCAGAAAAGAACATCAACAATAACAATTTAATAAGTTGACCATTACATTATTACACGCTAACTTTATAACGTGCAAAAGCTGATTGCAATAGTATTTCTCGTTATCACTGTAATGACTACAGAAACAGGCATACAACTATTAAAGTTGCCGATGCTGGTAAATCATTTTGCTACACATTTATCAGAGGGCAGAAGCAACAATTTCGCCGACTTTATTAAAGAACATTACGCAGGCAATCAACATCATGATAATGACAGGCAGCAAGACGAGCAATTACCTTTCAAAACAGTAATCACAGAGTCTTTTTTTAGCCTGTATGTTGCTGTTCCATATCCTTTGTTAACACAATTCTCTTGTGGTCATTCAAAAAGCCAAATGTCTTCTCAATATTCTTTTAGCCTGCAAGATCATTTTACAGCAATCTTCCATCCTCCACAAGTCACTCAGATTATTTAAGTGACCGTACTAGATTTTTTACTTTAAACATATTTATTATGAATGCAACTCAAGTGCATTTAGCAATGACACATCTACCTGTGATCTTGTCGTTAGTTGGCATGCTTGCTCTATTAATTTCATTTATTAAACCAAATATTTCTCTCCGGAGAACGGCATTATATATATTACTTATTGCAGGAATAACGGCATTACCTGTATTCTTCACCGGTGAAGGTGCCGAAGAAGTAGTAGAAAACCTGCCTGGTGTTTCAGAATCGCTGATAGAAGACCATGAATCAATTGCTAAATATGGATTGTTTGCAATATTGGCTACCGCTGTGTTAGCTTTAATCGCTCTTCCCAACTTTATAGCGGAGAAATTTAAAAAGGGAATAGTGGTAGCTGTATTGATTGTTTCTTTTGTGTCAACAGGATTGATGATACAAACAGCACATCTTGGTGGACAGATCCGCCACAGTGAAATTAGAACAGGCATGACCCAACAGGGAGACAATACAGAAAACGAAAAAGAAGATGATGATTAACTTAAAAACAAAACACATGAACAAATTAATGGTATTGATCGCTTTCGTATTTACTGCCTGCACGGGTACAATGCAGCAGGATAATGATTCCAAAGAAGCGACACAAGTCGAAAATGAAAAAGAAAACGTAACCACATTACAGCTGAACAATGGTGCAAAATGGAAATTGGATGAGGCAACAAAAAAGAATGTTGCAGCATTAAAACAGATCGTTAATGACACTAGTCGCAAGGCAGAGTTAGCATCCGCTTTACAGTCTGGTTTAGATACGTTAGTAAGTCAATGTAAAATGAAAGGTCCTGATCATGAGGCCCTGCACCAATGGCTGGAACCATTTATGCATGCGGTAAAAGAACTGAAAGAAGATGATGAAAGCGAAAGGCAGGAAGCGATGGTAACTATTCGAAAAGAGTTGGAAAATTTTGATATGTATTTTGAATAACTGGTGTGATGTTTAATTATCCAGTTCCAATTTTTAAAGGCAATCTGAACAGGTTGCCTTTATTCATAATAAAGACAGCCAGTGCTACTTTCCTTATCGTTGATGATATTCAACATTTACTTCTCATATTAACATTAAAAGCCCTCACATCTCTGCAAGGGCTTTATTTATCTTAATGAGATTGCTTCGCGAAAGCTCGCAATGACGACTACTTCACTTCTTCAAACTGTGCATCTTCAACATGAT
The DNA here is from genome assembly GCA_036676415.1 of Chitinophagaceae bacterium. Taxonomy (GTDB): domain Bacteria; phylum Bacteroidota; class Bacteroidia; order Chitinophagales; family Chitinophagaceae; genus JAEZDC01. The sequence continues at coordinate 69,856 of JAKFCX010000062.1, forward strand.
CTCCGGCATTGCCTCCACCCTGTTGACCACCAGTGTTACCACCTTGTGATCCATCAGCCGGATTTGCTCCACCCTGTTCAGCTTGTGCCTTATAAATCTCTTCAGAGGCTGCAGTCCATGCTGTATTCATTTCAGCCGTAGCTGCATCAACTGCAGCAATATCCTGGTTCTTATGTGCTTCTTTCAGTTTTTCAAGTGCAGCTTCGATCGGTGCTTTTTTATCAGCAGGTATTTTCTCACCAAACTCTTTTAATTGCTTTTCTGTCTGGAAGATCAAACTATCTGCCTGGTTGAGTTTTTCGATTTTTTCCTTTGCAGCTTTATCGGTAGCCTCATTTGCTTTCGCTTCAGCCTTCATTTTCTCGATCTCTTCTTTACTCAAACCACTGCCAGCTTCGATGTGTATCTTCTGCTCTTTACCGGTGCCTTTATCTTTTGCCGATACATGGATCAAACCATTGGCGTCGATATCGAATGTCACTTCGATCTGCGGTACACCTCTTGGAGCTGGTGGAATTCCATCAAGATTAAATACACCTAAGCTCTTATTGTCTTTTGCCAGTGAACGTTCACCCTGCAATACATGTATCTGTACACCAGGCTGGTTGTCACTTGCTGTTGAATATACTTCTGTTTTCTTTGTAGGGATCGTTGTGTTGGCAGGAATCATCGGAGTTAATACACCACCCAATGTTTCAATACCAAGCGTTAACGGTGTAACGTCTAACAACAATACATCCTTCACTTCACCTGTTAACACAGCACCCTGAATGGCTGCACCAATTGCAACAACCTCATCCGGATTCACACCTTTATGTGGCTTTCTTCCAAAGAATTTCTCAACGATCTCCTGCACTTTAGGAATACGTGTAGAACCACCAACAAGGATCACCTCATCAATCTGAGAAGTATTGTATCCTGCATCTTTCAATGCAGCTTCACAAGGTTTTAAACAACGCTGAAATAAATTATCCGCTAATGCTTCAAACTTTGCTCTTGTCAATTTCTTCACTAAGTGTTTAGGCACACCATCCACTGCAGTGATATAAGGAAGATTGATCTCTGTTTCTGTAGCAGAGCTCAATTCTACTTTTGCTTTCTCTGAAGATTCCTTCAAACGCTGTAAAGCCATTGGATCTTTTCTCAGGTCGATGCCTTCATCGTTCTTAAATTCTTCTGCTAACCAGTCCATGATCACTTTATCAAAGTCATCACCACCTAAGTGTGTATCACCATTGGTTGATTTTACTTCGAATACTCCTTCACCCAATTCAAGAATGGAAATATCGAACGTACCACCACCCAGGTCAAACACTGCTATCTTCTGGTCAGCATGTTTTTTATCCAGGCCGTAAGCCAATGCTGCAGCTGTAGGTTCGTTTACAATTCTGCGGACGTTTAAACCAGCAATTTCACCGGCCTCTTTTGTAGCCTGACGCTGAGCATCGTTGAAATAAGCCGGAACAGTGATCACCGCTTCTTTTACTTCCTGCCCAAGATAATCTTCTGCTGTTTTCTTCATTTTCTGAAGCACCATTGCTGAAATTTCCTGTGGCGTATATAAACGGCCGTCTATGTCGATTCTAACTGTATTATTGTCACCCTGGGCTACTTTATAGCTCCAATGGCTCTTTTCTTCTGTCACCTCATCAAAACGACGACCCATGAACCTTTTTACACTGGTTATGGTGTTTTGAGGATTGGTAATCGCTTGTCTTTTAGCAGGATCTCCCACTTTTCTTTCGCCGTTCTTCAAAAAAGCCACTACGGAAGGGGTTGTACGACGTCCTTCTTCGTTAGCTATCACAACTGGTTCGTTACCTTCCATAACCGATACACAGCTATTGGTGGTACCCAGGTCTATTCCAATGATCTTTGCCATAACTAGGTTGATTTTTAATGAATTTAGTTCGCTGCTATTGGCTCAACCATCATGCCATGAGGGGTTTAGGTGAAAAAATGGCAGGCATTATACCTGCAACAGCATTTCATGGCATATCCAGTGTTTTAATAAGCGATATCACCCAATTTCAGCTTCTTAATATCAGCCAGCTTTAAAAACTGATTAACCCTTGACTTTCCTTCCCGAAACCAATCTCTGGAAAACATCTTATCGTTATATTCGTCAACCTAATTTTCAATCTGCAAACCTAACAACATGAGAGTTAAGACTACATTGCTGGCCGTATTGTTATTGGCCTGCTTTAACCTTTTTGCCCAGGACAATCATTGGACAGCGATCAGTCGAACAGCAATTAGTCCCGAAGTTTTTGAAAAAAATTATAAGCCAGCTGTCTATACAGCTTTCCATCTTAATGAACAGGCTTTACGGTCCTCACTTTTAAATGCACCTTTGGAAGGCAGCATCAACATCAATAACTCACCTGTCATTATTACAATACCAAATGCACAAGGTGGTTTTGAAACATTCAAAGTGGTGGAATCTGTGATGATGGAACCCGGCCTTGCTGATAAATTCCCGATGATCAAAACTTACCTGGGTGTAGCAACAGATCAAAGTGGATCAACGGTGAGCTTTGATTTAACGCCAAGAGGTTTCCATGCACAGGTACTTTCAGCAGGCAGACCTACTTTTTACATCAATGCAGTCGACGTCAGCAACGGTCACCATATTGTTTTTGACAGGAATGGGATGAACACTGTTACCGACTTCGATTGTAACACTGCCGAATTAATGAACAAATCAGATGTGCAAACACAAGCTGAAGGTGCTGATGATGGTTTAAGAAGAACGTTCAGGTTAGCTGTTACCGTGAATAGCGACTATTCCCAGGCTTGTTTGAACGGAACTGAAACCACCGATGCCCAAAGAACAGCAAAAGTGTTGGCAATGCTCACTACGAACCTGAACAGGGCAAATGCTATTTACAACAGAGACTTTGGTATAAAAATGAATTTTGTTGCAGGCATGGATGTAGTGTTATATCTGTATCCTTCAACGGACCCTTTCATTCAAAGCTCCAATTGGAACAGTACAACCCAGGTAACACTGAACACAGAAATCGGCACTTCCAATTATGATATTGGCCATCTTATTGCAAAAGTGGCGATGGGTAATGAGAATGGAAATGCAGGATGTATCGGCTGTGTTTGTAAATCAAATAAAGGAAGTGCTTATACGGCTCACTCTGTAATACAAGGAGATCCGCTGGCTGTAGAATACTGGTGCCATGAGATGGGACACCAGTTTGGGGCTAACCATACTTTTTCTCATTCTGTTCAGGTTGTAGAAGCCCAAATGGAACCCGGCAGTGGCTCTACGATTATGGGTTATGCAGGTATTACCGGCCCTACCGATGTACAACCTGCAGGTGATGATTATTTTCATGCGAAAAGTATTGACCAGGTAACCAGTTATTTAAAATCTCCTGCAGGAGCCACTTGTGCCGTACCAACGAGTACAGGAAATGCCACACCTGTTGTAAATGCAGGAGCTGATTATATCATTCCTAAATCGACGCCCTTCATTTTAGGAGGCCAGGCAACAGATGCTGATGGTAACGTGATGAGCTATTGCTGGGAGCAATATGATGCTTACGCTTCCGGTTCGAATACTTTTCCGCAAGGTTCTTCAACGTCTGGACCTGTATTCAGATCAATGCTGTACTCTACAAATCTGCAGCGAACATTTCCTGCTATGTCTACTGTTTTATCCGGAGCAACTGCTTCAACCTGGGAAGCTCTTCCTTCTGTTTCAAGAACGATGAAATTCAGGTTTACGGCAAGGGATAATGCAGTTACAGGAGCAGCAAATAATGCCGATGATGTAACGATTACTATTGACGGAAGTACAGGACCATTTGGTGTAACAGCACCCAATACTTCCGTAACACCATGGAAGGTAGGAGAATTTCAGACTGTTACATGGAATGTTGCAGGAACAAATGGTGGTGCAGTGAACTGTGCTAATGTTGCGATAGACCTGTCTACGGATTTTGGTTCCACTTTTCCAATTGTGTTAGTGGCTAGTACTCCAAACGATGGATCACATGAGATAATTGTTCCGAATAATGTTACTTCTGCTGCAAGAATAAGAGTGAGAGCCCTAGGAAATGTATTCTTCGATGTTTCAAATTCAAACTTTGCTATACAGGCTTCTACAAGTGCAGAGTTTGTTTTTAGTAATCCTGCAGAAATAACTGCCTGCAGTGGTTCTCCGCTGACCACAACTTTAAATACAGCGTCAATATTAGGATATTCAACCGCCATTAATCTTACAGCTTCCGGCAATCCTGTCGGCTCAACGGTAGTATTTAGTGCTAATTCAGTATCACCCGGCAGTAACGTAAACGTTACACTACAGGGAACAGTTCCTGCAGGAACTCATGTTATTACTATTACAGGCACATCAGGCAGTATTATAAAAACAAGAAATATAACTTTCAACGTTGTGTCATCGTCATTAACACCTGCATTATCAAGTCCGGCAAATGCAGCTTTATCTCAGCCACCGTCACCTTCATTCTCATGGGCAGGTATTACAGGTGCCACCAGTTATACACTCGAAATATCAACCAATGCATCTTTTACCAGCATTGTTGCCAATGCTACAGGTTTAACTACTACGTTTCATACGATCACATCCAGCCTTGGTCCTAATACTCAATATTATTGGAGAGTTACAGCATCTTCTGTTTGCGGTAACCATGTTTCTGCAGCAAGAAGTTTCACTACTTCTGCTAGTTCGTGTGGAAATGTGACGAGTGCTGATGTTCCTAAATTCATTTCAGCAGGTTCGCCAAATACAGTTCAGTCAACACTCAATATTCCGGGAGGAGGCATTATTACTGATGTTGATGTGATAGGTTTACAAGGTACCCACAGCTGGATCAGTGATCTTAAGATCACCATACAAAGTCCTCTTGGAACTACTGTTACATTATTTGATGAAATCTGTGACGATGAACCAGACTTCAGCCTGAACCTTGATGATGCTGCAGCTACCGCCACTTTCCCTTGTCCTCCTGTTGGGAATGTCACCATTCAACCTGAAAGCGCATTATCTGCTTTCAATGGACAGAATTGTAACGGTACATGGAAATTAACGGTACAGGATAAATACAGCCAGGATGGTGGAAGTTTAAATGCCTGGGGTCTTAAGATCTGCCTGGCCAGTGGAAGCTTACCTGTAACATGGCTTGATTTTACCGCCAGGAGAAATGGCGAAAAAGCGGTACTGGTACAATGGACCACTGCTTCTGAAGTGAACAATAAGCTGTTTGAAGTACAAAGAAGCATCGATGGAATCAATTTTGAAACCATTGGCAGCATCAATGCAGGCACGTCACCATCGGGTGTACAGCAGTATTTGTTTAATGACATGAAGCCATTTGCAGGTATAAATTATTACAGGTTAAAACAAGTTGATGTGGATGGAAGATCAGCTTTCTCATCTATTGCAAAAGTGATGATGCCGAATGATAAAATGCTGTACAGCATCAATCCAAATCCCGCAACAACCAAAGCTACATTTGTTGCTTTAAGCGAAATGAAAAAAGCAAATATTAAGCTGATTGATGTATCCGGCAAAACGGTTTATAATATTTCAAGAACAGTCATTAGTGCAGGTGAAAGCATTGACTTTCCAGTATCAGGATTTGCAAAAGGTTATTACCTGGTAGTCATAGAATCTGCAAACGGAAGATTTACTGAGAAATTAGTTGTTCAATAAATATTTTGAATTATTGAAAAGAGCCATTCGAAAGGATGGCTTTTTTATGTGATTTATTGATGACCAAAGAACTGTAAGTACAAGAGTGCGACGCAACAACAGCTAAATAATGAACTAAAAGCCAGGTAAATAAAAATTACTCCCTCTCCTTCTGACTGAATGAAAAATGACGCTGTGTAAAATAGCTGAAAGCAATAACGATCACAGCTGTGATCATGAGTGATGGTGTGGGATACCAGCCGAAAGTTTCTACAAACAGTTTAAGAAAAGCGTAATTGAGAATGATGCACCCTATTACCACGAGGAAATACCGGAAAAGCTGGATCCTTCTTCTCAATGTGGCGCCAGGAAAAACAACATACATGCTGAGGTAAAACCCAATTGGAAAGGTGATGCAGAATGCTGTGATGAATGCAGCGGTATATGGTTCCAGTGCAAAAAAACCCAGCTCCACCACTTCTTTCTGAAAGACATAGTTGTAAAAAACGAAAAACAGGAAGATGTTGAGCAGTGTATTTCCACCACCACAGGCTGCATAACGAAATGTCTGCAAGGGCATGAACCGTTTGAACAGTGGATAGAAAAAATCCACAAAGCCAAGTATGAATTTCCGGGTATTATGATGTAATTGCTTCACGGGTAGCGGCGAAAATAAGGATTTGCAGAATTACTAAAGCTGATAACTATAGCTGGAATAATGTTAAACCCTCAACCGTATTTTGCTACTTTTGCGGCTCAACCGGAGAATTACTATGAGTGTTGTTGCAGCAATAAGAACGGCTACGCTAAAAGCAATCAATGAATTGTATAAAGTACAGTTACAGGATAAAGATATTCTTGTAAATGAAACAAAGCCTGAGTTTGAAGGAGATTATACGGTGGTGCTGTTTGCTTTTGTGAAGCAGTTTAAAAAATCACCGGATGCACTTGGACAGGAATTGGGTGAATATCTTATACAACATGAGAAGGAACTGTTTACTTCCTTTAATGTAATCAAAGGTTTTCTAAACCTTACGGTTTCTACAAATGTGTGGATCGGTTTTCTTGAACAACAATACCGCAATGCATCTTACGGACAAATGCAAAGCACCGGTAAGAAAGTGATGGTTGAATATGCTTCTCCTAACACCAATAAGCCTTTGCACCTGGGTCATCTTAGAAACATATTCTTAGGATGGAGCACAGCGGAAATATTGAAAACAACCGGTAACGAGATCATCAAAACCTGCATTGTTAACGACAGGGGCATTCACATTTGCAAAAGCATGATAGCATGGCAGCTATTCGGAAATGGAGCTACACCAGAAAGCACAGGCACAAAAGGTGATCACCTCGTAGGTGACTATTATGTAAAATTCAACGATCAGTATAAAAAAGAGGTTGAGGAATTAATTCAATCAGGCATAAGCAAAGAAGAAGCTGAAAAACAAGCTCCTATTATGAAAGCAGCGCAACAAATGCTGATCGACTGGGAAGCTGGTGATGCTGCTGTGATGGATCTCTGGAAGAAAATGAATGGATGGGTGTACGATGGCTTTGATAAAACCTACCAGTCAATCGGTGCTGATTTTGATAAAGTGTATTATGAAAGCAACACTTACTTACTAGGAAAAGGTTTAGTAGAAAAAGGATTACAGAAAGGCGTGTTCTATAAAAAAGATGATGGCAGTGTCTGGATAGACCTGACCTCTGATGGCCTGGATGAAAAAGTAGTGCAGCGTAGAGATGGTACGGCTGTTTACATTACTCAGGATATTGGTTTGGCAGAACAACGCTACGAAGAGTTTAAAGCAGAAAGGAACATTTATGTGATCGGTGATGAACAGAATTACCACATGAAAGTGCTGAAGCTAATCTGCCAGAAATTAGGATTGCCTTCGGCTGATGGCATCTATCACTTAAGCTATGGCATGGTGGAACTGCCTTCCGGCAGAATGAAGAGCAGGGAAGGAACTGTTGTTGATGCTGATGACATGGTGAGTGAAATGATAAACATTGCTCAACGCAAAACAGAAGAGCTTGGCAAGGTGAAAGACTTTTCCGAAGCTGAACTAAAAGACCTGTATAACATTATCGGACTTGGTGCATTGAAATTTTTCCTGTTAAGGGTTGACCCTAAGAAGAAAATGATCTTTAATCCTGAAGAAAGCATCGACTTTCATGGATTTACCGGGCCTTTTATTCAATACACACATGCAAGAATAAAAAGCATTGTAAGAAAGTTGACAGATGATAGTGGAAAGATGACAGTAATTAGCAGCCAGGTTAGTAAAGACCTGTTGCCGCTAGAAAAAGAAGTGATTGCTACCTTAGAGAGATTTCCATTGGTGATTGAAGAAGCGGGTAATGAATTAAATCCTTCCAAGATCGCTATCTATATTTTCAGTCTTGCCCAAACGTTTAATTCTTTCTATACAGAACATTCCATTGCGAATGCTGAAAGTGAAGAGAAGAAGCAACTTCGTTTATCCATTGCACAACTTACAGCTCATGTAATAAAAACAGGGATGGGATTATTGGGAATAAGAGTTCCTGAGAGAATGTAAATATTATCGTTACTCAATAAGTTTTTCAGCAATAAAAATATCAACAGGCCTTGTGATTTTAATGTTCGACTGCTCTCCTTCTATCAGATGAACGACTGTACCTGATGCTTCCACAACAGTAGCTTCATCGGTAAAGTTTTCATGATCGTCTACATCAAAAGCAGGCAGAATGATCTCACTTCTGAAAGTCTGTGGTGTTTGAATAATACGAAGACTATTCCGGTCGATTGCCCTATTAACATCATTCTCTACGATCCTTACACTATCATTCAAAGCAATGGCAGGAATCGCAGATCCTTTTTCAACAGCCTGGTGATAGCATCGATGAATCAGTTCTATAGTAACCAGGCATCTTACGGCATCATGTACAAATACAACAGATGATTCTTTTACTGCAGCCAATCCATTTTTAACCGATTGAAATCTCGATGCACCACCTTCAACAAATATGATATCTGGAAACTCCTGGCAAATGTCTTTAGCTTCTGAAATATTTGCTGCAGGAGCAACTACGATGATGGTAATATCCTCAAAAGCATTTGCAAAAGCCATTATCGAATACCACAGGATCGGCTTTCCCTTTAACTCCAGAAATTGCTTCGGTATATTACTTCCCATTCTTTGTCCTGAACCTCCGGCAGCTATGATGGCATATTTCTTCATCTCAGCAATAGGGCTTTACATTCAGCTAAAAGTTTTGCAGGATCAATGGCTACAGTTCCGACTTCTTCACAAACCAATCCACCGGCAATATTGGCTACTTCAGTAGCAAGGTGAATATCTTTTGATGCTGCATATACCAAAGATGCCACAGCAATTACAGTATCTCCGGCTCCACTCACGTCTGCAATATTTCGCAGGTGTGATGGAATGATCCTGCTTTCATTTTCTCCCTCGTAAAACATTCCATGTTCTGATAATGTAATAAGAGAATAATCATGCCTTAATGTTTGCTGTAACTGCAGATGAATATTATTCAGCAGCTCTGTATCCACTTCGTCAAACAATAAATTCAAAGCTTCCTTTACTTCTTTCAGGTTTGGTTTGAAGATGGTGGCTCCTTTATAAGCAAAGAAATTCTTTCGTTTTGGATCAACCGTCGTAATAATATTGTGCTCTTTACAAATTGCAATAATCGAAGCGATCAGGCTCTCAGTGAGTACACCCTTATTATAGTCTTCTAAAATAACTACATGTGGCTGATGTGCTGAAACAAACTTTTTAAAAGACAACAGTACTTCCTGCTCCAGTTCCTGGTCAATATCTTTTACCAACTCAGCATCCAATCTCATCATTTGTTGATTACGACTAATGATCCTTGTTTTATTGGTAGTTATTCTTTTAGGTGAAGTAATAAGGTAATCAACATAAATGTTTTTACGTTCCATCAGTTCTTTAAGTTCTCTGCCTTCTTCATCTTGCCCTATCACAGAAAAAATAAATGTTGATGCACCCAACGAAGCTGTATTCCATGCAACATTGGCTGCACCTCCTATCCTGATCTCCTTCTTATCTAATGTAACAACTGGCACCGGAGCCTCAGGAGATATCCTTTCTACTTTGCCCCAGCAATAGGTGTCGAGCATCACATCACCTATCACCGCCACTTTAATATTGGAGAGACCAGATAAAACTTGTTCTACATTCATGCAGTTACTCGCTTTAATGCAAAGGAAAGACTATTGCCGTAAATAAAAAATCCCGCTAAAAGCGGGATTTGAATTTGTTATTTACTCTTTTTGGGTTTATACGTATCATTCAACCCTTCAATAAGATCAGCAGTAATATTATAAACACTGTCTTTGTAATAGAAAAGATCGGGGTTACTGGCAAAGATGAAAGCAAAACCTTTGTCTTTATTATAATCCTTTAGGTAGTCCTGTATCTTCTTGTAGATCTCCTGCCTGTACTTGAAACCTTCGTTCTGCAATTCAGAGCCTTGTAGTTCCTGCTTGCTTTTGTAAGATTCCTGCAACATTACGAGGTTCTGTTCTCTCTTCATTTTTTCTTCAGGCGACAAAGTGGTATGGATCTGTGTATACTCCTCGTACAATTTCTCGTACTTGTTCTTTATACCCTGCAGTTCATTATTCAACTGCTGCTCTTTACCCCTGAACTGGCTTCTCACATCCTTGAAATAATCGTAATTATTTTCGATGGAGTCCATTTCAAAATAAGCGATCTTGAAACCTTTTGTGTTCTCCATCGATCCACTAGTTACAGCGGCACTTAACTGGGGAGTTTTCTTTGAAAAATAAAGGAAGAAAAGTGTTGCCACTGCAACCACTAAAAGCACGTTCACAATGAGTAAAGCATTTTTCATATGCTGTGGGGCATTTTGTTGAAACGAAAATAAATTCATCCTACGAATACAAAGTGTTAAATAGCAATTATTAGGAAGGTGTTTTGTGAAACCAGCTATTGTATTTCAATGATTCTTTTGTTGCGTCGCACTCTTAAAGTTTCTGTTCATTATTAATCAGAACGTACAAGTGAGTGACACAACGAAGTTTAATAGTAATTCTTCAGCTAAGAAAATAAAAAAACAGGAAGCAAATTGCTTCCTGTTTTTACTATGGTCTATCGACTATTGTCTATGTTCTCTTACTCCTCTTCATCAAAGCTCATTGCTTCTCTTGTAGCAGTAAGCACTTCATACTCATCCTTGTTACCAACGATCAGGTTTTCGAAATCTCTAAGACCAGTACCTGCAGGTATTAAGTGACCAGTGATAACGTTCTCTTTCAAGCCCATCATGTAATCAGCCTTACCATTGATCGCTGCAGAACTCAACACTTTGGTTGTTTCCTGGAACGATGCTGCAGAAATCCAGCTCTTAACACCTAATGAAGCTTTAGTGATACCCAACAATACCGGTGTTGCAGTTGCAGGACTTGCATCTCTTACCTCAACCAGTTTCTTATCAGCACGACGTAAGATAGAATTCTCTTCTCTTAATTCACGAAGTGTGATGATCTGTCCAGCTTTCAGCTTAGTGCTCTCTCCTGGTTCTGTAACAACTTTCTTATCGTATATCCTGTCGTTCTCTTCATTAAATTCAAACCTGTCTTCCAGATCTTCTTCAAGAAACCTTGTATCTCCTGCATCAACAATCTCAACCTTCTTCATCATCTGCCTTACGATCACTTCAATGTGCTTGTCGTTGATACGTACACCCTGCAAACGATATACTTCCTGGATCTCATTCACAACGTACTCCTGTACTGCAAACGGACCTTTGATAGCAAGAATATCAGCTGGTGCAACCTGTCCGTCAGACATTGGTGTTCCGGCTTTCACAAAGTCTCCGTCCTGAACAAGGATCTGTCTTGTAAGTGGTACCAAGTACTTCTTAACAATACCATCTTTTGCTTCAACGATCACCTCACGGTTACCTCTTTTGATATTACCAAAAGCAACCACACCATCGATCTCACAAACAACTGCAGGATTACCTGGATTTCTTGCCTCGAATAATTCGGTTACTCTTGGAAGACCTCCGGTGATATCTCTCAGTTTACCTAAGATTCTTGGAATTTTCACCAACACCTGTCCGGCTCTTACTTCAGCACCTTCATCCATGATGATGTGAGATCCAACCGGTAGGTTATAATGCTTCACATCTTTTCCTTCGATAATAACAGTAGGTATCTTGGTTTTATCTTTTGTTTCAATAACTACTTTTTCCCTGTGACCTGTTTGTTCATCGGCCTCATCACGGTAAGTGATACCTTCAAGCACATTCTCGAATTTCACCTTACCATTCTGCTCAGCAACGATAACATTGTTGAACGGATCCCATGTACAGATAGTTTCACCTTTCTTAACAGCCTGGCCATCCTTCACATTCAATGTAGCACCATAAGGAACGTTATTAGTGATCAGTAAACGATCGTTCTTAACATCCATGATCCTCACCTCACCTGTACGACCAATTACGATCTTCACTTTTGTTCCTTCATTATCTGTAGTATCAACAGTTCTTAAACCGTCGAACTGAACAGTACCATCAAACTTAGCAACGAGGCCGGTTTCCACTGAAGCAGATCCAGCCACACCACCTACGTGGAAGGTACGAAGTGTAAGCTGTGTACCAGGCTCACCAATTGACTGTGCACCCATGATACCAACTGCATCTCCTTTCTGAGCTAAGTAACCTGTTGCAAGGTTCTTACCATAACATTTCACACACACACCTCTCTTGCTTTCGCAGGTAAGTACTGAACGTATTTCAACTGTATCAATTCCTGACTCTTCGATCTTCTCAGCAACATCAGAACTGATCTCCTGTCCTGCAGCAATGATCAATTCATCATTCAAAGGATTGTAAACATCATGCAATGAAGTTCTTCCTTCAATTCTATCGCTTAATGGTTCAATTACATCCTCATTATCTTTCAATGCAGAAGTTGCAATACCTCTTAGCGTTCCACAATCTTCTTCAGTGATAACAACATCCTGGGCAACGTCAACCAATCTTCTTGTTAAGTAACCGGCATCAGCTGTTTTCAAGGCCGTATCGGCAAGACCTTTACGGGCACCGTGGGTAGAGATGAAGTAATCCAATACGTTCAATCCACCTTTGAAGTTGGAAAGAATTGGATTCTCAATGATCTCAGAACCTGTGCTACCAGATTTTCTTGGCTTAGCCATCAATCCCCTGATACCAGCAAGCTGTTTTACCTGTTGTTTAGATCCTCTTGCTCCGGAATCAAGCATCATGTAAACGGCGTTGAAACCTTGTTTATCATTCTGCATTTCACGGATAAGTGTTTCTGTAATTCTTGTATCCACCCTTGACCATATGTCGATCACCTGGTTATAACGTTCGTTATTGGTGATAAGACCCATGTTGTAGTTTTCCCAAACCTCATCAACTTCAACCTTAGCGTTGTCCAGTAATTCCTGTTTAACATCAGGAATGATCAGGTCATTGATTGAGAATGATAAACCACCACGGAACGCCATTCTGAAACCAAGCGTTTTAATATCATCAAGGAACTTAGCCGTTTTTGGAACGTCTGTGATCTTAATAATATCACCAATGATCTCTCTTAAAGATTTCTTGGTAAGCAATGCATTGATATAACCCACTTCTTTAGGAACGAACTGGTTAAACAATACACGACCAACTGTAGTTTCTATTAATTTATTTACCAGCTTCCCGTCTATACGAACATTTGTTTTCACTTTGATCGGGGCATGAAGATCTACCTGGTTTTCATTATAAGCGATCAACACTTCTTCCATGCTATAGAAAGCCTTTCCTTCTCCACGTACTTTTTCAGTCTCGGTAGATTTCTTTCCCTTAGAAATATAATACAGACCAAGAACCATGTCCTGAGAAGGAAGGGTGATCGGTGTACCATTCTGTGGGTTCAAAATGTTGTGAGAAGAAAGCATCAGTAACTGGGCTTCCAAAATTGCAGCATTGCTCAAAGGCACGTGAACCGCCATCTGGTCACCATCAAAGTCAGCGTTGAAGGCTGTAGTTACTAACGGGTGAAGCTGTATCGCTTTTCCTTCTACCAACTTCGGCTGGAAAGCCTGGATTGATAACCTGTGAAGCGTTGGAGCCCTGTTCAACATTACAGGGTGACCTTTCAATATATTTTCAAGGATATCCCAAACAACATTGTCTTTGCGGTCAACTAATTTCTTAGCAGACTTCACTGTTTTTACGATACCTCTTTCAATCAACTTACGAATGATAAATGGCTTGAAGAGTTCAGCTGCCATATCTTTTGGCAAACCGCATTCATGCATTTTCATTTCAGGACCTACCACGATAACCGAACGACCAGAATAGTCAACACGCTTACCAAGCAAGTTCTGACGGAAACGACCTTGTTTACCTTTAAGTACATCACTCAAAGATTTCAATGCACGTCCACCTTCAGCTTTTACAGCGTTAGATTTTCTTGAGTTGTCGAACAAGCTATCTACAGCTTCCTGCAACATCCTCTTCTCGTTACGTAAGATCACCTCTGGTGCTTTGATCTCTAACAAACGCTTCAAACGGTTGTTACGAATGATCACACGACGATAGAGGTCATTCAGATCAGAAGATGCAAAACGACCACCATCCAAAGGCACTAACGGACGAAGTTCCGGAGGTATAACAGGAATATACTGCATCACCATCCACTCAGGCTGGTTTACAATTCTTGTTTTAGCATCACGGAAGGCTTCTACTACACTCAAACGCTTTAAAGCATCTGCTTTTCTCTGCTGAGATGTTTCTGTAGCTGCAGCATTACGTAATGAGAAACTCAATCCATCAAGATCGATCCTTGCCAACAGGTCATGAACTGCTTCAGCACCCATTTTAGCAATGAACTTCTGAGGATCTTCATCAGGCAAATACTGGTTATCTTTTGGTAATGCCTCCAGGATATCCAAATATTCTTCTTCAGTTAAAAGATCACCCGGATTCAGGTTTTCTTTTACACCACCTTGTATTACTACATAACGTTCGTAGTAAACAATGCTCTCTAATTTCTTAGAAGAAACACCTAACAGGTAACCGATCTTGTTAGGAAGTGATTTGAAATACCATATATGAACAACAGGAACCACCAGTTTGATGTGTCCCATTCTTTCATGACGAACTTTCTTTTCAGTTACTTCAACACCGCAACGATCACATACGATGCCCTTGTAGCGAATACGTTTGTATTTACCGCAGGCACATTCGTAATCTTTTACCGGGCCAAATATTCTTTCGCAGAACAAACCATCTCTTTCAGGTTTATAGGTACGATAGTTAATGGTCTCAGGCTTTAAAACCTCACCAAAGCTGCGTTCCAGAATTACATCAGGAGATGCAAGACCAATGGTGATCCTTGAAAATGATGATTTCGGACGGTTGTCTTTTTTTATTGCCATAATCGTGTTGGACGATTTAAGTTTTTTAATTGTTTGATGAAGTCATTAGAAAAGTCAAATGGTCATCAGTCATTAATGACCGATGACCGCTGACTCAATGACTTTACTCAAATTTGAGATCAAGACCTAAGCCTCTAAGTTCATGCACCAATACGTTGAATGATTCAGGAACACCTGGTCTTGGAATGTTATCACCCTTCACGATTGCTTCATAAGTTTTCGCTCTTCCGATGATGTCATCAGATTTAAGCGTTAACAACTCCTGCAATATGTTAGATGCACCATAAGCTTCCAATGCCCAAACCTCCATCTCACCAAAACGCTGACCACCAAACTGGGCCTTACCACCTAACGGTTGTTGAGTGATCAAGCTGTATGGTCCGATTGAACGGGCATGCATCTTATCATCCACCATGTGGTGAAGTTTGATCATATAGATAACACCCACTGTAGCTTTCTGGTGGAATCTTTCCCCTGTTTCACCATCAAAAAGATGCGTGTGACCCATCATCGGGATGCCAGCTTCATTACAACGGTCTGCGATCTCTTCAACAGTAGCACCATCAAAGATCGGCGTTGCGAACTTCATTCCCAGCTTCAATCCAGCCCATCCTAAGATGGTTTCATAGATCTGGCCGAGGTTCATACGAGAAGGTACACCAAGTGGATTCAATACGATGTCAACCGGAGTTCCATCTTCCATGAAAGGCATGTCTTCAGCTCTTACGATCTTTGCAACGATACCTTTGTTTCCGTGACGACCAGCCATCTTATCACCTACTTTCAGTTTACGCTTTACAGCTAAGTAAACTTTTGCAAGCTTTAATACACCTGCTGGTAATTCATCACCGATAGAAATATTGAACTTCTCTCTCTTATATCTACCTAATTCTTCATTGTAACGAATGCTGTAGTTGTGCAGTAAGGTATTGATGAAATCATCAGTATCCTTTTCTCCAGTCCATCCAAGAGGATTAACGTTCTGGTAATCGATAGTAGAAAGATTCTTAGCATTGAATCTTGCACCTTTACCGATCTGCATTTCTCCAAAGTTGTTGCTTACACCTGCAGATGTTTTATCTCTCAATAAAGTCTGCAATTTGCTCAACAATGCCTCTTTGATCTCTTCTACATTCTGGTCGTGTACTTTCTCAATTTTCTCAAGCTGTGCTTTCTCACGAACCTTTGCATTCTTATCTTTCTTAGCTCTCTGGAAGAGTTTCTTGTCGATAACAACACCTTCTGTTCCGTTAGGAGCTTTCAACGATGCATCTTTTGCATCACCAGCCTTATCTCCGAAGATCGCTCTTAAGAGTTTTTCTTCTGGTGTAGGATCAGATTCTCCTTTAGGAGTGATCTTACCGATAAGTATGTCTCCTTCTTTTACAGCAGCACCGATACGAATGATACCATTCTCATCGAGGTCTTTTGTTGCTTCTTCAGAAACATTCGGGATATCCGGAGTCAATTCCTCTTCTCCAAGTTTAGTATCACGAACCTCTAATTCATATTCATCAATGTGAACTGAAGTAAAGAGGTCTTCACGAACTACTTTTTCATTGATAACGATGGCATCCTCGAAGTTGTAACCTTTCCATGGCATGAATGCCACTACCAGGTTTCTTCCCAGTGCTAATTCACCGTCTTTTGTTGCATATCCTTCAGTTAAGAAATCACCTTTCTTCACTTTCTGCCCTTTCCTTACAGCAGGATTCAGGTTGATGTTAGTTGACTGGTTCGTCTTGATGAACTTAGTGAGTTTGTAAACTTTCAGATCATCTTCAAAAGAAACCAGCCTGTCAAGATCGTTTCTGTCGTAACGAACATGTATTTCGTTAGCGTCAACGAACTCAACGATACCTTCACCATCAGCATGTATCTGGATCCTTGCATCTCTTGCAGCTTTTCCTTCCAAACCGGTACCAACGATAGGCACCTGTGGTTTGATCAATGGAACAGCCTGTCTTTGCATGTTCGATCCCATCAATGCCCTGTTGGCATCATCATGCTCAAGGAAAGGAATTAATGAAGCACTCAAACCAACGATCTGGTTCGGAGCAACGTCCATATATTCTACATCATTCTTATCAAGAATAGGGAAATCACCTGTTTCACGGCTAACAATCTTGTCTTCAGCAAAATTTCCTTTTTCATCCAAAGGAGTATTTGCCTGGGCAATTTTAGCTGTGTCTTCTTCTTCGGCACTTAAGAACTCAAGTTCTTTCATGTTCACTTTACCGTTACTAACTTTTCTATATGGCGTTTCAATGAAGCCCATATCGTTAATAGCAGCATGTACACAAAGCGTTGAAATCAAACCGATGTTTGGTCCTTCCGGAGTTTCAATAGTACACAGACGACCGTAGTGCGAATAGTGTACGTCACGAACCTCGAAACCTGCTCTTTCTCTACTCAAACCGCCGGGTCCGAGTGCAGAAATACGACGTTTGTGCGTGATCTCTGAAAGTGGATTTGTCTGGTCAAGGAACTGCGATAGCTGTGAAGTACCAAAGAATGAATTGATAACAGAAGAAAGTGTTCTCGCATTGATCAAATCAACAGGAGTAAATACCTCGTTATCTCTAACGTTCATTCTCTCACGGATGGTACGAGCCATTCTCGCCAAACCAACACCGAACTGAGCATATAACTGCTCTCCCACCGTTCTTACACGACGATTGCTCAGGTGATCAATATCATCAATATCTGCTTTAGCGTTCGTTAAACGAACCAGGTATTTGATGATCTCGATGATATCTTCTTTGGTTAATACTTTCTTTTCGAGTGGATAAGTGAGATTCAGTTTACGGTTGATCTTGTAACGACCAACTTCACCGAGATCATAACGCTTATCGCTGAAAAATAATTTATCGATAATACCTCTTGCAGTTTCGTTATCCGGAGCATCAGCACCACGTAACTGGCGATAGATATGCTGAACCGCTTCCAGTTCACTGTTAGAAGTATCTTTATTTAGTGTATTGTAGATAATGGCATAATCACCACCTACATCTTCTCTCTGCAGGAAGATGGTGCCTGATTCCATTTCAGTGATCATGTCGATAGCACCTTCATCAAGAATGGTATCTCTCTCCATAACGATCTCGTTACGTTCGATAGAAACCACCTCACCGGTATCTTCATCAACAAAATCTTCTACCCATGTTCTAAGCACACGAGCAGCAAGCTTTTTACCAACATGCTTTTCTAATGTTTTCCTGTCAGCCTTCACTTCATCAGCCATTCCAAATAACTCCAGGATGTGCTTATCCGTTTCAAAACCAATAGAACGTAACAATGTGGTTACAGGGAATTTCTTCTTACGATCGATGTAAGCATACATTACATTGTTAATATCTGTAGCAAACTCCATCCATGCACCTTTGAACGGGATAACTCTTGCTGAGTAGATCTTGGTTCCGTTAGGGTGAATAGACTGACCGAAGAATACACCAGGTGAACGGTGAAGCTGTGATACCACCACCCTTTCAGCACCATTGATAACGAATGTACCTCTTGGTGTCATGTAAGGGATGTTTCCAAGAAACACATCCTGAACGATGGTCTGGAAATCCACGTGCTCCTCATCATTACAGCTCAACCGGAGTTTTGCTTTTAAAGGAACAGCGTAAGTCAATCCACGCTCCATACACTCTTCAATTGTGTAGCGGGGCGGATCAATAAAATAATCAAGAAACTCCAACACGAAAATGTTCCTCGTATCTGTGATAGGGAAATTTTCTTTAAACACACGGAATAAACCTTCTACGTTACGTTTGTCTGGAGTTGTTTCTAACTGGAAAAATTCTCTGAAGGACTCTAATTGAATGTCTAGCAAATCAGGTGCATCAGCCAGGTGTTTTGTTTTCCCGAAGCTGAACCTGTTGTTGAGTTGTGTTGTTGACATAATTATTTGTAACCGGTTATTTGCAAAATAATTTGGAGAGAACCTACAGGGTTCCCGTAAATGCTAATGAGGCAGTCTCAACTTTTTGGCGCCTTGTTGAAATGCCGGTTGCTAATTAGCCCAAATTTAAAGGATGGCAAAAGTAAGAAATAAAGAAATATGGCCGCAAACAAATTTTGAGCCATAACAGAATATTTGCTAAAAAAAGTCGGGTTGATTGGGGAAATATTTACCTAGCAGCTTCAGAACTTGCTTCTGAAGGAAAAGAGAGCGAAAGTAAGATAAGACAAGAACTATACTGTTACCTATAAAGCTCTGGAGGCTTCCTATCATCCTTTAACAGTTCGTTAAGACATGGCCCAAAGATTGCAGCAAACGCACTTACAATTAATCATATATGAACAATTTCTTTCGTGCACTTATTGCCGGTTACGGCGCAAAAAAATTAGGTGGCGGCTGCCTTGGAACTGTTGTAGTCTTCCTGATTATCTGGTTCGCCCTTGGTTATTGTAATTAGCAGTTGTATTTGCTAAAAATGCAGTCAATTCCGTCTGTTGCCATATGCATAAGCAGTCCAATGGCAACAATTCTTGTTTTAGGATGGAATAACAGCACAAAATATATTGCACAGGCCATATAGGAATGCAAAGGATGAAAGCCGATACTACACCTGCAAGCCTGGAAAACAGGAACTGCCAGAAGGTGGTCAAGGTCAACCAGCATAGTAAGCAGAAATATAAGATAGACAGGTTTCCACCTGTTGCGAAAGAATTTCCAGGCAATAAATGCTGGAAATACCAGGTGAAGGAAGTAATGTACGAGGAATTGTAATGTATCCATCCTGGTTCAAAGATACCCGTATCTGTAAATGGATCATATCGAGACAGCTTCATCCACAATTTTATACAGCTCCGGTACGTTAAAATAAAAAGCCAATACCTATGGATCAACTCATGTTAAAATCAGAGATCGATGTGCTTACCGGTAAGATCAAGCTGGAAACTGAGCATTATTTCGAGGCCCTGACCCGCCAAAAAGACTTTACGGCTGCAAGAAATATTAAGCTAAAGATCAACTCTTTACATAAGAATCTTGATAACAGGATGCAGCTATTAAGTGTATCTAAATAGTGGCGCTTATTGTTGAAAAATGAACTTCAGTACAAGAGTGCGACGCAACGACAGCTAAATTTACACCTGTCGCTTGTCTTCTAAAAATTTTTCACTCTTTTTCCTATGCCTCCTTTCTTATGAATTCGTGGTATGACTTTAGGTATTTCTACCACAGATTAAATCAATGAATCATGAGAAAGGCATTAGCACTGGTGATCGGTTTTGGATTAGCCGTTTCGGCCTGGTCACAATCCATCACCATCAAAGTAAACGGCAATAAAAATCAAAAGTTAGTGGTGGATGGAAGAACCTACTCCGTTAACAACACCGCCACAGGAAAAGAAAAGGTCATAACAATCACTGACCTTCTTCCGGGACAGCATTCTCTCCAGGTTATTCGTGGCACCAACAACAGGTCCAATGCATCCACCAGCTTTACGACAAGGTCAGGTTATGAAACGATCGTAAATATTGCGGCAAATGGTTCGGTACATGTAAGAGAAAAAGCTGGCAGCACAGCTACATCTTCTATAAGAACACCAATGAACGATGCTGAATTTACTTCCCTTCTTCAGAAAACAAGAAATCATTTCAGAAATAATTCAAGGATCACAGCTGTAAGTACCGCAATTGCAAATCCGAATTATTATTTTACCACAGCACAATTAAGAATGTTGCTGGAATCGTTTGATGGTGAAGTAAAAAAACTGGAGCTGGCCAAACAGGCTTATCCAAGAATCACTGACCAGATGAATTTTGCAACACTCAGTTCCTTATTTACTATTCAGGATAACAGGGATGCGCTTGCTACTTATATAAGATCGCAGGGAAATGATATTGCTGTGAGTTATAGTGAAAGCTTCAGAACACCAATGAGGGCTTCTAACTTTAATGCTATTGTGGAAAGTATAGAATTACAATGGCAGGAAGGTGCAAGATTAAGTACCATCATCGATGTGTTTGAAAATAGCAGCAACTACTTCAGCACAGCACAGGCTATGGAAATTATTCAACTGGTGAGTGATCAGAGCAGCAGGCTTCATCTTTCAAAAGCAGTGTATAGCAGGTTGACAGATCCACAGAATTTTTCGCAACTCTATTCATTATTTTCAGAAGAATCTTATGTAACAACCCTGAAATCTTATATCGGAGCAAATGCTAACAATATGCCTGCAGTACATAACTATGGTAAGATTAGCATGAATGACAGCGAATTTGAAAAAGCATATAATTCAGCAAGATTGCATTTCAGAACGAGCTCTAAGCTGAGGGAAGTAACAGATTTCTTCAATAATAGCAATATCTATTTTACAAGCTACCAGGCAAGACAAATGATCACGCTAATAAAAACTGAAAGTGATCGTTTGCAGCTAGCCAAAATGGCCTACAGGGGCATAGTTGATCCAAATAATTTTATGGCACAGATGAATGATCTGTTTAGCTGGCAAGCAAGCAAAGACGAATTGGAGAACTACATTAGTTCTTACGTAATAAAGTAGATTCATCGGAACAAATTTTAATGGTCGGCTCTATCGCCGACCTTTTTGTTTATTAGATCTTCTTCAGTAACATTGAATAAGAACATGCTGAATTGATAATGGCCAACCGGTTTGATATTGATGAGCCAGGAATGATCCGGTAGTGTTTTTAATTTCATTAGCTGCGAGGCTTTTACAATAAACTTTCCTGGTGCTGGAGAGGTAGGTGGAACCTGATACTCTGGACGATTGCTCCTGACAAATTTCTCATACGAAGCAGTATTTTGTCCGTAGTCGATACTGCCATCTTTGAGTTTATGAAACACCATTGATTTATCAATAATCAACTCATTTGTGTACGAAAGCAGGTGAGGAAAATAAAATGCAACAGAAACTAGCATATAAGAAAGTAAAATAAGAGGGGTAAATTTGTACCGAACTCTTTCCCGGCAGAAATGAATGCTGCCTGCAACTGCTATAAACAATAAAGGATATATCAAAAGGAAATGCCTGAACCCAAGTTGAAAGGGATTGTAAATGCTTATTAACAGGAAGAAAAAAACTACTGGCATTACATACCACCAATGTCTAAAACCTGGTTTGACTCTTTGAGATAAACAGGCCATTAACCCTAAGAACAATAAAACCAGGATAGCGATCGGAATCTTAAAGATACCTGTATACAAATAGTAATACCAGAATCCGCCTTTATACTTCACCTGGTCTCCTATCGTCACACCGGGGTATGAGCTTTCAGGTGTACCGGCACCAATTTCTTTATGATATTGCAACAGGTCCAGTGCATCTATATAATTATTCGGTAATGGAACAGGGATATTTTTGAGAACAGGTGTTTTGGAAATAGTCCTGAATGTTTCACTTCTGAATTGTGTTGCATCTAACAATCGAAAACTTTCCTTTCCAAAGTAGGCAACGTTGATCACAGCCATACTGATGACAATCGTAGCCAATCCATACAAAAATATTTTCTTAGGATTGAAGCTGACCTTTTTCATGATCACCAAAACAACTAGCAGCAACAACAAATATGGCAGGAGAAAGAGCAATGAAGCTTTACAGACAAAACTTAATCCGAGCCAGAAAGAAAATAGTATGAATTGATTTTTACTTCTGGTTTCATACAACCGATATAGGTGAAACATTGTAGCAAGTAAACAAGCACCTGAAGCCATATCAGATGTAATGATCATCGAATAACTCAACACATTGGGTTCAAAAAGAAAGAAAAGCATTGGTAATATCCATGCTTTCTCACCAAACAATTTTCTTATCCAGGCAAATAGATATAAAGCAATAATTATGGTATAAATCACCATGAAGTACCTGCCATTCAACATATCATTGTGACCATGATCTCTAGCCTTGTAGCCTGGCTCGGCCAGTTGTTTAAAAATTCTTGGAATGGCAGCAACTACTGTGAACGGAGACTTGCTATCGTACATCTTATCTGTTCTCTCCACTTTTCCCTGCAACCACCTAACACCATAGGCATAATAGTCTGATTCGTCGAACGTAATGCTCTGCTGCGATATATGTATAGAAGCAACAAT
Source organism: Chitinophagaceae bacterium (assembly GCA_036676415.1). Classification (GTDB taxonomy): domain Bacteria; phylum Bacteroidota; class Bacteroidia; order Chitinophagales; family Chitinophagaceae; genus JAEZDC01. The sequence continues at coordinate 93,050 of JAKFCX010000062.1, forward strand.
CACATGTAATAGCAAAAAAGCCAACAGTAATAACCGTTGGCCTTTCAAATATTGTAATGTAAAGTAATGCTTCACAGAAATTAAATTATTAACAAGCGATATTATCCACGATTATCTTTCCTTGTGTCACTCACTTGTACGTTCTAAGCATTGTTCATCAATGAACGATCAGCTGAAGAGTGCGACGCAACTAAAGAAAAATTCCTGTACTGAAGCTCACTTAATACTAACTATCCAACTTCAAGACAGCTAAGAAAGCTTCCTGCGGAACTTCCACACTTCCGATTTGCCTCATTCTTTTCTTACCTTCTTTCTGCTTCTCCAGTAATTTACGTTTACGACTGATATCACCACCATAACATTTTGCTGTAACATCTTTACGCATAGCACTGATGGTTTCCCTAGCAATAACCTTTGCACCAACTGCAGCCTGTATTGCGATCATGAATTGTTGGCGTGGAACCAGTTCTTTCAACTTCTCACACAATCTTCTTCCAAACTCCTGTGCCCTGCCTCTGTGGATCAAAGCACTTAAGGCATCCACTTTTTCAGCATTCAACAAAATGTCCATCTTAATAATATCGGCATCACGATAACCGATCGGATGATAATCAAACGATGCATATCCTCTCGTAGACGATTTTAGTTTATCATAGAAATCAAAAACGATCTCAGTCAAAGGCATTTCAAATATCAATTCAACCCTTGTTGTGGTCAGGTAACTTTGATTAACAAGATTACCTCTTTTACCGAGGCACAAGGTCATAATATTCCCGATATATTCAGGTGTACTAATAATCTGTGCTTTGATGAAAGGCTCTTCAATCCTCTCTAGCTTTACCGGATCAGGCATTTGAGAAGGATTGTTCACCACCAGCTTCTCTCCTCTTGTAGTATGTGCAATGAAGCTTACGTTCGGTACAGTAGTGATGACTGTCTGATTGAACTCTCTCTCCAAACGTTCCTGGATGATCTCCATGTGCAGTAATCCAAGGAACCCACAACGAAAACCAAAGCCTAATGCTTCTGAGGTTTCGATTTCGTAAGTAAGTGATGCATCATTGAGCTGGAGTTTATCCATACATTCTCTCAACTCGGCAAAATCTTCCGTTACTACAGGGAAAATACCGGCAAAAACCATTGGCTTCACTTCTTCGAAACCTTTAATGCTTGGTGCAGGTGTGGAAGTGAGTGTAATAGTATCTCCTACTTTGATCTCTTTTGCGTTTTTGATACCAGTGATGATATATCCCACATCTCCGGTACTCACTTCAGCCTTTGGTTCTAATCCTAGTTTCAGGATTCCAACTTCATCAGCACCATAAGTGTTTCCGGCATTTACAAATTGAACAAGGTCTCCTTTTCTCAATACACCGTTAAATACACGGAAATATGCAATTACCCCTCTGAAACTATTGAACACACTATCAAATATCAATGCCTGCAATGGAGCTTTTGGATCTCCTTTTGGTGGCGGAATTCTTTTTACAATTGCTAAAAGAATTTCTTCAATACCAATTCCACTTTTGCCGCTGGCCAATAAAATGTCTTCGTCTTTACATCCAATCAGGTCGATGATCTGGTCTTTTACCTCAGGTATCATTGCACCATCCATGTCGATCTTATTGATCACTGGAATAATCTCAAGATCATTATCCAAAGCAAGGTAAAGGTTGCTGATGGTCTGAGCCTGGATACCTTGTGAAGCATCCACTAACAACAAAGCACCTTCACAGGCTGCAAGGGCACGACTTACTTCATAGCTGAAGTCAACGTGACCAGGAGTATCAATAAGGTTGAAAATATATTTCTGGCCATCTACAATGTATTCCATCTGGATGGCATGGCTCTTAATGGTGATGCCTTTTTCTCTTTCCAGATCCATATCATCCAGTACCTGGTTCATCATATCACGGTGACTGATGGTCTTCGTGTGTTCCAAAAGCCTGTCGGCCAATGTGCTTTTCCCATGATCGATATGGGCTATAATACAGAAATTCCGAATTTGTTGCATAAGAGCTGCAAAGATATTGTGCCAGAGGGATTTTAAAGGCTTTTAACAAAGCAATTATCAAGGTTTTGCGTATCGATTGTATACATCGGCAAATTGTTTTCCAATTACTTGGAAAGAATAATTCTCTTTTGTAAGGTTGATGATCTGTTCTTTATTAAATAAATGCTGCTTATTAATGATTTTCAGCATACGATCAGCCAGTTCTCGTGGAGCATGTAAAGGAACTTTGAAGCCTGTAATTCCTTCTTGCACATTTTCATCGAACACCGGAAAATCGCTGACGATCACCGGAACACCACAGGCATTTGCTTCGACAATTACACAACCAAAAGTTTCATAATTTGAATAAAGGATGAGGGCATCTGAATCTGCCACCATTTCGTTTAATTCGGATTGAGGTACTTCTTTTTTGAAAATAACGTGAGCCGAAAGACCAAGATCGTTTACCTGTTGTTGATAAGCAGCATGGTGTGGAGCTACAACAATCAACCTGAAATCACTATTCCTTTCTTTTAAAAGATGACAAGCATTGATTATGTCATCAAAATTCTTTTGTAGGGATAAAGTAGATATATGAATAAATGTAGTTTGATGATTCGACGCCGAAGTAGAAGGTTTGAATATGTTTGTATCAACAAGATTGGGAATAACGGTATGATCGTTGTATTCAAATTTCTTACTGATCTGTTTTGCTAAATATTCAGATACCGTAGTTACATGAACTGCATGTTGAAATACTTCCTTCATGTATTTTTTCTGAAACGCAGATAAGGATTCAAATTCTCCTTTTGCTTCTGGTAAATATCCTGTCCATTGCTCTGAAGCAAGTAATGGAATTTGATATTTCCTTGATTGCTTCAACGCAAACCATGCATGCTTTACCAAAACATGAGCATGAATTAACGCTGGCAATCCGTACTCAGCCGTTATCTTTTTAAACCCGTAGAATAAACATTTTGATTGTAGCCAGATCGAAGTGAGTTTCTCAATCAGGCTCAATGAAGTTGATGATGAATAATAGTAAATGAAACTTTCATAATTATCCGAATGCTTTTGCTGCACCAGTTTTATTTTCCCGAAAGCCAATTCATCATCCTTTACTACGTACAACACTTTCACAGGGAAATATAAAGCTGCAGCTTTTGCATGTCGTTCAATAAAATCTCCTGCCAGGAAATTAACTTTCGAAGGAAACCAGCCCGGTATTAGCAATACATACCTCATCTGGACAATTTTATTTTCTTAAACTGTTGTACAAGCAAATGCCAGTCTGATCTTTTCGGGATAAAAAAATCAGCCAATGGTATATTGTATTCTGACCGGAATTTATACAGCAAAAAGAAGAGATAAGAAAAATATGCAACAGTACTGATGACAGCTGCAGCAATCATTCCATAACGAAAAGTAAAGAGGTAGTTTCCAACTAATACAATCACTACCGAAAGTAAGCCTCCATAGATATTCATCTTTACATTGCCTTTGCCTGAGTAATAAGCAGCGAGCAAAACCATTACAGATAGAGCCCAGATACCAGGTAATATCAACAATGTTGGCCAGTACATTCTATCGAAGGTTGCACCATAAACAAACGGAAATAACCATTCACCGATCACGGCAATAACAGCGATAATAATAATATATACGACTACAAATCCTCTTGCCAATAGTGAAAGGGTGTTCCTAACACTCAACCTGTCTATCTCGGAAGCCGTTTGAGGAAACACTGCACTTGCAATGATCTGTGGAAGTATCAGTAACATTTGTCCATGTTTCGAAACCTGGATATAGTTTCCCAGATCATAGCCGTCTTTCGATGAAACAGGGCTGTGACGTACAAACCAGTAATCGGCACGATACACCAGGAAGTAAACAAAATTAGCCATGAGTGCCAGTGATGCATATCGCATCAACAATTTACCTTCAGGTATAGAAGGAAGTGATAAGGATTCGAAACTTCGGTATTTTATGAGGTATGCAATCATCAGGATAAAGCCCTGTGTGAATGAATACCAGAAATAGAACTTCAAAATATCTGCACTGGTAACACCTACATTTTCACCAAGTAAAATGGCAATAATAAAAGCAATATTGGTGAGACTCAATAAAAGATTCGGCAAAAAGAAATTTCTCTTGGCATAGAACAGTGCAGTAAAAAAATTCATCAATAACACACCACTGATATAACTGACTGCGAAAAATAAATACTGGTTTTGCGTGATTGGTTCTTCATTCTGTATCTCACCGAAATAAAGTTTGATGCATACAAAAACGATCACTCCTACCACTATCGTCCACACAAAAGATAACCATGCTAACTTATTGCCATTGATCTTCTGGTTGGCTGCATAGTAACCAACAGCTGATTCCAGATTCAAACTTGCAACGAGTAATATCAGGCTAAACCAGTTGGTGAGATAATATATCCATCCTGCACCTGCTGCCTGTAAACTTCTTGGCAGCAGAACACTGATGATAAAAAATGTAAGGAAAAATAAACCTCTCCACAACAAACTCTGCAACAAAAGCCGATGAAAATTCATTGAACGTTTTTGGTGGAGGCTAAAATACAATAGTTTAACTGTATTATCAGTTTCTTGCTTTGGCGAGAATAGCAACAGAAAAATTCATATTCAATGGTAAAGACTGAAAAGGTAAGCCGGTAATTTCTACTATATCGAAATATTCGGATATCAACCTGATCATTTCATTATGGTCAAATCCCTTATGTCCACCTTCGATCCTTTCAACTTTTGAAAGATCACCTTTTACTGCATGATAAAGTTCAGGCAAGCGATACGGCTCATCTATTTTAAAACGAACTGATTTAAAGAAATATTTAAGTAACAAAGGGATTCCTCTTTCATAAGGAACAGAAACAAATAAATACTTTTTTGTAGCCTGGGCGATCCTGGAAATGTAAGATTCCAATTCATCAAGTCGTAAATGCTCCAGTGTTTCCATTGCCACCGTACAATCGAATTGTTCAGCTGAAGTATTAAAGTCTTTCAACTGGTAACTTTCTATCAGCTGCACCTTTGGATCATCCTTCCATCTTTGTTGACCTGCCACCAAACCACCTTCCCAATTGGCATCATAGCCAACATACCTGCTAAAACCAAAGGGTAAGTAATCGATTGTCTTTGCATCAAAACAACCGATCTCAAGTATAGATGGAGCAACTAATTGAAGTGACTTCATCCTGTCATGCATCCACAAATACCTGGCTTCATGCAAATACTTTCTCCAGCCCTTTTTAAAAAGTCTTTCATTGTATTCCTTTTTCTCTTTCGGAATAATATGACCAGTGCTGGTTCTTTCAATATGGGTCATCCTTACTCCCAGAATTTTATTGGATAATTCATACAATTATCATCCTTTTCATCAGCAAGAATGGAACCGATGGAGCGTCTTTGTTGTTCAGTAATGACTTGTTCAATTAGTGGAAACAATTCTTTTTCCTCGAATCGTATATGAGCATTGAGTTGTGATCGTAACTCTTCTACTGATTTATAAGAAATATTAATGGAGTTCTCGTTGATGATATTTTTTATCTCGTAATGGTCTTTCATCATTCGATCCAGTCCATCTTTTAGATTAACATATTGACTGCTTAATGGAGTGAGATAAATTTCTTCCAGGTCAAAATGATGATGCAGGTCTTTATACCAGAAAGACTGGATGAATTCTTTCATCACTTCAAGGTCTGCCTGTTTCTTCACACCCTTTTGCAGCAGCAGGCAGAACAACAAACCATTATGGTGCTGTCGGCTTAAAGGTTGTAATTCTTCACTTCGTTTGATCGGCACTATTTCAATGCTTTTATAATCGTTACAAATTCTGCTGCATTTAATGAAGCACCACCTACCAATCCACCGTCAACATCTTTCTGGGAAAAAAGCTCTGCAGCATTGCTTCCTTTAACGCTTCCACCATAAAGGGTAGAAACATCCTCAGCAACTTCACTTCCATATTTACCTGCAAGTTGTTTGCGAATAAATGCATGCATCTCCTGTGCCTGTTCAGATGAAGCCGTTTTTCCTGTTCCAATGGCCCAGATAGGTTCATAGGCAATTACAACATCTTTTAACTGGGCTGCTGTTAAATGAAACAGTGATTCTTCGAGTTGTTTCGCAACAAAATCGTTTTGTGTTTCTGCTTCACGAATATCCAAAGACTCACCACAGCAGAATATAGGGTTGAGTTTATTTTCCAGGCAGATATTTACCTTATCAGCCAGCAACTGGTTACTCTCATTGAAGTATTCCCTTCTTTCAGAATGACCGATCACCACATACTGAATATTCATTGAAGTAAGCATTTCCACACTCACTTCACCGGTATAAGCACCAGATTTTTTGCTGTAACAATTCTGTGCCGCAACAAATACATTCTTCTTTCCTCCAAGTTTTGAATTGGCTAATTGCAGGTAAGGAAAAGGTACAGCAAATATTGCCCGTTGGTTTTCTGTAAGATCATGTGGCGTAGCCGTTAATTCATCTAATAATGTCTCAGCCTGTTGGTAGGTCAAATTCATCTTCCAGTTTGCTGCAGCTATGTTTTTTCTCATATATGAATCGTTTATGCTTTGAAGTACTCAAAGATATGGTCAATCATTTTTTTTTCTGCTGAGGTGAGTTCTTTTCCTTTCAGCATTTTCCAATTACTGATGTCTTTCATTGCTTTTTGCAATTCATAATTGGTGGTAGTGGATGCTCCCCAGCTAAAATTCGGAAGCTTCTTCGGCAATAAGTATTCACCAAATACATTACAGCAAACTCCAAAAATAGAAGCAGTATTTATTGAACTATTGATGGCCGTTCTTGTGTAATCACCCATGATCACGCCACATTTATTACCAATTATTTCATTTGTAGTTCCTTCAAAATCACTCATGCAAATATCACCTGCTGTATTCTTCAGGTTACTGTTACTGGTTCCTGCACCGAGATTACACCACTCACCTATCACTGCATTTCCCAGGTAACCATCATGTGCTTTATTACTATATCCGAACAAAACGGAATTTTTAATTTCTCCTCCAAGTATACATTGTGGACCTGCTGTTGTTGCACCATAGATCTTCGTTCCCATTTTAACAGTAGAACCTTCGCCAATGGCAAAAGGTCCCCTGATAAAAGAACCTTCCATGATGGTCACGTTTTTCCCAATATATATTGGCCCTGTGGAAGCATTCAATACTGCATGCTCAATAGTACAACCTTCTTCGATATATACATCACTCGAATTGATCACATGGGTTGACTCAGCTGTTTGTACTCCATATTTCTCTTTCGAAAACAATGTAAACTGCTGTCGTAATATTTCATCGTTCCATTGAAATATCTGCCAGGGATAACAAAGTCGTTTTACACCTGCAACTTCAATGCTTCTTCCATCGTTTTTATGAGTGTATGCGATTATTCCATTTGCATCCGAAATCTTTTCACCTGGTTGCAGTGAACGAACTTTTTCTACCAATTCTGTTGTTGGAATTACAGACGAATCAATATATACATGATTTCCCTCTGGAATTTTACGATACAAGGGTTGCAGGTATTCTTCCGGCTTAACGAATACTTCATCTTTAATCAACCGTTCCCACCACTCTTTTAGGGTGAAAATGCCGATACGTATATCAGCAACTGCTCTTGTATAAGTAAGCGGAAACAGCTTTCTTCTCTCAATGGTATCGAAAAGCACAATACTCATTCATAAAGTTTGGATGAAGATAAAATTGTTGAGGCAAACAGCCGAATAAAGAAGCAATTGTACAAGTGAGTGACACAACGAAGCTTAATAGTAGCACAAGCCTACATCAAAATTTCGTTTTAATTCGTGCAATTCATGTCTAAAAAAATCCCGCCACTTTGCAGTAACGGGATAAAAAAAAATAAACTATGAAAAAACGTTGGATAATTACTTTTTCTTTTCGTAACGCTTCTTAAACTTATCGATACGACCAGCAGTATCTACCAGCATGTTCTTACCAGTATAAAAAGGATGCGAAGTATTTGAGATCTCCAGCTTTACCAGTGGATACTCATTACCATCTTCAAACTTGATGGTTTCTTTTGAATAGGTAGTTGATTTGCCGAGGAAAGAAGTACCATTACTCATATCCTTGAACACAACTAAACGATAGCCTTCCGGATGGATTCCCTGTTTCATATTTTTAATTTTAGGGTGCATGGATTTTGCCATGCAGATTTTAAAGAGGTGCAAAGCTAAGGAAATTGACCTTAGAGGCAAAATAAAAAAGGAGTTAAATCCAGCTTCAACTTTTCTGGCATCTTCTGTTGCGTCGCAATCACTTCAGGGTTCCATTTTCATGGCAGCAGCTGAAATTCAGCAACTTACCCATTAATCTATTACCCAATCAACTAATCACCATCCTCAACTCTTCATATTCACGAATTGCAATGGCATTCCCAGGTTCCCGTTCTTGCATAAGGCAATTACTTCCTGGAGATCGTCGATTTTCTTTCCGGTAACACGAACAATGTCATCCATGATCTGCACCTGTACTTTCAGACCGGCATCTTTTATCAGCTTCACTACTTTTTTGGCATCTTCCTGTTTCAAACCATTTTTTACCGGAATTTCTTTCTTTACCACCTTACCACTTGGATAAGCATCTTTATCAAAATTGAAAGCCGAAACATCAATATTTTGTTTCATGGCTTTGCTGATAATAACATCTATCACCTGTTTCATCTTCATATCACTTTCAACTTCCACTTTAACAACGTACTCTTTCTTGTCAAGTTCAATTTCTACAGGTGAACCACGAAAATCGAAACGATTCGCAATTTCCTTTTTCACGGTGTTGATTGCATTATCAAGTGTCTGGAGATCTACAGAGCTTTCAATGTCGAATGATGGCATGGCGGTTAGTTTATAGATTACAGATGATAGTGGATAGGTGCAAATGTAAAGAAGCTTATATCAAAACTGAAATTTGTGTGCTACATTATCTTCGGAGAAAGCTTATATTCGTAAAAACGCTGAATTATGAAAAACAATCTTTTCCCTTTGTCTTTTTTTGTAGGTTTTATAATTGTAGTTATAGGTGCATATTTCAAGATAATGCACAATTCTATTTCTGACTTTTTTCTGATAACTGGTTTGATTATTTCTACAGTTAGTTTAATCATCGGTATATACGAAATCGCAACTTCTAATAAAATCCACCGTTCGGAAAAAAGGTTATGGATATTTGGTTTTATTTTCTTCAACTTTTTGACCTCCATATTTTATTTGGGAAAAAGAAGCAGGATAGTAAATTAAAAAGACCCTGGTAGAAACCAGGGTCGTCCCTATATAATGCACATGAGAGAAAACGTTTTATTGCTGGCCACCCTGGCCTGCCCTGCTCTGTTCTTCATCTGACGAACCTCTTTTACGCTGCTGTTGTTGTTGCCCTTTTCCAAACCTGAAGTTGAACGATACAACCAATCTTCTGTTATCCCACCTGCTGTTGATGTCAGTGGTGAACTTGTCCATTTCGGTATATCCTTTAAACCTCATTATCCAGAATGGGTCACGGGCATTTACTCTTATCGTTCCTGCACCTTTCAATACCTGTTTTCCTAAACCGAGAGAGAACATTCCCATTGGCTCAGCTAATATTACACTGCTTCCATAATTGCGGTGATTGTAAAAGCCACTCACCTCTCCACTCCATCCCTTACCAAACTGGAAGTTGTTGCTGATGTTGGTGTTGAAGGAGGTGAAAGCAATATCTATCTTTTCTACCCCAATAAATCCTGTATAATGGTTATTATAAACGTTGGTGAAGAAGTTTACTGTCCACCACTTTTTGATCGGCTGATTCCAGCTAACCGATAAACCAATGTTTGTTCTTTTTGCCACATTATCTTTTACCTGGAAGGTTAAAGGATACTCATTACCCGGCTCATTAATGGTTTTGATGATATCGTTGATGATATCTGTTGTGTTGGTATAATTAGCAGAAATGTTCAACCTGCCTTTATAGTTATAACTCAGTTCAACATTATGACTGAACTGTGGCTGCAGTTCCGGATTTCCCTGGCGGAAAGTGTATCTATCCAATAAGTATTGGAAAGGATTCAGATCCTGGTATCCCGGCCTTTCTATTCTTCTGCCATAACTTAAACCAAATGTATTCTTATCATTCTCCTTATAGCTCAGATAAACTGTAGGGAAAAGTTTTGTGTATTCTCTGTTGAAGGTTTTGCTTTGAGCTAACTGGTTTCCCTTCACCATTGTTTGTTCAACTCTTAACCCTAATTGAACTCCCAATTTCTTTACTTGTTGCTGCAGGTTAACATATGCTGCATTGATCTTTTCTTCATACAAAAAATGATTACTTCTGCCATTATCTACCAGCCATTTTACCTGTGCTGCATCATAATAAGTGTACTGGGCATCATTATCTGTCTTTACATAACTCGCTTTTAAGCCAGCTTCCAGTTTTCCATTTTTTCCCAAAGGCTGGCTATAATCTGTTTTGAATGTGTAGATATCAATTTCTGCAGGTAAATAACCCTTCAACAAATATGGATTCTGCTGACCAGCTGGAGGAGTAGCTAAACTGCCATCTGTATTGTATAGGTAATTATCTGAATACTGGTTTCCTTTTGTTCTATAGATCACATAATCTGCATCTGCTGTGATCTCTGCTCCTTTCTTTTTTAGTAGATGCCTGAAATTAATATTGCCACCCAAATTTGTCCATGGGTCTTTTGTTTCAGAAACAGAACGATTGATCTTGTTGAGCGTATGCAGGCTATCATAAATATTATTCACACCTTCAGACCTGAATTTTCGTGTATCGAAATTCCCTGTAACTACTGCACCAATTGTTGTATTCTTCGTAGCAAAAACATCTAACCCAAGTTTGAAGTTGTGCGGGTAGCCTGAAAATCTGCCGAAAGTATTCTGATCAAAATAACTGTTGAAAGGTGTATTGGCATCTTTGCGAAAAGCCCTGTTTATATGTATTTCATTAAATCCTTCCCACAATGCCACACCATAATTACCAAACAGGTTAATGCTGTTCTTTCTCCAGTTGAAATTTAGTCCCGAAGTATTCTTATAATAGTTAGCAAAAATGGCGCTGTTGTTTACACTCCCGTTAAATCCGTTTGCTTTACTCTTCTTAGTCTTGATATTGATGATACCTGAATTACCGGAAGCATCAAATTTTGCAGATGGCTGGGTCATGATCTCAATTTGATCAAGCTGGTTGGAAGGCATATTGCGTAAGTAGTTTGCCAGGTCCTGTCCACTCAGGTAAGTTTGTTTTCCATCGATCAGCACGATCACGCCGGATTTTCCTTTGATGCTGATGTTATCATTATTGTCAATTACAATTCCCGGCGATTTTTCCAATACTTCCAAAGCAGATAATCCTGTGTTAGATGGAGAAGCATCCACATTTACTACGGTCTTATCGATCTTATTTTCGATCAAAGGTCTCTTAGATACGACTTCTACATTACCCAGGTCTTTGGAAACAGGTTGAGCAGTGAAAGCACCTGCATCAATAGCTTTCTTATCAACCGTAATTTCCAATACATCAGATTTTACCTCACTATATCCTGCTGCTGCTATAGCCAGGAAGAATTTTCCTTCCGGTATTCTCTCAAATTCAAAGCTCCCTTCTTTATTGGTTATGCTCACTTTTACGAGTGATATTTTTACGGCATCCATTAAAGAAACGGTTGCGGCTTCCACAGCTTTTCCGTCTGCATTCTTTAATGATCCAATAATCTTCCCTGATTTGGTTTGTGACTGTGCAAGTGATGCAACAGCGATCAGTATCAGTGTAAAAATTTTTTTCATAAACAATTTCGGTTGTGGGTGGATAACGATTCAAAATTGTAGTGATGGAAATGTGATAAATAGCTAAATAGGGATGAACGGAAGTTTTTAAATTCAATTGGAAAAAGAAAACTCCGTATGCAACGGAGTTCCTTTTTTATTATGTCGATTAATTACCACCACCTACACGGTTTTGTTCATCAGTAGCACTGCCACTTTTCCTGCTTTGTGATGCTTTTAATTTTCCTTTATTGAAACGATAGGTGAATCCAAGATTTACCACACGGCTATCATTTCTTTGCGTAAAACCTGCATCAACATGTCCATACTTTGATACTGCAGAAAATTGTTGCGTGTAGAATATATCACGGATGTTCAGTCTTAAAGTACCTTTTCCTTTCATCACCTGCTGGCTGAAGCCAAGTGCAACCATTCCCATCGGTTTTGTTTTTAATACACTTTCTATTCCTGCAGTCCTGTACCATCCGCTGATCTCGAAACTTGATGTTTTTCCAAGTTTGAATTGTTGAGAACCATTGAATGAAAGCATTGTTGCATCAACAGTTATTTTTTCAGCACCTACTACTCCTTCAAAATGGTTATTAAATACGTTCACATATAAATTACTTGTCCACCATTTTGTAATTGGCATGCCGGCACTGATTGATAATCCGAATTGACGCTGGCTGGCAATGTTCTCTCTTTTTACAAAAGTGATGGTGTCTTCAGGAATCTGGTCCATTATCATTTGTATAATATCTGTGGTCTTTGTATAGTTGACTGTGGTAGTAAGGATTCCCTTGAATGAATGGCTTAATTCAATATTATGACTGAACTGCGGTTTAAGATTTGGATTTCCTTGTTCGTAAGTATACCTGTCTAAGAATTCAATAAAAGGATTGAGGTTATCATAATTAGGCCTACGTATTCTTCTTCCGTAATTCAACACAAAGTTGTTTTTTTCATTGGCTTTATATTGCAGATATGCCGTTGGGAACAATTGTGTGTACTTACGTTCGAAATTCTGACCAGTTGTTTTCTGCTTTCCTCTTGCAATGGTGTTTTCCATTCTCAATCCTAACTGTCCACTCCACTTTTTGCTGAGTGATCCACTGAGATTTGCATAAGCTGCATTGATATTTTCTTCATAGATAAAATGATTGCTCCTGTTGATGTCTCTTACTATTACTCCATAAAGAACTGAATCATATTGAGCGTTATTATCTGTTCTCACAATACTTGTTTTCAATCCTGCTTCGAAACGAGCACCATTCTTCAAAGGATGCAGATAATCAACTTTACCACTATAAATATTTATCATCTGAGGAAGTACTCCATATAAAGTATCTGCTTTCCTAGTAGCTATACCTGAAGGAGAAAAATATGCATTGGTTAATGTCTGAAACTGATCTGCATCGTATACTATATAATCCAGGTCGGCAGTGATTTCTTTTTCGGCTTTGTCCAACACATGCCTGAAGTTGACGTTTGAACTGAAGTTTTCCCATTTATCATTCTGTAATGATAATGACCTTGTTTGGTTAATATAGTTTCCTGGAGGAGCGTACAGATCATTAATGTTTTTGTTTTCATTGTCACTTGTACTTGAATATCCTGTAAGCACCAATCCAAATGTTGTTTTCTTAGTGGCAAAGTAGTCCACTCCGATTTTCCCATTGAATGAATTGCTTTGCCTGCTCATTCTTGCTTCCTGTTCAAAATGGGATTCAATTGCTTTCGAAGCTTTATTAATAAAGTTTCTTTCAATATCCAATTCCCCAAAGCCTTTATGAAAATTGTGGCTTAAATTAGTAAACAGGTTAACCTTTCCCTGGCGGTAATTAAAGGTGAAGGCCTCATTTGCTTTTGGATATACACCTTGTCCATATCCTACGGTAACAGATCCACTGTATCCGAATTGCTTGGTCTTTTTTGTTTTGATATTGATAATACCTGCATTACCTGCTGCATCATATTTCGCTGGTGGGTTAGTCATGATTTCAATCTGATCTAGTTGATTTGCATTCATGCTACGTAACAGGTTGGCAAGATCAGCACCACTTAACTGGGTTGGTCGATTATCGATCAATACCATCACACCTTCTTTTCCTTTCAGGCTGATGTTACCATCTTTATCAATGGAAATGCCGGGTGATTTTTCCAATACTTCCAAAGCACTGCTGCCCACATTCGTTGGTGATGCATCAACATTTATAATTGTTCTATCGATCTTCTGTTCAATCAATGGCTTTTTAGATGCTACAGTAACATCCTGCAGTTTATTGGCAGATGGCGTTAACTCTATTTTGTTGAACGATTGGTTGGCTGTACCTGAACTAACCTCAAACGCTGTAGAGTAATATTTTTGATATCCTATTGCCTGGATTGAAACCAGGTAAGCACCATCTTTTATTAAGTCAATTTCGAAAACCCCCGTTTTATTAGTGATCGCAAACTTTACGATCGACGAGTCCTTTGCTCTCAGGAGATTTACAGTTGCAGCCTCAACTGGCTTTTGAGCATTTGTAACGTTTCCTGAGATCTTTCCTGGTGCCGTTTGTGCTTTTAATTGCATTGTGAAAAGCAGGCTAAGTGCAGTTATTAGAGTTGCAGTCTTTTTCATGTATCTGGTTTTATTAGTACTGTAGCTTGTTGATTACAGTCCAAAAGTAGGTACTTTGCATAACCAAGTACAATATTTTAACATGAACGGTAGAATGCAAGGATGGCTGGCGAACCATCTTTAAGCTTTAAAAGGTTGATGGATTTTCAACACCTAATGGAAATGCAGCAGTAGATTAGTTCCTCGGTTGTGGCGTAGCAGGCTGAATTTTAGGAACATACATATATAAAGCAATACCAGCAATGATGAGCATCACGGATATTATCTCTGCCTGCGTAGGATGGAATCCAAAGATGTCATACGTTGTATTCACCCGGATTTTCTCTACCAGGAAACGTTCAGCTCCATTGAACATCAGGTAAATCGCAGCCAGTCGACCAGCGATTTTGACCTTTTTACGCAGCATCCATAGTACAAAAAACAATAATGTGCAGGCAAGGAACTCATAAAGCGGAGTTGGAAATACCGGAATTGGAAGATGATTACAGTATTTTCCAGTACAATCTGCTAAAGGAACTCCGGCAGTTACCACATTATGCGGATAATCGTAAGCGACAAGCCAGTTAGGTAATCCTGCAAATGCCTTTACTGAAGCATGTTGAACCTGGCTCAGTGAATCAACATTCAAGTCTCTTAAGTAAAACTGTGCATTAGCCTGGAGTGCAGCATTGAATTGCTCAGGTGTAGATGAAACGATGGCTCCATCCATTTCGGTGAGATAAGCACTATTCAAAATACCCCAGTCACCATCACCAGATACCTGGCAACCAATTCTGCCTATTGCATAAGCAATCATCATGGTTGGTGCAAATGCATCAGCCAGGTGCAGTACCGCAATATTATTTTTACGAGCATAATAGATAATAGCAAGCGTTGCTAAGATCAATCCACCATAAATCGTTAATCCACTAAAAGAGATCAATGCACCAATCGGGTCTGCTGTAAACTCATCCAGGTTCTCCAGGTTATGAAAGATTTTTGCTCCCAGAAAGCCGAAAATAGCAGCATAGATTACCATATCTCCTACCCTGTCGTGTGGCCAGATTCTTACTGTTCTCTTCTCAGGTTTTCCGGAGCTGTTCTTACGTTTTTCATTCCATTTCAAGCCACCAAACAATGCTCCAGTTAATAATCCTGCTAACACGTGACCTTTGGATGAGAATATAAAAACCTGCGGATCTTCCAATGCCTCTGGAATTAAGAAAGCACCAATGATCTTATATCCTAAAAAGAAACCCAAAACAAAATTCAACAGCACATCAAACCATGAAACCTGTTCGTTAGAAGTGATAACCCTTGTTGTATAAGTAAGTAACCCTTCTGATTCTTTTCGTTTGATTTCCTTCGTTAGTATCCATGCACCAAACAGGAAAGCAATGGCTACAAAGAAGCCAAATGAATTTACCAGTTGCAGTCCTTTTATCTGAACTCCGAACAAATCTTCAAAAGCGTAGTAGAGGTTTGGATACATGCTGCAATGTTATGGAAAAAGTGGATAGTTGTAAGTGGATACTGTAAAGTTATGAAGCCATCAGCAGAACAGGCATGATGCTTTTGTTGTGTCACATCGACGAAGGAGATTCACCGAAACAAAGTATGAAACTAAATAATGAGGTACTCACTTGTACGTCTGGAGTTTTGAGGAGCAATGGGAAAGAGTGCTTATTCATCAGTTGCAATAAAATCAACAGCACAAGTGAGTGACACAACGAAGCTGCTATGTAAAACTTCTGCTGGCTAATTAAACTTCCATCGTGTCCCCCAAAAAATAAGCTCCACCGAAAGGTAGAGCCTATTAACCATCTATAACAAAGCTTCTTTAATTACAATGCTGATCGAATAGACCAATGAGATGCTGAGCAATTACATTGGCAGGTCTTCCTTCGATCTGGTGACGCTCCACCATACTAACCAATTCACCATTTTTGAATAATGCAATAGCAGGTGAAGATGGAGGGTAAGGCATCATGTGCTCTCTTACTTTATTTACGGCTTCAGTATCAAATCCCGCAAAGGCTGTTGCCAGTCTATCCGGACGTTTTGTTGCATTGCTTACAGCCATCAAAACACCAGGTCTTGCAGCACCTGCAGCACAACCACAAACAGAATTGATCACCACAAGTGTGGTTCCTTCTTGCTTCAAAGTATTTTCAACTGCTTCTGAATTCCTGAGATCCTCAAAACCATTATCCGTAAGCTCGGCTTTCATCGGCATCACTATTTCTGCTGGGTACATATTCGTTTTTATTTAGAATGCAAATTTACAGGTATTGACTTCTACTTAATCCCGACAAAATGTCTTTCTTTTTGGCCGTGTTTTGCCATAGCGGCAGATAATTCTGTCGAATATTACTAAAAAATGCATCGGTACATCGTTTGACAAACCTAAAACTACAAATCTGATTGACTAAAAATTAAAAAATAAAGACTATGACACTGGTAAAACACAATTTTAAAAACCTGGACAACATCTTTGAAGACCTGCTGAACACTTTTCCTGCAAACCTGGGAAGAGACATGAACTTCAGCATTCCACCAGTAAACATCCATGAGAACAATGATGCTTATCACTTAGAACTGGTGGCTCCGGGTTTGAAGAAAGAACAGTTTAAGATTAACCTTGAAAAAGGAGTTCTTACCATCAGCTACGAACACAAAGAAGAGGCTGAGAACAAAGAATACAAAACCCATAGAAAAGAATTCAGGAGCAATAGCTTTAAACGCAGTTTTACAGTAGATGAAAAAGTAAACACTGATGGTATACAGGCGAAATATGAAGATGGTGTGTTGAAACTTTATCTCCCTAAAAAAGAGGAAGTGAAAGTGGTGCCTAAAGAAATTACCATCCAGTAAGAGGTAGAATTGTTTCTCGCCTATGAAAGGCAAACAGTTGGTTTTGGTTAAGCCTCACTTATTTAAGTGGGGCTTTGTTTTTCCAGGCAACTTAACTTAACATTCTCACCCTATTGTAATAATTTGCTTAATGTAACGACTAATAAATTATATGAAAAAACTACTACTCTCAGTGCCATATTTATTTACTGCGATGTTTTCAATAGCACAGGCTCCAACCGAAAAGTCATTGCTATGGAAAATTGAAGGAAAAGAATTGACAAAACCGTCTTACCTGTACGGCACCATTCATATCATGTGCCCTGATGATATAAGTGTTTCACCTAAACTGCTTTCTGCATTTAACAGCACACAGCAATTGTTCCTGGAACTGGATATGGACGATCCTTCTACCATGGCTAAGATGATGATGGGAATGATGATGAATGGTGATAATGATCTTCAAACATTATTACCTGCTAAAGATTTTGATTCAGTATCTGCAATATTCCAATCCAAAACAGGCTTACCGCTGAATATGCTCAGTCGTGCAAAACCAATACTGCTGATGAGTATGATCTATCCATCATTGTTAGGATGTAGTCCTGAAGGATGGGAAACAGAATTCATGAAGCTGGCTAAAGAAAAAGACATGAACATCTTTGGTTTGGAAAAAGTGGAAGAACAGATTGGTGTGTTGGATTCTATTCCATACGAAGTTCAGGCTGATATGTTTTTAAAAACCATGTATAATCTTGATAGTGCAAAACAATCATTTGATAAAATGGTTGAAGTATACAGGAAGCAGGATATACAAGAGATGATAAAAATGACTTCCGAAGACGAAGACTTTGGAGATTATGAAGAAGTGATGCTTAAGAAAAGAAATGAGAACTGGATACCAATCATTGAATCTGCCATGAAAGAAAAGCCAAGTTTCTTTGCTGTTGGTGCAGCTCACCTGGGTGGAAACATTGGTGTGATCAATTTACTTCGCAAGCAAGGCTATAAGGTTACAGCAGTAAAGCAATAAAATGCTCACGGAAAAGGAATTTGTTGAATTACTCAACAGGCATCAGAACATCATCCATAAAATATGTAATGTTTATATGGATAATGGTGCCGACAAAGAAGACCTTTTCCAGGAGATCACTTTACAGGCATGGAAAGCAATTAAAAATTTCCGTGGTGATTCACAATTCTCTACCTGGCTGTATCGTGTGGCATTGAATACTGCAATTACATTTTACAGGAAGGAAAGCAAACAGGTTAATCTCACATTCACTGAACAATTTCCAGATACAAAAGACGAATACAATCCTGTAGAAGAACAGGTGCAGGCTATGTACAAAGCCATTGCAGGACTATCAAAGATTGAAAAAGCTTTAGTGATGCTTTACCTGGATGATTTCAGCTACAAAGAAATGGGTGAAATGCTTGGTATAACTGTAACGAATGTTGGGGTGAAAATGAACAGGGTTAAAACTAAGCTGAAAGAAGAAACCGCAAAATATTATCATCCTATAAACTGATGCAATGGAACTGGATGAACTGAAAAAGGAGTTAAACCTGAAAATAGAAGACAAATCCCAGAATCATTCTGAGGCTGATATTACTTCTTTGCTTAAAAAAAATACTCAATCACTCGTCCAAAAACTATACAGGAACCTACTCCTCGAAATGTATCTGTGTATGTTCCTCACTTTAGCTTGTGTTGTATTGGCTTTAATCATTGATGATTGGAATTATAAAACCTTCTTTACGATTGATGCTGCATTAGGATTAGTTGTTTCAATTATACTGCTATCTCTCACATCCAGGATAAAACGACTATCAACATCTGACACTACTGTTAGAACCAATCTTGAGACAATAGTTTCCATTATTTATCAATATGCCTGGCTATATATAAGGCTGGGGTTAGGTTTGTTGCCACTCATCTTTAGTTTAGCTTTCTGGATTACATATATAGACCCTACCATTGTACCAAAGCCAATCAGGTGGGATTTATTTGGTTACTTTTTAGTAGCGCTTTTTATTTTTGGTTATGCAAGTTTCCGGTTCACTAAATGGTATCTTAGAAAGTTATATGGAAATTATGTTGAACAACTTGAAGCCATGTTGAACGAATTAGATGAACAATGACCAGAACGTATAAGAGAGTACCTCATTATAGTAGAATGAACCGCTGCTAACAAAAAGAGCCTGCCAAACAGCAAGCTCATTTTGTAAAAATCAAATTCTCTTATTTTATATATCCTAATATCTTCAACATACTCTGTGCAGTTTGTTCTTTTGCATACACCCAGTCTACCAGTTTTCCATTTTTATCTCTTTCTACGATAATATGCTTTGGTGAAGGTATAAGGCAGTGTTTTATACCACCATATCCACTGATCTGATCCTGGTAAGCTCCGGTATGAAAAAAGCCAACATACAAAGGCTCTTTATTTTCAGGGGCATTTACATCAGCATGTTTTGTATTGGGTAAGAACACTTCATTAATGTGTTCTTCAGAATCGTAATAATCATGGCTGTCACAGGTAATTCCTCCTAACACCACACGTTTATAATCGTTGTCCCATTTATTGATCGGCAACATCAAAAACTTTTCACCAATACCCCATGTATCTGGTAACGTAGTGATGAAAGATGAGTCGATCATGTACCAGCTTTCCCTGTCATTCTGATTTTTCTCACCAATTACACTGTAAATATGGGCCATGCTCTCTCCTACTGTAAAACTGCCAAACTCGGTGAAAATATTCGGCATCGGCACTTTAGCTTTCTTACAAGCTTTCTTAATGTTACCAACAATCTCGTTGATCATAAACTGGTAATCATATTCAAAACCTAACGAGTGTTTAATAGGAAAACCTCCACCAATGTTTATTGAATCCAGCTCAGGACAAATCTTTTTCAGCTGGCAATACAAGTTGATGATCTTATTCAACTCACTCCAGTAATACACATCATCCTTTATCCCTTTATTTAAAAAGATATGCAGCATCTTAAGCTGGAATTTATCTTCATAACCTTCAATCTCATCTACATAAAATTCCAGGATATCTTTTGCTCTTATTCCAAGCCTTGATGTATAAAAAGGAAATGTAGGTTCTTCTTCAGCAGCCACCCTTATTCCTAGTTTGAAAGGCACTTTCACTGATCGTTTGTAAGATTGCAACTCTGCAAGATTATCCAATACAGGCACTACATTTTTAAACCCGCTGTTGATGAGTTTTGCAATTCTTGATGTATAACCTCTTTGCTTAAATCCATTGCAGACGATGAAGATGTCTTTGTTGATCTTCTTCTTTTCGTATAGTTTATTAATGATTTCGAGATCGTAAGCGTAAGAAGTCTCCAAATGAATATCATGCTTCAGAGCCTCTTCCACTACGAATGAAAAATGAGAACTTTTGGTGCAATAACAGTAATGATACTTACCCTCGTACTTATGACGTTTCATTGCTGCAGCAAACATTTGCTTGGCTTTATTTATCTGCATGCCGATCTTAGGTAAATAGGTAAGCTTCATTGGCGTACCATACTTATCTATCAAAGCTTTCAGATCTAAACCATTGTACTGGAGGTATCCGTCGTCGTTAACATCAAACCCTTCCTGCGGAAAGTGGAAAGTTTGTTTCACCAGGCCGGTGTAAGTATTGTTCATTTAAGAACTTGAATTTAGAGATTAGTAAAGAACAAAAGTAAATGATTGCCAAATAAATGGGCCACAAAATATTGCCCACAAAAAAGTCCTGCTTTTTGGGCAGGACTTTCTATACTTAGCTCTAAGAAATTACTTTTTTACTGAAGCTACCAAAGCGGTAAAGCTTTCAGGCTCATTCATAGCGATATCGGCCAACACCTTACGGTTAAGATCAATACCTTTTACGCTTAATGCGTTAATGAACTGGCTGTAGGTCATACCCTGCTCACGACATGCAGCATTAATACGTGCAATCCACAGCTGGCGGTATTCTCTTTTCTTTAATTTACGGCCTACATAACTATAGGTCTGTCCTTTCTCAACAATATTTTTGGCTACTGTATAAACGTTTTTACGCTTACCGTAGAATCCTTTTGCTGCCTTCAGAATTCTTTTTCTTCTTGCTCTTGAAGCAACAGCATTTTTTGAACGTGGCATAACTAATTATTTTTTTCCCGGAGGAGGTTGATCAAATTTTGATTACTTCATTCTTAATAAACGCATCACGAAATCTTTGTTAGCACTGCTAACAACACCATCTTTACGCATTGCTCTTTTGCGTTTGGTTGATTTCTTGGTTAAGATGTGACGTTTAAAAGCTTTCTGAAAGGTGATCTCTCCTGTACCGGTCACCTTAAAACGCTTCTTAGCGCTGGAGTTTGTTTTTACCTTTGGCATTGTATAATAATCTTTCGATTACACCCTGCTGGCGGTACTTCACAGGAAGTACACTTGTTGAGCCTTACGGGAAATATCCTGATTTTTTCAGGACGGCAAAGGTAAGGCTCAGCAGTTAATATTCAAGGCTTTTAAGGAAGTTTTATTAGACCAGCTACAGCATTTCATGGAATCGTTCCTTGCGTCGCACTCTTATACAAGGGGAACACGGATGCCGCAGATTATGCTGATTGTCACTGGCTTATTATTAAACTCCTACTGAATTCCATCAAGTTGAATTACGTTCTGAACGTACAAGTGTGTGACACAACAGACCATGATAGAAGCACTACTGCTAAGACCATATAAAAAGAAAAGCCCCTGTTTTCAGGAGCTTTCGTCGCAATATATTAAGATTACCACTTATCTACTTCTTCATTGGATGGGGTGTGATTGTCAGAAGGTGCCTCTGCTTCCACCGTTTGTTCTGCAACACCATTGGTCTCCTGTTTTACTTCGGCAGCAACTGGTGCAAAACCATTTTCACTTCCTTCCATTCCATCAGCATCGTTGTATTCATGGTTGAATGCGTCGAAATCAAAGTCAGGCATCAGGTCTGTCTTTACATAGTCTACAGCTTCGGTCAGAGCTTTAATAAACTTGTTGAAGTCTTCCTTGTATAAAAAGATCTTGTGCCTGTCATATCCATTGTCATCAAAACGCTTCCTGCTTTCAGTGATGGTAAGGTAGTAATCGTTTCCACGAGTAGCTCTTACATCAAAAAAGTACGTCCTTCGCTTTCCGGCTCTTATCCTTTTGCTGTAAACACTTTCCATTTTCTTCTCGTTGTTGTCGTACGCCACAGTTTTAATAGAGTTTTGGTTTGGTTAATCTGGTTTTTTAAGCAGTAGCAAATATAGGTTTCTTTAACAATTACCAAAATTTTCACAAAATTATTCGGACCTCAGATTTTGCTGAGTTCCTCATCAGTCAATCCTGCCATTTGCTTCCTGAAAAGTTCAGCATAATATCCATTCTTCAATAACAATTCTTCATGTGTACCCTGCTCTAAAACAGAACCTTCATTCATCACAAGTACCTGGTGAAAATGAATTGAAGTGATGATCCGGTGAGTAATGATAATTGCAGTCTTATCACCGAGATACTGATTAATGTTTTTTGTTATTTCATGTTCCGTTTTTGCATCTACTGCACTTAAACAATCATCAAAAATTATGATGTTGCTGTCTTTCATCAAAGCCCTGGCAATGGAAATTCTTTGTTTTTGTCCTCCACTTAACGTAACACCTCTTTCTCCGATGAATGTTTCATACCCCTTTGGAAAATCTTTAATCTCCTTGTCAATACTGGCATAAGAAGCTGCGAGTTCTGCAGTGATGTTCTGTTTTCCCGTAACACCAAATTCTATGTTGTCAGTTACAGAATCACTGAATAAAAACACATCCTGCGGCACATAACTGATTTGTTCTCTTAACCGCTTCAATGAAATGTCCTTTAGTAGCGTACCATTTATGTTGATGGTTCCACTTGTAACATCGTAAAAACGTAGCAGCAATTGAGCAATTGTTGTTTTTCCACTTCCGGTTCTGCCAACGATCAACACTTTTTCACCAGTATTAATTGTGACGTTGAGATTCCTGATAGCCTCTATACCTGTATGTGGATAGATAAAATCAACATTTCTAAAGGCTATGGCTCCTTTCAAGCTGATCTTATCTTTCTCTCTTTCATTTATCACTGTTGGCACTGTATGTAAAAATTCATTGATCCTTTTTTGGGATGCAGCAGCTCTCTGGATCATACTTGCCACCCAGCCAATGGCACTAACCGGAAAGGTTAGCATGTTGATGTAGATAATAAACTCTACAATAAGCCCTGCTTTGGTTGCAGGATCAGTGAGAGCCTGGTAACTTCCGATACCTACGGTGATGAGAGTGCTCAGTCCAATCATCAAAGCCATGCTTGGAAAATATACAGATTCAATTTTGGCTAACCCGATAGCATGTTTTTTGTACTCTTCACTATTCTTGTTGAAGAAACCATGCATCGCTTTCTCCTGAACATATGATTTGATGACCCTGATGCCTGAATACGATTGCTGTGCATTGGTGGTAAGGTCAGACAATAAAGCCTGTATTCTTTCACTTCTTTTATGAATAATGGTATTCACATAATAAATAATGAAAGCCAGGATAGGCAATGGAGCAAGCACATAAATCGTGAGCAGCCAGTCTTTTCTTGCCATGAAATAAGTACATAAAGAAATTCTTACAGCAAGATTCGCCAGGTACATAATAGCTGGACCAGTATACATTCTCACCCTGCTCACATCTTCACTAATCCGGTTCATCAGGTCACCGGTGCTGTGTGTCTTATAAAAGTTGGTATCAAGTTCCTGGTAGTGTTTAAATATTTCGTTCTTCTGGTCGTACTCAATATGCCGACTCATTACGATTAATGTCTGCCGCATAAAGAACATGAACAATCCACTTAATAAAGCCAACACAAGGATCGTGATACTGGCTAAAGCAATCAATGAGCTGCCTTCAAAATTGCTTTCACTCCATCCGATAAATATATTTACTAAAGCATCGTGCTCTTTTTGCTGTGGTACGGAAACACTTCCACTTAACAAGGCCTGCACTTTGTTTACAACATAGCCTGTGACCTGGGGAGCAAGTACAGCAAAATAATTAGAAGCAAGAATGAAGAAAATACCAGCAAGGAACCGGTACCTGTACTTGAGAAAATATTTATTGAGAACCGAAAGATGCTTCAAATCCTTTGTTTAAATCAAAGATATGTTACTCGAATAATTTGCAGCTCTTCATTTTATATGTGTATGTTATCTGCATTCTTTGAGAATCAGATGAAAAACCTAAACTTTACTTCAAATTGCACATGAATGTTTGATCGCAGGAAATTTTTGCAATCCTCGCTTCTTTCCAGTCTGGCTTTATTGGTGAATAAAAGTTCATCCGGAAATTCCTTTTACGGACGGGTAAAAAATAAACCAATCGTAATTTCTACATGGCAGCAAAACACAAAAGCAAATACTGCTGCCTGGAATGTTTTAAGCAAAGGTGGCAAGGCAATAGATGCTGTAGAAGCTGGTGTTCAAATTCCGGAAGCTGATCCGGAAGATCAAAGTGTAGGCTACGGGGGGTTACCAGACAGGGATGGAAAAGTAACCTTGGATGCATGTATCATGGACCAATTTGGAAACTGTGGTTCCGTGATGTTTGTTGAAGGAATAAAACACCCAATCAAGTTAGCCAGAATGGTGATGGAGAAAACACCCCATATACAATTAGTGGGTGAAGGTGCATTGCAATTTGCTTTACAAAATGGGTTTAGCATAGAGAATATACTCAGCCCGGATGCTGAAAAAGCCTGGAAAGAATGGCTGAAAGATTCAAAATACGATCCGATGACCATTCCTAAGATCATGCAAAACGAACAGCCAGGCCAGGAAAATAATCACGATACAATCGGAATGATTGCCATGGATGCAAATGGTGATCTCAGTGGTGCCTGTTCAACAAGTGGGATGGCTTTCAAAATGAGAGGTCGTGTGGGTGATTCGCCAGTTATTGGTGCAGGTTTGTATGTCGACAATGAAGTTGGTGCAGCAACATGTTCAGGAGTTGGTGAGGAGATCATTCGTATTTGTGGTTCTCATACCGTTGTTGAATACATGAGAAACGGAACTTCACCAGAACAGGCTTGTAAAAAAACGATTGAAAGACTTATCAGGATGAGAGGGAAGAAAGCAAAAGAACTACAGGTTGGTTTTGTTGCCATAAACAAAAAAGGAGAAACAGGTGCTTATGGTTTACAGAAAGGTTTCACTTACGCTGTTCATTCAAATGCTGGAGTAAAAACACTCAAAGCAAAAAGTATTTTCCAATAGATGAAGTATATTATTGAAATAGCTACGACTGATTTCACTACTACCAAATCAGCTGTCGAAGGTGGTGCAGATAGAATTGAATTATGTTCGGCTTTGTCTGAAGGTGGTCTTACACCCTTTTATGGATTGATCAAACAATGCCGTAAAGCTTTTGACGTGATTTTATTTCCAATCATCCGTCCAAGGCCAGGTGATTTTCTTTATACAGATGAAGAATTTGAATTGATGACGAATGACGTACTGCTTGCAAAAAAATTTGGCTGTGAAGGTGTGGTGATTGGTCTTTTAAAAAAGGATGGAAACATAGATGTAGAGAGAACTGCAGCACTAATTGATCTTGCCTATCCCTTAGAAGTTACATTTCATCGTGCATTTGACAGGTGTAAAGATCCTTTTAATGCATTGGAAGAATTAATTGAAATCGGTTGCCAAAGAATTCTAACCTCCGGTCAAAAACCAACAGCACCAGAAGGTGTTGACCTGATTGCCGAGCTGATTAAAAAAGCAGACGACCGAATCATTATCATGCCTGGAAGTGGTGTAAGAAAAGAAAATATCAGGATGATCGCTGACAAAACTGGTGCAGTAGAATTTCATTCATCAGTAAAAGGAAAGTCTGATTCACAGATGGATTTCATTCATCCATCATTCAATGAAGTTTCCAATCCTGGAATTGACCCGGCAGAAGTAAAAGCATTAAGAGAATCGTTGAATTAATAGCTATGAAAAAACTGTTGATTGTTCTCCTGTTTCCTGTTATCGGATTAGCACAGAAAGATTTCACCCATTTGGTTAATCCTTTCATTGGTACAGGTGGACACGGTCATACTTATCCAGGAGCAACAATGCCTTTTGGAATGATGCAATTAAGTCCGGATACCAGAATGGCCGACTGGGATGGCAGCAGTGGATATCATTACAGCGATTCAGTAATCTATGGATTCTCACACACTCATCTCAGTGGAACAGGCATTCCTGATTATTGTGACCTTTTAATGATGCCCTTTACCGGAAATGTTCAATGGAACAAAGAAGATTATCGTTCCTCATTCTCACACAAGAATGAAAAAGCTTCACCGGGGTATTATGAAGTGCTGTTGAATAAACATAATATTAAAGCTCAGTTAACAACTTCTGTAAGAAATGGAATGCATCAATATACTTTTCCATCTTCAACAAATAATGCATCCATCTTAATTGATCTGAAGCACCGTGACCAGGTACTGGAATCAGGAATCGAAAAAATAAATGACTATGAGATCCGTGGTTTTAGGAGAAGTAAGTCATGGGCCAGCAACCAGCATTTTTATTTCCATATAAGATTTGAACAACCGATTGCAGGTTTTATTATTAACGACGATGGCAAGATCAGTGCCGCTTCAAAAGTTGAAGGCACTAACATTAAAGTTCACGTTCAGTTTAAAAAGCCTTCACATGGAATGGTGAGAGCGAAAGTTGGGGTTTCCGGAGTGGATGAAGCTGGTGCAAAACTGAATGTTGATACAGAGATCAAAGATTGGAATTTTGATCAGCTTCATCAGAAAGCAAAAACAGCCTGGAATAAAGAACTTAGCAAAGTGGAAGTAAAAGGTGGAACATTTAATCAACAGGTGAGTTTTTATACTGCATTGTATCATACCATGGTCGTTCCGAATGTTTTCGAAGATGTTGACAGAAGATATAGAGGAACCGATAATAAAGTTCACCAGGCAAAAGACTTCACCAACTACTCGGTGTTTTCGCTTTGGGATACATACAGAGCCTATCATCCTTTAATGACGATCCTTGATCAAAAAAGAACGAAGGATTGGATCAAAACATTTTTGCAACAACACAGAAATGGTGGAATGTTACCTGTGTGGGAATTTGCCGGCAACGAAACTTTCTGCATGATCGGTTATCATTCTGTTCCTGTTATCGTTGATGCTTATCAGAAAGGATTATTCAAGGGAAATGAAAAGGAGTTGTTAGATGCTATGATTGCTTACGCTGAAAGTAGCCGTTTTGGATTAGATCATTACCAGAAATATGGATACATAAGTAACGATAAAGAACATGAGTCTGTTTCAAAAACTTTAGAGTATGCGTATGATGATTGGTGCATTGCACAATTTGCAAAGATGATCGGCAATATTGCAGTTTATGAAAAATACATGCAAAGAGCACAGTATTACAAAAATGTATTTGACCCTGCTACCAAACACATGAGAGGGAAATTACAGGCTATGTGGTACACTCCTTTCGATGCAAAAGAGATCAATAATTTTTATACGGAAGCAAACTCCTGGCAATATTCATTTGCAGTTCCACAGGACATTGAAACATTAATACAATTGCATGGTGGCAAAGATTCCTTTGCAGCAAAATTGAATGAACTTTTTACCACTACATCAAAAACAACAGGAAGAGAACAGGCTGATGTTACAGGTCTGATCGGTCAATATGCTCAGGGCAATGAACCTAGTCACCATATGGCTTATTTATTCAATTATGCGGGTATGCCATGGAGAACACAGGAACTGGTGAATTTCATCAATACTGAATTTTATATTAATGCACCGGATGGATTAATTGGCAACGAAGATTGTGGCCAGATGAGTGCCTGGTTTATTTTTTCGGCAATGGGATTTTATCCAGTTCTGCCCGGAAGTGGTGAATATGTTTTAGGAACACCGATGTTTGATGAAGTAAAGATCAACCTGGAAAACGGAAAGCGTTTCTCAATCAAAGCAAAGAATAAAAAACCAGGTAATTTCTTTGTGAAAGGTTTACGATTAAATGGAAAGAAACACTCAAAGCTTTATTTAAAGCACAATGATGTAATGAAAGGTGGCACACTAGAATTTGATCTATCAAATGAGCCTTATAAATCACTCCGATACGAGTTACCTCATTCAAAAATTGAAGCGAAGGATATCGTTGCTGTTCCTTTTTTCAATGTTGAATCAAATAAATTCAGGTCAACTATGAAAGTGAGCCTTGCCAGCATAAACAAAACAGCTGAGATCTATTATAACATCAAAACAGACACAACTGAAACCAGTTTTTTGAAATACGAAAACGATTTTGAAATCGATCATTCATGTGAAATATTCACTTACGTGGTCAAAGGAAAAGAACAAAGCCCCACTGTGTCACAAAAATTTTACAGGATACCGGGAGATATCAGCATCAAAGTAAATTCAACAGTTCATCCAATGTATACAGCAGGTGGACCTGAATCTTTAATCGATGGCATAACCGGAACGATCAACTGGAAAGCCGGAGAATGGCAGAGCTATTTTGATACTGATCTCGATGCTGTCATCGATCTGCAAACAGTAAAAACAATTTCTTATTTAGGTGTTCATGTTTTGCAGGATGTGAGTCCATGGATAATTTACCCGAAAGAAGTAATATTTTATAGCAGCCTGGATGGAGTGAATTATACAGAAGCAACACGAATTCAAAACAGTGTTGATCAAAAGAGTGAAAGCGTTGAAACGCAAAACCTCGGAAGAGAAGTGAAACTACAGGCAAAATATATTAAAGTAAAAGTGGTAAATGGAGGTAAGCTTCCTTCATGGCATGAAAGTGCAGGAAATCCTTCTCATTTGTTTATTGATGAGATCATAGTCAAATGATCATTCAGCTGAATATTGATATATAGTACAAGTGAGTGACACAACGAAGCTAAATAGTAATACAGCAGCTAAAGACATTAACATTCACTCAAACTTAATGGTATGTGTACAGCCAAACCACCATCAGAAGTTTCTTTGTACTTGCTATTCATGTCAAGTGCAGTATCCCACATTGTTTTGATGACCTTATCCAACGAAACTTTTGCATAATCCGGTGAGCTTTGTAAAGCTAATTGAGAAGCAGTGATGGCTTTGATGGCACCCATCGTATTTCTTTCGATACATGGAACTTGTACCAATCCACCAATAGGGTCACAGGTCATTCCAAGATGATGTTCCATTGCAATTTCAGCAGCCATCATTGTTTGTCGTTGAGAACCACCCTGGCTCTCAGTCAATGCTGCTGCAGCCATAGCACTGCTCACACCAATTTCTGCCTGGCAACCCCCCATAGCAGCAGAAATAGTTGCTCCTTTTTTGAAAATACTTCCTATTTCAGATGCCGTTAAAAGAAAACGAATGATCTTATCTTCATCATTTGCATCCATGAATGTGATGTAGTATTGCAACACAGCTGGAATAACACCAGCGGCTCCGTTTGTTGGTGCAGTAACCACTCTACCAAATGCTGCATTCTCTTCGTTCACAGCCAAAGCAAAGCAACTTACCCAATCTAAAATATACTGGAAGTTTTCTCCGCCTTCTTTGATTGCTTTTTGCCAGGTATTGTAATCGGTATATTTTCTTCCCTTCAGTAGTTTCTTATTAAGATCGAATGCTCTTCGCCTTACGTTCAAACCACCAGGCAATTCTCCTTTTGTATGACAACCTCGATAAATGCAATCTTTCATCGTATCCCAGATACGCATGACACCTTTTCTGGTTTCTGCCTCTGGTCTCCATGCCGATTCGTTCTCCATCACCACTTCATTAATGCTCATGCCGGTTTTCATACACCAATGCAAAAGCTCATCACCGGTATCTACCGGAAAAGGCAACAACACATCATCTTTGCTTCCTCTTTCCTCACCTTCTTTCACAACAAAACCACCACCGATAGAATAAAAAGTCTCACTCCAGCCCTCACCATTTTTTAAACTAACGAGAAATGATAACCCGTTTGGATGATATGGAAGTACTTCGTTAAATAAGAATTGAACATTTGCAGCAGGTTCAAAATCAACGATCACCTCTCCACCGAGTTTTAATCGCTTAGTAGTAGTGATCCCATTGATCTTTGGCGTTATCGCATTCACATCAATGGTAACAGGATCCTCTCCACACAAGCCTAACATGACTGCAATATCAGTTCCATGTCCTTTTCCTGTCTTTGCAAGTGATCCGTATAATAAAACTGTAACCGAAGCCACATCGTTTAGTGAAGCTTTCGATCTAATGGTATCAAGACAACGTAACGCTGCTCTCCATGGACCCAAAGTGTGAGAACTCGATGGCCCTACTCCTATCTTAAACATATCGAACACCGAAATTGCTTCATGTGGCATAGCCTGCAAATGTAGTTAACGACAGCTTGTTATCTGGCCAAAGATTTCAGAAAATATCTTAGGTTTGGCTAACAATGAAACTTACACTGCTCTCTGTTTTTATTCTTGCAATAGCCTGCAGATCAACCATGCAAACCATAGAGTCATCACCTGATCCTGGAAAAAACACACTTGTTGAATTATTACAGTCAAACAAGGAGATGCAACGCTTCATACAGAACAAAGAAGAATTGAATCTGCAGGTGATCTATACCAAAATTGATCGTAACCCTAAAGGTGAACCGCATTTTACAGACTATTTGTTTAACGTGGATGCGGGTAAATATTTTTACCCTGCCAGTACTGTGAAAATGCCTGTAGCATTTCTCGCACTGGAAAAAATAAATGAATTAAGAGAGAGACGAATAGATAAGTACAGTACAATGATCACCGATAGCAGCTTCAGTGGTCAGCAGGTTAGTTATACTCAGCCAACGGCAAAAGACAGCAAGGCCAGCATTGCTCATTATATCAAACAAATTTTCCTGGTGAGTGATAATGATGCATTCAACAGGTTATATGAGTTTCTTGGGCAAGAATACATTCACAATTACCTGCAACAAAAAGGATATAACCATTCTGTTATCCGGCATCGGCTGGCAATATTCCTTAACCAGGAACAAAACAGGCATACCAATCCTGTTGGTTTTTATGATACTTCAGGAAACGTTTTATACGAACAAGCTGCTCAATACAGTAAAGCCAGCTTTCCAGATGCAAATATTAAGCTTGGAAAGGGATACTATAGTGGTAACAAACTAATAAATGAACCATTTGATTTTTCGCTGAAGAATAATGTTTCGCTGCAAGACCTTCATCAACAATTAAGAACTTTTATCTTTCCAGCTTCTGTAAAAAAAGAACAGCGATATAATATTTCTGAAGAAGATCAGCTATTTGCTTTGCGTTGGATGAGCAGCTATCCACGGGAAAGTAGATATCCATATTACGACACCATTTCGTATCCTGACAACTACACAAAATTCCTCGGCAGCAAAATCATTTCTAACTCCAACGTAAGAATATTCAGTAAGGCCGGCTGGGCCTATGGCTTTCTTACCGATGTTGCTTATATCATAGACCTCGAAAACAATGTCGAATTCATGATAAGTGCTACCATTCTCAATAATAGTGATGGGGTATTTAATGATGATAAATACGATTTTGAAAAAACAGGCTTCCCCTTCATGGCGTTGCTTGGAGATATTGTATATCAACACGAACTAAAACGAAAAAGACCCGGCAAAGTCGATCTTTCCGGGCTTCGCTTCGATTACACCAAAGAGTAGTATTTGATTTATTCGGTGATGGCACAATCATTGCCAAGAGTACAACATCGAATAAAATACTAATCACTATGAAAAGGAATTTCTTAGCGCTATGTGCACTGCTGTGTTCTGCAGTATTTTTTGTTAGTTGTGAAAAGAATGATGATGATGCTACTGCTAGCCTATTAGTGGTAAA
The DNA here is from genome assembly GCA_036676415.1 of Chitinophagaceae bacterium. Taxonomy (GTDB): domain Bacteria; phylum Bacteroidota; class Bacteroidia; order Chitinophagales; family Chitinophagaceae; genus JAEZDC01. The sequence continues at coordinate 125,260 of JAKFCX010000062.1, forward strand.
TGCATCTCCCAATGGAACTAATATTGACGCTTCTGCCAATGGATCTGTCATTGCATCTAACATTGCTTACCCATCCAACTCTGGTTACAAAGCAGTTGCTGCCGGCAATGTAAATGTGATCGTGAAACAAACAGGCACAAGCACAGAAATAATCAACGGAACATTGGCAACCGAAGCCAATGCACATTATACATTGTATGTGGTAGATTCAGCACATAAAAGAAGAGCTGCTTTTACAAGAGACGATCTTTCTGCACCGGCTGCAGGTAAAGCGAAGGTTCGTTTATTGCATTTAAGTCCGAATGCTCCGAGTGTAGACGTATTGGCTAACGGAGCTGCAGCAACCAATTTCAGCAACAGGAGCTTCAATGATGTTGCTACAAATGCTAACTACGCTGCTTTCACAGAAGTAAATGCAGCAGGACTGGCGTTTCAAATTAACCTGGCGGGAAGTTCAACAGCTGTTGCTACTATACCTGCTTTTACGGTACAGGCCGGCAAGATTTATACATTTATCATTAAGGGATTTGCAGGTGTAGTTGGAACACAAGGATTGGGAGTTGAGGTGATCACACATAACTAATTTTTTTTTGGGCAAGCAAGGATAGAAAAGATCCTGCCGTAATTGGCGGGATTTTTTATTGTGCAGAGTCCGGAATCGCTATTAGGCTTTACTTGCGTCGCACTCTTGTGTAATCGTAGACACAGCAGCAAGAAAAACCAGGTTTAGTTTTAGCACTTCATGAAAATGGCATTGGAATTAAAATTAAGACGTGGGATTACAACCGAAATCGATACTGCAATCCTGCCTGTATATTAGTCGACCGGAATCGATAACTTACTTTATTCTGCACATCAGGCAAACCGGAATAATTAACCCATAATCCAATTTTTTTATTAATCACTACACCTGTCTCTGCAGCAAAAAACATTGCAAAACTCTTTCCGGAGTTTTTTTCTGAAGTGCCTGAGGGCTTTCGTTCATCGTATGAATTCTCTAAAAAGAAATGAAGCGAAGGCCCTATACTGGTATACCAGGAAAAGTTATCGGTTTTGATCCATGATTTACCAATAAACAAGTCAAGGTTGATCTCTTTTAAATATACAGTAACAGTATCAGGAGAATAAGCCAGATTATTAATGTATTCATAAGGAGCAATTCCGACCTGCTCAATAGATAAATATTTTAAATGCGGATTTAAAAAAACTTTTCCCAGGTTACGTTGAAAATATTGAATGTAACTGACAGAAAAAAGTGGTGCTGTTTTAACATCAAATTTCGTCCTAGTAGCAGGAATCGTTTGTTGTCTTGGACCGATCTCAAAGAAATTAGCCATTCCCCCAACACTGATAGCAAATTCCGGCCTAAATGCCTTCTTACCAGTAGCTGATTTTACATTCATAACCTTATCGAGATACTTCACAATATCTTCACCGTCATAATCAACATAGAATATTTTGCGTTCCAGAGAAGCCCTACCCACTAATAATGAAGCAAGCATACCTTGAAGTTGCACCTGGTAATTTCGTACATATACAGGTTTATCATCTCTATTATAAAAGGCCTTGAATTGTAATTCGGAAAATTTTCCATTATTCTCCAAAGCAAAATAATTAGTTCGCTTCGCATCTGAAAATTCGTAGAGTTTTAAAACCGGGCTATTATAAATCTCACGCAAAAAAACATGCAGGTTCTCATAAACATCTTCAACCTCTTTATACTCGGGAGGAATACTAAGCCCTATGTTACCAATATGTATCACATTCGTCATCCTGCTGATCTCTTTGGAAACATACGTATCGAGATTATTAATTGAAAAGAGCGATACATCACCAGGTTTTAAAGTAAGCAATGCATCACCTCCGTCAGGTTTAAAAGATACGTCCCTGGGATTTTTTACCCATTGTGTATAGTTCATAAAACTGCCGAAAGTAGTATCACCAGTTTTTGAAACATAGTAGCCATTGTACTTTTGTTGACCATAAGCTATGCCTGGTGAAATAGAAAAAATAATAAATGATAGCAGGATACTGATTTTTAAGAGGATTTGTGGTTTCATTTAGCAGATTGATTTAGTAAAACTAAAATAGAAGTAAATATTTGATCAGAAAAATATTTACGTTCATCCTACATTTGTCATCTATCAAAGCTTGCATTATGGATTTGTCTTCAAGATTGCAGAAATTCAACGAACCGGAAACACTTAAGATGGCCAAACTGGGTAGAGAGTTAAGGGCAAAAGGCCTTGACATAACGGACCTGAGCCTGGGAGAACCTGATTTCGACACACCAAAACACATTAAGAAAGCTGCAATCAATGCAATCAAAGAAAACTGGAGTCACTACACTCCTGTTGCCGGCTATCTTGATCTGCGTGAAGCCATTTGTCATAAGTTTAAAAGAGATAATGATCTTGATTATAGCCCGGTGAACATTCTTGTTTCAACAGGTGCAAAACAAAGTATAGCCAATCTTGCAATGGCGGTAATAGAAGAAGGTGATGAAGTGATCATTCCTACACCTTATTGGGTTACATATTCAGAAATAGTAAAGCTGGCCGATGGCAAAGTGAACCTGGTACAAACCACTTTGGAAAATGGATATAAGATCACTCCCCAACAGTTAGAAGAAGCCATTACTCCTGCAACAAAATTGTTCATGTTTTCTTCTCCATGTAATCCAACAGGAGCAGTTTATACAAAGGATGAATTAGCAGCATTGGCCGAAGTATTTAAAAAACATCCTCAGGTGTTGATCATGGCTGATGAGATCTATGAATACATCAACTATGTGGGCAAACATGAAAGCATTGCACAGTTTGCTGATTTAAAAGACAGGGTGATCATCATCAACGGTCTTAGTAAAGGTTTTGCCATGACGGGTTATCGTTTAGGTTACATGGCTGCAAATGCAGAAATTATCAGGGCGTGTGAAAAGATACAAGGCCAGTTCACAAGTGGCACAAACGCTGTTACACAACGTGCAGCTATAGAAGCATTGCAACATGATCTGCGACCTACCGAAAAAATGGTGAAGGAATTCAAGAAGCGTAGAAAAAAAGTATTGAAGCTCCTAAAAGGAATGAACGGTATCGAATGTTTTGAACCGGATGGTGCTTTTTATGTGTTCCCAAAAGTGACTGCTTTCTTTGGTAAAAGCAATGGTGAATATAAAATTGAGAACGCTGATGATCTTTGCATGTACCTGTTGAATGCAGCTCATGTTTCAACAGTAACCGGAAGGGCTTTTGGTAATCCTGAATGTATCAGAATATCTTTTGCCAACAGTATGGATAACATTGAAAAAGGATTTAAAAAAATAAAAGAGGCTTTGTCTCAATTGAAATAATCCAGCGTTTTCTGCGATTTCCGCGAGACACTATGACTGACAAATTCCAGATGTTCGAGAATCGTTTGCTGAAAGTGTATAAACACAAAAGCAAACTGGCAAGGCGACAAAATGTTTCCTGCTACCGTGTGTACGATCATGACCTTCCCGAATTTCCTTTTGCGATTGAGTTGTACGAAGACAAAATTTATTTAGCCGAATATCTCCGACGTCATGGAATGGAAGATGAAGTTCATGACGCCTGGCTGGAAAGCTGTAAAGAGATCATTTCCAAATTGCTTTCTGTTCCCACTGATAAAATATATGATCGGCAGCGAAAAAAAATGCACCATCGCAGCCAGCAATACGAAAAACTTAATGTGCAGGAAGAATTTTTTACTGTTGAAGAAAATGGATTGAAGTTTCTTGTAAATCTCACCGACTATCTTGATACAGGTTTGTTCCTTGATCATCGAACTACAAGACAAATGGTTCGGCAGGAATGCAGCGATAAGAGGATGCTGAATCTTTTCTGTTACACAGGTTCATTCTCTGTTTATGCTGCTGCAGGAAGTGCTGCAACTGTTACTTCAGTTGACCTTTCAAAAACTTATTTGAAATGGGCTGAGGATAATATGGTGATCAATCGTTTTAAAGAGAGCAATAAATACCAGTTCATTCATGCTGATGTAAAGCAATACCTGAAAACACTAAAGCCGGATAGTTTTGATCTGGTGGTGATGGATCCTCCTACATTCAGCAATAGCAAAAGAATGAAAGACATTCTCGATATACAACGAGATCATGTAGAATTACTCAATGATGTATTGGCTGCAACAACACCTGGGGGAATTGTTTACTTCAGCACCAATTTTACAAAGTTTGTATTGGAAAAAGAACTGATCAATGCTGCAGAGATAAAAGACATTACTAAAGCTACTACACCTTTTGATTTTGAAGGAAAATTGAAGAGATGGTGTTATAAGATCATCAATCAATAAGCAATACGGATAATATATATCTCCTTATTCTCTTTTCGAGATAGGAAATGATATGCATATCCGATTCTATAACTCGTAGATATTTTTTTACCTGTATCAGGAAAACCAATGTTTAAAAACAATTTGTTGATCCCATCTGTTTTAATATTCCACTCATCACCTTTGTAACCTGAAACTTGAGGAGTGCCAAATTGACTATGAATTTCTTCCCGAGTAACTCCTAAAGGAATATTATTCCATTGTTCTGGAATGTAAGTTTCGGCCTTTGCAGGTATATGATAATCAAACCACCATTTATATAGTCCTGCTAAGATCAGGATTGTAATAACTATGAATACCAGTAAACGTTTAATCATGACTGAGGGAATCTGATTTTATTTCACTCCTTTGTATCCATCCCAATATTTTTACCTCGTAAGCAACATCATAACCAATGGCGATTGTATCATTGTAAGTTACATCTAAAACATATCGTTTCCTGTCATTGATCTTTTGTTCCCACTGGTAAGAATTTCCATTCTTTCGAACTGGAATTCCTAAATATTCACCCACGACACTTTTCTTCTGCCCTAATGGAACATTTTGCCACTTCACCGGCATAAATGCTGCTGCAGTTTTAGGGACGATCAATTTGAATACAACAACATAACCTCCTATTAAAAGAGCCAGCATTAATCCGATGATGACGATCCATTTTTTCATTGTGGATCTTTTTCAAAACCATAATCTCTTTCCACCAAACATATTCTTGTTTTGTAAGAACTGTACCATTGCTTGATCCCTTTCTGTTGTGCATCCACATGTTCAGCTACTTTTTTCCAGTTTCGGATATCATCAAGACTTTGCCAATAAGAAACGGTGATGCCAATTCCATCTCTTGCTGATTCATGTCCTAAGTATCCAGGCTGCTGTGCTGCTAATTCCGCCATACGATTTGCCATCAATGCATAATCATCATCAACTGCTGTTCTGATTGAAGTAAATATAACAGCGTAGTAAGGAGGTTTGGGAGTCTTGGCAATCATAAATGCTGTAGTTCTTTCTTAGTAAGATCGTTTTCTGTGTTGCCAGTATTCAGTGTTGATGCTGGTTCAAACAACATCACCCATACTTCTTCATTTGCTACGGGTTTATGCTCTGTCATTCTTGGAACGATCGTAAATTCTCCTTCATTGATCAGTTCAATCCTTTCCCTGTAATGCATTTCAAAATTTCCTTTCACCACGTAAAACATTTCATCTTCCTGTTCATGATGATGCCATACAAATTCTCCCTTGAACTTTACCAGTTTTACCTGCTGGCCGTTTAATTCTCCAACGATCTTTGGACTCCAGTATTCATGGAATAATTCAAACTTCTGCAGAAGGTTCACCTTATCATTCAGCATGTCGCTTAGCTTTTTCAAGTAATTGTTCATGGATATTCAAAACCTGTGGTAATATCATCTGTTGTTCATCATTTACGATTACGTAATCACATAACCGCATTTTGATCACATCACTGATCTGCCTGTTCATTCTTGCCAGCACTTCTTCTCTTGTTAAACTGCTTCGATCCATCACCCTTTTTATCCTCAGCGATTTTGGAGCAGTAACACCGATCACATATTGAAGATTAAAAGCAGATCCGGCTTCAAACATTAATGCAGCTTCTTTAATAACGTAGGGTGCAGTTTGTTTTTCAGCCCAATCCAGTCCTGCCTGTATTGCTGCAGGATGAACAATTGCATTCAGTTTATCCAATTGATACGAATCATTGAATACTTTATCAGCCAGATATTTTCTGTTAAGTTTATTGCCTTCATAAGATGCCTCTCCAAATTCATTCCTGATCTGTTCAATCAGTTTTTCATCCTGCTCCATAATCTCCTTTGCTGCTGCATCCGCATCAAAGACAGGAATGCCCAGCACTTTGAAAATGTTTGCGACAACTGTCTTGCCACTACCAATTCCTCCAGTTAATCCCACCTTAAGCATCGTTAAATGTAAAATTACAAATAGCAAATTCCAAATCCCATTGATAACGCACCAAAATAAAAATCCCAAACTCATTATGAGTTCGGGATTCATTTTACTTCGTATTTCGTAGCTCGTATTTCTTTCTAAGCTTTTGCCGGAGTATTCTTATTAATAGCTGCAGTCCATTCCTGGCTGATAGCTGTCTTTTCTATCTTGATATAACTACCAGGACTTACTTCCAGGTTGATCGTTCCATCTTCATTCACTTTATTGATCGTTCCATGAATACCAGCTATCGTTACGATCTTATCACCTTTTCCCATTGCTTCAATAAATTTCTTCTGCTCTTTTGCTTTTTTAGCCTGTGGACGGATCATAAAGAACCAGAAAACTAAAATGATAGCACCCATCATTACAAAAGAAACCATTGAACTGCCACCTTGCTGACCACCTGGGGCTCCCATTAAAAAGAAAATTGAATTAACCATTGTTTATTGTTTTGTGTTTAGCTTATTTTTTTACTTCTCCGATGAAAGAAAGTGTAAAGTTCTGCTGCCCTTTCGTATTCATGGCAACATTAATAGATTTATGAACCGTTGGTGGCTGACCAACACTGTTGAATACTGCTTTAATAAAACCTTCTCCACCTGGCATCACCGGTTCTTTTGTATACTCAGGAACAGTACAACCACAACCTGGCACTACACTTTGAACGATCAGAGGTTTATCACCTGTGTTTTTGAAACGGAAGTTGATATCAGCTTTTTCTCCATCTTTCACCGTTCCAAAATCAACCAATGAATCGATCCATTGAACAGTGGTGTAATTGGAAGAATCCATTACTGCATTATCAGCATCAATTGCCACAGGTACCTCCAGTGGTTTCTTGCCTGATGTAGTTTCAGTTGATTCACTCTGGCAGCCTGCGATTATGATAAGCCCGGTAAGTATTGCAATTATTCTCATGAAGAAATTACGGTGAATTATGAAATGCAAATGTACAGTTATGCTTTTTGCTTGTTGAAATCGATCTTATTAATTTTTCCTTCGGCCAGCAATTCCTTATGAATATTATCCAATACACCATTAATAAACTGACCACTTTGTTCTGTACTATACTGCTTGGCAATATCTATGTATTCATTGATCGTAACCTTCGGTGGAATGGTTTCAAAATACAGGAACTCACAAATACCCATTCTCATCATGATCATATCCAGCAATGCAATCCTTTCTGCATCCCAGTTCTTCAACTTCGGCTTGATCATTTCTCCTACAAATTCTCTTTTTTCTTGTGTGGTCTGTAACAATGATTTTGCAAATTTCCATTTTTCTTCCTGTACCATATCTCTCAGGTCGAAAGAATGTGGTTTCTGAAGATAGTTGGCCACCAGTTGCACCATCATTTCTGCATCATCATCCCAGTTATTGAAATGTTCTTCGAGTTCGCTGATAAAAGACTCTGATGGAAGCATAATGTTATTGAAGATGAACTTCAGTATCTCTCTTTCTTTGCCTTTCTCTCTTTGTTGTGCAAGAGCGTAGGTTTTAAATTCTTCCGTTTCAACCAGCTCCTGGTATAGCTTACGGATAAGATCCCTGTTCTCAATTTTATCAACCTTTGTTACTTCCACTGCAGCTTTATAAGATTCATTCTCGATGATCTTCCAGACTGTTTCATTACCTGCCAGCTTGATGTTTACATTAAGATCTGCCACAGATGGCAGGTTCTTATTGGCTCTTTTTGCAGCATCTTTTTCGGCGTAACGTGCAATTTCTGTGATGGTGTAAATAAGATAAACAAACAACTCCTTAGAAGCATCTAACTGCTGGCGAAGTGTTTTAACAGGATCGGCCTTTGAACCTTCCATCGTCTCCAAAGCATACAGTAGCTGCATCACCTTAACTCTTATATTTCTTCTGCTGATCATGTATAAAGAACTTTTTATAGGGCAGCGAAGATAAGGGATAGAAATTATCTGAATACCAGCTTTGGTCTTCCATAGCACCATCGTTGCGTCGCAATCACTTCATCTTCTACTTATTATGGCAACATTTCAGGCCATTTAATAAAAGGACTAAATTTCTGGCCAACCCAACAAATTTGCTTCTCCAGCCTGGAAGCTTTAGCTATTACAATGAAAAAATGACACCCTCTTTCAGAAAATTCATGCACCTTTGCCGCCAATTCTGACAAGGGTTACAGCGTTTTCTGCTTCTATTAGAACAAACCTGAAAATTTGGCAAGCTTTAAACCGGTGGCAAACAAATTGATGACCTGTAGCCTGTCAATCATTTAATTTATCAATAATAATAAAAACCAAACGTATGGCTGAAAGTCTGAATGTAACTCCTTTACACGACAGAGTTATCGTTAAACCTGCCGCTGCTGAAGAAAAAACTGCAGGCGGAATCATTATCCCTGACACTGCAAAGGAAAAACCTCAGCGTGGAACTGTTATCGCTGCCGGACCTGGTAAAAAAGATGAGCCGGTAACTGTTAAAGCGGGAGATACTGTTCTTTATGGTAAATACGCCGGCACTGAGATCAGTGTGGAAGGTGGAGATTACCTGATCATGAGAGAAAGTGATATTCTCGCTATCGTTTAATCAGCTCTAATGAACTGAAACCGGAAAAGTGTTCCGATAGCTATCGCAACAACGAAAGCTATATAATATGAGCTGAAGCTGGTCTCACAAAACAAATAACTCCAAACTAAAAACACAAAACGTTTTAATATGGCTAAACAACTCTTCTTCGATATTGAAGCAAGGAATAAAATGAAAAAAGGTGTTGACGTTCTTGCCAACGCTGTAAAAGTTACACTGGGACCAAAAGGTCGTAACGTAGTTATTGAAAAGAAATTCGGTGCTCCTTCTGTAACCAAAGATGGTGTTACTGTGGCTAAAGAAATAGAACTGGAAGATGCTATTGAGAACATGGGTGCACAGATGGTGAAAGAAGTAGCGTCTAAAACTGCAGATATTGCAGGTGATGGTACTACCACTGCTACTGTGCTTGCACAATCAATCATCAGCGAAGGTTTAAAGAATGTTGCTGCAGGTGCTAACCCAATGGATCTTAAAAGAGGTATTGACAAAGCAGTTCAGGCAGTAGTTGCTAACCTGAGAAAACAATCACAAGCTGTAGGAAACGATAGCGAAAAGATTGAGCAGGTTGCTACTATCTCTGCAAACAGCGATAATGAAATCGGAAAACTGATTGCCCAGGCAATGCAGAAAGTAGGTAAAGAAGGTGTAATAACTGTTGAAGAAGCAAAAGGTACTGATACAACTGTTGATGTTGTTGAAGGTATGCAGTTTGACAGGGGTTATATCTCTCCTTACTTTGTTACCAACAGCGAGAAAATGGAAGCTGAATTACAGAATCCATACATCCTGATCTACGACAAGAAGATCTCTTCTATGAAAGACATTCTTCATATACTGGAGAAAGTTGCTCAGACTGGTCGTCCGTTATTGATCATTGCTGAAGACTTAGAAGGTGAAGCACTTGCTACATTGGTAGTAAATAAATTACGTGGCACGTTGAAAGTTGCTGCTGTAAAGGCTCCTGGCTTTGGCGACAGAAGAAAAGAAATGTTGCAAGACATTGCTGTACTTACAAAAGGTATGGTGGTGAGTGAAGAACAGGGTTATAAATTAGAAAATGCTGACCTTACTTATTTAGGTACTGCAGCTTCTGTAACCATTGACAAAGACAATACTACAGTTGTTGGTGGTAAAGGTGAAAAAGAAGCGATTACTGCAAGAGTAAACCAGATAAAAGCACAGATAGAGTCAACTACTTCTGATTACGACCGTGAGAAATTGCAGGAGCGTCTTGCAAAACTCAGCGGTGGTGTTGCAGTGCTTTATGTAGGTGCTGCTACAGAAGTTGAGATGAAAGAAAAGAAAGACAGGGTTGATGATGCTTTACATGCAACAAGAGCTGCGGTTGAAGAAGGAATCGTTCCTGGTGGTGGTGTTGCTTACATCCGTGCTATTGAATCTTTGGAAAAATTAGAAGGTATCAATGCTGATGAAACAACAGGTGTTCAGATCATTAAAAGAGCGATCGAAGAACCAATTCGCCAGATCGTTGTAAACAGCGGTATCGAAGGTTCTATCGTGGTGCAGAAGATCAAGGAAGGTAAAGCAGACTACGGTTTCAATGCAAGAACAGAAGTATATGAGAACCTGTTTGCAGCTGGTGTAATTGATCCAACAAAAGTTACAAGAGTAGCTTTGGAAAATGCAGCATCTATCGCAGGTATGCTATTAACTACTGAGTGTGTTGTTGCTGACAAGCCTGAACCTAAAGGTGCAGGTGCAGGAATGCCAGGCGGAATGCCAGGTGGAATGGGTGGAATGGATTACTAAGAACCAGGACACACGAATAGATCGAACTACACGAATTCGTATAAGTAAAAGAACCTCATCAAATGATGAGGTTCTTTTTTTATTTGTACTTCTATTTCTTATTTACTGCTCCTTTTAATTTTTCCTCGTAAATGTTTGATAAAGCCATGCACGATCAGGTATTGTGCATAAGCATAGGATAACATTACAGCGATACCAATCAGTTTATCTTCCCACAGAAACATATTTAATCCTAAAATAGCATCAGAGACCAGGAACATCGTTGCACCGGGGATAAAATAATTTAACGCCAGTGATCTGACCTTCTCATTAGACAGCATATTGAAAGCTGTAATGAACATCAGTGAGATCACCACCATATATGCTATTAACGGTTTGCCGAGATCACCAGCCAGCGGCACGATCTTCATCATTATCAATATATCAAAAGCGGCCACGAGCAGTATGGGAAGAAAAAAATACAAACCGTACCTGACAGGAAAAAGTGGATGAACTCTCCAGAAATAAATAATATAAACAAAGTGCATTAGCAGGAAGAGCACGAGGCCGATGATAAAAAAGGTCTGGCCTTGCCCTAAGAGGAAAATGTCACCAGCCCATGCCAGTAACAATGCAACAAAAGCAAGCAATCTCGAGGGCCTCCGTTTATGATGAGATGTATTTACGAGGTAATACAATAACAATAAAGGCATCAACAAGGTTTTGGTTGCTACCCTGTATTCCTCATGCTGTGAATAGATGAGAAAGCAATCCAACGCTAAAGCTCCCCAAAACAAAATCAGAAAATAACGGTGTCGTGTTTTCATGTTGGGGAAATGTTGATAGTTTACCTGAGCCGCTCAAGCCTCACTTTTCGTCCAAAATATAGCGTGAGGCTATCTTTTACTCTTATAGTATCCTGGGGTAATATGTTTTTATAAATAAACAAACGGTACCATTTAGTATTATCCCTGGTAAAGCTGTCATATAGTCCATTCACGCCAAATTGCTGTAGCTGTGATGTTCTTGTGATTGCCCTGGTTCTAAGACCGGTTACCTCGAATATTGCACGATAATTTGCGGTATCATTCTTATAAATCGCAGTCGTATCTCTTTTAATAATGCTATCCTGTAGAATTGATCCGGTATCCTGTTCAAGTACCATAGGCTCTTCAACTGTTTCTGCAATATTGCTATCTTTTGCTTTAATAAAAAGCACATAAACCCCAAAGCCAATACCTGCAGCCACGGCCACTATAGCTATAAAAAGAATAGCGCCTACCATCCACTTTCTTCGTCTAACGGGTTCCTCATCTTCATCTACTTGTTCTGCATAATGCATATTCACTCTTTCCGCAACAATTTCACCGGGTATCAGTTCAAATCGTCCATCCCTGTTCTTTTGCAGCGTACCAATTCCTTCTATTGCCCATGGCTTACCAATATTTACAAATTGTCTTACTTCAGAAACATAAGACGAAAAATCTGCCTGCACCAGGCTTTTGATTTTACCGGTCTGTTGAACAATATATTCAATCAGGCCTGGTGTTGTCTCAACTTTAGTATCGTGTGTAAAATGAATGCCTTCAAGCGGGAAAAAAGCAGATTTTTCAGCATCAGGAGGGAGTACAAAATGATCATCAAGTGAAAAGCTGCCAAGACCTTCCAGGTCAACTTGTTTATTTGAGTAAAGGTAATTGGCTATTAATGAGTCGAATTTTTTCACCTGGGATTGTTTTGTTGCAAGTTAGAAATTATAATCAGTATACATACGATGAATGGTGGACAAAAATTGTGCATGTGTCTATTTACATATAACGATCATTATTTTTGCAGATGCTTACAAATGATGAAGAGCGATTTCTGCAACACTGGGAAAAGAACAGGAACCTTGAAAAGAAAACCTTCAGGCAGCTGATTATTGGGTTGCCAATCGGTTTGTTGTTTGGAGTTGGCATACTTGCTATTTTTTCTACTGGATGGTATGAAAGAGCTCATATGACTGCATATGCAAATTCAAGTCCGTATATTTTTCTCATTGCCATATTTATCATCATCGGCTTTATTGCCATATTTACAAAGAAACATAAATGGGATATGAACGAACAACGATATATTGAACTTCAGCAAAAACAAAAAAAAGCTGCTAATGCAGCAGATGAACCTATAATATAGTCTCTCAGCAAATACAAATTACATCAATGAAAAAGTCTGGAATATTCTCTTTTATTATCGCTGTATTGTTTATCGGATGCAAAGCCGATAATGGCTGCAAAAATGTATCGCCATCTTCAGAAGAATCACAAATAACATCCTTTGCCGCTGCCAATAGTATAACTGCTGTGAAACATAGCACTGGCATGTATTACGAAATAGTAACACAAGGAAGTGGAGCTACCCCAAACAACAGTTCAATCGTTACGGTGACTTATACCGGGAAACGTTTGGACGGATCTGTATTCGACCAGTCAACAACTCCTACGAATTTTACCTTCAATGGTCAACCTACTCCTTTAGGCAGCCTCATTGATGGATGGAAAGTAGGGCTGCCATTGATTCAAAAAGGAGGTCACATTAAACTGATTGTTCCTTCTTCTCTGGCTTACGGATGTACTGGTGCTCCACCAACAATAAGTGCCAACACTGTACTTTTTTTTGATATTCAATTGATCGATGTTCAATAACACACTGTAAATGAACATCAAAAGCCCTTGAGGCTTAAGGCATTTTGAAGCTGCTTTTATATCTTCAAACCCCTATCTTTGCCGCCTCTAAAAATGTAAACCCCGTATTGTATGCAACTGAAAGGCTTAGTGCGATTTTTTGCCATTGCATTGATCTTAATTTGTCTTTACCAATTATCATTTACCTGGTTCGTGAGAAATCATGAAGGTAAGATGGAGGATAAAGCTGAAGCTTGGGTAAAAGCAAACTACCCTACTGCCCAGGTTAAATATCCAGGAAACGCTGAAATGCAGAAGTTATACCAGGACACCCTGGAAACTTATAAACAAAGTCGTTTACAACGTTTACTTGACAGTACAAAAAATGATAAGATCTACTTTGGAGTAGGTACATACCAGACAGCTAAACAAAAAGAGCTGATGCTTGGTCTTGACTTACAGGGTGGTATTAGTGTTACCATGGAAGTAGGGATTGATGGCTTGATAAAAGCACTTGCAAACAATACAAAAGATCCTGCTTTTAATGATGCATTAGCAAAAGCTGTTCAGCAAAAAGCAAACAGCGGAGCCAATCTTATTACATTGTTCCGTGATCAGTTCAAAGCTGCAAATCCAAATACGCCGCTTGCACCTTTCTTTGCTTCGAGAAGTAATAACAGGATCAAGTTTGATTCTGATGATGCTGCCGTAGTAAACTACCTGAGAACAGAAGCTTCTACTGCTTTCAATAACACATTCGACATTTTAACCACCAGGATCGACCGGTTTGGTGTTGCTTCGCCTAACATTAATAAAGATGAGCAAAAGAGCATCATTACAATTGAACTGGCTGGTGCAAAAGATCCGGAAAGGGTAAGAAGATATTTACAGTCTACAGCGAACCTCCAGTTCTTTGAAGTATACAATCTTGGAGATGTTGATGCTGCTATGATGAGTGCAGAAACAGCACTATTCAACTATCAAAGAGGAAACAAACCCGTTGTTGATACAACACCTACGATTGTTGACACTGCAGGTACTGCAACAACTCAAACAGCTGATACAAACAAAAGTGGTAAGATATCTGATCTTGCAGGTGGTAAACCAACCGTAACTCCTGCAGGGGGAAATGCAGCTGATTCATTTCCTATTCGTCGTATTGTTCAGTTTGCACCTCCTCAACAGGGAGACAAGGGACAAACATTATTCCCTGCTGCATTAGGATATGTTATGTCGAGAGACACATCTATTCTTAACAGCTACCTGAATCTTGATTTCATCAAAGCTAAGTTCCCTGCTAACCTAACATTCATGTATGGTAAAGTAGAAAGTGAAGAGGCGAGAAATGAAGGTATTCTTCAGTTATATGCCATCAAAACTTTACCAAACGGTGGTGCAGAATTAGAAGGTGAAAGAGTAAGTGATGCCACACAGGATTATGACCAGAGAGGTCGTGTTGCTATTAAAATGACAATGGACCAGGCAGGAACCAGGATCTGGGCTGCCATGACTAAAAGAAATGCACCCGAAGCGAATAATGGTGTTTCCAAACCTATCGCTATCGTGTTAGATAATTTCGTTTACAGTGCACCATTTGTAAATGGAGAAATTCCAAACGGTTCATCTGAAATCACTGGTAGTTATTCTTTACAGGAAGCACAGGATCTTGCCCGTATTTTAAAGTCTGGTAAACTTCCTGCCCCTGCAAGAATTGTTCAGGAGCAGGTTGTAGGACCAACACTTGGTGAAGAAGCAGTTGAAGGTGGTTCACTTTCATTCCTTATTTCATTTGTGGTAATATTTGCATTGATGCTTATCTACTATAATACTGGTGGATGGGTTGCAAACATTGCTCTGATCTTAAACATCTTCTTTACTGTAGGTATATTAAGTGCCTTAAATGCCACATTAACTGCTGCAGGTATTGCAGGTTTGGTACTTACCATCGGTATGGCTGTAGATACCAACGTTGTGATTTTTGAAAGGATCAAGGAAGAATTAATAAAAGGTAAGAGCTATAATTCTGCTATCAAGGATGGATATAACAGGTCTTTGGCACCGGTTTTAGATGGTCACATCACTTCCTTGTTAACGGCCATCATTCTTTTCTACTTTGGTCTAGGACCGGTATTAGGCTTCGCAACTACACAGATCATCGGTTTGCTGCTGTCTTTATTTACAGGTATTCTTGTTTCAAGACTTATCACTGACTGGTATACTAATAAGAACAGGCATTTTGAATACTTCACTACTATCTCAAGAAGAATTTTCAGACATGCCCAATATAAATTCATCGAATACAGGAAGATCGCTTACGTAATTTCTGCCATCATCTTTGTACTGGGTGTTTCATCATTCTTCAACGGATTTGACCAGGGTGTTGAATTTGCAGGAGGACGTAGTTATACCGTTCGTTTTGATAAGCCACAGGATGTAGAACAGGTAAGAGACAGGCTTGAAACCACTTTTGGTGAAAGCCCTGTAATCAAAACCATTGGCTCTAACAGCCAGCTGAACATTACTACCGCTTATATGATCAATGAAACCGGAGTAAGAGTTGATTCTGCAGTTGAATCGAAGCTTTATGAAGGGTTACAGCCTTTCCTCGGTAGTGTTTCATTGGATCGTTTCAGAACTACGGAGTATATTCAGAGTTCACAAACAGTATTGCCTACTATTTCGGATGACCTGAAAAGAGGTGCTACTTATGCTACTATTCTAGCGGTATTGGTTATCTGTTTATATATTTTCCTCCGTTTCCGTGACTGGAGATATTCTTTAGGAACCATCGTAGCATTGATGCATGATGTTATGGTAACGCTAATCGTATTCAGCTTCCTAAGACACTTTGTTGATTTCCCGCTCGAGATAGACCAGCACTTCATTGCAGCGATCTTAACGGTGATCGGTTTCTCTATGAATGATACTGTTATCGTTTATGACCGTATTCGTGAGGATAGCCGTTTATATCCAACAATGCCAAAAGCACAGCTTATCAATAAAGCGATCAATGAAACATTGGCAAGAACCATCATGACATCTGTAACAGTATTCCTCACCATCCTTATTCTCTTCATCTTCGGTGGTGAAGTAACAAGAGGTTTTGCATTTGCAATGCTGATTGGTGTGATCACAGGTTCATATTCATCGATCTTTGTGGCTGCTCCTATCCTGCTTGATTTTGCCAAGAACAAACCTTTAGGCAAAATGAAAGAAGAAAGAAGATAATTATAACTGCATCTGATAAAAAAGGCGATCAATTATGATCGCCTTTTATTTTGTTATCAGCTCCTTGTTGCTATCAGACTTCGTTGCGTCGCACTCTTTTACTTCCTGTTCTATATTCAACTAAACCGCAAATGAACTTCCACAACCACAGGTTGTACTTGCATTGGGGTTATTGAACGTAAATCCACGACTGTTCAATCCACCTTGCCAGTCGATCTTCATTCCATATAAATATATCTGGTGTGTGGGATTCAGAATAACAGGTATGCCTTCCACTTCATACTGCTCGTCTCCTTCTTCCTTTGCATCAAAGCCAAGAAGATAACTCATGCCGCTACAGCCTCCACCTTTCACACCAATTCTCAGTTTTTTACTGGCATCAAAACTCTCTTCAGCCATCAGGCGTTTGATCTCGGCAATAGCACTTTCTGTAAAACTCACCGGTATTTGTTGTGTTGTTTCCATAATTCACCTTTCAGTTACAAATTTAGTATAGCAAAGACTTTTCCAGTCAATGCCTCTTTTCGTTAAACGGAAAACATTTCTAAAACATACACTACAAATAGTTCTTTAACAACAATATACCCATGCCTGTTTTCGTATTTTTACAAAAACTTGTAAATGGACAATATCATCATATACCTGCTGGTAGGTGTAGTAGGATTGATTTTAGGAGGTTTAGCCGTGAATTTATCCTGGGAAAAGAAAATGAAGAACCGTAAAATGTTCACCAGCACCGATGGATCTGCCAATCTGCAATTGCAACTACAGGCTTATGAAAGATTGGTTGTTTTGGTTGATAGAATCGCACTTCCGAACTTGATTAGCCGTGTTGGACAATCAGACATCAGTGCAAGAGATATGCAAATGATTCTCACAAGGAGCATTAGGGAAGAATTTGAATACAATATCTCTCAACAAATATTTGTTTCACCTGAAGCCTGGGATTCAGTTAAAAACCTGAAAGAACAGAACCTGCTAACGATAAATCAACTGGCTAATATTCTTCCGCCAAATGCTTCCGGTCTTGACCTGAATAAGCAACTCCTCCAATACTTAATGAACGACAGAAAAGGAACGCTACACGAAGTAGTGAGTCAAGTATTGAGTTATGAAGCAAAAAAATTGATATAAGGAGACGATTTGACTATGGACGATAGACCATCGTGATAACTCCTTTTAATACCTTTTATAAATTTGAAAGCCAGGTAATGAGCACTAAAAAAACAGATAGCGGAATTGAAATAAAACCGGTTTATTCTGCCTCAGATCTATCCAATCCAATCGAAGCACCTGGGGAATTTCCATTTACAAGAGGTGTTCAGCCTGACATGTACCGGGGCAAACTCTGGACGATGAGGCAGTATGCAGGATTTTCTACAGCTGAAGAAAGTAATAAGCGTTACCACTATTTATTAAAGCAAGGAGTAAGTGGATTGAGTGTTGCCTTCGACCTTCCAACTCAAATTGGTTACGATAGCGATCATGCATTATCAGAAGGAGAAGTTGGAAAAGTCGGCGTGGCCATAGACAGCATTGAAGACATGCAACGATTGTTTGATGGAATAAAGCTGGAAGATGTTTCCACTTCTATGACCATCAATTCTACGGGTTATATACTGCTTTCACTCTACGTTGCTTTGGCAAAACAACAGGGAGCTGATTTGAAAAAGATATCCGGCACTATACAAAACGACATCCTGAAAGAATATGCAGCAAGAGGAACATATATCTATCCTCCCAAGCCTTCAATGAGGATCATCACCGATATATTTGAATGGTGTAGTAAAGAATTACCAAAATGGAATACAATTTCTATTTCGGGTTACCATATTCGTGAAGCAGGAAGTACAGCTGTGCAAGAAATAGCTTTTACACTCAGCAATGGTAAAGCATATGTACAGGCTGCTCTGGACAAAGGTTTGGATATAAATGTTTTTGGCAAACGGCTATCTTTTTTCTTTAATGCACATAACAACCTCTTTGAAGAAGTAGCAAAATTCAGGGCGGCAAGAAGAATGTGGGCAAAGATGATGAAAGATCTTGGTGCTACAGATCAGAAAGCCATGATGCTTCGGTTTCATACACAAACCGGAGGCAGTACACTAACTGCACAACAACCACACAACAATATATCAAGGGTAACTATTCAAACGCTTGCTGCAGTACTTGGTGGAACACAGTCACTACATACCAATGGCTATGATGAAGCGTTAAGTTTACCTACTGAAGAAGCGGCAAGGATTGCTTTACGTACTCAGCAGATCGTTGCTTTTGAAAGTGGCGTTACCGATACTGTTGATCCATTGGCCGGGAGTTATTTTGTTGAGAACCTGACGGCAGAAGTTGAGCAGGCAGCATGGCAATTAATTGAAAAGATCGATGCCATGGGTGGAAGTGTTGCTGCTATTGAACAGGGCTTTATACAGAATGAAATTGCAAGAAGTGCTTATGAATACCAGAAAGGAATTGAAAGCAAAGAAAAGATCATTGTTGGAGTAAACAAGTTTGAGGTAACAGAACAAAATAACACTCCGATTTTAAGAGTAGATGATTCCATCAGGACGATGCAAATGGAAAGATTGAAAGTGCTAAAGGATCAACGAGACAGTCTAAAAACGAAATCATATTTAGATAGTATACATAATGCTGCAACTGAAGGATCGAACCTGATGCCACATGTGATTACTGCAGTGGAGCATAATTGCACTTTGGGTGAGATCGCAGACGAACTGAGGAAAGTATTTGGTGAGTATAAATAGCTGATTTGAGATATGGCGTACAAGTGAGTGACACAACAAAGCTTCATAATAGCAATCGAGCTGGCCTAAAATATACGCTCTTGCTGTAGCATCCTGTGACTTTTGGTTTCAAAACCGGTTTACAAAATAAATTATTAAGCAGCAGTAAGCTTTTACAACCCAATGCTGCATTGAATTCCAGGAAACGGAATCATTCCATCACCTCCTTAGTTATGCACATATCACAAGAGCAAAAATTTCTGGAACAGACTTTGACATTTCATTAATAGAAAGAAAATCCCCTGCTTTTATTTGGAAGAATGGCACTTGCAAACAGAAAGGAAAAACATTCAGAACACAAAAACAGGGAACTTATGAAAAAGCTTTTTATTATTGCCTTAGCGGCAACATTCACTGGTTGTTTTAGCACAAGAGAAAGTGTCCAGGCCAATTTAGTTGATGCAGAATTAGTGAGGATTGACACGGTAGAGCGTTATGCAGGTCGTCATCAGCAGTTACTCACCTGGAAAACATCAGATCACATGGAATATGTGAGCTATGTTCCAATGGGTAGAAAGTATGCTATCGGAACAAAAATGGCCGTTCTTACAAGACATTGATATTAGTTGGATGATAATAATGCCTGGCCGGAATCTGTTTACTTACTAACCCATGAAACCAATCGTCAGGCATAATTTCGCTCACCAAAAATGAGGCTTCCAATTCGTACCATTGTACTGCCTTCTTCAATGGCAATCTTATAATCACCACTCATGCCCATCGAAAGAATATTGAATGAAGCACATTCCTGTCTTTCATTGATGAGCCTGTCGTAAAACTGTTTCAGGTATTTGTATTCCTGGCGAATGACTTGCTCATCATCAGAAAACGTAGCCATTCCCATCAGGCCTTTAATGTTTACATTTTGAAGGTTTGATAGCTGGTCAAGCACAGCATACACTTCCTGCTCATTCATGCCGAACTTCGTTTCTTCTTTGGCAATATGTACCTGGAGCAAACAGTCAACTACCCGGTTTGATTTCTGAGCCTGCTTATTAATTTCAAGCAATAACTTGAGACTATCAACACTGTGGATCAGGTGAACGAATGAAATGATCTGCTTCACTTTATTTGTCTGCAGGTGACCAATGAAATGCCAGTGAACATCAGCACTCAACTTTGCCTGTTTCTCCACCAGTTCCTGCACATAGTTTTCACCAAAATCTTTCTGACCAGCCTCAAATAAAGCCTGTATGTCTTCGATTGGTTTTGTTTTACTCACTGCTACCAATGTTACATGCTGATCCCCTAAGTCTTTAACAATCTGTTGGTAAGCCGTTTCGTTCACTGCCATTATTTTCTTTTTACTTTGCAAAAGTAGATTTTCAACACCCCTAAAACAAAGATTTATGAGAACCTTCTTACCCCTAGTTGTTATTGTTATACTATTCTTTACATCCTGCCGTTCAGCTTCATCTTTTGAATCGCCGAATAACCTCAGGAATATTACCGGTACACTTTATCTTACCAATGGCAGAACCGTTGAAGGAAAACTGGTAGTCAACACCAACAATGTTTTCGGCAGCCAGGTGAAAATGTTTTTACCCGGTGAAAAGAAAGCACAGCAATATGATCTTCATGACGTAGAAGGTTATAACATACGTGGTGAATATTATGAACTGAAAGAAATAAAAGGCGGCATTTCTATTGGGAAAAACCTGTCGTTTATGAAGAGACTTACCCAGCAGGATTCAAGGATCCATCTTTACGAAAATATGGAAGTAAACAATTCAACCAACACAAATCGTAATGGAACTACGACTACTAACAAGACCTACGATATCCAGTATTACATGCAGTTTCCTTCTGAGACAGGAGATGGTGTTTGGGCTGCCAACTCATCTAAGTTTGTTCCCAATTTCGAGGAGAAGATGAGTAAGCTGGTAGCAGATTGTCCGTCGCTTGCTACAAAGATCAGCAATAAGGAAAACGGATATTTCTATGCACAGGTGTCTGTGTTCAGGGAGAAAAGAGCCGAAGTGTTGTGGAATATTATTACAGAGTATAATAAGTGCAAGTGAGTTTCACGCAAAGGTTTTATTAGGTTTTATCTGTAACATCCCTTTTCAAGAGTGTAACATTTCTTATTCGTGACTCAGAAACGCAAAGATCGCAAAAGGATCTTTCATAAATGAAAGATGAACTAATCTCATCATTACGCAGTAATGATCTCTTTGCGGCCTTTGCGATTCAGTGATCTCGAATAACTCCTGTCACAAACTCCGAACAACCTGCTACACACAAAAACACAAAAAAACTTTGCGCTAAACAAAAAAAGCCGTGATCTGCAAAGACCATCGGCTTCTCTTCATCATATTAGCAAATTACTTCAATATCGCTCTGCTGATCACTATTCTTTGCACCTCACTCGTTCCTTCATATATCTGTGTGATCTTGGCATCTCTCATCAGTCTTTCAACATGGTATTCTTTTACAAAACCATAACCACCATGTATCTGTACCGCTTCAACTGCTGTCCACATAGCAGCCTCAGAAGAGAATACTTTTGCCATTGATGAGCTTAGTGCATAATCCTGGTTCTGATCTTTCTCCCATGCAGCTTTCAGGCATAGTAATCTTGCAGCTTCGATCTTTGTTGCCATATCGGCCAACTTAAATTGTATGGCCTGGTGCTGACAAATCTCTTTACCAAATGCTTTTCTTTCTTTAGAATATTTAAGTGCCAGTTCATAAGCACCACTGGCAATTCCTAATGCCTGTGAAGCAATACCAATTCTTCCGCCAGCCAATGTCTTCATAGCGAAAGTAAAACCGAAACCATCTGCACCTATCCTGTTTTCCTTAGGAACCTTTACATCGTTGAAGAGAATGGTATGTGTATCACTTCCACGAATGCCCAGTTTATTTTCTTTGGCTGCAACGGTTACACCCGGCCAGCTTTTTTCCACGATCAGGCAATTGATTCCTTTGCTTCCTTTAGAAACATCAGTCTGAGCCATCACTAAATAAATGGATGCAGAAGAACCATTGGTGATCCAGTTCTTTGTGCCATTCAAAAGATAATAATCACCCATATCTTCTGCTGTAGTACGTTGAGATGTTGCATCACTTCCAGCCTCAGGTTCACTCAATAAGAATGCACCAATATGCAGCTGACCATCTTTCTTTCCCTGTGCAAGTGGAGTAAGATATTTTTGTTTCTGTTCTTCATTTCCGTAAGCTTCCAGGCCCCAGCAAACAAGACTGTTGTTCACACTCATGGCCACACTCACACTGGCATCGATCTTAGAAATTTCTTCCATGGCCAGTACATAACTCACAGTGTCCATTCCTGCTCCACCGTATTTTGGATCGACCATCATACCCATAAAACCAAGATCAGCCAGTTGCATCACCTGTTCACGTGGAAATTTCTGTTGTTCATCTCTCTCAATAACACCTGGGAGGCATTCATTACGGGCAAAATCTCTTGCTGCCTTTTGAATCATCAGGTGCTCTTCGCTTAATTGAAAATGCATGGGGTTGTTGAATTTTTCTGGCAGCAAAAATAAGCTAACGACTGTTAGGTTATTAAAACTGGGGGATAATTATTTTGATACAGGCGTTAGTCCCTGTGGCATCGTCTGTTGCGTCGCAATCACTTCGAGGTTCCGTCTTCATAGCAGCTAAAGACGTATTTACTAAAGGTAATCTGAATAGTGTAAAATCGTAAATTGTGGGCTGACAGCAACTATGCGAAAGTTTTGTATTGTAATCCTATTGATATGTATTTGTTCTTGCTCTTGGGAAGCATTTCCAGAGGAAAAATATCAAATTGACAACTCGCTTAGAAATTTAATTAAACCTTATTATGTTGGGGATACATTAATTTTTCAAAGCTCACAAAACGAAATTGATAGTTTCCTGATTTCAAAGATAGACTCCTCGCTAAACAATGAGAAAGGTCATTTTATCAATGCAAGAAATACGAAAACAATATCTGTTTATTATCGACAAATACCAATTGACCAGTGGGCTCATTCAAGAATTGAAATGGGACCTAATAATGCTCACGAAAAGGAAATTACTGAGGATGCCACTCTGATTAGCATTGTAAGATACCCTGATAATGAAACAACTCATTTACACTTTAATTTGAAGATATTCCTTGGTTGTGAGATAAAGGACAGCCTGCCATTACATTCTGATACTATGAGAATTGCTAGGAAAAAGTTTACAAATTACTATAAGATTGATTACTGTGCGGATGATATACAAGAACCTACTAGCATAAAAGCTGCTTATTCGACCATTGACGAAGGCTTAGTAGCCTACCAATATTCAAACGGAGTGTGGTGGACAAGAAAATAACTCCCACTAATTTTCGGTTTCTGTTATGCGGATTCAGACAACCCAGTATTAATTTTTATTTCAGTGGCACTCAAGATTTTAATATCCTGAATTCAAAACAAAAACGGGCTCTTTTCAAAGCCCGTTTTTATAAAACTTAATCATGTTGCTCTGGTTGCAATCCCCAATGTTCGGGTGATCTCCACAAAGCAGATAATAATAACTCTCTTATAAAGAAAAATTCTTTCGGAAGCTTGTCATACATTTTTTCAAACAGCTCTTCATGCGATAACAATTCCTGTTTCCATGGTTCACGGTCCACTGTCATTAGCGATGCAAATTTCTCTTTAGAAAAATCTTCCAGGCCCTTCCAGTTCATGTCTTCATAACGTGGCATCCAGCCAATCGGACTTTCTACAGCAGAAGATGTTCCTTTAGTACGCTGAACGATCCATTTAAGTACACGGATATTTTCACCATAACCTGGCCATATGAATTTTCCGTTCTCATCTTTCCTGAACCAGTTCACACCGAAAATTCTTGGTGCATTTGGTAATTCTCTTCCAAACTGTAACCAATGGTTGATATAATCTGCCATGTGATAACCCATAAAAGGCAACATTGCAAATGGGTCTCTTCTTACTTTTCCAATCTCACCAAATGCAGCTGCAGTCATTTCACTACCCATTGTTGCTGCGAGGTACACACCAAAATTCCAGTTGAATGATTGATAAACCAACGGAACAGCAGTACTTCTTCTTCCGCCAAATATAAATGCAGCTACATATACACCATTTGGATTATCCCAATCTTCATCGATAGCAGGGTTTTGATAAGCTGGTGCAGTAAATCTTGCATTGGGATGTGCAGCAGGCTTTCCACTGTTTTTGTCATAAATGTTTCCGTGCCAGTCGATCAAGCCTTCCGGTACTTCTTTGGTCATTCCTTCCCACCAAATATCACCTTCAGATGTTATCGCCACGTTAGTGAAAATAGTGTTGGCCTTAATGCTGGCCATAGCATTCGGATTTGTTTTTTCGTTGGTACCGGGTGCTACGCCAAAATAACCAGCTTCGGGATTAATGGCATATAACCGTC
>JAKFCX010000063.1:0-1781 GCA_036676415.1 Chitinophagaceae bacterium
AACAATGTATTATGTACCAGATATCAAGAACGCGTGGGAGTCTGTATTCTATCTTCAAAACGAAGTAGCTTTCGGACAAATCGTGCGCGGTATGCATCACTGGGGTGCAAGTTTAGTTATTGTAATGATGTTCTTACATACATTACGCGTTTTCTTCCAAGGTGCTTACAAAAAACCTCGTGAACTTAACTGGATTGTCGGAGTTCTTATTTTCTTCGTCATGCTTGCATTAGGTTTAACAGGTTATTTATTACCTTGGGATATGAAAGCGTTGTTCGCAACAAAGGTTACGCTACAAATTATTGAAGCAACACCGTTCATTGGTGTTTATGCAAAAACTTTACTTTCGGGCCATGAAACGATTGTTGGTGCTCAAACGTTAACTCGTTTCTTTGCGATTCACGTGTTCTTCTTACCTGCTGCATTATTTGGATTAATGGCAGCTCATTTCATGATGATTCGTAAACAGGGTATTTCTGGACCACTATAATACTCTTAATTTGATTCCGAACTATTTTTAATTTACGAATAAAGGAGGGGGATTGTTCGATGCATCGCGGTAAAGGAATGAAGTTCGTAGGTGACTCACGTGTGTTGGCACCTGAGGCTCGTACGAAAACAAATATTCCGAAAGATTACTCAGAATACCCTGGTAAAACAGAGGCGTTTTGGCCTAACTTCCTTTTGAAAGAATGGTTGGTAGGTGCAGTATTTCTTGTCGGCTTTTTATGTTTAACAGTTGCACATCCGAGTCCACTTGAAAGGATTGCGGATCCATCAGATACAGGTTACACTCCGATGCCAGACTGGTACTTCTTGTTCTTATATCAATTACTGAAGTATGAATTTGCTGCTGGACCTTATACAGTAGTTGGTGCTATGGTTATCCCTGGACTAGCTTTTGGAGCATTATTATTAGCTCCATTCCTCGATCGTGGACCAGAACGGAAACCAAGCAAGCGTCCGTTGGCAACTGGATTTATGCTATTAGCGTTAGCCGCAATTACATTTTTAACCTGGCAGTCAGTTGTTACCCATGATTGGGAAGCAGCAAAAGAATATGGAAAAATTGTAGCAGACGTTGAAATTGATAAGACATCAGAAGAATATAAAATTGCTTCCGATAATACCTGTATTACCTGTCATGGTGATAGCTTCCAGGGTGGTGCTGGTGCACCAACATTAGTTGAGACTGGATTATCTGCTGAGGAAATAGCAACAATTGCAAAAGAAGGTAAAGGCTCAATGCCTGCAGGAATCTTTAAGGGTGATGATGAACAGCTTAAGAAGCTATCAGAATACATTGCAAACTTAGGGAAATAATAAACGATTTTAAAAAAGCTGACGGATTTTCGTCAGCTTTTATTATTCATAATAGAAAAGAGGAATCGTAGTGAAATGGATTTATCCTCTGTTAGCTAACAGGTCATTTTTATGGCTTTTACTAGTCGTTAATATTGCGGGAACAGTCTATGGATATGTGTGGTATGGCTGGCAGTTAAAAGAAACCCCACCTATTTTCCTTTTATTTGTTCCTGATAGCCCGACGGCTAGTTTGTTTTTTGTCTTTGTTCTGGTAGCGTTTCTAATGAAGAAGAATTGGCCGCTTGTAGAGGCGCTTGCGATTGTCACGCTATTTAAATATGGAATATGGGCTGTGGTGATGAATCTCCTAGTCTTTACCGCTCAAGGAGAGTTGGATTGGATCGGCGTTATGTTAATTTTCTCTCATTTTGCTATGGCAGTACAAGCATTATTGTATGCCCCTTTTTATCGTTTCA
>JAKFCX010000064.1:0-2828 GCA_036676415.1 Chitinophagaceae bacterium
CATGATTTGCCTTTCTTTTCGCCATTTATCTCACCTCCATAAGCTATATTTTCCCCCAGGTAAGTTCTCTAAATTCCTAAAAATATTTTTCTGATATAACATCTAATCCATTATGTTAAAATGGACAGCTGATATTTTTTAAATTTTTCGACCATTTTGTATGTATTAACTGTGTTAACATTATTTAGCATAAGAAAAACTTATCATGCACAATAACTTTCTTGTTATTTACTTATGTAGAAGGTTATATTAATATTGAATTGTAAGAAAAGTTAGGATGACGAACAAAATTCAAACTTTTCGACAATTACTTATATTTAGTTTATGATGTTTACGTAAAAGAAGGGGGTAAACATATGTCAAACCATGATGTTTTTAATGCCCGCAGTTCATTTGAAATTGACGGGAAACGCTATCATTTTTACAGCCTGGCTGCACTTGAAAAAGCTGGAATCGGCAATGTATCAAAATTGCCTTACTCCGTAAAAGTTTTGCTTGAATCCGTGCTTCGCCAGCATGATGGCTTTGTAATTACAAAAGAGCACGTTGAAAACTTAGCAAAATGGGGAACGAACGAAGTACAGGAAATCGATGTACCTTTCAAACCATCCCGAGTAATCCTTCAAGACTTCACTGGTGTACCAGCAGTCGTGGACCTTGCTTCATTAAGGAAAGCAATGGCAGACATGGGTGGAGATCCTGATAAAATCAACCCTGAAAAGCCGGTTGACCTTGTAATCGACCACTCCGTACAGGTTGATAAATACGGCACTCCTGATGCATTGAATGTTAATATGGAGCTTGAATTTGAGCGTAATGCTGAGCGTTACCAGTTCTTAAGCTGGGCACAAAAAGCATTTGATAACTACCGTGCTGTACCGCCTGCAACAGGTATGGTACACCAGGTAAACCTTGAGTAGCTTGCAAGCGTTGTCCATGCTGTTGAAAACGCAGATGGAGAATTTGAAACATTCCCTGATTCCTTAGTTGGAACAGACTCACATACAACTATGATCAACGGTATCGGTGTTCTTGGATGGGGTGTAGGCGGAATCGAGGCAGAAGCAGGTATGCTTGGTCAGCCATCTTATTTCCCTGTACCTGAAGTAGTAGGGGTTAAATTAGTTGGAGACATGCCGAACGGCTCAACTGCAACTGACCTTGCGCTAAAAGTTACTCAAGTTCTTCGCAGCCAAGGCGTAGTTGGGAAATTTGTAGAGTTCTTCGGACCGGGTGTTGTATCACTTCCACTTGCTGACCGTGCGACTGTTGCCAACATGGCACCAGAATACGGCGCGACTTGCGGATTCTTCCCTGTTGACGGAGAAGCACTTGATTACATGCGTTTAACTGGACGTTCTGAAGACCACATCAAAGTGGTTGAAGCATACTGCAAAGAAAACGGACTTTTCTTTGATCCAGCACTTGAGCCAGTTTATACTGATGTTGTTGAAATCAATCTTTCTGAAATTGAAGCGAACCTTTCTGGTCCAAAGCGTCCGCAGGATTTAATCCCGCTTTCTTCAATGCAGAAGTCTTTCCAGGATGCTTTGACTGCTCCAGCTGGAAACCAAGGTTTTGGCCTGAGCAAGAAAGAAATCAATAAAGAAGCTGTAGTAGAATTCAACAATGGCGATTCTACAAAAATGAAAACAGGTGCAATCGCAATCGCTGCTATTACAAGCTGTACAAATACATCGAATCCATACGTATTAGTAGGTGCTGGTCTTGTTGCTAAAAAAGCAGTTGAACTAGGAATGGAAGTTCCTAAGTTCGTAAAAACTTCTTTAGCACCTGGTTCAAAGGTAGTAACAGGATACCTGCGTGATTCTGAATTGCTTCCTTACCTTGAAACTCTTGGATTCAACCTTGTAGGTTACGGATGTACAACATGTATCGGTAACTCTGGACCATTGAAGCCTGAAATCGAAAAGACAGTTGCAGAAAGCGACTTGCTTGTAACGTCTGTCCTATCCGGTAACCGTAACTTTGAAGGACGTATCCACCCGCTTGTCAAAGCAAACTATCTGGCTTCACCGCCATTAGTTGTAGCTTATGCTCTTGCTGGTACAGTGGATATCGATCTTCAAAACGATCCAATCGGAAAAGACAAAGACGGCAACGATGTATTCTTTAAGGACATCTGGCCATCAACTGCAGAAGTGAACGAAGTTGTTCACCGCGTTGTAACACCTGAATTGTTCCGCAGAGAATATGAGACTGTATTCAGCGACAACGAAAAGTGGAATGAAATCCAGACAAACAGCGATGCACTTTATACTTTCGATGAAGATTCAACTTATATCGCCAACCCTCCATTCTTTGAAGGATTAACTCCAGAAGCTGGAGAAGTTGCTCCAATAAACAGCTTGCGAGTAGTGGGTAAGTTCGGTGATTCTGTAACAACTGACCACATTTCACCTGCAGGTGCGATCGGAAAAGATACACCAGCTGGAAAATACTTGCGTGAAAAGGGCGTAGAACCACGCGACTTTAACTCTTATGGATCCCGTCGTGGTAACCACGAAGTTATGATGCGCGGAACATTCGCAAACATCCGTATCAAAAACCAAATCGCTCCTGGCACAGAAGGCGGATTTACTACTTACTGGCCAACTGGCGAAGTTATGTCCATCTTTGATGCTTGCATGAAGTACAAAGAAGAAGGAACTGGCCTCATGGTTATTGCTGGCAAGGATTACGGAATGGGATCATCTCGTGACTGGGCAGCAAAAGGCACAAACCTATTAGGCATTAAAACAGTTATTGCTGAAAGCTTCGAGCGTATTCACCGTTCTAACCTAGTATTGATGGGTGTATTACCACTT
>JAKFCX010000065.1:0-105235 GCA_036676415.1 Chitinophagaceae bacterium
GAACGATCGTATAATAGGCAAACCGAAGAGCAGGGAAGATGCTATGGCGATTCTGCAAGACCTGTCAGGTAGTAAACATGCTGTAACAACAGGTGTAGTTATCAGCAAAGGGAAAAGAGAAATTGCATTTGCTGATACCACTGATGTTTATTTTCATGAACTGACAAAAGGTCAAATCGAATTTTATATTGATAAATACAAACCGTTTGATAAAGCCGGCGCTTATGCCATACAGGAATGGATAGGTGTTGTGGGTATAAAATCTATCAAAGGAGACTTTTATAATGTGATGGGTTTACCTGTTAGCCGTGTGATACAGGCTTTGCAAAAAATAAGTTCAGAAAGTATTTAGTATTCCCGGATTTTTTTAAATTAGATGCTCAACCCCAGACTATGAATGAGCGTCTTTTGCAATTCATCTGGCAATTTCAGTATTATAATAAGCATCAGCTAACCACAGATGAGGGTGAGGTTTTACAGATTATATCACCCGGAACATTCAATCAGAATCAAGGTCCAGACTTTCTCAATGCTTCAGTCAAAATTGGCACAACAGTTTGGGTAGGCAATATTGAACTTCATGTAAAAGCATCTGACTGGAATAAACACAGGCATGCGTCCGATCCAAACTATCGTAATGTGATACTACATGTGGTTTGGGAAAATGATCTTACTATCGTTCAATCTTCCGCTTTATCTCTCAAAGAACGAATTCCAAAAATATTACTTGACAACTATGAACAATTGATGCATGCTTCATTGAAACAGGCCTGTAAAGGTTTTCTTCCTGCATTATCGCAATTGAGTTGGCTTTCGTGGAAAGAACGTTTAGTAGCTGAAAGGCTAGAAAGAAAATCAAAGAAAGTGCTGCAATTGCTTGATGAAAGCAAACAACATTGGGAGGAAGTGTTTTGGTGGATGCTTGCTTCCAACTTTGGAATTAAAGTAAATACGGAAGCTTTTGAAGCCATGGCCCGATCTGTTTCTGTAACGATACTCGCAAAACACAAAAACCAGATACACCAGCTGGAAGCATTATTATTAGGTCAGGCAAACCTGTTGAGTGGAAATTATGAAGACGATTACGCAAGGTTATTACAAAAAGAGCACAGGTTTTTAAAACAAAAATACCAGCTTCCTTCTCATAACATTTTACCTCATTTCTTAAGAATGAGGCCTGCAAATTTTCCTACGATTCGATTGGCTCAATTAGCAATGCTGGTGAACCAATCATCTCATCTTTTCTCAAGGATTAAGGAAATGGAGTCTGTAAAAGAATTAAAAGATCTGTTGAATGTTACTGCTAATGACTATTGGCATTATCACTATACATTTGATGAAGTTACAGCCCATCAACCAAAACATCTCGGCAGCCAGATGGTGGATAATCTAATCATCAACACCATTGCTCCTGTATTATTTTCCTACGGTATTTATACAAAACAAGAGATATTCAAAGAAAAAGCGATTCATTGGTTACAGCAGCTTTCAGCAGAACAAAATGCTATTACGAGGCTATGGCAGTCAGCTGAAGTTGCGAACAGGTCAGCATTTGATTCACAATCGCTCATCGAACTCACCAATAATTATTGCAATCACCAGCGTTGCCTGGATTGTGCAGTAGGAAATAAAATCCTACAAACTCGTTAATAGATTTGGCGCCGGGTTTTGAAAACTGCAAACATATTATCTTCACCAAACTTTATGCAGCCAGATAAACAAGTACTTGACGGGATTGAAGTAACTCATTTAGCTTATCAGCAAACGGGCTTTTTCTCAAAGATCGTTGCAGATTATCTCAACCAGCATGAACAACTGCAACCATTTTATAAATATGAAGTAAGCATTGATGGAATAAGGAAAGCTATTGCAGACAGAAAGGAGTATCCCTACAATCGAGAAGCGTTAGTCTCAGCTTTAAAGCTGGAGTATGAAGGAATAAAGACATCTGCTAAGGTGCAGAGTAACCTGGATCTTCTGTTGCAGGCGAATACATTCACTATCACAACTGCCCACCAACCAAACATTTTTACAGGACCTCTATATTTTATCTACAAAATACTTCATGCAATAAAGATTGCAGATACACTACAGCAGCAAGTGCCCGGAAACAATTTTGTTCCAGTTTTTTTTATGGGAAGTGAAGATGCTGATCTTGATGAATTAGGATACATTAGTGTAGATGGTAAGAAATATGAATGGAAGACTAAGCAAACCGGTGCTGTTGGAAGAATGAAAGTTGATAAGGAGTTTATTGGTTTAATAAATGAGTTATCTGCACAGCTTGGCGTTTTGCCTTTTGGCCGTGAGATGATCTCGGTCTTTCAGGATTGTTATAAATTGGGAGAAACGATCCAGCAATCTACATTAAGATTAGTGAATACATTATTTGGTGAATATGGGTTAGTCGTACTTATTCCTGATAATGCAGCAATGAAGAAAGCATTTCAGCCCATCATTAAAAAAGAGTTGGTGCAGCAATTTTCTCATAAAGCAGTTGAACAAAGTATCACAGCGTTAAACAAACATTACAAAGTTCAGGCTGGAGGAAGAGACCTTAATTTCTTTTATCTGTTAGATGATAAACGAGAAAGAATAGAATTATCGGGGTCAAAATATGTTGTAAAGAATCTTCAGCTTGAATTTACCATCGATGAAATTTTAAAGGAAGTTGAAGACCATCCGGAAAGATTTAGTCCGAACGTAATTCTCAGGGGTGTTTTCCAGGAAATGATATTGCCCAATATTGTATTTATCGGTGGAGGAGGAGAAATCGCTTATTGGCTTGAGTTGAAGAAAGTTTTTGAAGAAGCAGATGTGCCTTACCCGATGTTGGTACTCAGGAATTCATTTTTGATCCTGAAAAGAAAACAACTCGAATTGATGAATGATCTTGGTTTCAGTATGGAAGACTTCTTTACCTCATCAGAAACATTGTTGAACCGGCTTACTGAAAGAGAATCGACCAACCAGCTTTCATTGAGTGAAGAAATAGGGGAGTTGAATAGTTTTTATCAGCAGTTACATGAAACAACGTTGAAGATAGATGCCAGTTTAGCTGATCATGTAAATGCATTACAGGCCAAAGCACTGAAGCGTATCAATGAACTGGAGAAAAAGATGCTTCGCTCAGAGAAAAGAAAATTTGAAGCAGAAAAAAGAAAGATTCAGAAACTGAAAGATGGATTATTTCCTAATGGAAGTTTGCAGGAAAGAGTCGAAAATATTTCTGGCTTGTATGCAAGAGATGGAAAAGGACTGATCGAAAATTTATACAAGCATTCTTTGAGCCTCGAGCAACAGTTTACAGTTGTTACGATCTAATCAAACTTATTATCCCATCCTTTTTCTTTCAGGATATTTACTTTGTCCAATACTTCGGTGTTAAGTTTCTTTTTGTAGGCGGCAATTTTTTCCGATGTCGATTCATCAAAAGCACCAATCATTTGTGCTGCAAGTATCCCGGCATTTTTTGCTGCATTCAGTGCCACAGTAGCCACTGGAACACCATTCGGCATTTGCAGAATAGATAAAATAGAATCCCAGCCGTCAACGGAATTAGATGATTTCACGGGAACACCGATCACAGGTAACGTAGTAATAGAAGCAATCATTCCAGGTAAATGTGCCGCACCACCAGCTCCGGCAATTATAATCCTCAATCCTCTTTCTTTTGCTGATGATGCATAATCAAACATTCTTTGTGGAGTTCTGTGTGCCGATACAACAGTCAGTTCGTATTCGATACCAAATTCTTTCAAAATATCAGCAGCAGGTTGCATCACACTCAGGTCACTATCGCTGCCCATAATAATTCCGACGATTGGTTGCATGTAGATGGTTTGATTGCAAAAATACTAACGACTAACGACTTTCAAAGTATGTTTGATCTTATTGGCCTTATGCATGAGGTCAGCTCGGTCTTTGCTAAGAATTGTAACGTGCCCCATTTTTCTGCCGGGCTTTGTTTCTTTCTTTCCGTAAAGATGAACAAATGCATTATCAGTTTTCAACACTTCTTCTAATCCTTCGTATACAGCTTCACCGCTAAATCCTTCAGCACCTAAAATATTTACGATTGCGGATGATTGAATTGCAGCAGTATTGCCTAACGGATATCCAAGGATGATCCTCCATAACATATCATACTGGCTGCAATAATGAGCTTCAATGGAATGATGTCCACTGTTATGCACTCGTGGTGCAGTCTCGTTTACCAATACTTCATCATCTTTATCAATAAACAGTTCTATTGCAAATAAACCAGGACTATTCAGATCCCGGGCAATTTTTGACGCAATGGCTTCTATCTTCCATAATATCTTCTGAGATATTTGAGCTGGTGAAACCTGGTAATCCAATAAGTTTAAAACAGGATCGAAAAGCATTTCGGTAGGAGGGTATAACGCAGTATCGCCGGTATCACTCACTGCAGCAATTACGGCAATTTCCATTTTTACATTCACGAGTTTTTCCAGGATCGACGGAGCGTTAAAAGCTTTTTCTATTTCAGCTTCTGAATGTAAAATCTGAACCCCTTTTCCATCATAACCACCCTCACCAATTTTATGAACTGCAGGAAGAAAATCGATGTTTGATCTCACATCTTCTATAGTCTGCGTTAGAATAAATGCCGATGTTGGTATCTCATGTTCTTTGTAAAACTGCTTTTGAAGTATCTTATTCTTTATGACACGTATTGCAGAAGGCTTCGGATAAATTCTCACACCTTCGGATTCCAGTTTTTCTAATGCATCAACATTCACCGCCTCAATTTCTATGGTCAAAGCATCAAGACCTTTTCCAAAATGGTAAACAGTATCGAAATCTTTGATATCACCTTTTATGAAATGATTACAAAGGTGTGCAGCCGGACAATTTTCATCATTCTCCAAAACAAAAGTTTCTATAACATAGTTAGCTGCAGCTTGTAATAACATTCGTCCTAACTGTCCACCACCAAGGATTCCAACTTTTTGCATGAAGCAAATGTAAGTGCAACGAAGAAACTATACAGCTGTTATTTTACTCCTGATATTCAGGTTGCGAACCTGCTTTTGACAGTACAGATAAAAATCTTCTAACTTCTTTATAGCTATTCAAATAGTATTTAGCAGCTGAAATATTACTGCCGACTTTTACCGTAATTGCTTCTTCGGGTAAACTCCTGAATATGTCTTCATCAGTATAATCATCTCCAATAGCAATCATCATTTCTGGCCGGTATTCCTGTACCCAGGCAGCCACCGCTTTACCTTTGTTGATCTCGGCATTTTTCACCTCGATCACTTTATTGCCTTGCAGAATTTGTAATCCCCTATCACTAACAAGATATTTAAGATTGTTGGTGAGTTCATTTGCTCTTAATTCTCCCAGGTCATCATCTGTCCTGCGAAAATGCCATACTAAAGAAAAAGTTTTTTCTTCTATGAAACTGCCAGGGGTTCTGTCAGTATAAGTATTCAATACCTGTAATACTTCCTTTTTCCATTCGTCGGTTAATCCTGGTACAGATCTCCATTCTTCGCCATGATATTTTACGAAAGCACCATGTTCTGCAATCATATCCATCTCCAGGTTTCCAAGCCATTCTTCGAGTGTTTGATGATTTCTTCCACTTATCAGAACCACTTTAGTAGCCGGATCTGACGAAAGATCATGCAATAACTCATACAATTCCTTATCCGGACTGGCCATTTGAATATTAGACTGAAACCCAACCAGCGTTCCGTCATAATCCAGAAATAAAACCTTTCTCTTCGATTTGGCATAGGCCTCCCTTATCGAGTTTTCTTTAGTAGTATTCAATCGTTTTGCCTGCATAGATTCCTGCATTGTTTTAACTTCTTCTAATCGATTCGTAAAATTTCTTACCCATGAGCTGATGTTGAATTTCTCTACAGCATATCTCAACTGTTTCATTCTTCTTTCCTGCTCTTCTATCGGCATTTTTAAAGCCACATATATCGCTTCACTTATTTCAAGAACGTTATTGGGATTAACGATCCATGCATCAACTAATTCTTTTGCAGCTCCTGCCATTTCACTAAGAATCAACATGCCATCATTGTTGATCCTTGAAGCGATATATTCTTTGCATACCAGGTTCATCCCATCTCTCATTGGTGTTACCAGGCATATATGAGCAAAATGATAGAGGGCAGCCAGCATTTCAAATGGTGCTGACTGGTAAAAATAATGAACCGGTACCCAGCTAAGTGTTCTGTAACGGCTATTAAGGTTCCCAACAAACTTATCAATCTCGTCTCTTAACTCTTTGTATTGCGAAACTTTATCCCTGGAAGGCACCACGATCATGTACAGCGACACTTTTCCCTTGAACTCTGGTTGTTCTGACAGAAACAATTCAAAAGCGTGTAATCGTTGTAGAATTCCTTTGCTATAATCGAGACGATCAATGGTCAATATCATTTTTGTATCGCCAAAGAGATGTTTCAAACTGCTGATATTCTCCTGAACCTGTTTGTTATGAATTGCTTCACTGAATTTTTTGTCGTCAATTCCCATAGGGAAAGATTCGACCACAATACTCCTGTTTTCGGTGGAAATTACATTGGCTGAGCTGCGATAACCGGAAAGGCGTGTAACCGTACTTAAAAAGTGTCGTACGTCATCATAGGTATGAAAGCCGATAAGATCAGCACCTAACATCCCGTGCAACAGTTCTCGTCTCCATGGAATGAGCCGGAATATTTCAAAAGAAGGAAACGGAATATGATTAAAGAAACCAATGCTCATGTTTGGCTTAGCTTCTCTTAAAAAAGACGGAACTAAAAGTAACTGGTAGTCATGCACCCAAACGGTATCATCATCTTCAACATTCTTAAGGATGGCTTCTGCAAAAAGCCTGTTCACTTCTACATAAGACTTCCAGAAATCCTGCTCAAACTTGGCATACGTTGGCATATAATGAAAGATGGGCCACAGGGTTTCATTAGAAAATCCTTCATAAAAATTATTTACCTGGAGTTGGCTGAGGAAAACCGGAAATAGGTTTTCGGGTGATAACTGATCTGCGATCTCTTTTTGCTGATGTTCCGATTCAATAATGCTTCCCGGCCAGCCGATCCAGATGTTATTACCATTTTTATAAATGGAACCTAAGCCTGTTGCAAGTCCCCCTTCACTGGTTTTAAACGTATACTTTCCCTGTTCTACTAATATTTTTACCGGCAACCTGTTTGATACAATGATAGTCTTTGGCATACAAGTATTTATCCCAAAAACTATACCTATGCCGGTTCTGTAACTTTATTTAATACACGTCTAATGTTAGCATACGTTTTTTCCAGATAAGGTTGAAGCTCAGTAGCCTTTACCCACTTAAGGTCTTCTATCTGTTCCTCTGTTTGGGGTATTAGTTTATCAACCGATGAAGCCTTCATTCTATACCATGCTGTTTTTTTGATGATCTGCTCTCCATTTTCTTCATAATGATGAAGCGTTGTATCTATCAGGCTTCCGATCTGCACATTTTTTAAACCGGTTTCTTCCTCTACTTCTCTTACTGCACACTCTTCCATCGTCTCATCCTTATCCATCTTGCCCTTTGGCAGATCCCAATACTTTTTTCGGTAGATCAGTAAAATCTCACCTTTTTCATTCTCCACAACTCCACCTGCTGCCAATATCATTTTTTCCATTTCAGCTAATTTTTTCTAAAAATAGTCTCAAATAGAACACCAATAAATTTCTGCTGTTGGTTGCACCTTATCTTCGTAACATGGGTAATGAAAAAGCCATTGCTGAAAAGTTATTACAAATAGAAGCAGTTAAACTGAGGCCAGAAGAACCTTATACCTGGGCCAGCGGCTGGAAAAGTCCGATCTACTGCGATAATCGCAAGATCCTTTCATTTCCTTACATCAGAGATTACATCAAGAGTGAACTTTGTAATGTGATATTTGAGCAGTTTGCAGAAGCTGAATTGGTAGCTGGTGTTGCGACTGCTGGAATTGCCTGGGGTGCAATGGCTGCTGATCAACTGAAAATGCCTTTTGTTTACGTGAGACCAAAACCAAAAGAACATGGATTGGGTAACCAGATTGAAGGCCATTTTGAAAGAGGAGCAAAGGTTATCGTAGTGGAAGACCTGGTCTCAACAGGAAAAAGCAGTTTACAGGTGGTGGAAGCATTACGCCAAGCCGGAGCAGAAGTGGTAGGAATGATCTCAATTTTCAATTATGGTTTTGATGTAGCGGTAGAAGCTTTTGACCAGGCCGGAGTAAAATTAAAATCGCTGACAAATTATCCGCAGATGATTAGTCTTGCAATGGAGAAAGGAACTATTCCTGCTGAAATGGAATCTATATTATTACAATGGCAGAAAGATCCTGCTAACTGGAAGAAATAAAATGAAATCCTATATGAAAAAACTATTGTTGGCTATCGTATTAATTTGTGGAGTGGCTGTGACAGCAATGGCACAGCAACCAAAAGCACAATGGGTAACCATTAAATCAGAAAACCTTAAGTGCTGGGATTGTAAAAAATTATTAGATGAATATCTGAAAAGAGCAAACGGCTCACAGATGGAAAGCGGAATGATACAATGGAGATACAATCTTATTAAGGGAGAAATCAAAGTGCAGTATTATCCCGACAGGACAAATCCTAACCTCATCAAAACGGTTATGGCCAATGCTGGTTTTGATGCCGATGAGATCAAAGCCTCGGAAGAGTCTTACAAGATCCTTCCACCGAATTGCAAAAGAGCAGCAGATGGAGGTGGACCCAAAAAAGGAAAGCCTTGTCATATAGAGCCGCAATAATAAAATTGAAAAATCCCACCGATTAGTGGGATTTTTTATTGAACAAACTTCAGTAACTCCGATGAAACTTTACTTGCGTCGCACTCTTCAACTTTCAACACATCTATGATCAGGCAGAATAATCTTACACATGAAATTTTATTCCCTGTGCCAGTGGAAGATTCTTGCTCCAGTTGATCGTATTTGTCTGCCTACGCATGTAAGCTTTCCATGAATCGCTTCCACTTTCTCTTCCACCACCTGTTTCTTTTTCACCTCCAAAAGCACCTCCGATTTCTGCACCACTGGTTCCTATGTTTACATTGGCAATGCCGCAATCACTTCCGGCAGCTGATAAAAATTGTTCTGCTTCTCTCATGTTTAACGTCATAATGGAAGAAGACAAGCCTTGCGGAACATTATTCTGAATGGAAATAGCTTCGTCTATTGTTGAATATTTCATCAGGTATAAAATAGGAGCGAATGTTTCATGCTGAACGATCTTCATACTCGGTTTTGCTTCGGCAATGCATGGCTTTACATAACAGCCACTTTCATAACCTTCACCTTCTAAAACACCTCCTTCAACAATGAAACTTCCACCTTCCTGCTTACATTTTTCTATTGAATCGAGATAAGCACTCACCGCATCTTTATCGATCAATGGACCTACATGATTATGCTGATCTAAAGGATCTCCGATTTTCAATTGACCGTAAGCACTGACCAACTTCTCTTTGAATAAATCATAGATCGATTCATGAATGATCAAACGACGTGTGGTGGTACATCTTTGTCCGGCTGTACCCACAGCACCAAACAAAGCACCGATCAAAGCAATATCCTGGTCGGCTTCTTTTGAGATAATGATAGCATTGTTCCCACCCAATTCAAGCAGTGATCTTCCTAACCTTGCAGCAACAGCAGCACCTACGGCTTTACCCATTCGTGTTGATCCGGTTGCACTCACCAAAGGAACTCTTCCGTCATTGCACAACCACTCACCAACTTCTCTTTTACCTTGTATCAAACCGGATACTCCTTCAGGAACATTATTCTTTTCAAAAACTTCCGCAACAATATTCTGAACAGCTACTGCACATAAAGGCGTTTTTTCGCTTGGCTTCCATACACACACATCACCACAAACCCAGGCTAATGCTGCATTCCAGCTCCAGACAGCTACCGGAAAATTAAACGCTGAAATAATACCCACTATTCCTAATGGATGCCATTGCTCATACATTCTATGACCTGGTCTTTCACTGTGCATGGTGAGTCCATAAAGTTGACGTGATAGTCCGACAGCAAAATCGCAGATATCAATCATCTCCTGCACTTCACCATAACCTTCCTGCAGGCTTTTACCCATTTCATAACTTACCAGTTTCCCCAGGGATTCTTTATTTGCTCTGAGTGCTTCGCCTAATTGCCTTACGATCTCACCACGTTTTGGAGCAGGCCAGGTTCTCCATTCAGCAAAAGCGGTTTCTGCAGCTTTTATTACTTCTTCATAATCATTTTTTGTTGCCGCAGTAACTGCACCAATGAGTTTACCATCAACCGGAGAAAATGAATCGATTTTTTCACCTGTAGTATTCAGCCATTTTGTTCCGGTAGAAGCACCAGATGATTGCGATTTGATATTGAGGGAAGAAAGTATATCCATAAAACAAATTTGTGTCGCAAAGGTAATGGTATGGCCGATGTGGTAATAAGGTTCGTTCAAGCCTGATATAATTTAGTTTTGCACGATGAAGCTATACGTCAAAAACATGGTTTGTCCTCGATGCATCATGTCGGTTGAACAAATACTCAAGAATAATGCTCTGGATTTTACGATAGTCAGACTGGGAGAAATTGAATTAAGTAACCCAATAACTTCAGCCAAACTGCAGAAGCTTAACGAGGAACTACAATCAGTTGGGTTTGAAATTTTAGATGATCAGCGTAAACAGCAGATTGAGCAAATCAAAAATTCTCTTATCCAGGAAGTGCAGTCTGGCAATATTGAAGAGCATTTTACCATCAGCAGGTTCATCACGTCAAAAGTTCATAAAGATTATTCCCATTTAAGCCGTTTATACACTGAAGTGGAAGGAATAACCATTGAACAGTTTTTTATTCTTCAGAAAATAGAGAAAGCGAAAGAATGGCTGATATACGATCAGTTTAACACCAACGATATTGCTTTTAATCTTGGATATAGCAGTGTTCAGCACTTTTCCACACAGTTCAAAAAGATCACCGGGATGACGCCAACGCAATTTAAAAAAATAGGTTTGTCACACCGTAAATCTATTGATACCCTTTAAAAGGTCAATTAAGTATAACTCTTTTCCAAAATTGTATAATAGTTAGAGCAGGTACTTGTCTGAGCTTTGCAGTATCAAACTCAGGATATGGTTACTACAGAAAAAGATATATTGGAATTGCCTTTATCGGGAATGGACAGTGAGCACTGTGCTTTGATCATTGATAAAGGACTGGCTAAAGTTCCAGGCATTCTTTCACATAAGATTGAACTGAACAATCATCGGGCTCTTATTACAGTAAAAGATGCAGATGTGGTAGGTGAGTCTGTTTTGGCAATCAGGAATCTTGGTTACGATGTTGAAACAATTAAAGCTAATTTTCCTGTTACAGGAATGAGTTGTGCTTCCTGTGCTGCCAGTACAGAGAGTATGGTAAAAGCACAGCCTGGTGTGGTAAATGCATCAGTGAATTTTGCAAATTCATCTCTCCAGGTAGAATATGTTCCAACAATCGTTACTCCTGAACAGTTGAAATCAAGCGTAGCATCTATCGGCTATGACCTGATGATCGAAGATTCCAAAGAAGCTAAAACCGCACTCGAAGATTTGCATAGAGAGAAATTCCAATCACTCAAACAACGAACGATCTGGTCGGTTGTTTTGTCAATACCGTTAGTGATCATCGGCATGTTCTTAATGAATATACCTTATGCGAATTTTATCATGTGGGCATTGGCCACACCGGTTGTCTTGATTTTCGGGAAACAGTTTTTTATCAATGCATACAAACAGGCCAGGCATCGCTCTGCCAACATGGATACACTTGTTGCATTGAGTACAGGAATTGCTTACTTGTTCAGCGTCTTCAATACTATATATCCTGAGTTCTGGCATAACCGTGGTTTACATGCTCATGTTTACTTTGAAGCTGCCGCAGTAGTAGTTGCATTTATCTTACTTGGAAAGTTATTAGAAGAAAGAGCGAAAGCTTCTACTTCTTCAGCTATTAAAAAGTTGATGGGTCTTCAGCCTAAAACGGTTACAATAGTACACGAGGGAGACCACATGATGGAAATTCCGATTGAACAGGTTAAAGTAGATGATCTGTTATTGGTAAAACCCGGTGAAAAAATTCCGGTTGATGGAACAGTTGTTTCAGGATCATCTTTTGTAGATGAAAGCATGATCAGTGGAGAACCGATTCCATTGGAGAAAGAACCAGGTTCTAAAGTATTTGCCGGAACGATTAACCAGAAAGGCAGCTTCCAGTTCAAAGCAGAAAAAGTGGGTGGAGCAACACTTTTAGCCCACATCATTAAAATGGTACAGGAAGCCCAGGGATCAAAAGCACCTGTTCAAAAACTTGTAGACAAGATTGCAGGCATATTTGTTCCAATAGTTATCGGTATTGCTGTTCTTTCTTTAATAGCCTGGTTGGTTTTAGGTGGTGAGAATGGTTTAACACAAGGATTGCTTGCACTGGTTACTGTTTTGGTTATTGCTTGTCCTTGTGCTTTAGGTTTGGCTACACCTACTGCAATAATGGTTGGTGTAGGTAAAGGAGCTGAGAATGGTATCCTAATTAAAGATGCCGAAAGCCTCGAATTAGCTCATAAAATGAATGCAATTGTTCTCGATAAAACTGGAACGATCACAGAAGGTAAACCACAGGTAACAGACATATTCTGGAGCAATGATTCAGAATATCACAGGAACATTTTGTTCTCGATCGAACGATCATCTGAACATCCTTTGGCGGAAGCGGTTGTTAAACATTTTGAAGCGACATCCCAACCTTTGGATGTATCAAATATCAATTCTGTTACGGGTGCAGGCATTACAGCGTCCTATAACAACAGCAAATATTATGTAGGAACTGCAAAGTTATTACAGCAGTTTAATATAGAGCTTTCACCAGAGCTCATCCAATGGAGCGAGCAGAAACGTTTACAGGCAAACACTGTAGTGTTCTTTGCAAGTGAACAAGAAGCAATTGCTGCTGTTGCTATCGCAGATAAGATCAAGCAATCATCTGCTAATGCAATTGCGAAATTGAGAGAACTGGGAATCGATGTTTATATGTTTACTGGCGACAATCAGCAAACAGCATCAGCAGTTGCAAAACAAGTTGGAATAGACGAGTTCAAAGCTGAAGCAATGCCACAAGACAAAGCCGAGTTTGTTAAACAACTCCAGTCACAAGGAAAGACAGTCGGCATGGTGGGTGATGGAATTAATGATAGTCATGCTTTGGCCCAGGCCGATGTAAGTATTGCAATGGCTAAAGGCAGCGATATTGCAATGGATGTGGCGAAAATGACTTTAATGACATCGGATCTTGAGAAAATACCCGCAGCCATCAAATTATCGAGGAAAACTGTTAGGACAATAAGACAGAATCTGTTTTGGGCATTTATTTATAACCTCATCGGCATTCCAATTGCAGCGGGTTTATTATATCCTGTAAATGGTTTTTTACTCAATCCTATGATCGCAGGAGCAGCAATGGCACTTAGCAGTGTAAGTGTTGTAACAAATAGCCTCCGGTTAAGATTTGCAAAACTCTAATCAATAAAAATTAAACAATAATGGAAAAGAAATTTAAAACCAATATCAATTGCAGTGGCTGTGTGGCTAAAGTAACTCCATTTTTAAATGAAGCCAAGGGAGTCAAGAGTTGGAATGTGGACACTAATAACCCCAACAAAATCCTGACCGTTGAAACTGACAAACTTTCTGAGACGGACATCAAAGATTTAATAACCAAAGCGGGATTTAAAATTGAAGAAGAAAACAGCTAATTATTGCAGCTGAACATTTTACGGCAGAAAGATTGCTGAGAAATTAACCTAAAACCATAATATGAAAAAGTACTTCCTCATTATTGCTTTAGCTGGCCTGGTGGCCTGCGGTAACAATGAAAATGATAATAATAATATGCATGATTCAGCGATAACTGAAAATCATGAATCGCATACAAATGATAGTTCCGCTGGTTCTGATAAGTCAATGATGCAGCTGATGCAGGAGAATATGGATCAAATGAAAGCAATCAAATCTACCGGAAACCCGGATAACGATTTTGCCGCTTTGATGAAAGTACATCACATGGGAGCCTTGGAAATGGCACAGGTTGAAGTAGCAAAAGGATCAGATCCCCAGATCAAAGAGATGGCTCAGAAAATGATCGCTGATCAGCAAAAGGAAATAGCCGAACTGAATACGTTTCTCTCAGGTCATAACGCTCATGGCGGTGGCGACAGCTTTTATAAAGAAGTTATGGCTAAGATGAACACCATGACGATGGAGATGGATCACTCAGGATCAATTGATAAACAATTTGTACAAATGATGATTCCGCATCACCAGGGAGCTATTGATATGGCAAACGCTTATTTAAAAGCCGGTGCACACGAACCGAAGATGAAAACAATGGCCAACAACATAATTGCTGCCCAGCAAAAGGAAATCAAAGACTTGCAGCAATGGTTATCAAATCATTAAGCGCTTTCGGTGAACTGCGTATCATCTAAAACAATATT
Source organism: Chitinophagaceae bacterium (assembly GCA_036676415.1). Lineage (GTDB taxonomy): Bacteria > Bacteroidota > Bacteroidia > Chitinophagales > Chitinophagaceae > JAEZDC01. Next base: position 14,569 of record JAKFCX010000065.1, read on the forward strand.
TTTGCATCCTGATGTGGTTTAAGGGCATACATATAAAAGCAATTTTACTGATCACTGTGTTCGGGTTGAATACAGTGGTCGGTTCTGCATGTTCCTTAAGTAAAGCATTCCACCAGGCTCACCATCATCGAAGTGAGGCCGCTCAAAATCATGAACACGCTGATGGTACAAGTCACAAACATAAGCATAGTGCTGCACATCATCATAAGTCACATAAGAACAGTGACTGTTGTTCAAAATCATCAGTCAAATTCAATAAACTTGATAAATCGATCGTGCAAACCCTGGAGTTGCCAATGATTGAATTATCTCCACTTTTACGCATGGATGTTTATTATAACACCCTCGTACTATTAAGCCGAAATGCTGATCAATCCTTGATGAGTTTTTTCCGATGGCGACTCCCTTCTACCATACAAGACCTTAGGATTGTAATACAGTCGTTCCAGATTTGATTTCTGTTTAGTATACGTTTTTCTCGTATTGAGAAGAAACATCTATTTGTCTAAACAGAAAACACTATTATGTTTCGTGGTTTGATCTTACTTATTCTTACGCTGATCTTTAAATTTGGCTATACCCAGCGGCTCATTACACAAGAGGAGGCTGTTAGGCTTGCGATTAATAATCAAATAAATTTAAAAGCAGCTAATCTCTCTGTTCAGCAACAGCAGCAACTCTTAAAAGGAGCAGCGGGGCTTGAGAGTCCGCAAATTTTCGGTGAAGCAAGTCCTTATGAACCTTTAATGGTAGGAGCGCAACAAACGCTGAGTTTTCCTTCAGTTTATAAGAACAGGAGAGGATTACAGGAAGCACAAATTAAGTTGGCTCAATTACGATTGCAGGGATCACAGTATGATTTAAAAAGGGATGTACAGTTAAGTTATTTACAGCTTCAGTATTTATTCGAACGAAGACGCTTGTTATCATTTCAGGACAGTATATACGGAGAGATTAAACTGGCAGCAAAACGTTTTTTTGATGCAGGACAGATAAATAAACTGGAAGAACTGCAAGCTTCGTCACAGGCAGACCAGGTTACAAATGAGTTTAATCGTATTCGTACAGACCTTGATGCGGAAATGCAGTTGTTTAAATTTTATACTGGTGTTACAGATTCATTGACAGTAGAATCTATTCAAAACTATGTCTTCATTTCTGATGCAGATACTTTAGTGAATAATATTCTGCAACAGATATTTCAACAACAAATAGCAATAGAAGAACAAGAGCTAAAATTGCAAAGGTCTCAACTACTTCCTGAAATACAGGCCGGTGTTTTATTCCCTACTACAAAAGAATATGAACGGACAATTGGTTACCAGTTAGGCATTACGATACCAATATGGCAAAAGCAAAATAGAAGTCGAGTTGCCGCTGCTAAAACAGGTATTGAAATCGCAAAGGCACAACAAGAATTAGAACTTTACAGGTTAAATGCTCAATATCGGCAGACATTGAATCAGTATCAAAGAGACTTACAAAGCCTCATTTATTTTAATAACACAGCTTTGCCGCAAGCAAGAGCTATTATGGAAACATCGAAAAGATTATTCCAGGGTGGAGAGTTAAACTATATTGAGTCTTTACGAAATCTTCAATCAGCTTTCAATATATTTTTCAATCATCTTGATACCCATAAGGCCTTCAATGAATCTGTTATTCAACTCAAGTACCTAAATGGAACATTGTAATATGAAAAAGATAGTGTTATTATTTTTCTTGCTGACAACTTCATTTATGGCATTTCCCCATGAAGGAGAGGAGCACGGTGCTAAAAAAGCAGTAACAACAACCGGTGTAAAATATTTCAGCAGTGAAGCTTCTTCAGATAAATACGAAGTGCTGGTAAAATACGGTGAGTTAGAAGCTAACCAGGAAGGTACATTAGAACTTTTTCTTGCACATGCTGTAACCAACAGAGCAATTGATTCGGCGATTATCACTGTTAAGGTGTTGAATAAACCCGGTATAAAATTTACGTTGACAAAAATTGACACCGGTTCATATCAATTAAAAGGAATATTCCCTGCTAACGGCATGTACGATCTGCAGGTAAATATCAATAGCGAATTAGGACCTGATTTTCTTCAACTCAGTAAAGTTGAAATAGGTAAAAAACTTGCAGTTGCCGTAATAGAAGAACACGACCATTGGTACTCGAATCCTGTTATCTGGGCAGCTATCGGCTTGGTTCTAGGACTTGTATTGATGTATTTATTAATGAGGAAAAGAAATAGAAAGATCATTACCGCTGTTATTATAACTGCACTATTAATTCCAACGGCTTTAAACAATCCTATTTCTGCTCATGGTGGGGAAGATCATGGTGGTGGTGCAGCAAAATCGGGAGGCATATCAAATGTGTTCACAGTAGAGAAAGAATCACAATTCATATTTGATATTTTAACCGATCGGCTTGGAACTGGAGATTTTTATAACGCAACAGAAATGATCGGTACAGTAACTGCATCACCACAGGGCAGAGCAGTGATACAATCACCACAAACAGGAAAGATCGTTTCGCTTCGTGTAACCCCTGGCCAAAATGTCTCAAAAGGACAAGTTCTTGCCACAATCGAACAACAGGTAGATGCAGGAACTCAACTGGATATTATTGCAGAAAGAAATCGACTTAATGCCGAGGTAAAAGCAGCAAAAGCACAGTACGACAGGCTACAAAGTATCGCCGACATTGCTGCAAAAAAAGATGTTACAGAAGCAAGGGCAAGATATGAAGCTGCCGTTCAAAATCTGAATCTCTTCAACGCAAATGTTGGCAGAAACACAAGCAATACTAAAATGGTTTCACTGATTGCACCGATAGCTGGTGTAGTAGGAACTTTCAATTATGCCATCGGTGCCGTGGTAAATACCGGCGAAACATTGTTTGAGATCACCAATCTTAGTAAAGTATTTGTGGAAACACAGGTTTTTACAGCAACTCCTAATGAACCTGCAAATGCAACTTATTATGTTGCACTTTCAAATTATGATACACTGAAATATAGTTTGCGAATGGTTTCTGTAGCACAATCGGTTAATGCAGACAATCAAGCTCAGAAAGTAGTTTTTGAAATGCAGAACCCTAATGGCAAATTCAAAATTGGTGAGAACATAAGAGTATTGAAATTCGGTTCAAAGAGAATTGCAGAACTGGTTGTTCCCACATCTTCGATTGTAGACATCAATGGCAAACCTGCTGTATTCATAAAAGATAAGGCAGAACAGTTTTCATTAGTTTTTATACAGAAAGGAACGACAAATCCATTCTATACTTCTGTTATTCACGGAATAGAGGCAGGAGAAAAGATAGTAACTGCCAATGTCTACCAGATGAAGATGATCTACTTAGGACAGTAAAATTTATAATTATAAAAAGTAAAAACATGAAACATTTAATCTTCTCAGCATTGACATTTCTTTCTATGTCAGCTACAAGTGCACAAGAATCTAAAACTGAAACTTTTAAGGTCTATGGTAATTGTGGAATGTGTGAAAAGCGGATAGAAAAAGCAGCTAAAATTGAGGGTGTAAGCCTGGCTGAATGGAATGATGAAACCCAGATGATTACAATTTCTTTCGATCCTTCCAAGACTTCGGTTGATAAAGTTCATAAAGCAATTGCAGTTGTTGGTCATGATACAGATAAAGAAAAAGCTGCTGATGACGTGTACAAAAAACTTCCGGGCTGCTGCAAATACGATAGAAAAGCAGTGGGTACAAATGAATAAATTCAAACTAAAACTATACAACAACTATTATGAAGATTCACATTAAGCTATTGATCTTATTTGCAGGTATGATGTCCACTTTTATCGCTTGCAACAATGATAAAGCAGGTTCAGGTAAAGAAGACAGTGCAACAGCGAACGGAGAACATCAACATTCCTACCGTTGCCCTATGAATTGTGAAGATGGCAAAACATATGATAAGCCAGGAAAATGTCCTGTCTGTGGAATGGAACTCGAACATTTCGATGGCGAAGACAATGGCCAGGATTATACAATGAAATTCACCAGTAATCCTGCACAGATTGCTTCAGGACAAGCTGCAACGTTTTCTTTCACACCTAAAGTAGTAGGCAAAGAAAGCGAAGCAGTGGCTTTGGATCTTCAGCATGAAAAAAAGATCCACCTGATCGTTGTAAGCGATGATCTTTCTTATTTCGAACATATCCATCCCGATTACCAGGCTGACGGAAGTTACCAGATCAAAGTATTGGCGAAAGGTCAGAACTATGCTGCAGGTCCTGGAAAGAACGAAACGAAGTTTGATGCTGGAGGAAATTATTTCATGTTTGCAGATTACAAGCCTACAGGGTCAACACATCAGGTGGAGAAGATTCCATTGCTGATTACCGGAACTGCAAGACCTGCAACAACTTACAAGGCCGATAAACTTTCTGGCACTTCAGGATCTTATTCTGCTGTACTTAATGTAACAGGAGGTAAGTTAATAACAGGAGCCTTAATGCATATATCCGGAACGATATTGAAACAGGGCAAAGAGATTGATGCAAATTCACTCGAAGATTATTTAGGCGCAAAGGCACACATGGTGGTGATCAGTGTAAATGAAAAAGAATACCTGCACGTTCATCCAGGTGTAGCTGATGGCAAATTCGATCTGCATACAACATTTAAAACTCCCGGCATATACAGAGGCTGGCTACAGTTTAAAGCAGAAGGTAAAGTTCATACGGTAGACTTTACAATGAATGTGGCACAGGGTACTGAGAATGATGTAAAAAATGCTAACCAGGCACATACTGACAAGCACACAAATAATACTGACCATGACCATTAATTTTTTAATAAGGAAACTATTATTCTTATGTACAACCTCAATTGTTATGGTTGCATGCGTCAATGATAGTTCTGAGAAGCAAGATGCACAACACCAGCATGATTCATCTACAGCCACGATAGCCAAGGACACTTCAAAAAAAAGTATCCCTTCCGAGACATCTAATACAATTGGAAGTGCCACTATCAATATCAATTATCATTCACCTGCGGTTCGGGAAAGAATTATCTGGGGTGGATTAGTGAGTTATGGAAATGTTTGGGTCACCGGTGCTCATAGTGCCACGACCATTGAAGTGAACAAAGATTTTATTGTTGGTGGAAAAACAATTCCTTCAGGCAAATATGCACTGTTTACAATTCCTTCAAAAGATGAATGGACAATAATCATTAATAAGAATTGGGACCAGCATCTTGCGGATGAGTACGACGAAAAAGATGATATAGTAAGAGTAAAAGCAAAACCAGCAATCACAACCGCTATAACAGAAAGGTTGAAATATGAAATCGAATCGGTTACTGCTAACACCGGCAATATTGTTATCAGTTGGGAAAAAATTCGAGTTTCTTTTCAAATTGCTGTGAGATAATAAAGACCAAACTATGTTGAACAGGCTTATACAGTTCTCGTTAAAAAACAGGCTTTTTGTAATTGCTTTGGGTGCATTGATCATGGTGTATGGCGTTATTACACTTATTAATCTACCCATTGATGTATTGCCAAACCTAAATCGTCCAAGAGTAACGATCTTTCTTGAAGCAGGAGGTATGGCTCCTGAAGAAGTAGAATCACAAGCTGTATTACCGGTTGAGACTGCATTAAATGGTGCACCGGGAGTTGAAGTTGTTCGTTCGGTTTCATCGCCAGGGTTAGGAATGGTGTTCGTTGAATTTGACTGGAACACTGATGTCTATCGTGCCAGGCAGTTAACGTCCGAGAAGTTACAAACAGTTCAGTTGCCTGAAGGAATTACGCCTCAGCTTGGTCCTATCAGTTCCATCATGGGTCAGATCATGCTGGTAGCGATTACCAGTGATACTACATCACCAATGGACCTGCGAACAATCGCTGACTTCAATTTACGAAGACGGCTGATGAGTATCAAAGGTGTGTCACAGGTAATACCTATCGGGGGTGAACGAATGCAGTACCAGGTCTTGATCTCACCGCAAAAAATGAAGCAGTTTAATATTACTGTGGAGGATATTGATGAGGCACTTCAACTAACAAATCAAAACACTACTGGTGGATTTATTAATCATGCAGGATCCGAAGTGCTCATCAGGAACATTGCACGAACAACTGATATTACCGAGTTGGCACACACTGTGGTTAAAGGACAAAATGGAAATGTCGTTTTATTAAGCCAGGTTGCCGATGTAAAACTTGGTGGCGGAATTAAAAGAGGAGATGGGTCTTTCAACGGAAAACCTGCAGTGATTCTTAGTATCGAAAAACAACCTACGGCCAGTACAGTAACATTGACAGACGATGTATTGGAAGCAATTGCGGAAATTCAAAATACACTGCCTACTGACGTAAAGATCCACACAGACGTTTTTCAGCAGAAGAATTTTATCATTAATTCCATTACAAATGTTGAACATGCTTTAAGAGATGGATTCATCTTAGTCATTATTATTCTATTCCTGTTCTTGCTGAATTTCAGAACCACTATCATTACACTTACAGCAATTCCGTTATCACTGATCATTACTGCAATCGTTTTTAAGTTGTTCAATATCTCCATCAATACACTCACCTTAGGTGGTTTGGCAATTGCAATTGGAGAACTGGTAGACGATGCAATAGTAGACGTGGAAAACGTATACCGGCGAATGAAAGAGAATTGGGCCTTACCAATAGATCAGCAAAAGCCATTACTACGTGTGGTGTATGATGCCAGTAGTGAGGTTAGAAATTCTATTGTATACGCAACAATTATTGTGGTGCTGGTGTTTATTCCACTCTTTTATTTGCAGGGAATTGAAGGAAGAATTTTTGCACCGCTAGGTATTGCCTATATCACATCCATCATCGCCTCTCTGTTTGTTTCACTTACGATCACACCTGCATTATGTAGTTACCTGTTAAATAAGCCAAAACACTTACGACATGTTAACTTAAAATTCTGGAAAAGGAAAAAGCCCTCTTCAAATCAAGAACATGTTTCCTCCGTGAAATCCACAAGGCAGCAGCTAATAGATATAGAACATGACAGCCCATTGGTTCGATGGTTGAAAAAACAGGACCTGAAAGTCCTTCACTGGAGTTTGGCAAGAACGAAATCGGTTATAGTGGCAGGGGTGATCATGATTTTAGCTGCCTTTGCGTTTATTCCTTTTTTTGGTACAGAGTTTCTGCCGGCTTTTAATGAAGGAAGCTTTACGGTCACTGTTGTAGCTCCGGCAGGAACATCTTTGGAAGAATCAAATAAAATCGGAACGATTGCAGAAAAGCAGATACTCAAAGTTGATGGTGTATTATTGACTTCCAGGAGAACAGGAAGAGCTGAATTGGATGAACATGCTGAACCACCAAGTTATTCAGAAATAGATGTTGCATTGAAAGAGGGTGATGACGCAAGAGATAGAGCAATAATTCTTGAAGATATACGCCATAACCTTGATGTACTGAAAGGGGTAAGCATCAATATCGGACAACCAATTTCGCATCGCATCGATCATTTGTTATCTGGTGTAAGAGCACAGGTAGCCATCAAAATATACGGAAACGACTTGTTAACATTACGTTCAACAGCAAACCAATTGCAGAATGTAATTAGCGGTATTGATGGTGTGGTTGATGTACAGGTTGAGAACCAGGTAATGATACCGCAGCTCATGATCAGGATAGATCGGGCAAAAATAGCTCAATATGGTCTGCAGGTCGGCGAAGTTGCTGAAGAACTGGAAACATTTTATAATGGTAAGACGGTAAGCCAGGTGATACAGGGCCAGCAATCATTCGATCTGGTGGTCAGGGTAAATGATAGTATCAGGTCAAACATTGAGCAGATAAGAACTACACCTATTGCTACAGCCGGTGGTGCATTGATACCGCTTTACCAGATAGCTTCTGTAGAATTGGAGAACAGCATTAATACAGTAAACCACGAGAATACACAGCGAAGAATTGTAGTTTCAGCAAATGTGGAGGGAAGGGATTTAGGCGGTACTGTTGAAGAGATGAGAACTTCAGTACAACAAGATATGCAATTGCCGCAAGGATACTTTATTGAATGGGGTGGTCAATTCGAGAGCCAGCAATCAGCAACAAGATTAATCACCATTCTTAGTCTCTTTTCATTTACAGGTATCTTCCTCGTCTTATATAGTCATTTCAAATCATGGGAGCTTTCATTGCAGATAATGCTGAATATTCCATTGGCTTTAATCGGAAGTGTGCTGGCAGTCATGTTTACCGGAGGCATATTCTCCATTGCCACTCTGGTAGGATTTATCACACTTACAGGAATTGCATCGAGGAATGGTATAATGATGATCTCACATTATCTGCATTTAGTTGAGCACGAAGGAGAAACATTTTCTGATAAAATGATCATACGTGGTTCGCAAGAAAGATTAGTTCCAGTATTGATGACAGCATTGGTGGCTGCACTTGCTTTGATTCCATTAACCCTGGATCCAACTGCTCCTGGGAAGGAAATATTGTATCCCGTTGCTACAGTGATATTAGGAGGATTGATCAGTTCAACATTGTTGGATATTATTGTGACACCAGTTGTCTTCAAACGATTCGGAAAAAGAGCACTGGAAAAATATCTCGCTGCAAAAAAATCCAGGGATATCTAGCCGAGGAGTGTAGCAAAAGAAAAAGGTTTCAATAATTGAAACCTTTTTTGTGGGAGTTGACGGGATCGAACCGCCGACCCTCTGCTTGTAAGGCAGATGCTCTAAACCAGCTGAGCTAAACTCCCTTTTTCCCGTTTGGGAGTGCAAATATAGGATGTATACTTTTGCAGCAAAATTTTTTTAGAGAATCTTAGTTTGATATTCCTACTCGCTGCTGTACATACTTGTTCTCAACAGCTTCGTTCATCATAAATAAAGAGAGATCTCCCGCAGTAATACGATTACTATTCTTCTCCGGAGGATAGTTGGCATTTGTATAATATAAACCAGTAGCCTCTTCTGTTTTGATGTCGGGTGGACAAACGAATGTCCAGTCAAGTTTTGATGCCTGCAAAACAAAAAAAGCCTTTAAATGTTCACGGCCTACAGGCTGGTACATTTCCGGATAACCTGGTGTATCTAGAATGTAAGTATCCTCATCTGCATTTAATACACCCATTCCGCCAACAGCAATAATCCTTTTAACACCGGCTTTTTCCATTTGTGCAGCAATATTTTTTAGCCCAAGGCTCCGTGTTTTGTCGTTACCGTCAAATGATCCACCCAATGCTGAGAAAACAACATCAGATCCTTTTACAGCATTAAATACCTGCTCTTCATCGAAAACATAGCCCTTGATTGCCTCGAAATTTTCGTTTCGAAGATCTTCATCGATCATTTCTTCGATATGACGTCCGAAAGCTTTCACTTTGTATCCTTTCGCCAATGCTAATCGAACGATCCTGATACCTACCTGTCCGGTAGCACCAAAAACTGTAATGGTCATGTGTTTTATTTATGATGTGTTAGGCTTTGTGAAACTGGGTTTGTTCCTCTATCTCATCCATATTAATGCCTGAATGGCTTTCATCATACACACATTTTTCATTAGCGATCACTAAAACTTGCGGAGATTCATGCGGAACCTGGAAATCTGCAGCAATCTTATTGGAAATGCTCCTGTAAGATATGATATCCAGCAAATAAAAATCAGCATTCATCGGAACATAAGTACGTTCGAGCCTGCTTAAAGCCATACTACTTATACCGCAACGAATGCTGTGTTTAAAAATAACTTGTGGTTTTGTCGCAGAGTTATTCCTGATCTGTTCTAACTGTTCTTCGCTGGTTAATCGTATCCATTCCATACCTGCCTTTCTTTGACAAAGTCAAATCTTATGCCCTGAAATAACGAGGATTATTGGTAGGACAACCTTTACGGCTGGTAGAGCATGAAGTGAATGAACCTGCAACGATGCTTGCGAATACAATTACTAATAAAGTCTTTTTCATAACCTGTCTGTTGATCTGTTTAAACGTTTTACTTTCTATTTTCGTATTTCCCTGATACGGTTATCTGAAAGGATGATGCTTTGGGGTAAAACAATTAACATACCAATCGCAAAATAACAACAAATACTGATGAATGTACACTTTATTTCGATAGGGGGCAGCGTGATGCACCAACTGGCTATCGCATTGAAAAAGAAGGGCTACGAGGTTTCTGGAAGTGATGATGAAATTTTTGAACCTGCCCGCAAAAATTTATCAGATGTGGGGCTTTTACCAGCAAAAGAAGGATGGTTCACCGACAATATTTCTGCTGATCTGGATGCTGTGATCTTAGGTATGCATGCGAAAAATGATAACCCGGAACTGATCAAAGCTCAGGAACTTGGTCTGAAGATCTATTCTTTCCCTGAATATATCTACCAGGAGAGTAAAGATAAAAAGCGAGTGATCGTTGGAGGAAGTCATGGTAAGACAACCACAACCAGCATGATCATGCATGTATTGAAAAATGCAGGAAAGGATTTTGACTACCTGGTTGGTGCAAGACTTGAAGGCTTTGATCTTTCTGTAAATATCACCAATGCACCAGTGATTGTGTGTGAAGGTGACGAATATCCTGCCAGTGTTATTGAGAAAAGACCAAAGTTTCATTTCTTCTTTCCCCATATTGCCATTATTACAGGCATTGCCTGGGATCATATCAATGTGTTTCCAACATTTGATTTTTACCTTGATCAGTTTGTAATCTTTATTAATAAGATTGAAAAGGGGGGAATACTCATTTACAACGAAACGGATGAAGTTTTAAATAAACTGGTGAATGAAAACAGGAGAGCGGATATACGTTACCAGCCTTATGGTATTCCTCAACACACCATTGAGAATGGAAAGACAACAGTGACGATTGAAAATGCAACATCTGACCTGAAGGTCTTTGGGAATCATAACCTCATGAATCTTTATGCAGCTTATTATGCCTGCAAAGAATTAGGAATTGATGCCAACACATTTGTAAAAGGCATCAGTAATTTTACCGGTGCAGCAAAAAGATTGGAATTGATGGCTTCATCTTCTTCAGTAAATGTCTATCGTGATTTTGCTCATGCACCCAGTAAAGTGAAAGCTTCGGTGGAAGCAGTAAAGCAACAATTTCCTGATAGAAAATTATACGCAATTCTCGAACTGCATACTTACAGCAGCCTGAATGAAGCATTTATGACAGAATACAAAGGTGCTTTTGATAAAACGGATGTCGGGGTTGTGTTCTATTCAAAACATGCACTGGAGTTAAAACGTATGCCTGATCTTCCAAAAGAAACTGTTGAGAAAGGATTTGATAAAGAAGGCTTATTGGTTATGAATGATAAAAATGCATTGTGGGATTTTCTTCAGCAGCTGGATTTTACCAATGCAAATCTTTTATTAATGAGCAGTGGTAATTATGATGGTTTAGATATGAATGGCTTTGCAAAAAAGATTACCACATAGGCACATAAGGAACATAGGCTAACGAAGAGAAATTTTTTTTATGTGTACTATGTGTCTATGTGGTGAATAATAGATAAGTGAAAGTTGAAGAGTGCGACGCAACGATGCTAAATCTGTGGTACTTTCGCTGACACAATAATAATTCTCTCTTAATGAAGCTCCAGTTACAGCGGCCGATCGCTTTTATTGATCTTGAAACTACAGGCATCAATCTCGGAACAGACAGGATAGTTGAAATTGCGATCGTAAGGATCAATGTTGATGGTTCTAAAGTGAACAAACGGAAACTTTTGAACCCTCAGATGCCGATTCCTGCTGAGTCATCTGCCATTCATGGTATCACCAACGAAATGGTGAAAGATGCACCAACCTTTAAACAGGCTGCCAACGAGATTAAACAGTTTATCGAGAATTGTGATTTGGGTGGATATAACAGTAACCGTTTTGATGTTCCGATGCTGGTGGAAGAATTCCTGAGAGCAGGAATGGAATTTTCAGTTGAAGGAAGAAAACTCGTAGATGTACAAAGAGTTTTTCATTTGATGGAACAAAGAACATTGAGTGCAGCTTACCAGTTCTATTGTGCAAAAACTTTAGAGAATGCTCACAGTGCTGAGGCTGATGCTGAAGCTACATGGGAAATATTATTAGCACAAATCGAACGTTATCCGAACCTTGGTACTTCAATCGAAGCTATCTGCAAATTCTGTGGTGAAGAAGATATTGTTGATTTTGGCCGTCGTTTTATCAAACAAAACGGTATCGAGGTGTTCAACTTCGGTAAATTCAAAGGCAGACCTGTTGCTGATGTTTTAAAGTCGGAACCTCAATATTATGACTGGATGATGAGAGGTGATTTTGCCATGCATACAAAGCAAAAACTCACCGAGATTCTAAATCGTACGCTGTTAAAGAAAGCGTAAATACTTTTTTTCATTCTCCGGTGTAAAAACTTAGAATTCCTGTAAGGAAGATTATTGTATTTTCGACTCTCAAGGCAATTCATTGGAAAAGATCGTCATCATACCAACTTATAATGAGAAAGAAAATATTGCAGCGATATTAGATGCAGTATTTTCTATGAATTTAGGTTACCATGTATTGGTGATTGATGATGGGTCACCTGATGGTACTGCAGAAATTGTTCGGCAACTTTTTCCAAAATACCCCGGCATATTATTCTTAGAGGAACGAAGAGGCAAATTAGGATTGGGTACAGCCTATATCCATGGATTTAAATGGTCGATAGAAAGAGATTACCAGTTCATATTTGAAATGGATGCCGACTTCTCTCACAATCCTAAGGATCTGGAACGTTTGTATAAAGCCTGTAAGCATGAAGGTGCTGACCTTGCTGTAGGAAGTCGTTATGTTCCTGGTGGCAAAATTGAAAACTGGCCCTGGGATAGAAAATTCTACTCTAAAGGTGGTGCATTGTATACAAAGATGATAACATGGATGCCTGTGAATGATCCGACAGCAGGGTTTATCTGTTATACCAAGAATGTACTGGAAACAATTAACCTCGACCAGATAGAATTTGTTGGATATGCTTTCCAGATAGAAATGAAATTTGCTGCCTGGAAACTTGGCTTCAGGATCAAAGAAGTGCCGATCACTTTCATCGATAGAAAAGAAGGCACCAGCAAAATGAACAAAGGCATTTTAAAAGAAGGTATTCTTGGTGTAATAAAAATTCAATGGCATAGCCTGTTTAAGAATTACAGGAGGAGGGTTGGTTCTTCAACACCAGTAACCAAGATTGTTTCTACTTACCAGGATGATCTTATTACAGAAGGTAAGTAACACTTCAAATAGCACATATCCATCGATTTGAAATATCATTGCAGCTGATATGAGCAAACACGTTCAAAATGCTTTACTCAGGATGCATCTTGCAGTTTTCATCTGGGGATTTACAGGTGTTTTGGGTAGAGCCATATCATTGAATGAAGGTTTGCTTGTATGGTGGAGATTATTTATCACGGTTATTACCCTCTGGATTCTATTTTATTTCCTGAATTGGATCAAACCAATAAAACGAAAAGACTTTTTCAAAATTGCAGCTATAGGAACAGTGCTTGCATTGCACTGGCTTTGCTTTTACGGTAGTATAAAATATGCCAATGTATCTGTTGCATTAACATGTTTAGCAACATCAGGACTATTCTCAGCAATCATAGAACCCATCTTCTTTAGACGGAAGATCAACAAAATGGAACTGTTTCTCGGCTTGTTTGCATTAGCAGGAATTGCGATTATCTATTTTTCAAATCTTGAATTTTCCATCGGCATTTTTATAGGTCTTGCTGCGTCTTCATTTACTGTCCTTGTATCTGTGATGAACAAGAAACTGGTGGATGGATATGAACCACAGACCATCACATTATACCAGTTGACCGGAGGATTTTTAGGTCTTACGCTGATGATGCCTTTGTATAACCATCTTTTCCCATCTGGTACGCTTTTTCCTTCTGATTGGGATTGGCTCTGGCTCATAATTCTCAGCTGGTTTTGTACGATCCTTACATTTTTCCTGTACTTATATGCTTTAAGAAGATTAAGTGCTTTCACCATGAACCTCACCTTAACACTTGAACCTGTATATGGAATCATACTTGCATTTGCTTTGTACAATGAGAGCAAAGATCTTAGTGAGTATTTTTATATCGGGTTCGGATTGATTCTTTTAGCTGTGATCCTGCAAATGAGAAGGCTCACTAAAAAGCAAATTCCACCAGTTATACCCTGAAATGTTACCTGGTCATTATGACCATCATCACAATTATTTAAGTACCCGTTCCTTTTCTTCGCATTCATGAAAAAAGACATTAGTAGCCGAAATGATATTGCCGCTTTGGTGAATGCGTTTTATGAAAAAGTGAAGCTGAGCAGCATTGGTCATTTCTTCAACGATGTTGTGAAAGTTGATTGGGAAAAGCATTTACCTAAGATGTATGATTTCTGGGAAGGAATTGTATTCGGCTCTTCAGATTATTCCGGTAACCCAATCAACACACACAAGCATGTTCATTCAATGCATGCTTTTTCAAAAACTGATTTTGAAATCTGGCTGAGAATGTTCCATCAAACTGTTGATGAAATGTATGCCGGAGAAAAAGCAGAGCTGATAAAACAGAGAGCTACCTCAATTGCCACGGTTATGCAATTAAAAGTGATACATAACAACCAGTTCTACAGTTAAGCCTGAACTGTGATGTATCTTACGAGACTTCTCTTAGCCACAGGCAACAGTGTTTCTTCCAAAGGATAGCTCAACTCCGTTTCAATTGAATAAACTGCAGGATTCGGAAGCTCTGTTTTGGTCCTAATCAATTCGGATTTAATATTTTCATACGAATTGGCAATCGTTCTTTGCCAAACATCCACGAACTGTGTTTTAATGCTTCGATATTTTTCATCGTGCTTTTCAAAAATGCTCAGCCTGTATTGATATACCCAGGTATTTTTCGCATGACCTTCACACAGGAAAAAATATCCTTCTATATTCTCTAATGGAATGATGCCAACAGGAGAGATGCTGAGCTTATTTTCAATAAATTCATAAATCTCCGAACCATCCTGAATCGTAGATCTCATTTTGCCAGCAGAATAATTAATGATCTCTTCCAGTTCTTCCATCAGCTCATCGTCCTCAATCATCTGTTGATACAAAACTTGTAGCTTTTCAATCTGTATTCCGGTGAGTTTTTTTGGAAACTGCTCCTGCAGGTATCGCTTATTTTCCCTAAAGGCCACAATGTTATTGTAATGGAATATTACATCTGCAAGTTGTGGATAGAGTTTATTTTCATTAAAGTGTTTACCAATCTCTTTTAAATAAGCCAGCAGCGTATATTTCTTCAATTCAAAATCAATATAGCCATCAGCAAACCAGGTTTCAGACAATGTTCTCATAGTTCCTTATTTCAATTGTGACCATAATTTACAACCAAATCTTGAAAATTTCCTGCCAGATTTATTCATTAACATAAATTATCATTGTCAGCACTGAACTGTATTTTTGCCGCCAATTAAATTGATTTGAAAAAATTCTGGACAAAACTTTCGAACTGGGAACTATGGCCTTTTTCTATCATCTATGCCCCTCTTGGGTTTGTATGGTTATATTATGCTATTAAAGCAAGGCATTTCTGGTTTGTTTCTCCTGTTAATCCAACCATAGAATTTTCCGGTTTAGAAGGTGAAGGAAAGAGAGAAATGTACGACCAGTTACCAAAACATCTTTATCCAAAAACAATCTATATCGATCCGTCTTTAACGTTCGAGAATCTTTTATCAGAAACAAGCGCTGCAGGATTCAATTATCCTTTCCTGGTTAAGCCAGATGTGGGTATGAAAGGAATGTTAATGCGAAAGATCAACAATGAATCACAGTTAAAATATTACCACGAGCATGTGAATGTGGATTATGTGATCCAGGATCTTGTTACACTCCCAATGGAGTTTAGTGTGTTTCATATAAGATATCCTGGTGAACAAAAAGGAATCGTCACCGGTTTTATCGCTAAGATTTACATGTCTGTTGAGGGTGATGGCATATCAACTTTAAAACAACTGATCGATGCACATCCCAAAGCTAAATTCCGTGATGAAGAAATGACCATGCGGCATGGAGAGAACTTCAACAACATCATTCCTGCAGGAGAGAAGTATTACCTGAGCATTGCGGGTAATCATAACAGGGGAGCCAATTTTGTAAACCTGAAAAATGAGATTGATGAAAAGCTCTGCGATGTGTTCGATCAGATCAGTTTAGAAGTTGGCACATTCTATTATGGCCGCTACGATCTAAAATGTAGCTCGATCGACGATTTGAAGGAAGGGAAAAATATTGTGATACTTGAATACAATGGGGTGGGTGCTGAACCAAATCATATCTACGATTGTGGCTTGAGCTATAAAGAAGCTTTGAAAGAGATAATTATGCACTGGAAACATATGTATAAGATCGGTCGAATCAATCACAACCATTCAGGCATACCTTACTGGGGATTCTGGAAAGGATATAAATATCTTTCAAAAGCGAAGCAATTCTTTAAACGAATGCACAAAGCAGATCTGGAATGTAAGATCTGATTAGTTAGATTCCCTTATTTTGCAGCCATCAATGAAAAAGCCTTCGCTCAATAGAATTTTCTGGGTTGGTCTATTGGTCAGTTTCCTTGGAACCTTACCGTTAGGAACTTTGAACATTGCTGCCATGCAGATATCTGCAACAGATGGCATTAAACCGGCAATACTTTTTTCATTAGGATCATTGGTAGTAGAAGCAATATATGTCAGGCTTTCTTTGGTAGCAATGGATTGGGTACGAAAGCAAAAAGCAATTTTCAAAGTGCTGGAATGGGTTACGCTGTTTATTGTAGTTGCACTTGCAACATCAAGTTTTTATGCTGCATTACATCCATCGACCGATAAAAATATCATACTCAGTAGTACCATTCATCGTTTCTTTTTAGGAATGATGATGTGTGCTGTAACACCTGCACAAATTCCATTCTGGTTTGGATGGAGTACGGTATTATTCACAAAGAACATCCTGTTACCCAAAGCAAGTTTTTACAATGTCTACATATTCGGAATTGCCTTAGGCACTTTTGCAGGAAACGTTCTTTTCATTCTCGGAGGAAGATTAATGGTAGACACACTCAACACCAAGCAAAGCCTGTTGAACTGGATCATTGGTGGAATTTTTGCTGCTACGGCACTTATACAAATCTGGAGAATAATAAAGAACAGGGGAGCAGTGCATAAACTGGAACATCCTGAAAAAATGCAGGAGAAACTGGAGAAGCAGATCAGTGAATAATTTGTTGACCATCATCCTGTACCTTATTCAGCTTTACTTGCGTCGCACTCTTGTACATTAATTCTCTAATCAACAATAAAAATTAGACATCCTTTTTCCGAATATGACCTGTGTGCATCACTGTTGTCTCCAACAGTATATAATTGACCTTTTTGCAACAAAAACTTTCGGCCATCCTTCAATTCCGTTTCCATGTCACCTTCCACGCAGTAAATAATATGGCCCTTATTGCACCAATGATCAGCCAGGTAATTTTCTGAATATTTCACCAGACGAATACGAACATCATCTCTTGCAATGATTCTCCATTCGGCAAAACCGGTAACGCCTTTGTGAACTTCTGGTTCAATGGTATCAAAATCTGTTATTGAAAAAGGGAAAGGCGATAATTTCATATATCACTATTTAAATCTGAAGGTTTAAGAATTGGAATTCCATTGTAGGATTTTAAACCATAGAGATCTTTATCTCCTGATATAACCATATCGGCTTTGGCAAATTCTGCAAGGAGTAGAATATTATTATCATCCTGATCTTGAGAGGCATTGGGAAGTGATCCTTCAGGAATACAACAGAAGTTAATTCCATCAATTGTTTAATTAAAAAATTTACATCGCTATCATTTAAATTAAACTTGGTGGTTAGTTTTTCTGCCAGTTCCTCTAAAATAAAAGGAGAAATAATTATTGTATGATCTTCTAGAAGCGTTTCTAAAAGAGTCTGTATTTTTTTATTAAAGACCAGTGCTGAGATAAAGACATTGGTATCTAAAACAACTTTCATTTAGACTTCAGGTAATTGTTAAGATCATCTTCATTCATAATATTTTGCTCGGATATGATGCCCGATATCTTATTACGGAAAGCATCCAGTGTATTTGAAAATATTTTAACCCTTATAAGTTTTTCGATATACTCAGATAATGATAACTGCTGTTGCCTGGCTTGCAATTCGAGTCTGCTTTGTATATCATCAGGAATATTTATCAAAACTTCTTTCATAACATCTACAATTTACGAAAAGTTTTCTGGCGTGGTTAAGACTTTACACTGCCTTAACGATACAGTTAAAATGCCTTCCTCTAACTCATTTCCGTTGCCCATTTATCTCTTTCATCCGGCGATAACTTCCAGGGAGCAAAATTATTTTCAGTATTGCTGAACATAGCATTCCACTCAGCTGGTGCATTACTTTCTTCCATCACCATATAACGACGAAGCTGTTGTATAATATTCAGCGGACTAATACCAACCGGACATTCTTCTACACAGGCATTACAAGTTGTACAGGCTCGTAATTCCTCGGCAAGAATATGATCATGGAGCAATGCTTTGCCATCATCAACAAATTGTCCGTTTTTATTAATGTTTGTGCCTACGATCTCAGTTCTGTCCCTCGTATCCATCATGATCTTTCGTGGACTTAACAGCTTTCCTGTTTGATTTGCTGGGCATGCAGCAGTACATCTTCCACATTCGGTACAACTGTAGGCATCAAGCAAATTTCTCCAGCTCAGATCAAATACATCCCTGGCACCAAACTTCTTAGGCTCTGCAGGTGCTGCATCTGCAGGAACTGTTTCAGGCTGCATTGCATACAATACTTCTTTCTGAATCTCAGGCATGTTTTCCATCTTCCCTTGTGGCCCAATTCTCATATAATAAGCATTGGGGAAAGCAAGTAATATGTGAAGGTGTTTAGAATAAGGCAGGTAATTCAGGAAAGCAAATATGCCAATGATATGAATCCACCAGGCAGTTCTTTCTATAGCAACAAGTGTTGAAGCAGAAAAATTTTCGAATGCAGGAGCTAAAAGACCTGAGAAAAGAAAATTGCCTGTATCATGATATCCTGCGTATCCTTGTAATTGTAACGCTCTGTCAGATGCATTCATTGTAAGGAATAACGACATCAGTATGATCTCTGCTATCAATATATAATTTGCATCGCTTCTTGGCCAGCCTTTCATTTCTCGTTTCCAGAAGCGTTTTAGTTTCAAGATATTTCTTCTGATAAGGAAAGCGGCACAAACAACAATAATAAGCACAGCCAGTATTTCAAAAGCATTGATCAGCCATCCATAGGTTCGGCCCATTGGTTCAGCAAACAACCTATGCTTACCAAGTAAACCATCCAAAGCAATCTCTAAAACCTCCAGGTTTATAATAATAAAGCCGGCATATATAATAAAGTGCATCACGGCTACCAAAGGATATTTAAACATTTTCTTTTGTCCGAATGCAAGCAGAAATACATTCTTCCATCTTTCGCCGGGATTATCGCTGAAATCTTCATCTCGTCCAAGGAAAATGTTTCGTTTGATTTCCATTGCCTTTCTGGCAAATAAGTAAATAGCCGCTATTGTAAGTATGATAAAGGCTATCTGTGGAATGTATTGCATATGCACAAGTTAGATTGCTAAGATAAGAGCAGATTTATTTGCAAACACGAAAAAGCAAAACTTCTATAGTGACAAACGTTTAAAAATCAAGACCGAACAGCTGTCGCTTGATAAGTAATTTAGAATCTTTTGGCACTGTTGGCATGTTTATGGTTTTATGATATGTAGAAACAGCATTGTTAACCATAAAATGACGAATTATGTTACGTTGGACAGTTATTTTTCTCGTTATAGCCATCATTGCAGCTATATTCGGGTTCGGCGGTATCGCAGCTGGTGCAGCCGGAATTGCTAAATTCTTATTCTGGGCATTTATTATCTTATTCGTATTATCACTGATTTTCGGTCGTAGAACAAATGTACCTTAATAGATAAGCGAGGAATAGGTAAAAAATGCAATCTGAAGTGGATTGCATTTTTTTATTTTTATGGTGTTACTTTGTTGTAATGGCTGAGAAAAAATACATACTTGACAAACCTACTGCAGATCAGAAATTACAGAGACTTGCTTTAGAAGTAGCAGAGCAGCTTGGTAAAAAAGAAGACCTTATCATCATTGGTATAAAAACAAGTGGTCTTGTTATAGCAGAAAAAATCGGAACATTGGTGAAGGAGTATATTCCTTCGGTAAAAGTTATTTCTGCCAGTATGGATAAAAGAAAGCCAGGCAATATAACCTTAAGTGAAAACATCGATTTTACCGGTAAAAGTGTTTTGATAACAGATGATGTAGCCAACAGTGGTAAAACGCTTCTGTACGTTTTGAAACCTTTGCTGGATTTCCATCCGAAAAGAATTCAAACCCTCGTATTAGTCGAAAGAATGCACAAACTTTTTCCCGTAAAACCTGATTATGTCGGGTCTTCTATTGCTACTACACAAGAAGATCATATATATGTTGAAGTGGAAAATGGAGAAGTGAGCGGTGCTTATGTTGAATGATCTTTACGCAACTCTTTCCTTAATTGCTTCGTTGTCTTTGAAGAGTTATCATGACTCCAACCTGGAGGATTAATGATGTATTTAATCGCAGTACCAACTGATCCACTCTTCTTCAGATCTTTTGCCATATTCATCCATTCAAAAAAAGCAATTTTTACAGGATTGTAGGTATTTACATTCTTTGTAAGCCCATATTTCGGTGTATGCATCTCAGGTTGAAAACTTCCAAACATCCTGTCCCAAATGATCAAAATGCCCGCATGATTTTTATCGAGGTATTCAATATCAGATCCATGATGTACTCTGTGATGAGATGGTGTATTGAAAATAAATTCAAACCATTTGGGGCACTTATTAACTGCTTCGGTATGTATCCAGAACTGGTACAGCAAGCTAACAGATTGCATCAGCAGTATCATTGCAGGATGAAATCCCACCAAAGGCATCCAGCTCCAGAAAAGAAATGAGCCTGTTAGATTGCCTGTCCACGTTTGGCGTAATGCTGCAGCCAGATTATATCGTTCTGATGAATGATGCACTACATGTGAAGCCCAGAACCATCTAACATTATGGCTGATTCGATGAAACCAGTAATAACTAAAGTCATCGGCAAAGAAGCATAACACCCAAGCCCACCAAGCTGTATGAGGAATAGTGAAGAGCCTGTGCTCATATATCCAGACAAAAAACAGGAGAATAAATGTCTTGGTAGCGATGCCTATAAACAAATTGCCTAAGCCAAGTGAGATGCTTGTTGCTGCATCTTTTATCTCATATAATTCTCTTTGAGTCTTGATAGCATAAATAACTTCCACAATAATGAGGATGATAAAAGCAGGAACTGCACTCACTAATATATTCGGAAACTCAGGCATGCTGTGTATGCAATGTACAAATTTGTTTTTGTAGAAAAATTTTGATGGCACACCCTTTGATTTTACTTATTCAAATAAAATGTTGAGATATGGCAAACTTTATACGCAGGGGAAAGGATCAGAGAAGCCCGGAAGCAAACTTCAGCATTTCGAAAGAGATTGCTTACTGGATCAACAAATATGGCATCTGTCCTGTAGAATTCAAGAAGACTTTCGAATCATGTGGTTCGGTGGCAAAAGCAATTCAATTGTGCATGGCCAACCCTGGAATGAGAAGCGCAATTTCTTAATCCAATATAGAAGCGATTTTATCTTTTATGAGCGGCAAAATCGATTCACCAAAAGAAAAAATCCCGCCTATAGCGGGATTTTTTTCATTGCATAGATGCATTATTTCTTTTCGGGCATTACATAAGTAACTTCCGTTTTATGTTTTATTGATGATGCTTCAATATCCTTCGTACCAAACACCTCTGCAAGGGTAGGAGCGATAACCAATGAAACAATCGACATCAATTTGATAAGGATGTTCATTGAAGGACCTGACGTATCTTTAAAAGGATCTCCAACAGTATCACCTGTTACGGAAGCTTTATGTGGTTCTGATTTTTTGTAGAATGTCTCGCCATTAATATCAACACCTTTCTCAAAGCTCTTCTTGGCATTATCCCAGGCACCACCTGCATTATTCTGGAACATACCCATTAATACACCACATACCGTTGCACCAGCTAAAAATCCACCCAAAGCTTCAGGGCCTAAACTAAAACCGATGATCAACGGAGAAACGATCGCAATAGCACCTGGCAGCATCATCTTTTTGATGGATGCTTCAGTAGAAATGGCAACACATTTATCGTATTCAGGTTTACCTGTTCCTTCCATAATACCCGGAATGGTTCTGAACTGTCTACGAACTTCTTCCACCATGGCCATGGCAGCTTCACCAACAGCTCTGATTGCAAGAGATGAGAAAATGAATGGTATCATACCACCTACAAATAATGCAGCCAGTACATCAGCTTTATAAATATCAATTCCTTCAATTCCTGCAACACCAACAAACGCAGCAAACAAAGCCAAAGCAGTTAATGCAGCAGAAGCAATAGCGAATCCTTTACCTGTTGCAGCAGTTGTATTACCAACAGCATCCAGTGTATCTGTTTTTTCCCTTACTTCTTTTGGTAATTCACTCATTTCGGCAATACCACCAGCGTTATCAGCAATAGGACCGAAAGCATCGATCGCTAATTGCATAGCAGTGGTGGCCATCATACCTGCAGCAGCGATTGCTACACCATATAGACCTGCAAATTCATAAGAACCATAAATACCTGCAGCCAATACAAGAATAGGAAGGAAAGTTGATTCCATTCCTACAGCAAGACCACCGATTACGTTTGTAGCATGGCCTGTGGCAGACTGGCGAACAATGCTGTTCACTGGTCTCTTTCCCATTGCGGTATAATATTCAGTAATGATACTCATTAACGTACCAACCACTAGTCCAACGATGATGGCACCGAATACATCCATCTTATCAAACTCAAATCCCCTCAGGTACATAGATCCATCTGGAAGAATATAATCTACAAGGAAATAGCTGGCAATGGCAGTTAAAATAATACTACCCCAGTTACCCATATTCAAAGCTCTCTGAACAACAGCAGTACTGATACCAGCACTATCGCTTATCCTCACGAACCAGGTTCCAACTATTGAGAAGAGAATTCCTACACCTGCAATTAACATTGGAAGTAGAATTGGCGAGAAGCCATTATATCCGTCAGCTAATTCTGCAAGAGGCTTAACAAGCGATTCGTTTGCACTTACTTCATGTCCCAACACAATTGTTGCAAGAACAGTAGCTACATAAGAACCAAACAAGTCGGCACCCATACCAGCTACGTCACCAACGTTATCACCAACATTATCTGCAATGGTTGCAGGATTTCTTGGATCATCTTCTGGAATACCAGCTTCTACTTTACCCACAAGGTCAGCACCCACGTCGGCAGCTTTGGTATAAATACCACCACCAACTCTTGCAAACAATGCAATGCTTTCAGCACCAAGAGAAAAACCGGTAAGTACTTCAATAGCTGTTGTTACTTCATGTGCAGTAGACAAAGCACCAGGAGCAAAAGCATTGATTAATACAATAAATAAACCGCCTAATCCTAAAACAGCTAATCCCGCAACACCCATTCCCATTACGGCTCCACCGGTAAAAGAAACATTCAGGGCTTTTGACAAAGATGTTCTTGCTGCATGAGCCGTTCTAACGTTTGCTTTTGTGGCAGCTCTCATACCAATATAACCAGCTAACGCACTAAAGAATGCACCTGCAACGAATGCCAAAGCAATTGTCCAGTGTGATTCTGCACTGCGAGAACCCATATATCCCAATAAAACACCTACGATGATAACGAAATAGGTAAGGATCTTCCATTCAGCTTTCAAAAATGCCATCGCACCTTCTGCTATATAGGTGCTGATCTCTCTCATTCTGTCAGTTCCGGTATCCTGCTTAGATACCCATGCATATTTAATAAAGGTGTAGATAAGGCCTATTAATCCCATAGCAGGCACAGCATAAAACAATAGCTTGTCGTCCATAAGCGTGTTTGTCAGATTTTATTAAGGGCAGCAAAAATAGGGGAGAAAGGATAAAAAAAGGCAGGAACATGCAGTATTTAGCTAACATTCGATAGCTTTTTGAATGCGTGGCCTAAGTGTTTTGACACATCAGTTGCTAAAAGGCTTTCAAGAGATTCGTGTTGAAGGGCAATATCTGCTGCAAGCCCGTGAATGAATACACCAAGTTTTGCGGCATCTGCGGCGGAATATTTTTGGGCAAGTAAAGATATAATAACTCCGGTTAATGCATCACCGGAGCCACCTTTTGCCAGGCCTGAATTTCCGGTGGTATTAAAGTAGGCTTTCCCGTCGAAAGCAACTAAACTATGATGTCCTTTCAGGATAATAACACACTGCAGTTCTTTCGATTTTTGTAAAGCTGTTTCCTGTCGTGATTTTTCATTCGCATGCACACCAAACAAACGATCGAATTCTTTTGCATGTGGAGTAAGAACAGTGTCTGCAGAAAGCTGGGCTAACCAGTTCTTGTTCTGTGACAATATATTCAATGCATCGGCATCCAGAACAACGTTTCCCCGGTAATGCTCAATAATTAGAGAAACAAGATGAGTGGCGATATCGTCTGTACCTAAACCTGGACCGATTCCGATTGCCGTGTACTTTGATAAGTTTTTTTTCACCAGTTCATCTCCGGCAATCGTCATAGCTTCCGGACACCTGGTATTGATAGCATGATTGTCGCCACTCAAAAAATGTACTGTGGTAAGTCCTGCACCTGATCGTAAACACGCTTCAGTGGCTATGAGAGCAGCACCGACTTTTCCTGCTGCTCCGCCAATAATTAAAGCATGTCCATGATCTCCTTTATTTGAATAAGGATTCCTTGGCTTATAGATGCCTCTGATATATTCAATATCTAAATTGATTGGCTTCAATAGCCCCTAAGTTACCTAAACATAGAGGTAATAACGAATAGGTCAATACTATTTCTCTGACTCTTTCTGTTCAGCATCACCTCCAACGGCAACATCACTCAACTCCGGTTTAGGAGCATCAATAAGTGATTTTGCAAACACCGAGGCTGTATTTCTTGACTTGAAAACCTGGCTATTATATCGGTTACTTAAAATAATCACTGTTGCTGTATCCTGCACAACCCTTGTAAAAATATTACAGTTGCCATGCCACCAGCCAGTATGGTATACCACTTTTACATCATCCTTCTCAATCAATCTCCAACCCATTCCATAATTATGAATGGAAGGTTTTTCATTACTGTAAGGCTGGTAAGCCATCTTAGCAGTTTCTTCATTTACAAACGTTCCGCTGTATAAAACTTTATCCCAGATCAAAAGATCTCGTGCATTGCTGTAAATATTTTTATCACCATATATCGCATCAAAATTCTCAATGGTATATGGCCTGTTACCTGCTGTGTAAGAAATCGGCATTGTAGTAATGTTATCCTTATAACATACCGTTGTATTATTCATACCCAATGGTTTGAACACGTTATCTCTCATGTAATATGGATAAGACTGACCAGATACTTTCTCAATAATATTCGCCAGGATCACATAATTGGTATTGCAATATTGAAATGCCGTATTCGGACGAGTACTTTCTTTCGGCCTGTATCGTGTCATGTAAGCTATCACATCGTCATTTGTAAACAACAGGCTTTTATCTTTCGTCTTCATGAAATAAGCGTAGTTCGGCAAACCGCTTCTATGCGTTAACAACATTCTTATTGTGATACCATAATAGGGGAAAGAAGGATAATATTTCCTGATATCATCGTCTAAAGAAAGCAGGTTTTGCTCCCACATTCTCAGAATAGCCATCGCTGTAAATGTTTTGGATACAGAGGCTAAATGAAAAGTTGTGTTCTGATCAATATTTTCCTTTGTAGAAAAATTTGCTTTACCCTGGTATTTCTCCATGATGATCTGTCCATTCTTTGCTACCAGTATACTGCCGTTGAAATTATTATTATTTAAAAAGTTACTGTAAAATGATGAAGCCTGCTTGCCATAAAAATCTTTCTCGTCCTGCGATAATGTTCTGAATAATTGGTCATCAGCTACGAGTTGCAGCTGGGGTTCACTCTTCAATGGTTTAACGGCACTATTCTTACACGAAGTCTCGACGCTTAAAAACAGGAATATTAATAATATTGCTTTCATCATTTGTGTTTTCGTCAACTGATCATTTCCGGTCTGTATACTTCCAATGAAGTGCCAGTTTTTTTGGGGAAATGCTTTTACTAAACTGTTAAATAGCAATTACTTTTGTGTTGATGAATAAGCAGCAACTATCTACCAGCTACCCAAAAAGTAAGATCAACATTCTATTTCTTGAAAACATAAGTGAGAAAGCGGTAAAACATTTCCAGGAGAATGAATACATGAATATCAGGCAGTTGAAAGGTGCATTGAGTGAAGAAGAACTGGTGAAAGCAGTAAAAGATGTTCATCTGCTCGGCATTCGTTCAAAAACCCAGGTCACTGCCAAAGTATTGTCTGCTGCAAAAAAATTACAGGCTATCGGGTGTTTCTGTATCGGTGTAAACCAGGTTGACCTGAAAGCAGCTACCAAACACGGTGTTGTAGTATTTAATGCCCCATATAGTAATACAAGAAGTGTTGCAGAACTGGTAATCGGTGCTGCTATAATGCTCATCAGGAGAATACCGGGGAAAAATAAAGCTGCTCATGAAGGTATTTGGCTGAAGGAAGCTGCTGGCAGTTTTGAATTAAGAGGAAAGACACTTGGATTGATCGGTTATGGTAATATCGGTTCACAGGTTTCTGTTTTGGCAGAATCGCTTGGAATGAAAGTGATGTATTACGATACAGAAACCAAACTTCCCTTAGGTAATGCAACAGATGGAAAGACGTTGAAGGAAGTGCTGGGTAAATCAGATATCATATCACTTCATGTTCCTGAAACAAGCCAGACAAAAAACCTCATTAATAAGAACACGATTAAACACATAAAGAAGGGAGCCATCCTCATCAACTATGCAAGAGGAGAGGTGGTTGATCTTAAATGCCTGAAAACTGCAATTGAAGATGGAAGTATTGGTGGTGCTGCAGTAGATGTATTTCCGGTAGAGCCTGAAAAGAACGGCGATAAGTTTGAAACCCCTTTGCAGGGTTTGAACAATGTGTTACTCACACCTCATATCGGTGGATCTACTGAAGAAGCCCAGCAGAATATTGGAGAAGATGTGAGCGTGAAGCTCTTCAATTTCCTGGAGAAAGGCATCACCACAGGTTCTCATACAGTTCCACCGTTGGCCTTACCACCGGTAGAAGGTTCACACAGGATACTGCATATTCATAATAATGTACCAGGAGTATTGAGTGCCATCAACACAGCACTATCTAAAAATAACATCAATATCGTTGGACAATACCTCAAGACCAACGAACTGATCGGTTATGTTGTATTAGATGTAGATAAAAAGCTTTCTAACAAAGCTGTTGAACTATTAAGAGAGGTAAAAGAAACAATTAAAGTAAGAATGTTGTATTAAAGTTGATTCCCGTTCAATTTATGGCAACTTGAAACTTTGGCTCTTTCACTTTAAACAACATAAAAACCACCACCAATACTGTAACGCAAGCCGTGGCTAAAAACGCTGCTGCTGCACCAAACTGGTGCCATAATATTCCTGCAATAAAACTGGCGAACATGGCTGCGATATTTCTAAATCCTTCATAAGTACCAATAGCGGTTGCTGTTTCTTCCTTTGGTGCAATATTGCTGATCCATGCTTTTGTAATTCCTTCTGTTGCAGCTGCATAACAACCATACAAGAGAAAGATCACTGCAAATGCCAGCCAATTATTTAAGACGCTGATGCCGAAATAAACAGTAGCAAACAGAATCAACCCGGTCAACAGTATTTTTTTCATCCCGATCTTATCTGCTAAATGTCCTAATGGATATGCCAATGCTGCATAAACGGCATTGTAAAAAATATAGACACCGATCAGGGATGTATCACTTAACCCTGCTTCCTTCATTCTCAATAACAAAAACACATCTGAACTATTGAATAAAGCAAACACCAACATAGGTATCACCAGTAACTGGTAATCCTTTCCAGCCTTGGGTAAATATTGAAATGAGATTTTAAGAGAGAATGTTTTTTGATTACTACTAATGGAAGTTCGTTTTCTTTCTCGTATCAACAGCGTAACAATGATTGCCGCAACACCTGGAATAAAAGCCCACAGAAACAGTTCTTTATACTCACCGGGGAAATAATGAAGGAACAATAATGCAGCAGCCGGACCTAACATTGCTCCAATAGTATCTAAACTTCGGTGGAAACCAAAAACCCTTGCTTTTGTTTCCTTAGTAGCTTCATCAGAAAGTAATGCATCTCTTGGTGCTGTTCGTAATCCTTTACCGATCCTGTCCATCGTTCTGCAAAAGAAAACCCATGGTAAAAAGCTGAATACGGCAAGTAATGGTTTACTGGCTGCACTTAAACCATAACCCCATCTTACAAAAGGCATTCTCTTTCCAGCACTATCGCTCCAGGCTCCAAAATATCCTTTGCTTAAACCAGCAACAGCTTCTGCCACACCTTCCAGTATTCCGATAGCGATCATTGAAAAGCCGATCTCCTTTAGATACAAAGGCATTACCGGGTACAACATTTCACTCGCCATATCAGTGAACAAACTCACCAGCGATAGTAACCATACTGTTTTTGTGATGATGTGTTGCTTCATTTATGCAGCTGCAGTTTCCTTTGCAAATAACGTTCTGTTGCAGTAGTGAACCTTCTTTGCTCGAGGTGATTCAATTCTTCCGTTACGGTATCATAAGCCTGCATAGATTCTCTTTTCTTGAAAGGTACATATAAGGACCATCATTTGTGAGATGAGGAATGATTCCTGCTTATAAGGTATGGTTTATGCATGAAGTATAACTTTGTAAATCAATAATTACTATGAAGGTTGTCATCATCGGAGGTGGTTTTGCAGGACTTAAATTAGCAAGGACACTCAGCAACAAGCAAGGCATTGAAGTGCTGATGATCGATAAAGTAAATTATCACCAGTTTCAGCCTTTATTCTACCAGGTAGCAACTGCTGCATTGGATTCAAGTAACATTTCATTCCCGTTAAGAAAAGTTTTCCAGGATAGTAAGAATGTTCGCTTTCGTTTAGCTGAATTGCAAAAGATCAACAGCAATCAGAATACAATTTCCACAGACATTGGTGAATTTAATTACGATATTCTTGTTATTGCCACCGGTGCTGATACCAATTGGTTCGGCAACGATAAACTAAAAGCTGCTGCGTTTCCCATGAAATCAACTGTAGAAGCATTGCAGCTTCGCCATCGCTTGATAGAGAATTTTGAAAGAGCAACCATCACTACCGATGCCAATGAGAGAGCAGCATTGATGACGATCGTGGTTGTAGGTGGTGGACCAACAGGAGTGGAGGTGAGTGGTGCTTTGGCTGATCTTAAAAATCATACGTTATCAAAAGATTACCCTGAGCTTGACTTCAGCCAGATGAAAGTTTACCTGTTAGAAGGTACCGGCAAAACGCTTGGTATGATGAGCGAAAAAAGCAGTCGTAAAAGCCAGGCTTACCTGGAAGAAATGGGCATCAATGTTATGCTCAATTCTATCATGAAAGAATACGATGGAAATACTGTCTTGCTGCAGGATGGCACACAGATCAGCACCAAAACTGTTATTTGGGCTGCTGGTGTTCGTGGTAATGTTCCGGACGGAATAGATCCGTCTTTGATAGTAAGAGGAAATCGAATTAAAGTAGACAGGTTCAACAAAGTTTTAGGTACGGAAAATATATATGCCATCGGGGATATTGCATCAATGACCACACCTTTGTATCCGAATGGTCATCCACAACTGGCTAATGTGGCTATTAACCAGGGGAAATTACTGGGAGAAAATCTGATAAGACTTACTAAAAGCCAGGCTGTATTGGTAGAATATGAATATAAAGACAAAGGCAGCATGGCAACCATTGGTCGTCATAAAGGAGTGGTAGATGTTCCAAAACCTGAGCTTCACTTCGGTGGCTTTTTGGGTTGGCTGATTTGGATGGGACTGCATCTTTTTTTGATTCTCGGTGTGAAAAACAGGTTACAGGTATTCATCAACTGGGTATACAATTATTTTACCTGGGACCAGAGCTTACGTCTGCTCATCCGTAATTCATATCGAGGTTTTGAAGAGAAAGAAAGCAGGTCAACTATTGATAAAATTTAATAAGAATGCATGCATTACTAATCGGAGCTACCGGAGCCACGGGTAAAGACCTGCTGCGTCTGCTATTGAAAGACGAAGCTTTTGACCAGGTTACCATTTTTATTCGGCGAAACATTGAACTCCGGCATAAAAAGCTCATTATTCATGTGATTGATTTTGACAAACCCGAACAATGGCAACACCTCGTTAAAGCTGATGTACTCTTTTCTTGCCTGGGCACTACATTAAGAACCGCAGGCAGCAAAGCAGCTCAATGGAAGATCGATTATGATTATCAATACAGTTTTGCAAAAGCAGCCAGTGAAAATAATGTACCTGCATATGTACTGGTCTCATCCGGTATGGCTTCATCAAAATCACGTATTTTTTATACCAGGATGAAAGGACAGTTGGAGGATGCAGTGAAAAATTTAGGATTTAGGAGGCTCATAATTTTCAATCCACCTTTGCTCATCCGTAAGAACAGTGATAGAGCAGGTGAGATAATTGGAAGAAAGATCATACACTTTCTCAATAAGCTGAAACTGTTTCATTCTCAAATACCTTTACCTACAGAAGTTCTCGCTCAGGCTATGATTAATGCGGCAAAAAATAACCCCGGAGGCTTATCTCTATTCAAAGGAAAAGAGATATGGCAGCGAGCAGCTGAAAATTAAATTTCAACATTGAAACAAATTCTATATACAGAATTTCAAACACTTACAACACTTATATCAATTTTAACTACACGGGAAGCCACAATAAGAAAAGCCATAAATGGTTGTCCTGAAAGCTGTGGCCAGGTAAACAAAAAGCTACCGGTTGCACGGTAGCTTTTTTCGTAAACTCCTTTATTTACCTTCCGGAAAAGAAAGATTTCCATCGTCCTGGGCTTCATTTGCATCGTTCTGCAAGTTGCCCTCACTGGTAGCAAGTCTGTCCATATCATTATCCGCACTTGATGCATAAGCCTCTGCTTGTGGATGATCAGTGGTACGATCAGATGGAGAAGAAGGACCTACCTGGTTGGCCTTTTCACTTCCGGAAATCTTGAATTTATTTTTAATATCTATGTTCTGATTATCATTCTTATCTGCCATATACTTAATTTAATAATTCATTACTTACAGGCCGTTTCCATGCCTTTTATCTGTCTTAGTTTTACCTGCATTTTCTTCCTTCAATTCATGATCTTTCATTTCCTCCTGGCCACTTTTAATTGCTGACTGCGTTTGCGTATCTTCAGAAACAGGAGAGGTAGCCTGACGATTCTGGGCATCTCCAATTCCTACCGCAGGTCCACCTTTAGCGGCCAAGTCTCTTTGTGTATCAGGTGATTCTGTCTTAATTCTTCCTGGATCTGATCTGTGGTTTGTTGCCATATCTGTTTATTTAAGTTGATGATTATTTTTTGCGGTATTTCGGTTAACTATTTCGTTACTGGAGCGTTCCTTAACGGAATTACTGCTGGTTTAGTCAGCTGACTGCAAGCCTGAACTGCCGGAATAATTCTGTCCGGTGCCTCCAAGGTCTTGAGTCATTTTGTTTCTGGACACGAAATCAGAATCGTTCGGATTCATACCAGTTGGCTTTTGCTCTTGTTTATTTTTCATTGTATTTCATTTATGCGTAAACCAATAAGGCTGAAATATTGTGCCAGCGAACGAGCAGTCATAAACAGTTATCAATGAGGCTTTCTCAATGGTTGCCAGGTATTTACGGCTGCTTGGCTTGGTGTCATAGTTCTACAGGCAGCGTTTCTGGGTTTATTTTTGTATCTTATAATTTATATTATGTTAAATGGCACACAAGGCTAACTTCGCTTAGTAATAGTAAAGAAAAGAAGATACTATTACTAGCTACACAGAGGGCTAACCATTTAGACATAATATATAGTTATGAAAATTTGCTCGTTTCTGTAGTTATCGCTCCTACGTCGCTTTTTAGGGATGTGGATATTGCGATTTATATAAAGCGTGAATACAGTAAAAGAAAAACGGCTCTGCTTCTGTTTTTTATCGTAGCGATTCCGAAATATTAGCGAAGATTGGTTTGGTAGATTGAAGCGAGTATATTAGAGGTTCATACCCTGCTTATGACAATCAAGGAAAAAAAGAATAGGATTTTGCTTTTCTTAAAAGAGAGCAACTTCACAAATAATATAACCTGTCCAAGACTATACTTTCAGGAGCAAACTGGTATATCTTTAAATGACGATGCTGTGAAACTACTTAAGCAGGATGGCTTAACTTTTAATACTAAAGACGATATTAAATTAACCCCACAGGGAAATTTATATTGTGAAGAAAACAATCTTATGGCTTTAGTGAACCCTTTAAAAGGAGACGATAGAAACAATAATCTTTCTTTTGATGAAAAGCTTGATTTGCTTTTTAAGTATATGTATGATAATAGGCATGATCCAGCCTTGCCTTTAGATGATATAGCGAGACGCTGTGGCTTCACCCCTAATCGAGTAGAGTTAAATGAACTTGACGCAGAAGTTGAAACCTCAAATATGGTTGAAAATCATAAGCAATACCATCACTACAATAATTGGTATAAACTATCAGCGGCAGGATATAAAGCCCTCAAATTAGTGGGTGGATTATACTCTAAGTGGAAGGAGGAATTAAATAAAGCCATGGAGGAGGAAAAAAGGGAAACAAATAAGTCTAATGTAGGAAGCTATACTTTTAATGGGCCGATACACGGCCCAGTTAACGCTGGGAATATAGCAGGCAATCAAGAATACACAAATGAACCAGCTTCGCCTATTGTAGAGAAAGAGACTGACAAGATGCATCCTTTCAAAAAATCCTTTTTTGATGAGTCAGGGAAGAGAACAGCGGCTATCGTATTCGTACTTATCCTCGCAGCAATTTTAATATTTCTGAAATTATGTACACCACTATAACTGTCCACCCTATCCAAAAAATATAATCAAGAGATTTTAGAAAAAAGACTTCATAGAATATCTTCCTTCCTTTGTTGTTTCGTTCCATAAAAAAGTTTTATCTTGCTTACGCAATCAAAAACTCCTTTTAGGATTTCATCTTATTTTACTAAGCCTGTTACAGCAGGCTTTTTTATTGCACGTTACACGTCACTCCCTTTGCCATCCGGCAACTGGTTTTTTATCTTAGCGACTGGATAGGTTTTTTCAAAACCTGCTTCGCCCCTAATGTTTTTCTCGAAGGAACGCTTTATATAAATCGCAATATCCACATCCTTTGCCTCACAAATCCTCATAACTGGTTTTTATGTAAAACAAAAAAGCCACTCTAAAGTGGCTTCTCATGGGAAAAACGTTTTCAGAACCCTTCATAACTTGACCTGGCACTGGTAGCCGGATCAATAGACTGCCTTCTTTCGGTCTTTCCTCCTTTACTGGAGACCAGTTTGTGCCTTTCTTTGTTCATAGAAGCAAATCCACGCCGGGATTTTTTGTTTTGCTTCTGAATGGTTGACTGAAAGGTTTGCATTTGATTGTTCTGCATGGCAAGCATTTTAAGAATTATATCATTAAAATTTTCCTCAAATTCCAGACCATATGCTTTTTTACATTTAACTACCAGGCTGCCTTCCATATGATTCCACAGTTCGTTGATAATTAATTTCCCAGAAACCAATTTAGGATAGACTGTTGTCTTACAAGGCTATTGCGATTCCTTCTAAAAATGGTAATTTCGTGTCGCTTAAAAGCATATCCCAATGAATAAAAATGGTCCGGTTATCATTATTGAAGATGATAAGGATGATCAGATGTTACTGACCGAAGTATTTAATAAACTAAACTATCCTAACGAGCCCCTTTTCTTTAATGATGGGCAGGCGGCACTGGATTATTTGGATTCGACTGATGTTGTTCCCTTTCTTATTTTGTCTGATATAAACATGCCCAAACTTGATGGCTTTGCTTTAAGGAGCAAGGTAAAACTCGACAAAAAACTTCAGTTAAAATGCATCCCCTATCTCTTCTTCACGACAGCCTCCTCTCAAAGAGCTGTGATCGATGCATATAGTTTATCTGTCCAGGGATTTTTTGTAAAGCAATCCAAGATAGATGAACTGGAAAAAACCATTTCTGTGATCATGGAATACTGGAAACGATGTGCCTCACCAAATAACTTCTGATCATAAATCATCATCGCTCTCACAGCTTTAAAAACAAATAGCGGCCTTTAAAAAAGGAAGTCTATCTTTAAATGAATGGAGACTCCTGAAAGATTAATTACGTTACGTTGCCTTTTCCAGGAGGTTTCGATGAAGCTGAGCACGGAAATGGCCAAACAGTTACCCGATAACGCTATCCTGCTGCAATGCAGGAAACAATTGGGACAGATCGATAAAGACATCCGCAGGATACAGATACAGAAAGATTTCTCTTCTCAAAAGTCTTACTAAATAAAAAAGCTCACCATTGCTGATGAGCTTTTCATGTAATTGTATTCCATTAATACTTTCCGTGTAGTCCATCGTATTTCTTATACAATGCATCGTATTTATCATACGCAGCATTATTACCTTTTGACTTATCTCTTTTCCAGAGATAAAGGTTGGCCAGGTAATCGACTGATTTAGTGAGTACATTCTTTTCAGCTCTTTCTGCTTTTTCTTTAACTGATAAAACAGTGTGGGTGTTTTCCATCCACTCGATAGATTTATCTGCAAACACATGCTGTCTTTTTTCGATGGCAGCATTCAAAGCTTTTATCTCATCCACTTCTTTCTTGATTCTTGCATCGTTGGCTGGCTTTTTCTTAGGATCTTTTACTTCGGCTTTACTTTTGTTAAGATCAGCAATCTTTTTGATGTTCGTTTCATACTTATCATCAAGATCAACCCAGTCGTTGTAATTGATCAATCCTACGTTGTATGCTGCAAGGCCATTCTTTTCGTCTTTCCTGTATCCCTTGATGAAAGCTTCTTCTGCTTTGATCCTGTAAGATGCTATGGTAGCACTATCCATCTTTGCTTTCTCTTCTTCGTCCAGGTTATAGAACATGTTGCCATATGCTAAATACTGGTTCGCAGTAAGTGTTCCGGCAGCATCTGCTTTATCGTATGCCTCTGCTTTTTGAGCAAGTGTATAGTTCTTCTCTACAAACTCAGATTCATAATCTGCCCATGTAGCGATAGCCTGTGGATACATTTCTTTGGCAAGCCCAAGGTATTTTAGAAACTGTTCATTATTCTTCTTATCCATGTGATAATAAACAAGGTATTCATAGATGTCTTTTACGTCACCGGCTGCAGGTACAGAAGTTATTTTAAAGTCTACGATCCGTCCATAATATTTGGCAGCATCATCAAGCTTCTTTGCATTCTGCGCAGCATAACCTGAAAACAACACTGTTGTGGTGTCGATTGGTTGTTTATTACCTCTCCAATTGTACTTGGTAATGAGGTCTCCTATTTCGGCTGCTTTTACAAAATAGAAGTAAGAAGAATCCCACTGTTTCTTATCGAAGTGACCAATACCTTCAGTAAGATTGGTCCTGTATAATACATCGATAACTACTTTACCTGGAATCGATTCTTCATTCATGGTTTTAAGTGAAGGATCCAATTGTATATACTTCTGAAACGAACTCATTGCTGTTGCTGCAGCCTGTGGATACTTCAGTTTTAGCGCCGGATCATCCGCCAGTATGGCATATATGGAACCATGCCAGAGCCATGCATCAGCAACTGACTTATTTTTGGGGTCGGCTACCACTTTCTCTATCTCAGTCCTTGCCTCTTCAAACTTTCCCAGCACATAAGGTGTTTCCACCTTAGAAAACTTCTGGGCATATGCGAATACTGCCACAAAAGCGAATAACACACTAAATGCAATCTTTTTCATATGAACTATTGGTTTTCTGTTGTTTCAGAATTTGTATTATCACTATTTTCATTATCACCTGTTGGTGTTGTATCCTCTGTAGTACTGGCAGGAGTTTCAGTTTCACCAGTAACCGTTTCCGCACCATCAGTATTTCCTTCTACTACCGCTTCTATCACTTCATCTACTTCCTGCTCATCTATTCTTGATATCGCAGCAATCTCATCACCATCGTCAATTCGTATCAGCTTCACTCCCTGTGTTGCTCTTCCGGCTTCCTTGATATTGGATACAGGAGTCCTGAGTGTTATACCTGATTTACAGGTGATGATCAGATCATCTTTTTCTGATGGATCGAGAATGCCAATCAGCTTACCGGTTTTCTCGGTTACGTTGATCGTCTTCACTCCTTTTCCTCCCCTGTTGGTGATGCGATATTCATCAACCGCTGTTCTCTTACCAAATCCTTTTTCACTCACCACAAGAACCGAAGCATTTTCATCATTCTTCGTGACGCAGATC
This sequence comes from Chitinophagaceae bacterium, assembly GCA_036676415.1. Taxonomy (GTDB): domain Bacteria; phylum Bacteroidota; class Bacteroidia; order Chitinophagales; family Chitinophagaceae; genus JAEZDC01. The sequence goes on from JAKFCX010000065.1 coordinate 51,268, forward strand.
ATGCCAATCACTTCATCATGTTCATCATCTACCTCGATACCTGTTACACCAATTGCTCCCCTGCCTGTGGGACGAACCTTTTCTTCAGGGAAACGAATGGCTCTGCCTGATTTCACTGCTAACATCACCTGGCAGTTTCCATCAGTCATCTTTGCTTCAAGTAATTCATCACCCTCGATAATAGTGATGGCATTTACACCACTGGACCTTGGACGGCTGAAATCTTCCAGTAAAGTTTTCTTTATTATTCCTTTTTTGGTGCAAAGAACGATATAATGATTTGTTACAAATTCTTTATCGCCAAGGTTCTTAACATCAATGATCGCTCTTACTTTGTCATCCGGCGGAATCTGGATCAGGTTCTGTATGGCTCTTCCTTTACCACTTTTCTCTCCTTCCGTTATTTCGTACACCTTCAGCCAGTAACAACGTCCTTTTTCCGTAAAGAACATCATTGTATCGTGGGTAGATGCAACAAAAAGATGCTCAACAAAATCTTCTTCACGGGTCTTGCTACCTATCGCTCCTCTTCCACCTCTTTTTTGCTGGCGATAATCTTTTGCCGACGTTCTTTTGATATAGCCTAAATGTGAAATAGTGATCACAACATCTTCTTCCTCAATCAGGTCTTCGATACGCATTTCATCAGCCAGGTACTGGATCTCACTTTTACGTGCATCACCAAATTTTGCTTTGATCTCGCCTAATTCGGTTTTGATCATCTCGTATCTCAGGAACTCGCTACCCAGTAATTCTTTTAATCTCCTGATTGTTTCAATAAGACTGTTGAACTCATCAACGATCTTATCTCTTTCCATTCCTGTTAAACGCTGTAAACGCAATTCGAGAATGGCTTTGGTCTGTTCTTCAGAAAGACCATCTTCCTGCTTATAAAGATCATCAGTAAGGTCTGCAAATATGGAAGGATTGAGGTACCATTTTTCGGTACGGCTCTTTTCCATCAAAGCGATCTTAGCATCTTCCGGTGTACGGCTTGCACGGATCAAAGCAATCACTTCATCCAGGTGATCGAGTGCTTTCAGATATCCTTCTAATATATGTGCTCTTTCTTCTGCTTTTCTTAATTCGAATTTTGAACGACGGATCACTACTTCCATCCTGAACTCTACAAACTCTGAAATAAGATCTTTCAGGTTGAGGATCTTTGGACGGCCTTTACTTAGTGCAACGTTGTTGATACCAAAACTGGTCTGTAACTCAGTGTATTTGTAAAGTTGATTGATAATAAGCTGGGCAACACCATCACGTTTAAGATCAAGTACAATTCGTGTTCCTTCTCTCTTGTTACTCTCGTTGTTAACGTGGGCAATACCTTCAATTGCTTTTTCATTAACCAGCTGACCGATCCTGTCCGTAAGTGTATCACGATTTACCTGGTAAGGCACTTCTGTGATGATGATCTGCTCCCTGCCACTGGTTTTTGTTTCTACATGGCATTTACCTCTCACCACTACCCTTCCACGGCCTGTTAACATTCCCTGCTTCACACCTTCCATACCGTAGATAACTCCACCGGTAGGAAAATCAGGAGCTTTTACAAAGGCCATTAACTCTTCTATGCTGATCTCCTTATTATCAATATAAGCAACACAGCCATCCACCACTTCAGCAAGGTTGTGTGGCATCATGTTCGTTGCCATACCTACTGCAATACCGCTGCTACCGTTAACAAGTAGTTGAGGTATCCTTGTAGGAAGCACCATTGGTTCTTTTAACGTATCATCGAAGTTGAGCTGGAAATCTACTGTATCTTTCTCAATGTCTTCGAGCATGCTCTCAGCAAAACGTTGTAAACGTGTTTCTGTATAACGCATTGCTGCAGGGCTGTCACCATCCTGGTTACCGAAGTTACCCTGCCCATCAACCAATGTATATCGCATGCTCCAGTCCTGGGCCATACGAACAATCGCATCGTAAACAGATGAATCACCATGAGGGTGATACTTACCAAGCACCTCACCCACCACACGTGCAGATTTCTTATAAGCTTTGTTGTGAGCCATGCCGATCTCATTCATGGCATGGAGAATTCTCCTGTGCACCGGCTTCAATCCATCTCGCACATCAGGAAGGGCTCTTCCCACGATAACCGACATCGAATAATCGATGTAGGCGGTCTTCATTTGTTCCTCGATGTTTACTTTGATGATCCGGTCGTGATCTCCTGTTTGTTCGGGTAATAAAGTTTCTTCCATAATTTGTTTTAACCTTCTCTTTTCGTCTTCAGTTGTTTAGTAGAAAATGGTTTGTTCTACAGGCATTTATAAGGTTGACAAAGCTAATTTTTTTCACCCGTAAACCGGCCTTTGAAAGCATAATTTTTTGCTTTATTTCTTCACAAATAACTAAGGCATGGAATTCGCTTTTAGTGGGTGGAATCAGTGACTTACAGAACAAGGATTTGAATCATTAGCATAAAACAAGGACCTATGAAAACCCCAGCTGAAACAGCGGAAGAAAATCGAGGCAAAAACCTCATTGATACGTCTTCGCATGTATCCCAAAATAATCCCAGGAATAAACGCAGCAATATACTTACACCTGTGCTTTTAGCACTACCTGTGATCTTTATTGTAATTGCACTGACAAAAGTACTTGCCTCGGAAGACTATCAATATACACCCCTGGAAAATGAAACCGTCTGGAAACTGGAGGAGCAACCTAATATTCAAACAGATACAGTAACCACATTGGTTAAATAGAAACGTTCCTGCACTGTACGTAAATACCGAATCTCTTAACTTCGGCCGATGAAACACATTGTTCTGTTTGGGGCTGGAAGATCAGCGACGGTACTCATCAATTATCTTAAAGAAACGGCTACAGAGATCGTGTGTACAGTAACGGTGGCCGATGTTGATCTGAAAGCGGTGCAGGACAAAGTGGGTGAACATCCTTTGGTAAAACCCCAGGCAGTTAATATTGAAAATGATAATGAGCGGCAAGCATTAGTGAAAAATGCTGATGTGGTTATATCGCTATTGCCTCCTACACTTCATTATCTGATTGCGGTGGATTGTTTGCAGTTTGGCAAACACCTGCTCACTGCCAGTTATGTGGATGAAAAGATCAAAGCACTGGAAAAAGATGTTGTAGCAAAAGGTTTACTGTTTCTCTGTGAAATGGGACTCGATCCAGGTATCGATCATATGAGTGCCATGCAACTGATCAACGATATCAAAAAGAAAGGCGGTACCATCACTTCTTTCAAATCTCATTGTGGTGGATTGGTAGCACCTGAAAGTGACACCAATCCCTGGCATTACAAGATCAGCTGGAATGCAAGAAATGTAGTTACAGCAGGAAAGACCGGAGCTTTATACAGGGAAAATGGAAACGTGGTGAGTCTTGGTTACAGGCAGCTATTCAACTCAAACAGGATCGTGAAAGTTGATGAGGATACTGTTTATGCCTATTATCCTAACCGTGATTCATTAAAGTATATTGCTACTTATGATCTTGATGAGGCTTCAACATTTGTAAGAACCACCCTTCGTCACCCTGAGTTTTGTTTTGGCTGGAAGAACATCATTGACCTGATGCTGACAGATGAAGAGAAACTGTATGAAACTGATGGATTAACGGTAGCTGATTTCTTCCGGCAGCATTTTGAAAAATATGGATTTGGTGAATGGCTAAGTCATATGCTGATGAGCAGGATCTCTTATGCAAAAGAGATGATGGAAAAGCTGATGGCCCTGATGGAAGCCGAAGAAAAAGCAGAGGAAGAGGGATCCGGTGCTCCTGAAAATGTACTGCTCGTGAACGAAAAAGGAGAGCTCAATTCTGTAGAGGTAGATGATATAAAAGACCAGGCTGCAGAAACTGTTGCAGCAAAAATGCACGAAGCCAACCTGAGCATGAAACAGCTTTTCTTTTTGGGAATGGATGATGAATCAACTGTCATCAATAAAGGCTTGTGCAGTGCTGCAGATGTGTTACAGTTCATCCTCGAAACCAAGCTTGCACTTGAGCCAAAAGACAAAGACCTGGTAGTAATGTTGCACGAGATCGAATACCTGTTAGATGATCAAAAGCATTTTGTAAAAAGTTCGTTGTCGGTTACCGGTGAAGATGCTTTGCATACTGCCATGGCAAAAACTGTTGGACTTCCATTAGGCATTGCAGCAAAGCTGATACTGGATGAGAAAATCAAATTAACGGGCTTGCATATTCCTATTGCTGCAGCTATTTATGAGCCGGTGATGAAAGAGTTGGAGAAACATGGGATTATGTTTAATGAAGAGGAAAGGTTAAGAGATTGAAAGAGTAACTGAAGAGAAAGGGTAGCTAGTTGGTTTTTATATGTTTCCTTAGAAATTTAAAAGCATTACCATCCCAATTGTAGAAATGTTGTTCTTTGGAGGTTTTGAAAATAAGATCACCTTTTTTATCAAGAGTTTCTGTGCTCTCTCCCGTTTCTATATTGATAATTATTGTATTTTTTATTCCTCCTTTTTGAGAAGGCAGTACAAATTCTTCCGAGTGATAGAATACCCCTGCATCAGAAATATCTGTGAGCAAAGGCATTGGAACCAGGTTTTTTCCTGTAAAGGCAAAAGGATATTTATAAAATGGAATGCCGCAGGCCTCTCCTCCAAATTTCAGATAAATGATATGCTGAATACCCTCTAATCCACCACCTGGATGTACTTCACCAGAAAAATAAGCAAATGAGTCATCATCATTCAATAAAAAACTTGTTTTAGCTATTAAACTTCCAGTTTCTATTACTTTCAAAACAACCAGATACTTTGATAAGACTTGATTTGTTTTATCTATGATCGTATCTTTTGAATAACGTCTTTCAAAACCAAATACAAACTTTTTAGCTGCCCTTCTCATTGGAGTAAATGATAATAACCCACTCCACATTACACCTTTTCTGGAAAACCCGTTTTTCTTATATGTTATATTCACCCAGGGAGCTGAAATCCCTTTTAAATTAAAATGTTGACCTGTTTTATTTACAAGAAGAACTTCATGCCCGACAAACAAAGTATCAATTACATTAGAAAATATCGATGATGCTGATCTAACAAATACTGTGTCTCCAAAAACATAATGCTCAGTGGAATCCTGCATTACCCAGCCATAAACTCCTTCCTCTTCCTGTGAAAAAAGATGGGATGGAATCAATAAAACCAGCATCAATATTAGTTTCATAAATATTCTTTCAGCTTTTCCTTTAACTTCTTCACTCCTTCTGATGCAGGTTTTTCAATAGCTGTTAAATTGTACAATGAAGAAGTATAAGGCACTTTCTTATCAACAATAAATTTAGGACATTCAACCGGTGCATAATTCACTAATCCAGCTGCAGGGTAAACAGCCAGTGAAGTTCCTACAACAACGAAAATATCTGCTGTCCTGGTTATTCTTGCAGCTTGTTCAATCATTGGCACCGGTTCTTCAAACCAAACAATATGTGGACGAAGTTGTGCTCCATCTTCAGCTGTATCACCAATATTGATATCGCCTCGTATTTCATACACCAATGATTCATCAGCCTCACTTCGCATCTTAAATATTTCACCGTGCAGGTGAAGCACATTTGTACTACCGGCTCTTTCATGAAGATCATCTATGTTCTGTGTGATGATCTGCACATCAAAATCATTTTCCATCTCCGCCAAAGCAATATGTGCAGCATTGGGATTTGCTTCTGCAACATTCTTTCGCCGCATGTTATAAAATTCAAGTACCAATTTCGGATCTTTTTGCCAGGCTCTGGGTGTGGCAACTTCAGCAACATCATATCCTTCCCAGAGACCATCACTGTCACGAAATGTTTTTAACCCACTTTCTGCACTGATGCCTGCACCGGTAAGTATTACCAACTTCTTTTTAGCCATGCAGTAAAAATAGATAAGAATTTTTATGAGACCAGCTTCAGTATTACAATTGATGTAAAATTGCGTCGCACTCTTATACTGAAGAAAATATGGCAGCAATCATCATTAAACTTTCCAGTTTGAAACTTTGGAAAGGCTGTCTAATTATTTTCGTTTAAGATGAAATACCAGGCTATCAGTAGTAGTGGCTACGAAAGCAGAATCAGATTTACTTAAGAAATTCAACTGCTGAAAAGCAGAATCTTCTTTTACAAATAAGCTACTTTGATCTTCTGAAAGATAATAATGTCCCTTGGTCGAATCAGTAGAATTGATGAGATGAAAAGTACTATCATTTTTAAACTCAATTCCTGGTTGCTCATTTTCTTTGGTTGCTAAAGCCAGTAATAAAATACCTAGGTTCTTAGTTGAATCTGAACCTTTGTTCTCAATAGAATCAATTATCCATTCTCCTTCGATGTTGAAACCAGTAGATTTAGGTTCTTCATCTGATTTGAATAAATCACATGAGATAAAAGTAATAACTAGCGCTGCAGCAATTGTTGCTACGATGATCTTTGATTTCATTTTGCAGGTTTTTAATTTGTGATGAATTAAAACTTGCAGGCCTGCGTGAATGAATACTTTGAAGTGAAGAAATGTAACCCGTGAGCATTTGTTAAAAGACAAATTGATAGCCTGAAACTTTTCCAAAGTTTGGGACTTTGGAAAAGTTGGGTTAAACACTAGGCTTTTGTTTCACCCAGTTCCATCACAACCTTCCATTCATCATCAGTTACAGGTTGAACAGATAATCTTCCAAGTCTTACCAAAGCCATGTTTTTTAAACGTGGGTCAGATTTTACCTGTGCAAGACCAACTGGCTTTTTGAGTTTTTTAAATGGCTTCAGATCTACCACCACCCAGGCTTCATCATCTGTTGTAGGATCCTGGTAAGCTTCTTTGGTTACTTTGGCAATGCCTACAATCTCAAGTCCTTCATTGCTGTGATACCAGAATACCTGGTCACCTTTTTTCATTGACCTCAGGTTGTTTCTTGCAGCATAATTTCTTACTCCATCCCAAAAGGTCTGGCCATCTTTTTCAAACTGGTCCCAGCTGTATTTAAAAGGTTCTGATTTTACTAACCAATAAGCCATATAAAGTTTGAAGTTTACAGTTTGAAGTTTACAGTTACCATCCACTTGCTAAAACATCAGCGAGGTGCAATGTTTTTAATGGATAGCCTGCATTTTTTATATAGCCATCTAAATGCATCAGGCAACTTACATCTGTGCTGACGAGATATTCTGCTTTTGTATCGCAGGCATTGGTTGCTTTCTGATCTGCCATAGCAATACTGATGGATTCAAATTTAACTGCGAAAGTTCCGCCGAAGCCGCAACAGGTTTCAACATCATTCATCTCAACTAACTCCAACCCTTTTACTTTGCTGAGTAATTGCCTTGGTTCGGATTTGATGCCTACTTCTCTCAAACCTGCACAGCTGTCGTGATACGTTACCTTACCATTAAACTCTGCTCCGACATCATCTATCTTCAACACTTTTATCATGAACTCTGCAAACTCAAAAGTTTTATCCTTCAGCAATTTCACTTCATTGTTCACGGGAGAATCTTCCATCAGCTTCGGATAATAGTTTCTTACAAACCCAACACAACTGGCACTTGGAGCAACTACATATTCTGCATCAGCAAAGTCCTTTACAAACTTGGTACATACTTCTCTTGCTTCTCCCCAGAATCCTGCATTAAAAGCCGGTTGTCCGCAACAGGTTTGATTGGAATTATAAAACACGGTACAGCCTGCTTTCTCTAAAACTTTCACCATATTAAAACCGACTTGTGGGTATAGTTGATCAATGAAGCAGGGAATAAAAATGGATACGTTCATATTGGAATGCAATGTAAAGAAGAATAGAACACGGATGACGCTGATGGAACGGATTTTCGTTGATGCTAATTTTTCCAAAGTTTCAAACTTTGGAAAAATCGTTGCTCATTAATTGTTCAGAAAGATGAAGTGATTGCGACGCAACAGACGATGCTATTAAGGTGTAAGCTGGTATTACTTTTTAAAACCTCGGTTCAAAGCGATCATTTTTATTGCAGTGATGGCAGCCTCTTCACCCTTATGTCCATGTCTTCCACCAATACGATCAATGGCCTGTTGTTCATTCTCTACTGTTAATACACCAAAGATCGTTGGCACATCCAGCACCATATTCAAAGAAAGTATTCCGTCTGTTACAGACTTACACACATAATCGAAGTGTGGTGTATCTCCCCTGATGACTGTTCCTAAAGCTATGAAAGCGTCTGCCTTTTTCTCTTTGCTTTCAGCATAAGACTTTATTGCAAAAGGAATTTCCACCGCACCAGGAACATTTAATACTTTGAATTTGATGCCATGTGCTTTGAAGATAGCTCTGCAGCCTTTCTCCAGCTTTGAAACAATAACATCGTTCCATTCTGTACGAACAATAACAACAAAGGCATCCGAAATGTTTGGGATGCCTTTGTTTAATAATGTATTTCCTGGTGTAGCCATTACTTGATAGAAAATTCGTTTGGCTGAACTTCGAGACGATAGATATAACGATCTGCCTGTCCACCTTTTTCGGTTTTAGGGAATTTCTCTTTCAGCTCGTTGTATATGTCAAGTGCTTCTTCTTTTTTATTGTCAATCTCCAGCAACTGTGCTGCACGGAAAAGAAATTCAGAGGAATTCACTTCTTCTTCAGGAAAATGACGGCCGGCCTTTTTATAAAGATCAATTGCTTTGCTCTTGTCTCCTTTTTCAGAATAAGCATCAGCCAGCCTGCCCCAGGCAATTGATTGTACCAGCTTTGAGTCGGTGTCAAAGTCTTTCAGGTATTTGATAGCGTTATCAAAATCTTTCAATCGCAGGTAACAAATACCAGCGTAATATCTTGCTAATTCACCGGTTTGAGTTCCACCGTAATTTTTAATAACATACAAAAATCCTTTGTCGGCCTGGTTGCCATTCAACGCAAGATTTAAAGAGTCCATTCTATAGTACTCTTCGGCTTTGAATATGGCAGCTTGTGCTTTTTCTTCGTTAGGCTTAACAACATATTGCTTGTAAGCATACCATCCACCAATTACCAAAATGATGGCAAGACCAACATAGGTGATGATCTTTTGATTATTCTTCCAGAAAGCATCCAGCTTATTAACGGCATCATTTTTTTCTGCAGTCTCAGTTCTCTTGTCGCTCATTTCAATTGAAATTAATTATGGGAGTTTTGTATTTAGTCAACTATAAAAGGGTAATTCTGATCGATGTAAACATCTTTCAACACTTCACTGTCATCGGGCCATGGACTTTCTTCTGCAAACTTCACACTCTCTTCTACCACAGCATTGATCCTGTCATCAATGGCTTTGATCTCTTCACTGGTTGCAAATTTATTGTCCTGGATGGTCTTTAAGACAATCGCAATCGGATCTTTTGCTTTGTATGATTCTACTTCTTCTTTGGTCCTGTATTTCTGAGGATCAGATACAGAGTGACCTTTATAACGGTAGGTCTTCAGTTCTATTAAGGTTGGTCCATCACCTTCTCTTGCTCTCTTAACAGCTCTGGCTATTCCTTCATGGACGGTTTCAGCCGTCATGCCATCCACTTTATCAGCAGGCATTTCATAAGCGTCAGCCAGTTTATAGATATCAAGAACGTTAGATGTTCTTTCGATGGATGTACCCATTGCATAATTGTTGTTCTCACAAATGAATACAACAGGCAATTTCCAGGTCATGGCTAAGTTGAAAGTTTCATGCAACATACCCTGACGTGCAGCACCATCTCCAAAAAAACAAAGTGTAACATTATCTGTACCCCTGTATTTTTCAGCAAAAGCCAATCCTGCACCGGTACCGATCTGTGCACCCACGATTCCGTGACCACCAAAGAATTTATTCTTGATGTCGAAGAAGTGCATACTGCCACCTTTTCCTTTTGCACAACCGGTGGCTTTTCCGTAAAGTTCAGCCATACAGGCATTGGCACTGGTGCCTTTTGCAAGAGCCAATCCATGGTCACGATAAGCTGTAATGAATGGATCTTCTGGCCTGGTAGCTGTCATACATCCTGCAGCAATGGCTTCCTGTCCAACATAAGCATGGAAGAATCCACGGATCTTTCCAGCCATCTTGTACATTTCCTCAGCCTTCAATTCAAACTGGCGGATCAGTTGCATCAACTCGTACCAGTAGAGATATGTTTCTTTTGAAAAGCGTGTAGCCAACTCTTAGAATTTTGAGCGGCAAATATAGTATAATGTGCTTATTAGTCAACATGGCAATTTTCTATCGCTCCACAAGGAAATTTATGTATGTAGCAAGCTGAGGTTCTTTGCATTAGCTTTAGTTGCGTCGCACTCTTGTACTTTGAAATAAAAAGCATCTGCCGTGCATTATGCAATATGAGTATTCTTTTATCTTTATTTTGCCAAACAAACTCCCGAAACCCTCATCTCCTGGTTAAACAAATTATCAATATTCTTTTATTGATTTATGTACTATTGCAAAAGTTTGCACTGCCAAAATGAAACTTATGGACACCAGGAAATCATTGTATTATTCCGAATATTTACATCTCGATAAAATATTAGATGCACAGCACCCAAAAAGTGCCGAAAACGGTAAGGATGCAGCTCATGAAGAGATGCTGTTTATTATCGTTCACCAGGCATTTGAACTTTGGTTCAAACAGGTACGGCATGAGCTTTCTTCGATTATTGATTCACTACACAAAGACAGGATTGACGATAACACTGATGAGATGAGTGTTATTGTTCAGCGATTGTACCGCATCATCAAGATCATCAACCTGATGAATGCACAGTTTGAAGTGCTGGAAACAATGAAGCCATTGAATTTTCTTGATTTCAGGAAATACCTCTACCCTGCTTCGGGTTTTCAAAGCAAACAATTCCGAATGGTAGAAGCAATGCTTGGACTAAAAATGCATTGCAGGCATATGCCGGATCATTATAAAAATGTTTGCACCCATGCCGGTGGTTTTGTAAAAGAGGATTATGAAGAGATCACAGCATGTGAGAATGACCTGAGTGTATTGGAAGGTGTAAAAAACTGGTTATCGAGAATGCCTTTCTTCCATCCTGAACTATGGAAGGAATACCAGAGCAAATTCCCTGGCGAAAAGCTTGACGATAATATTTTCCTTTCAGATTATTTTCACCTCTACCAGCAAACTCAACAGGAGCTTGGAAACGACAGCCTGAAAGAGTCGAGAGCAAAAGTGGAAGGCAAAGAAGCTGAAAGTACCTTGACCGAAAGTTTTAAATCGGTGTTCATCGATAAAGGCACTGAACTTTTCACTCCGAAGGAAATGACAGCAGCATTGTTCATTCAGTTATATGGACAACATCCGATGTTGCATCTTCCATTTGAATTACTGAATTCACTGGTGGAGATAGATGACCTGCTTTCTTTGTGGCGTTACAGGCATTATTCAATGGTGAAAAAAATGATCGGCTCAAGCCCAGGCACCGGTGGAACAAGTGGAGCCGGCTATTTGTTTGGAGCCGTTCAAAAGAACCGTGTGTTTGCTGATTTATTAGTGCTTCCTACTTTTTTTATAGAGAGGGAAAAATTGCCAAAACTTCCCAAGAAATTAAAGGATCTTTTGGAATTCAGTCACGACTATTCTATCGAAGACCTGGCTAATCCAACTAGTCTTCATTGATTAGCGAATGAAATTTTGTTGCAACAGCAGGCAATTGTGAAAGCCGGATCCTTAGTATTTCTTCATGTTGTTTACCAAATCTTTGATAGATCGACGGTGGATATTTTCGGAAGGCATTTGTTATTACCTGAGGCTGCAACGCTGTTTGAATCTCTTTTGCCATGGCAGTAAAATATTGCACCGGAACAGATTCAAGCAGCTCCTTATCCATTTTCTTTGATTGTTTCATCAAGCCTGAAACGTCGTCGACAATCTTCCGAAAAGACTGGAATTTGTTATTTGCCCCAATTGTTAACCTGCTGATGATTCCTTCATCAAAGATGTAAAAGGCCATATCCCTGTCTCTTGCTATCGGTTGATAGACTTTCCTGCCATTCTTTTCAACCAAAGCCCATTTCCATTGATCTTTATGCCTGTCCCAATCATTGATCAGCATATCAAAAAGCCTTGTCTTAAGGTAAAGCAAGGTGTCAACTGTTATTCCCTGTTTCTTTTGTGATTCCTCTAGTTCATCGGATCCAAAAAAAGCGATAGGCTTCCCAAAGGCTGTATCACTTTGCCAGGTAGAATCGAGGTATTCTTCCATGTTCACTAATCGACCTGCGATTCTCTCATTGAATTCTCCATGCTTTTCTACATATGGCATCCAATATAATTGGGGATTGAGATGAGGTAAGCTCAATGATCTGGCTAAAGATGCTACTACCCTGGCTCCATAAGGATTCATGGCAGCTACCTGGTCACGAAACACCGATCTTACAATGCTTTTCCTCAACCACCATGGCAATGCGTTTTGCTGATCTTTATTTACCGACCTTAACACCCAGCTTCTGCCTGATGTATCTCTTAACCTGATAGAAATGGTTTGCTGGCTTCCTCCTGTTTCAAAGGGAATCATGCCACCATTGACTGAGTCGTAACTAAATACCCTGAAAGTTTCGGGTGTGGTCCAGAAGTCACGGTATTTGTTACCAAAAAACCATTGGTAAGTAGCTCCTCTTTCATAATATTTACCTGGTATTATGGTAACGGAATCTCGAAGATCAGAAGTTGCTTTCTTTGCCTCTTCCAGTCTATGTTTTTCAGAAAAGAACTTCCTTTCCCTGAAGTTCAACAGGTTTGGAAGCAGGTAAAATACCAGTAAAAATATCAGCAGGAAGTAAATATATTTTCTTCTGTTCCCAAACATGTGCAATAAGAATAGTTTTCAATCTGTTGTGGAAAGATAACAGGAATGATACCAAAATGTTTTCTTTGCAAAGATGCTAAGGATTGACCAGCTGAGTTTAGTACAATTTCGGAATTATTCGCACCATCGTTTTGACTTTTCAGAACGTATCATTGGCATTTGTGGTGCAAATGGAACCGGTAAAACGAATTTACTGGATGCAATCCACTATTTAAGCCTGACGAAAAGCTATTTCAGCAGGCCGGATGTGCAAAGTGTGAGTCATGGTAAGCAAGGAATGCGGATTGAAGGATCATTTAAAACCGAAGACGAGCAATCTAAACTGGTCTGCATTCTTCGGGAAAACAATAAGAAAGAATTCTATGTAAATGATGAGCCTTATAAAAAGTTCTCAGATCATATCGGCAAATTTCCCTGTGTAATAATTGCACCGGATGATGTTGAGCTAATTACCGGTAGCAGCGAGGAAAGAAGAAATTTCCTCGATTCTATTCTTTGCCAGGTTAACAAGGAATACCTGCAACAATTAATCGGTTACAATAAAATATTGCAACAGCGGAATAGTTTTCTGAAACAAGCAGCGGAATCATCTTCGGTTGATGATGCTTTGCTGGACATTTTAAATGAACAACTGAGTTCAAGAGGACAGTTTATTTTTGAAGAGCGAAGAAAATTCATGCTCGATTTTTTGCCGGTGGTTACTCATCATTACCATAAGATTGCTGAAAAAAATGACGAGGTTTCGCTGAAATATGAAAGCCAGCTGCACCAGGGTGTAATGGCTGAAATCTTGAAATCTTCATTACAGAAAGATCTTGTACTTCAGCGTACGAATAGTGGCATTCATAAAGATGATCTTGCCATATTAATGAATGAACTTCCGTTTAAGTCACAAGCTTCACAAGGACAACGAAAAAGCCTGCTGTTTGCTTTGAAGCTGGCTGAGTGGGACATTTTAAAAGAGAAGAAAGGCTTCTCACCTGTCCTTTTACTGGATGATGTTTTTGAAAAGCTTGATGAACAACGTATGCATAATCTACTGCATTGGGTTTGTGCTGAAAATGAGGGACAGGTATTTATCACAGATACTCATAAAGACAGGCTGACCAAACAATTAGAAGATATCAAAGTAAACTTCCAGATCATTCAACTCTCCTAGTATATTTGCTCATGGCCCAGTTGCATATTGGTGATGCGTTAAAAGCTTTTTTAGAGAAGAGCAAACTCAAGAATGGTGTTCGTGCTGCCCAGATCGAAGATGTGTGGGAAAAAGTAATGGGGAAAACCATAGCCAAATACACTGATAAGATTGAGATCATTAACAGCAAATTGTTTATCCATTCTTCTGTAGGGCCATTAAAGAATGAGCTGCATTTTCAAAAACCGCAGATCATTGAAAGAATTAATGAAGTAATGGGTGAAAAAGTGATTACCGAGGTTATCATTAAATAGCTGCAATATTGTTATTGCACAAGAGTGCGACGCAACTTAGATCAACTTAAATACTTGAGCTGGCTAAATAAAAAACTACTTCATTCGTACTCTCGGATCGATCAATCCATAAAGAATATCGGCCAGCAGGTTCACAATGATGAAGAAGGTTGCTGTAACCAAAACACTTCCCATTACCACCGGGAAATCGAGTTTCTCCAAAGCATCAACGGTGATCTTGCCTATGCCCTTCCAGCCAAAAATATATTCTACAAAAAAAGCTCCTGCGAGTAACTCTGCAAACCAACCTGTAATGGCAGTGATCACAGGATTCAAAGCATTTCTTAATCCATGTTTTAGCACAACAGCTCTTTTACTTAGACCTTTTGCATAAGCAGTACGAATATAATCCTGCTCCAGTACGTCAAGCATTGCACTACGGGTAAGTTGAGTGATGATCGCTAAAGGCCTGATGCCAAGTGTGAGTGCAGGAAGAATGAGATTCTTTAACTGCAATTCTCTCCCCTTGAAAGGATCGATTGCAAATAAGCTTCCGGTCATTGTCAGGCCGGTGTATTCACTTAAGACAAATCCAAACAGGTAAGCGATGACTATTCCCATAAAAAACGAAGGAGCAGAAATACCTAACACACTTGCAAAAATGGAAGATGTATCCATCCAGGTGTTTTGTTTAACTGCAGCGATCACACCTAAAAATATCCCGACAACTGTTGCAAATAACATAGCCGCTAAAGCAAGAATGATCGTTCCCGGCAAAGCCTCGAACAACACTGCACTTACATCTTTCTTGGTTTGATACGATCGTCTGAGATAAGGAACTTTGATGGACAAATTTGTTTCATCTCCACCGATAAAAAGTCCTTTTAATTCTTTCTGATCAATCTCCTTTTTACTATGAATGGCTATTGGAGAAACATCATTGAGGTACAAAGCAAACTGTTTCCATTTCGGCTGATCAAGGGACAGTTCCTGCCGAATATTTTTGATGGTAGCACTGTCTCCTGTTTGTCCTAACACCAATCTTGCAGGATCACCAAATCCCTGGAACAGGAAGAACACAACGACAACCACACCTACTAAAACCAGTAAGCCGTAGAGTAGTTTTCGTGTGATGAATTGGAGCAACGGAATTTGGAATTAGTTATTTGGAATTTGGTTTACAAGCATCAGAACTCTATTTAGCTTTTCTTGCGTCGCACTCTTGTACTGAAGTTATTACTTCAACAGTTCCATCATTTCCTCTGTATTAGCATAACTGAACTTACCCAACACCTTTGCTCCCTGCATTACAAAATATGTTGGATCTACTCTCGCTGCTGTTTTTATGACGGTTCCATCAGCTTTTAAAACAGGAATGCCATCAAATTGCATTGGAGCAGAAGTAACTACATATACCGGAACTTTCTTTTGCAGACTTCTCCACAGCTCCACATTATAATTTTTTTCAACATCCCTCTTCAATCTGTTTGCAAATATCAGGATGTATTTGTGCTGTTGTGCAAGTATGGCCTGTGTGGTATCATTACCTGCTTGTGTAACAAGATTGAAATCTGTAATGTTGGCTTTGAGACCATTTCCTTTTTTTATTAGCTTATCAGTACGTTCAAGGTTTGTATAAATTGCTTCGTCATAATCGTCTGGAAAACTATTAATATCAAACTCACCCTTTTTACCATCTTTTGTATATGTATATACAATCTGAAAACTATCTGGAATAGCTCCTGCTGGTGTTTTCATCTGTTCGATCAGATCATTTCCTTTTTTATAAGGCAGACAATCAACGAAAGGCAAATGCTCCAATACATACCATTGCATCACAGAAACAGCCAAGGTTGAAATAACAAGAATCGTAACTGAAATCTTCGAAGAAAGAATTGGCTTTATTTTTCGATGATTTATCAGCAAAAAAAGAATCAATACAAGCAATATCACATCTTTCCAGAATGATTGGATTGGTGTTAATGGAATACAATCTCCAAAACATCCACAGGCTGCTATCTTACCGGAGAATGCTGCATAACCGGTAAGGAAAGTAAAAAATATGATGAGCAATAGTAAAAGCCAGCTGAATAATTTCATTCGCCAGCCAAGTAATACAGCAATGCCGGCAACGATTTCAAAGACATTCATCACCAACGCAAAAGCCAGTGAATAATCGTTCAGGAAATGCATACCCCATACTTCAAAATATTCCTGCATCTTGTAGCTCAGTCCTAATGGATCATTTGCTTTAACAAGCCCGGAAAAAATAAAGAGTACACCAACAATTATTCTTGTAATAGTGAGCAACAACTTCATATCAGCTTACATGTTTTCCTTCTTCAATCAATATCAAAGCAAATACAGCGTAGTTAATAATATCGTGCAGGTTGGCATCAATTCCTTCACTGATGATGGTTTTGCCCTCATTTGCCAATATCTGTCTTATACGAAGTAACTTCACCAGTATCAGGTCTGCAAAGCTTTCCTGGCTCATATCTCTCCAGGCTTCGCCATAATCATGATTTTTTTCCTGCATCAGATCTCTCACCTGCTGTATATGCTTATCGTATAACTCAGAAACTTTATCCACTGCTAAATCTTCAACCGCTGGTTTTTCAAGTTCCAGTTGAATTAAGCCGATCAATCCATAATTCACGATCCCAATAAACTCGCTGTTGATGCTATCTCCTATCAACTGTGTTTTCTTTTCCTGTATTGTCCTGATCCGAAGTGCCTTGATAAATATCTGGTCAACGATAGAAATGGTTCTCAAAACTCTCCAGGAAGTTCCATAATCCTTTGCCTTTTTCAGGAAAAGATCCTTGCATTTCGCAATAGCATCGTTGTATTGTTGAATTGTATTCATCTAAATCAGCTCAATTTATTAATTATGCAAGATAAATGAAACTCATTCATGTTCACTTTGAATTGTAAAGGCCGACTGTTAGTAATTGACAAACCAGTGGTAATGGGAATTTTGAACGTAACGCCTGATTCATTTTACACTGGAAGCCGTGTTTCTGTAACTGATATCCTGGACAGGGTAGAAAAAATGCTGAACGATGGAGCAACGATACTGGATATTGGTGGACAAAGTACCAGGCCAGGCAGCACTCAGGTTGGTACTGAGGAGGAATTGAAAAGAGTTGTATCGGCTATTGAACTGATCAGTAAGAAATTTCCAGAAGCATTTATATCGATTGATACTTATCATGCTGCTGTAGCCAAAGAAGCAATTTCTGCAGGTGCTTCAATTGTGAATGATGTGAGTGGAGGAAGTTTAGACGAAGCAATGCTGTCGACTGTAGCCAGTTTGAAGGTGCCATTCATTTGCATGCACATGAAAGGAACACCGGAAAATATGCAGCAATGGACGAATTATGATGATGTAACCAAAGAAGTGCTTGACTATTTTATTGATAAGAACGATCAGTGCAGAAAGAATGGGATTAACGATGTTATCATTGATCCCGGTTTTGGTTTTGCTAAAAACATCAACCAGAACTTCCAGCTACTGCAGCAACTGGGCATATTTAAAATGCTCGAAAGGCCGATTTTGGTCGGCCTTTCGAGAAAATCTACTGTATATAAAACGTTGAATGTTTCAGCTGAAGAAGCACTGAATGGATCCACTGTGCTTCATACGATCGCTCTACTTAATGGCGCCAATATTCTTCGTGTACATGATGTAAAAGAAGCTATTGAAGCCATTAAGTTAGTTGATGCTTATCAATCATCTTAATGATCACCATGTGGATCAGCAGGTGCACCAGGCTGTTGTTGCTGCATTGCAGATCTTGGTTTGATGTCTTTTATTTCTATTTCAAACAACAAAGTTGCATTTGGTGGAATTACAGGTGGTGAACCCTGAGGACCATAACCAAGATGGGAAGGAATAAATATTCTACCTCTTCCACCTTTACCGAAATACATGAGACCTTCATCAAAACCTTTGATGGTTCCACCCATTCCTAATGGTACCTGTAATGGCTGACCAGTTTTGATATTACTATCGAAGGTGCTGCCATCTTTAAACAATTTGCCGGTGTACATGATCTCTGCAACGGCAGTCGTATCTCCTAATTTACCTGAACCCTGCTCCTGAACTTCAACATAAGCACCAGAAGGGGTTTTTACAGCTTTAATATTATTTTTCTTAATGTAGGCATCCAGTTCTTTTGCTTCCTCCTTACCGGCAACCTCAGACTCTTTTCTTATTCTTTCCTGCTCTGCCAGCATATCTTTCTGGTATTCTTCCTGCACTTCTTTTTCAGTAGTATACTTTTTCAACACTTTTAAGCGAAAAGTAATCTGTCCACCTTTACGGAATGCATTATCATAATCCCTGATCATGCCTCTATTCTTAAGTGTATCAATACTGAAAATGATGATAGCGCTATCTCCTACTGACATCATCGGTAATACTTCAGCAAAAGAATATTGCGTCATTGCACCGGTATCGATCTTTGTATAACCAGGCATTTTACCATACGTAGTAAATAACACGGTATCTCTTTCTGGTATCAAAGCGATCTGGTTGAACTTTACAAACTCACCTGCTTTCAACTTTGCACCACCCTTACCTTCGTATATTTTATACCGAAGGCCGGATTTCGTTTTCTCGTAACTTGTATTGCAGCTGCCCAGTAATAATGCACCAGCTAACAGGATAAATAAATTTCTCATTGTTATTGAAGTTGATCTTTATATTCTTTTAAAACTTGTTTGAATTTTTGTATGGTATGATCCAGTGAATCTGAGCTTCTGCCGCCTGCAGCGTTAAAGTGTCCTCCACCTTCAAAATGTTTGCGGGCAAAGGTATTTACATCGAAGTTGCCTTTACTACGAAAGCTCCATTTTCTTTCTTCGTCCCTGTCTATTACCAATGCACCGAACTTTATTCCCTCAATGCTCAACAGGTGATTTACCAAACCTTCTGTATCTCCTGTCTTGATATCGAAGCGAAGCAGGTCAGCTTTAGGAATGTACATCAATGTGGTATTGTATTCATAAAATACTTCCATCCTGTTTAATAAAGCATGACCAATGAAACGAAGCCTGTTCTCCAGGAAACTATCATATATATATTCATGCACTTTTGCATGTTGCAAACCAGATTCTTTCAAATGAGCCACTGCCCTATGCACAGAAGCTGAAGTTGCAGGAAAACGAAATGAACCCGTGTCAGTCATTATCCCGGTATATAAACATTCGGCAACATCGCTGTTGATCTTATCTGAATGTCCGGAACCTACGATAAAATCATACACCATCTCGCAGGTTGAACTTTTGGAAGTATCACTTGCACCAAAATCAAAAGCTTCTTCCTGTGGTTGCTGGTGATGGTCGATGAGAATTTTCGTACACTTCAACTCAGTAAGAACACTCTCCATGTGTTTTGTACGATGGAGAATATTGAAGTCGAGACAAAATAAAACTTCCGTTTCTTTTAGGATTGATAAAGCTTTCTCCCTGCTAAAATCAAAATCAACAACTTGTTTACAACCTGGCATCCAGCTGAGAAAGTTTGCCCAGTTTGTTGGAGAGATCACGGTAACCTTATGTCCCAGTTGTACCAGGAAATTATACAATCCTAGCGCTGAACCCATTGCATCACCATCAGGCTTTTGGTGCATGGTGATGACAATATTCTTTGGCGAAGAGAGCTGAGGGTAAAATTCCTGGATTGACTGCATAAAGTTGGCAAAAATGCAGTTTTAGAGGCAGGAAAGCAAATAATTCGCTGGCGGCTGATGCACAAGTTTTCCGCTGTACAAGAGTGCGACGCAAGAAATGATGCATATTGCCCGAAAGCTGGCAACATAAAAATTCTGCGGAGTAACAGGTCAATCCTTAATTTTGCGGCCACAATTTTTAACTATGAGCAATAGAACTTTTACCATGGTCAAACCTGATGCAACCTCTAAAGGTTATACAGGTGCAATATTAGACCAGATGATCAAAGCCGGTTTTAGTGTTAAAGCGATGAAGTGGACAAAGCTAACAAAAGAGCAGGCAGGCGAATTTTATGCGGTACATAAAGAGAGACCTTTTTACGGTGAACTGGTTGATTTTATGAGTAGTGGGCCAATTGTTGCCGCAATTCTTGAAAAAGAAAATGCTGTGGCTGATTTCAGAAAACTCATTGGTGCCACAAATCCTGCACAAGCTGAAGAAGGAACTATTCGCAAAAATTTTGCAGCATCTGTTGGAGAAAATGCTGTGCATGGAAGTGATAGCGATGAGAATGCAGCAATTGAAGGAGACTTTTTCTTTTCTAAATTGGAAAGATTCTAAAGATATTTTTCTAAAAAAAAATCCCGCCAATGGTGGGATTTTTTTGCGTTATTCCTGGTTAAGTAATGGCAAATTGACTGTTTTCATCAAATCCTGTCACATTCTCGTCATTCTTGAAATTTAATTATTTTATTGGCATAATTTTTTCGATATTTAGACTGTTTTTTAAGGGTTTAGGGTTGAAAAGGGGGTCCCATTTCTGGGACTCCTTTCTTTATATAATATCTATACTGGTTTGAAGGATTACATGAATTGATTTATTGTTATAAGATGTAACAATATCAATGCTCCATTCAATATCGAATTACAAAGACACAACAGCTTCTTCACCATACATCTGGCTTTTGAATTTTAGTGAAGGAGATGGAAGAAATTCACCTAAGCCAAGTCTCTCCCATTTTTCATCGACAGATTGTATCGTAGCATCATCTGCAACGATAATATTTGGCCAGTCTCTCTGAAAATTATCCAGCTCTTTTGTTTTGATCGTCCCATCGAGGCCAAGGCAGCTAAAGGTTTTTCCAGGTTCTTTGAATGATGGACGCTGAGTGATAAATGAATCACGTTTCGGATCCATGTTATTACAAAGTCTCCAGAGTGAAACAGCCATATCATCTGCATCAACCGTATGTTCTACATATAATATCATCTTAATGCCTTCCACTTCCGGCGAAGTACATATTTGTTCATGCAATTCCTTCACATGACCAATCTTTTCTTTCTTAACTGAAATAACAAGACAAGGAATATTTTTTTGCAGAAGTGATTCATTGATCTTATGAATGCTGCTAAATCGTTCAGCAAAATTTGGTGGCAACATTACAGGCTGAATGGCTAAGTGATGTGCATCTTCAATTTCTTCGCTGAATTTAGTAGTAGCATCAATGGCCATTTTTCCGCCGAAGCCAAGCTTACTACAGCTATGATCAAGTACATCCATTGGTCCAGTGCTGGTAGTAATATCATTGATTACATCCATATTCCTGAATGCATATCTCGCCAGTTCTTCATAGTCCTGGATCTTCACATGTTCATCGGCTAACACTAGTATTTTATTGAACATCATCTGTCCTGCACCCCACATTGCATTCATTACTTTTTGTCCCTGGCCGGCATAGTCTTTTTTAATCTGTGCAATAACCAGGTTATGGGCAACACCTTCAACGGGCATATCCATATCAATAATTTCCGGCACCAGAGCCATTTTCATCGGTGCTAAAAAAATACGTTCAGAAGCTTTAATTAACCATGCATCTTCCTGTGGAGGAATACCAACAATTGTTGCAGGATAAACAGGATTTTTTTTATGCGTGATGGCAGTGATATGAAACTTCGGATACCAGTCAGGTAAAGAATAATAACCTGTATGATCTCCAAAAGGGCCTTCCCAAATCTTTTCTTCATGTGGATCAACATAACCTTCGATCACAAAATCTGCATCAGCAGGAACTTCAATTTCCGGTTGTGAAATGCATCGAACCAGTTCAACTTTTTTCTTGCGAATAAATCCTGCCAACATGTATTCATCAACATTATCCGGTAAAGGAGCCGTTGCAGAATAAGCATACACCGGATCCCCACCTAAAGACACAGCAACCGGCATTCGTTTGTTGAGTTTCTTGTATTCATTAAAATGCCTGGCCGACACTTTATGTTTATGCCAATGCATACCGGTGAGTGTTGGTTCAAATACCTGCATGCGATACATGCCAACATTCCTGGTATTAGTTATTGGATCTTTTGTGTGAATGACAGGAAGTGTTACAAACGGTCCTCCATCTTTGGGCCAGCATTTGATGACAGGTAGTTTAGTAATGTCGGGGTTCTCCATTATCACCTGCTGGCACTCTCCTCTTCCACTCTTTACCTTCGGCATCCACGAAGCAAATTGTCCAAGCTTGGGCAAAAGCCTCAGCTTATCCATGATATTTTCTTTAGGAGAAGCGAGCAGCTTAAAAAGTTTTTCTATATCGTGCGCTACTTCATCTAAATGTGTTACACCTAATGCAAGGCACATTCTTTTTTCACTGCCATAGGCATTCATCAATACGGGAAAATCATAACCGGTATTCTCAAATAATAAAGCCTTTCCGCCACCGGGAATTTTGCTGATGCGATCTGTTATTTCAGCAATTTCAAGATGGGGATCAACGTATTCTTTTATTCTTACCAGTTCACCATTCTTTTCTAACAACTGAATAAACTCCTGCTGGTTTTTAAAGGCCATAGCTATGATTTAAAGACAAAAATAGATGAGAAGCGGTTTGAACAAACTAACTCTGGTCAGCTTAACAACGTTTTGTTGAGAAATTCTGTAGATTCAACTACTGAATTGAAGTCTTTTTGTGTGATAAGTTCCTTCAGCAGTATCATGTGTCGTTCGTGATGCATATCTGTAGCCAGGAAATTTATCATTTGTTTTCTTAATAGAAATTCTGCTGCTTTTTTTACCTCTTTTCCATAGAAACCAGATAGCGACAATAAGTTTAGCTGTAAATGACAACCCAATTCTACCAGGCGTTCATATTTAGCCGGCTGATTGTGTAAATAGGCATATCGCTCAGGGTGAGCAAAAACAGGTTTAAGACCTTTCATCTGAAGATTGAAAATAACTTTTTCAAAATTAGGTGAAGCAGCGATGTAAGACATCTCTACCAGGATGTAGTTATTCGTACCAAACGTTAGTAAGGGCTTTCCTGAATCAATGAGTTTTTCAAACTCCATGTCGATCATGTATTCGGCTGCTGCTTCTACCTGTATGTCAATCCCGGCTTCGGCAACTGAATTTCTTACAAGATCAAGCCTTGGCAGAATTGTATCCGGTGAATTAGGATACATATCGCAGAAAATGTGAGGAGTACAGATCAGTTTCTTATAACCAAGGTCTTTTAGTTGCTGAATAAAACTTATCGTTTGATCCATTGTTTCAAGGCCATCATCTAAGCCCGGCAACAAATGAGAATGCATGTCTGCTCCAAGGAACGAAAGATCCGTCGTAACTTTATTGCCACCAAAGAATGATTTAAACATGGTATGACGAGGGTTGATGTTCGATTTATCAATCTTTTGGTATCAGGTATTCAACAGGGAACTCAACGGTCATTACCTGGCCAAGGCTTTCCAGCTTTACATATACTTTTTTCTTCCCACCACGAACTACCGTTCCTTCTTTATCCATGAAAATACCATGACTTACAATTATCCGTTCATTCTCATTGAACCCTTCCAGGGCATGAATACTGATGGATGCATCTTTTTCAGAAAGATATTTTTTTATAAGATCGATCTCTTCATCACGAATCACGGCAGGTTTACCGATATAATGAACAAAGTTCAGCACTCCATCAGTCATTAAAACCCTTGTTCGTTCTGACTCATCTATATGAACAAATACATAGGATTTAAACAAAGGATCTTCAATAACTTTTTTTCTATCGCTCCATTGACGTTGTACTTTCTGAACAGGACACCAACTCTCGATGCCTTTACGGGTTAATACAGCATCAATCTTTTTTTCCCAGCGAGGTTTCGTATAAAGCGCAAACCATTTTTTTTGCGAATCATTCGTAGTTGCCATATCTGTTGCAAATGTAACTATAAACAAGAAAGTGTGCCTTTAGAGCACACTTTCGAATATATAAAAGCGTTTTTATTTATTTAAGGCTAAACCTTTCTGAGAATTGATCATATCGCTCATCACCTTTGCAGCCTCATCAATATAAATATCAGTTTTCAGTGCTTTTAACCATTGCTGATAACGCTCACCTTTATTCTTATCAACATTGTCAAAGAATTTTTTCTCATCAGCTTTTAATGATACGATCTCCAATTCAGTTGGCAGCTTTGTAAGATTTTCATTTTCAGTAACCGTAGTGCGAATAAGCTTCTGCCTCTCCTTATAATCTGTTATATTAAGATCATATTCCCTGCCTGCATTTTTACTCAGCCACTCAGCATTTTTATTTATTTTCTTGTAAACATGATTAGAAGCCACTCTTTTAGCTGCTGCACTTTTCACCGCTTCATAATCGATACCTGAACTCCATGCCTGGTACTCAGATTGCTGTATTTCATCCCATGGCATTGCATTCTCATTATCTCTTTCCCTGATCTTTAAGAACTGGTAAACGTCTGGCAGCACCACATCAGGAATAATTCCTTTTGCCTGTACTGAACCTCCATTTACACGATAGTACTTCTGCAAAGTAAGTTTCAATGCACCAAGATCTGTAGCACCTGTCATAAAATCGATTGGTCTGCCAAAAGGTATTACCCTTTGAACTGTTCCTTTACCATAGGTTGAATTACTTCCAATTACCAAACCTCTCTTATAATCCTGTATTGCTGCGGCAAAAATTTCTGAAGCAGATGCACTCAATTCATTCACCATAACAGTCAAAGGACCATCATACAATACGTTCTTGT
This sequence comes from Chitinophagaceae bacterium, assembly GCA_036676415.1. GTDB lineage: Bacteria > Bacteroidota > Bacteroidia > Chitinophagales > Chitinophagaceae > JAEZDC01. The sequence continues at coordinate 76,222 of JAKFCX010000065.1, forward strand.
TTTTGTCTTCAATAACTGAATTTTTTCCGTCCCTGTCTCTCACCTGAACCACAGGCCCGTCTTTTATAAATAAACCAACAATATCAACAGCTTCATATAAATAACCACCTCCGTTGTTCCTTAAGTCAACGATAATACCATCAACACCCTCTGCTTTTAATTTAATGATCTCAGCTGCCACATCCATTGAACATCTTTTGCCATCAGGCTTTTCAAAGTCGGCATAAAACTCAGGCAGATAGATATAACCTATTTTATTTCCATTCTGCGTAACGATTGCACTTCTTGCATAAGTTTCATCCTGAACAATCTCATCCCTTATTAAAGAAACAACCTTTACGCTACCGTCACTTTTTCTTATAGTTAGTTTTACTTCAGTTCCTTTGGCTCCACGTATAAGCTTTACTGCATCCTGTACTGCAAAACCAGCAATATCTACGGCATCACCTGTAGCCTGTGCAACTTTCAGGATCACATCATTTACCTGTATCTCTCCACTTTTCCATGCAGGAGTTCCTGTTACCAGGCTCACCACTTTTATTGAACTTTCATCTTCACTAAGCTGAGCACCAATTCCAAAAAATTTACCACTCATCTGCTCTTCAAATGCTCTCTTTTCAACCGGAGGGAAATATGAAGTATTATGATCCATCATCTCTGACATTGCATTAATGTAGAGATTGAAACGTTCGTCTTCAGTGAACCGTGCTTTAATCCTGTCAAAATTCCTGTCCATAATCTTCATTACCCTGTCTCTTGCATCTTTTTCCAGTTCAATATCTGTTTTCACTACAAAAGAATCTTTGCCTTTATTGGTTTCACGTTGATCAAGCAAATCGGAATAACGCTCCAGCGTGAGATATTTCAATCGTTTTCTCCATGTCTCTTTACGCTCTGCTTCAGTTGAAGCGAAACGGAGTTTGTCCTGGTCAAACTGTACTTTTTCTTTCACAGTAAAGTCAAATGGATCTACCAGGATTTCTTTGTACAGCGCCATCACTTCAGGAAGTCGTTTTTCATACAATACATTCACAGCCGAAAAAAAATCTGTTTTACCTCCATTGATCTCATCATCAATAGATGTTTCATATTTTTTCAATGAATTAATATCTGCCTGTGTGAAAATATTTTTTTCAGGATCGAGATCAGAGAGATATTGCTTGAATAAAGCTTTCGAAAATGCATCATTGATATTCTTAGGGCTATAATGTTTCTCTTTAAGAAGTGTTGCCACTGATCTTAATATTTTCTCCTGTTTTGCCGGAGTGTTGGTATCGTTTCCATCTCCACCATTCGATTTAAATGCGAAGAACAAACCACAGATCAACAATATCCCAACGATCGGTAACCCTTTTCTGCTCATCATATACTGCAACATTTTAGTCATTACTTCCAAAAATAATGTAAATAGACGGTGCCAATTTACATATCATCCTTATTAACAAACTTTTGCCCGGAAATATTTTTACCGGGGGAAAGCAGGTTGGAACGAATGGTATTGACGGTGTTTATTCCAAAAGTTTACTGGCCTCTACCAGCTTTGTGAAATCATTTATTAATATTCATTCAATCTATTTTTTGAAGTAATAGCAGTTTCTTTTATTTTTGCCTTCCAAATTTACGGAGGGTGTAGCTCAGTAGGTTAGAGCGACAGATTGTGGTTCTGTAGGTCGTGGGTTCGAAACCCATCATTCTCCCAAAAACCTTGTAAGCATATTTACAAGGTTTTTCTTTTAAAAGAAGATTATGAGCTGGATGTTATTGCTGATACCTGTTATTTCTGCATTTATCGGTTGGTTCACAAACTGGATCGCTATTAAGATGCTTTTTCATCCAAGGGAACCAAAAACCATTTTAGGTATTACATTTCATGGCATTTTTCCAAAGCGGCAGCAACAGTTTGCAGAAAAACTGGGAAAACTGGTAAGTGAAGAATTACTCTCGTTTAAAGATATCGAATCAAAGATCACGAATCCCAACAACCTTGAGAAGATAATGCCGGTTGTTGAAACACATATTGATCAGTTCCTGAGAGTGAAACTGGCAGAAGCTATGCCGATGATCAGCATGTTCATTGGTGAGAAAACAATTAACCAGCTCAAGGAAGTTTTTCTTACAGAAATGAGATCACTATTCCCTGTCATCATGAGTAACTACATGACCAAATTGCAGGAAGATCTTGACCTTGAGAAAATCGTTGTAACGAAAGTTGCTTCGTTCTCCAGCGATAAACTGGAAAATATCCTCAACCAGATCATGGCAAAGGAATTCAAGTTTGTTGAGATGATTGGTGCTGTATTAGGTTTTATCATTGGCCTGGTGCAAATACTCCTCACTTATTTCTCAAATATTAATTAACCGATCTTTAATAGTTTATGGCCGACTGGATTCCAGTAATCTCCTTTGTATAGCCGTATTTTGCCGTTTGTAATTAATAAACATTTCTGTTTGTGTAACGAGGATCACTTTTGTGTGTCCTTAATCTAAACCTAACACATGAGACAACTTTTAGCACTCCTGGCTTTATCTATCTCCCTGAACCTATTTGCCCAACCTCCTGCCGGTAGAACAGGAATGAATGCAGGCCATATCTATGGAAAGGTGGTTGATGCCAAATCTAACAGAGGTATTGATGGTGCTTCGCTTCAACTTACTGGTAACAGGATGGATTCTGCAACAAAGAAGATGGTTCCTTATACATTAAGAGCCGGAATCACATTACCAAATGGCGATTTTGATTTTGACCAGATTCCGGTGATGGGTAAGCTTACTTTAAGAGTTTCAGCAATTGGATATACCGAGGCTACACAGATAATCGACTTTGGTTTCGGTGGTCGTGGTGCTGGTAACAGGCCTTCAGGTGGAGGTAACGGTGAAGGAAATATGCAGAACTTGATGAGCATGATCGACAGGGACCTGGGTAACATCAAACTGGAGCCTATGGAAGGTACATTGGAAAATGTAACGGTTACATCTGTTAAGCAGTTGTTTGAAATGGGTGTCGACAGGAAAGTATTTAATGTAGACAGAAATATCATCAGCCAGGGACAAATGGCTACCGAGGTGATGAAGCAAATTCCTTCTTTGAGTGTTGATATTGATGGTAACGTTACCATGAGAAATGCTACACCGCAGCTTTTCATTGATGGAAGACCTACTACACTTACGCTGGAACAAATTCCGGCAGATATTATTGACAGGGTTGAATTGATCACCAATCCTTCTGCAAGATTTGATGCCTCAGGTGGTAATGCAGGTATATTAAATATCGTATTGAAGAAAAATAAGAGAGTTGGTTACAACGGTGGATTAAGATTTGGAGTTGATTCAAGAGGTAAGATCAATACGGGTGGTGATATTAACTTAAGACAAGGCAAAATCAACATTTTTGCAACGGGTATGTATAATCAAAGATTATCAAAGTCTTCCTCATGGACAGAAAGACAAATCCTTGATAATGACAAATCTGCTTTTGTACAAAATACAACAGGAGAAAATGAGGGAACGATGCGATTTATTCGTGGTGGATTTGATTATCTTATAGATAACAGAAATACGTTTACAATATCCGGTAATTATAATAGAGGTCAATTCGACAACTTTGAAGATCAAGTTTACGATTCTTTAAATATAAATGGGCTTCTGTCAAATAATCTAGGGTTTCGGGAATCATCAGCAGAGTTCCGTAACTGGGGTACACAAATTAGCTTCAAACATAATTTTGCAAAAGCTGGACGTGAATGGACAGCAGATGCTAATTATAACAATAGCAAAAATGAAAACTTCGGAGATTTTTTAACGCTTACATATATCCCGGGACCGAACTGGTCACTAAAGGAACGTACTATCGTAAATAGTATAGGTGCTGGAAACTCAACCAATTTGGTGTTGCAAACAGATTATGATAATCCGATCACCGACAATAAGAAGTTGGAATTTGGTGCTAGGGTACAAATTCGAAAGTTCGAGAATCTTAACTTGCAATCGTCATATGATCCTACAACGCAAAGTTTTGTTACTCGAAATCCGCTTACTAGTCATTACGAATACACTGACAAAGTATACGCTGCCTACGCTACTTATGGGTTCAAAAAGCAAAACTGGAGTTTTCAACTTGGTCTAAGACTAGAGAGTTCTGATTACAATGGATCATTAGTTGGAAAAGATTCAGTTTTTAATGTCGAGTTTCCTATTAGCTTATTTCCAAGTGCATTCATTACTAATAAGCTGAGTGATAAAGAAGATATCCAGTTCAATTTTTCGAGGAGGATTAATCGACCTAACTTTTTCCAGTTAATGCCTTTTATTGATTATACAGATCCTCAAAACCTCAATGTTGGAAATGCAGGATTAAAGCCTGAGTTCACTAATTCAGTTGAGATATCTTATAATAATAATTATAAGAAAGGAGCAAACTTTCTCGCCAGCGTTTTTGCTAAGTATAATGAAGATTTGATAACTAGATACCAATATCGGGATGTCGATCCTTTGGATGCTACCAAGCCACTAGCTTATTTCAATTCTTATATTAATGCCAACGAGAGTTTTACTTACGGAATAGAGTTAACGAATCGTATGCCTGTTGTAAAAAACTGGGATCTTACGGTTAACCTGAATGTATTCAACTCACAGATCAAAGGAAATATACAGGGACAGGAATTAGATCAGAAAAGAACAAGCTGGTTTGTAAAAGTGAATAACGCTATCAGGTTACCAAAGAGTTTCTCTATCCAGTTATCCGGTGATTATTATGCAAAGACTGTTCTTCCACAGGAAGGTGGTCGTGGTGGAGGAAGGGGCGGAATGATGTTCGGTGGTGGTTCACAGGTTACTGCACAGGGATATATTCTTCCTCGTTACAGCTTTGATATTGCTGTTAGAAAAGAATGGCAGATCAAAGGTGGTAATACGATCTCTGCAAACCTTAGCATGAATGATTTCTTAAGAACACAGAAATACGGTACATATTCTGAATCTCCATTCTTTATCCAGGAAAGCGAAAGAAGAAGAGATCCACAGGTACTTCGTTTAAACCTTCAGTGGAGATTTGGTAAGTTCGATGCCAACTTATTCAAGCGTAAGAATAACAGGACTGAAGATGATGGTGTAATGACAGGAATGTAATTTTGATGCCAGCTATAGTTCATTATTGAACTTCTGTTGCGTCGCACTCTTGTACTGAATAGCTCAATTGAGCAAATTAAAAAAGTCAAAATTCAAAAGTAAAATACCTGCTTTTGAATTTTGACTTTTTCGTTTTCACTTCTAATCGTTTTTCCCCTGCAGCATTGGTACAAATGAGAATTGCTCAAACGACTCTTCTTTTAAAGAACCATCCGGCATTTTGGTGATGCGCAACATTCGCTGGGCACTTTCTTCATCCACAGGGATTACCATTACACCGCCGATCTTCATTTGATCGACAAGCTTTGGTGGAATAAAGGGTGCAGCAGCAGTGATGATCACTTTATCGAAAGGAGCATAAGCAGGTAGACCTTCAAAGCCATCACCATAAAAGAATTTGATATTCGGATACTTACTTTTAAAAACAAAGCTTTGGTGCTTGTCGTATAACTTCTTCTGCCGTTCAATGGTAAATACCCTTGCTCCCATTTCTGCCAATACGGAAGCCTGGTAAACACTTCCTGTTCCTATTTCCAACACCTTTTCATTTGGCTTTACATTCAGTAATTGTGTCTGGTAGGCTACTGTATAAGGCTGCGAAATGGTCTGACCTTCTCCTATTGGAAAAGCACGGTCTTCATACGATATCTTATCGAATGCAGAGTCAAGAAAATAATGCCTTGGAATATTATTAATGGCATTCAGCACGTTTTCGTCAGTAATGCCTTTGTCCCGTAATATCTGGACCAGTTGTTTTCTTAATCCCTTATGCTGGTATGTATCTTCAAACTTCCGCATACACAAATTTACTTTTTGTTTTCCGCCCCATGCCTGTTGTGAACATAAAAAAGCTGTGAAGATGTTCTCCACAGCTGGTTAAAAATTCGAAACCGATCAAAACAGTTTATTAATGATTATGTCCTTAGTCGTTTGCTGGTGTTCAGCAACAGCATTCAGAATAGCTGAAAGTGTTCCTATTTTTATGGGATCATGATTAGGAATGGTTAGATGATGTTCACCTTTTAAAGAAGTCGTAATCCTGATATGACTACCGCTTTGTCTCGTCACCACATAATCGTAATGCTTACTCAATAATTTAATTAACTGATGAGCACTGACGTCTCGTGGTAATTTCTTCATGCTGCAAACACTTCCTCTTTTACATAATGCATTCTAATGATTCGCTGTTTTTCATCATCAAAATGACACCTTACAGCATCTTTTATTGCTTCTTTCAACAACTCAAGGGTATCGGCTTCTGTAAATATAGATTCGCTTAAAGCTCTTGCAGTAAAACCTCCCTCATCACTCTCCTCAACCATAAATATTAATTCACTCATATTAAGAGATTTACTCAAATTTAAAACAATCAAGGGACAATTCGTTATTGATACATTTAAATCTCGCAAAACTTATTACTTCAACTTCATATCAGTAATAATTGCTTCTATCTTCTGTGTTAGTTCAGCTTCTTTTGCTTCATATTCTTCCCTGCTGTTCAATTTCGTATTGACACTAAAATAGAATTTGATCTTCGGCTCTGTTCCACTTGGCCTTGCAGATATTTTACTTCCATCTGCCAGTATGAATTGTAATACATTACTTTTCGGTAATTCAATCTTCCATTCTTCTCCTGTTTGCAAATTCTTTCCTTGCTGCAGCTGGTAGTCTAACAGTTGTACAACTGCTGATCCGTTGATCGTTGTCGGTGGATTTTTTCTATAACCTTCCATCATCTCAGCTATCTCTTTCTGGCCGTTCATTCCTTTCTTGGTGATGCTGATAAGACTTTCAAGATAAAAGCCATATTGGATGTACAACTCCAGCAGTTTATCAAACAACGTTCTGCCGTTTTGCTTTTCTACTGCAGCCATCTCACACAATATCGCTACTGCACTTATCGCATCTTTATCCCTCACCTGGTTTCCGATCATCAATCCAAAACTTTCCTCACCACCAACAACGTAGTTTTCCTTTCCTTCTTTTTCACGTATCAGCTGTGCAATCCATTTAAAACCGGTGAGTACATTGTAGCAGGCCACTCCATTCTGCTTTGCCACTTCATTGATCATATCTGTCGTAACGATCGTTGATACTACCATATCATTCGGCCTGGCCAATCCTGCATTCTTTCTTGCTTCCATTACGTAGGTAAATGCAAGCACTGCAGTCTGGTTACCATTCATCAATACCCACTCACCTTTATGATTTTTGATACCCACACCTACCCTGTCAGCATCAGGATCTGTGCCCAGTAAAATATCAGCATCCAGTTCTTTTGCTTTCTTCAGACCAATACTCATGGCTTCACTTTCTTCAGGATTTGGATAGATCACTGTAGGGAAATTTCCATCTGGTGTAGCCTGCTCTTTTACTATCGTTACATTATGAAAACCGTAACGCTGCAAAACTTCAGGCACTAAAACGATTCCTGTTCCATGTATGGAAGTATAGACGATCTTCAGATCTTGTTGCGATGCTATGGCCTCAGGTGAAATACTCAACCCTTTCACCATACTCAAATAAGCATCATCCATTTCTTTTCCAAGGATAGAAATATTCGTTTCACCTCCACTCCACTTCACTTCATCAACACTCTTAATGGCATCAACTTCTGTTATTACATTCTTATCGTGTGGCGGTACTAACTGTGATCCATCATTCCAGTAAGCTTTATAGCCATTGTATTCTTTCGGATTATGCGAAGCAGTACACATCACACCTGCATCAAGACCTAAATATCTTATCGCAAAACTTAATTCAGGAGTAGGACGCAGATCTTCGAATAAATAAACTTTAATGCCATTGGCTGCAAACACATTGGCTACTGTTTCTGCAAAGAACCTGCTGTTGTTCCTGCAATCATGGCTGATGCCTACTTTTATTTCCTTATCGCCTAATGTTTTCTTCAGGTAGTTGGCAAAGCCCTGTGTAGACATCCCAACAGTATATTTATTCATACGATTGGTACCCACACCCATTATTCCACGAAGACCCCCCGTTCCAAATTCGAGGTTCTGGTAAAATGAATCTGCTAATTCCTCCGGTGATAATTTTTTGATCGCTTCTTTTATTTCAGCATCGTAATTACCATTCAGCCAGACGTTTACTTTCTCCTGTATTGCGCTATCCATATAATGAATTTTGTGTTTATAGTTTTTGTTAGGTGATACCAGCTAAAGTTTTTCATGACATCACCTCTTGTGTCACTCACTTGTACGTTCCGAAATCTTTGCCACAAGACACTCATGCAAAGTTGCACAAAGTCTTGGTGTTCCTTTGTGTCTTTGTGCTTTCGTGGTTCCAATGCAGCAAGTTTACGACAAAACAACTCAATTACCATTTCTGCCGTAAGTTTGAACTTATGAAATGGTTGGTTGTTGATCGTTGGGTGTTGGGTGTTGTGTTTACGTTATGCTCTATTTTTTGTTTCGGGCAGGATACCGTCGTCTTACCAAAAAAGGTTATCATAGATTCTACATTTGAATTGACGCCTCTTGATGGTGACCTTTCTTACATGATTCCCTCCGAAACACGAAGAAAACGCATTCGACTTCTTGCAGCTGGAAATATTGTCGCTTACACTGGTTCTATGACTGCTCTCTATCAGATCTGGTACAAAGATTACCCGCAAACACATTTTCATTTCTTCAACGATAACCGTGAATGGTTACAGACAGATAAAGTGGGTCATGCCTACAGTGCTTATGTAGCGAGCCGTGCTTCTATGGAAATGTGGAGATGGGCCGGACTGAAACGTAACCAGCGTATCTGGATCGGTGGTATGAGTGGTGCTTTTTATCAAACCGTGATTGAAACATTGGACGGTTTCAGTGCAGAATGGGGCTGGAGTTGGGGCGATTTTGCAGCCAATATCTTCGGCAGTGGAATGCTGGTGAGCCAAGAACTGCTTTGGGATGAACAAAGAGTGAGTTTTAAATTCTCAACCCATCATAAAAGCTATCCTGCAGGTGAATTAAATGAAAGAGCCAATCAGCTCTTCGGTAAAAGTTTCGGTGAAAGAATTTTCAAAGATTACAATGCACAAACATTATGGCTCAGTGCAAATATCAAATCCTTTTTTAAGCAATCTACCCTACCCTCATGGTTGAATATTGCTGTTGGTTATGGAGCAGATGGCATGTATGGTGGCGTATACAATGTTTGGGAAGATGACAATGGTGGGATACATAGCAGAAGAGACATTACCCGTTACCGCCAGTTTTATATATCGCCTGATATTGATCTTACAAGAATAAAGACCAAAAGCAAACCTTTGAAAATTGCCCTGTTTGTATTGAACAGTTTCAAATTTCCTGCTCCTTCTTTGGAATACAGTCAGGGAAAACTGAAGGGACATTGGATACATTTTTAGTTTTTAACCGCAGAGAACATAAGCAAGAGCGTTTCGCAAAAAAGTTTCAACTTAAGCATTCAGTGAAAATAAACCCCAAAGCAGTAGTATCCTCTGCCCAAAAAATTCTCTTAAAAATGTTAAGAGGCAATAAAATAGGATGAAATTTTTGCCATAAACCATAAACTTCGTAGTTTGCAATACGAAACAAATCGTAATAATGGGAAACAAACCAATAAAACCGACGGAAAGTGAGCTGGAGATCTTACAGGTCTTATGGGCTAATGGACAAGCAACGGTAAGAGAAGTGCATGAAGAACTGGCTTCATTTAAGGATTCAGGTTATACCACCACCCTTAAGCTGATGCAGATTATGTTTGAGAAGGGCATTGTAAAAAGAGACGACAGCAGTAAAACACATATCTACCAGGCAAATATCAGTCGTGAAAGTACACAGAAACAAATGGTAGGTAAAATGGTGAATGCATTGTTTGGAGGAAGCTCCACTCAATTGGTGATGCAGGCTTTGGGTAGTTCCAATCCTTCCAAAGATGAGCTGGATGAGATCCAGAAAATGCTTGACAACCTAAAAAACAAATAGCGTATGCCTTCTCTTTCCCAGTCTCCTATTCTGCAGGCTTTGGGTTATGCTATTGCCAATAGTTTATGGCAAATGGCATTGGTGTGGATCGTTTATGTGTTGCTGAACAGCCTCTTTAAATTTAAGAGTGAAACCAAGTATCGTATTGCCGTTGCTGCACAGGTAACAGGTTTTGCCTGGTTTATCGTTACAGTGCAGTTTTATTATCAACAGAGTAGCCAGGCCCTTGAAGTTGCAGAATCGATATACCTGCAAACTGGTGATCAGAATACTTTTATTGTAGCATCAGAAAAAGGATCATTACTCAGCTATTTTATTAAGGCAGAACAGGTGCTGCCTTATTTGTCTGTTGCCTACCTTTTATTACTTGCATTCTTAACAATAAAATGGTTGAGGGCTTATCGCTATACTCAACTCGTAAAGCTGAATGGCCTTCATAAAATTGATGTTGACTGGAAGCTGTTTGTAACAAAAGTTGCAGGACAGTTAGGCATCAAACAAAATGTAAGAATTTATTTATCTGAGATCGTTCATAGTCCTATTACCATCGGCTTCCTGAAGCCTGTGATACTGGTTCCGATTGCAAGTGTCACTCATCTTACGCCACAACAATTAGAAGCGGTGATATTGCATGAACTGGCTCATATCAAACGACACGATTACCTGCTGAATATTGTACTATCGATCATTGAACTTGGCTTGTTCTTTAATCCTTTCACCAGGCTTATTACAAAATCCATTTCTAAGGAAAGAGAAAATAGCTGTGATGACTGGGTGCTGCAATATCAATACAGCCCATCAATGTATGCAGAAGCATTGCTGAGGATCGCTGTATTGCAAAAATCTCCTTCAATGGCCATGTATGCAGTAAAAACGAAGGGAGAACTGTTATCAAGAGTGCAAAGAATGGTACATCAGAAAGACAGCAGGTTCAACTATCGTCACCAATTATTGGCCTTGTTCTTAATGACCGGAATTCTTTCATCCATTGCATGGTTCGATGCGTCTAAATTAAAAGCCCAGGACATAAAGCCGAATATAAACGACCAGGCTGTAGTATTAGAACCATTGGCTGCAAAAGTGGACAATGTTCTTTTCAATCCATTTACTTTTTTAAATGATCCGCTCAAAGCTGAAGTGAAGGAAAGAATCGCGGCAAATCAACAACAACAGCAAAGCCATAGGACCAGAAAAGCATCAACAGCATCCCGTGAAATAGAATTGCCTCGTGTAATGGCACCGATGGCAATTCAGAATTTAAAAGAATTGGAAAAAAATCTGTTAAGAACGGTTAATAACGATCTCAGGAAAAACCTGAAAAACATTCCTGCAAAACTCAGGTTTGCACAGAACTATACTTTTGCAATGGATACACTGAAGTTTGGTGAAAATATCACCTTCCTTTCACAGCATAATTTTCAGAACCTGGCTGAGGAATTAAAAAAATCTCAGAAGGAACTGGAAGAAGCGTTTAAAAAAGGATTTATCTCGAAGGCTGAAGCAAAGAAAATGCAGCTTGAGATATCTGAAGCTTTCAAAAACCTGAGAGAAATTGATTTCCCTCAATTTTATGGTTTTGCACCTGCAAATATTGCCGAAACTTCGGTACAGGGCTTTTACCGATATGAAAATGGCACAGGTGAAAAAGAAAACGATAGGGAAAGAACACGTGCCGTAGAAGAAAAAAGAAGAGCGTTAAAAGCTGAAGGTAAATTAAACAACCTCCGTGCTAAAAGCAGCATGGCTGACAGCATTAAGCAACGTTATATAGCAAGGGCTGGTGTAAGAATTCCAAACAATGGCGAAACAATTGAGATTAATTCGCTTGCCGAAGGTCATAACTACGTTATCGTTGATGGTACAGGCCAACAGTATTTTAAAAGATCAGGTATACCTCCTGTGAAAACAACAGCTGTTTTTACACCAACTACAAAAGGTGGTAGCGGTTATTATGTTTACACTGATGGCGAAGATGAATGTGAAGAAGCTAACAGGAATGAGCGAAGCAGGAGGATAGTTACCACCATAACGGTAAATGGCAGAAATACAAAAGTTACATCTACCAAACCAAAGAAAGTTACCACTGCCACTAATAAGAAGTGCACGACCAATGCTGGTGCTCCAGCTGTTGCAGAGACTGAATCTTTTGGGTTTGAGTTTGAATCGAACTAACATAAATTATCATAAATTAATCCAAAGGCATAACTATGAAGTTGTGCCTTTTTTCATTGCAGTCTCCTTCGATTTTGTAGCATTTGTAAAAAGATAGGTTGCTAACTAAAGTAAAGATTGATGAAAAACGTGAAGCATGCTGCAATATTTACCAGCATCACCCCAAAAAAAATCCCGCTACATTCATAGCGGGATTCTCAATAGTCAATTAAGTTCTCATTGTACGATTATCGGGTTTGCACTAACCACTTTATTCTCCTGGTTAATTACTTTTACCATATAGCTTCCTTTGGCTATGTAAGAAGGCAAAGTGATCTGCTCAACCTGTAATTTATTGTTGATATTAATTGCATGTGTGCTCAGTAGCTTTCCTGAAATGTCTATCACCTGTACCTGGTATCTTCCTGAAGGATGATCTTTAAAAGCGATCTTAGTAACACCTGTAGTTACAGGGTTTGGATATACTGAGATAGTACCTTCTATTTGAGCAACTTTATCTGTTCCTTTTTTCTGGAATTCAGTTGCCGGAGTTGTAGGTTTTGTAGGTGCTGCCTCTTCTTCCTGTGGTTCTTTAGGTGTTTCTATTTCTTCTTTTGGATCATCTTTTTTCTTCTTTTTGCTGAAAGCAAGATTTCCGTTTGCAAGATCGGATGCATTGTATACTTTTTCGGTTGTTGTTACTTTTTCACTTTGCAGCGTATTCAAATCAAACCTGAAATATCCCTGTGTACTGGTGGAGCTGCAAACGATAACTGATGCTTCACCGTTTTTTTCAACGATTGCTCCGTTAGTTGAAAATCCTGCAGGTAATCCTTTGATCGATCCTTTGAAAGTTGCGACTAATGTTTTCATGTCAATCTTATACACCCGACGACCAGCAGTAATGAGCCATAGATTTCCCTGGGCATCTGCTATCATATCTCCTCCATAATTGTTTCCGCTATGTACAGAATGATTGCCGTTGGCAGGATCATCAATCAAAGCTCCCAAATCTTTCACTTCAGGCTTCTTATCTGTTTCAAACTGGATAAGATGATCAGCATTGTTTGTTAAAGCATAACCCTTACCGTCAGCACCAATCACCATTCTGGTAATCTGGTTTTGAACATCTCCCCTGCTTTTCAGTGCACCAAAAGCTTCGCCTTCGAAATAGTAAACTTTTGTTGTCTTCGACTTCATATCAATGTAACGAAGCTCATTAATACCCATTGGTGTATAATAAAGCCTATCGTGCTTTTTATCGTATGCCAGTGCAGCTGACGATGTAGCAAAAGGTGCATCGGTCTGAATGTGTCTTGAATGACCAGCTGCTTTTCTTACAAATATGGTCCTCGTATTTCCGTTTTGCGTGATCACGGTAATATCCTGTTCTGCTTTTGGTGCAGTGGTTTTAAAACCAACACTGGCCATCTCATTTTTTGCAATGGGTTTACCTGTCCTGGCATTTAGCTTTTCAATTTCCTGGGAATTCTGGTAAATCGTCTTCAATTCATCACCTGTAGAAGCATCCACCAACCTTACTTCTGACCAATTGGAACTACCTTTCTGAGAACCAGTGATGGCATAAGCCTTGATCTGGGCTTCCGCTACACCGGCACAAAAACAAACCGCTGACAAGAGTAAAAATTTTTGTTTCATGGTAATAGGTTTTATTGATAAGTAATTTACGACAGGTTTCGTTGATTCGTCGATTTTATGAACGATTTTTCTCAATAAATGGATGAGCGGTAGTGAAATGGCCAGGCTTAAAAAATGTAATATCACCAGGAAAGAAGCCTCTAAAAGTTAAAAAAAGCTTCTATTCACCTATTCCATTTTTTTCGCATCAATAAAATGCTTTCTTTGTTAGATGAAAAAGCTGATAATTGCCGGATTAGTTACTACGTTGTTTGCTTGTAATAATGCTGATGAATTCGATTCGAACCTGGATAAGCAGGTTAGCCAACCTTCGAATGCAACGAATAGTATGGTGCAGCCCACTCAAACAACTGAGCCAGCTCCTATCCTCAATCCTGGCCAGGGATCAGTTAATAATACTCCTGTTGTAACAAGTGCTGCAGTTACTACACCAGCACAAACAACAACTGCGGCAGGTTTAAACCCGGCTCATGGTCAGCCAGGACATAGATGTGATCTTGCTGTTGGTGCTCCTTTAAATGGTGCAGCACCTGTAAAAACAAAAACAAGTACTGTTCCGCCACAAAATATCACTGTTACTCCCACAACAAGTACTAGTACCACAACAACAGCTACTGCACCTGGAATGAATCCGCCACACGGTCAGCCAGGACACAGGTGTGATATTTCTGTTGGTGCTCCGTTAAACTCACCTTCAACAAATCCTGTTAAGAAAGATGAGAAAAAAAATGAATACCAGGTGTTGAAGCCACAGCCTGATTCTTCACGCAATTAATCGACCACTAATTCTACAGATGAAAGGAGTTTTTGCTGCAATCATTTTATTGGTTGTGTTCTCTTCATGTTCAGTTAGCAAAGATCCTATGCGAGAAACTGCAAGGCTTCTTCAGAAAGGAAAACTTACAGAAGATACGAGTTGGATTTATGCCTTGCCCTATAAAGAAGGAACTTCTCATTTACTTATACAGGGATATTTCAGCAGGTTCTCTCATAAAAACCGGGCTGCACTTGATTTCAGCATGAAGAAAGGCACCACCATTCTTGCAGCAAGAGATGGAGTGGTAATTAGAATGGAGGAAAAAAACAACAGAGGTGGATGGAACCGCAAATACCGCCAATACGCCAACTTTTTAGTGATTGAACACAATGATGGAACAAGAGCAGGTTACTGGCATTTGCAGCAGGATGGTGTGCTGGTAAATCTTGGTGATACAGTTAAAACCGGTCAGCCAATTGGCATCAGTGGTAAGACAGGCTACTCAGCTATGCCACATCTTCATTTTATGATCTGGAAAAGTGGCAATGGAAGGTGGACACAGGTGCCAGCTCGTTTTATGACGAAGAAAGGACCTAAATATCTCCGTCCGATGAGGTGGTATAGAAATAAAAAAGCCCCGGCAGATCGCTGAGGCTTTCAGGATTAACCGCTTTATTTAATTTCCCCCGTTACCAATCAGATCATCATTGGTTACTCCTTTCTTCTTCGATACATTTTCAGTCAGTTTACCAAAATTCCATCCTACAGATAAAGCCAATCCACGGAAAGGAAATGTGCTGGTGGTTTCTGTTCTGAAGTTAGGATCAATCATCGTCATCTTCCAGTCAAATGTTTTCCAAAGGAAATTATTTACGCCTGCCGATACATTTAGTTTTTCGTTGAACATCTTGTAACCGAAGTTTAATCCATACCAATGATTCAATGGATACTTGAACTGTATGGTAACAGGTGCTCTCCAGAAACCGGCATAGGCACTTATATTAAATCTTTTACTGAGTGAATAATTTGTATTCATGTTGGCATTACCCCCGATTCCACTATTCTCTTGGCCGGGGATCGCTCTATTCTCAACATTATTATAACGGATATTTCCATGCATCGATACTGTCCAGCTTGTGCTGGGCTTCAAAGTAAGATTCATCGAAAGATTTAATTGTAGTTCTTTTCCAAGATTTTCACTGGTAGTACTGGTTATTCCTGTAGCTGGATTAAACCTTGCATACTGAACGATCATGTCATCACTATAACTGGCTCCCAATGTAATACCTGCAAAATTTCCACCTTTGTTTACCCTTGCCTGTGCAGAAACCGTATGTATCGTTTGCGGATCCAGGTTAGGATTACCATAAGAGATAAATAATGAGTCATTATTGTTGACAAAAGGATTCAGGTTCCAGATAAATGGTCTTTGCAATCTCTTGCCATACGATAAAACCATATTGGTGCTGGAACCAAGTTTGAAACTTGCCTGCAGGCTTGGAAGTAAAGTGGTGTACTCCTGTTTTACTGTAGTAGATGTAGTGGAAAAATTCCCATCAACTACTGTATGTTCTGCCCTTGCACCAATTCTGAATGTTGTTTTCTGTACCTTAAAACTATAAGTAGAATAGATGCTGTAAACATCCTGGTTATAATTGAAGTAATCAGTATTAAAAGGATTTAGTTTGAAGTCTTCAGACATATCATATTTCAACTGGCTGTTAAAATCTGAACTGGCTCTCCTGATAATTGCTTTCAACCCAGATTCGATCTTCTGGTTATTCTTCAACGGCTGGATATAATCTGACTGAACAGTGTATTGTTTATTCTTCGCTACGCTGTAATTGCGTATATACCTGTCGGACGAAGGATTATCCTGGAAACTATTGCTGAACTGGTTATTATTACCAAACTCACCATTTAAACGAATGCTGAACTCTCTTTCTGCATTGCCTTTAAATTTCTTAATGTAATCTGCTCCCACACTGGTTGTGGGATATTCATTCCGGCTTCTCAGATCATAGTAGCTCACAGAAGATGGACTGGAAGCAAAATCCGTGGTGATGATCTGGTCGAGTGTTGACTCATTCCAACCCCCACTCACATTTCCATAAGCGCTTAAAGTATTAAGAGAATCCAGTTCGAAGCTCAGTTCACCATTGCCAAAGTTCCAGAAGTTGCTTTGTCTTCTATCGCCGGCTAATGTTCTTTTAGTAAATACAGATGGAATCATTGGAGTAGTTTCAGTTCTGCTCTTTCCGGGCATATTGAAATTACTACCGGCACCATAATAAACAGTGGCTCCCATCTTCCCGATCTTTGCACTCAGGTTGGCATTGATGTTGGCAAAACGGTTGGTACTTGCATATGTATTGACAGATCCATTGTACCCCTTCACTTTCTTTCTGGTGATGATATTGATAATGCCTCCGATTCCTTCACCATCATATTTTGCACCGGGTGAAGTGATCACTTCGATCTTAGTGATAAGTGATCCGGGGAAACCTTTCAAAGCCTCTTTTACATTCTGGGCAAACATGGCTGTCTCTTTTCCATTCAGTAACACCCTGAAATTGCTTTGGCCATTTACCTGTACATTATTCTCACCGTCAACACTTACAAACGGAGTTTTCCTAAGAATGTCAATTGCGGTTTCAGTTTTAGTGGCAGGATCATTTTCTACGTTATAAATGATCTTATCGTCTGTCATATCTATCAAAGGCTTTCTGGATGTAACTGTAACACCTTGCAGGTTTCCACCAGATGCAGTGAGTTGAATGGTTCCGAGGTCTATATTGTCATTGCCAACCGTAACATCCTGTTGCTTCTCTGCAAAGCCCGTAAACAGAATGATGATGGTGTAAGTACCAGTATCAATATTGGTAAACTTAAAAACACCCTTATCATTAGTGAAAGCATTCCTGATGGGTTGCTCCAGCTGACTGGCTTTATACAGGCTGACTGTTGCATAGGATAACGCATGTGTACTGTCTTTTACAATACCGGTAATATCTTTTTTAGTTTGAGCAAAAATGGAAGTGCCCAGCACCAGGAATGCAATAGTGCAAAATAGTTTAGTGGTTGTAAGCTGCATAGTTTTAGTTGTCGGTTACGAAGTGCATCGTAAAAGTCAACCTCATTTGCGTTAAATGGTGCCTTAATAGGATGAACGGAAGATGAATATTACCACTGGTGGAAGCTGTTAAAGGCTTTTGCAAATTACTTAACCATGAGTTTCACAGATTGTTTCTTTTGCTGGTGTTTATCCCAGACAGATATGATGTAGACTCCTGCTGTAAGCGAAGCAGGCAATTCAATTCTAACGATCTCTTTCTTCAAAGCTGTGGTTACTTCCTTTCCCTGGATGGTCCTGCCATTGTTGTCAAGCAATTGAATATTATAGTCTGAAGGGTTTTCTATCCTGAGGTTTACCGTTGAGCCTCTCATCGAAGGATTTGGAAAAACTGAAATTAGCGCAGAGGGCAAAAGTTGCTTAACTGAATCTATCGCTCTCGCTACAATGTTTTGCCCTTTTACAGAAGAACTACAACGACTGACGATTCGTCCGGTACGAGTTGTAGCATAACCAACCACCACCACACCCGACAGTTCATTTTCTGAAGGTGTTAAAACAATATCTTCTCTTTTATTCTCGGTGGGTGCCAGTTTACATTCAAAGACTTCATATCCAACACTGGAAACTATCATCGTAAGTTCAGCCAATGGTTTTATAGAAACACTGTAATCTCCTTCAGCATTTGTGCTGATCATTTTATTAAGTTCTTTCAAATGAATTGAAGCACCAGGTATAGGTTCACCTTCTATGCTCAACACTTTTCCGCTTATTACGATCTCCGAGGGTACTTGCATTGAATCAACCACCACCGGTAAAACAGAAGTAACAATCCCTGTTGTAGTAAGTTCCACCTCTCCTCCCGACAAAAGTGAAATGGTATCATTCTTATTTTCCGGAATTGCAACAGAGGTATCTGTTTCAGGCAGCATCACCATATCTCCCATTATCATTAATTCTTCTGTTGCAGGCTGCGTGGTTGATGCAACTGATTTCCCCGTTACATTATCAACCCTTGATTTACACGCTGCAAAAAATGTTACCAGCACAGAAAGTAACATTCCCCAAAACTGCTTTCTTGCAGGAGTTGCAGGCTCACGTAGATCACGACCTAACTGGCCTACCGTAAAATTGCCGCAGGTATTTCCCCTATCCTTTTGAAAGTACTGAATGATCTCGGCATCCGTCATCACGCTGAAATCAATCACCACCTTCCGGCAACTATTGCAATAGCGGCCTTTCTCAGCAGGTGTCATCGAAAACCAGTTCTCGTGGCAGGGGTCGGGAACGTTCAACTGGATCTTTTTCATAAGCAGTGTTTAACAACCAGATGCATTACATAAATCAATTGCATAATCTTTTCTGAAATATTTTGAGTAATGGAGAATCAGTCAGCTTATGCCTAATACTAAATATTTGAGCAATGTTTTGTAATATTGACCAGCAAATACAAAGTATGGCCACACAGATAAAATGTCCGAGCTGCAGTTTCGAATTTCCACTGGAAGAAGCACTGAACGATGAGTTGAAGACGGAGATAGAGAAACAGAAACAGGAACTGAGACAACAGATGCTTGATTATAAGAAAAATGCTGAAGTGAAGATCAGGCAAATGGAAGAGGATAATAAAAGAGAAGCCCAGAAGCAGGAAGAACTGTTTCAGCAGAAGCTGCAGGTTGAACTGAAGAAAAAGAATGCTGAGATCGAAGAATCGATCCGTAAAACCCTGGCTTCAGACTTCGAGAACCAGCTCAACATACTTCAGCAAAGCAATAAGGATAACGAAGAGAAACTAAAGCTTGCCAGGGAAAAAGAAATGCAGTTCCTGCAGCGAGAACAGGAATTAAAAAATAAGGAAGCGGAGTTAGAACTGCAATTACAGAGGCAGCTCCAGTTAGAACGAGAGAAATTAACCGTTGAAATTCGCAAAATAGAAGAGCAGAAATCAGCATTGAAAGAAGAGCAGAATAGCCTGAAAGTAAAGGAACTTGAAAAGCAACTCGAAGACCAGAAAAAGCTTGCCGAAGAAATGAGGCGTAAAGCAGAGCAAGGCAGCATGCAGTTACAGGGTGAAGCACAGGAACTGATGCTGGAATATTTGCTGAAAGAAAACTTTCCTTTCGATTCCGTTGATGAAGTTGGTAAAGGCATTGAAGGTGCAGATTGCATTCTTACCGTTAGAAATCATAAAGGCGAAGAATGTGGTAAGATCATTTTTGAAAGTAAACGTACCAAAGCATGGAGCAATACCTGGGTAGATAAACTGAAAACCGATATGCGGAACACCCAGGCTGAGTTAGCGATATTGGTTTCACAGGTGTTTCCGAAAGACATGAATTGTTTTGGTGAGAAAGATGGAGTGTGGATCTGTTCTTTCAAAGAAGTGATCGCATTGACTTCTGCATTAAGAACTGCCATCATTCGTGTTGCAGAAACCAAAAAGAGTGAAGAGAATAAAGGTGAGAAAATGCAATTGCTCTATTCGTATTTAACCGGGGTAGAATTCAGGCAGCAGATAGAATCTATTGTTGAAGGATTTATTGCTTTGAGAAATTCTATTACAAAAGAGCGGATACAAATGGAGAAAATGTGGAAGGAAAGGGAAAAACAACTTGACCGTGTTTTACTTAGTACTTCCGGTTTATATGGATCCATTAAAGGCATTGCAGGTGCTTCTATTGCCAATATTCCACTGCTGGAAGGCGATAATGATACAGATCTCCTGCCTCTGGACTGATATGATCTTTAGTTGGCTTTAGGTTTGATATGTTCTACTAAAACGATAATATGTCAAACCACGACGAAAAGAAAAAAGACAACAGCGATGCCCCGATCCAGCCAGATCCTGAAACCTTGCATACCACCGATCCACAGGAGAGTATGAAAGGACCTATTTCTTCCCTGGTAAAAGGTGTAGAAGAAAAGGTGGAGGAAAAAGGCGGAACAAAAACAGTAGCCGACGACGAAAAGGATAGCTGATGCTTTCATCAATCAACTCCTGGAGCACCAACCTGTCAGGTTGTAACCATTAAGTGAACGATGTATTATGATCAGCATAGTCGCTGATCATCGAAACCTGACAGGTTATTTATACTTGGAGTACTAACCTGTCAGGTTATGACCATTCAGTTAACGAGGTATTATGAGCAGTATTATGACAGCTCATCGGAACCTGACAGGTTGTTTACTCTCACACTTTTGTTTTATTAATCTACTCTTTTTATCACATCCGGTTCAGTGGCTGTCCAGGTAAGTAATAATTTATCCCATTGCCTGTAATGTACACGCAGCGGTATTTCTATTTCGTTCTTGATGAACATGGCGGTAAGTGCTCCATGTTCTTTTATATCGAATGCAGACAACCGCATAGCATCACTGAAATCCACTTCTCCCCAACCCCACCATTTGAACATTGATTCTTTGATTGACCATAACAATGTTGGCAGTTTGGTGTCGGTATCTTCCAGTTCAAAATCCCCCAGTTGTTCATCCAATAAAACCACCTGGCTGGATGCAAGGTTGAATTTCATCATTTCTTCCTTGTGAAGGAACTTATGCAATATCCGGAATACTTTTTCAGTAGGTATTTCAATATCGATCCCTACCCTTTCATGCCTGCTGACGATGGCCGCAGCATACTCACCACAATGCGAGATCGAGAAATGATATTGCTCATCAGGCAAAAATGGTTTACGGGTACTGGCTATTTGTATTTCACGGTAAGGGAAGTCTTCGAACAAATGCTTAAGCAGGTAACGGCCTGCAAGGTGTTGCAAACGTTTATTCGGGTGAGTGATACTTCTTTGCAAAGGCACTATATCAAGAAAAAACTGTTCAGGTTCTTCTATCTTCCAGATGCCCAACCTTGTACTCTCGTTGATATCTTGTTGATAAAACAGAGGCATACGGAATTACGATTTAAGCGTTACGAATTACAATTTATATTGCAGCGATTATGCCAGCTTATCCTGCCAAAAATTTGGAAGGGGTGCAAAGGTAGGCAATATGAACCACAGAGACACAAAGACACAGCGTTACACAACGTTAAATCGTTAAAACGTGTCATGTTGTGGCTTACTAACGTAACATTTCAAACCAGTTACAATGATTTTATCTGATAGCCGTATTCTAGAAGAAATAGACAAAGGAACGATCGTTTTGAAGCCTTATACGAGAGATTGCCTGGGCAGTAACAGCTATGACGTTCACCTGGGTAAAAGCCTTGCTACTTACCGTGAACATATACTGGATGCCAAAAAGCATAACGAGATCGAATATTTCGAGATACCGGATGATGGATTTGTGCTATATCCACACATCTTCTACCTCGGTGTTACACAGGAGTATACAGAAACACATGCTCATGTGCCTTTCCTGGAAGGAAAATCGTCTACCGGGAGATTGGGTATTGATATTCATGCCACGGCAGGTAAAGGTGATGTGGGCTTCTGTGGTCACTGGACATTGGAGATCTCGGTAAAGCAACCGGTGAAAGTGTATCATGGTATGCCGATTGGCCAGCTGATCTATTTCCCTGTAGATGGAGATATTGAAGTGGCCTACAACCAGAAGAAGAATGCCAAGTACAGTGGACAGCCGGATAAGCCGATTGAAAGTATGATGTGGAAGAATAAGTTTTAGCACACGAATTTGGAGACACGAATTACACGAATTTGAGAAACCACGAATTGCACGAATTAGGAAACACGAATTGCATGGGCAGTAACCTGCCAGGTTTCCTTTTCATCTTCTTACAGATTGATCACAGCGGTGCTGCTATTCATCTTAACCTGACAGGTTGTTGTAGAAAACAAGAATTATAAGCATGAACGCTTCACAATTACAATTTGAAACATCGTCAGAGTTAAAGGCTTTTCTCAGGAAGCGGAATATTACGCATGGTAAAATAAACCCGACTGATATCATACTCACTGCTGTACTCACCGATAAAGATATAGTGGTGGCCTGCAAAGATTATAATGCGAAGGTGGTTGGCAGGCCTACGCTTGATTAAGTAGTATCGCTATTGGGCTAATAACCTGTCAGGTTTCCCTGTTGATCTTCCTACAGATTGGGAACTGCAGTGCTGTTATTCATCTTAACCTGGCAGGTTGTTGTAGGACAGTTTTAACGCAAAGATTTATTGAGAACGTTTTTGTGTGACACACTACGGGCAAGAGTTTGGATGACTGAAGGTTTAACACGCTGATCGCAAAGACGCAAAGGGATGACTCGCAAGCTCGTCATATTGTACTCACCGCATCATTCACTTTATTGATGCACACCCGCAGATGCGAACTAAGTTGACAGTTTAACGCAAAGATTTATTGAGAACGTTTTTGTGTGACACACTACGGGCAAGAGTTTGGATGACTGATTTAACACGCTGATCGCAAAGACGCAAAGGGATGACTCGCAGGCTCGTCATATTCCTTCTCCGCTATGTCTCCCGCCAACAATGCTCAACATAAAAGAAATATTCATGGGGACATTGCGGGGAAGGAAAACAAACACTGGCTGCATACTTACGCCAGCGAGGACCCTGCACCTTCCCTACCGCATGAGTGCCTCTGTGCCGGGGTTATAGTGGAGTAACAGTGGAGTATGAGGCGGGGGTGAGTGAAGCGTGGTGACTATAACTACACTATAACTATACTATAACTATGCTATAAGTGCAGTATAGCGATATGCCGCATCATAGTGATAAAGCAACGTATGCCCGGTATGAATTTACATAAAGGCCGTGTTCCACCCTGTCCTGACCCAGGACAGTATATACTGGTGCAGACGAGGGAAGGTATGTACTGGCGACGTAAACGTGGCAGCGTGAAGAAAGCAGAACTAAACGAGGCGATGCAACAGGCTGCAGCCATGCTGAAGCAGTGTGCAGCCATGTCGAGAAGAATCCGTACGAGGCTGCGTGAATATTTTTCAAGAATGGAAACGGGCAGGCTGCACCAACGTGTATGGACGAGGCTGCGGCGGCAATTGAAAGAGACGGGCCGTGCAGGACTGCAGAGCCTGGAAGGACTGGAAATACAGCAGCGATTTCCACTAGACCGTTTGCTGACTGCCTGCTACAGTGTTACCGTGAAAGACGGAACGGTTGAAGTAAGGATACCGATCAACGAAAACACGATAAAGCAAAATAGCGGTATTGTGTCGGGATATTTTTTCCAGCTGATCATGGTGTACGGTGAATGCAATGAGGAATATGGATTGAAGGTGGAAGAAGAAACGAGCGAGGTATATGACATTGGCCAGCAAAACACCGACTGCCGGATGCTGATGGTGCTGCCTGAAAAAGAATGGATGGTGGTACTGAAGGTGAGTTGTATAGAGGGCAAAGAAGTTGCAAAGGCGGCGAGAAATTACGGAATGAAGGTGGTTGCTGTTGGGTGAGGTGTCCTGTTAAGCGAAGGAGGTGGAAAGGAAATAGATGGTTCGTGAGACGCGAACTAACCAACCTTTACAGATGTCATTGTCAATGACCCTCCAACGGCTTTATCGTTAAAGAATGATACGTCGTCTTTTTTTCCTTTTACCCCCAATGTGTACATTAAAGGCAGGTAGTGCTCCGGTGTAGGGATTGCCAACAACGCATCTTTACCTAATGAAGTATAGTTGATGAGCGGTTTGTGATCGTCATGCTGTATCAGTGATTTGAATTTTTCATTGATGCTCTTTGCCCAATCGTAACCATATTCCGCATCATTCAATTTATCCCAGGCAACCATCCTTAAATTGTGCACCATGTTACCGCTGCCGATAATCAGCACTCCTTTCTTCCTTAGCGCATACAATTCTTTGGCTAAATCATAATGATATTGCGGACCTTTTGTATAATCAATACTCAACTGTAATACAGGAATATTAGCATCGGGATACATGTGCCTTATGACAGTCCATGCACCGTGGTCCAGGCCCCAGTCGTGATCTAATTCAACATGAGCCGAATGCAATAATTCTGCTGTTTCTTTCGCTAATATTGGATTACCCGGTGCAGGATACTGTACATCAAAAAGCTCCTGTGGAAAACCACCAAAGTCATGAATGGTTTTAGGGAAGTCCATTGCTGTAATTTTTGTGCCTTTAGTAAACCAGTGTGCTGATACTACCAACACGGCCTTAGGTGTTGGGATTTCCTTTGCCATTTGTGTCCACCTGCGGCTAAACGCTGTGTCTTCAATTCCATTCATGGGTGAACCGTGACCGATGAACAGTGCAGGCATTACCTGATCCTGTTCATCTAAACCACTTGTAAACCCTCTGAATGCTGCTAAAGTTGTCATACCTACTGCTCCTGTTATTATCGTTTTAATAAATTGATCTCTTTTCATGTGCTTAGAATTGGTTAGCTACTCTCCACAAAGAGCCTGCATTTGAAAGCGTTCTTGTTAGTTTCTTTTCTTCATGAAGACCTTTTAAAATGCGTTCAGCTTCTTCCAGGTCTATATCGTAGAAGACAGCGAACTCTTTTAGTGCAACCGTATCATACTGGTTAAAAATATCTTCATAGGAAGCAGCTTTTTTTCTTTGCACTTCCCTTGGGAGTAGTTTAAGTAATGCCTGCTCGTACACATGATAGGGTTTGCTTCCGTACACTTTAAACCGATTGTCATCTTCATCTATAAAATAAATAGTAGGAAAGCCACGTACACCCCATTCTCTTGTAATAGAAAGATCTTCTTCGAATAATAGTTTTGCTTTGGCCACATAATCATTTTGAAACTTTGTTTTATCTAATCCAGCATCTTCTGCAGCCTGCAAGAGGTGTTCTGTTTCTGTAATGTTTTTCTTCTCGACAAAAACCATTTCTTTTATTCTTCTAAGGAAACGTTCTGCTTTGTACTTGTCTTGTAGTTGGGCAGCTTTAAA
Source organism: Chitinophagaceae bacterium (assembly GCA_036676415.1). Lineage (GTDB taxonomy): Bacteria > Bacteroidota > Bacteroidia > Chitinophagales > Chitinophagaceae > JAEZDC01. Next base: position 101,819 of record JAKFCX010000065.1, read on the forward strand.
AGCAATGGCAGGTGGATAAGAAGAGTGTAACGGATCTTCGTTCCATACTTCTGCATTAACAGGCATCTGGTAATACGCTCCTGCTTCTTCCCAATGTTGCGCAACGCTTGCCGGACCGTTTACGTCGCTTCCACCGTATTCATCCCAGCTTTTCAACAAACCGCCCATTCTATATTCTATGTCGAAATACTCACCGTATTCCTGCTTCAGTTTTCTAAGTTGTGGCTCAATACCCCAACAGGCAGAACAAATGGGATCAGTAAAGTATAAAAGCTTTACCGGCTTTTTTAAAATGTTATTTTTTTCTTCGGTAGATAGCTGGTTTATTTCACAAATACCAGTTTCCATATCGCAATTCATCAGCTCTTTATTTTCTGCTTTCATGTTTCAAATTTTTAATAAATGATTTACACTGTTATTTTAACCGCAGTCCTCTATTTTTATTCTCCAGGTGTTTTCGTGCAGCTTGTGCCATGGTAACGACTGCAGCCCCCATCATGATCACATCTTTAATCACCAACCTGCCTGCTGCACTCAGGTAAGGAAAACCATATTCCGTATCACCTAATTGAGGCACCCATGTTTCAGGGGTTGTAATCAAAAACGATAAAGTAACCAACGACATAATGAAAGCAAGAAAACTACCTATTGCGGACACGGCTGGAAGAACAGGATACAATGCAATCATTAATCCAATCACTACTATCACTGCTCCCAAACCATAAGAAAACAAATACGTATTGTTCTCTTTATGCCAGGCAATGTTTTCCGGTTTGTATTCGCCTTCTTTATTCATGTATTTTTTGTATTCAGGTGAATCGTATTTTAAAAAGAAATTCATGGCTGGACTGTTGGCAACAAAAGGAATGATACCAACTGCTTCATACCGGAATGCTTTCAGCCCACCTATCCAGAGCAACACGATAACAATTCCAATGCGGGCTATATGAATGCCGATGCTTTGTAGAGATGCAGCTATACTCAATAACTTTTCCATGCTAATTATTACTTTATACTATTGACAGATGAAAATTGGGTGCATTAATGCTCCTGATCTTCTCACTTTCTTTGAACTTTGATGTAATGCAAAGCTACCACGGTACATATTTTTCGTCATTGCGTTATGATAATTAAATGCATTGATTTTTATCAATGAAAAAAGAGTGTAGCAGAAAAATCGGCTGCTTACATTTTTCTTAACCTTTTGAACACAGGAGGTTTCATAAGTTTGTGATGTGAAGGCAATACTATTATATAAAACACCAGCTTGTGTGGCACCATTTCTCATCCGTGATATGAGAAACAGCTATACCTATTCCTTTACTGAATTCTTTCCTTTTTGCCCCGAGTTATACTTCTTCAGCAACTACAAAGACTTTGAAATTGTTACCCCTGCGTAATCTGCGACGTACGGGGCACTCTACTTATTAACCACAGGCTTGCAATAAACCCTGAATTTTCTTTATATGCTTAACATGGTTTGCATCGAGCGAACCAGTAAGTATCCTATTATAAGAGCGAATAAGATTCACATCAGCAAGCCAATACTTTTTGACCACATAAATTTTGGATAATGAATTTTGGAAACAGAAAAATATCATTCAGCGGGATGATCATTGCATTACTCCTGCTTATAAATATGTTCGTATTAATACAGGCCGTTTCGTCAGGAACTCAGTGGTATGGGTGGCTGTTTGTTACCCTCCCATTGTTAGTACTCGGCATCAGAGATGTAAGGCAGAAAAGACATGCAATTACCCGTAACTATCCCATAATCGGACACCTGCGATACATGTTTGAAAAAATAAGACCGGAATTAAGGCAATACTTTTTTGAAAGTGACCTGGATGGTAAACCGTTTAACAGAAGACAGCGAGCCATTGTTTACCAACGTGCCAAAAACGAAAAGCAAACAGTTGCATTTGGCATGCAGGCGGATGCAAAAGAAACAGGTTATGAATGGGTAGCACATTCGGTGTATCCGGTAAAAGTGGAAGAAAAATACCTGAGGGTAGCTGTTGGCAATCACCAGTGTTTGCAACCTTATAGCTGCAGCATATATAATATTGGTGCAATGAGTTACGGAGCACTTAGTAAAACCGCAATTACTTCTTTAAACGAAGGTGCTGCACTTGGTGGCTTTGCACATAATACGGGTGAAGGAGGTATTAGTGCACATCATTTGAAAGGCGGCGACCTGATATGGCAAGTGGGCACAGGCTATTTTGGATGCAGGGATGAAGCAGGTAAATTCAGCCCGATGGCATTTCGTAAAAATGCGATGCGACCTGAAGTGAAAATGATTGAACTGAAATTGAGCCAAGGGGCCAAACCGGGGCATGGTGGCATCCTGCCTTCAGCAAAAAATACAGAAGAGATTGCTGCTATCAGAGGTGTATCACCATTTACTACTGTACATTCACCTGCGGCCCACTCAGAATTTAATACCGCGGAAGGGTTAATAAGGTTTCTTCAATTGCTTAGAGAGTTGTCTGATGGCAAACCAGTGGGCTTTAAGTTGTGTATAGGTGATAAGGATGAGTTCAGACAAATATGCCGTGCGATGCATGCTACGGGTTATATACCAGACTTCATTTCAATAGACGGAGGAGAGGGAGGTACAGGTGCTGCACCGTTAGAGTTTACTGATCATCTTGGCATGCCGTTATATGATGCCCTTGCTTTTGTAAACACAACTTTGGAGGCTCACGGGTTGCGTAGACATATAAAAATATTTGCTGCCGGAAAGATCATTACCGGCTTTGATATTCTTAAAGCAATGAGCCTTGGTGCAGATGCTTCTTACAGTGCAAGAGGGATGATGCTTGCCTTAGGTTGCATTCAGGCACTTGTTTGTGATAGTGGAAAATGCCCTGTTGGGATAGCAACGCAAAATCCTGCATTGTATAAAGGCATCGTTCCATCTGATAAACGTGCAAGAGTGGCGAGTTTTCATGGCAATACACTTGCTGCAACACGAGAAATAATGGAAGCCTGCGGTTTTAAGAACATAGGTGATGTGCAAGCATCGAAATTTTATCGCAGGATAAACCAGTATAAGACTAAAAGTTTCCAGGATATCTACTTTCCCCTCGAGGCAGAAGAATTCAGGATTCATTTTAATAAACAATTAAACTAAATAAGGATAAAGCAAACACCCATCAATACGGGCAATCATTTTAGAAGACAACGAAATACATTAACACTGAATGGATTTAAATAAATAATGCTATCACTACAAAAGGAAACGCAGTTCACTGAATATCATGGCTTGCAAATGTGCGGTAGCCAGCCAGTGTATCGTCCTAAAAAAAGTTTACGGTTAATAGATGATTTTGATAATAGTCAAAGTTCTAAGTTATAGGATTTAAAATAGTTTTTCCATAGCCTTGCTGGATTTGTAAACTGATTATTGTG
>JAKFCX010000066.1:0-53887 GCA_036676415.1 Chitinophagaceae bacterium
TCACAATAATCAGTTTACAAATCCAGCAAGGCTATGGAAAAACTATTTTAAATCCTATAACTTAGAACTTTGACTATTATCAAAATCATCTATTAACCGTAAACTTTTTTTAGGACGATACACCACCGTAGGATTACTTTTATAGCCTGAGATATTGGTTGTGTTTGGATTGTTACCCTGGGAATTTTTGCTTCCCGACAATGAATCCAAAGGTGGAAGAATATCATAGGCAACTCCGTCAAGAGTAAAGTTTAGGAAAGTTTGTGTAGAAGTACCGCAGGCATTTATAACTCCCACATTCGTATTACCTGCATTCACTGTAGCGGTAACAGGAGTACTTTGTTGTCCACCGGTATTATCCACTACGAAATAATTTACCAGTTGTGTAGAGGTGCAGTTATTAAAGGTTACACTAAAAATACCGTTGATTATTGTTGCCCTGTACACATAGGGGCCTACTTTTACTTCTGCAAATCCATCTGTCACTGCAGCATTTGAACAATTTACTGCGCTACCGGAAATTACAAATGTATTCGATGTAGAAAGTGTAACAGTAACATTCATTGTTGCAGGTGAAGCAAAAGGCCCAATATTTTGCGTATGAATTGCTGAAGCACAACTAATACTGGTCCATACTTCTAATACCAATGGTTCATTCTTCGGCACGAGCCCTTGTACATTACCTGAAGAATCTGTAAAAGCATTTGCTGTTGTTGACCAACCAGTTCCTGTACGTTTGATCTTTACCAGTACATGTTTTAATGGATTGCCATTCTGATCTTTTAATGTAGCAGCAAACGAAGTCAAGTCGAACGGAACATCACAATTCCAGAAAGAAAAATGGCTTACTTCTGCTTCGTACTTAGCTCCCACTTTGGTAGCTGTTCCTTCCTGCTTCCATAACCCTGTTGTTTCATTGAAACTCCATAAAGCAATTGTTGCAGGTGCTGCAGATTGTATTGCGGCTGGCAAAGGAAATTTCAATGCTGCTTTTTTGCCGGTTGCAATCTGTAATTTCTCACCTCCAGCTCCCTCTAATTCAACTCCTAACATCCCATAGCTGATCATTCCTCTTTCCCTTCCAGATTCATCAACACCTCTTAAATCACCAGGCATTTGATTCGCAAGATCAGGAGATGTAGGATCGATCCACGTCATTGCCACATTCACTGTTCCAGTATAAGCTACTCCGGAACTTTTTTCCACTACTCCATTCGCTGGAAGTGTAATGGAACTTCCATTAGACATATTGATCGTTCCACCGGTAGTGGCATTGATCGTTCCAACTATCGTCTTTGGCAATAGTTGGATCTCTACATAATGTTTTTGAGATTGTTTAGCCCGGAAGGTTCTGCTGCCAGAAAAATAACCAGACTTCTCAACTTTTATAAATGCAGCCTGGTCTTTCAGAGATGCATTGCTGATCTCGAATACACCATTCACATCAGTTATTGCAGAAGTCGTTCCTGCAGTTACAATTGCTCCTTTTACAGGCTCACCCAGTTCATTGGTGATACGCCCTGCCACAGTTGCAGTAATATTAGCTGAGGCTGGAATATCAATCTGGGGATCACCCTGGTTGGAGAGGTCTTTCTGACAAGCAGTAAAGAGAACACTAAAGCAGAGCACTAAAAAGGCTTTGAAAGCAGTATTCATGGTTATGAGGTTTAGAATATAAGATAGTTTTGGTTTTAAGATTGCTGCTTGACTTAAAGCTACGCTATGGCCGGCTTCCAATTGCAGCTTTAACAATTCTATTCCACTGATACTATCCCATACTTTTTCATCTGCTTATTCATCACACGAAAGAATAACGGTGGAATGTGAGCTAATATTATCATTCCAGGGTAACCGGTCGGCATTTGTGGTGAGGTGTCATGATGCCTAAGCACCTGGTATTTTCGGCTGGCTAAATAATGATGATCGCTGTGCCGGCTTAATTCGAATAATGAAAGCCTTCCGATAATATGATCACTGTTCCAACTATGTTCGGGCATGGCTCTTTCATATTTACCGGGAGCAACCTCTTTTCTTTGGAGTCCATAGTGCTCAATATAATTCACAGCCTCCAATAATCCAATACCGAATCCTGCAGCAATCAGATAACATAGAAGAATGTTCCAACCAAAAAGCAAAAGGATCGTTCCTGCAAAAGCAGCTTGCAGGAGCAAGAACCAGATCATCTGGTTATGTATTGAAATGGATGAATGCCCTTTTTTCTTCAGTTCGTCTAACTCTATCTTCCATGCACTGAGATAAACACCGGGTATTGTTCTGAAGTAAAACGCAAAAAGAGATTCATTTAATCTTGCAGAACTTGGATCTTCATGAGTAGCTACTTTCTTATGATGGCCTTTATTGTGCTCAATAAAAAAATGCATGTATTGTGCTGTCAGCAACAACATCTTTGCGAGTGTCTGTTCAAATGGCTTAACTCTGTGACCTAATTCATGTGCTACGTTAATACCAAAAACTCCGAACAGCAATCCCATACTTAATATTCTACCAACGTAATCTATCAAAGTAAGATCCGGTTGTTGTAAAGAGAAAAGAAAATAGATCAGCGTAACATAATGTATAGGGACAACCAAATAAAGAATATAATCGTAAACAGGATCAGCCTTTACTAACTCCTCTTCTGCAGCATCAATATTTTTTGGATCAGGCTTAGTGAACAACTCTAATAAAGGAAGCAGAAAATAAGCCCAGATAACAGGGATGAAAGTAAGCCTGCCGGTAAAAGTAAAAGATACCCAGGCATAAATAAATAACAGGAACGGATATAAATATTTAAAAGCCCGGATATTCATAAGATAAATGTAAGCAGTTCCGTATAGAACAAAAAGCACAAGAGTGCGACGCAACAGAAGCTGAATATTGAAATAAAGCTGATTTTCTAAAAAAACTTAACATTTGATCCATACCCTGTTAAACTTTTGTAACGTTACCTTGTCTATCCAAACTCAAACTCACCCGATGGCCGTTACTAATCAGATGAAAAACCAGCATTTGCTATGGCGTGCAGGCTTTGGCAGTGCTGCGGAAAACCTAAAAGATCTTTCATCAGTCACACCACAGAAAGTGTATGCCGCACTTACAAAAGCATCCAATGTTCGTCCCCAATATTTTGATGTAGCCGATAATTCCTTAAAAGGACTGTTCATGGGTATTGGTGATGCAGTGAAGATGGAAGAAATGCGGAAGAATGGACTAGATGCCGAAACAAGAAAAAAAATCAGGCAGCAAAGCAGGGAAGATCTTAAGAATCTCAACATCACCTGGTTGGACGAAATGGTGAACACCGATGCCCAGCTGAGAGAGAAGATGTCCTTATTCTGGCATGGACATTTCGCCTGTCGTGATATCAATATCTTCTTCCAGCAACTATTACTGGATGAGATCAGATCTAACGCATTGGGAAATTTTGGTGAACTCCTCAAAGCCGTAAGCAAGTCAGCATCCATGCTGGGCTTTTTAAACAACCAGCAAAATAAAAAGCAACATCCCAATGAGAACTTTGCAAGAGAAGTAATGGAGCTTTTTACTCTAGGAAGAGGTAATTATACAGAAAATGATATTAAAGAAGCAGCAAGAGCATTCACTGGTTGGTCATTTAATCTCAAAGGTGAGTTTGTTTACCGCAAATTTCAACACGATAATGGTAAGAAAACCATACTCGGTAAGACCGGGAATTTTGATGGTGATGATGTGCTGAATATTTTACTGGAAGAAAAACAAACTGCAAAATACATTACCCGTAAGATATACAAGTTCTTTGTTAACGAAAACAAGGTTGATGAATCGAAAATAACCTGGTTAGCTGACAGGTTCTATCAAAGCAGTTATGATATTGGTGGCTTGATGCAGGACATATTTACCAGTGATTGGTTCTATGATGAAAAGAACATGGGCAGCAATATCAAAAGTCCTGTTGAGCTGCTGGTTGGTATTCGACGACTTTTACCTATGGAGATCGAAGCAGAACAATTACAGTTGTTGTTTCAAAGAGCTTTAGGACAAGTGTTATTCTATCCACCGAATGTTGCAGGCTGGCCTGGTGGAAAGAACTGGATAGACAGTTCTTCATTAATGCTTCGGTTAAGAATTCCGCAACTGATAAAAGATGACGATACTTTCGAGATCAACCTGAAATCAGATGATGACCAGCAGATGGGAATGAAAGAAAATTATAAGAAACAAAGCCAGGCTACCATGGGCAAAACCGGTTTCCAGGTAAGGGCAAATGTTGACTGGGAGAAATATGCAAAGCAGTTCGACAGCGTTTCAAGAGAGCATTTGTATGATGTTATCGAAGCTGTGGTGTTACAAACAAAGCCAGGATCAGTGAACGAGAAAGCAGTAAAACTAATGATCGACAGCAGCACAAGAGAGAATTACATTAAATCGGCAACAGTAGCATTGATGAGTACTCCTGAATACCAATTGTGCTAAATACCAATATCAAATTCCAAATTCCACCGCATGGTACACATAAAAAGAAGATCATTTTTACAGATAGGTTCACTGGCAACAGCTTCTGTGTTTGTTCCAAAGTTTTTGAAAGCTTTCGAAGACACATCTGCTCCAATGGTTCCACCAGGAAATAAAGTATTAGTGATTCTACAGCTGAGTGGTGGTAATGATGGATTGAATACAGTGATACCGGTTAGAAATGATATTTATTATAAAGAAAGACCAAGGCTGGGCATTACAAAAGACAAATCATTATCATTAAATGATGAAGCTGGACTTCATCCTGAATTAAAAGCTTTTGCTGACCTGTACAATAATGGTGAATTGGGAATTCTAAACAATGTAGGTTATCCAAACCCGGATCGAAGTCATTTTAGAAGTATGGATATCTGGCATACTGCTTCTCAATCTGATGAATACCTGAACACAGGCTGGGTTGGAAGATATCTCGATGCTCAATGTAAAGGATCTGATAAACCAACACAGGCACTGGAGATAGATGACGTGTTGAGTCTTGCATTAAAAGGTGAAGATGCAAAAGGTTTGGCCTTTACTGATCCACGCAGATTATATAATACGAGCCATGCTAAATTCTACAAAGACCTTGCATCTGGTCATCACCACGATCATGATCATGAGCAGCCGGCTGATTATTTATATAAAACCATGACTGAAACGATCAGCAGTGCCGATTACATTTTTCAGCAAAGTAAATTAAGACCTTCTGCAACAGATTATCCAAAAACTGAATTAGGAAACAGTTTTAAAACAATATCATCCCTTATTCTTTCTGATATCAATACCAAAGTATATTATGTAAGTCTTGGCAGTTTTGATACCCACATCAATCAACAAAACCAGCAACAACGATTGTTTAAAGAAATGAATGATGCCATTGCTTCTTTTACCAAAGACATGAAGAAGAATAATCGTTTCCAGGATGTGATGCTGATGACCTTCAGTGAGTTTGGCCGGAGAGTTTCGCAAAATGCAAGTGGAGGAACCGACCATGGAACAGCGAATAACATGTTCTTTATGGGTGGCGATCTGAAACAAAAAGGAATCATCAATGCATTACCTGATCTTACAGACCTGCAGGATGGAGATCTGAAATACAAAATTGATTTCAAAAATGTTTATGCAACCATGCTGAACAAATGGCTGGGTGCCGATGATAAGATGATATTGGGTAAAAAGTATGAATATTTATATTAGTCAGGCAGTCAATTAGAGATGGCTTGAATGACTATATGACCAATGACTCACTGACTTGTCTTGCTGCTCAAAAGTTCCTCAGTACAAGAGTGCGACGCAAGGAACGATTCCATGAAAAACTATCGACGACTGAATAGTCATCTTGCCTTACATTTACCGATAACTTTTTCTATGGTATTATACTCTATGACGGGTTTTGGCAGGTCTGAACAAACCATTGGTGGTAAAACTTTCCTGGTTGAAGTAAGATCGTTGAACGGAAAACAATTCGACCTAAGGATCAATATTCCGCCATTGCTAAAGCCTTACGAGTTTGATATCAGGAACATTCTAAATGAATCATTACAGAGAGGAAGCGTGGAATGCATTATCACGCTGAAACAAAACGGTGCTTCAAAACCTGTTTCCATTAACACTGAACTTGCAAAAGCTTACTATAAGCCTGTAGCAGACTTAGCTAAGGAGTTGAACCTCGATGCATCTTCACTGCTCAGTACTTTACTGAAACTGCCTGAGGTGATCACGCCAACCAATGAAATATTGAATGATGAAGAATGGAGTTCGTTTGAAAAAGTATTGAGAGATGCGTTAGCACAACTGGTTGAACATAGAAAAGAAGAAGGAAGATCAATGGCGGAAGATCTTGTTTCAAGAATTGATAAGATAGAATCTTTGCAGGAAGACATCAGGAAAATAGAACCTGCAAGAAGACAGAAAATAAGAGATGGTTTGGTGAAAGTGGTGGAAGACAATATCGGCAAAGAGAATTATGATAAGAACAGGTTAGAGCAGGAACTGATCTATTATATTGAAAAGATTGACATCAGTGAAGAGCAGGTTCGTCTCAAGAACCACTGCGATTATTTCAGGGATATTATGAAAGAAAACGAAGCGAGTAAAGGCAAAAAACTTTCATTCATACTACAGGAAATCGGAAGAGAGATTAATACTACTGGCTCAAAAGCCTACGACTCAGCTGTACAAAAAAGTGTGGTTTTAATGAAAGACGAACTGGAAAAAGCAAAAGAACAGGTATTAAACGTTTTATAGAATAATTTTACAGCATGAAGCTGACGGGTTTTATCACCACTGCACTCATTTTCTTTTCATCCTGTACCACCAATGGTGTGTATGAACGGATGTCCTTCTTTCCCAAACAGGAATGGAGCAGCAAAGAGAAACAATCTTTCAATTTTGAAGTAACAGATACTTTATCAACTTACAGGCTATACCTTGTATTAAGACATACTGATGCTTACCGTTGGAAAAACATCTGGGTTAACCTGGAACTGAAGTCACCCGACACCACTTATACGATCAAAAGAGAATTCATCTTAGCCGACAATGAAAAATGGCATGGCACCACTGTGGACGACATTGTTGACCAGCGAATTCCTTTTCAGAAAAGCAATGCACCAGTTCCATTAAAAAAAGGCATGTACACTTTTACACTGCAGCATGTTATGAGGGAAGATCCCTTACAACATGTAATGAATGCAGGTATAAGAGTAGAAAAAGTTGAATGATGAATGCCCAAAAGAAAAAAAGGCTCATTTTAATTACCACCGTTTACTGGTTCCTGCTCATCTATATTATTGCCGCACTGGCATTCTGGTCTTTCTCATTGCATACACAAAATGATAAGATCACTGAATTACGTCTGCTTGCAATAGAAAAGACAGATCCCCAATACACAGAAAAGGTCTGGAAAGTAAACGACGACAAAAGAAGAAAAGATGCACAGTACATTGGTGAAGGAGCAACATTTCTAGTACTCATACTTATTGGTGCAGTTTTTATATACCGGGCTACAAGAAGACAAATAAGACTTTCTCAACAGCAGGAAAATTTCATGATGGCTGTTACGCATGAATTAAAAACTCCGATCGCTGTTACACAACTCAACCTGGAAACTTTATTAAGAAGACAGTTAGACGAAGACACCAGGGAAAAATTGATCAGGCACACCTTACATGAAGCCATTCGGCTTAACCAGTTATCTAATAATATTTTGCTGGCAGCACAACTGGAAGGTGGCAACTATACTACTTTCAAACAGGAAGTAAATCTCAGCGAGATCATTATGGAAATGATCAGGGAATATTCTGGTCGATACCAGTTGAGGCATATCACTTCACTGGTAGAGCCCGAAATATTTATCGTGGGAGAAGCCTTACTCTTAAAAATGCTGGTGAACAATCTCGTTGAAAATGCTTTGAAATATTCCACTAAAGACAAACAGGTGAGAGTGGAATTACACCAGGAACATGATGTAGTGGAAATGAGGGTGGTGGATGAAGGAATCGGTATATCGGCAGAAGAAAAGACGAGGATATTCAAAAAGTTTTATCGCATCGGCAATGAGAACACACGTAAAACCAGCGGAACAGGATTAGGACTTTACTTGTCAAAAAAAATAGCCAAAGCTCATAATGCTTCGCTTACCGTAAAAGATAATCAGCCACAAGGCAGTATTTTTACAGTCTTGTTCAGGACGAAGTGAAAGAGTTTAAATATTTTACTTCGCATTAAATTGATGTACCAATGAAAGAGAACAGCAAAGGTTCCGTTCTGATTGTTGAAGATGAAGAAAATCTTCATGAAACACTGAAGTTGAATCTTGAGATGGAAGGTTACGAAGTATCTTCTGCCTACGATGGAGCTGAAGCAATGAAAGCTGTGCAAAACGAATATTTCGACCTGATCATCATGGACATCATGTTACCAGAGATCGATGGCATTGCTGTAACTGAAAGCATCCGTATCAAAAATATTGAAGTGCCGATCCTGATGCTCAGTGCAAAAAATACAAGTGCAGATAAAGTGCTTGGCTTAAGAAAAGGAGCAGATGACTACCTTACCAAACCCTTCAATCTCGAAGAACTATTATTAAGAGTTGAGAAGCTGATCTCGAAGAATAAAAGGATGCAGGTGCAGGAAAAAATTGGTGATACTTATACGTTCGGCAACAACAAGATCGACTTCAAAGCACAGGAAGCCATTACACATACCGGTGAAAAAGTTCAGCTGAGTAAGAAAGAATCGATGTTACTGAAATTACTGATCGAGAACAAAGGTGAGGTTGTAACCAGGGAAAAAATATTACAGGTCGTTTGGGGTTATAATGTGTATCCTGCTACCAGAACGATTGATAATTTTATTCTCAGTTTCAGAAAATACTTTGAAGAAGACAGCCGCAATCCCAAATATTTCCATTCTGTTCGTGGAGTAGGATATAAATACAATGATCAGGAAACAGCCTGACGAAGTTTCTCTATCACTTCTTTTTTACTGGTTGATGGAATAGGTGTATACAAAACAGTATTGCAATCCTGCAGAATTTTTACAAGCAGCTCACTATTCCCTGTTCCCTGCTTCAATAATTCTCTTGCAAGCGAACCGGCACGGCTGTAAAATGCTGCATCATCCTGCACAAGCACTAACTCATCCAACTTCGACTGAACATCGATTTCATTATTATCTGCAACACGCTCAGCAATGACCACATTGGTAGTTGCTGAAACAGGTGCTGGTTTCTTTTTCGATTGTCTTAGAATAAAAATAGTACCGAAGAAAAAAACCACCGGCAAAATATACAGGAGGTATTTAATATCGAATAACCCGTTACCATTGTTTGAAACTGATTGCTGGAGACTTGCTTGTATGGCTGGCGTAACCATTAATTGTAAGGGATCACTTTTAGTGCTGATATATTTCCCTTTTGCCGGATCGAAATATGAGAATGCAACAACAGGAAAATTTACTTTACCGGTATTACTAACCTCAAATGGTATCTCGTATACCTTCTTCCCGGTTGAAGGAAAACTCAGCCTGTCTATCGTATCCGTTTCAATCGCATCAAAATGATAGAATTTATCGGGCCATGTGATCTCTGGTTCATCGATCGATTTAAAATTGCCTTTGCCTTCAATGGTCACGATCAATGCATTGGGTTCATTGGCAGCAATGGTATCTTTCTTTAGCTTCGTTGAAACGGTAAAATCGCCAACGGCAATTTGTTGTTCTTTACCCGGCAAAGGCAATACTTCTATAAATAAAGGTTCAGTTGATAAGGTGATGTTATGTTCCTGCCCAGTTTGCACACCATAGTACAGATCTTTAAAATCATTACTGCCCGAAAGAAATGTTATGGTATTATCAACAGAAGCCTGCCCTACAGTTATTCTCCCAGGCTGTAAAGGAAACAATTGCACCTGCCTGAATAAATACGCATTATACTTTTTACCATTGATCGTTTCAGTTCCTTTGTAAGATTGATCAGTTGTCATTTCTGCAACAGTGCATCCTGTAAAAGAAGGTTGTTTAACTACCCTTGATTGCGACCGTAATCTTGTGTAGAGCTTATATGTAACCAGCACAGGTTCTCCTACGTAACATTTTCTTTTGCTCGGAAATACTTTAATAAACAGGTTATCACTGATCTTTCGATTTACATCTTCCCCCGGTTTTAATATCACTTCTTCGGCTTCTTCCTTTCTATCATCAGCCATATACAAACTGCCTTGTTGTGTACCGGCAGGAACCACGTTATCCAGGTGATCCGCTTTAGATACATTCACAGTAACTTCCCTGCACTTTATTTTTTTACCATTTACTTCTACCGTGGTTGCAGGTATCATCAACTTGCCTGGCTTTGTCGGGGCAAGAATATAGATATAGCTGGTAATAGTACTTTTCTGACCATTGATATTGATAGATTGAAATCCATTCTGCGGGCCGGAAACAATTTTCCAGTCCTTTCCAAAAAACGGAAGCTGGAAATCAGAAACCTTTCCTTCACCCGAAATATCATAATTCACCTGCAGGTTATCTTTTCTTCCAATCTCTCTTGCGTTTACTGAAATAGTAAACTCCTGTGCATGAAGCTGGTTAACAAAAACCAGCAGAGCGAAGACAAGAATATATTTCAGGTTAAAACTCATTCAGAAAGAAATTACGTTGTTTATCTCTCAGCAAATTTAAACAGATACACTACTGGCAAACTCCATCAGCAGGTTAATCCCTGTTAAAAATTTATTGTTTTAACTTATGTTTGCCTCAAACTCGCTGCATGTCGCTGCATACTATCATTGATTTCCTGCAACCACTGAATATACACGAACTTTCGAATGATGAAGGTTACCGTAATACACAGATTGGGCAGAATATTTTCCTGCACGATGATGGCTTTCCTGAACTCGAAGAAGCTGATCTCGTTATTGTAGGTTGTGGCGAAACCAGAGGTGCCGGTATCGGTGAATATTCTACCGCTGCACCTGATGCAATAAGACATGAATTCTATTCATTATATCACTGGCATAATAATGTAAAGATTGCTGATGTTGGAAACGTAAAACCAGGGGCTACATTAACAGATACTTACGCAGCATTGAAAGCAGTAGTATCTGAATTAATCGAACACAAAAAAAGAGTTGTGATCCTTGGTGGCTCACATGATGTAACGCTGGCCCAGTACCATGCTTATGGTGCATTGAATAAAATAATTGAGGCTTCCTGTGTAGATGCAAGAATAGATCTGAATATGGACAGTCGTTTACCTGCAGATAATTTCTTATTGGAAATGCTGACAGGTGAACCAAATTATATCCGTCATTATAATCACCTCGGCTTCCAGAGTTATTTTGTTCACCCGCAAATGCTGGAGACGATCGATAAACTTCGCTTCGATTGCTACCGTGTAGGAAAAGTAAAAGAGAACATCGAAGAAATGGAACCGGTGATCCGCAATTCCAACATGCTCAGTTTTGATATTGCTGCCATTCAACATGCACATGCACCTGCCAATCGCTTAACACCAAACGGTTTTACCGGTGAAGAATCCTGTATTCTCATGCAATATGCAGGCATGGCTCCTGATATGAGCAGTATCGGTATTTATGGTTACGATCCTTCAAAAGACACCGATGCACTCACTGCAAAACAGGTGAGCCACATGCTCTGGTATTTGATGGATGGTGTATATCGTGGTAAGCAGGAAGCACAACTGAATAACCATAACGAGTACAATGAATTCAAACTGGCTTTTGCAGAAGTAGAAGCGACATTCCTGCAAAGCAAACGGACAGGCAGATGGTGGATGCATATGCCAGACGGAAGATTCATTGCCTGCAGCCAGTACGATTACATCACAGCAGCCAGCAATGATATACCGGAAAGATGGATGAGAGCAGTGGAGAGGAGTTGAGAGTAGAACGCTGATGTTTTAAGATGATTACGATCTCATCTTAAGAAATCATAATCATCATGACGATCTGCGTTCTATATTTATGATACCAACACCTGTTTCTATGGCATCGTTCCTTGCGTCGCAATCACTTCGTCTGCATAATATTTGGCATCATTCCCGATTTATTATAATTCTTGCTTGCAGCATACAGCTTATAGCCTGCAGCACTTCCAAAAAACTTTCTGTTACAAATGACCCGGAGATTCTTTCCGACAGCAACCTCTTAAATGCTCACGTCGGTATCAGTGTGTACGATCCATCAACAAACAAATACTTATACACCCACCAGGCAGACAAATATTTTATTCCAGCCAGTAATACCAAGCTGTTTACCTGCTATGCAGCAATGAAACATTTGGGTGATAGTTTGGTGGGGTTGAGATATTCTATCTTGAATTCAACAGAACTGCCCGTTCCTTTCTTAATTGTCCAGCCAACTGGTGATCCTACCTTCCTTTTTAGAGAATTCAAAAATCAAAAAGTGTTCGAATTCCTCAGTCTGTATAAAGCAATTCTTATCCCAACAGATATTATTGAAAAAGTTTGGCAAGAAGATGCACTTGGATCAGGCTGGGCTTGGAATGATTACACCGAAAGCTATATGGCAGAAAGAAGCCTATTCCCGATTTACGGGAATTTAGTTGAATTTTTTCTCAACGAAGATTCTCTCAGAATTAAAACTGATGGCCATCATAATTTAAAATCGATTCCTAGCTACTTCCAAGACTTTATTCAAAACGATGAGCCAATAAGTACAAAAAATTTCATTATTAAAAGGAACTATAGAAGCGGATTGTATGATGTTATTAGAGCAAAAACAAGCTTTTCAAGACAATCAATGCCTTTCAAAACACATCCAGACTTATCCACTCATTTTCTAACTGATACGCTGATCAGTTTTACAAAGGATACCACAATAAGAGCTACATTATCTGCAGGAATCGTTAACAAGAAAGATGAACCTTTTATTATTCCTACTCCAATAAATATCCTTCACTCCCAACCCACCGATTCTCTCCTCAAACCAATGATGCACCGCAGCGATAATTTCTTTGCCGAGCAAACGCTACTCATGGTGAGCAATGAAATGACAGGTGTAATGAATGATACCAAGATCATCGACAGTTTATTAAAGACCGATCTCAAAGACCTTCCGCAAAAACCAAGATGGGTAGACGGTTCAGGTCTCAGCCGTTACAACCTTTTTTCTCCGAACGATATGGTTCATGTACTTACCAAAATGAAAAACGAGTTCGACTGGAACCGCATCACCACTATTCTTCCAACAGGTGGTGAAGGAACCTTGAGCAATTACTACATCAATTTAAAAGATAAAATTTTCGCCAAAACAGGTACGCTTAGTAACAATATTGCCCTCAGCGGTTTTATTATCACCAGGCAAAACAAGACTTTGATCTTTTCTGTACTGGTGAATAATCACATGGGAAACACTACTCAGATCAGGAGAGCCGTAGAACGTTTTCTAACAGATGTTTCCAATAAATACTAGTCTTCCCAAAAAAATAAATTTGGCGGATTAAATTCTTATCGTAATTTTGCGATAGATATTATGGGAGCAACAAAATCATACGAGTTTAGTGTTAAGGAAAACAAGCTGGCAAAGTATACCAAAGCTTTGGGTCATCCTGCAAGAATTGCTATCCTTAAATTACTGGCCACAAAAGCTACCTGCCAGTGTGGAGACATTGTTGAAGAGCTTCCACTTTCACAAAGCACGGTTTCACAACATTTAAAAGAACTAAAAGAGGCCGGTCTGATCAAAGGAGAAATTGATGGGGCAAGAGTATGTTATTGCATCGATCCAAAAGAATGGAAAGCAGCCCAGGCTGTGATCAACCAATTGTTCGACAGTTATAAACCCGGCAGCGAATGTTGCTGAGCTTTTTTTTGAATATAATGATCGCAATATTTCGATAACTCAAAACATAAATACCATGCAAACACAAGATCAATTAAAAGAACTCGTAAAACAGAAATACAGCGAGATCGCTTTACAGGATAAAGCAACAAATGCATCTTCCTGCTGTGGTTCAGGCTCCTGCTCTACTGAGGTATACAATATCATGTCAGACGATTACACACAACTGGAAGGCTACAATGCAGATGCAGACCTTGGTTTGGGTTGTGGACTGCCAACTCAGTTCGCCAAAATAAAAAAAGGTGATGTGGTGATCGACCTGGGTAGTGGAGCTGGCAATGATGCTTTCATAGCAAGGCATGAAACCGGAGAAACCGGTAAAGTAATTGGCATCGATTTCACTCCGGCTATGATAGAAAGAGCCAGGCAAAATGCAGAAGTTCGAGGCTTTCACAATGTAGAATTCAGACAGGGTGATATTGAGAAAATGCCGGTAACTGCAAATACAGCAGATGTAATTGTAAGTAATTGTGTGCTCAATCTCGTACCAGATAAGAACAATGTAATAAAAGATATCTACAGGGTTTTGAAACCTGGCGGTCACTTCTCCATTTCAGATATCGTACTGGAAGGTGAGTTGCCAAAAGAGATCCAGGAAGCTGCAGAAATGTATGCAGGCTGTGTGTCAGGTGCGATTCAAAAGAAAACCTACCTGGAACTGATCGAAGCTAATGGCTTTAAGAATGTGACTGTACAAAAAGACAAGCCGATCATTATTCCGAATGATATTCTCAGCCAGTATTTATCAGCCGAACAAATAGAAGCATTTAAAAAATCTGGTACAGGTATCAGGAGCATTACAGTATATGCTGAGAAACCAGCAGAAGAAAAGAAAACATGTTGCGGTCCTGAATGCTGCAATTAAGAAGATCATATCTACTTTAGCAGGTAACCATCGTTCATGATAAACATATCGGCAGTATGTCAGCAAACAATTGTGCTCCGGCAAATCAAAGAAAGCAGTTAGGATTTTTAGACAGGTACCTGACCTTATGGATATTTTTAGCAATGGGAATTGGAGTAGCCATCGGCTACTTCTTTCCCTCTTCGTCAACATTTATTAATTCATTTTCGTCCGGTACCACGAACATTCCATTGGCAGTTGGATTGATACTGATGATGTATCCGCCATTTGCCAAAGTAAGATATGAGAAGCTGAAAGAAGTGTTTAAGAATACAAAGGTGTTGGGAATGTCACTATTGCTCAACTGGATCATTGGACCGATACTTATGTTCATCCTTGCAATCGTATTCCTGCATGATTATCCTGAATACATGGTCGGATTAATTCTCATCGGCCTGGCACGTTGCATAGCAATGGTGATCGTGTGGAATGAACTGGCTGAAGGTAGTCGTGAATACGCAGCAGGTCTTGTAGCACTCAACAGCATTTTCCAGGTATTGCTTTACAGTGTTTACGCTTACGTATTTGTAACCTTGTTGCCCCCAATGTTTGGCATCACAGGTTCAGAAGTTGATATCACGATTGGTGAAATTGCAGAAAGTGTTGCCATTTATTTAGGCATTCCTTTCGCTGCAGGTGTACTTACACGATACGTATTACTGAAAGCAAAAGGAGAAGAATGGTATCAGAACAAATTCATCCCTTTAATCTCACCAATAACATTGATTGCATTGTTATTTACCATCGTGGTAATGTTCAGTCTCAAGGGAGAACTGATCGTTCAGATACCTTTTGATGTGGTTCGAATTGCCATTCCACTCGTTATCTATTTTGCCATCATGTTTCTGGTGAGTATGTTCATCGGTAAAAAAATGGGAGCCGATTATTCCACCAATGCATCTATTGCATTTACCGCTGCCGGAAATAATTTTGAATTGGCAATTGCAGTTGCTATTGGAGTATTCGGCATTAACAGTGGACAGGCATTTGCAGGTGTGATTGGTCCTTTGGTAGAAGTACCAGCGTTGATTGCTTTGGTAAATGTTGCTTTCTGGTTTCGAAGGAAATATTACAATAACTAGTCATTATGGCATATGACAGGATGAACCTGAGTATACTTAGAGTATGATGAGAGTATACTGAGAGTACACCGACACCCTGTCACTCACCTTCCAAACATCCGGTCTAAATAATCTTCTTTGAATTCAAGATAGGTTGGACTTCCTGTAGGAGTAACGTTTGGTGTGCTGCATTGAAAAAGTTCTTCTACAAGAGCGATCATTTCTCTTTGCTGCAATGGCTGTCCGGCTTTGATGGATTGTTGCCTTGCCATACATCGCACCAGCTTTTCTCTTTTAGAAAATTTCATATCGCTGCTGAAATGCTTGAACTGTTCAATCAATAGTTCAATGGAATGTTTTTCATTCCCCTGTAATACATCAGCAGGTGTACCCTGTATTACAAACGTATTGGTACCAAATTCTTCGATCTGGAATCCAATCACTGAAAGTTCAGGCATCAGGTCTTCTAACAAAACAGCATCAGCTGTTGCCAGTTCCATAGTTACCGGGAATAGATTCTTTTGTGTTGGCATTTGTTTGCCGAAAGCTGTCTCACTGTATTTATCGTATAAAACTCTTTCATGAGCCAGTTGCTGGTGAACCAAAATAAACCCGGCATTGGTTGCAGCAATAATATAGGTATTATGCAGTTGCAATAATGGCGATTCAAGTAATTGCATCTGCTGCATTCTTGGCTTCATGCCCGAAATCAGGTTGAAAGTATCATTGGTGTCAAAAGATGACTGTTTATTATCAGTCCCCGATTCACCATTCACCATTGACGATTCACGACTTCCTGTAAAAAAATCCTTCCAGTGCTTCAGCTCACTTTTTTCATTTGGCTCTATGGCATGTGCCTGGTTTCGCTGCGTAAATGTTTTGTAGAGTGATGATCCTGATGTTGCATCCTGCTTATCGGATGTGAAAGGCTTACTTACAGCATCCAATGATTGTATCTCTGCATTCAAACTAAAATCCAGTGATGGTGCTATACTGAACTGTGCCAATGCATGTTTGACTGCAGCCTGCACAAAAGCATAGATGATCTTCTCATCTTCAAATTTGATCTCCTGCTTGGTTGGATGAACATTTATATCAACCTGTGAAGGATCTAAATCAATAAACAAAACGTAAGCAGGGAAACTATCCTTGGCAATCATGTCATCAAAAGCACCCATCACTGCATGATTCAGGTAAGGACTTTTAATAAAACGATTGTTCACAAAAAAATACTGGTCACCCCTTGTCTTCCTTGCTGTTTCAGGCTTACCCACGAAACCATAGATGTTCATGTAATCGGTATCTTCTTTTACACTCACCAGTTTGGTGTTATAATGATTACCGAGTATCTGTAATATCCTTTGCTTTAAACTACCGGATTCTAAATGAAAGACCTGCTGGCCATTATTGGTGAGCGAAAAAAACACTTCCGGAAAAGCCATCGACACCCTGATGAACTCGTCAACGATATGTCGCATTTCTGCTGCATTGCTCTTTAAGAAATTCCTTCTTGCCGGAACATTGAAGAAAAGGTTCTTCATACTGATATTTGTTCCGCCATTATAACTGCAGGGCTCCTGTTTCTTTACAACGCTGTTTTCAATCTCTATATAAGTTCCTAATTCATCATCTGGCCTTCTTGTTTTTATTTCCACCTGTGCAACAGCTGCTATTGATGCCAATGCTTCACCACGAAACCCCATTGTTTTTATCCTGAAGAGGTCATCAATATCCCTGATCTTACTGGTAGCATGTCGTTCAAAAGCCATCCTGGCATCGGTCTCACTCATGCCTTTGCCATTATCGATCACTTGTATCAAAGCTTTACCTGCATCATTAACAATTAATTTTATCTCTGTTGCACCAGCATCTACGGCATTCTCAAGTAATTCTTTCACAGCACTTGCAGGTCGTTGAATCACCTCACCTGCCGCTATCTGGTTTGCTATGTTATCTGAAAGGAGTTGTATAATATCTGTCACTATTCCGTCTTTGTGGCGGTAAAAATAACCCAATTAAAACTGGCAGGCCCATCATTAAGTTGCATTTAAGTATAAAGATTTAAACAACCTGGCAGTTTATACATCCAATTGAAATGACTATGAAAAACAACATCACCTTATTTGCTGTATTGATTATATCGCTGCTAGGCACTTCATGCAAAAAAGCAGTGGAAAATGTTAAAGACCGATTCGGCAGTAATACACCTGTAAACCAGTTTGTAGAACATAATATCCTTGCGGGTAGCCATAACACTGACAAGAACAGTTACCGAACTGTAAATACTATGGAGATGAAGTTTGCAGTTAAATTCGATAACTCAGCCATTTACCAGACTGCAAATCCTTCCAACCAGGCAGACATTAACAAACTATACGGATTTTCCGATAACGACCAGGAGCATCACATCAACAGTGCAAGAATTGGCTGGAGATGGTACAATAATCAATTGCAATTGATGGCTTACGTTTATAACAATTCCGTACAAAGTGATAAGTTCATCACCACTGTTCCACTAAACCAGGAAATAAATTGCAGTATAAAAGTAGAAGGGAATACCTATGTGTTTAATGTAAATGGAACAACTGTTACCATGCCAAGAGTTTCAACAACACCTCAGGCTATCGGTTATCAGTTATATCCTTATTTTGGTGGGGACGAGGTAGCACCTCAAAACATTAAGATCCTTATAAAGGATATCCAGAATAAAAATTAACTTTAGGGCCCCAAGCTTTATGTTATTTAGAAACCTGCTGACTGCATTAGCCCTGGTGCTGCTGATTTCCTGTCAAAAAGAGATCAGCCACGATCAACCAGCACCACCACCTGTTGTAACTCCTCAATGGGTAGAACATATCATTGTAAAGGGTGCCCACAATTCAGATAAGAACATTTTTAAAGCATTCAATAAGGTTGAACAGAATTTTATGGTAAGGTTTAATAACTCGGCTATTTACCAGACTGTTAACCCTTCCAATCAACCTGATATAAACAAACTGTATGGCTTTTCTGATAATAACCAGGAACACCATACCAATAGTGCAAGAATTGGATGGAGATGGTACCAGAATGAACTCCAACTGCTTGCATATATCTACAATAATAGCATTCAATCTGATAAATTCATTACTGCCGTTCCACTCAACCAGGACATCAATTGCAGTATCAAAGCGGAAGGCAATCTCTATACTTTCAAAGTAAATAATGTAGTAGTCACTATGCCAAGAGCATCAACAACTGCTGGTGCTGTAGGTTATCAATTGTATCCTTACTTTGGTGGGGATGAGCCTTCTCCACAGGAAATCAAAATACAGATCAAAGATTTATAATGTAATATTTAGACCCTGCTGATTGGTTTCATAACCACATACTTGCGTCCCAACTTCCCACACTATGCCGGAAGCCCGTTTTTATGTTGCCACTATACTGGATATGTGCCGGCATCTTTACAACAGTTTATGAATTCATCCAATGAATAATATATTAACTTGCCTGCTTCTCTAAGGCTAGTTATATGAAAAAAATATTCGTCTTTTTATCGTTACTTATTTCATCGCAACTTTTTGCACAGGATTTCTATAAAAAATCACCCGAAGCAATCAGGTGGGTAGACAGTGTATTCAATACGCTCAGCCAGGAACAAAAGATAGCTCAGCTCATGATCATCAGGGCTCATAGTAATCTTGGTGCAGATCATGTAAAACAGGTCACCAACCTGATTCAGCAATACAATGTTGGTGGATTGTGTTTTTTCCAGGGAGGACCAGTCAGACAAGCGAATCTCACCAATTACTATCAGAAGATCGCCAAAACCCCTTTGATGATTGCCATTGATGGAGAATGGGGACTTGGAATGAGGCTTGACAGTGTCATCAACTTTCCACGTCAATTAATGATGGGTGCTGTTCCTGATGCAGCTTTGGTGTATGAATTTGGAAGGGCTGTAGGCGAACAATGTAAAAGAATAGGTATTCATGTGAATTATGCACCGGTGGTTGACATCAACAACAATCCCAACAACCCTGTGATCAACGACAGGAGCTTTGGAGAAGACAAATACAAAGTTGCATTATTCGGAACGCAGTACATGAAAGGCATGCAGGATGTTGGTGTGATGGCCACTGCAAAACATTTTCCCGGTCATGGTGATGTTGCAGTAGATTCTCACTATGATCTTCCCATCATTAATAAAACAAAAGAACAACTCGATTCACTTGAGCTATATCCTTTCCGTGAACTTATTAAAGCAGGTGTGGGAAGTATGATGGTAGCACATTTATACATTCCCTCTATTGATTCTACGAAGAACCAGGCTACCTCTCTTTCCTATAAAAACGTAACATCACTATTGAGAGATGAATTAGGTTTTGAAGGCATCACTTTTACTGATGCTTTGGAAATGCAGGGTGTGTCTAAATTCTATCCTGCAGGTGAAGCATCTGTTCAATCATTGATTGCAGGAAATGATATGTTGTGTTTACCAGGAGATGTTCCCGGAAGCATTAAAAAAACAATTGCAGCCATCAATGAAGGAAGACTAACATGGCAGGATGTAGATGCAAGAGTGAAGAAAGTCTTGCTGGCGAAGTATCACCTGGGTCTTAATAGTTTTACGCCGATATCAACAAAGAACATCACGAAAGATATCAATGCTTCAACAAAAGCAATTAACGCTAAGATTGCAAAGAGGGCCATCACACTATTAAATCTTACAAACAAGAGTCTTGTTCCATTGAAGAAAGCCAAAAAGAAAGTGCTTTACATAGGCATAGGCAGCAATGCAAATAGTTTGTTTGCCAAGCAACTGAAGAAAACATTCAAGTCAAAGAATATTTTCATCACACATAAAGACACTGACTTTACCACACTGAATACCGAGCTTAAGAAAAAGTACAATGCAATTGTGGTGGGTGTTCATAACTACAGCAGAAGGCCTGCAGGTAATTTCGGATTAAGTAAAGAGATCGTAAACCTGCTTGCTACATTGCAGCACAGAGATAGTACTGTGATCTTTGCTTTTGGAAATCCTTATGCAATAAAAAACTTTAATAAAGCTAAAAACCTTGTGGCTTGTTATGAGGATGATGCAGAAACACAACAGGCAGCTTTCGATCTGCTTGATGGAACAATCACTGCTAAAGGGAAATTGCCCGTAACCGTTTCTGATAACCTGCAATTCGGTGCAGGCATCACAGCGAACTATTATTTTCCATATGCAAGTCCTGCTGATGTTGGACTAAACACTTCTATGGAAACCGAAATAGATTCCATTGCAAACGATGCTATTGCCAAAGGTGCGATGCCAGGTGCTGTTGTACTGGTTGCCAAGGATGGCAAAGTTGTACACCACAAAGCTTACGGGTATATGAGTGCTGACAAGTTAGAACCAGTAACCAAAGAAACGGTTTATGATGTTGCCTCTGTAACAAAGATCACGGCAACCACAATGGCAATCATGAAATTGTATGAAGATGAAAAATTAGATCTTGATGACGAGATACAACAGTTTCTCCCATGGACCGCAGGAACTGATAAAGGCCCACTGAAAATAAAAGACATCCTTTTGCATGAAGCTGGTCTTGTTCCCTTCATTCCCTTTTATAAAGAGACGATTGATTCTACCGGAAAAGTTGCAGCAACATTATACCGAACCAAACCAGAAGACAGTTTTGCTACAAGAGTTGCTGAAGATCTGTATATGAGAAATGACTGGATTGACACCATCTATCAACGAATACTTAACAGTAAACTAACTGAGCAAGGAAAATATGTCTACAGTGATAATGATTTTATCTTTCTTGGGAAAATTGCAGAAACCATCACCGGTCAGACACTTGATCAATATGTTCGGGAAACATTTTACCTGCCCTTGGGAATGATGAGCACGACTTTCAGGCCAAGAGTTCACATGCCGATCAACTCAATTGCCCCAACTGAAAAAGAAGCACATTTCCGTGGGCAGTTAATAAGGGGTGATGTTCATGATGAGGGTGCTTCTTTATTTGGTGGTGTAGCTGGCCATGCTGGTCTGTTCAGTAACGCTTATGATCTTGCACAGATCTATCAGCTCTTATTAAACAAAGGAGAGATAGACGAATTAGATATCGAGTTGCTGGAAAGAAAAACCATAAAAAAATTTACAGAATACCAGAGCAAAACCAGTAGAAGAGGTTACGGTTTTGATAAACCCGAAAAAGACAATGCCACCAGGAAAGATCCTTACCCTACAATAAGTGCTTCGCCTGAAACATTTGGCCATACTGGTTTTACAGGAACCTGTGTTTGGGTAGATCCTGAACATGATCTGATTTATATTTTCCTTTCTAACAGGGTAAACCCTACAAGGGATAACAGGTTATTCGGACAAATGAATGTGCGTCCAAACATTCACGAGGCTATCTACAAGGCTATCGTAAAAGAATAAAGCCAGGACTTTCATCCTGGCCGCAAATCTATCTATTCAAAACATTCTTTTTATAATTGTATTCCAAGTGAAATGCTCCAGACACGGTGTTTGTTCTGGTCATCATCATTCGCTTGTGTTGAAGCTATCTTAGCAAGTCCATAACCATAATTCACACCAATCATAAACTTACCTGTTTCAAATCCCGCTAAAGCATTTGCACCATAATCAAATCTTCTTAATTTATTTACACTGGCATCTTCCTGGCCTGTTGTAAAGGGATCATCGTTGTTAAACTCGATATCTTTTTCATAAGCAGACGTACCTGCTAATGATTGGTATTCGCCTTTCGTCTTTCCACCAATTCCCATAGCACCATAAGGACCAGCACCAAGAAATAACCTGCTGCCATTACCAAAAGGAATTTTGAAAACGAAATTCACGGGTAACTCCAGATATAACGGGTTAGAAGTTAATTTATAGTTTACCGAAGTTGTATTGATCTCTGTCTTGGATCCTTTGCCAGTTAATAACAATCCGGCCTGGAAAGAAAATGCATCACCCAAAGGCATATCACTTACAACTCCAGCGTGGAAACTAGTAAGCATTTTTGCCTCGTTCACTCTTCCATCTGCAGAAGTGGTGATGTTGGCTAAATTCAATCCGCCTTTTATATAGATGCCCCCCGGATTTGGTTTGGTCGTAGGTCCCGGACTGGTTTGAGCATTGGCGGTAAATACAAAAGCGATGAATAATACAGCAATAAGATTCTTTCTCATAAAGGAAACTTTATACCGCAAATTTCCAGAATTGTGCCAAGATGTATTGAAACTAAAATGATTAGAGTTAATCTCCCTGGTTTCTATTCAGCCGGCTTCTCAGGTGGTTTATTACCTGGCCTGTTAGGGTTTGGCTTGTTTTGAGGTGGCCTTCCCTGGTTCGGACGATTTTGCTGTGGTGGCCTGTTCTGTTGTGGTGGCCTTTGTTGCTGAGGTCTTCCCTGGTTGGGTTGTTGTGAACCCGCTTGTGGTGTTTCAGAACCTGGCTGGCCTGGCTTTGTTATCTGTGGTTTGCCCTGTGGCCTTGCTTGTTGTGGTGGCCTGTTCTGCTGTGGTCTACCTTGCTGGGGCCTGTTCTGTTGTTGTCTTTGTTGCTGAGGCTGGTTTTCTCTTGGACCACCTTGTTGCCTTTGCTGACGTTGCTGATCTTTCCTTCTCCTGTCGTTCTTCTCCAGGCTTTTCAGGCTTATCTGTCCAACTACATCAACAAATGCAGGTTCTACTTCTTTCGGTTTACCGGTAGTAACGTCTACAGCACCCAACTCTTCTACTCTTTCACCTTTGCTGTTGAGTTGTTTTATTTCTTTCACTCTTTTAATGGTCAATGGGTACTGCTTATTGCTATCAGGCAAAGTGTACCACATTAAATTCCTGAATATGTCTTTCTTAATGAGGAAAGCCATGCCCTTTGTAGTTTCTAATGTATCGGCATGATCAGGGAAATGCTGCAAAGCATCTAAATAGGTATCCAACTCGTAGTTAAGGCAGCATTTTAACCTACCACATTGACCGCTGAGCTTGGTTTGGTTGATTGATAAATTCTGGTAACGGGCTGCTGTTGTGGTGACGCTTTTAAAATCTGTAAGCCAGGTAGCACAGCACAATTCTCTTCCACAGCTACCAATACCACCCACTTTTGCAGCTTCCTGCCTGATGCCGATCTGCCGCATTTCAACTTTCACTTTAAAATCACCGGCAAATATTTTTATCAGTTCCCTGAAATCAACTCGGTCATCTGCTGTATAAAAGAAAGTAGCTTTTTTACCATCAGCCTGGAACTCTACTTCTGCAAGTTTCATTTCCAGTTTCAATTGTCTTGCAACAGCACGGCTTCTCACCAATGCTTCTTTTTCACGGGCTTTTTGTTGCTGCCACTGTTCAATATCTCTTTCAGTGCTCCTGCGAAGAATTCTTTTGATCTCGGGATTGTTTTCATCAACTCCCTTCTTTTTCAACTGTACTCTTACTAATTCACCAGTCAGACTCACTTGTCCAACATCAAAACCACCCACTCCTTCTACTGAAATGAGATCACCTTTTTCAAAATATTGTAAAGTGTTATTGCGATAAAATTCTTTCCGGCTTCCCTGGTTAAAGCTTACCTCCACGATCTTACAACTGCTTTCCGCATCACCCAAAGGCAGGTTTACCAGCCAATCGTGTACATTCATACGATTGCAACTGCCTGTTCCGCAGCTACCATGACTTTTACAGCCACCCGGTTTCGTTCCACAAGATCCACACGCCATCAGTTATAGCTTTTTATTTGCCTGGTTAAGAGGAAGAATGTGTGTTGAGTAAGCTGTAGTACTGCTATAAAGCCTCGGTTGTGTCACTCACTTGTACGTTCAGAACGTAACTGAGCAGGACGATATTTTGTTATTGTAGTTCAACCGGTTTTCTATGTCGAATAAAAATATATCAGTACAAGAGTGCGACGCAACTAATGTTGAACAAAGCACCAAAGCTCACCTCCACAAAATCCTTAGAACCTTTTGCTCATGCTCCGGTTCTTTTCCTCAATATTTCAAAAATAGGCGATTTTCATCAAACTCAAACGGTTGTGACGGCTACTTTGTTCTGGATGATGTGATAAAGCTTGAAGGTTAGTGCCTGGAACAGCATTTTTGGATTGGCATTCCGTTCTATATAATAGGATGCTCTGTCAAGTTCTTCAATAATGGCTTCCTGTTGTGCAACACCTGCAATTTTGTTCAGTCTCTGGGCAAAAGCCAGTTCGTTTTCTGCTGCCGGAACTCTATCAGCACCCAAAACCTTCACCCGGAGACTCACTTCCACAAGGTGATTAAAATACCTGAGAAATTGTTTTTGCTTCTCTCTTCCGGCTTTGCTGATCTCTTCTACCCATTTCACCTGAGCAATCGGTCCACCCTTTAAAGTAGCATTCAGCCAGTCTCGTAGTACACTTTGCCAATCATCTTCCGCATGTTGCATTAAAGCCAGGGCTTCACGGTAATTGCCTTCAGAAATAGCGGCTATCTGCCTTGCCGTTTCCGGTACTGCTGAGGCTCTTTCGATCAATGCTTTTTCTATATCGGCATTCTCAAGAGCAGGAATTTTTACCAACTGGCAACGACTGAGAATGGTTTGCAATATCTGCTCTTCGTTCTCTGCAACAAGTATGAATAATGTATTAGGTGGTGGCTCTTCTATCAGCTTCAGTAACTTATTTCCTTCTTTTCCCAAATACTCAGGTCTCCACATCACCAGCACCTTGTATTCGCTTTCAAAGGTTTTGAGGCTTAATTTCTTGATGATCTCGTTACATTCTTCAGCCGTAATATTTCCCTGTTTGTTCTCCGCACCAATGAATTGCAGCCAGTCGAAAGCATTACCATAAGGCATCTGTTGAATAAATTCTCTCCATTCAGCTATATAATGTGCACTGATTGGTTTATCGCCACTTTTCCTGGGAATGACAGGGTATGAAAAATGCAGATCAGGATGTATTAATTGTGCTGCTCTCTGGTAAACAGGTTGTTCTGCAATATCATCAGGATGAATAAACTTTGGTACTGTTTCTAAAGCAGTCATTCCACCAAAAAGATCTTCTACAACTGGTGAAGCCTGTGGTAATGAAACAATATATTGAGCAAAAGCCAAAGCCAACGGCAACGCTCCACTTCCTTCTTTTCCCAGGAAAAGCAAAGCATGGCTGAGCCTGTCCTGCTCTACCATTTCAGCCAGGTGTTTTTTAACCTCGTCTTGTCCGATCACATCTTTAAAAAGCATCGGCACGAAGGTAAAAGAAGAGAATCATTGGATGAATGGTCATTTAGTCAATGTGGAAAATGATTGATGCGAAATGACTTAATGACTTATTGACTCTATGAGTTCTTTCACTTTTCCGCTGATCAGGTCTCTCACTTTATTAAACTCCCCCGGCTCCATGTGTTTTGGATCAGGAATTTGCCAGTCAATAAACTGCTTTGCCGGCATCCATGGACAGGCATCGCCACAACCCATTGTTACCACTACATCGAAAGGAGCAAAACCTTTTACTTCATCCAAAGATTTACTGTCGTGGGTTGACAGATCATAACCCAACTCTTTCATGGCTGCAATAGCTTTTGGATTAACCACCCCTGATGGTTTTGAGCCTGCACTGTAAGCTTCAACGTTGTCTCCACCGTGAATCTTTGCAAAAGCCTGTGACATCTGGCTACGGTTAGCATTTTCAACACAAACAAAGAGGAGTTTTTTCTTCATCCTGCAAATTTAGGCCTTGCAACACAAAAGGTGCCGAAAGCACTAATACCAGTATATTAAATCTGATGAATATCATTTTTTCTTTTGGATTAAGTTTTTAGCTTTATAGGAGTTCTTTATACCGACATCATGTTGCCGGGGAAAATCAAATCACCATTTAAAATTTATTCCCATGGTTCAGACAGACATTTCACAGCTTTCACAGGAATGTAATCAGTGGATTGAGCAATTACATTCTTATCGCGATGAATTAAACCAGCTCAATCAGCAATTACAGAATACCGCTACCAGGCCACTCTCCAAAGAAGATCTTACCGAACTGGAACACTTCCAGAATCAATTTCAAATTCAGCTCATCAACGTTCACGACGTAAAGCTCGAGGCCAAACAATTAAATCGTAAAGTTCAGTACCAGCTATCAAACAGTAACATGGATGTTTCTGAAGAAACATATCATGATTATGAAAAAGTTGCAGATGATTATGAAACATTGGAACGTACCATTACTGACCTGAGAAATGAATTCACTCGTTTTGTTACACACGTATAACTTTTGAAAATGTATTTACAAACCGGCATAGCAATACTGTTATGCCGGTTTTTATTTCTATTATCTTTAATCAAATGACGGCAATGAAGAAATTATTACTGTTGATATTAGTTCTGGTAACTAAGATTGTTGCAACAGCACAAGTTTATTCTACAAAAGAACCGTTGGTGCATACATACTCTATTGTAGCCAGAGACTCCGTTACCGGCGAAATGGCTGTAGGTGTGCAGAGTCATTGGTTTAGTGTTGGCACAGCAGTAAGTTGGGGTGAAGCTGGTGTTGGTGTGGTGGCAACACAATCGTTTGTTGATAAAAGCTACGGACCCAAAGCACTTGCCTTGATGAAGAAAGGCTTCACTGCACAGGAAGCACTTGATAGTTTAATGAAAGCGGATCCGGGTGTTGATGTAAGACAAGTTGCAGTGATCGATTCAAAAGGAAATGTTGCATCACATACTGGTAAGAAGTGTATAAAATATGCAGATCATATCACAGGATTAAATTTCAGTGTGCAAAGCAATATGATGCTGGAAAGTAAGGTGAGCGAATCAATGGCTGCAGCATTTCTATCTTCTGCGGGAAAATCATTGGCAGAAAGAGTGCTGCTTGCATTGGAAGCTGCACAAAAAGCAGGAGGTGACATCAGAGGTATGCAAAGTGCTGCTATGGTTGCTGTACCGGGAAAGGTAAATGATCAACCCTGGAATGATAAACTTGTTGACCTGAGAGTGGATGATAACCCACAACCTTTAAAAGAACTTAGAAGATTGTACAATATTCATGTGGCCTATCAACACATGAACAATGGTGATCTTGCGGTAGAGAAAAATAATATGGAGTTGGCGATGAAAGAATACAATGCAGCAATGAAAATGTTTCCTGCGAATCTTGAAATGCAATACTGGACAGCTGTTACGCTGGCAAATACAAATCAGCTGGAAAAAGCAATCCCATTGTTCAAATCCATCTTTGCAAAAGATAAGAACTGGAAAGAGCTTACCAGGAGATTACCGCCTGTTGGTTTGCTGAATGTAAGTGAAGCTGAGTTGAACAAAATACTTAGCTTATAAAGCTATTTAGCTTTTTCGGCGTATTTTTTTATCACGCCTATTAACTTATCGCCTTCATACGAATCTTTTTCATGAAGAAAGTAATATTTTCCAAGTGCAGTTTTTACAAGCACAAAAGATAATTCATCTTTTTCGCCCGACATTCCAATATGCAACCAATTAGTATGTATTTCTTTGTTTACCGTAACTCTTGAAGAACTTATCACTGAGATAACATGCCTTATCTCATCAGGTTTGCTAATAGAAAGCTTGGTTGATCCATTTTTAAAAAGAAAATCCGGTTCATTCCATTCACCATGAAAAATATCAATTTTTATTATAGAACCTTTGATTTCTACTAATTGTGTTGTATCAATTACTACGGGTTGTATACTGAGACTTTCATAATGGATTGTAAATCCCTCAATCTTATCTTGCTTAGTGAATACATGAAGCGAATCCCGGTGTTTTATTAAGATGTCTGTTTTGCTTAACCATTTCATTTCTACAGAATCCGAATCAGAAATGAAAATATTTCCAGCTCTATTCTCCAATTTCTCATTCACTCCGATTACGGATATCTGTACCGAATTTGATGTTTGTAGCGCCACAATCTCTATCAAATTTTACCAGCTTATAGTGTTTATCGGGACTAATGATTTCTTGCTTAACAGTATTGCCACAGGTGTCAGCAATATTAAAACAGGCGGTATTCATCATTACCACACAAGCCAATAGACTTAGTCTTAAGTGATTCATGGAGTAGTAATGTAGCGGTTTCCAATCACAAAAAATATCGCTAACCAGAAAATGTTCCTTGTTTTTTATACCCACACACTAAATAACTCTAATCGCGATACTTTAAAATCATCTGCTTTCTCTAGCATAAATGCAGAGCAAATATCAACGTCCATCACCATCCAACAAATTACCAAGACCACCAAGAATACTTCCCTCTTCTTTACGATTCGTTGTGCCATAAGCAAGAATACGACTTGCCAAACGACTGATCGGAAGGGTTTGTATCCATACTTTTCCTGGGCCACGAAGTGTGGCAAAGAACAAACCTTCTCCTCCAAATATTGTATTCCGGATGCCACCTACAAATTGTATATCATAATTAACCGTGTGAGTGAAAGCAACAATACAACCGGTATCTACTTTAAGCAATTCCCCTGGCTGCAACTCTCTTTCGAAAACATGACCACCTGCATGCACAAAAGCAAAACCGTCACCTTCCAGTTTTTGCATGATGAATCCTTCACCACCAAACAAACCGGTTCCTAATTTTCGCTGGAATTCTATACCAACACTCACTCCTTTTGCAGCACATAAAAAAGAATCTTTCTGACAAATTACCCTGCCACCTAGTTGTAATAGATCAAGTGCTATGATCTTACCTGGATAAGGAGAAGCAAAGCTTACTTTTTTCTTACCATGACCAATATTTGTATACGCTGTCATAAAAAGACTCTCGCCGGTGAGCAATCTTTTGCCTGCACCCCAAAGCTTTCCCAAGATTCCACTTTGCTGTTGTGTTCCGTCTCCAAAAATGGTTTGCATTTGTATGGCATCATCCATCATCATAAAACTACCGGCTTCTGCAACAGCGGTTTCATTAGGATCAAGTTCCACCTCTACAAACTGCATCTCTTCTCCATGTATCTTAAAATCTATTTCGTGATTGTTTCTCATAACCTCATTTTGATAATGCAAAATACGTAAACTGCAAATTCCTTTTGAGAACGAAAAAAGAAAAGCCACCCTAAAAAGGATGGCTTTGATATGTAACTAAACGAAACTGATTGTTATGCCTTTCTTGCTTCTCTCAGCTGCCCCATCCATACTTTTCTACCCTGTATTGCTCTTACACCAAACATAACTCCTACAAAGATAAAAAAGAATGGACCTAGGAAACCTAACAGTGCAATGAATTTTGTTCCGTAGAATGTTTCCATTGGTCTTCTTAACCTTTGAGAGATGAGGTACATACTTGGTACCATCACTAACGTAAGGAAGAATGAGAAGATAAGACCAAAGATGATCGTCCAGCTTAACGGACCCCAGAACACTACACTGTCTCCACCAAAGAATATCTTCGGATTTAATGTCTGGAAGAAAGAAACGAAGTCGATGTTAAAACCAACTGCCAATGGAAATAATCCCAACATGGTTGCAATGGCTGTAAGCATTACCGGAATGATACGAATCTTTCCTGCCTGTATCGCTGCTTCTCTTATTTTGTAACCACGGCCTCTTAACTCGTCAGTAAATTCAATCAATAAAATTCCGTTTTTAATAACAATTCCAGCCAACCCAATAATACCTACACCTACCATGATGGTTGGCATGGTCCATCCTGTGATTGCATAACCGATAAACACACCAATGATAGAAAAGAATATCTCGGTTAATACGATAAATGGTTTGCTTAAACTGTTGAACTGTAAAACGAGGATCAAGAAGATAATGAGCAATGCCATTATCAAGGAAGTTCCCAGAAATGCTGAAGTTTCAGCCTGCTGTTCTCCTTCACCGGTTTGTTTGATCGTTACATCTGCCGGCAACTTATAATTGTTTTTGAAGTCAGCAATTTTTGTTGTGAGTTCTGCATTAATGGCTGGCGTCATCATCGGATTTGTAACATTCGATTGCAACTGGATGGTTCGCTTTGTATTCTTTCTTTTTATTGCACCAGCAGTGCTTGTATAATCAACCGTAGCTACTGCATTTAGAGGAACCTGTTTAATGGTATTTGTAGAGAAATCCCTGAAAGTGATACGCATGTTCATCAGGTCAGTGATGTTGTTCCTGGCTGTTTCATTTAAGCGTAACTGGATCTTATATTCATCTTCATCATCCTTCAACTTACTTACTTCTTTTCCGAATACAGCAGTACGAATGGCCATTCCAACCTGTGCTGTGCTGAGACCTTCACGCAAAGCTCTTTCACGGTCAACATTGATGGTGATCTCAGGATTCAAAAGATCAATATCCAGATCAAGGTTCTCAATTCCTTCTACACGGTTTGTGTCAAGAAAGTTTTTAAGGTCTATTGCTACCTTAGAGATGCTTTCAAAATTGTCTCCTACAATTTCAATATTCACAGGTGGTTCAGTTGGTGGCCCACCTTCTTCCTGGGCAACTTCGATAGATGAACCAGGTATGCCCTGTACCACTTTGCGGATGTCGCCAAGGTAAGGTGCTGTACTTTTTCCGTGACGCTTTTCAAATTCTACAAATGAAACCTGGATTCTTCCCAAATTAGATTGTACACTTCTGTTTACATCACTAGGCTTGTTGGCACTTACAGCTACGTTAGAGATAATACTTTCAACAATGCTTCCTTTAGTGCCGGGTTTTTCCTTTTCTAAAACTTTATAAACTCTGTCCTCTAACACTCTTGTAACCGAATCTGTTGTTTCTGCAGATGTCCCTACGGGCATTTTGAGATATACGTAGATGAAATTCGGATCTCCGCTTGGAAAGAAAGGCATGTTTGGACTTCTTACAATTAATCCTAAAAATGCCACACCAAACAAAAGAAACAAACTCACAAACATCCATACCGGTCTAGTTCCAACAAGTACCCAGCGCAAGAGTTTTTCATATCTCCTCATTAATCCAGGCAATAATCTTTCCTGGAAAGAATGAATGATATCTCGCAGTACATAATTATTCAGAATCATTAACAATGCCATGAAAAATAAGAAGTTTGCAACGCCGTGCCATGTAGCAAGATGAAGTAACACACCAAAGCCTACGAAAGTCCAGAACCACTTACTCCTGAACACATGGTTTCTTGGCTTATCGTATTCCCTTCCTTCAGGCTTCATGAAACTCGCTGCAAAAACTGGGTTCATGATAAATGCAACCACTAATGATGCTGCCAAAGTAAGAATGAGCATCACGGGCAGATAGATCATAAACTTCCCGATAATCCCCTTCCATAATAAGAGTGGAAAGAACGGAGCCAGGGTTGTTGCAGTACCTGCCAAAACCGGGATGAAAACTTCACCGGCAGCTTCTTTGGCTGAACGAATGATGGGCACTTTACCATTATTATATATACGGTGTGTATTTTCAATTACAACGATGGCATCATCCACAATAATTCCCAGGCCAAACAGCAAGGCAAAGAGTACGATAAAATTTAGAGTGATATTTCCACCTACAAGAAAATCACCCAAAGGCAAAAACATGAAAGCCACAAACACTGAAAGCGGAACACTCAATGCCACAAAGAATGCATTGGTAACACCCATAAAGAACATCAGGATGAGTAACACCAGTATAAAACCAATGATGATGGTGTTCACCAATTCTTTAAACGATGTTTCTGTCTGTATACTTTGATCACCCGTGATCACTACTTTCAGATCAGGAGGCAGCTCACCGCTCTTTTGCATTTCATCCACCATGCCCCTGATGCTATGTGCAGTTTCAATCAGGTTTTCACCAGCTCTTTTTACAATGTTTATGGTGATCACATTCTTGCCGTCCAAACGAGCAAAGCTTTCTGTTTCTTTTACAGTATCTACGATCTCAGCAACATCTCTTAAATAAATAGGAGCACCGTTAATGTTCTTCACCACGATGCTATTCATATCAAGTGCAGAAGCAAATTGGCCTTTTAAACGGATGGTACGTTTCATATCACCAACAGTCACCAATCCACCAGTAATATCCCGGTTTTCAAAACTTACTGAATTTTCAATATCCTGGAAAGTAAGTTTTGCAGCTTCCATTTTATACGGATCAACATTGATCTGTATTTCTCTTTCCGGTGCACCAACAATATCTGCACGATTTATTTCTTTTAATTCTTCAAAATGATCCTGCATTTTGTCAGCATACTCTTTTAGTTGCATCCCATCGTAATTACCACTGAGGTTTACATACATGATGGGCATTTCACTGAAGTCGAATTCCATGATATTCGGCTCCTGTGTAAGATCAGTTGGAAGATCAGTTCTTGCCTTATCTACAGCATCTTTTACTTTCTGCCTTGCTATGTCTGTCTTTACATCGGTGTCAAACTCAACAATGATCAAACTATAATCCTGTTGAGAAATAGAATTTACCTTATTCACTTTTGCACCGCTGATACCTTTGATCTCTTTTTCTATCGGCCTGGTTACAAGGTTTTCAATATCCTTGGCTGAGTTACCAAAATATATTGTGGTAACGGAGATCGTTGGTACAACAATATCAGGAAACTGTTCTTTGGGCATGGTGTTGAACTTCGTCAACCCATACAAAGAAATCAGTATCGTAATGATATAAATGGCCGTTCTGTTGTCAATCGACCAGCTGGTCGGCTTGAACTCTTTGAACTTTTTATGTAAGCCGTCGAGTACTTTCATTTGAGGTTAATTTTTTAGTCAGCTTAAGTTATTTCTTCAGCTTCGTTGCGTCGCACTCTTGTACTTCCAGTCAATGATCACCTGGCGACACTAACGTTGATTATTTAGTAATAGAAATCACCTGTCCTTCGTATAAATTCTGGAAGCCGTCTGTGATCAGCTGATCTCCGTCGTTTAGTCCCACTTTCACTTCTATCATTTGACCATTTAACTCTCCCACTCCGATTGATTTTTTTCTCGCAACAGTTCTCGCTCCTTCCTGTACTGCAACAAATACATACTTTCCTTTTTCATCGGTTTGTACAGTATTCACCGGTATAACTATGGTTTTAGCAACGGCATAATCCTGTATCTGGATCTGTGCAATTTGATTTGGCCTTGCATCACCACCCGAAGGTATTCTTGCTTCGATAATGAAACTCCTGCTATTGGGATCTATTACTCTTCCAGAAAGAGACACTGTGGATGTATACGTTCTTCCTACATCTGGCAGAATGATATTTATTGGTGAGCCTACTTTCACTCTACTGGCATATGTCTCTGGAACGGCAGCCTCTACTTTCAATACGCTGCTGTTCACAATCTGTATTTGTGGAATTGTTCCCATCATTCCAACAAATGTTTCACCTACTCTTACATTCACCTGTTCTGCAATACCATTTACATCAGAATAAACACTTGTTGCACGAAGCTGCTCATCATATATTTTGATATTTTCTCTTGCTGCTGCCAATTGTGCTTCAAGCGTACTCACATTTGTTCTGAATTGGATTAACTGCACTTCACTTCCGATGCCTTGCTTCCTAAGATTTTCATAACGTTTCAATACATCTTTTGCAGAAGTCAGCTGTGCCTGAATAGTACCGAGGCTGCTTCTTGCTGCAACGATCTGCTGTCGAATAATTGCATCATCCAATTTCAAAAGCAATTGTCCTTTCCTTACAACTTGTCCCTGTCTTACATAGATGGCTTTCACTTGTCCAGGACCTAATCTTGGTGAGATATTGGAAATGTTATCGGAGATCACTTTTCCCTGCAGTTCTATATAATGTTTAAACTCCTGTGATCTTAGTGGACTAACACTCACCAATTTTGCATTCAGCTCTTTACTTGAAGCTGTATCCAGCAAAGCCAGTTCATCTTCCAGCTTTTTTATTTCTGCAGCGAGTTCAGTCTGCTGCTTTTTCTTTTGCTCAAGCGTTGTTCTTTTTTCAGTGATGGTTGCTTTTATTTCTTTGTCACTTCCACCACAAGACACAATTGTTATTGTG
Source organism: Chitinophagaceae bacterium (assembly GCA_036676415.1). Classification (GTDB taxonomy): domain Bacteria; phylum Bacteroidota; class Bacteroidia; order Chitinophagales; family Chitinophagaceae; genus JAEZDC01. Next base: position 34,768 of record JAKFCX010000066.1, read on the forward strand.
ATAACGAGGGTTAAGAAGTATCTGATCAATTGGCTCATAAAATTTATTTAGATGTTGTTTTAGTTTAGTTTACCGAGTGATTTTTGAAAGCTGATCTTCGAAACGATTGCCTGGTACAAAGCATTGAAGTAATTATTCTGTGCTGACTGTAACTCGTTTTCTGCCAGTAATACTTCAGTGCTGCTTCCTACTCCTTCACTTAGCTTTATTCTTGTTGTATTGTATACTCTTTCTGCCAGTTCCATGTTTCGTTGTTGTGCATCAAGATTCAACAAAGCATTGGTGAGAGATGTTTTTGTAATCACCTGCTCAAGATCGATTCCTTGTTTTACCTGGTCGATTGTATTGTCAAGCTTTTGAAGGTTCAGTCTCGATTGTTGTACTTTATTCTTTCTTTGAAATCCATCAAACAAGGGAACATTTATGTTGAGACCGATGTAGGAACTCTTGATCCAGGTTGTGTTTTTGTCAGTAATAAATCTCTCACCTTGTCCTGTAGTTCCGTAGTTTGCGATGGCTGCAACAGTAGGTATTCCTCCAAGCCTGTATCGCTTTACATCCAATTCAAGCATCTTTCTTGAAAAGTCCAGTGTTTTAATTTCTACCCTGTCTTCATACTTAAACTCTGAATCAAGCACTCCTTCTTTTATGCTTTCGGTACTCAATGTTTCTTTTAATACCACAGTATCTTTCTGCGAAATGCCTAAAGAGAATTTGAGTAAGGCATAAGAAATATCAACACCATTCTGTACAAGGCTGCGTGTTGTTTTTAAATTGGTGAGCTGTACCTGGAATTTATCCAGGTCAAGTTTTTCACTAAATCCATTATCATACAGTGCCTGGGCTTCTGTATACATTTTTTCTAACCGTTTCACACTTTCATTGAGAAAGTCGAGCTGCTTCTGTGCAATCAGTATAGCATAATATTTCTTGTAAGCAGAATCCTTCACTGTCTCTTTAACCTGTTCGATCTGTGCGGCAGAAAGATCAAGTGCAGTTTTCCTTGCCTGGAGTCCTACAAAAACATCAGGTTGAAAAAGGAGTTGCTGCAAGGTAATTCCTGCCTGTGCATTCCAAGGTTGCTGAAAACTTAATTGCCTGATGACAGGTTGTGGTACAGTAGTAATAGGCTGCCCTGAACCATTTTGAACCCCTTCATCTTTTAGAATAGAATAAACTGCAGTTGCAGTTGCATCAGGAAAAAGAATTCCCGGCAATTGCAGGTAATGGTTAACGCCAGCTGTGCCTGATATTTGAGGTAAGGCTCTTCCTGTGATTTCACGGTTTTGTGCCTGCTGAATCTGGTAATCCAGTTGAGCATTTTTCACGTTGGTTAGATTCTTAAATGCCAGGTCAACCGCTTCTTTAACAGTTAGCTCGTAACGCTGTTGTGCTTTCAATTGGGGTAAAGCAATAAGCAACACAGCGATCAACATCATCGATTGCTTCATTATTATTGTTGTTTTAGTCGTTGTTGGATGTATTTATGTATTAGTTTGATTCCTTTTGTTGTTGCAAGTCCATATAAAAAATGCTCGAGCAATTCTTTTTCTACCCCGGCCAGGTCTTTCTTACTCTGGGGAAATATCTCTGTGTTGAAAGCCAGCATGCTGCTTTCTATCCTGTACCTTGTCATCACATCCACATTTATCTCCGGCCTGTATAATTCTTCTTTTATACCCCTTTGCAGGTTATCCTTGATCACGTTATACAGGAACTCATACTTATAAGCATTGAATTTCACGTACACATTAGGATGGTACTTATGCAGATCAAAAAGAATCGCTGGATTCATCTCGGTGAACATCTGTAACACGTGGTCGAAAGCAAGAAATACCTCGTGAATAGCATTGTCAGCCATTTGTTTATCGCACAGGCAACGTTCTTTGTTTTCGCCCATGATACTGTCAAAGACAGCATGCACAATCTCTTCTTTGTCTGCATAAGACTGATAGAGTGTTTTCTTGGAAATACCCAGTTGATTGGATATTTCATCCATCGTAACACTACGAATGCCGAACCTTTTAAAAAGCTCCTCTGCCTTAGCCTGTATTCTTTCCTTCATTTCCATAAGAGGCCGCAAAACTATGGAAACTTTTTTTGTAATTCAAGTTTCCATTAAGTATTTTCTTATTACTTTTTTGTTAAGCGGTCAGTAAGATGGATAAACGCGGAATTGTCTTTTTAAATCACCTTACCCTTTTTTACTTACTTTGCTACTTTACAACTGCTGATACATGAGAAACGAAGAACCGGTGCAAAACAGGTTTGGTTTTAAAACACTGATTCAATATTTCCTGCAAGGTTTGCTGGTAATTGCACCTGTTGGAATTACTCTTTGGGTAGTCATCTCTTTATTTAATGTGGTCGACAGCATACTTCCCAATCTCATTCATAGCCTTTTTCCTGGTGCAATTCCCCGAAACGCAGATGGCAGTATCAGACAATTCACAGGCCTTGGTTTCGTAGTGGTGATTACATTGGTTTTAGTAATAGGATGGCTTTCTTCTCTTTTCATATTCAATCGTGTACTTGGTCTTTTTGATTCGGTTTTAGAAAGAACACCGGGAATAAAATTCATATACTCGTCGGTAAAGGATTTTCTCAAGGCGTTTGCAGGAAATAAGAAAAAATTTAATAAACCCGTACTGGTTTGTGTGGATGATACCGATGTCTGGAGAATAGGATTTATTACGCTGAAGGACATGGCTGATTTTGAAATGCCTGATCATGTAACTGTGTATGTTCCGTTAGCTTATGCTGTAACCGGAACTACTTATATTGTACCGCGTAACCGTGTAAAGCCATTAAAACACATCAGTGCGGCAGATGCAATGAAGTTTGCTGTAACAGGTGGTGTTACAGAGGTGCACGAACAGGATTGAATATCTTATGAAAAAAAGAATGCGCTGGTTTTTGATTTTATTGAGCATTGCCATGGCATATTCCTCCTTTGGGCAAAATGGCAAAGCGAAATTTTACCTGTACGAAGACACATCCTTAAATCTCAGAGCCACAAAAGCGCTTGAATTATTCAAGGAAAATGCATTTGCTGAAGTTAACACCAACCAACATAATCCAGGCTTTACGACTTCAGACTTTTGGCTGGCAATTGAACTGGATAGTTTACAAGAGCCTGATTCTTTAACACTGGTAATTGGAAATGCACATATAAATAACATCGATTTCTATCATGTAAAGAAAGATTCAATTTCTATTCATTTTGTTTCGGGCGACTATCGCAAATTCTCTGAAAGACCTGTTGCCACTCCAGGATTTTCTTTCCCTCTATCGGAAAATGTTTACCTGTACCTGGTAAAGGTTGACAAACACAACGAATCGTTGCAGTTGTTTTTTGATATTCTAAGTGATAAAGAACTGACTTTTCGGGAGAGTAAAAATGCAATTATCACTGGGATATTGACAGGAATTATCTTCCTACTGTTGATATTTGGATTTTACTTATCAATTATCACTGGGCATAAAGTATATATATTTTATGTATTATATGTAGCCTCGGGATGGCTTTGGGTACTTTCTGATATGGGATACGGATTTCAGTATCTCTGGCCTGATAATACCTGGTTTGCGAGTAGAGCACGACCAGTTTTTAGTGTACTCACCATTATATTATCAATCCAGTTCTGCATTTATTATATAGGTGGAATTAAAAGAAAATTCTTAAGAAGGGCTCTGAATGTTACCACTATTCTTGCTTCCTTACTATTGCTTTTATGGCTCACCCCATTGAATGTAACGGATGCTCCAAAACTTGCACTGGTTTTGTTGAAAACGATTCCCGCATTCACAACGATTTATATTCTCCTTGGCTTAACAGCGCTGATTTGGGAAGCTTTCAAAAAAAATAAGATGGCCTTATTCTATCTCGGGGCCCTTATTCCTTTGATGTTGCTCGTGTCTGTAAACATCCTTAACCATTCAGGTATCATTAATATCACTGGAACGCCTCTTGAGCAGTATGGAGTGGCCGTTGGATATGTATCTGAAGTGATCATTCTCACTTTTGGCCTTGTTAGCCGCTTTAACAGCTACAGGATAGAAAAGGAGAATTTACAGCTTCAATATGAAGTGCAACAAAAAGAAAACGCAAAAGCACTGATAGATACCGAAGCAAAAGAAAGAAAAAGGATAGCTGATGAATTACACGATATTGCCGGCTCTATGCTTTCTGCAGCAAAACTTAATATCACCTCTATAATAGAACACAACTCGGTTTTAGATAACGACACAAGGCTGAAACTCGAGAAAACAGAAGAGGCTTTAAATATTGTCTCGGGTTCTGTTCGAAATCTCAGCCATGCACTCAGCCCAATCATGCTGCATAAAATCGGCTTTAAAAAATCAATCCAGAATGTTGCAGACTTTTACACTAGTTCAGGGAAGTTAAGGATTGAGGTAGTGGTAATTGGATTTGAAGAATACGATCCTTCACTGGAGAATATTTACTCTGTTTTATATAGCATCACCTATGAACTACTGAATAATATTACCAAACATGCAAATGCTTCCGAAGCTATTATTCAATTAATAGAGCATGGAGACTCAATTATTATGCAGGTAGAGGACAACGGAAAAGGCTTTGCCAATCTTTCTGACAAACAAAATACAAAAGGATTGAGCGGTATCAATTCTAAAATCAATTACTTTAACGGAAAAATTGAATTCGACAATACACCAACAGGTTTGGCAATAATGATAGAAATCCCTAAAACACATGAGAAGACAGGTAGTATTAGCTGACGATCATCAACTATTAGCAGAAGGCATTAAGACAATCATCGAGGAAATAGAAGAGGTTACGATCACATCAACTGTGCATAATGGTACAGACCTTTTAAATTTTCTCGATAAGAATACGGCAGACCTGGTTATACTTGACCTGAATATGCCTGGCATGGATGGCTTGAAATGCCTGGATATTATTAAGCAATTATATCCGGCAACAAAAGTTCTGATACTTACCAGTTATAATCAGCCAGAAATTATTGAAGAGGTAAAAAAACTGCAGGCAGATGGATTTATTGTAAAACAATCATCAGCTGCACAATTAAAAGAAGCCGTAATAAAAGTATTGGAAGGAAATAAATATTTCCCGGCCACTCCTGTTGCAGGTACAATTGATAAATCATCATTTTTCTTTGATGATTTCCTTAAGAAATTTCAGCTCACCAAAAGGGAGGTTGATATTATCCGGCTAATCTGCAAGGAAATGAGCAGTAAGGAAATTGCAGCTGAACTTTTCCTGAGTGAATTCACTGTTACAACACACCGAAAAAATATCTTCAGAAAGCTAAATGTAAAAAATGTTGCCGGCCTGATGAATTTTGCCAAAGAAAACAACTTAGTATAAACTACACCTTAATGGTATAGTGTTCAGTTTGTAATTGTTTTACTTTGTGATCTTAAGCAAAGTAAAGCAATGCATAATTTTAATTCCGGTCCATCTATCCTTCCACAGGAAGTTTTACAACAATCAGCCGAGGCCGTTCACAATTTCAATGGTACCGGGCTTTCTATTTTAGAGATCGGCCATAGAACTTCATGGTTCGTGGATGTAATTGACGAAGCAAGGGCATCAGTAAAACAATTGATGCAACTCGATGACAACTATGAAGTTCTTTTTCTTCATGGCGGTGCTACCACACAGTTTATGCAGGTTCCAATGAATTTATTAGATGATGGTGAAACTGCAGCATATTGTGATAATGGCATCTGGGGATCAAAAGCAATCAAAGAAGCCAACACTTTCGGCAAAGCTTTAGTAGTAGCTTCATCAAAAGATAAAAATCACTCCTATATCCCCAAAGGCTTTACAGTTCCGCCAAACTGCAAATACCTTCATATCACATCAAACAATACAGTAGAAGGAACACAATGGCATGAGTTTTCAAAAACGGAAGTTCCGCTGGTAGCAGATATGAGTAGCGATATTTTTCATCGTCCACTCAACTTTAAAAACTTCAGCCTGATATATGCCGGAGCCCAGAAAAATATGGGAGCTGCAGGAGTTACTGTGGTGGTAGTGAACAAAAATATACTGGGAAAGATCAAACGAAATATACCTTCTATAATGGATTACAGAACACATATAGAAGCGAATTCGTTATTGAATACACCTCCTGTTTTTGCTATTTATGTTTCACTGCTTACACTTCGCTGGATCATTAAAGAAGGTGGATTAACTGAGATGGAAAAACGAGCAAAACAAAGGGCCGAACTTTTCTATAGCACACTTGATTCATTAAATCTTTTCAAACCGATGGTGGTAAAAGAAGATCGTAGTTTAATGAATGCCACGTTTTCAATTGAAGACAAAAATCTTGAAGAAGCATTCTTACAGCAATGCAAATCAAACGGAATGGTTGGCGTAAAAGGCTACCGAACTGTTGGAGGACTAAGAGTTTCTATGTACAATGCCCTGCCATTATCCAGTGTAGAAGCTATCTGCCAGCTGATGAAGGATTTTCAGCAAAAAAACGGTTAACGCAAGATTAGTTATGTTTGCAGCCCAAAAATTTACAGAATAGTGGCTATAATTAAACCGTTTAAAGCTTTACGTCCGCAGGCACAATTTGCCAAACAAGTGGCCAGTCGTCCTTACGATGTATTGAATAGTGCAGAGGCAAAAGTGGAGGCACAGGGAAATCCACATTCATTCCTTCATATCACAAAAAGTGAAATAGGCCTTTCAGAAGGAGTAAACCAGTACAGTGAAGAGGTATATGTAAGAGCAAAGGAAAACATCGACGCTTTTATCAAAAGAGATGTTTTATTCCGGGAGAATAAAGAATGTTATTATATATATCAACTGATCATGAATGGCAGAATCCAAACCGGCCTTGTGGCTGTAAGTTCTGTGCAGGATTATGAACAAGGCATCATTAAAAAACATGAATTTACGAGGCCTGAGAAAGAACAGGATCGTATCAACCATATCAAAATATCAGGTGCCCAGACCGGAAATGTTTTCTTAGCCTATAGGGATGTGGATGAACTTGATGCAGTAATAGCTAACTGGAAATCCATTAAAAGCCCGGTATATGATTTTGTGGCTGATGATGAAATTCAGCACACCATCTGGATCGTTAATGATGATGCCACCATTCAGCAGATCTCTGACCTTTTTGTTTCAAAAGTTCCTGCAACATACATAGCAGATGGTCATCATCGTGCTGCATCGGCTGCTAAAGTGAAACATGCACTGGGTGATAAAGCAACAGAAGCATCTAATTACTTTCTTACCACACTCTTTCCTGCTAACCAGCTTCACATCATGGATTATAACCGTGTGATAAAGGATCTGAATGGATTGTCTAAAGCAGATTTCATTAAAAAGATTGAAGAAAAATTTGATGTGCTTGAGATCGGCAATGACGCTTACCGTCCGAAAGAATTACACGAATTCGGAATGTACTTAGATGGAACATGGTACAAACTCACTTCAAAGCCAGGCACATTTACTGAAGACCCTATTGGCATTTTAGATATTACTATTCTTCAAAATAATTTACTTGATCCTGTTCTTGGAATTAAAGATCAGCGTACAGATAAAAGAATTGACTTTGTTGGCGGTATTCGTGGATTGCAGGAATTAGAAAATCGTGTTAAATCAGGCGAAATGCAGGTTGCTTTCAGCTTATATCCTGTTACCATCCACCAATTGTTCGATATTGCAGACAGCGGAAATGTGATGCCTCCCAAAACTACGTGGTTTGAGCCAAAGCTCAGGGATGGCCTACTAACTCATCTTATTTATGAATAGAAGATTTTTATTACCGGTTTTATTAATCGCATTATTTTATTTCTCTTCAGTTGCCTCTGCACAAACTGCTTCAGAATATTATTCCCAGGCAAAAACGCTGATGAATTATGGCAAGCTGGACAGTGCTGCTATTTATCTCAATAAAGCACTGGAACTTTCTCCGGATGATCTTTCGATGTTGGAAGACCAGGTTTATCTTGAATACCTGAGAAGAGATTTTGCAAAAGCGATTACTATTGGGAAAAAAATTGCTGCAAGACCAGATGCCGGAACAAAAACTTTCCAGCTTGTTGGAATGGCATTTAAAGAAATTGCTGACTATAAAGAAGCAAAAAAAATATATGAACTGGGCTTAACAAAATTTCCAAACAGTGGTTTACTGTATGCTGAATATGGTGGTCTGTTTAATGACATGAACAAAAAATCGGATGCCATTAGAGTATTTGAAAAAGGAATTGAAATGGATCCTGGCCATAGCAGTAATTATTATTTTGCTACCCTGCATTATGCTGAAAACAGGAATCCATTATGGGCAATTCTGTATGGCGAAAATTTCGTGAACATTGAAAGCCTCAGTGAAAGAACGAAGGAAATAAAAGGAATCGTTACTGATCTCTACAAAAAAATATCTACGCCAGGTTATCTTACCGCAAAGGATAATGCTTTTGCCCAGGCTGTTGCCACAACTTTTGCAAAACAGCCTCCTGTTTCTTTAAGTATGTTGAATGTTGAAGCACTTACTTCTCTTAGAACAGCTTTTATGAATGACTGGAAGCAGGAAAATCATAGCAAGTTTCCTTTTAGATTATTTGAATACCACGATCAGCTGATCAAAGAAGGTATGTTTGATGCATATAACCAGTGGTTGTTTGGAACCTCGCTAAACGCTGCAGCTTACACAGCATGGATGGATGCCAACAAAGAAAAGATGGCAACGTTCCAGCAATTCATAGGTGGCCGGGTCTATAAAATACCTGCAGGTCAATACTACCAGACGAAGTAACTCATTGTTGCAACATTCTTTGCATGTTTTTTGTAGTGAAGGATGCAAACCATCATTTATGAAATCATGTACTATCCTTTTAGGAGCTGCTTTATTATTTACTGCCTGTAATGGCTCCGACGCAGATGAAACCAAAACCACCGATCAACAGGAAGCTGCTGTGGCCACTGGAGAATTTTCTTACACAGTTGATACCACGCAAAGCACGGTGAACTGGACAGGCTATAAACCTAACGGCGAACATACCGGAACATTTAATATCTCTAACGGAACACTTAGTGGAGACAGCACAGGAATCACTGCCGGCAATTTTACGATCAACGTAGCTTCAATAACTGACAAAGACCTTTCAGGAGATGATAAAGCAAAACTGGAAGGCCACCTGAAAAGTGCGGATTTTTTTGAAGTTGACAAATACCCGACAGCCAAATTTGAGATCACCAGGGTAGAAGTCTATGCGGCAGCTAATGACAGCACAAAGAAATCCAAATTACAGGGCGCTACGCATTTTATCAGTGGAAATCTAACGTTGAAAGACCAGACGAAAAACATCACATTTCCTGCGAGAGTGAATATAACAGCAGACCAGGTAACCGCTAATGCAGATTTTGATATCGACAGAACCCAGTGGAATATGAACTATAAAGGGCCAAACAATCCGCAAGACTGGTTCATTCGCAAAGAAGTAAACATAAAATTGAATATCGTTGCGAAGAAATAATAGTCTTTTGCCGCTATATCAAATACATTAATAACAATGTCCTGCTACCATTTGCAGGACATTGTTATTTTAGCGCTCACCGTATCAGTCTTTTTGCCTAACTTAATTCGCCAAAACATAACTAATGGAACAACAAAAAGATGAAAGACTCTGGCGTATTGCCAAAGAGCGAGCCGGCTTCAAAAGAAATTTGTTTTCTTTTATAGTAGTGAATCTTTTTCTTTGGGCTATCTGGTGGTTTACTTCCGGTGCTGACTATATGGAAGACAGGAGAGGAATTCCATGGCCATCCTGGGTGATGCTGGGTTGGGGCTTAGGCCTGGCTTTTCATTATTTCAGGGCCTACCAGGGTAATAAATCTGACATAGCAATACAGGAATACGAAAGGTTGAAACAAGAGCAGAATTTATAATTTAGGGTGTTGATTTGCTTGCTTCAGTACAAGAGTGCGACGCAACAGAAGATCAAACAAAGAACTATAGCTGACGCCATAAAAAATACGATTGCATGGACCATTACAATTACCGCCTGTTCGACAGTTTACAGTACCAGCTGGATAAATTTCCTAAACTGGATGCACTGAATGCAAAGCTGAATGGTAACTGGAGACATTACAGTACACTGGAAATTCAACAGATCGTAAATAAATTAAGTGCCGGTTTATTGAAACTTGGTGTTGGAGGAAATGATTTTACACCTGAAGGAGCAGATAAAGTAGCGATCATCAGTAACAACAGGCCCGAATGGGTTTTTACAGACCTGGCGGTGCAACAAACAGGTGCTATCCTTACACCAATATATCCAACAACGAATCCGAATGAACTGGAGTTTATCCTGAATGATGCAAAAGTGAAATACATTTTCGTGAGCAGCGAAGAGATGCTTGCAAAAGTAAAAGGGGTACAACCAAGAGTTCCGTCATTAATGAACATATACACTTTTGACGAAATAGAAGGTGCAGAAAACTGGATGAATGTTGTGGACCTTTCAACAGAACCTTTGTTGCGTGAAGTGGAAGAATCAAAAGGAAAAATTCCTTCTGATCATGTTGCAACAATCATTTATACATCAGGAACAACGGGAACGCCAAAGGGTGTTATGTTGAGTCATAAAAACATTGTGAGTAATGTTTATTTCTCAAAAGCAAGTTTCCCCTTTCCTGATTCACCACATATAAAAACGCTGAGCTTTCTTCCGTTGAATCATATTTTCGAGAAGATGGTTACTTATATCTACCTGTTCAGCGGTATTTCCATTTATTATGCAGAAAGCCTGGAAACAATCGGTGATAATTTAAAAGAACTAAAGCCACAGGGTTTTACCACAGTACCAAGATTGCTAGAGAAAGTGTACGAAAAGATAATGGCGAAAGGGAGTGAATTGAAAGGAATTAAGAGAGGTCTTTTCTTCTGGTCGGTTGCTTTGGGAAAGAAGTATGATAATTATAATCCACCAGGTGGATTGTACTCATTACAACTGGGTATCGCAAGAAAGCTTGTTTTTAAAAAATGGAAAGAAGCGTTGGGTGGCAATATAGAATTTATTATTACCGGTGGTGCAGCTTGTCCTGAAAACCTGCTGCGAATATTCAATGCTGCCGGTATACCGATATACGAAGGCTACGGGCCAACAGAACATAGTCCTGTTATTTGTGTTAACAGGAAAGCAGAAAACCATTTTGGAACGGTTGGACCACCAATTGACGGAGTCGAAGTTAAGTTGAAGGAAGATGGAGAGATCGTTTGTAAAAGTCCGTCTACCATGATTGGCTATTATAAAAGACCTGATCTTACTGCTGAAACAATAATTGATGGCTGGCTTCATACAGGAGATATTGGTGTATGGATTAATCAGCGATATTTAAAGATCACCGACAGGAAGAAAGAACTTTTTAAAACAAGCGGTGGAAAATATGTGGCACCGCAACCGATAGAAAATAAATTAAAAGAAAACCGGTATATAGAACAGGTGATTGTTGTGGGTGATGGAAGAAAGTTCGTTGGAGCATTGATCGTACCTTCTTTCCTGAATCTGAAAGACTGGATGAAGCATCACAATCTCACATTTACCACCAATGAAGCTGCCATTCAGCTTCCGGAGGTGAAAAAGTTTTTTGGTGAGCTGGTAGAGCACTACAACGAACACTTCAACAAGGTTGAGCAGGTAAAGAAATTTGAATTGCTTTCCAGGGAATGGACCATTGAATCAGGTGAAATGACCCCAAAACTCAGCATGAAGCGAAAGGTGATCATGGAGAAATTCCAAAACAATATAGAGAATATATACAGCTGACCAATCTTTCAACCCTTAAATAAGCACGAATATTGCGCATCAAAATACTAATGAGAATGTAATTGCATCGTAAAATATATTTTCACTGGCGGCCATTATGAGAAAATTCTTCAGGCAATTACCTTTATCAAGAAAGCTTACACTCATCGGTGCAATACCGCTGATCTTTTTGTGCTATATCGCATTTCAGTTATACAGCGAAAAGTCAAAAAAAGTAGATCTTTTAAGATTATATACAGAACGAATATACCAGTCAGAAAACCTGTCTAAACTAATTGATGCTTTACAAAATGAAAGAAAACTCAGCTTTGATCTTTCGCTTGATCCAAAGCTCGGTGCAGGCCTGCACTCCCAGAGACATGAAACTGATACAGTAATCAGACGGCTAAAGTTAAATAAAGATATATCCTTATTAAGGTTTGAAGAATACACTTTTATGAATGGCCTCAGGGATATTCGTAAAAAAATCGATCAGAAACAAGCTGGTTCCGGTGAGATCATGAGTGCTTATACTAATATGATCTTCCGGTTAAATACTTTAAACACTTCCTTTCCGGCCACACGTATCTTTCTAAAACCAATTGCCAACGAACTCACAGCACAAAGGTTATTAACTGAAATGCTAACTTATCTTGGCATCATCAGGTCAAACATTTTTAATGTACTACATACGAGAGAGTTTGTGGCTGAAACACTTTTAGGCACACAGGGAGTTTACAAGGTATATAACACTTATGAAACGGAGTTCAGGATAAAAGCTCCTGCCAATATTATTACTGATTACGAGAATACGAAAAACCGTACTCAGCTTAAGCCAACCCTGGAATATATAGACAGTTCATTTAAAAAATTTAGTCTTGACAGCACTTATACAGCCGAAGAATGGTGGAGCGTTTCAGATAATGCAATTGATAGCCTGAGAGCTTTTCAGCAATCGCTTTGGGAGGTAACAAGAGAAAAGGTGAACGGGATTCTTCAGGAAGAAATCAGTGAAAGAAACCAGACCCTTGTTTTTCTTATCCTGGCTTTATCTGCGGTTATTATTCTCGTCAGCTATGTATTGCACATCATTAGCAGTATGATGAAAGAATTAAACAACGCTGCTATCAAAATAGCTGAAGGTGACGCTGAAGTAGAAATAAAGATCGATTCGAAAGATGCCATTGGATCGCTTGCTGATTCAATCAGAAAAATGGAAAAGCAGGTAAGGGAAAGAACCAATGAATTGAAGCGGACGAATACCGAGCTCGAAAGATCGAACCAGGAACTTGAACAATTTGCTTATGTTGCCAGCCATGATTTGCAAGAGCCTTTAAGGAAGATCAGGACCTTCGCAGATTATCTACAGAAGAATAATCACGATCAACTGACTGAGCAGGGGCAAAAATACCTGGATAAGATCGTTACATCGTCGGAAAGAATGAAAACGATCATTACAGACCTGCTGCAGTATTCTCAAATTAGTTATGTAAAAGAACAGGTTAAAAAAATTGATCTGAATGAAACATTGAATAATGTTCGGTCAGACCTTGAATTAATGATCACACAAAAAAAAGCAATCATTCATTCCGATAAATTACCTGTAATGGAAGGCATAGAAGTGCAATTAAATCAACTCTTCTATAACCTTTTAAATAATGCCCTTAAGTTTTCTAAAGAAGGAGTTTCGCCGGTGATCACCATTACGGTGAAAGCCCCATCAAAAGAACATTCGTATAATATATTCAGGTTTCCATCTTCAAGTAAATATTTTCAACTGAGCATTGCCGATAATGGCATCGGATTTAACCAGGAATATGCTGAGAAGATCTTTGAGATCTTCCAACGGCTTGGCAGCGAACATAGCGGTACTGGAATTGGTTTAGCCTTATGCAAAAAGATTGTTGAGAATCATAAGGGATACATCCAGGTTCATTCAAAAACTGGGGAAGGAACCACATTCGATATTTTACTGCCTATCTCTCAACCTGTTATCTAACGAAAATTAGATTGGAAAAAAGACTTGGTTTCTTTTACTTTGCAGCTCTTTACGGCCTCGTAGTTCAATGGATAGAATAGAAGTTTCCTAAACTTTAGATACAGGTTCGATTCCTGTCGAGGCTACTTAAAAGCAACATATCTGGTTGCTTTTTTTATTGATCATAATACTTCCACCAGTTGTTGTTGTAACCTTTCCAATGTTTCTTCAGGATCATCGCTAAAGCCTGGATGAACCTTTGAGGTTTGTACTATTGTACTTCTTGTTGCCGTAAGCCACCTGAACCTGCTGGCATTATCCATTTTAGAAATCGGGGATGATGGTGAACTTCCACAACAAACTTCTTTAAAAGCAACAAGGTAAGACTTCAGTTCATCGATGTTGGCATCAGGATAAAACCCCTTGATCCTTTCTTCTTTCAAAGCAAACTTCATCTGGAGAAAGTTCTTTGAGCCGCAATACAGGATCACTCCCACATTCAGGAACTCCTCTCTCTCTGGACGAGGCACATATCTTATTACCGCATACTCAAATAAGTTGCTTCCTTGCATTCAGTGCTTCATTTATTGATACAGATGATGATTCCAGTCTTGTGATGAGGTATTGACTATAAATTTCCTTTACTTCTGCAGGTGATTCATCGAAGGTTATCGCCAGCCATTCATCAGGTAATGCGGCAACAACTGACCTGATCGTTTCTTCGTTAATAACGCTTCTCAGTTCTACATCAGCTTTTTGTAACGCTGTTGCCTGTGGCAATAACACATGATCTTTTATTTGTGCAAAAGGCTTTTGTGCATGTTCTTTCCAATTAGTCCAGCTATGATGAAAGTATAGTGCCGCTCCATGATCAATCAGCCACAGCTCTTTGTTCCACATGAGCATGTTGGTATTGCGATATGTTCTGTCGACATTCGTTAACAAACAATCCAGCCAAACGATCTTTGAAGCTAATATTGGATCGACTGCAGCAACGGCAGGATCGTAAGTGATGGCTCCTTGTAAATAATGTAAAGCCAGGTTTAAACCAATACTGAATTTTAAAAGATCCTGAATTTCTTCGTCAGGTTCTGTTCTACCAAAAGCTTCATCGAGGTTGGCGAACAAAATTTCTGGCACTTTCAATCCTGCGGCTCTTGCTAACTCACCACCAATAAACTCAGCGATCAATGCTTTTATACCCTGTCCGGCTCCCCTGAATTTAAGTACATATAAAAACCCATCGTCTGCTTCTGCAATAGCAGGTAAAGATCCACCTTCTCTCAATGGTGTAACATAACGTGTAACGTTCACCTTACGTATATCAGGTGGAGATATCTTCATTACAGCAAAGGAATGAATTCATCTTCAATAAACATCAGTCCTGCTAATTGCTCTCAGCAAGAGATTTGATCTTCTCCAATGCAACGGGCCATGTCTTTAAAAAATAATCAAGCCATTCCTGGTTGATATCCATTTCAACTATTAGATCTGTTTTACCATTATTATCCTTCAACGAATAATTCTCCAGGCTTCCTGCCCAAGTTTGTACTTTTTCACTCGTAGTATCTTCCACACCATCTTTCAGTTCGCCAATATGCCTGAAACTCATGAATTCATTTGGTATATTGTCTTCGATCATTGCAACCATACCCGAACCTTTTCCATCTGTAAACAATACTTTGGTTCCTTTTTTCCAGCCATCCGTTTCTGCTTGTGAACCTTCAGAAAAAGCAGAAGTCCATGCAGAATAGCTATCTAAATTCCAAAGCACCTGCCACACCTTTTCTTTCGGTGCATTTATCGTTGTAGTAAATTGTTGTCTTTGCATAACTGGTGATTTATTGATGAAGGTGTTATTGATTTTTCTCTGTGTAATTCTTGAAATTATTGAGAATGGCCTGCCATCCCTGTTTTTGTAACTCAACCGGGTTAGTACTTTCTGCATCGAAGGTTTCGATAACATGTGTAGTGTTGCCATTGCCTGTAAAAGATATGCTCACTTTTCTTCCATCACCCATCGTGTACTCAATTAACTGATGTTGCTCCACATTATCATACACGCCTCCGAAATCAAACTGGAAGCTGCCATCCTTTGCAGCCATTGTGGTTTTAAATGATCCCCCTTTCTGAAGATCATTATCAGCATACGGAGCATGCCAGTCATCATTTGCCTGGCACCACTTTGTGATGTGTTGTGGTTCTGTCCAGCACTGCCACACTTTTTCTACAGGTGCATTAATACTTGCTTCAACCGTAATGCTTGTTACTGGATTTGTTTCCATAATTATACTTTTTGGCTGATACAAACCTACTAAGACTAATATTTACAGGCAATGTGTGAATACGACTTTAATAGGGGTATTTGCGAACAAGTCTACATAGTCAGTTTAGTTGTAATGTTGATTATGTAAAATAATTTAATCGATTGAAGCCATCTTGTTAACTGGCTGTGGAAATTAAATTTAACCTGCTTAAACCACCTGGTTTTAATTAAAGTTTTTAACGAGCTAACCGCTGAAGATGCTGAAACCCTTATGTAGTAAGCCTTTCAGCAAAACCCGGCAACTAATTTATTGTTTCACAAAAAACGTGGAACGCTGTAATGCTTGCTGCCGTTAGTTTATAGCGAAATAATAGCAGATTAAATTATATCAAAAAATTTTGCTGCTTGATAAAAGCAGATAAATTTGTCTCTCGTTAAAAAAATAAAAGAATACACTATGAACAAAGCTGAATTGGTAGCATTGGTTTCTGAAGACTCTGGCATTACTAAAACACAAGCAAATGCTGCTTTAGATTCTTTCATTGATGCAGTTACCAAAACATTGAAGAAAGGCGATAAGGTTACTTTAGTTGGATTTGGAACTTTTTCTGTTTCAAAAAGACAAGCTCGTACAGGCCGTAACCCCCAAACCGGTGAAGCGATCAAGATCAAAGCAAAGAAAGTTGCTCGTTTCAAGGCTGGTAAAGATTTGAGTGGTAAGCTCTAATCAAGAAAAAACGCATTCAATCCCATCAATTCCGTTGGAAGACGATGGGATTTTTTATTTTTGTGATACAATTAAAAAAACAACCATGGGTAGAGGCGATAAAAAAACCGCGAAAGGAAAACGTTTTAAAGGATCATTTGGCAAAAGCCGTCCTTCAAATGCTGCAAAAAAGAAAGCTGCAGTTCCTAAGAAGGAAAGCTAATTAGTTGAATAAGGTAAATGAGGTGATCAGGTTAAACGAGGTACTACCTTAAATAGCTTAATTATCTCATTTACCTGATTAACAAATCATGGAGCCAGTCTTTCTATTTTCCAGGTTTCATTCACTTTAGTATAAAGTATCCGGTCGTGTAAACGGCTTGGCCTCCCCTGCCAGAATTCCATACTGGTTGGTTTAACTATGTAACCTCCCCAGTTTTCAGGACGAGGAATATTTTTTCCTTTGAATTCTTCCGTTAATTCCAGGTAGCGATCTTCCAGCACTTGCCTGTTAGCAATCGGTTTGCTTTGTGGTGAAGTATGTGCACCAATCCTGCTTCCTTCAGGTCTTGAAAAAAAATATTCATCACTTTCAGCTGCACTCACTTTTTCTATTGACCCTTCAATCTTAACCTGCCTTTCCAATTCTTTCCAGAAAAATAGTAAACAGGCAAGTGGATTCTCAGCTATTTCCTTTCCTTTAGTGCTGCCATAGTTTGTAAAAAAAACAAAGCCATTACGGTCATATCCCTTTAATAAAACAATCCTGGCGGAAGGCCGTCCATCTTTACCTGCAGTAGCAAGTGTCATTGCATTCACCTCGTAAATGTCACTTTGCAAGGCTTCATTCCACCATTGAGTGAACTGTTCCATTGCATCAGCTTTCACATCTTCCTCTGTCAATGATTTTAATTTGTAATCTGTCCTGATGTTAGCTATATCTGAATTCATACATGAATTTTTATACTGGCTTCAATGCTACTATGATACATCGTTGTGTCACTCACTTGTACTTCAGTACACAATGCAGCAGCCGAGTTTTGATTCTTCTATCAAAATTATCTTATCAGCTGCAACTTTAAATGACAATCATCAGCAAATAAAAAAGCGATCATTACTGACCGCTTCCTTTTCAAATAATTTTCCGCTTCTTATCTTAACTCACCAATGTACCAACATTTGAACCCTGCACCACCTGCAAAAGATTGCCTGGCTTATTCATATCAAATACAATGATCGGCAGTTTGTTTTCCATGCAAAGCGTGAAAGCAGTCATATCCATTACCTTAAGATTCTTGGATATACATTCCTGGAAGCTGATCTTTTCAAATCTTGTTGCCGAAGGATCTTTTTCAGGATCAGCTGTATAAATTCCGTCTACTCTTGTTCCTTTCAGAATCACGTCAGCCTTCATTTCAATAGCTCTTAAAGAACCTGCAGTATCAGTAGTGAAATATGGATTACCAGTTCCTGCAGCAAATATCACCACTCTTCCTTTTTCCAAATGACGAATGGCCTTCCTCCTGATGTAAGGTTCAGCCACCTGTTCCATTTGGATAGCACTTTGCAGCCTTGTATACACACCTATTTTCTCCAGCATTGCCTGCATCGCCATTCCATTGATCATGGTAGCCAGCATACCCATATAATCGCCATGAGCTCTTTCAATACCGGTATCGGCTTCATTCATTCCGCGATAAATATTTCCGCCGCCAATTACAATTGCCACCTGAACACCAAGATCGGTCACTGTTCTGATATCCTGTGCATATTGCTCAATGATCTTTGGGTCAAAAGGATCAAATCCATCTCTCTGGGTTCCCACTAAAGCTTCGCCGGAAAGTTTAAGAAGAATGCGTTTGTATTTAGGTAGCATAAAAGGAATTTCGGTGCAAAGAACACGATTTTTTACCATCATCCCAAACACAAAAAAATCCCGCCATGAAGGCGGGATTTTTTATATCAAAAGCAGATTTTTATTGTTTGACAAACCTGTGTACTGCTGTCTCGCATCCATTGGCACATACGGCCTTGATAACGTAAGTACCTGCTGCCAATCGCTGAACATTCAAGGTTTCCTGGTTATCACCCGTTACCAGCTGGGTTGAACGTTGCAGGATTATCTTACCTGTAAGATCTGTAACAACAATCATTACTTTCTCTGACCTCGGTGATGTGATCACAAGATTCAGCTCCCTGTCAGTTGGATTTGGATACACACTGCTCAACGTAATGTCTGTAACCTTCCTGCTCAGTAATACCACATTACTGTAAGCATAGTTGCCGTCTTTGTCAACCTGCTTCAGCCTGTAGTAATTGCTTCCCGCATTTGGTCTTGCATCATTGTAACTGTAGTTCTGTATTGTTGTGCTGTTTCCATTCTCCGCTTTAC
>JAKFCX010000067.1:0-24591 GCA_036676415.1 Chitinophagaceae bacterium
ACTTTATGCTGCAGGTGATGAGCAGTGACAGGAAGACACCTGTAACAGTAAGAGTGATGAATGCACTGGGTAAGATGATAGAGACACAGCGAGGATCAGTGGAAGATATGTACCGGTTCGGAAGTAGTTATATCAACGGTACTTACTTTGTGGAAGTGATACAGGGCGAGAACAGGAAAGTAGTACAGGGTATCAAAGCCAACTAATACTGTGAAGACAAATAGTAAAAGTCCCGCCAAAAGCGGGACTTTTTTAATGATAGCAGGCATTAGCTGCTTTTACTATTTACTTTGACCTGGATCTGCTGAGATGTGCTTCAACATCTTTTCTATTGTTGCCTACTGATTTAATGGCTGATTTTACCTGTGCTGTTGATGCACCTGTTTTACGAGCCTCATACGCTACTTCATGCTTCTGACCTCCGGCGACCAACTTTCGATCACGGCTGGTTCCTGTATTTTTGTTTGTCGGCATAATTTATACATTTTACTATAACGTGTAAATTTTATGCCAGCTATAATACTGCCGGAATCAATGCCGGTTATAAGATAATATTGCCAGTAGTGAATTATATTAAACATGGTTCCGATTGTTCAACTCAGTAGTCACATCAGCCAATTGTTTTCCTTTGGCGCTTAGCAACACCAGCAGGTGAAACATAAGGTCTGCCGCTTCACTTATAAATCGTTCGTCGTTATCATCTTTCGCTTCAATGATCAGCTCAACAGCCTCTTCACCTACTTTCTGAGCGATCTTATTAATGCCATCTTTGAACAGGGATGAAGTATATGATTTGCCTGTTTGGTTATTTTTTCTGTCGGCAATTATTGCTTCGAGTGAAGTTAGAAAGTTTTCACTTTTGTTTTCCTCACCAAAACAAGTATCGCTTCCGGTATGACACACTGGGCCTACTGGCTTCACTTTTATTAAGAGGGCATCACTATCACAATCCAATTTCATTTCCAACAGGGTTAAAAAATTTCCCGAAGTTTCTCCCTTCATCCATAATCTTTGTTTAGAACGACTGAAGAACACCACCTGTTTCTCTGCAATTGTTTTTTCATACGCTGCTTCATTCATATAACCAAGCATCAACACCGTGCCTGTTGTGTTATCCTGGACGATTGCAGGGATCAGTCCATCTATGAATTTATCAAAATGTGGTTTCATAATCTTACAGGTATTCCTTTGGTTAATAGAAATTGTTTAAGCGCTGGTATTCGTACCGTTTTTTCATGAAAGATTCCTGCAGCAAGTGCGGCATCCGCTTTTCCCTCAAGAAAAATATCAGCAAAGTCTTCCATATTACCAGCACCTCCACTCGCTATTACTGGTATGTTCACCAGTGTTGAAATATATTCAGTTAGCGCTATGGCAAACCCATTTCGTTTGCCATCATTATTGATGGAAGTAAGTAATATCTCACCGGCACCTAAAGAAGCAGCTTGTTGTACCCATTGTTTTGTGCTGAGTTTTGTAGCGATCCTG
Source organism: Chitinophagaceae bacterium (assembly GCA_036676415.1). Lineage (GTDB taxonomy): Bacteria > Bacteroidota > Bacteroidia > Chitinophagales > Chitinophagaceae > JAEZDC01. The sequence continues at coordinate 1,489 of JAKFCX010000067.1, forward strand.
CCACCATTCAGGTATACAAACCAATCACCATTTTCAAACCTGGTATCAATTGCAACCACTATACATTGGCTGCCAAATCTTGATGCAAGGTCATTGATTAGTTTTGGGTGATTAACAGCCGCAGTATTCACAGAGATCTTATCTGCACCATTATCGAGAAGGGCAGATACATCATCCACACTGCTGATACCACCGCCAACGGTGAATGGAATATTAATGTTTCTTGCTATTGCTTTTACAAGGCTTTGCAAGGCTTTTCTTTTTTCATTTGTTGCGGTAATGTCAAGAAATACTAATTCATCTACACCCTCAGCTGCATAATAGCAAGCCTGTTCAACCGGATCACCCATGTCTTTCAATTGTTCAAACTGAATACCTTTCACTGTTCTTCCATCTTTTACATCAAGACAGGCAATGATTCGTTTACTTAGTCCCATGTTCTATAGCATATTGTTTTAGATCATGTAAAAGGATCGTGCCCTCATACAGGGCTTTGCCGATGATCACACCAGAACATCCAGCCTGTTGTAACGAAGTGATGTCTGCAGTAGTTGTAACTCCTCCACTTGCGATAAGGTTGATCGATGGATGGTTTTCTATAAGACTTTTATAAAGTTTAAGAGAGGGTCCTTCCATCATTCCGTCTTTGCTTATATCTGTACAGAATATACTGTTAATTCCTTCAGATATCCAGCTGGTGATGAAAGTGTCAATATCAACATTCGTATTTTCAGTCCATCCCTTAATCATTATCAGTCCATCTTTCACGTCAGCACCTAAAATAAAACGGTGGCTTCCAAAGCTGGCAATCCATTCTAATAGCAGCCCCTTGTTTTTGATGGCTATACTTCCTACGCTAATCATTGCAGCTCCTGAATCGAAAGCATCTTTTACATGGCTATTATTTGAAATGCCACCACTGAAATCAATTGATAAGGAAGTTTTGCCTGCAATTTGCTCAAGTACCTTCATGTTAACAACACTGCCGGTCCTTGCTCCGTCAAGATCTACCAGGTGAAGACGTTGTACTCCCGCATCTTCAAATTGTTTGGCAACTTCCACAGGATATTCTCTATAGATTTTCACTTTTGTATAGTCACCCTTGGTTAGCCTCACGCATTTGCCATCTATAATATCAATTGCCGGAATGATTTCCATGGTTACATCGTTAAAAAGTTTTCCAATAATTGCTCGCCAGCTGATGCAGACTTTTCCGGGTGAAACTGGACACCATAGAAATTTCCTTTTGATAAAGAGCTGCTGAATCTTGTTCCGTATTCGCAAGTACTACTTGTATCCCTGCATTCTTCAGCGAAATAGCCATGAACAAAATAGAAGTATTCTTCATCTTTAATTCCTTTAAACAGTTTACAGGATTGGTGATCTACTTTATTCCATCCCATGTGTGGCACTTTAGGCATTTGAACAATTCTTTTCACTGTTGTATCAAACACACCTAAACATTTTGTATCACCTTCTTCACTGGAATTACATAACAGTTGCATGCCAAGACAAATTCCCAATACTGGTTGTTTCAATTGAATGATCGCTTCGTCCAGTTTTCTTTCCTTCAGGTATGCCATTGCAGTAGAAGCTTCTCCAACGCCTGGAAATATTATCTTGTCTGCTGATGTAATTTCTTCGGTGTTGTCTGTAATAATTGCCTGTACATTCAGTCTCTCCAATGCAAACAAAACAGATTGTGTATTCCCACTGTTATATTTAATAATCGCAACTTTCATTATAGAACACCTTTGGTTGTCGGCAGATAATTGCTAAATGGATCTCTTTTTACGGCCATCCTTATTGCTTTTGCAAACGCTTTGAAAATAGCTTCTATCATATGATGCTCATTGCTGCCATTGCATTCAATATTTAAATTGCATTTTGCAGCATCACTGAATGATTTAAAGAAATGGAAAAACATTTCTGTAGGCATGTCCCCAATCTTTTCTCTTTTAAACGCAGCATTCCATACTATCCAGTTTCTGCCTCCAAAATCAATCAACACTTTTGCTTCTGCGTCATCCATTAGTAATGCAAAGCCATAACGTTCTAAACCTTTCTTATCTGATAAAGCAGCAGCGAACGCTTCACCCAATGCAATACCGGTATCTTCAATGGTATGATGTTCATCTATGTGCAAATCACCTTTCACTGCAATAGATAAATCCATTTTTCCATGCCTGGCTACCTGTTCGAGCATGTGGTTGAAAAAACCAAGCCCGGTTTGGATGTTTGATCTGCCATTTCCGTCAAGATTTAATTCAATCGATATCGCTGTTTCAGAAGTAACTCTTTCATGTAAAACGCTTCTGATACCTATTTTAAGAAAGCTGTAAATCTCTTTCCATGAATCTGTCTCGAAAGCGATCGTGTCTTTAAACTTTTCTTCCTGTTCAATGGAAAGTGTATGCAGGCCTTTTAAATAGATCGCTTTGCATCCTAAGTTTTTGGCAAGTTGAATATCACTCCACCTGTCACCGATCACATAGGAATTTTCGAGATCGAAACCAGTTGAAAAAAAGTGATTCAATAATGCTGTGCCTGGCTTACGAGATGGGAGGTTATCTTTTTCAAAACTCTTATCGATAATGATCTCATCAAACTTAAATCCTTCACCTTCCAGTGTTCTCAACATAAGGTCCTGGTAAGGCTGGAACTGCTCTTCAGGAAACGAAATGGTTCCGAGACCATCCTGGTTTGATACAAGCACTTTGTAAAAATCAAATTCTGCGGCAATCTTTGACATGGCAGAAATGACTCCGGGAACAAATGATGTTTTCTCCAGTGAGTCGATTTGGAAATCACCTGGTGGCTCCTTAAGTATCACGCCATCCCTGTCAATAAACAAAACTCTTTTCATCAGTAATAGTTGAATATTTAGTTAGTGCTTTAATCAATAAATCATTGTCCTTATCTGAACCCACTGTAATTCTCAGGCAATTGGAGCATAATGGCTCATCACTTCTGTTCCTTACAACAATACCTTCAGTTAACAGGTATCGGTAAATGCTTTTAGCATTATCCATTTTTACCAGTAGAAAATTTGCGTCAGAGTTAAACACCTTTCTTACGAAAGGGAAGTCGGCAAGATTAGCAGCAAGTTTTTTTCGATTGGCTACAATCTTTGTAATAGTGGTATCTATTACCGTAACAGCAGCTATAGCTGAAATAATGTATTCCTGCGTGATCGTATTTATATTGTAGGGAGGCTTCACTTTGTTCATTATAGTGATGATTGCGGGTGAAGCGAAAGCCATTCCCAGACGAAGTCCGGCAAGTCCCCAGGCCTTACTGAATGTCTGCAGGATTACGAGATTTGGATAATTCTGAAGAAAGCTCAACAACGACGGTTCAGATGAAAAGTCTATGTAGGCTTCATCTACTACCACAATTCCCCTAAATTCTTGTAGTAATTGAATGATTGAAGATCGTTCTATTATGTTCCCTGTTGGATTATTCGGTGAACACAACCATATTAGTTTCGTATTCTCATCTATTGCTTTCTCTATCTTGCTACAGTTCATCTGGAAGTCAGGCTTCAACAATACTTCACGTATTTCTACATTTTGTATGTTCGCAGCTACCTTATACATGCCATAGGTAGGAGGACAGATGATCACATTGTCTTTAGAAGGTTCACAAAAACAGCGGTATAAAACATCAATGCATTCATCACTGCCATTGCCAAGGAAAATACTGTTTTCGTTCAATCCTTTAAGCCTGGCAATAGCCTTTTTTAAATGTGACTGCTGTGGATCAGGGTACCGGTGATAATTGTTCTCCAAAGCATTGTCGCCATTAAAGAACAGGTTGCCCATACCGTTCTCATTGGCATCAAGCAATATTTTTGCATCTCCTTTGTATTCATCCCTTGCAGAAGAATAGGGCTCCAGGTTTTTGATATTGTTCCTTACGAGGTTTTCTAACTTAAACATTCAATCTGATTTTTACGGCATTAGCATGTGCATCCAATCCCTCTGCTGTTGCCATGGTGATCACGGTGTTTGATATTTTTTGCAAACCGGGAATATCCAGTTTTTGGTAAGTGATCGTTTTCATAAAACTTTCTACGTTCACACCACTGTACGCTCTTGCATATCCATTTGTAGGTAGTGAGTGATTGGTACCACTTGCATAATCACCAACCGATTCCGGTGAATAATTGCCAAGAAAAACTGAGCCGGCATTAATGATCTTTGCTGCTATTATTTCATCATTATTACAGCATACAATAAGATGTTCAGGTGCATACTCATTAACCATTTCAATTGCCTGCTCTATGGTGTCAAGTAAGATTATTTTACTGTGTAATAGTGATTCCCGGATCATGTCTTTACGGGCTAAGCTATTGATCTGAATTGCTATTTCTTCCTGTACAGCCTTAACTATTTCAGGTGATGTTGTTACTAACAATACCTGGCTGTCTGCACCATGCTCTGCCTGCGACAACAGGTCTGCAGCAACGAACTTTGCATTGGCTGTTGCATCAGCAAGCACAACTACCTCACTTGGACCTGCAGGCATATCAATGGCTATTCCTTCTATTTGAACTAATTGCTTTGCCGTGGTAACATACCGATTGCCGGGACCGAATATTTTATACACCATTGGGATGGTTTCAGTGCCATAAGCCATAGCAGCAATTGCCTGGGCTCCACCAATGCAATAGATATTTTCAATGCCTAAGAGAGCTGCCGTGTAGAGTATTGCAGGATGAACCTTGCTATCCTTACCAGCAGGTGTACATACAATAATCTCTGAACATCCGGCCAGCTTTGCCGGAATACCTAACATTAACAATGTTGAGAATAGGGGAGCTGAACCTCCCGGAATATATAGTCCAACTTTTTCAATTGGTAATGATCGCTTCCAGCATTTTACACCCGGCATTGTTTCCACTACCGGGTAACTGAATTTTGATTGTTCATGAAATAATGTGATGTTGTTTGCAGCTTGTTGGATAGCTGACTTTAACTCGGATGGAATAATATTCTGTGCGTTGGAGATTTCCGCAGCAGGAACTAGCAAGTTTTCAATAGCTACACCATCGTATTCAGATGTATATTTTCGGATTGCTGTATCTCCATTTTCTTTTACATCAGCAACTATCATTTTTACTTTGCCTGCGATGTCGGTATTATTGGAAAACGGTCGTTGCAATAAATCATTCCAGCTTGTTCTTTCGGGTAAATTAACTACCTGCATCATACGATCATTTTTTCTATTGGTACAACTAATATTCCTTCTGCTCCTGCATTCTTGAGCTGTTCAATGATCTCCCAGAAATCATTTTCATTTACCACACTGTGTATACTACTCCAGCCATCTTGTGAAAGCGGTAATACTGTAGGACTCTTCATACCAGGAATAAGACTTATGATCTCCTGAATTTTTTCATTAGGAGCATTCAGTAATATGTACTTGTTGTTCCTGGCTTTTTTTACAGCCTGTATCCTGAATAATAACTTACTAAGTAAGCCTTCCAGTTGGCTATTGAGCTTTTTATTTTTAACCAATACAGCCTGTGAATGGAGTATTACTTCTGTTTCCTTTAATCCATTTGTGAAGAGAGTAGAGCCACTGCTCACCAGATCACAGATCACATCTGAGAGACCAATACCCGGAGCTATTTCAACACTGCCACTTATCTCATGTATTTCAGCTTTTATATTATGCTGCTCAAGAAAACTATTGACGATATTGGGATAGCTCGTTGCTATTTTTTTGTTTTCAAGATAGCCTGGTTGCATCTCATCATTTTTATTTATGGCGATTGATAGCCTGCATTTGGCAAACCCCAGCTGTTCTACAATATCAAGATGCTTTTTACTTTCGAACACCACATTTTCTCCCAGTATCCCTATATCAGCAACGCCATCTTCAATGTACTGGGGGATATCGTCATCTCTTAAAAAGAATACTTCCAGTGGAAAATTGCCAGCTTCAGTTTTGAGTTGGTTACCACCGTTGCTGATCTCAATGCCGCATTCCTTTAGCAGCTTCATCGAGCCTTCATGTAGTCTGCCTGATTTTTGTATTGCCAGTTTAAGTTTCATGATTGATGTATAAAATGAAAAAGGGCTTACCGGATGGGTAAGCCCTGAAAAGGTTAAATTATGTTAGCGGTTACATAATACCATCCCAGCTCACCCTATGGGTCAGATGATGATGATGGATATGTAAGTTCTGTATCATTGTATTTGTTGGCGCAAAATAAAATGTTTTACATGTAACCAAAAAATGTTTTTCAAAGTTTTCGAAATTTTAGGCTTTTGATTCTTGAATATCCGTTTAGTTAATATATCGATTACAGTCAGCCCTTCATCGTATCTCAATCCTTAATAAAGAAAATAAATGGCTCGCTTCTACTTTCTCCATTTCCCTGTGTTGGTATATAAGGTTGACGGTTTGCATTGAGGGTTTGAACGGTCCAGATAAAACGTTTTTTAAGGGTATCTGTTGAAAGATCCATTTGCGGCCGCCAGATGTATTGCGTAATTCCTCTAACGGTTTGATCAAGTAATGGCTGGTTACCTCTTAATGCCTGCATAGGTTGCTGGAATGGTAAGATCTCGAACACCTGTAAACGATAATAAGGTTGTGCCTGTGGCTGAGGTGTTAATGGAGTCCAGCGAAATATAATGGCTGTTTCCGATTTCCTTGCATTCAATGAATCATTGTTTACAGGTGTAATAAGATAAGGAAGCTGCGGTGCAGTTAAATTGAATACACGGCTCTGCAAAGTTGACATTGGTCCGAACATACCAGGCTCTACCAATTGAACATTCAGCAAGTAGGTGCCGGAAGGTAGTTGTCCTGTTCTTTCCAGTGTAGTTTTATAACTGGCGGAAAATATCATAATGTCTAAAGGCAAAACTTCTTTTGCAAAAAATATACGTGTGCCCTGAACAGAAAATACCTGGGCGCGACTGAGATCCTTTGTGGCTACAACCGTTCCATCTGCAGTTGTGATCTCTGCTTTAATAATGAACTGTCTTGTAACTGCCGAAATATTTTCAACTGTATATATAACAGCACTGTTCGTATTGGCCCAGTCACTAAGTGTAGCAGGGGGATTGTTCACAGCAAGTGAGGTCATTACCTGGGACATAGACATGCTGTAAACACAGCTCAATAATATTGTAGTGAATATATACTTCTTCATGTGTTAGAATTTGTATTGAAGTCCGGTGCGATAATTTGTTTCGATGTAAGAAGCCCCTTCTAACGAAGCTGGTGGTGCCAGTTCATTACCATATTTGAATGAATTGGTTCCTAAGAAAACATTCCATGTGAGTTTCTTTGTGAGTTTGTGATCGATGTTCACAGAAGCTACAAGGTTCTTGTTTGACGAATAGCTGTTCAATTTGCCCAGTGTATATTGCAGTTGAGCCCTCAGCTGCATTTTCTTTTTGAATGCAGGTGTACTTAATGAAGAACTGAATGTGAGCAGTGAAGTTTTAACGGTAGGCATCGTGTTTTTAAAATACAATACGCTGAAATCCGGTGCCAGTTCTGAATTGAAATATACCGGTACATATGACAGCATCAGGATATGAGTATTGTTGGTAGTGGTAATGCCTGTCGTTACATCTCTCTCATCATATTTGCTGAGGTTATAACTAAAACTGAGCATGTTCATTCGTTTGGTATTTCGCCAGTTGTAGTTCGCTGTAAGACCAAGATCGTTACTCACATTTTTAATTCCATAAGGATTAAAACCACTTGCTGCAGTAAAGCCAAAATTATTATAGGTGATATTAGTGCTGAACTGTTCAGTGAACTGCGTAAACCAGTTGAGGTTGGCAATAAACTGTTGTGCTTTTAGTGCAGTGTTGCTGAGGTTGTTGATACGTTGACCGATACTGGCTACAACATTCATCTTATTTTTCCAGGTATTGAACCTGGTGTTGATGGTATTATCCCAACGATCTGGTTGGAGGTAAGGATATCCTGTGGTAAGAAAACCTGCACCGATATATTTAGTAGTGTAGCTAATATCCAGATTGGCAGATTTCTTACCTATCGATGCATTGCCTGCCCAGTCTTTTCCGGTAGAAGTTCTGCCAGTAAGAAAAGGTTTGAACGAATTATTGAAGCCAGGTGCAAGTGGTTGAGTAATATCTCTTGTAAAATAGGAGCGGGCTGCTTCCGTTTTTACATACCATCCTTTATTCATGTATACATCAGCAATAAGGCTTGCTGTAACACCTTCCTGTGGTTTAACAGTAGATGGCGGAACTGTTACAGAACTTTGTTTATCTTTTGCTTTCGTAAAGTTGAATGCAAACGAATATTTATTTTCTTTCTCTTTACCTAGCTGGAACATCCAGTGATTACGACGATAAGCACCGGTAACTGCACCAATCGAAGATGACCCTGCTGATAATATTGTTGCATCAACACCTAGTTGAGAAGTGCCGGTAAAGAATTTAAACCGCCAGGTTTTTGGACGAAGATCAATACCTGCACCGAAGATGCCGATGTCGCCGGTTGAGAGTTCAGAGTACCGTATATACTGTGTACCCAATAATAATTCTGCCCATTTGTATTTTGGGTTAAGGCCAAAATTATTTCCCGGGTTAGTAAAGAATTGTCCGATGGTTGGCTTCTTTATTCCGGCATAAGGCCCGGCGAAGTTGGTGGGCTTTGTTGCAAAGTTGAAATTGAAGGGCAGGGTGAAATTTTTTCCAAACGACATAGTTGGAGCGAAGAGAAATCTAACCTGGTTCCATGGCCTCCGCTGTGAATATATGTTGCTGCCCGTAGGTTTAATATTGAGGCCATAGCCTTCATAGGAGAAGCCTATAACACCTGATATTTTGAAAGGTGATTTCATTTTGGTGCTGTCTTGTGCATTACTGCTTATGCTTAGCACCAGGAATAAACCAAGCAATGATTTCATTATTTTATACATAAGGGATAGCATTTATGCCTTGAGTAACTCGAACTAAGTTTATTTTGTAGATTTCCGTAACTCAGTTTTTTTTGTAGGAATCAGGATTTTAATATTAGTATTTTGTTTTAATTTTTCAACCTCATACCTGTCTTTGTCTTTTGGATCCTTCCAGTCATGCTTCTTAGCCTTTTGTATATCTGCATAGCCACAAACTATCTTCTCACAAACATTACAGTTCACATCTTTGATCCTCACTTTAAAACAGTAGTAGACTTTGCCTTTGCAACACTCCAGATTTAGCATTTGTGGAGAGATAAAGTTTACAGCGATTAGGCCGTTGAAATTTAAGTTCCATCCACCACCAGTACCTGGTCCTAGATTGATCGGATCAGTTCCTGACCATGTAAGCACATTGTTAACAGGATTGATGATGGTTTGCAGCTGTAAAGCCGGTGTGCCTGAAGGTGGAAGTGAATTAAAGTTTCCTTCGGAAGAAGCATAAGGTTGAATATGGCCTGACAAATTTCCAATGTCCAAGGGCTTACACTCTTTACTACTGTATTCAGCATGATAATCCATTAATGATATCTCAACTTCCTGCACTGGAACCTGGCTGCCTGTTGATATGAAGAATACGGGTACTATATTTCCGTTAATAAGCTGCGATTCAAAGAAAACCTCTACATTATTGATATCACAACAAAGGGTACTCCTCACACAGACCTGCCCCTCAATATTCTTGCATGCAATATTCTGGGCTGCAGGATCATCGGTAATAGCCCTTCCGATGGCTTCAGGATTACAGCAGTTGGCTCCCTTGTCATCTGCTTTTCTTGTAACATTAAGTGTTACCACGACACTTTCACCAGGTTGAAGAATTAGCCCGCTGAAAGAATAAGGAGGAGAACCTGATGAAATGTTTGCTGTACTTGTGTTTCCGTTTACATCACGTTTAACAGCAGTTCTGCTATTAAAGGTTATGCAGGCAGGTAATACATCCTCAACCTTTACATCACGCAAAGCAACGCTGCCACTATTGGTAACAGTAATAGTATAACTGAAAGGCTGGCCTGCCTCTACAAATGAAGTACTGGATTCTTTAGTAGTAAGTATGGCCACGCTTCTTCTAATGTTATAACATGTTGTTGAGCTTTCAATAAGCGTATTGTTTGGTCTTGATAAGGAAGCTTTGTTACAATAATTACCAAAGGATTGTGGTTTGATCCTGGCATTGAATTCTATCACCAGGAAATAAGCCTCGTGCAATGTACAATTACCCTGTAAGCCCGATGTTGACCATTGCAGGTTTTGTGCAGTTTGTTGAATCACAGTTAACCAGGTTGGAGGTGTAGAACTCACATTGCTAAAATGTGAAACACAACCGGGGGTTGTTGAGTAAGGACTGAAAGAACCTGTTCCGTAAGAATAAGTAACAGAACCAGGGACCAATTCAAGATTTTGTGCGCTACCTAACATATCTGATATGTTGCCGGAAAAATTTGCAGCTCCATGATTTGAAACCACGATTCTGAAAGGAATTACATCTGTTATATCAAAAGTTTGTGATCCATTAGTAATACATTTTCTAATTCCTGGTATTGCTTTCTTTGACTGAACAGTGAAAGGAACACAGCTTTCGAGAACAGTACCTGCAGGGAGGGGTGGATAGTACACGCCACATATTGTTACGCCGTTTGCTGTACCATCATAAGTGCCATTGTAAGTTAATTTAGCACAGTTATTAATTATTGCTCCCACCGTTGCAGAAGTATTGATGGTAAAACGTAGCCTAATATCAATGTATCCACCCAACAACGTACTTGTGCCTGACGTATTGAATGTTAAACTAGTGGGGTTTGATGTGTTCCATATTTCCGTTGTATTTGTATTGTGTGATGTTGAACCGGAAAGAGGAGTGCCCAAGTTTGTAGTATAAGGCATACTTACTGCATTAGCTGAAATGGTGATCTTCGTTACATTAATGCCATTAATACCTGAAGGAAAAATATCTGACAGGCTAATGGTGTTGATAGGAATATTGCCATCGTTAGATATTCTGATGGTGTATTCGGCTTCACATCCTGGTGCATAGTTTAATACATCTTGACCAAAAGATAAGGTCTTAGAAAAATTAGCGATGGATGATGCTGAGCCTACAAGTTTTACCTCTGCACAAATGGGTGATGTATTATTTATTTTATCGCAAGACGGTAAAGGATATGGAAAAATCTTACCCAGCGTTCCATAGATATTTATGCAGTTTTTTACAATTGTACCTACCGGCTGGCAACTTGTGGTAGTAACTCTATATACAATTGGATTACCAGTACTTGCACTTGCTATGTTTCCTATTGTCCATTTTGCCCAGGACGTACCAAGACCTGAAAGACCATTTACACTACCAGCACCACTATAACTAACTACTGATGTAATTGTTCCTTGCGGAAAGAGATCATGTATCTGGTTATCGAGAAGGTTATAATCACCTATGCCTGGATTCGGATTGTTATTTTTAATAATAACATCCCAAATAATATTGCCGCCTCTAAGGTTTCCCCAAACATGTTTCTTCTCTACTGTATAGTAATTTTTTGCTTTTGCTGTAAGTCCGATTTTTTTGAAAACACATGTTTTTGTAGAACCGTCTTCGCAGGTTAAAACTATTTTCACTTCAAATGAACCAACTTCACCATTACAGGTAATTCCGGGTGTGAATTTAAAAGGCACATTGATTCCTTGTCCGAGGTTTGCTGGTATTAATGCACTGTGATATAGATTTGTTCCCAGAGATGTAAAAGGGTAATCTGGGTCACAGTTTCCTAATATTAGGTTGTTTGATGAAGTAATAAAGATTTCATAGCTGCCACCCTGACAAATTCCACCGGGCACATCCATTGTAATATTAAATTCTAAACCGCTCTCAATAGAAGTTAAAGGTGCACCAGTAGCATCTTTCAAACTTATTTCAGAAGGAAGACCGAGGCTTGTACAAATATCATTTGACAATAAAGATTGTGCTATGCCATTTTTAGCAAAAAGTAAACAGACTATTACAACTGTCAATGATTTGAAGATATATTTAAACGATTTCATTGTTGAGGGGGTTTATCAATTAGAGAATTGAAAGCATTTGGTGAAGACACATGACTTGCATGATTTCTCATCATAAAATATCTTTATTCTTAAGCAAACCTGGTATTCCATTTTGCAACAACCTGGTTCAAGACCTGCAATAGGTCCGGGTAATCCAATTAGTAAATTAAGTGGTATACTGCCAGTAATAGGAGTGGTACTTATCAGCTTAACCTGCTTCGTTGCATTATTATTGGAAGCTGAACTTCCGGATATAGTTTCATTGAATAACTGTATTACCGATGTATTATTAATGGTAGTACCAGGCATTAGTATCATACCCGATTGTTCAATACCTGTTATTCCTTTACTACACGTAGTAGGCTTTGAACTCACATTGTATGATTGAACGTCTATTTCTATCCCGTAAACAGGAACATTCACATTAATGCTACCTGATAAATTAAACTGATTACCATTACTGCCTGCAGGAGTAGTTGTGTTGAAGTTGCTGAAGTCTGCAGTCATATTATCACAGTCTTTGCAAAGACAGGCTATTAGACAAGTATCTTTTAAAGAAGAGCACGTATTACCTGTTACAGAAGTGCCTGAAGTAATAAATGTATTCGCAAAAACTTTGAAATTGATGCATTTATTAGCCGGATTGTTTAGTGTATAATCTCCCGAGATCACTTGCTGAGCACCTGGTGTTATAACCGTTAATACCGTTGTTGCCGGACTAAGATTAGATATAACCCCACCAGCTGAAGGAAAAATATTCAGATAATTTCCGTTCTGAGAAGGCGGTATTGCATTGCCATTGTTTGGATCGGTAGTAAAAGTATTTCCCAGGTTTGTTACACCAGTTGTGGAGTTGTTCTTTGCATAGATTTTAAAACTATAAACAGGTTTGCCGTTACTGTTGTATCCTTTACAGCTATATGTAATAGAATCAATGTTAATGGCACAATTCCCAGGTGTAGACATCATAAACTTCCATACCTCACTGGTGCCATTATTTAAACCTACCGGCTTCCCATCTCTATTTAAAGCCTGTACATTCCAGGCATATCGTTTTCCTGGCTCCAGCTTAAGTGCTGAGGAAGTATATTGTATATCTAAACGTATTAATGAATCTCTCTCAAAAAAAGGCTTATTGCCTTTGAAACGTGCAATAGAATCTTTTTCAAAGAATGGCTTATTTGTTCTGAATGCATTGTCGGGTGACTCATCACCCTTAATCTCAACGATCTTGATTTTATAGTATCCATCACCATCGTAGTCAGCCGGAGTAAGATAAGAGTTCCATGAGAAAGTTGGATTCTGCACCCTCACTGTCTCACTGTTAGCAGGAGATATTAATGAAAGCCTGGCGGTAGAAGTATTATTGCTTGAAACAATGAACTCATTGATCTCACTTTCTGTGATCTTAACACCTCTTTCTCCTTTTAACTCTATCTTCCATGCATATCGCTTGCCTGCCTCCAGTTTAGTTGAAGATGAGGGATATTGAAAAGACAATGGTTTCAAAGAATCTTTTTCGAAGTGTGGCTTGTTGCCTTTGAAATAATGAAGAGAGTCTTTTTCAAAAAATGGTTTGTTCCCTTTGAATGCCTGTTCAGGAGATTCATCACCTTTTATCTCAACAATCTTTATTTTATAATAGCCATCACCATTAACATCTCCCGGAGTTAACGTCCAGCTGAATGTTGGATGCTGAGATCTTACCGTTTCACCATTTTCAGGCGAAACAAGTTTAATAGCTGCGGGAGCATCGTTTACAGGTTGAACTGTAATGGTAAATGCTTCACTCGTTCCGTTATTACTGCCGATCGGTTTTCCATCCCTGTTTAAAGCCTGAACATTCCATACATAGATTTCAGGAGAATTGGAGTTAGGTGATGTTGTATTTAGTCTTACAATAGCTTGTGTAACATTTCCGACGTCATTTCCGAGAATAGGTTGTTGTATTATCGTAGCTGATATACTATTCTGGCCTTCCGCCATTCTCCATACTCTCAAACGATAGGTTACAGGATCCTGTGGCCTGGGTACCACCGGTGTCCATCGAAATGTTACCGGCTTTTTTATTTCCTCTTCTTTAAGTATAGTGCCATTGGCTGGCAACATTGGCTGTGGTGGCTGGTAAGTTTGCTGCTCATTTCCTTTGATCGTAAATGCCTTGATTTTTTCTTCGCTGATTGGCTCCAATCCTCTCGGGCCATTCGCAAAAAGCTGCACGGTTAATTCATAGTCTCCCGGTGGTAATGTACATTCCTGTCCTAATAATGAAACAGCGTTATTGCCACTCCAGACTTTATTTAGTGTTGTAAAATTTGCAGCAGGAGCAGAGGCGTTGGTAAAACTGCCGCATACTTTTCCACCTGCCTTTTTTATTATAACCAGTATTCTACTATCCTCCACCCTAACATCTGGCCTCCCATTTACCGCTCTTGCCATGGCAGAGATGGTTAATATAGAAGTGCCGCCTTTCCAGTTTGCAATGCTTGCATCTGGATTAGGTGGTAACGAAATAGTAATGCTGGATATGGGATTGTTCTGAGCTAAGGATTTAATTACAAAAAAGAGGCATAAGCAGAGGAGGACTTGCTTCATTGGAGTACGTTTTGGTTCTTCAAAATAGAATGAATGCATCGCAGGTACAATGCTGAGTGTGTGACCCTTACCAATAAATGAGTGAATAGATGTTTGTAGTGAGTAAAAGGTAAACCCTGTGGAAATTCATTAGATTACTGGGGGCTAATTAGATGACTTTCAGTGGAATTGATATTTTTTCGCTGTACATGCATCCAGGCCGAGTGAAGTGCTCCAGGAATAGTAATTATGATCTTGTTGCCTGGATTTTGGAGCGATTCGTAAGCCGGCATCATTGTTAATGTGATGGGGTCACCTGAAAAATGGCTGAGGGCCTTTACTCGCTTTTTGATCAGTTCCATTCCATGGCTTCGATGGGTCTTGTTCGCCTTAAATGCATTGCTGTTTTTTATGCCAATTCCATTATCTGTGATACAAATGCTCAGTTGATTTCGTACTTCTTTTATTTCTATCAAAAGTTGGCCAGGCAGCGATGAAGGCATGAGACCATGCAACACAGCATTCTCAAGTAATGGTTGTAAGATCATCGTTGGGATCATCCATCCTTCAGGTTCCAGGTCATCATCAACTTCAATAATATACCGAAATTTTTCAGTAAAGCGCATCTGTTCTAATCGCAGGTATATCCTGATGCTCTCTAACTCCTGGTCCAGTGGAATAAAAGATTGCTGGGCCGACTCAAAATTTTTACGGATCAATGAAGCAAAATCACTGAGATAGCGATTTGCTTTTTGCCGATCCTGTACATTGATATAATGCTGAATACTGTTCAGTGCGTTAAACATGAAATGCGGATTCATTAACGATGTAAAAGCCTGTTGTTCCAATGACGCTGTTTGTACAATCGCTAACTCTTTTGCCAGCTTTTTTTCTTTCTTCTTCTTCTGCCGGCGGTTAACGAAATAAATAACCAGTAACTGCCCCACAACAGCAATGACCAACCAGAACCAAAATGATCGCCAGAATGGCACTGCTATATCAAAATGTACTGATAAGATATCTTTGCTGATATTTCCATTTACATCTACAGCCCTAACCTGTATCGTATGAAGTCCACTATTTAACTGTAATGATAGTGTTCTTCCCGGAAGGTCTATCCAGTCCTGGTTTCGATCGATCTTGTACTGAAGGTTTCTGAAATGACCATTCAGTTCTATTGCTGCAAACTCCATTAGTAGATTCTGTTGCTTATAACTGAGTTTATATTGAGCACTTATAACAGTGTCTTGTTGATTAATATTCATCCGGATCAATCTTATGGGGATGTTGAAGCCTGGCATTGTGAAATTTGCAGGCATCATTGAAAGCCCGTTACCCGTTGCAATGAACATTGTATCATTTGCAAATAGCAGGTCATTGATCTCATTGCTTACTAATCCATCATTAACAGATATATTTTGTATGGAGTAGCTTAATTTATTATTGATCAGTTTATAGTTTACCACGCTTATTCCATGAGCCGTACCCAGCCATACCTGGCCAGGTGCCCCACCACTCATGCTTCTCGAGGCGTTACTTATGATGCCGTCATTTACAGTGATATTTGAGAGTACCTTATGATCCTGTATTGCAACCAATCCTTTACCTGAGGTAGCTACCCAAAGAAGATCATCGGTAGTGGTGCAGAGAGCCGCAACCCTGTCAGTTAAAAGTGGGCTGATAGAAGAAAGTGATCGGAAACTATCATTGAGCGGATCATAACTATGAAGCCCGTCAGTAGAGCCCATAAATACCAGCCCTTTTGCATCTTTTACTAATGCAGTAACTCTTTTATAACGTATGTTTTTTATTACATGATTTGTTCTTGTATTGATACTTGCTACGCCTCCTGCAGAACCAATCATCATGATACTATCATTATACAAAATGGCGGTTTTGCCAGCCTGGAGAGGAACCTTTTCTTTATAATTCATAAAGATGCCATCCTCTGAAATAGTGTAAATTCTTTTTCCTGATATAATTATCTTCCGTTGGCGTGAGGGTGTTTTCTTTATAATCGTATGCTTGACGATCTTATTATTTTTTACCTCAATCACTTCACCATAATAGTTGCCTGCGAGCAGGCTTTCTTTATTTTTCGCAAGACTGATGAAATTTGTTCGGGTAAAATCATCCGGAATATCAATAGATGCTACTTGTTTTTTTCGATATACCAGAAGTCCTTTGTCAATTGTACTGATCCATACATTTCCCTTGCTGTCATTATAGTAGGCATTGGGTAAATAGGCTCCGCTGATGATCTTTTCAAGTACGCGGGTTATTTTGTTGAATACATAAATTTTACCGGAGTGAGTTATCAGGTAAAACTGTGAACTGGTAAAAGATTGATGAAAGAAAGGTTCAGGGATGGTAATTGTATCTATTTTAAACCGGAGCGGGTTTGTTTTAAAATCAGAATAAATAACGCAGATATTACTATCACGGCGATAACTATAGAACCGGTTATCATCAATTGCGGAGAAGTAAATTCCCTTATGAACACCTACGGAAACACTATCCAGGTCTTTTTTGCCTGATGAATGAATGATAAAACTCTTCTTTCCTGTCTTATTGCCTCTCCACCATAGCACTGTGCCACTTTCCATATCTCTTATAAAAGATCTGCCCGAACTTTGTGTGGCATATTTATATTCCGGTTTTTTATTGCGGAAGATCGTTGCTCCACTTTCACTATGATATTGAACACCACCATCGGGTAAAGCATACAGGCTTATAACGGTTGTTCCGGAAATCTGCATCGAAGTATCTTCCTTTGAACTGATGAAACGATTCTTTATGTTATCAAAGTAAGCAGTACCTTCTTTGAAACAGTTGATCCAAATGGTTCCATCCTTTTCTTTTGCAATCTGCAGTACTTCGTTGTCAGGTAGACCATGCTCGGTGGTAAACACCTGGAAATGCTTTCCATCAAATCTTGCGATTCCTGCATCTGTTGCTATCCATAAAAATCCGTGATCATCTTCCAGGCATTGATAAACATGATTGCTGGGTAAGCCATCATTGACGGTGAAAGCTGTGTAATTCTGTTGAGCTGCTGCAAAATATTGCAGCAACAGAAGTAAAAATAAAGTAGTGACAGCTTTCAATTAGTTGGTTTGGAAGCATAAGGTAGACAAACAAGTCTATTTGCCAAACATTAAGCTGGATGTTTTCATTTTTTCAAGAAAAACATCCAATTGTCGCCTGCTGATGCTCCATTGGTTGCCATCTGTCATCTTTACTACACCACCATCGGTAGTGCTGTATTCTTTTATATACCGCAGGTTGACAATATATGATTTATGGATCCTGGCAAACTGCGATTGATCCAGTAACTCCTCAAAATCTTTAAGTGTTTTACTGATCACCATTTTTTGCATGCTATTAAGATGTATGATGGTGTAGTTGCTATCGGCCTGTAGTGAGACTATATCATTTACTTCAATGAAACTGATGCCGCCTAGTTGTGGCAATGCAATTTTTTTAGGAAATTCTTTTTTGTGTACTGATTCCAGCAAATGTTGCATCAACAGCTGGTTCTGACCTTTCGCATCATTACTGTTATGCAATCTTTTTATTTTCTCTACTACTTCCTGTAGCTCATCTATTTTAACAGGCTTTAGTATATAATCCAGTGCACTCGCTTTAATAGCCTGTAATGCATATTGGTTATAGGCAGTTACAAAAACTACTTTAAATGATTGGTTGGACAGGCTGCTGAGCAATTGAAAACCATTTTCACCTGGCATTTCAATGTCAAGAAATACCACGTCAACAGAATTTTTACTTAACCATGTTCTTGCAGTTTCTGCATTGTTCACACAACCTTTCACATGAACACCGTTACAATCGTGGGTTAATAGAAATGAAAGATTGTCCAGGTTATTTTGTTCGTCATCTACAAGTAGTGCTTCAATCATCAGGCTTTAACTTGAAAGTAAGTTACGACTTGAATACATTTCCAGTATTTGTTTGTGTAATTAAACAATTTCAATGTGTAAATGTAATCAGCCATTGAGCCTACGGTATTGTAGTGATTTGTTTAGTTCAGGAATTCTTATCAGTTGCAGGATTTGCTAGCTGTTCCGGTTTTATCTGAAAATGTATCATTGTATAGCGGACTTTCGGTTTGTTTCCATTTGTCCCAAAAAGTAAAATACAAACCATAATTATATTTGAACTGTTTATGGTGCAAGGAGTGATGCGTAGCTCCGATCAGCCATTTGCCGACAATATTTCTATTAAAAGCTTTTGGGTAAATCTCAACATTCAGGTGATTAATAACACTACTCAGCGTCATAAACGAAAGCTGGGCGATTAATACATATAAATGCATTGGCATTACCAGCAACAACAGGGGAAGAAACAATGCCTGCAGTAAGCCTTCTATGGGATGGAATGAAAAAGCCGTCCAGGGTGATGTGATGCTGCTGTCATGGTGCACTTTGTGTACTATTCTAAAGATTTTCGGATAATGCATCCATCTATGAAGCCAGTAATAATAGGTCTCATGTAAAACAACTGCAATTATGAAACTGGCAGGCAACCACCAGGTAGGATATGCATTCACTGTAACATATACCCTTAGCCAACCTTGCTGCCAGAGCAGTACACTAACCGAACCTGCGAAAGCAAATATCAGGGTGGTAACAGTGCTCCACTTGATCTCGGTACGTAATTGTTTTTTGGTATAGTCTCTTTGGTTGAGCTTCCGTTGCCTCCATTTGCCGGGCCACCAAATAAAGAAAATGCCATAAAAAATTCCTGCAACCATAACATATCTTACCATAATAAAAAGAAATATTACCAGGGTGGTAACTATGAAAACAAATGGATCATGTAGCGTTGGAAGTTTATTCATTCTGCTAAAGTTTAAAAAAAATCTGATTTACCCTAATTAATGTTGTTTAAATATGTACATTTGATATTTAAACAATGAATAGCTTCAGTATTTCACAGATGGCCCAGCTTTCGGGATTAAAACCCCATACGATCCGGATATGGGAGCAGCGTTACAATACAATGCAACCACACCGGTCAGAAGGTAATACCCGTTATTACGACGATTTTCAATTAAGGAGACTGTTGAATATACGAACACTTTCATTGCTGGGGTACAAAGTCTCTGATCTTTCGGCCATGAAAGATGAACAGTTGTTTCGTATGATAAGTGAAGAACAACTGGTTGCTGTTTCTGTTGGAAATGAATATTATGTAAATTCTCTGGTAACTGCCGGGCTTGCTTTTAACGAAGTTTCTTTCGAAAAGATTTTGGGTCACTGCTTTTTAAAGCTTTCGGTAAAAGCGGTTTATAAAGAAATCATTCTTCCTTTATTACATAGAATGGGGTTGCTATGGACTGCCGATATTCTTCCCCCGGCAAATGAACATTTTATATCTAACCTCTTAAGGCAAAAATTGTTTACAGCCATTGATGCTTTACCGCTGGCTGATAAATCCGGAGATACATGGTTATGCTTCTTGCCGGAAGATGAGTTTCATGAAACAGGGTTGTTGTTTGCTAACTGGCTGATACGATCCCATGGACATAAAGTTGTTTACCTGGGTAGTAACGTTCCGTTTTCAACTTTGCCCGAAGCTGTTAAGAAATCAGGGGTAACTCACTTGCTTACATTTTTTGTAAGAAATAATTCGGTTGATAATTACGCTAGTGTGGCAAAACAGTTGGGCGAAGAATATCGGCTGAAGAAGATTTTCATCGCAGCAAATCCTTCGTTGTTCAGTGGCAAGTTAAAATCCAATGTGAGGTTATTGCATACTATTGAAGACCTGGAGAATGAGTTGTAGTGTTTAAATATTGAATAATAAAACATAAACATGAAAAAGATTGCAGTGATAGGGAGTGGCTTTTCCGGCTTAAGTGCAGCTGCATATCTCGTAAAGCAGGGTTATAGCGTTGAAGTCTTTGAAAAGAATGCTGTGCCAGGTGGCAGGGCAAGAACATTTAGTGCTGACGGCTACACATTCGATATGGGGCCAAGCTGGTATTGGATGCCCGATGTTTTTGAAAAGTTCTTCAACGATTTTGGTTATTCTGTCTCGGACTTTTATGATTTGAAATTACTGGATCCTGGCTTTAACATAGTCTTTGATGGATCAAAGATGAGTATACCGGCAGATTACCAATCGCTGCTGCAATTGTTTGAGTCAATTGAGCAAGGTGCTGCTATAAAGCTGGATCAGTTTATGAAAGAGGCCGAGGTGAAATATGAACTCGGTATCAATAAACTGGTGCACAAACCCGGATTATCTTTCAAAGAGTTTATTGATAAGGATATTTTATCGAATGTATTTCGTTTACAGGTGTTTACCTCCTTTTCTAAACACGTGGCCAGGTATTTCGCCAACCCAAAGCTGAAGGCGTTAATGGAATTTCCTGTATTGTTCCTCGGTGCCATGCCTTCTGACACTCCGGCTTTGTACAGTTTAATGAACTATGCAGGCTTGAAACTAGGAACATGGTATCCGAAAGGTGGCTTTGGTAGTGTAATCAATGCTATGGTAGCAGTTGCAGAGCAACAAGGCGTACAATTTCATTTCGATGCACCTGTTGAAAGAATTCTGGTTAACAACAACATGACTACCGGCCTTTTGGTGAATGATAAAACATATTATTTTGATGCAGTAGTGGCTGCAGCAGACTATCACCATGTAGAATCCAGCTTACTACCTAAGGAATACCGTAATTATTCTGAGGAGTATTGGGATTCTAAAACATTTGCTCCGTCCTGTCTTATTTACTACCTGGGTGTAAACAAGAGAGTTCACCTTGACCATCACACCTTGTTTTTTGAAGAGGATCTCACGCAACATTCGGAAGAAATATATAAGAATGCCCAATGGCCAACCAAGCCACTGTTTTATGTTTGTTGTCCTTCCAAAACAGACGACACAGTAGCTCCTCCAGGCTGCGAGAACCTGTTCCTGTTAATGCCAATTGCTCCTGGGCTTACCGATAATGAAGAGATGCGGGAGAAGTATTTCAGGATTATGTTAGCCAGGATTGAAAAACATATAAATGAGAAAATTCCTGAAGAGAACATTCAATACAAGAGAAGTTATTGCCTTGCTGATTTTATTGGAGATTATAATTCGTATAAGGGAAATGCCTATGGCCTGGCAAACACACTTATGCAGACGGCCATTCTGAAGCCGAAGATCATCAACAAAAAAATAAAAAACCTTTTTTATGCAGGTCAACTTACAGTTCCGGGACCTGGGGTTCCACCATCACTGATATCGGGAAAAATCGCTGCACAACAAGTCATCAACTTATTCAAACATTCAATGCATGAAGTTACTATTTGACCAGGTCTCATCCGAGGTAAGTAAACTCACCACTCGTACCTACAGTACCAGTTTTTCGTGGGGCATTTACTTTCTGAACACTCGTTTACGGAAGTCGGTCTATGCGATTTACGGCTTTGTAAGACTGGCTGATGAAATCGTAGACAGTTTTCATGGGTATGATAAAACTTACCTGTTAAGCAAATTAAAGCAGGATACTTACGAAGCGCTGGATTATAAAATATCATGTAACCCTATTCTTAATTCCTTCCAGGAAGCGGTTCACCAGTATGATATTGATCGGAAGTTGATAGATACCTTTCTGCTTAGCATGGAAATGGATCTCACGCAGATAAAATACGATACCTCAAAGTACGAAGAATACATCTTAGGATCAGCAGAAGTGGTAGGCCTTATGTGTTTGCATGTCTTTACAGAAGGTAATAAGCAGCAGTTCGAAATACTTAAACCCTATGCAATGAAGCTTGGGGCAGCTTTTCAGAAAGTGAATTTCCTGCGTGATATGAAACAGGATTACCAGGAACTGGGAAGAGTATATTTCCCGGGAATAAACTGGGAAGCTTTTAATTGCAATGCGAAGAGGGAGATAGAACAGGATATCGAACTGGATTTTAAAGTGGCTTTAGAAGGAATAAAACTCTTACCTGCTTCTTCCCGAAAAGGCGTTTATCTTGCTTTTGTTTATTATAAATCTTTATTTCGGCGTATCAGAAAACTTCGGTCTGACGAGGTAATGGAAAGACGTGTAAGAATCAGTAATGGACGAAAATTGGGCTTAATGGTAAATAGTCTTGTAGGGTATAAAATGAATATGATTTGAAATCCATACTGATCATATTGTGGGCTGGGCTTTTCTTAGATGGGACTGATCCATATTTGGTTCAGTTGAGACAGATATATGAAAAAGCTCCTTCAAAAGAGATCTATTGCAAACAGATGTTGAAGATGCTTGATAAAGTAAATAATCAGCAACCACTTTTATATGGATACAAAGGTTGTGCTACCATGATCATGGCAAAGCACTCGTTTAATCCGGTGAATAAACTATCGTATTTTAAGCGAGGAAAGAATATGCTGGAGCGGGCCATTTCAAGTGACAAGAATAATATCGAGTTACGTTACCTGAGGTTGGCTGTACAATTAAATACACCCGGGTTTTTAGGGTATAAGAACAGTATTGACATCGATAAGAAATTTTTAAA